>NZ_VDGT01000003.1 GCF_006335015.1 Streptomyces sedi
GATGTGTCGTGTCCTCAGGTGGTAGCCGGCGGGGAAGGGGGCGCGGGGAACTGCGCGGGCAAGCGGGTGTTCGGTGAGGCCGACTACCCACCTTGCCGGTGCGGGACGGTGGTCGTCCCCTGCTCCGTTACTGATGTGTCGTGTCCTCAGGTGGTAGCCGGCGGGGAAGGGGGCGCGGGGAACTGCGCGGGCAAGCGGGTGTTCGGTGAGGCCGACTACCCACCTTGCCGGTGCGGGACGGTGGTCGTCCCCTGCTCCGCCGCTGGTGCGTCGTGTCCTCAGGCGGTAGCCGGCGGGGAGGGGGCGCGGGGAACTGCGCGGGCAAGCGGGTGTTCGGCGAGGCCGACTACCCACCTTGCCGGTGCGGGACGGTGGTCGTCTGGCTCCCGGCCCGGAGGCACCGCGTCCCCGGGCCGCCTGCCGGCCGCCGTGATGAGGCCCCGCCTCGCGGGGGCGTCGGGAACCGGCCGGCTAGGCCGGACGCGTGGGGCGGTTGTTGTCCAGCGCGAGGTGCACCGCGAGGGCGCCGAGGACGCCGCCCATCACGTAGCGCTGGGCCGCGAGCCAGCCGGGGCGCCGGCCGAGGAAGGCCGCGATCGCGCCCGCGGCGAGCACGAACATCCCGTTGACCGCCACCCCGACCAGCACCTGGACGCCGCCGAGCAGAAATCCCTGCGCCATCACGTGACCCGCCTCCGGGTCCACGAACTGCGGGATCAGCGAGAGATACATCAGCGCGATCTTCGGGTTGAGCAGGCAGGTCAACAGACCCATGCCGAAGAGCCGCCGCGCCGACTCGGGCGGCAGGTCGCGGCGGGTGAACGCCGAGGTCCCGCCCGGGCGCAGCGTCCGCCAGGCCAGCCAGCCCAGATAGCAGGCGCCGGCGAGCTTGACCGCGAGGTAGAGGCCGGGGACGACGGCGAAGACGACCGAGAGGCCGAGGTTGGCCGCCGTCAGGTAGATGAGAAAGCCCAGCGCCACCCCGCTCAGCGACACCAGACCCGCCGTCCGCCCCTGGGTGAGGGAGCGCGACACGAGGTAGATCATGTTCGGCCCCGGGGTCAGCACCATCCCGAGCGCGACGGCGGCGACACCGGCCACGGCTCCTGTTGTGATCATGTGCTCAGAATCACCGACGAGCGGCTCAAAGCACCAGTGAAACCTTCTGTCGCCGACGTTCAAGCGCTGCTTAACTGCGGTCGAGGTGTCTGGCGACCGCCCTCCCGGGGAAGGTGAGCCGGGAGCCCGAGGGCACACCCGCACCGGGCGCCGAGCACGCAGCACCGAGCACGAAAGCCAGGGGAATCCACGCCATGACCGACTCGCTGTCCCCGAACCAGGACACCGTCCCGCCCGCCCGCCAGGTGTCCGAGCCGGTCGCGCCGGTCGCGCCGGTCGCGCCGGAAACGTCGACCGAGGGTGTTCCCGGCGAGGTCGACCCCGGCCCGGTCGAGCTGACCGCGCTGCTGCCGCCGCTGCTGCCGGAGGACGCCGACCGGGCGACCCTGGTGGGCCGGGTCTTCGACCCGGAGGTCGGCGGACCCTGCGTGGTGACCGTGCGTGGGGACCGCCTCGTGGACCTCACCCCGTACGCGCCGACCGTGAGCGAGCTGCTGGAACGGCCGGACGTCGCGGAGTTCGTCCGTTCCGCGCCGGCCGAGCGCGCCTTCCCGCTGGAGGACGTGCTGGCCGCCACCCTCGGCGGCGCGCGCGACCGGCCGCACCTGCTGGCGCCCTGCGACCTCCAGGCGCTCAAGGCCTGCGGGGTGACCTTCGTGCGTTCCATGGTGGAACGGGTCATCGAGGAGCGGGCCAAGGGCGACCGGGGCGGCGCCGCCGAGGTCAGGGAGCGGGTGCTGGAGGCGATCGGCGGCCGGCTCGAACACCTGGTGCCCGGCTCCGAGGAGGCGGCCAGGGCCAAGGAGGTGCTGACCGCCGAGGGGCTGTGGTCGCAGTACCTGGAGGTCGGCATCGGCCCGGACGCCGAGGTCTTCACCAAGGCCCCCGTGCTCTCCGCCGTCGGCGCGGGCGCCGAGATAGGCGTCTGGAGCCGTTCCGAGTGGAACAACCCGGAGCCCGAACTGGTCCTCGCCGTCGACTCCGTGGGGCGCGTCGTCGGCGCCACCCTCGGCAACGACGTGAACCTCCGTGACGTCGAGGGCCGCAGCGCGCTGCTGCTGGGCAAGGCGAAGGACAACAACGCCTCGACAGCCGTCGGCCCGTTCCTGCGGCTGCTCGACGACGAGTTCACCCTCGACGACCTGCGCGGCCTGGACATCACGCTGACCATCACCGGCCGGGACGGCTTCCAGCTGGAGTCCGTCAGCTCGCTCTCCGAGATCAGCCGCGACCCGGTCGACCTGGTGGCGCAGACCATCGGCCGGCTCCACCAGTACCCGGACGGGCTGCTGCTGTTCACCGGGACGATGTTCGCCCCCACCCAGGACCGCGACGCGCCGGGCGAGGGCTTCACCCACCACCTCGGCGACCTGGTGCGGATCTCCACCCCGCGCCTGGGCACCCTCGCCAACGTGGTGACGCACTCCGAGACCGCCGAACCCTGGACGTTCGGCATCCGCTCCCTGATGAGCAACCTCGCCGCCAGGGGGCTGCTGGCCGATCCGGTGGGCTGACGCCCCGGGGCGGAGCGAGGCCGGGCGCCGTCATGACCTCCGAGGTCATCGACGTGGCGGCGCCCGCCGCACAGGATGGAGCCGTACCCGGGAGCGCCCCGGAGAACCGCACCACCACGGAGGCTCCGCCATGACCGCCTACGCGATCGCCCATCTGCTCTCCGGCGAGCAGCACCCCGAGGTCGCCGAGTACATCGAGCGCGTTCAGGGCACCATGAAGCCCTTCGGCGGACGCTTTCTCGTCCACAACGCCCAGCACGAGACCGTCGAGGGCGTCTGGAACGGCGATGTGGTGATGATCGGCTTCCCCGACATGGAAGCCGCCCGCGCCTGGTACGCCTCCGACGCCTACCGGGAGATCCTGCCGCTGCGCACCGACCACCTCGGCGGCAACGTGATCCTCGTCCCCGGCGTCCCCGAGGGCTACGACGCCGCCCCCGCCGCCGCGAAGCTCCGCGCCGCGCTGGCTGCCGAGTCCTCCTGAGCGCGGCCGGCCACGGCCGCCCGACCGCCGGCCAGGGCTTCACGTTGGGTCCTCGACGGGGGAGCGCCCGTCCGCCCGTCATCCCGCCGGGACGGTGAGTGTCAGGCGAGCCTCCGCCGAAATCGGCCGGCGGGCCAGAAAGGTGGCGCCTCGTCAGCACTTCCCCACAGACGGGCGAACCTCTCGATGGAACTCACGCGACGTCGTCTCCTCGGTCTGGCCGGCGCATCCCTGGGCGGAATCGCCCTGCACGGCGCGGGTTTCAGCGCCGGCTCCGCCTGGGCGGCACCCCGGTTCGCCGGCGACCCGTTCGCCTTCGGCGTCGCCTCCGGCGACCCGCTGCCGGACGGCGTCGTGCTGTGGACCCGCCTCGCCCCCGACCCCCTCGCGCTGGACGGCAGGGGCGGGATGCCGGAACGCGTGGTGACCGTCGACTGGGAGGTCGCCGAGGACGAACGGTTCACGCGGGGCGTGCGCCGGGGCGCGGAGCAGGCGACTCCCGAACTCGCGCACTCCGTCCACGCCGAGGTCTCCGGACTCGACGCGGGACGCGAGTACTTCTACCGCTTCCGCGCCGGCGCCGACATCAGCCCCGTCGGCCGCACCCGCACCGCCCCCAGCGACCCCGCCCGCCTCAGGTTCGCGTTCGCCTCCTGCCAGTGCTGGTACGAGGGCTTCTACACCGCCTACCGCCACATGGCGGACGAGGACCTGGACCTGGTGCTGCACCTGGGCGACTACCTCTACGAGTACGGCGTCGGCGAGAACGGCGGCGTGCGCGGCCTGGCGCTGGACGCCTCGTTCCAACGCGAGACGCTCAGCCTGGTCGACTACCGCAACCGCCACGCCCTCACCCGGCTCGACACCGATCTCCAGGCCGCGCACCAGGCGTTCCCCTGGGTGTTGAGCTGGGACGACCACGAGGTCGAGAACAACTGGGCGGGGGACTTCGCCCAGTTGGACACCGACGGCTACCCCGACCAGGACCCGGAGGCGTGGCGCGCCCGCAAGGCCGCCGCGTTCCAGGCGTACTACGAGCACCTGCCGCTGCGGCTGCCGCAGCGCCCCCGGGGCGCGGAGGCCCGGATGTACCGGAGGCTCGCCTTCGGCCCGCTGCTGGACCTGCATGTCCTGGACACCCGCTCGCACCGCGACGACCAGGTCTGCGGCGACGGCACCAAGTCCGGCTGCGACGTGGAGCGTTCGGCGCCGGGTCGGCAGATGCTCGGGGAGGAGCAGGAACGGTGGCTGCTGGACGGCGCCGGCGGTTCGGGCGCGGTCTGGAACGTGCTCGCCAACCAGACCCTCATCGCCCAGGTCGACCAGAACCCCGACCCCGCGGTCCACACCTCCGGGCTCGACATGTGGGACGGCTATGTCGACGCCCGTGACCGGCTCCTTCGCGGGCTGCGCGACCGGAACGTGGCCAACCCGGTGGTGGTCACCGGCGACATCCACCGCGCCGTGGTCGCCGACCTGACGCTGGACTTCGCGGACGCCGACGCTCCGGTGGTGGCCACGGAGTTCGCCGGCAGCTCGATCAGCTCGGGCAAGGACGGCTCGCCGACCGACGAGGTCGGCGCCGCCTGGATGGCGCCCGGGGTCAACCCGCATCTGAAGTGGCACAGCTCGCAGCGGGGTTACACCGTCGTCGAGGCCGACTCCGAGGCGATGACGGCCAGTTACCGGGTCACCCCGGTGGTCACCGTCCCCGGCTCAGGGATCTCGACCGTGGCCACCTTCCACGTGGAGGCCGGCCGCCCGGGTGCGCAGCCCGCCTGAGCGGGGGCGTCGCCGCCCGCTGGGAGCGGAAAACGATTGCTCGCTGTCGAAGTCGTTCGCGAACGTGTCGAACGTTGTCGCTTCGGTTTCGGTGACATGTCCATGGGTAACGCCCAGGTCAACCGATGGGAGCGCTCCCGCACTCCCTCGCGCACCCCCCCCACGACGGAAGGTGGCGACCAGAGGATGAACCGAGAACGAGGCGGCGGCGCCGGAGCCCGGACCGGGCGACGTTGGGCGGCGCGCGTGGTGGGCATGGTCTCGGCCGTGGCGATGCTGCTGCTGGTCCCCTGGGCCGGCGGCGCCTCGGCGCACGGCTCGGTGATCGACCCGCCCTCGCGCAACTACGGCTGTTGGGACCGCTGGGGCGACGACTTCCAGAACCCGGCCATGGAGCAGGAGGACCCGATGTGCTGGGCGGCCTGGCAGGCCGACACCAACGCGATGTGGAACTGGAACGGCCTCTACCGCGAGGGCGTCGCCGGCGACCACCAGGGCGCCATCCCCGACGGCCAGCTGTGCAGCGCCGGCCTGACCGGCGACGGCCGCTACGCCGCGATGGACACCCCGGGTGACTGGAAGACGACCGACGTCGGTACGGACTTCACCGTCGACCTCCACGACCAGGCGCTGCACGGCGCCGACTACATGCTGGTCTACGTCACGGAGCAGGGCTTCGACCCGACCACCGAGGCGCTGGGCTGGGGCGACCTCGAACTGGTCGCCGAGACCGACCGCCTGGAGCCCAACTCCCACATGCTGGTCGACGTCTCGGCGCCGGGCCGCAGCGGCCACCACCTCGTGTACACGATCTGGCAGGCGTCGCACTCCGACCAGTCGTACTACATCTGCAGCGACGTGAACTTCGGCTGACCCCGTTCCGTTCCGTTCGCGCGCCCATCCACCCCGTCGCCTCGTCGGCCCGCCCCGGGTCCGGCGGGGCGACGGGTCCTTTCGGCGTGCTCCCGTGCCCCGTGCTTCCGTGCTCCCGTGCGCCCGTGCTCAGGGGCGGTACTGGGCGGCGAACTCGCCGGTGGGCGGGATCGGCGTGATGACGTCGATCAGCACGCCGTTCGGGTCGGCCACGATGAAGTGCCGCTGCCCGAACTCCTCGCTGCGCAGCGGCAGAACGGCCGGCAGCCCGGCGCCGACCACCAGTCGCTCCCACTCCGCGTCCACATCCTCGACCTCCATGTTCAGTAGCAGGCCGCGTGCGGTGGCGCGGTAGTCGGCGGGGAGCGTGGGGTGGGAGGGGTCCAGCAGCGCCAACTCGTGGCCGCCGTCCGGGTGGCGCAGGCTGACGTACCAGTCCGCGTCGAAGGTCGTCTCAAAGCCGAACAGCCCGGTGTAGAAGTCCCGGGACTCGGCGGGTCGTTCCGTGCAGATCACGGCGTAAAGGCTGGTCAGGCCCATGAGGCAACCCCTCTCGATGTTGACATACCGTCGGTATGTCAAGTGGTGTCGGGAGCGTATTCGGCGTACCGTCGGTATGTCAAAGGGGAGGGGAGAGCGATGGCGCGGTCAGACGCGGGTGCGGGCGCGGGTGCGGGCGTCAGGGAACGGCAGCGGGAGCAGACGAGGCGGGCGCTGCTGCGCGAGGGCAGAACGCTGTTCGCCGGGCGCGGCTACGCGGACGTCGGCCTCGCGGAGCTGGTGGCCGCGGCCGGGGTGACCAAGGGGGCGCTGTACCATCACTTCCCCGGCGGCAAGACCGACCTCTTCCGGGCGGTGCTCGACGAGGTACAGCAGGAGGTGGGCGCACGGGTCGCCTCGGCGGCCGACGCCCACGACGACGAGTGGTCCCGACTGACGGTGGGCTGCCGGGAGTTCCTCGCCGCCGCCACCGCGCCGGGGATCGACCGGATCATGCTCGTCGACGGGCCGGCGGTGCTGGGCTGGAACGCCTGGCGGGCGATGGACGAGGCGGCGTCGGCGCGGCATCTGGAGGAGTCGCTGGCCGCGCTGGTCGAGGAGGGAACGCTGGCACCGCAGCCCGTGCCGCCGCTGGCCCATCTGCTGTCGGGCGCGATGAACGAGGCGGCGCTGTGGCTCGCCTCCTCCGGCGAGGGCCCGGAGGCGCTGGAGGACACGACCGCGGCGCTGCTGCGCATGCTGGACGGGGTGCGGGCACACGGGTAGCCGCTGGCGGCGGGTGGGTGGTCGGTGCGGCCCGGGCGGCCAGCCCTTTCGCGAGGGGCGGAACGTCGGGTGGGGTCGTGGGGCGGGTCCCGCTCCTAGTCTGGGACGGTGAGCAGCAGCCGAGCACCCGAGCCGATCCGTGCCGACGACCGCCGCGTACGACTGCGCCCGGTGCCGAACGAGCCCCGAGGGCCTCGAAGGACCGACGGGCCGCCCGTCCGCGAGCCGCTGTGGCGGGACCTCGTGGGCGACGTGCTGCGGCGCGAACGTCTCGCGCGCGGGCGGACGTTGAAGGACGTGGCGGACGCGGCGCGGATCTCGATGCCGTATCTCTCCGAGGTGGAGCGCGGACGCAAGGAGGCTTCGTCCGAGGTGCTGGCGGCGGCTGCCCGGGCGTTGGGCCTGGACCTCGCCGACCTGCTGGCGCTGGCGCAGCACCGGCTGGCCGGCGAACGGCCGGCCGCGGAGCGGCCGTCCGACGGCCGCGCCACCTCGCTGGCGGCCGTGCGCCGTGCGGCGCACGGCCGTGCGCCGCACGGGGACGGCGGGGCGTTGCTGCTCGCCGCGTAACCCCTCCGGGGGGTGCGGGTGACCACGCGCCGTCGTTGTGGCGGGCCTTTTGTCGTCTGCTGCCTGGTGGTGGGTTGCTCGCGCAGTTCCCCGCGCCCCTGCACTGCCGTGGGCGGCTTGTTTGGGGGCGCGGGGAACGGCGCGGTGCATGTGTGGCGGGGGTTGGTCGACTACGGAGCTTGGTGGGTGGGTGGGTTGTCGGCGTGAGCCCGGTGGTGGGTTGCTCGCGCAGTTCCTCGCGCCCCTTGTGGGGGTGGGCGTTCGCCGTGAGGTGCGGGTTTCTTTGTCGGTGGGGTCGGGCCCCGTCAGGGGCGCGGGGAACTGCGCGGTGCATGGGTGGCGGGCCGCACGTGACTGTGGTCCGCACCGGTGAGGTGGGTTGCCGCGCAGCGGTCCCGTGGGGTCAGCGTGAGCGCAGGACGTGGTCGGCGAGGCCGTAGGAGACGGCCTCCTCGGCCGTGTAGACCTTGTCGCGGTCCATGTCGGCGCGGAGGGACTCCACGTCGTGGCCGGTGTGGCGGGACAGGACCTCCTCGACCTGGCGCCGGATGCGGAGCATCTCCTTCGCCTGGATGGCGAGGTCAGCGACCGTTCCCCGTTGCCCGCCGCTGGCCGGCTGGCCGAGGAGGACCCGCGCGTGTTCCAGCACCGCGCGCCGGCCGGGCGCCCCGGCCGCCAGCAGCACTGCCGCCGTCGAGCCGGCCTGGCCGACGCAGTAGGTCGCGATCGGCGCGTTGACGAACGACATGGTGTCGTAGATCGCCATCAGCGCGGTGGGCGATCCGCCGGGGGAGTTGAGGTAGATCGAGATCTCCCGCTCCGGGGCGGAGGACTCCAGGTGGAGAAGTTGCGCGATGACCACGTTGGCCACCCCGTCGTCGATCTCCGTGCCGAGGAAGATGACCCGGTCGGAGAGCAGTCGGCTGTAGACGTCGTAGGCGCGTTCCCCGTTGGGGGTGCGTTCGACCACGGTGGGAATCGTGTACTGGCCCATCTCAGAACCCCGTCCTGCGCTGCGAGTCCGGCCGGATGTCGGCCAGCGAGGCCACCACCCGGTCGACCATCCCGTACTCCCTGGCCTCCTCGGCCGTGAACCAGCGGTCGCGGTCGCCGTCCCTGGCGATCGTCTCCTCGCTCTGGCCGGTGTGTTCGGCGGTGATCCGTTCGATCGTCCGCTTGGTGTGCTCCAGGTTCTCCGCCTGGATCGCGATGTCGGCCGTGGCGCCGCCGATGCCGGCGGACGGCTGGTGCATCATCACCCGCGCGTTCGGCAGCGCGTAGCGCTTGCCGCGCGCCCCCACGGTGAGCAGGAACTGGCCCATGCTGCCGGCCATTCCCAGGGCCAACGTGGCCACGTCGTTGGGGATGAGCCGCATCGTGTCGTAGATCGCCAGCCCGGCGGAGACCGAGCCTCCGGGGCTGTTGATGAAGAGCCTGATGTCGTTGCGCGGGTCCTCGGCGGACAGCAGCAGCAGCTGTGCGCAGACCCGGTTGGCCGAGACCTCGTCGACCTGCGTCCCGAGGAACACGACGCGCTGCGTCAGCAGCCGTGCGTTCAGGTCGTCGTCGAACCGCGTCGCCTGGGTCTCGCCCTCGGACGCGGTGACCGGTGCGGTCGTCACACGGAACCTCCTCTTCCTCCGCTTCCCGCGACGCCGGCCGTCCCGCCGGCGTCGCCCTCGGGACCCACCTTCCGCGGCGGCACCCCGCCGCGGAAGGAATCTCGGCCCGCGGCAGATCTGCCACGGGCAGAGCGGCCGGCGCGTGGGAGACGCGAGAGCCCCCGGCGGCCGGGTGGGGCCGGGCGGGGGCTCGGGGCGAGAAGAGGAACGGGGCCGGTTCAGTCGACGGGGAACGGCAGGCCCGTGCCGCCGAGGCCGCAGTAGCCGCGGGGGTGGCGGTCGAGGTACTGCTGGTGCCGTTCCTCGGCCGGGTAGAACGGGAAGTCGGCCTCGGCGACGATCTCCGTGGTGACCGGGCCGTAGCCGGCGTCGGCGAGGATCCTCCGGTAGGTGTCGCGGGTCTCCTCGGCCGCCTCGCGCTGGGCGGGGGAGCGGTGGAAGACCAACGAGCGGCAGTGCGTGCCGATGTCGTTGCCCTGGCGCATTCCCTGCGTCGGGTCGTGGCCCTCCCAGAAGACCCGCAGCAGGGCGCGGTAGGAGACCCGGGCCGGGTCGAAGACCACCCGCACCGTCTCCGCGTGACCGGTGCGGCCGGTGGCGACCTCCTCCGAGATGGGGTGCGGCGTCGGCCCGCCCTGGAAGCCGGTCAGCGTGGTCCACACCCCCTCGGTGCGCCAGAAGCGCCGCTCGGCGCCCCAGAAGCAGCCGAGCGCGAACTCCGCGATCTCGCACTCCGCCGGGTACGGGCCGAGCAGCGGCGTGCCGAGCACCCGGTGCCGTTCGGGAACGGAGTACATCCGCTCGGTGCGTCCCGGCAGCGCCTCCTCGGGCGTCGGCAGGCGGTCGGTGAGGTCGGTCAGCATCGTCGGCTCATCCCCAACTTCTCGGCGGCGGTGGTCCGTTCACAAACGCCGGGGCGTTCGGGCCCCAAGGGACTGCCTACCCGCGCCCGCCGCCGGGCACCACCGCCTTTTCGGCCCCGCGCGGGGCGGGCGAGCCGGTCAGCCGCGCGTAGCCGCCGCGGGCCACCAGCTCCAGGTGGGTGCCGGCCTCCGCGACCCGCCCTTCGTCCAGCACCACGATCCGGTCGTCGGGCGCCATGGTGGGCAGCCGGTGGGCGACGAGCACCAGCGTCCGGTTCCGGCAGTGGGCGCGCAGCGCGGCGGTGACCTGTTCGGCGGTCTCGTGGTCGAGGGAGCTGGTCATCTCGTCGGCGACCAGCACCCGGGCGTCGGCGAGCATCGCGCGGGCGACGGCGAGGCGTTGGCGTTCCCCGCCGGAGAGCCGCAGGCCCTCGGCGCCCAGCTGCGTGTCCAGCCCCTCGGGCAGCCGGGCGACCACGGTGTCCAGCCGGACGGCGGCCAGCACCCAGTCGAGCGCGGCCGGGGGGACGCCGTCGCGGGCGAAGAGCAGGTTCTCCCTGAGCGTCCCCTTGAGCAGCGCGGTCTGCTGCGGGATCAGGGTGACGGCCGCCCGGGGGTCGGTGCCGTCGTCGAGGGCGACGCTGCCCTCGTCGGGCGGCAGCAGCCCGGCGAGCAGCAGCGCCAGGGTGCTCTTGCCCGAGCCGCTGCGGCCCATCACCACCGTGGTCGAACCGGCGGGGAAGTCCAGGTCGACGGGGCCCAGCGCGCGCCGCCCGGCGCCGGGATAGCCGTGCGCGGCGCCGCGCAGCCGCACGGCCGGCGGCGCCCCCGCGCGCCTGGCGCCCGGCGCGGTGGGTTCCACCTCCCCGGCCGGCAGGTCGAGAAACTCCTGCACCCGTTCGAACATCGCCAGCGACGCCTGGAACTGGCCGCTCAGCCGCAGCAGTTCCTGGATCTGCTGGGAGAGCCGCCCCTGGAGGATGATCAGCACCACCACGGAGCCGACGGTCACCCCGGAGCCCAGCGTCCCGGCGGCGAGGAAGATCAACGGCGGCAGGGCGGCGAACGACGACCCGATCAGCACCTGCGCGGACATCCCGGTGATCCGCTGGCGGTAGGTCACCTCGCGGATCTCCTCCGAGACGTCCAGGAACCGCGTCCGCTGCCAACGGGTGCGCCGCAGGGTCCGCCCCAGCAGCACCCCGGAGAGCGACAGATCCTCGGCCACGTGCCGCAGCACCGTGGTGAGCAGCCGCTGCCGGTCGCGCGCCAGCGCCCTGCGGCGGCGGGCGAAGCGGTTGTTGACCAGGCCCAGCCCCAGGGCCATCAGCACGCACAGCAGCGCCAGCCGCCACTCGACGACCAGCATGGCCCCACCGATCGCCAGCAGCGACAGCACCGTCGAGAGCCAGCGCTGCACCGTGCCGGTGAGGAACCGGTCCACCCCGTCCACGTCGTTGACCAGCCGGGCCTGGATCTCGCTCTGCCCCCGTTCGGTGTAGAACGGCAGCGGCTGGGAGCGGGCCCGGTCGTGGATCTCGGCGCGCAGCAGGGCGGTGACGCGCTGCCCGACCCAGTTGGCGAGGGCGGTCTGGGCCACCACCAGCACGCTGGCGACCAGGCTGAGGGCGAGCATGACGCCGCACAGGGTGGCCAGCAGCGGGACGTCGCGCTCCGGCAGCGCCTCGTCGACGACGCGCCGCAGCAGCAGCGGTGACATCACGCTCAGCACGACGGCCACCAGGGCCAGGGCGAACATCCCGGCGCACCGCGCGCGGTACGGCCGGAACCTGCCCAGGAGTTGGCGCAGCACGGCCACCCCGGAGACACCGGGCTCGGCGGCCGAGGCGTTCGGGGCGGCCTGGGCGTTCGGGGGCGCCGTCATCGCGCCCGGTGGCCGACGGCGACCGTGAACAGGTGCCGGGCGCCCGGCCTGGCGCGCGCGGCGACCCGCCGCACGCCGGCGTGCGCGGCGCCGTAGACGGAGCACTCCAGCCCCCGCGTCCTGGCGGCCAGCCAGACCGCGTACCCCAACGCCCCGGCGCGCACCAGCAGTTCGGGGGTGGCACGGGGCGCGTTCGCCGTGCCGCCGCCGCAGACGAACACGAGCGCCGGGGCGTCGGCGTAGTCCTCCGCGAGCCCGTCGGGCGCCTCGGCGAGCGGCGCGCCGTCGGGCGCCCCCTCGTACAACCCCTCGGCCACCCCCGTGACGCGTCGGGCCGCGACCAGCAGCCGCAGCCCCGCGTCGCCGTGGCGCGCGGCCGGCCACTGCCGGCGCTGGTCGGCGGCGGCCACCGCGAGCGCCTCCCACAGGGGCCCTGGCTCCAGCGGCGAGGGCCCGAACGCGCGGACCGAGCGGCGCCCGGCCAGCACCTCCGCCAGCCCCACGGCCCACCCGGCCGCCGGCGCGGGCGCGTTCTCCTCGCCGCCGCCCGCCGGCCGGGGCCCGACGGGGTCCCGGCGGCGCACCGCCTCGGTCAGCGCCTCGGCGGCCTGGGACGCGGGGATCAGGGGCACGGTTCTCCTCCTCGCAGGCCGGCGACGGCCGTCACGTACTGCCGGTCGGGGATCAGGTCGAGCAGCTCGGCCAGGCCCTCGGTCCAATGGGAGGCGAACCGCAGCCCCAGCCCGCGCGCCCCCGCGACCGCGGCGATCTGGGTGGTGGCGCAGCCGGCGTCGAGATGGCAGAGACCGTGCGCGAAGCCCTGGTACTTGAGCGCCACCCGGGCATGGGCGGCGACGCACACCAGCAGGGCCTCCGTGCCCTCCGCCGGCAGGTCGGTCTCCGCCAGCGGAACGGAGAGCGGCACGCCTTCGGCCCGCAGCGCGACCAGGGCGTGCCCGAGGTCGTCGTAGCGGAAGAGCGTCCCCGGCAGCTCCGGCAGGCCGAACGTCGCCGACGTCCCCGCCGTGGCCAGATACAGCTCCACCGAGCCGAGGTTCCCGCCGCTGGGCGTCCAGCGCGGCCCCGGCGGGTCGCCGGGCGCCTGCCGCCTCCCTGCCGCCCGCATCAGCAGGTCGGCCAGCACGGTGCCGTCCAGCCGGGCGCCGCCCTCGGGCCGTTCCGCGCCGAACGCCCCTGCGGGCAGCGGCAGTTCGGCGGTGGGAAACAGCCGCCTCGGCCGGTTGTGATAAGCCGGGCGCTCTCCGGTCAGCTCCCGCGCCAGCCGCCGGAAGGCGCGGGTCGGGGTCCCGGGGCGCAGCGCGGGTCCGGCGGCCGGGGTGGCCGCCCACAACTGCACGTCGACCAGGTCGGGTTCCGTTCCGGCGCCGCCGATGTCGTCGCACGGGCAGTCGGGCTCCGGAACGGCGAGATGCCGCTCGATGGTGAAGGTGGCCAGATCGACGGTGGTCACCGCCATGGCCCGCTCCGCCGCCGCGCCGGCGGCCAGCGCCAGGGCCTCGGCCCCCACCAGCCCGACGAGCAGCTCGTCGGCGACCGGGTCCCCGCCGGCGTCCGGCGCGCGGCCCGCCGCCGCCCTGGCCCGCCGCAGACAGGCCGGGCACGCGGCGTGCCCCGGCAGGAAGCGCGGACCGATCTCGACGCTCTCCGGGTAGGCGGCGGCCCGCAGCACGGGCACCCCGAGGGGCCCGCAGCGGGCGACGACGCGTTCCGTCAGCTCCGGGTCGGCCGGGTCCTCGACGACGACGGCCAGCGCCCTGGACGCTTCGCGCAGCGCCGCGAGGGCCGGGCGGTCCACCGGTCCCGCCAGCGCCCGGAGCAGCCCGCTCTCCCGCAGGTCGGCGGCGATGCGCGGGGCGAGCGAGGGCGGTCCCACCACCCGCACCGCCACCTCGGCGAGGGCGCCCAGCAGCGCGCCGGTGCCGGGGTGGCCGCCGTTCCCGTCGAGGGACCCCGCGTGGTGATCGAGGACGGGGTCGGGCACGGACGCGTCGGCCGCCGCCGGCACCAGGTCGAGCAGCGAGCGGTCGCGCAGCGCCTCCAGCACACGGTCGACGTGCCGCTCCGGAACGCCCGATGCGTCGGCCAGCGCGGCGACGGAACGGGTCCCGTCCAGCAGCGGCAGCAGCCGGGGCAACAGGGTGGTCGCGGCCCGGCCCCGGAAGACATGGCGGCGGTCGGCCGCCCGCACGACGAGCCGTTCACCGACGGGCAGCACCACGAGACCGCGGCACAGCGGCGGGACGGGGTCACCCGACACCGGGCACCTCCCCCGCCGTCGGCGCCAGCGCCTCCGCGAGGGCGGACCGGCGCTCCGCGCGGTCGCAGCGCGGGCAGCCGTGCACGCCGAGCACCGTGTCGCGTCGCACGGCGCGCCGGTGCGTGGTGACGGTCAGCACCGAGCCGGCCGCGGCGGTGGGGCGGCGCAGCGCGGCGGCTGCCAACCCGGCGGCCGTGCGGGCCTGGTGGGGGAGGTGGCCGGGGGAACGGAGGGCGGGGTCGCGGTCCCACGCCGTGGCGACGGCCGCCGCCAGCGCGGGGTCCGGGTCGTGCTCGGCCGCGCGGACGGCGTAGCAGCGGTGGCAGGGACCCGCCCCCGGGAAGATCACCGGTCCGACCCGTACGTGGTCGGGTTCGAGGACGACCGGTAGCCACGGCAGTCCGGACTGGTACGCCTGGTCGTCGAACGCCTCGATCAGCTCCGGCGCGGGGCGGTGCAGTGCGAGCACCACCGCCTCGTGGGCGCCGGCGAAGACGTCCGCCGGGTCGGAGTGGTCGGGCAGTCGGGTGCCGGTTCCCTGACGCTCCAGGTGCTCCACGACGCGCACGCCGAAGGGGCCGACCGAGAGCAGCGCGGCCCGGTACGACCGGCCGGTGGCAAGGGGGGACACGAAGGAGGACATGTGGTTCTCCGGATATCCGCGCGGCACCCGGGGCGACGCGCTGTGCGGCGAACGGGAACAGGCGGGCACGGTGGGAAGGACCCGGCCCGGCCCGCCGCGGATGCGGCGGGCCGGGGTGTCGCTGGTGAGCCGGCCCGGGGGCGCGGTTCACCGACGGGGGTTCACCGCGAGTGGTTCAGCCGCACTGGACGGAACCGCCGCCGCACATCGCGCAGTAGCTGTTACCGCACTGCGCGGCGTTGTCCTGCGTGCCGATCTCTTCGGTGTCGTCGATGTCGAGGTCCAGTTCGGTGTCGAACTCGGCCATCATGGGCTCCTCTCTGACGGGAACACTTGCGTTCCCCAGCCTGCGGCGGACGTCGGTCTCCCCCTGGTCCCTGATCGGTCGGACGCCGACCGCATGGGGACCGGCGCGGGCGCGAGGCTGGAGCCCCACCCGCCCCGCGCCGAGCGGCAATCGGAGGACCAGCCCCATGACGCCACGCCAGCTGCCCGTGCCGCCCCGGGCCGACGTGACCTCCCTGGACGGGCTCGTCTCGCCACTGGGCCTGGTGAAACGCGTCGGGGAACTGCGCCACACCTGCCTGCCGGGTGGCTACCGCCTCTGGAAGGCGGAGGGCGGCCGGCCCGTTGGGGCGGGGCCGCTCGACGGCGGCGGCCGCACCTGGGACGACCCGGAGCTGGCCCGCTTCGTCGCCCTCGCCGAGGTGGCGGAACGCTACGCGGGACTCGACGTGCTCGGCGAGCCGCGCGTCGACGCCTCCTACGACGAACTGGTCCGGCAGCCCGGCATCGACTGCCTCGAACCGTGGCGCTACCCCGTCTGCACTCCCGAGGAGTACGCGCACCCGCGGGCGCAGGCCACCCCGTTCGATCCCGCGGCGCGCATCCGCTGGTCGTGCGGGTACGACCCGCTGACGCGACGGTCGGTCTGGCTGCCGTCCGTCATGGCCTGCTACCACATGGCCGACCTCCGGCCCGCCGAACGGTTCGCGCCCCGGATCTCGACGGGGTACGCCGTCCACACCGACCCGGTAGAGGCCGCCGTGCGCGGGCTGCTGGAGTGCGTCGAACGCGACGCCAACGCCCTGACCTGGCAGCGCCGTCTGCCGTTGCCGCCGGTCGACCCCGCCGCGCTCGACACCCGCACGACCGACCTCGTGGGGTGGTGCCGATCGCGCTTCCTCGACGCCCGGCTCTTCGACGCCACCACCGACCTCGGCGTCCCCGTCGCCTACTGCCTGCTCACCGCGGAGCACGACCGGCGCGCGCACCGCGTGGTCGGCTCCGCCGCCGACCGCACCCTGGCGGGCGCCGCCGGTAAGGCCCTCGGGGAGGCGATGTCCGCTCCGACGTTCGTCCACCACGTCGCTGAGGACGAACTGCCCGGGGCCGTCGCCGACATGGCAACCGTCGGCGACACCGCGCGCTACATGGCCCGGGTCGAGCACGCCGAGGCGTTCGACTTCCTCCTCGACGGGCTCGCCGACCGTCCGCCGTCGTCCCGTGCCCCGCTGCCCGACGCGCCGCGCGCCGCGCTCGACGCGCTGCTGGAGCGGCTGGCCGAGGCGGGAATGCGGCCGGTGCTCGTGGACCGCACCACCCGCGAGCTGGCGGAGGTCGGCCTCACCGCGGTGAACGCGGTCGTCCCCGACCTCCAGCCGATGTCCCTGCGCCCGCTCGCCACCTTCGGTGCGCATCGGCGCCTGTCCGAGGCCCCGAGGCGGATGGGGTACGTCACTCAGGCGGAGTCCGGGTTGAACCCGTGGCCTCAGCCGATGGGCTGAGCGAGCCGGCCTCCGGGGCGCGGCCGAGCAGTTCGTCGAGGAACCGCCGGACCCAGCCGGCGACCGCGCGCTCTCCGGACCGCTCGGCCAGGCTGAGCGCGGCCCTGGCCGCCTCCTCCGCCCGGGCGGAGGAGCCGAGGCGCGCCAGGGCCCGGGCCTGGAGCAACCGCAGCCGGGACAGCGCGAACCTGGCCCCCTCGTCCCCGATGCGCTCCGCTGACCGGACGCGGGCCAGGGCGCCGCTCGCGTCGTCCCGCGCCAGGAGCAGCTCGGCGTCGCAGAGCAGCACCATCATGCTCCCCGTCGCCTCCCCGGTCCGTTCGACGATTCCGCGTGCCTCGGCGAGCCGGCTCTGGGCCTCGTCGAGCCTGCCGGCGATGCGGGCGGTGTCCGACAGGCCCACCAGGCAGGTGGTTCGGCAGCTGTCGTTCTCGACGAGCGTGGCGAGCCCGAGGGCCTCGGTGAAGACCTCCTCGGCCCGTGCGGGCCGCCCCGCGTCCATGTGGACCAGCGCGACGGTCTCCGACGCCACGGCCCGCACATACGTGAGGCCGGCCTCCGTCGCCATGTGCTGTGCCTCGGCGAGGGTGTCGAGCGCCTCGTCGAGCCGGCCGAGCCGCAGCCGCACCAGCCCCTGGTTGACCAGCGCCATCGCGTGGGAGTGCGGCTTGCCGGAGGCGCGGGCGAGCGGCAGGTCCTCGTCGAGCGCCTCGCGGGCCTGTTCCAGCTCGCCCAGCGCCAGGTGCGCGGAGCCGATGTTGCCCAGCACATTCGCCATGTCCACGACCAATCCGGCCTCCCGGAAGCGCGTCAGCGCCCGCCGGTAGTACCCCAACGCCGCGCGCGGCCGCCCCAGTTGCTTGATGGCCACGCCCATGCCCTGGAGCGCGATGGCCTCGCCCTCCGGCCATCGCGCCTCGCGCGCCAGCTCCCTGGCCCGGCCGTACTCCGCCAGCGCCTCCGGCAGATTCGTGGCCCGCCAGTGCGCCAGGGCCAGGGAGAGCCGCACGGCCGCGCCGCCCAGCCGGTCGCCCGTCCGGTCGGCGACCCGCAGGGCCAACTCGGCGAGCCGGAGCCAGTCGGCGAGCGGCAGCTCGTGCGACAGCACGTCCGAGAGGCTGACGACGAGCTGCCACGCCTGGCGGCCCGGCCCGTGCTCCGCCGCGTGGGTGAGCACGGCGGTCAGGTCCTCCCACTCGCGGTGGACCCAGGCCAACGCCTCGGCGCGGTCGGCGAACTCCGGCACCTGGGCACCCGGCACGGGCGCCGTCAGCGGCAACCGGGACGGCACGAGCCGGCAGGCCGTCGCCACCCGTTCGGCGCCGTGCAGGTAGTGGTCCAGCAGCCGGATGACCGCCGCCTCGCGCCGCTCCGGCGACTCCTCCTCGCACAGCCGCTGGGCGGCGAACTCGTGCACCAGGTCGTGCCAGGTGAACCGGCCGTCGGCGGACTCCTCGACCAGGTGCACCCGGGCCGCGCCGCGCAGCGCTTCCTCCGCCACGGCGGGCTCCACCCCCGCTCCGGCCGCGGCCGCCCGCGCCGACCGGCCCGTTCCCCCGACCGCGCCCAGCGACCTGACCACGAGGCGTGCCGACTCGGGGAGCTTCGCGTAGCTGAGGTCGAGCGCCGCGCGGACCATGAGGGCGGAGTCCCCGTCGACCGCGAGCCGCGCCAGCCGGCCGCGCTCGGCCAACTCCTCGACGTAGTCCGCGACCCGGGCGGCCGGCCGTTCGCCGATCCGGGAGGCCGCCACGCAGAGGGCGAGCGGCAGATGGTCGCAGAGCCGCGCGAGGCGGGCCGCCGCCTCGGGCTCGGCCGCGACGCGGTCGGCACCGACCGCGCGGGCCAGCAACGTCAGCGCGTCGGCCGGCGGCAGCGTCTCACAGACGACCCGGCGCGCGCCGTCCGCCGTCACCAGCCCGCTGAGCCGATCCCTGCTGGTCACGAGCACCACGGACCGCGAGGGCCCGGGCAGCAACGGGCGGATCTGCGTGGCGTCGGCCGCGTCGTCCAGCACGATGAGGACGCACCGGTCGGCCAGCAGCGTGCGCAGCAGCGCCGCCTGCGCCTCCACGGTCACCGGCACCCGCGCCGCCGGGCAGCCGAGCCCCTGGAGCAGCACGGGCAGCGCCTCCGCCACCGGCATCGGTCCGGAACGGTCGAAGCCGCGCAGGTCGAGGCAGAGCTGCCCGTCGGGGAAGCGGTCGGCCGCCCGCCCCGCCCAGGCCAGCGCCATCGCCGTCTTCCCCGCCCCCGCCGGGCCCGTGACGGCGAGCAGCCGGCCCCCTTCCGCCCACGCGCTCTCAAGCTGGCCGAGTTCCGCGACGCGCCCGGTGAACAGCGGTGTCACGGCGGGGAGTTGGCGGGGAA
This sequence comes from Streptomyces sedi, assembly GCF_006335015.1. Taxonomy (GTDB): domain Bacteria; phylum Actinomycetota; class Actinomycetes; order Streptomycetales; family Streptomycetaceae; genus Streptomyces; species Streptomyces sedi. The sequence goes on from NZ_VDGT01000003.1 coordinate 19,057, forward strand.
CGCCGAAGAGGCCACGCGTCGGCCGCGGGACGGCGTGGGGCTCCGGGGCCAGCAGCTCGCACTGGACGGCGGCAAGCTCGGCGGACGGCTCCACCGCCAGCTCGTCGACCAGCCGCCGCCGCAGGGCCGCGTACACCTCAAGCGCCTCCGCAGTCCTGCCCTCCGCGTGCAGCGCCCGCATCAGCAGGGCGTGCGGGCGTTCCCGCAGTGGATGCTCGCCGGTCAGCCGGGTGAGTTCGGCGACGGCGGCTCCCCGTTCGCCGCGTTCCACGGCCGCCTCCCAGCGCCCTTCGGCGGCGGTCACCCGCAGTTCGAGCAGCCGCTGGCGCTCGGGTGCCGCGGGCAGGTCGGGAAGCGGGTCGCCCCGCCACAGCGCCAGGGCGCGCGCGTAGCGCTCGCCGGCGCTCGACCAGTCGCCGCCCGCGGCGAGCCGGTTGCCCTCGGCCACCAGGGACTCGAACACCGGCAGATCGCACCGGGACGGCTCGACACGGAGCAGATAGCCGGGGCTGTGGGTCTCCAGGGCGTCCGCCCGCGTCCCCAGCGCGCGCCGTACCTCGGTGACGAGAGAACGCAGCCTGGCGCCGGCCGCCGAGGGGGGCCGGTCGTTCCACAGCCGGTCCACGAGCTGTTCGACCCGAACCGGGCGGTTGGCGTCGAGGAGAAGGGCCGCGCACAGGGCCCGCTGGCGCCCGGTCAGCCGTATCCGACGGTCCCCGACGGTCACTTCCAGGGGCCCCAGCAACCTGGCGGACAGCACATCGGGGGGCACCGGCCAGATGATAGGGGAGCCTGTTTGTTCCGTCCAAGCGCTATCCGCGCACCACCCATGCACGGTCCATGCGGTAAACGCGCTTCGACTCCGCAAGGTGGTGCGAGCGCGACACGGAAGACACGGGGAGGGCGTTGTGCGAATCGACTTGTGGGGTGTGGTGTCCGTCACGGTGACGGGCGGGAGAGGGGCGCCGCCGGCGGGGCGGGCCGCCGACCTGCTGGCCTGCCTGGGGTGGCAGCCGGACGAGCTGGTCCGCGACGAGGTGCTGATCGACCGGATCTGGGCCGACGAACTCCCCGACGACCCCAGGGACGCGCTGTACACGTGCGCCAAGCGGCTGCGCCGCGCGCTCACCTTGAGCGGTGCCGACCCCGTCGTCCTGGAGCGGGGGCGCAGCGGTTACGCCCTGCGCGTGGCGCCCGAGCAGGTCGACGTGCACCGGTTCCGGGGGCTGACGCGCGACGCCAGGGACAGCGAGGAGCCGGCCCAGCGGGCCTTCCTGTACGGGAGGGCGATCAGGACGGCGCAGGGCACGCCCATGGCGGGGTTCGACTCGCCGTGGGCCGAGCGGGTCCGACAGGCCCTGAGCCGCGAACTGCTCGTCGCACAGCTCGGTTCGGCCTCGGCCTGGATGACGCTGGGCTGCCAACGCGAGCTGACCGCGACGCTGACCGAACTCACCGTCGAGCACCCGTTGAACGAGGCCGTGGCCGGGCTGCTCATGGAGGCGTTGGAGCGTGCCGGACAGCCGAACGAGGCGCTGAGGGAGTTCGCACGCATCCGCGAGGAGCTGCGGCAACGGCTGGGCGTCGCCCCGGGGCCCGAACTCCAGGCGCGCTTCGCCCAACTGCTCGCTGCGGCCCCGAGAACCGGGGCCGCGGCGTAGGTCCTGTCCGGTGGACAGGACCGAGTGAGGTGGGGTGTGCGTCGGGGGGCGCTCACCCCACCCCACGTCATTCCGGCCCGGCGGCGCGCCACGTGATCAGCCCTCTGCCGACCATCGTGCGCAGCGTCCGCTCCGCGGTCGGCTCCGGCAGTTCGGTGAGGGTGGCGAGTTCGGGCAGCCCGCGCGTCCCGTCGCAGTAGGTCAGCAGCCGCGCGAGCCGGGCCGGGAGCCGGTGGCAGCGGGTCCGTGGCGGCCGGGCCTCGGCGCGCAGCGCGTAGTGCCAGGGCCCTTCGTCGGCCGACTCCGCGGCGACTGCCGCCGCCAGCTCCGCCGGCGGGGTGCCGCCCAGCAGCAGCCGTCGGATGACGGGCAGCGGCCGGCCGGACGTCACGAAGAGAACCCCGGGCGCCGGCGCGGGCGGTCCCGGCACGCGCCCCGGGAGCGCCCGAGCCGAGGCCAACGCCTCCTCGCACAGCGTCTCGAACTCGACCATCTCCGCCAGCAACGACACCCCGCCGCCCGCCTCGGGCGCCCACTCCGCCGCGGCCTTCGCCAGCAGCCGCCCCACCTCGACCGCCGCGGCGTCCCCGCCCCTGGAGAGCCGCGGATGGGTCAACGCGGAGCGCAGCAGGGCCTCCCGCTGCGCGCTGTCGGCCAGCGCGAACGTGGCGGGGAAGACCGTCGTGACCCGCAGGCGGCGCTCGTACTGGGTGATGCCCGTCGTCAACTCCATCCCCGGCTCCGGCAGCCCGGCGATTCGCCCGCACAGCGCCGGGTCCAGCCCATGGGCGCGGGCGAACGCCCCGGGGTCCGCCCGCAGCTCGGCGCGCAGCTCGGGCCGCACCAGCAGCTCGGCGAACAACCGCTGCCCGTTCACCTCGCGCCGCCGCTCGCCGCGAGCACCTCGCGGGTACGGCGCAGCTCGTCGGCGATCTCGCCGAAGTCCTCGGGGAAGTTCTGGTCCCGCTCGATCATCACGGCCGGCAGGTCCACCCGGTCCGCCACGTACGCCAGCAGCGCGAACACGTCCTCCCCGACGGGTCCGTCGTGCCGGTCCGTCTCCATCCCCGTCGGGCCCGCGAGCAGCACGCCCTCGGGGGTGTTGCCCGCGAGATGGATCTGGCCGACGCGCTCCAGCGGCAGCGCGTCGAGGTAGGCGTACGGGTCGAAGCCGTGGTTGGCGGCGTTCACCGTGACGTTGTTGAGGTCGAGCAGCATCCCGCAGCCGGACCGCTCCATGACGGCGGTGAGGAACTCGGGCTCGGTCATCTCGCTCGGCGGATCGACGTAGTAGGAGATGTTCTCCACCAGGAACGGCCTGCCCAGCCTCTCCTCCACCGCACGCACCCGGGCCGCCACCAGCTCGGCGTGCTCCGGGGTGCGGAAGACGGGGGTCAGGTTGTGCAGCGCGACGCCCTCCTCGCGGGTGAAGCAGAGATGGTCGCTGACCCACGGCGCGTCCACGGCGTCGGCGACTGCGGCGACCGCCGCCAGATACTCCTCGTCCAGCGGCGCCCGCGACCCGATCGACATCTCCAACCCGTGGGCCACCAGCACGAACGACTCGCGAAGCGTCTCCAACAACGGATTGTCCGGATCGTTCAGAAACTGATCCGTCACGATCTCCAACCACCCGATCCCGTCGCGGTGGGCCAGGATGCCGTCGTGCAGCTCCCTCCGGTACCCGAGCCCCACCCCCAGCCGGGGCAGGTCGATCGGCGCCCTCGTCGGCATGTTCTCCCCCTCGGGTAGGCGACGCCCCCACCCTCCCGCCCACCCCGGTCGGCCGTGGGTCAGGCCCCGGTCACGGGCTGACCGTGGGCGCCCCGCCCTGAGCCCCGGCGGGCGAACCCCGTGGTCGGGGGGTTCGCCCGCTGTCTAGGGTGGGGCAGGTCGTGGTGCGAACGCCGCCTCAGGACGCCGTTTCAGGGGGAGAGAGCGATGGGGAAGCGGAAGGTGCTGCTCGCCGGTGCGGTCGCCGGCGTGCTCGTGGCGGCCGGCGCCGTGGCGCTGATGGTGGAGGGCGGCGAGGACGGTCCGCAGCCTTTGGAAGAACGCTGGGCCTCGGAGCCCGCTCTCCAGGCGCGGGAGGCCGAGGAGTCGCTGGCGACCTGGGTCGTGGACGACGCCGTCGTCGTGGTCACCGAGCGGGGCGGCTGGGCGTTCGAGACGGCGACCGGGGAGCAACGGTGGGCCATGACCGACGACGAGAGCCAGCTGTCACCGTGCGTGGTCTCCCCCGAGCCCAACGCGGCCGGGCTCGTGGCCATCGTCTTCGAGCCCGCGGGCGGCGGCCCGTGCGACGTGGTGGGCGCGGTGGACACCCGTACCGGCGCGTTGCTGTGGAGCCGTCGACTGCCGGAGCCGCTGGGCCCGACCGCGGGGAGGGAGATACCCGTCGCCACCGGGGACGAGGTGATCACGGTCGACGTGCGCCAGGCGGGAAGCCACCACCGCTTCTCCCCCGAGGGCGCGGAAATGCCGCTCCTCGACCCCCCGTCCGAGGGCTGCCAGGAGCGGCTGGAGTGGGTGCAGAGCGCGGAGTACACGCTGGCACGCTGCGGGGACACGCTCACCGCGTTCGCCACGGGCAGCGGAGAGGAGCTGTGGACCGAGCGCGCCGGCCCGCGACCGGTCGAGGCCATCGTCCCGGGCGCACCGCTGATGGTGATCGGCACACACAGCGTGACGTCCCTGGGGGACAACGGGGAGGTCACGGGCGAGGCCAGCTTCAAGGACCCGGTCGACGGCATACCTCTGCTGCTGGGAGAGTCACGGCTGGTGTCCCCGGTGCGGTGGTCCCCGGGGCTGAACCTCGGCGGCGCCGACCTTGCCCACTCCCCGAGCCCCTCGTGGCGGCAGGAGTTCGGTGACGGCGTGCTGGCCGGGGCGGGCGACGACCATGTGCTGGTGGTAGCGCCCGCCGACGAGGGGGACGCCGAGCAGGTCCTGCTGCGGGTGAACACGGAAGACGGAGAACGGACCGAGGTGGGCGGCTTCTCCTCCGCCACCGTGCTGGCCGCCGCCGTCGACGGGGACACGCTCTACGCGATCACCGCGGGGGAGGACCCGGCCGAGCGCGGGAAAGCACGCGTGATCGCCTTCGACCGCCCAGCCGCACCGGCCAACACCGCACTCGCCGCCTGGCAACAAGCCGCCAACGCCGACCAGCGTCAGGTCAACTGGCATAGCGACGATCCACCAGTACCACTCCCGCGCGCGAGTCACCTCGCTCATCAGGAGAAGTCAGATACTCCGATTCCGTAAGGATGATGACGGCGACGGAGGTCGCACGCAATTTCGCCTCCGTGCTCGACAGAGCCGAACACGGAGAGACGATCGTGATCACCCGTGGTGGGCGACGGCTGGCGACGCTGGCTCCCACGCCCGCCGGCAACGGCGCGGCGATCAAGGCGTTCCTGGAGTCGCACCCGGTGGACGAGGACTTAGCGCACGACGTGGCGCTCGTGCACGCGCGCCTGCTGGCGCATGTGCGCCGCGAGGGGAAGCCCCGCGGCGCCCACGACCTGATCATCGCGGCGACCGCCGCCGCCACGGCCAGGACGCTGCTGACCACCGACGGCAAGACGGCCTTCGACGACCTCCCCGGCGTGCACGCGGCCGTCATCCCAGCCTGAGCCCGCCGGGCGAGGCGGCCCTCAGGCCCGCGCCACGCCCACCGGGCAGGACAGACCCGTGCCGCCGAGCCCGCAGTAGCCGGCCGGGTTCTTGTCCAGATACTGCTGGTGGTATCACTGCTCCAACAGCATATTTTCAGCCCGCAGGAGGAGCCGTGGTGGACCAGCCCTTACCCGTGATCTCGTACGCGCGGATCTCGTCGGACACCGAGAAGGACGAACACGGCGTCGAGGACCAGCACCGGACCAACGCCGGCACCGCGCGGCGCCTCGGCTGGTCGGTCGTCGCGGAGATCACCGACAACGACCTGTCGGCGGCCAAGGCGGGCGTCACGCGCGACGGATTCGAGGCGATGGTGCGCGCGCTGCGAGCCGGGCGGCTCCCGGACGGGGGCGCGGTGCGCGGCGCGGTGGTCGTGGCGGACGACCGGCTGGTGCGCCGGGCCGGTGACTACGAACGGTTCGTGGACGCGCTCACCTACGACGACGGCCGTGTCTACGCCGACGCGCGGGGCCCGAAGAACCTCTACAGCGAGGACGTCGAGGCCATGGGCCTGTTCGGCGTCGTGATCTCCAAGATCGAGGTCCGCAAGATCCAGCGCAGGTTGCGCGACAACCACCGCTCCCGCGCCGAGCGCGGCGTACCGGTCGGCGGGACACGCCCGTTCGGCTGGAACGAGGACAAGCGCACACTCAACGAGGCGGAGGCGCCGTACGTGCGCCAGGCGATCCGGGACCTTCCCCAGGGGAAGTCGCTCACCGCCATCTGCGCCGAGTGGCGCGCGGCCGGACTCAGAACGTCACTCGGCAACGAGTGGACGCTGCGGTCCCTCAAGCTGACCCTCTGGAACCCCCGGGTGTGCGGCTGGCGCAACTACCGGGGCGAGATCCTGCGGGACGAGGAAGGCGCTCCCGTCGTCGGCCAGTGGGAGACCATCGTGACCCCGGCGGAGTGGGAGGCCGTGGACGCCGTCTTCCAGGCCCGCAGGGGCCGTAGCGTCGGCACCGGCCAGGAGATCGGCGACGTTCTTCCCGAGAACCACAGCCAGGCGCGGCACCTGCTGACGGGCGTGCTGCGGTGCGGACGCGTCCACGACGGGGAGATGTGCGGCACCGCGCTCCGGGTGTCCCGTCACAAGGACTGCAAGTCGCACCTGTACGTCTGCCCCTCGAAGGCCGCCGGAGGATGCGGCGGACTCGGACGCCGGGGCGACCTTGTCGAGGAGTACGTCACCGAGGCCGTGCTGGCCCGCTTGGAGGAGCGGCAGGCGCGGGCCGCGAGCGCGGAGCCCTGGGACGGGGAGGAGCGGCTGGCGCGCCTGGTGGCCAAGCGCTCCCGGCTGTCGGAGGAGTGGCAGAACGACGCGATCAGCGACGACGTCTACTTCCCCGGGGTGAAGAAGATCGAGGCCCAACTCAAGGAGCTACGAGCGGAACGGCACCGCCGCCAGGCCATGGCCGCGCGGGCGGGGGAGACGGAGGACGTGCGGAAACGCTGGAAGGGGCTGCATGTCTCGCAGCGCCGCGCGCTGATCTTCGAGGCCCTGCACGCGGTGATCGTCCACCCGGCGGGCAAGGGGCGGAAGCCGTTCAACCCCGATCTTCTCGTTCCGGTGTGGAAGGAGGAGTGAGGCGGTCGCGGTGAGGAACCGTGCGCTGGCGCAGCTCCAGGCCGAGGATGCCGGATATCCGCCGCCACCGTTCCTCGCTCCACTCCGGCGCCCGGAGCGCCTGTGCGCGCCCCCACTCCCGGGCGCTTGGGCGGCTCACTCGCCAGCCTCCCGGGCGCACTCCCGGTTCCGTGCCAGGTCCTCGGCGATACCCGCCGCGAGGAGGGCGGCGCCGGGGGTGTGGCCGGAGCCGGCGTAGCGCCAGTTGGCTTCGGTGACGGTGTGCGGGGCATCCTCTTCCTGCGGTCGGCGGTGCTGGGCGCGGGCGTCGCGGAGCGCGGCGTAAGTCGTCGAGTAGGCGCGGGACTTGGTGAGGATGTGACCCCGGTAGCCGAGGGTGTGGGCCCAGGCGCGGAGCCGTAGGGGCGCGAGTTCGGGCAGGGCGCCGAGGCGCCAGCAGGTGGCCATCAGCGCGCGGACGTGCGGGGTCACGCGAGCGGCGGCGATGTCGTCGGGGCCGGTGACGCGGCGGTCGAGGCCGGCTCCGGTGTCGGCGGCGCCCTTGCTCACGTACTTGGCGACGTAGGCCGCAACGGCGTCATCGGTGACGGTCGCGGTGCTCAGGGGCCGGACGTCGAGCTGTCGCCCCCAGCGCAGCGCGCGTTGCCCGAGCGCGGCGGTGTGCGGGGTGTCGAGGCGGACCGCAGCGGCGGCCGTCCGTACGCACGCGGCCACGGTGTCCGCGTCGATGCCCTCGGGCGGTTGTGTCCCGTCGCGGCCGTCGAGGCGGAGGACGGCGTGCACGTGGACGGCGGCGCGGCGCTGGTACTCGGCGACCTTGGCGTAGGAGAGGCGGACGGAACGGCGGAGCGCGGTCCGGGTGTGGCCGGTGTCGGCAGCGAGGTGGTGGTACAGGTTGTCGGTGAACGCCTTCCACAGCCGCCCGGCGTTTGCGTGCCACAGGATGTGGCCGGGGTAGTCGTAGCAGTCCGGGCAGAGCGGTTGCCCGGTCAACGGGTCGTCGGGCGTGTGAGCGGCGCGGCAGTCGACGGGTCGTCCGTGGGGGCAGCGGCGGGACGCGCGGCGCGGTCGGCAGGGCTCACCGTTGGCCGTTCGGTGCACGGCTCCGAAGCTGGGCGCCGTCAGGGTGGCGAAGAGCCGGGGACGTTCGCCCACCTCGGCGGGGACGTTCTTGCCGCCGAGGAGACCGGCGCGGACCAGGTGGTAGGTGTCTCCGGCGTGGAGGCGGGAGCAGGCGGGGCAGACGGTGGCGCGGCGGTTGCGGCAGCGGACCAGCAGGCGTTCGCCGGGTTCGTCTGCGGTGTCGTAGCCGCGCAGTATCTCGCCGGTCGCCGGGTCGTAGGTGAGGGTGGAGCCGGTCAGTTGGACGGGGTGGGCACAGCCGCCGGTCGCGGTGACCTGTGCCAACCAGCGCCCGAAGCGGGGGTCGTTGGCGAGACGGATGACATCACGGTCGGTCTCAGGGAGCCGGGGAGGGCGCGCCGTTCGGTGGGGAGCGGCGCGCCCGCCGGTCGAGTCGCGGTGCGTGGGCGAGATGGGGCGGACTCCTTCCGGGGTGGGCCGCCGGGGCGGCACGGGTGGACGGGATGGGGTGGTGTCGGTCCATGGCGTTCACTCCTCACGGGTTCAGCTGGTCAGCGGATGGTGCCGGTTCCCCGGCAGCAGCGGCAGCGGCGCTGTCGGCCGGTCCAGGTCGTCCGGGTGCGTTCGCCCTTACAGCGGGGGCAGGGGACGCGGCGCATGGGCACGGGTGGGTACACCTCCTCTCGGACTCTCTCGGCTCTCTCGTTGTCGGTCAGGTCTGGGCGAAGCCGCTGAACAGCCACTCGACGCTGACGAGCAGGGCGGGCCCGATGGGCGTCAGGGCGAGGTGGAACCCGAAGAGGGCGATCAGGGCCGCCTCCCAGCCGCGCACGGACCGGCCGCGCACCAGCAGGAAGGTCATGGCGCCGAGGAGAACGACGAGCGGAATACTCAGGGCCGAGGTCACGACTCCTCACCCGCCTCCACCGCCGTCTGAAGGGCGGGAAGGCTCGGGGTCGCGCACGCGTGGCGATGCGCGGTCTCCCGTGCGGCGTCGGGCTTCGTGAGGTGGGAACGGCCGCGGACCCAGCCGCCGGAGTCGGCCGCCAGGACGGCGACGCCCTGTTCGTGGGTGCCGATGGACTGGGCGACGGCGGCGGCGTCCTTGTTCAGGTCGCCCAGGGCCATCTCCGCCGTGCCGGGGTCGTTGACCCGGTGGCAGACGCGCCCGGCGAGCTGGGCGCGGAGCGCGGTGACCCCGGGGCCGAGGTCGGAGCCGACGCGCTGACCGGCCACCACCAGGTGCACGCCGAGGGCGGCGCCGAGTTGGGCCAGCCGCAGGAGGCTGGTCGAGCACTGCTCAGCCTCGGCACGGTCGGCGCGGCTGCCGTTGGTGAGATACAGCTCCGCCAACTCGTCCACCAGGACCACGATGGGGACGGGGCGTTCCTTCTCCGGCAGCTCCCAGACCGATCGGGCGCCGGCGGCGCGGCAGGCCCGCATCCGGTCGTGGACCTCGGCGACGAGCGCCGCCAGGACGTCCACGGCCTCCCGTCGGTTGCTCGCCAGCGTGGTGAACCGTTCGCGGAACAGGCCGAGTTCCATTCCGCCCTTGCAGTCGATGCCGACCAGGGCGACGGGTTGTGGGGCGAGCTGGGACACGAGGCGGGCCAGCAGCGTGGACTTGCCGGAACGGGTCGCGCCGACGATCAGCCAGTGCGGCACCCGCCGGAAGTCCATGACCCAGTCGCGGCCGGTCTCCAGGACGCCGAGCACGGCGGTGAGCAGCGCCGCCGACTCCCGGGCGCCGTCCCGTGGTTCGGCCAGCGGATCGAACGCCGTGGCCGTGATCACCACGAGCCCGCGTTGCGGGGAGACGACCCGCACGGCGTGCGCCCGCCAGGCGTGGGCCAACGCGTCGGCGGCGTCCAGAAACGGCGCCGGGGTCTGCCCGGGACGCAGCCGCACGGTCAGCCGAAGCCCGCCGGGCACGGGACGCGGCAGGCCGGCCCGGGGCGCGAGGCCGCGTAACGCCTCACCGCGCACGACGAGTTCGCCCAGGACGCGGCGGGTCGGTTGGTAGGAGACGGTCAGGTCGTTGACCTGTGCGACCTTGCGCCAGGTCAGCAGGACGCGCGCCGCCATGAGCGGGTAGCCGGTCAGGTACCACCGCCAGGTGGGGTGCCGGAGCGTGAACTCACGGCCGACGACCGCGCACCAGGCCAGCACGGCCAGGACCAGGGCGAGCACGTGGGAGCCGTCCATCAGGCACCACCGCCCGTGCCCTTGGCCGGAACGGGGGTGATGGCCGAGGCGCGGAAGCTCACCCCGTGCCGGTCGCCCATGGCCCAGGCGAACGCCTCCAGGCCGGTGATCCGCACCTCGGTGCCCTCCGCGAGGCCCTTGGGCTCACCCGGCACCGCCACTTCGATGACCGAGACCCGCCGCCCGTCCTGCCTGACCATCACGGCCACGGTGTAGACGGTGTTGCCGTCTCGGTCCTTCTTCACCTCACCCCGCTCGTAGTCCGCGAGCTTGGGTTCAGGACCCACGGCGCACCGCAGTACGCCGAGCCGGGTCGTGTCCACGGGGATGGACTGCATCAGGTATCGCCTCCAGACAAGACGTCTCATGACGTCACTCGTGCTTACGAGTTGAGAGTATGCGGCACCTTGACGGTCGGAGGCAAGTGCTTATGCTTACGAGTGACGTCACCACACGTCAGGATGCGTAACGAAACGTCAGCGAAGGGAAGAGGGCCCCGGCCATGGGAGAGATCCAGCGCCCCGGAGCGCTGTACCAGCAGGTCGCAGCCGAGATCCGAAGCGGCATCGCGGCTGGTGAGTACCCACCGGGAGCGCTACTCCCCTCGGAAGCCCAGCTCATGGAGCGCTACCAGGTCAGCCGCCCGACAGTCCGCAAGGCCGTGGACCGCCTACGGTCGGAAGGGCTGATCGATGTCGTCCACGGCAAGGGCAGCTTCGTCCGCTCCCTCCCCACCCCATCGGTCACGATCGACCGCACCATCACCCGCGAGGGCGACACCTTCCGCACCGGCCTGTCCGACTGGGAGGAAGTCGAGCCCCCGACGGTCACGCGTGGGCACACGACGGCGACCACCGGGCCGCTGCTCGGCTTGGACGAGGGCGAGGCGGTCTTCATCGTTGACCGCCTCCTCGCCGAACCCTCCACGGGCACCCGCGCCATGCACCGGATGGTGATCCCGTTGGCGACGGCGGCCGAGGTCGAGGAGTTGGAGCACCCGGACATCAGCCCGGACCAGGTCTATGCGGCTCTGGCAAAAGCCGGGTACCACCTCACGTGGCGAGAGACCGTCAGTGCCCGGATGCCACTTCCCGATGAACGTGTGGCACTTGCTATTCCCGACGCCGTTCCGATGCTTCAAGCGGTTCGTGTGACTCGTTCCACCGATGGTGCGCATTTGATTCAGGAAGTATGTTCTGTGGATGGGGATCGCGCTCGTGTAGCATTTTTTATCGACGTAGAGGCGTTCGAAAAGGAGCATTCTCCCGGCTAGCCAATCTCCAGGTATGGCAGACAAACCCCTCGATGCTGTGTCGAAACCTGTCTCTACTTCCTCAAGTCTGGCGATGCGCCAGCTGGGCTCGCCGCGTTCGCCAGCTATCCTCAGGTTTTCCTCAAATTCCGAACGTGGGCAGCCGGTCCACTGCATACTGACGCCATGGACCCTGGACCGTTGGCAACTTGGGCAACTGTTCCTATTAGCATCCTCGCGTTGATCGTGAGCGCGGCAACCTACCAGCGCGCACGTGCACGTGACCGGCACGCCGAAGCCGTCAAGGTTGCCGTGAGCCAAGACAATATGGCTGTGTGCTGCGGAAACAAGAACGCTCCCACCTACAAGGTTGCCGTTGAGAATGGCACAGATCGGCCATTGGGCAGGGTGTGCCTGGCCACTGTTGAGCGCACAGTGCTGCTCTACGACGTCTTGCAGCCCCACACCAGCGACCATGAGCACATCCCTGGCTACCGCCAGACCGGCGATTCGGCCATCGTCTGGCGCGATCAAGACGGCCGGTGGTGGGCTCGCGACCTGTACAGCCAGGCCGTCTATTGTGGTGGCCAAATTCCAGGAATCGGTCACATGCGACGAGTCGCAGCAAAGGCGGAACATGCCGTGTATCCGCCAGCTTGATCACCACCAGTCTGCGGTGAGGCTGGCCACTTCCGAATCGATTGCTGAAGCCGGCGGGCTGCCCCGGCCGGGCGTGCGGCCTGGCGGCCGGTCCCGTCCGGGCGCCCGCCGTCCCCGCCCAGGGTGAGCCGAGAACGCCACTCGACCATCGACTGACGGGCCGTGACGTGAAGAGCAGGGAGGAGTGGCACAGCCCGGTGGCCTGCTGAGGTGGCCCCCGCGCCCGAGTGGCCACACGGCGATTTCGTCGTGGTCGGCTTGTCGTGGCTGGGCTCTCAGTCCGTAGGAAAGATGCCACCGCCCCTCACCCCGCCCGCCGCAGCCGGGCCGCCGTCACGCGGGTCAGCAGCGCGACGTTCCGTGCCGTCTCCGCCGAGCAGGTGAGCCGCACGAGCCCCGAGCCGTCGGGGGCGGCGTCCGCTCGCACCGTGACATCGTCACCGGCCAGGCCAACGCGGGCCAACGCGTCGGACAACTCCCGTGCCGCTCCCCGCGCCTCGCGCCACCCGCCGACGTAGTCGACGCCCCGCACCCACAGCACGGCGTCCGGGTCGAACTCCTCGTTGAGTGGTCCCATCTCGTCATCCGGGCCGTGCACGGCCTCAACACCCCTTCTCACGCGCTGACTTGGAATGGCCTGAGGCGGTGCGTCGGCTTGATCGGCACGACCGCGGCCCCGATACCATCGGCATCGGGGTTCCGCGGAATCCCAGCCGGACCACCCGGTGCCTGCCAGGGTTCAGGGGTGGTCCGGCCTTGCTATGAGGTTGTGGGACGCGCCCGGCGGCGCGTCGGCGTCAGAGGAACGTCGATCGGCTCGGATCACTGATCACGACCAGCGGCCCCAGGACCGCCAGCCAGAAGACCCAGACTCCGGCGCACAACAGGCGTTGTCTCACGGTGTGTTCTCCTTCTCCGTGTCGTGGAGTGGGTTGCCAGGCGCGGGATCGACGCGCAGGAACCACTCAGTGGTGAGCCGGAACTGCCGGTGGTCGGTGTGGAGGCTGGTGTGGCGGAGCGCCCACATCTCGACGGGATGTGACTCGTCGTCCACGACCCCGGATTCCGAGCCGCACGTCACGCACGTGACGACGAACGTGGCGCGAGGGGGCCCCTTGGCCGTCTCCTCGCTCAACGTCCACTGAGAGGTCTCGTTGATCGACCGGGGAGTCATCGGAGTACACCGCCCGGCTCATGGCCTTGGGGCACCCCACCGGGGACGGGGGAACCACGGTCGGCGGTCTCCCGGTGGGGTGCCCACCGCGTCGGAGTCTTGCGCTTCTCCGCGCGGTCCCCGGACGACCGTGCCGCCTTGCCGCCGTGAAGAGACGCAGGGCGATCGGTTGTCGCGGAGTCTTGGGTGTGGTTCATCGCTCGGCCCGCACTTCCCCGCCCGTCAGGGCGAAGCGGCAGCAGACGCTCTTGCCGCCCCCGAAGCGCGGCGACCACCAGACGGCGTCGGCGAGCATTCGGACCAGGAAGAGGCCACGGCCGCCCTCGCTCAGGCTGATCGAGGGCGAGACGCCGTCGGCCAGCACCGGGGGAGTCGGGTCGTCGTCCGCCACCCCCACGAACAGATGACCGGGCCACACCTGGAACGAGACGAGGAGCCGACGATCACGCGTCGAGCCCCACGAGTCGTCGGACGGCACCGCGTGATGCACGGCGTTGCCGACGAGTTCGGAGGTGCACAACACCACGTCGTCGACGGAGACCGTCAACTCCCAGTCGCGTAGCGCCTCACGGGCCGCCTCGCGGGCTTCCCGGCAGGACTCGGGGGAGGACGCCGAGAGCATGACCGATCGCAGAAGCGCCTCGCACGCCAACGCCTCCGACGCGTGTTGCCAGGACACGCCGGCCCCGGGCAACCGCTCGACCACTTCAGCGCGCGCCATCGTTTGGCCCCTTCCACGGAGGTCGCGGCGACCGTCCACCGCGTGGAGACCAGTGAAGAGGCACGGCAACGCAACCGGGAGCGTTCATCGGGGGGTTCGCACGCACACCGGGGGTTCGAGTGGGGAACGTGGGGGGTTCATCGGTGAACCCCCCACGGTTGTCTGAACCGCGTGGCAGGATGAACACCAGCTGTTATCCCGCCAACGGCAGGGGGAGTATGGCCAGGGAGCCCAACCACCGCTTGGCAGCCCTCATGAGAGAGGCAGGCGTCTCCAACAAGGGCCTCGCCAAGCGCGTCCAGGACGTCGCGCGACAACGCGGTACGCACCTCGGAACGACGCATGTCGCCGTCCAACGCTGGCTCAACGGCAGCGGAATCCAGCCACAGACGGCGGCGTTCCTCGCGAGCGCTCTGGGCGAGAAGCTGCGGCGCCGGCTCAGCCCCGCCGACCTCGGTTTCCCCGCCCTGTCCACGGCCCCCACACCGGCCACTCCGAGCGCCGGCTACGCCGACTCCCTGCCGGATGCCCTGGACGCCATGGAGGCGTTGAGCCATACCAGCCCGGACCCCGGGGAGGGCGGCTCGACGCTGCTCCCGGACGCCGAGGTGAACGCGGCGGCGCTCTCCTGGCTGGTGTCGCGGCCCGACGGCTTACGCCCGGCCGGGGAAGACGCCCGACGGGTCGGGATGCGCGACGTCGCGGCGGTGCGCACGGCCGCCGAGATGTTCATGCAGCTCGACTTCAAGTTCGGCGGCGGCCACGGACACCGCGCCCTGCGGCACTACTTCCGCGAGGACGTCCTTCCGCTGCTCCGCGCCCACTACAACGAGAAGGTGGGCAACGCCCTCTTCGGGGCCGCAGCCGAGATCGCCCAACTCCTCGCGTGGAGCGCCTACGACACGGGGAACCACGCGCTGGCCGACCGCTATCTGTTGGGCACGTTGCGGCTCACCCAGGTCGTGGACGACCGCATGATGGGCGCTCGCATCCTCACCAACATGAGCCACCAGGCCAACTACCTCGGCCAGACCGACCGCGCCGTTCGCCTCGCTCGCGCGTCGGTTGAGGGAGGCAAGGGGAGGACGACGCCACGCGCCATGACCCTGTTCTCGGCGCACGAGGCCCGCGCGCTCTCCACCGCCGGGGACGCCAGGGGCGCGGCCCGCGCGATGAACGAGGCCGAGCGCCACTTCGAGCGCGCCGAGACCGGCGAGGACCCTGACTGGCTGGCCTACATGGACGAGGCCGAGATGATCGGCGAGTTCTGCCACTGCTTCCGGGACCTCGGCCAAGGCGCGGAAGCCGTGCGCTTCGCCGAACGCGCCGTCGCGCTCACCGACCCCAAGTACGCCCGCACGCTCGGCTTCTGTCGGCTTGTCCTCGCGCAGAGCCATCTCCTCAACGGCGAACTCGAAGCCGCCGCCACCACGGCGACCCTCGCCGTCGAGGCCGGTGACGCGCTCCAGTCATCCCGCTTCGTGCGCTACGTCAGGGACTTCCAGCGCGAGGTCTCGGCGCACGCGGCGAACCCGGTGGTCCGAGAGTTCAACGAGCGCGTGCACGTCGCCATGGTGGAGATGGACGAGTAACGGGCCTACCCCGGCTGCCAGTTCCGGGGCGCGTCGTCGTCCCGCAGCGAGGCGATCCGCCGTTCGTACTCGGCTGCCACGGCCGCACTCTCGCCGACGTTCTGCATGAGCCAGGTCGTCATGTGGAACTCCTGGATGCCCCGCAGCACCGAGAACCCCTCCCAGTCGCCCAGGTCCCGCCCGTACGCGGCCACGAAGTCGGCGTACTGCTCGCGGGACTGCCAACCGAGGCTGTGGTGTTCGGTAGCGGTGACCATCAGGTCCCACTCGGGGTGGTCGAAGCTGAAGTTCTCGAAGTCGATCAGCAACACCGTGCCCGAGGTGTCCACCATGAGGTTCTGCACATGGGCGTCCCCGTGCACCGGGCCCTTCCGCGAGGTGAACCGCAACCCGGCCAACCCCTCCCGCAACTCCCGCCCCCGGGCCCGCAGAAACTCCCGGTCGTCCTCAGGTATCCCGGTCACCCGCTCCACCCGCAGATCGGTACGCCCGAACGCCGGGTACGCAGCCAGTTCGAGAACATCTGGCGGCGTCAGCGCGTGCAGATCCCGCAGTACCCCGCCCAACTCCCTGTAGGTGGCCTTCCGATCCCCCTCCCGGATCAGATGCCAGAACGTCACCGGATGCCCGTCCACCACAACCGGCTGCTCCACGTCCTCCACCACCCGAGCCGCCGGGAACCCCTCCCGCGCCAACCACCGCGACACCCCCACCTCGGTCCGCACCGACCCCAGGTAGTCAACCGACCGAGCCACCCGCACGATCACCGGATGCGCCGCCAACCGAAACAACGCGTTCTCCCCGAACCGCACCAGCTCGGCCCCGGCCCCGTCGAGCCCCACCGCCCTGCAAGCGGCTTGAGTTACCCGCTCCGCACCTGCGGACGAGAACCCGACGGACTGCCCAGTCTCGGCAGACCTCATGCCTAACCAACTCCCTCGAACGGCGGAGACCATCACGCGCCCCGAGCACTTTTCCGGTCGCGCACCAAGCACTAGAAACGACCGTACCCAGTGCGCTGAGGGCGGACCCTGTGCGCAGGCTTTGAGTCTGCGGTGCATCAAGAGGCCGGGGATATCGTTGACCGAGGGTTGGGGCACGGCTCAAGTCGCAGGTTGCCGCATTGAAGCACGGGTTGCACGCCGTGACGCGGAGCTCGCCAACCTCGCTGCCTTCAAGACGCTGGCGGTCTCCCGGCTGGCCGCCCAGCACCACGAGATCACGCGTCTGCGCGAGTAATCCCAAGCCGCAGGAAACGTCCATCGGCTGTCCAGCTCTCGCAAAGGAACTGCGCCGTACGGGGCGAGAGGTCGAAGCCGATCCACCCGATCGCGGCGAGGCTCGGTATTTATGCGCGGGCTTGGAGGGCCAATTTATTTTGAGAAGCGAAGCAGTCGATCTCGGAAATTTCGACCCGCCTCACTAATATTGCTGCGGATGGGCGTGGCCGCTAGCCCAACTCAGAGAAACCATGGCGCCAGCGCTTGCCATGTAGTACCGGGGTGGTCGGCTGCTTTCATGTCTTCACCGTCGTCGACCTTGGAGTACTGCAATAGAGAGTTAGAATCGAGATTACCCTTCGTGCGCTGCAGGCCGTCAAATTGGAAAATGCGCAATACTCCAGAATGCTCTGCTTCTTGTGCAACAAACCAGGGGAATAGGTTAAGGGGTGCGGACTGCCCACTAAAAAGCATGACCTCGCCGGTGACTTGAGGGCGCTCAGTGCGCACTGTTCCGGGAATTGGTTTTCCGATCCCGGTGAAGGTGAGCACGCTGTGAGGGTATGTCGAGCCGTCATAAGTCATAGATGTGGGCACTGCCAGTGAAGAACGCCAAGACGAAGCCGCCCGGTGGGCAAAACTGCGGAGAAGGAGGTCAAGGCTGTCTCGGTGAGTGAGCGTCGCAGTAACCCTGCCATGAGCGATGCCATTGCGCAGTTCAATGAGGTCTTGCACCTGCTGTCGGTCAGCGCGTTCCGGCATGACCCAGGAGAGAATTTCGATGAAGGCGGAACAGCTGTCTGGGGTTTTTGCGAGGTCGTTGCAAAGGGTGAACCACGTGCCCATGCTGGGCTGCACGAGGCGCACTGGATTAACCCCGCGGAGTGAAGCTGGCGTGGGGTTACTCAGGCCCAGTGCGGCTGCGAAGCGGAGTACGGCCTCTAGCGTGTGCAGGCCTTCCAATACTTGTTTTTCCGGGTCGATGGTTCGCGCGTATCGGGCAAAGCGAGTAGCGAGGGGGCTGGGCAGGTGGGTGCTAGCGAGTTTAAGCGCTTGTTCTAGGCGGTCACGCAGGATACGAGCGCAGCGACCCAAAAGTTCCTCACCGGCGGCGTCCTTATCGATCCAGTCTGTCGATCCTAGCCGCAAGGCTTCAATGACCTGCTGTTTCGATCCTTCTCCGGAAAGCACCAGGGTCGGGATATTCCATCCGCCAAGGCTAAGTTGCCGCAGGAGCCATAGGCCGCCCCATTCTTCGGGCGGCATCTTCATATCTACGATGATAAGGTCGAAGGGGCGAGAGGCGGTCTCCGTCAGGGCGGCCTGGCCGTCTGGGGCGAAGCGAAGTTGTGCACCCGCTTTGCGTAACGGGCCGCACAGGGTTCGGGCCACGTCGGTCTGGTCGTCCGCCACAAGGATGCGCACCCCAGTCATCTCGTCGGTCACAGGTGCTCCCGTATTGCTGTGGGGACGATCGGTAGGGTGACAAGCCAGGCGGTACCCGTCCCCGAGGGAGCCGGAACGTTCGCAAGTTCTCCACCGACGCGATTCAAGAGTGAGCGAACGCCCAGAAGGCCGAGGCCGTTGCCGCCAGGTTTGGTACTGCGCACGCGGTCTCCGGCTTCTAGGGCGGCAGAGACTTCGGGTGGTAGGCCCGGACCATCGTCGGTGATCTCGACGACAGCTTCATCGTCGTCTGCGGTCCACTCCAGAGTGATCGACCCACCGTTACTGAGCGCTTCGATCGCGTTGCCCACGAGGTTGTCCAGGATGGCGGTCAGTCCGCCTTGGTCCAAGGCGACGCGAACACTGTGCGTTGCATCGGGTATGGATAGGGAAATCCGGCCAGGGAGACGGGTGAGTACGCCGGCGGAATATTGGCGCAAGAAGGATCCGATATCCACGCTCTCAGTACCGGCGGGCCCTAGCAGTGAAGTGGTGGAGCGGAGCCGAGCGGTTAGAGCATGGGCCTGGTCCAGATGACGGCTCGCAGTGAGCTGTTGCTGGAGATGTGCGGTGCGCGTGTCGGCAGTAGTGCAACTGGCCAGTCTGGCAGCTACGAGCTGGTTCTTTAGGTCGTGCAGCAGGTCGGCCACCGCAGCCTGGTAGGGCAGGGCCGCTGGCTGCAATGCTGCTCTGGCCGCAGACGTAATGGGGCCTGCGGAGGCGGAGTCCGCTGTGGTGAAAATAGTGGCATCGATGCCGCACTCGTTGGGCTCCAGGTTGGCCGTCCTGCACACGCCGGACCACAGTGTGCACATCCGTCTTACTGCAGTCAGGTCGAGCGGAGCGCCCGACAAAAAGCGAAGACGCAGCGGGTGAGAGCGCAAGACCTCGACTGACGCTTGAGTGTCGGGGGCAAGGACGGCTGAGACACCAGCGTCCAAGACAGCCCGTTCCCTTCCGGACAAGCGCACGCTGGGAAGAAAGCGCGGGAGGAGAAGTCCATTTCGGTGCAGGAGTTGCCAGTCGTCGGCGAGCTCACGGAAGTCGACGCCGAGGTCATCACTTCCCAGGCATCGGCAGAGTTCTGCCAGTTGCATGAGGCGCTGGAGCTGGTCGGTAGTTAGTGATTCCGGAGTGTGCAGCTGCTCCAAGATGTTCAGGAGAGCCGCCATTTCCGGCTCAACAGCATCCTGCGGGCTGCTAGCGAGTTCACTGGCTGCCCTGAAGGCATGCTCGACATTACTGACACTAGGATTGCATCCGGCGATTCCGGCAATGACCTCATCGGCTTCTTGAGCCCATGACAAGAGGTCCGCAGGGGAAGTCGCCCAGTGCATGCCGAATAATCTAGCGTCAACCCAGCGCCGAACTGGTGCTCGATTTGCTGCTAAGAACGCGACCTGATGAGCCAAAAGAAAGCGACCTACTGCGCGAAAGTTTTCGTTTTCGCTTCTGAGAGCTTTTGCAGGCTGGCGTTTGGCTAGCTGGTCAAGAATCTTCAGTACAGCCTGGGACGCTTGGTGTTTTGCCCTTGGCTTGCCAATTATCCACGTTCCTTCGATACGCGTTTCGGCGCCCAGTTCTGCGCTACTCAGGATGGCGGTGGCGCGCTGCTGCATCGCATGCCCCGGGCCGGAAGAACGATAGCTGAAATCGAATGTCAGCTTCATGGCGGATGTCGCCCGCTGGAGAAGGGTGGTTGGATCCATCTCCCGTGGAATTTCCGAGGCAACCATTCGCCACACGGGTTCCCATTCTTGCGGCCACCGGGAGCGCAGCGATTCCGGAAAACCTGTGGCCGCGAATACCGCGCCGATCACAGCTTGGAACGCGTTGGAACCCGTCTCGGTCGAAATTCCTATCGAAGCCTGACCTGCGCCCAACAACAGGCCGGATGCCAGGCCAGCGTGTCGGAAGGCATTTGCGTGAACCTCGTTTAGCGTGGTCAGGTTGGTAGCCGCGTCGGGAGGATTAAATAGCGCGTGGCGCGTTCCGGCTAGGGCATGTTCGTAATTCAATACTTGAGATCCTATAAACCCCAGGACCTGATTGTCCTGTTGGTGGCAGGCGCTCAGAACACCCCGGTGCTCGTATGCCCACGATGAATGGATCAGTGCCTGAGACAGCAACGGACAGGCAGTTGCTGGCAAAGAGAACAGCTTCTGTAGGCGACGTACCATCCGTGTATGCGCCTGATTGGTTGGGATCTCTGCGGCAGCGGCCCGGGCAACAGTGACCTTGCGCGTACTGAAGGCCTCTGGCACATGCCGCTGAAGGAAGTCCAGCGCAGCCTCCTGCGATGCGCGCTTCTTGTTTGGTCCAACACCAACACCGCAGCGCCCGCGATCGTCGGTTGCTACAGCGCGGAACGTTGCTCCGTGATCGGGACCTTCGCGCTGGTATTCATAAGATACCGAGCCATTCTTGAGTCGTTCTTGGAGCTCCGTCTTAGGATCTCCGATACCCATGCTTTCATCCTCGACAGCGATCACTCGGCTAACCAGCGCTGCCGCAACTGCTGCCTCCCCAGCGAGACAAAGTACCCCGATGACCTGGTAGCACAGGTCAGCCACCAACCGCTCAGGGAGTGGGCCGCCCTCAAGGCTTCGCCCGACCGAACACGATTGACTAATCCACTCCTGCTGCGTCGCCCAGGACTGAACGCCTGACGGAACCCGGCTGACTTCCTTGCTCAGTGATCCCGCTGTCTGCGCCCCGCCGCGCCGGAAGATTTCAACCGCCGCCTGCTTCCTGACGTATTCCATGCCCAGTCTTTGGAGCGTGCTCAAGAGGCCGCGGGTAAGGCCGGGGAAAAGATCTTGATGCTCGTGCAGAAATGATCTATGGATTAGAGCCGCGCGCAGTCCGCCAAATAGTTCGGGCCCGGGATCCGACAATCCCAGAGAAAGTAAGGCATCTATCGCAATGTCTATCTTGCCTGGCCGACCCGCACCCAACCCCGCCAGTACGCCCAACCGGGGTTGGCCTGTTGGCGAGACAAAGTCGTCTGTACGCATCACCACGCGATGAAGCCCCCTCCGCACGCGTCGTCTGTGCCGCCCACGAGAGTCTAGCCGCGTCGGCTGGCCTCCGACCAGAGATCGCCGAGCTCCAGCGCGGCCGTCAAGCTGGGATTCCTACGTACGGCCTGTGTGGTCTGCGTCACGCCGACGCCCCCGAAAGTGACTGACGAACGCCGACACCCTCGGAGGGGTGCGGCGCGGCAACCCGCGCGCGTAAGTGGGCTTTGACGTTGGAGCCAGGTAGAGAGCACAAGAATGTTTCTTCTTGGATACGCGCCTGATGGTTGCGCGCCTGTCAGCCTCGCCGGCGATCCGCTCTTGCGAAAAGTGCTCGCCCCCGAGGCCAGTACACCCCGGGGGCAGTTGTTCTCGTCCGGCCAACTCACCGCTCCGCCGACGCCACCCCCACCGGGCAGCTCAGGCCGGTGCCGCCCAGGCCGCAGTACCCCGTCTTATTGCGGTCGAGGTACTGCTGGTGGTACCCCTCGGCCGCGTAGAACGGGCGGGGCTCGGCCGGGGCCAGTTCGGTGGTGATGGGGCCGTAGCCGGAGTCGGCCAGGACGCGCTGGTAGGCCTCGCGGGAACGTTCCGCCGTGTGCTGCTGCTCGGGGGAGTGGGTGTAGATCGCCGAGCGGTACTGGGTGCCGACGTCGTTGCCCTGGCGCATCCCCTGCGTCGGGTCGTGGGACTCCCAGAAGACCCGCAGCAGCTCCTCGTAGGAGACCTTGGCCGGGTCGAAGACGACCCGCACCGCCTCGGTGTGCCCGGTCATGCCGCTGCACACCTCCTCGTAGGTGGGGTGCGCGGTGACGCCGCCCTGGTAGCCGACGAGGGTCGTCCAGACGCCGGGCGTCTGCCAGAAGCGCCGCTCAGCGCCCCAGAAGCAGCCGAGGCCGAAGTCGGCGACCTCAAGACCCTCCGGGTAGGGGCCGAGCAGCGGGTTGCCCAGGACGGTGTGGGTCGACGGCACGGCGAACGGGCGCTCCTCGCGGCCGGGGAGGGCCTCCTCGGCGGTGGGAAGCCGGTTCTTGAAGGTGGTGTACAGCATGTTCCTCGTATCTCCTCGCTCCTCGGGCGGGTCCCGCCCGGCTGGCTACCGGCCGGCGATGGCGATGGCCCGGTAGGCCGCGTACTCGGCGGCCGGCTTCTCGCCGTCGACCCAGGGGATCGCCCCCACATAACCGTCGATCGCCCTGACCTGTTCCGCCGCCTCCGGGTACCGCTCCGCGCGGACCAGGAAACACAGCAACAGATGGTGCACGTGCGGCTGCACGGGGTGGTCGTTCCGCACGTTGTTCAACGCGAACTGCGCCGCCTCGATCGCGTCCATCACCACCGCGCCCTGGTACATGCCGGGCGAGTGCTGGAGGTCGGGCAGGTGGTCGTAGACCGCGAACAGCGGCAGCGCCGGCAGCAGGCTGCCCGGCTTCGCCGCGCCCGCGGCAGCCGCCGCGAAGCCCTCGGCGTCCTTGCGTGAGCCGTGCCACTTCTCGGAGAAGTAGGGCAGGGCCGCCAGGTGCGCGCCCATGTGCTGCGGCTCGCGCTCGGTCACGCGACGCCACACGGCGTCGAACTCGTCGCGCGGGTAGTCGAGCCCGCGCGCGATGGCCAGCTCGACGATGTGCGGCACCGGGTCGTCGGGGGCGAGCCCCGCCGCCTCCTCGCAGACCGTGCGGGCCTCCTCCAGCACGATGCGGTACTCGGCCGCGCCCGGGTCCGCCATCGCCTGCCAGACCAGGAACTGGGCGTAGACCTGCGCGCCGCCCGGGTCGCTCGGCTCCTCGGTGCGCCAGTCGCGCAGCCAGCCGGCGCCCGGCTTGCCCTTCTCCGGGTCGCCGCCCGCCGCGCGCCACCGCGCCAGCTCCATCGCGGCGGCGCCGGCCAGCGACTGCACGCGCTGCCAGCGCAGCTCGCTGTCGTCGGTGAGCGCCAGCAGCTGCCCGGCGGGACGCCAGCCGCCCGTCGCGCGGACCTCGTCCAACGCCTCGACCAGCGCGTCGTCCGGCCCGGGCAGCCGGAGGTCGAGCTGGTCGACGGGGACGAGCCCGGCGCTCGGCCCCGCGGCGTCGCCCGCCTTGCCGAGGGAGATCCCGCCGCCGCCCGGACGGGTCGCGGCGTCGGCCTGGGCCGCGGCCCGCTCGAACTCCTGCCGCTCACGGCGGCGGCGCAACGCCGGCAGCACCAGCACGCCGAAGACGGCGGTCAGGGCGATCAGCAGGATCAGGGCTTCCATGGCGGAGTCGCTCCCCCTCGTGCGGAGTACGGCGGTGCTGCGGGTACTGCGTGTGCCCGCGGGCACCGCCGTGGCGCCGGCCGGTGCGGCCGGTGCGGACGGTGGCGCGGGTACCGAACGGGTGGTATCGGCGGACAGGGACACCCTATGCCGCCGGGGGACCGGGTGCCGCGAACGGGCGTTCGCTGTCCCTGACTCCACGGTAAGGCCACTACCGTGGGTCCATGAACGAGCAGCATGTGGGGCGGCGCTTCGAGACGTTGGCCATCCACGCCGGCCAGGAGCCCGACGCGTTGACGGGGGCGGTGGTCCCGCCCATCCACCAGGTTTCCACCTACAAGCAGGACGGCGTCGGGGGGCTGCGCGGCGGCTACGAGTACAGCCGTTCCGCGAACCCGACGCGCACCGCGCTGGAGGAGAACCTCGCCGCGCTGGAGGGCGGCACCCGCGGGCTGGCGTACGCCTCGGGGCTCGCGGCCGAGGACTGCCTGCTGCGCACGGTGCTCGGCCCGGGCGACCACCTGGTGATCCCGAACGACGCCTACGGCGGCACCTTCCGGCTGGTGGCCAAGGTCGTGGAGCGTTGGGGCGTCGACTGGTCGGTCGCCGACACCTCCGACCCGATGTCGGTGCGGGAGGCGATCCGCCCCGAGACCAAGCTGGTGTGGGTGGAGACGCCCTCCAACCCGCTGCTGGGGATCACCGACATCGCGTTGGTCGCCGAGATCGCGCACACCGCCGGCGCGCGCCTGGTCGTGGACAACACCTTCGCGAGCCCCTATCTCCAGCAGCCGCTGGCGCTGGGCGCGGACGTGGTGGTGCACTCCACCACCAAGTACCTCGGCGGCCACTCCGACGTGGTCGGCGGCGCGCTGGTCACCTCGGACCAGGCGCTGGCCGACGAGCTGGCGTTCCACCAGAACGCGATGGGCGCGATCGCCGGGCCCTTCGACAGCTGGCTGGTGATGCGCGGGATCAAGACCCTCGCGGTGCGGATGGACCGGCACAGCGCCAACGCGACGCGGATCGCCGAGATGCTGGCCGCGCACCCGAAGGTCGCCGACGTCCGCTACCCCGGGCTGCCCTCGCACCCGGGCCACGAGACGGCGGGCAAGCAGATGCGGGACTTCGGCGGGATGGTGTCGTTCCGGGTCGCGGCGGGGGAGGAGGCGGCGGTCGCGGTCTGCGACCGGACCGAGGTCTTCACGCTGGGCGAGTCGCTGGGCGGCGTCGAGTCACTGATCGAGCACCCGGGCCGGATGACCCACGCCTCTGCCGCCGGGTCGGCCCTTGAGGTGCCGGGCGACCTGGTGCGGCTCTCGGTCGGCATCGAGTCGGCAGACGACCTGCTGGCGGACCTGCGGCAGGCGCTGAACTCGATCTGAACGGCCGCCGTTTCCGTTCGCGGGCGCGGGCGCGGGCGCGGGCACGGGCACGGGACCTCGCCCCGTTCACGGGCGCGGGGCGAGGTCCCGGCCGTGGAAGCGGGCGATCGCCGCGTTGAAGCGGGACAGGAGCGCGTGGAAGTCCGCGCGCTCCTGCTCGTTCCAGTCGTCCGTGAGCAGCGCGATCAGCGCGCGCCTGGAGGCGCGCACCTCCTCCAGCCGCTCGCGCCCCGGGGGCGTGAGCTGCAACAGCACCGCGCGCCCGTCCTCCGGGTCGGGGGCGCGGCGGACCAGCCCCGCGTCGACCAGCGGCGCGACCTGGCGGGTCACCGTGGACGAGTCGATGCCCATGCCGCCCGCCAGTGCCTTGACGCCGAGGGGGCCGTCCGCCTCCAGCCGGCTGAGCAGCAGATAGGCGGCGCGGTCCATCGAGTTGCGGGCCGACCCCAGCCCGCCGAGCCGCGTCTGCTCGGCCCTGCGGCCGAAGACGGCGACCTCGTGCTGGAACGCGTCGAGCAGCGCGTCGCCGTGCGGCGGGTCGTGGTGTGGCGCCTCGGCGTTCCCGCCGGTCGCGGTCGGCGGCGGGGCGTGGGGAGGGGTGGGTTCAGGCGTCGTCATGTCCGTCTGGTTCGCGGGGAGGAACGGGGCGGGAGCGGCTGCGGGGAACGGCGAGCGGTGCCGGCGCCCGAAGGGCACTCCAGCGTAGCGGCCTCCGGTGGCGGCGTCCCCGGGCGCCGGCGCGGGGGTGGCCTGCGAGACTGGTGCCATGTCCACGCAACGCCGGCCCACCCTGGAGGACGTGCTCGCCGCCCAGAAGACGCTCTCCGGGGTGACCCGGGTGACCGCCCTCGAAGGCAGCAGGTACCTGAGTCGACTGGTCGGCGCGCCGGTCCTGTTGAAGTGCGAGAACCTGCAACGCACCGGCTCGTTCAAGCTGCGCGGCGCGTACAACCGGATCGCCGCCCTCACCGCGGCCGACCGCGAGCGCGGGGTGGTCGCGGCGAGCGCGGGCAACCACGCGCAGGGCGTCGCGCTGGCCGCCTCGCTGCTCGGGGTCACCTCGACGGTCTTCATGCCGGTCGGCGCCCCGCTGCCGAAGGTGGCGGCGACCCGCGACTACGGGGCGTCCGTGCGGCTGGTCGGGCAGGTCGTCGACGAGACGCTGGCCGCGGCGACCGCCTACGCCAGGGAGTCGGGCGCGGTCTTCATCCACCCCTTCGACCACCCCGACGTGGTCGCCGGGCAGGGCACGTTGGGCCTCGAACTGCTGGAACAGTGCCCCGACGTGCGGACCGTGGTGATGAGCGTCGGCGGCGGCGGGCTGCTGGCCGGCGTGGCGCTGGCGATCAAGGCGCGCCGGCCCGACGTGCGGATCGTCGGCGTGCAGGCCGAGGGGGCCGCCGCCTACCCCAGGTCGCTGGCGGCCGGCCGGCCGCTGTCGCTGCCGGGGGCGGCCACCATGGCCGACGGCATCCGGGTGGGGCGGCCGGGCGACGTGCCGTTCGAGCTGGTGGCCGAGTTGGTCGACGACGTGCGGACCGTCTCCGAGAGCGCCCTCTCGGGCGCGCTGCTGCACTGTCTGGAACGCGCCAAGCTGGTCGTCGAGCCGGCGGGCGCCGCGCCGGTCGCGGCGCTGCTGGCGGAGCCGGACGCGTTCGAGGGCCCGGTCGTCGCGGTGCTCTCCGGCGGGAACGTGGACCCCGTCGTGATGGAACGAACCCTGCGCCACGGGATGGCCGCCGCCGGCCGCTACCTCTCGCTGCGGCTGCGGCTGCCCGACCACCCGGGCGCGCTGGCGGCGCTGCTCGGGGTGCTGTCGGAGGTCGACGCCAACGTGCTGGCGGTGCACCACGTGCGCACGGACCCGCGGCTGGGGGTGGCCGAGGCCGAGGTCGAGCTGTGGCTGGAGACGAAGGGTCCGCGCCACTGCGACGAGGTCGTCGTCGCGCTGCGCGAGTCGGGTTACGGCGTCCTGTCCTGAGCGGCCCGGTTTCGCCGGTGTGGCCGGCTTCTGGGGGTGTGTCCCCCGTCGACTATCATCCTGTACATGGCAATTCGCACGGGGGAGCCTGCCGGAAGGCTGGCGAGACTTCGCAGGACATCGGGCAACGTGGCGGTCGTCGCCGTCGCCCCGTATCTGTTCATCAAGGTCCTCTGGGCCTTCGGGCTGTTCGTGCCCACGGAGGAGATGGGCGGCGCCGACTGGCGGGCCGCCAACGCCGCCACCGCGGTGCTCGCGGCCGTCGGGATCGTCCTGGCGTTGGCGTTCTCCCGTCCGTGGGGTGAGCGGCTGCCCGCGTGGCTGGTGGCCCTGCCGGTGTGGGTGGGCACCGGTCTGCTCGTTCCGATGCTGCTGCTGGCGCCGGTGCTGGGCCCCGCCGCGATGAACCGGGACCAGGACGCGGGGGCCCCGGACTTCTGGATCTACGAGCAGATCCTGGTGATGATCTCGCTCGTCGGGGCGGGCGTCGGCCTCCCCCTGGCGCTGCTCGGGTACGCCAGGGCGCGTTGGCCGGAGGCGCTCGGCGGGCCGCTGGACCGCGGGGAGCCGGCGGGGAGTTCGCGCGCGCTCCAGGCGACGGCCGCCAGGCTGCTCGCCGTCGGCTGCGTGCTGCTCGGCGCGGTCAAGGTCTACTGGGCGGCCGGCGGCACGCTCGGCATCGACCCGGACCGGCTGGACGGCCGCGACATCTGGTGGCACCTCCTCACGCTGAGCACGGGCGTGTGGGCGCTCGCCGGGGCGTGGGGGCTCGTGGTGCTGGCGACGCGCCGCGGAACGCGCTGGTTCCTTCCGCCGATGGGCGCGGCCTGGATCTCCTCCGGGATGCTCTTCTCCTACAGCGTCTACAACCTGCTCACCCTCACCGACATGCAGCAGCCCGCCCCCGAGCACCCGCTGGCCGCCGCGGCCACGCGGGAAGCCGGGGCCGTCCTCGGTGTGTTGATGGGGATGGTCGTCCTGCTGGTGCTGCACGACCGCCGACGGGCGCCGGGCGGTGACGGCGGGACGTCGGCGCCGGAGCGGGTGCGCGTGGGGTGAGGCGGGCGGCGGTCCTGGCGATCCGGTGGGGTGTCGCGCACCGTGCCGAACCGGCGTCCGCTTGAGAGCTATCGCGATACATCGCGTCTGTTCTAGAGTGGCGACCCTCCCACGTTCGGGCCACTCTGGCCGTCAGGACCTGATCGAGAGTGAGATCTCATGCCAGCCGCCATCTACGCCGAGGGTCTGGTCAAGACCTTCGGCGACGTCCGCGCGTTGGACGGCGTGGACATCGAAGTACCCGAGGGGTCGGTCCTCGGCCTCCTCGGACCCAACGGCGCGGGCAAGACCACCGCCGTGCGGGTGCTCACCACCCTGCTGAGGCCGGACAGCGGTCGCGCGGAGGTCGCGGGCTTTGACGTCGTCACCCATCCGGGTGAGGTGCGCAGGTCCATCGGGCTTTCCGGCCAGTTCGCCGCCATCGACGACTATCTGACCGGCCGGGAGAACCTTCAGATGGTCGGCCAGCTCTACCAGCTCACCGCGCGCGACGCCCGCCGCAGGGCGGACGCGCTGCTGGAGCGGTTCAACCTGGCGGACGCCGGCGACCGCACCGCGAAGACCTACTCGGGCGGGATGCGCCGCCGCCTGGACCTGGCGGCGGCGCTGGTGATCAGCCCGCCGGTGATGTTCATGGACGAGCCGACCACGGGCCTGGACCCGAGGAACCGCATGGCCCTCTGGGCGGTGATCGAGGAGCTGGTCGCCGGCGGCACCACCCTCCTCCTCACCACCCAGTACCTGGAGGAGGCCGACCATCTGGCCGACAGCATCGCCGTCGTCGACCACGGCCAGGTCATCGCGCGCGGCACCTCGGACGAGCTGAAGAGCCGCAGCGGCGGCGACGTGGTCGAGGTCGTCGTCCACGCCCGCGAGCATCTGCCGGTCGCGGAGCGGATCCTGCGGCGGCTGGGGGACGGCGACACCACGCTCGTCGAGCACACGCGCAAGCTCAGCGTCCCGGCGGCCGGCGGGGCCAAGCTCCTCGCCGAGGTGATCCGCGAACTGGACGGCGAGGGCGTGGAGATCGACGACATCGGGCTGCGCCGGCCCACGCTGGACGACGTGTTCATCTCGCTCACCGGCCACGGTGCCGAGGAGGAGAACGGGACGCCCGCCACCGACGAGGCGACGGGCGAGGAGGGGGAGAAGTGAGCATCACCGCCCAGGAGCCGAGTCCCAAGCCGATCCCGAGGCCGGGGGACCGGGTCTCGTTCCGCCAGAGCTGGCGTGACTCGATGGTCGTCGCCAAGCGCAACCTGCTGCGGATGCTGCGCATCCCCGAGGTCGTCATCTTCGGCCTGGTGCAGCCCATCATGTTCGTGGTGCTGTTCTCCTACGTCTTCGGCGGCTCCATCACGCTGCCGGGCGCGGGGAACGACTCGGGCGCCTACCGTGAGTTCCTGATGGGCGGCATCTTCGCCCAGACGGTCACCTTCGCCACCGCCGGCGCCAGCGCCGGCATCGCGGAGGACATGCAGAAGGGCATCATCGACCGTTTCCGTTCGCTGCCCATGGCGCGCGGCGCGGTGCTCACCGGGCGGACCTTCGCCGACCTGGTGCAGACGGCGGTGATCCTGCTGGTGCTGGCGCTGGTCGCGCTGCTGGTCGGCTGGCGCATGAGGGAGGGCGTCGTCGACGCGGTCGCCGGCTTCGGCCTGCTGCTGCTCCTCGGGTACGCGTTCACCTGGATCGGCGCGCTGATCGGGCTGTCCGTGCGCACCCCGGAGGCGGCGACCTCCGGCGGGCTGGTGTGGCTGTTTCCGCTGACCTTCGTCTCGGTGGCGTTCGTCCCCTCGGAGAACATGCCGTCGGTGCTCCAACCCGTCGCCGAGTGGAACCCGTTCTCCGCGACCGTGCTCGCCGCCCGCGAGCTGTTCGGCAACCTCCCGCCGCACTACGAGGCGCCCGACGCCTGGCCGATGCAGCACCCGGCGCTGGCGTCGCTGCTGTGGTCGATCCTGATCATCGCGGTCTTCCGCACGCTGGCCGTCCGCAAGTACAAGCGCGCGGCCTCCTGACACACGCGCCCGGCGCGCCGCGGTGCGCCCGGGCGCCGGTCCCCGGCCGGCCACGGCGTTCCGCGCCGGCCGGGAGCCGTCCCCACTCCGCCACATACCGGTAACGACTTGGTCGAAATCGGCGTGAGCCCCCGTCAGCCGGGGCAGGCCAACTTCCCGGGCCGCTCCGAGCGTTGACCCGCCTTCAGGAGCGCTCCCACGCACCAGGCGGTGGCCGGGCCACAGCGCGGGAACCCCGCGCGCCCCGGCGGACGGGACGACGACGGGGAGGGAACGCGTATGGCGGTGGAGACGGCGACGCTGGAGGAGCGGCACCGCGCGGAGGTCGATCGGCTGCTGCGCGACGCGGCCAGGGAGGAGGAACGCCGCTCGGAGGGGCGGGTCTCGGCGGACCAGCTGCTGCGCCGCGCCGGCGGTTCGCTGGACGAGATCCTGCGCCCGGCGCGCGAGGAGTACGCGGCCTTCCGCGACGCCGAGCAGGAGAGCGCGCCGAGCCGGCTGGCCGACCGCTTCGCGCCCCGCTTCCTCGGCGGCCTCGCCGCGGCGGCGCTCTGCGCCGCGCTCGCCACGGTGCTGCTGGTCGGCTCGCTCAACGACTCGGCGGCCGTCGCCTTCTACGACGGCGTGCTGGTGGCGCTGGCCGCCGTGGCGGGCTTCAGCGCCCAGGCGCTGCTGGCCCACTTCTGGTCCTCCGAACGGCACGCCGGCAGCCGCCAACAGCCCGGCGGCGTCGAACAGCTGCGGCTGGCCTGGCTGACGGCCGTCGAGGTGCGCGGCATCCGCCCCTATCTGGAGCAGCAGCGCGCCGTGGCGCCCCGCCGCCGGCAGCTCGGCGGCGCCCGCGGCTCCGGCCGCGTCTCCCGCACCACGGACCGCTCGGGCCGCGCCCGCGGCCGTTCCGTCCTGGGGCGCTCCTTCGACCGGCTGGCCGACCTGGAGCGGCCCTTCATCGGCCGCCGCCGCCATCTCGGCCAGATCGTGCAGTGGGTCAACCGCGACCGCGCCGCCACCGAGACCCAGCCGACCGTCGTCGTGCTGCACGGCCCCTCGGGCTCGGGCCGCACCACGCTCGCCGGCTGGGCCGCGCAGGAGACCCGCGAGCTGTTCCGCGGCGCCTGCCTGGTGGACCTGCGCGGCCAGAGCCAGGACCCGCTGCCCACCAGGGACGCCCTGCTGCACCTGATGAACCGGCTCGGCGCCCCCCGGGAGCAACTGCTCTTCCGCGAGGGCTCGGGCCGCGCCGCCGACGCCGGCCAGCTGTCCCGGCTCGCCGAGCGCTACCAGCAGCACCTCAGCGACCTGCCCGTGGTGATCATCCTCGACGACGCCACCGACGCCGAGCAGGTCTGCACCCTGATCCCCGCGCGCTCCCCCTCGCTGGTGCTGGTCACCGCGGCCGAGCCGCTCGACATCAGCCCCTCGTTCCCCGCCTCCGTCCACCAGCTGCCGATCGAGGCGCTGGACGACGACGCCGCCGAGGAACTGCTGCGCGCCTCCGTCGCCGACGGCGGCCGGATCGCGCCCGGCGCGCGCGACGAGAGCGGCTGGCGCGAGATCAACGAGCTGTGCGCCGGCCGTCCGATCCTGCTGCGGCTGGTCGGCTCGGCGCTCGACGAACGCTCGCCCACCGCCCTCGCCGACGACCTCGCCGCCTGGGGCCCGGCCGGTGACGAGGCCGCCGACCCCGCCGAGCGCGCCCTGCGGATGCGTTACCACGACCTGGACCAGACCGCCCGCCGGCTGCTGCGCCGACTGGCGCTCGCCGGCCGCGCCAGCCTCGGCGCCCGCGCCGCCGCCGCGCTGCTGGACGTCGGTCAGCGCGAGGCGGCCGACCAGTTGGAGCGGCTGGCCCAGGCCGGCCTGCTCAGCCATGTCCGGGGCAACCGCTACCGCCTGCACGAGCTGGTCCGCAGGTTCGCGCGCGCCCGGATGTACGAGGAGGACAGCGACCGCCAGGTGTCGGCCGCCCAGGAGCGGCTGATCCGCAGCTACGCCGAGCTGGCCGACACGGTGATCCGGCTGGTCGACGGCAAGACCTCGACCCGCGCCGACATGCTGCCGGCCGCCGCCGGCGGCCACGGCTTCGCCTCGCTGGACGCCGCGCTGCGCTGGCTGGACGACGAGACCAGCTTCATCACCTCGACCCTGCGCTACGCCGACGAGCGCGTCGACCGCCAGGCCGTCCAGCACCTGCTCGGCGCGCTGTGCGACTACTGCCTGCTCCGGGGCGACCTCTACCGCCTCGGCGAGCTGAACGAGCTGGCGGAGGCCGTCGACCAGGGGCTGCTGACGCGTTCCGTCCGCTGGCGGACCGGTGTCGCCGCCCGGCAGCTCGGCGAGCTGGACAAGTCGCGTTCCACGCTGACCAGCGTCGTCACCCTCTACCAGCAGGCGCGCCACGAGGCCGGCACCGCCCGGGCGCTGCGGGACCTCGGCATCACCCTGCAACACCAGGGCCAGCTGCGGGAGTCCGTGGAGAAGCTGCGCCAGGCGCTGGACCTCCAGCAGGGCGAGGCGCTCGCCGGCGACCGCGCCTGGACGTTGCACGCCCTGGCCACCGCCGAACGCGAGTGCGGCCGGGTGCTCTCCGCCCGCCGGCTGCTCGCCGAGGCGCTGCCGCTGCACCAGGCGAGCGGCAGCGTGCACGGCGAGGCGTGGACCCGTTTCCAGCTGGGGCAGACGCTGCTGTGGCAGGGCGAGATCGCCGAGGGCGAGCGGGAGCTGCGCCTCTCACTCGACCTGTACGAGCGCTCCCGCGACGTGCGGGGCGTGGCCTGGGCCGCCAGCGAGCTGGGCCTGGCCCGCGTCTACGACGGGGACGCCTCGGCGGCCGTCGACCAGCTGCGCGCCGCGCTCGCCCGGCACCAGGAGACGGAGGACGCCCGCGGCGAGGCGTGGACCCTCTACTACCTGGGCCAGGCGCTGGAGGAGGCCGGCGACACCACGGCCGCCGTCCGCGCCCTGGAGCGCGCCCGCACCATGTTCAGCCGGATGCGGGACGTCTACGGGCTGGCCTGCACCCGGCAGCACTCGGCCCGCGTCACCAGGGACAGCCGGGCCGAGAAGACCGGCTCGCTGCGCAACAGCGGCTTCGCCCGCCAGCTGCTGACCGACGCCCGGCGCGACTACCAGCGGATCGGCGTCACCCACGGCGAGGCGTGGTCGGCCCTGGAGCTGGCCGTGATCGAGGCGGGCAACGAACGGCTCGGCCTCGCGCTGGAGTTGACCGACGAGGCGCTGGCCCTGTTCACCGCGGGCTACGGCGACGGCGGCCCGGACCTGCGGGGCGCGGACTGGGCGCAGTTCCTGCGCTGCACGCTGCTGCCGCTGGCCTCGCCGGGCGGCTCGGAGGTGGGGCAGGCGGTGGCCCAGCAGGAGCTGGCCGAGCTGCTGCGCGCCGAGCACCCGGCGCGCGACCCGAGGCTCGCGGACGCCGCGCGCTCGCTGGCGTTGATGCTGGAACGCGAGCAGGGCCCGGAGGCGGGCTGGTCCGCCTGGCGCCTGGGCATGGTGCCCCGGCGCGCGGCCCGCGACATCGTGGGCGTGCTGCCCCCGGAGGGCGGCGCGACGGACGCCCCGGCGGGCGACCGCGCCCACGACGGCGTCGGCGACCCGGCCGGCGGCGACCCGGTGGACGGGCGCTGACCGGAGGGGGCCGGCGTCGGCCTCCCTCCTGAGTCCCGCGCGCGGGACTCAGGAGGTGGTCGCCGACCTGTCCTTCGACGCGGCCGTGTCGGCGGCGGGCTCGCCGCCCTCGCCGGCGGCGGCGCTCTCCTCGAAGTCGATCCTGCCCAGGTGGCTGCTCATCGACTTCAGCAGCACCCAGACCCCGACACCGAGCACGGCGAACACGACGAAGCCCAGCACCCCCGGCGTCACCGTGTACTCGGTCAGCTCCTTGGCGAGCGGAGTCACATCAGTCATGGGTCAATTGTCGCGGACTCCGGCGAACAGGTCCGACTCGGGTAGCGAGGTGTCCACCAGGGACCGCGCCAGCTCGAAGTCCTCCGTCGGCCAGACCTCCTGCTGGACCTCCATCGGCACCCTGAACCAGCCGCCGTCCGGGTCGATCTGGGTGGCGTGCGCGATCAGCGCCTTGTCCCGCACCGGGTAGTACTCGCCGCACGGCACCCGCGTGGTCAACTGCCGCTCCGGCATGGACGAGTCTTCCCAGCGCTTGAGCCACTCCTCGTACGGCGACTCCAGGCCGCGCGCCAGCAGCCCCTCGTGCAGCGCGAGCGTGCGCGGCCTGTTGAAACCCTGGTTGTAGTACAGCTTCGACGGCTGCCACGGCTCGCCCGAGTCCGGGTAGCGCTCCGGGTCGCCGGCCGCCTCGAAGGCGACCATCGAGATCTTGTGGGTCATGATGTGGTCCGGGTGCGGGTAGCCGCCGTTCTCGTCGTAGGTGGTGACCACCTGCGGACGGAACGAGCGGATCAGCCGCACCAGCGGCTCGGCGGCCTCCTCGACGTCCTGCAACGCGAAGCAGCCCTCCGGCAGCGGAGGCAGCGGGTCGCCCTCCGGCAGCCCGGAGTCGACGAAGCCGAGCCACTCCTGCCGGACGCCCAGGATCTCCCGCGCCTCGGCCATCTCCTTGGCCCGCACCTCGTGGATGTTCTGCTCGATGTAGGGGTCGCCCTGGAGCTTGGGGTTGAGGATCGACCCCCGCTCACCCCCCGTGCACGTGGCGACGAGCACCTCCACGCCCTCGGCCACGTACTTCGCCATCGCGGCGGCGCCCTTGCTCGACTCGTCGTCCGGATGGGCGTGCACCGCCATGAGTCGCAGTTGCTCTGTCAACGCTCGGTCCTCGTCGTTCGGTACTGGTCGTCTCGGCCCCGGAGACACCGTTCTATAGTGACGGATGGAACGGACACCGGTATTCCCGGTCCGCGCCCCGAGAACGCCGTGCTGACGTCACCGAGAGGAGGAGCCGTGACCACAGCCCCCACCGGACCACCGGCGGGCCGCTACGGCCGCGACGCCTCCGACGACGGGGCCCGTGACCGGCGGCTGAAGGTCGTCGGGCTCGTGCTGGGCGTCGCCCTGGTGGGCTTCGTCGCCTGGGCCGGCTTCTCCTACATCGGGGAGCAACGCGTCTCGGGCCAACTGACCGGCTTCGAGGTGATCTCCGACCAGGAGGTCGACGTCCATCTCGCGGTCCGCAAACCGGCCGACACCGAGGGTGTCTGTACGGTGCGGGCCCAGGCGGAGGACGGGTTGGAGGTCGGCAGGGCCGAGTTCCGCTTCGACCAGCCGGACGACAGCCTCCACGAGGCGGTCACCCTCCGCACCACGGCCCGCGCCACGGCGGCGGAGCTGATGGGTTGCTCGGCGGCCGGCCAGGAGGAGTAGCGGCCGACGCCCGGCGTCGGACCCACGCGAACCCCCGGTGACCTGCCACAACCCGTACCGGGTTTGTGGCGGAGCGCGAAGGGTAATCCTTCCGCACATCGACCGTTTCGTTGTTAGAGTCGATATTTCGATCGATGGCCCGCCCGCCCAGGAGCGCACTTGTCTGGGACGGGCCTTGTTTTTATCCCCTCTTGCTACCCGAGGAGCACCTGTGACGCAGACCAGCGACACTGTCACCTGGCTGACCCAGGAGGCGTATGACCAGCTGAAGGCGGAGCTGGATCACTTGTCGGGTCCTGCCCGCGTCGAGATCGCGAAGAAGATCGAGGCGGCTCGCGAAGAGGGCGATCTCAAGGAGAACGCCGGCTACCACGCGGCCAAGGAGGAGCAGGGGAAGCAGGAGGCGCGCGTGCGCCAGCTGACCCAGCTCCTGGAGACCGCGCAGGTGGGGGAGGCGCCCGCCGACACCGGCGTGGTCGCCCCCGGCATGGTCGTGACCATCGCCTTCGACGGCGACAAGGACGACACGATGACGTTCCTGCTGGCGTCCCGCGAGTTCGCCACCTCGGACATCGACACCTACTCGCCCCAGTCCCCGCTGGGCGGCGCCGTGCTGGGCAAGAAGGTCGGCCAGGACGCCAGCTACGAGCTGCCCAACGGCAGCAGCGCCTCGGTCCAGGTCCTGGAGGCCAAGCCCTACCAGGCGTCCTGACCTCCCCGGCCCACGGCGGGGCCGCGAGCCGGGCGCCGCGTACCCCGCGCCCGCCGCAGGACGCCGATCCGGCCCGCGCCGGCGCGCACCATGCCGCCGCCGCGGGCCCGTGTACGACGCGCCGCGTTCAGGGCCTCAACAGGGCCTTGACCGCGCGGCGTTCGTCCATCGCCCGGTAGCCCTCGGCGACCTGGTCGAGGGGCAGGGCGAGGTCGAAGACCCGGCCCGGGTCGATCCGGCCCGACAGCACCCGTTCGATCAGGTCCGGCGCCGCGGACCCCGCACCCCGGCCTGCGCTGGACGCCCGACGCCATCACCACGGTCCGGCGTACGTCAGCAACGGGCGCATGGACCTGCTCGCCGAGCCCGGCCTCAGCCTCACCGACCACGCGGCCGAGCCCGGCTCCGCCGACGAGGAACGTTTGCACCTGCTGGCCTCCTGGTCGGCGACGACTGCGGCTGCGGCTGCCGAGGCCGCCGTGCCGCGGGATGGGCCGCCGGTATAGCGATTGCTATACTCGGGCTGTGGATGGCGAGTGGGAGATCTTTCTCGTGGACGAGGTCCGCGAGTGGATCGACAATCTGGACGGAGCCGCCTTGGCTCGTGTGGTGCAGGCGCTCGACGCGCTTGCGGACGGGGGTCCCGGACTGGGGCGTCCGCTGGTCGATACCGTCCATGACTCGTCGATAGCCAACCTGAAGGAGCTGCGGCCGGGAACGGTGCGCATCCTCTTCGTCTTCGACCCGTGGCGCAGCAGCATTCTGCTGGTCGCGGGAGACAAGTCCGGTCGGTGGAACGAGTGGTACAGGGAAGCGATTCCGCTGGCCGAACAGCGCTACTCCGCGTATCTGAAGGAACGAGCTCGGGAAGAAGGTGGATCGACATGAGTGGCTACAGCCGTTGGCAGGACATCCGTGCCGAGTACGTTGACCGTGCCGGTGGAGAGGACGCCGTACGGGAGGGCAGGGAGGCGCTGCTCGCGGAGATGACCGGGCGGCGGTTGGCGGAGCTGCGGCGGGCTCGTGGGTTGACGCAGCAGGACGTGGCCGACCGTATGGGCGTCACCAAGGGGCGCGTGTCTCAGATCGAACGTGGCCACCTGTCCGGGCAGGACGTTCTCGCGCGGTTCGCCACCGCGCTCGGTGGCCGGCTGCATCAGGCCATCTACTTCGACGACGGCGACATCGCAGCCATCGCCTGACGCGCCGCGTTCGTCAGGAGGTCGGACAAACACTTTCGGGCGATTCTCCGTAGGGGTGTGCGGCGGCACGTCCTCGGTTTCTTTAACTTCCTGTAACGAGGCGACTACGAGACTGAGTTGTAGGCGCTACCCTGACCAGGGGTTTCGCGATGCCCTTCGATTGGGGGAAGTTGATGGCCACCACCACCGCCGCAAAGCCGGAAGCCAAGCCCGCAGCTCCGGCCCGCAAGAGGTTCATGGACGAGTTGGCGAGACTCCGGGAGGAGTCCGGCCTGTCGCTCGGGGCGCTGTCCGAACGCGTCCGGTTCGACCGCTCGTACCTGAACAGACTCGAACGCGGCGAGCGCATCGGCGACTTGGAGACGGCCCGCAGGCTGGACGAGGTGTACGGGACGGGGCGCGGCCTTCAGAACCTGTGGTGGCTGGCGAAGGAAGAGGCGTATCCGGGGCGGTACCAGCGGTACATGGAGCTGGAGAGCATCGCCAGGGTGATCCAGCGATACGTACCACAGACGATTCCCGGCATCCTCCAGACCGAGGAGTACGCCAGGGAGCAGCTGTGGTCCGGCCCCCACCGCCCGGAGGAAGAGGTAGAGCTGGCGAACCAGTTGACGCTGCGGATCGGCCGCCAGGAGAAGGTGCGTCGTGAGGAGTCCCCGGTTCATGCGCGTTTCGTGCTGGACGAGTCCATCTTCGGGCGGCGGTTGAGCGATCGAGCGGCCTGGCTCCGGCAGCTGCAACGGCTGATCGACGACGCCAAGCTGCCCAATGTGACGATTCAGGTGTTGCCCTTGAGTACCGGGCTGCACGATCTGCTGGGCGGCTCCGTTGCTCTTCTCTGGCTCCCGGACGGTACCTCCGCCGCCTACCAGGAGCACGCCAAGGGCGGCGAGGTGATCGAGGAGCCGGAGGAGGTGGAGCAGTTGAAGCTCTCCTACGATGAGATCAGCGCTCGTGCGCTATCCCCCTTGGACTCCCTGGAGTTCATCCGCACCCAGATGAAGGAAGGCTAGAGACCATGCGAGCCTCCCACCCCAACCTCGACGCCGCACGGTGGCGCAAGTCCAGCTACAGCAACGGTGGCGACAACAACTGCGTGGAGGTGGCGGACGGTTTCCCGAGCGTGGTTCCCGTGCGTGACTCCAAGACCCCCGGTGGCGCGGCGCTGATCATCCCGGCCGCCGCCTGGGCGAGCTTCGTCGGGCACCTCGCCCGCTGACCGAAACCAGCGCGCGGCGTTCCGCCGCACCGTGACTCGGGAAGGCTGGAAGCTATGCGAGCCTCACACCCCGATCCGAACACCGCGCGCTGGCGCAGGTCCAGCTACAGCAACGGCGGAAGCAACAACTGCGTGGAGGTGGCGGACGGTTACCCGGGCGTGGTTCCTGTTCGTGACTCCAAGACCCCCGGCGGCGCGGCGCTGATCATCCCGG
The DNA here is from genome assembly GCF_006335015.1 of Streptomyces sedi. Classification (GTDB taxonomy): domain Bacteria; phylum Actinomycetota; class Actinomycetes; order Streptomycetales; family Streptomycetaceae; genus Streptomyces; species Streptomyces sedi. The sequence goes on from NZ_VDGT01000003.1 coordinate 57,744, forward strand.
CCGCCGCCGCCTGGGCGAGCTTCGTCGATCACCTCACCCGCTGACCGGAACCAGCGCGGCGTGCCGCCGTACCGGGTCAGCGCCGGCGAAGGCGGTCTCGCAGCGAGCACCTGGCGGAGATCACGGGACCGGCGGCGCGCCGTTTTATGGGCGCGGCCATGTGACGGCCTGCCCCGCGGGGGTGACGGTGATCTCGAACCGTTCCAGCGGTGGTGAGCCGTCGCGCCGCCAGTGAGTGACGTGCTCCGCGACCGTGTCCCACAGCCGCGCCGGGCCTCCTTGCCGGACCGTCCAGGTGTCCCCGTGCTGCGCGAGCGCCGCCCAGGAGGCGGACTCCACGTCGATCAGGACGTGTTCGGTGCGGCCGTCGCGCTCCAGACTGATGCGCTGTGCCCGGGGGGTGGCCAGCTGGGCCACGAACCTGGTGTCCCAGTCGTCCAGGGCGTCCGCGCCGACCGAGGTCGGTTGTTCGTCCCCGCCGTCCAGGTCGGGCAGCATCCCCAGCGGCGGCGGTAGCTGGGGCCGGGCGAGCATGAACGACACCTGACCGCCGAGGAACCGTCCGCGCGCGGTGCCGTCCTCGGCGACGGTCAGGCGGGCCAGCTCGGAGGAGTACATCCAGCCGCACAGCGTGGCGAGGATGATCCCGCCAGGCCGCGTCTGCTCCACCCAGGTGTAGGGCAGGCGGACAACACCGCAGGTGGCGATGGTCCGGTCACGCTGCCCGCCGTCCTTGTCGCCGGCGAGCCCGTTCCCCACGATCAGGTTCGGGAAGTAGCCGGACGCCCCGAGCGCGACGCCGGCCGACGCGGACACGTCCTGATCCACCTCCACAGACGTGACCGCGTCGTCACCGCTCCGATGGCAGAGCAGGCCCGTGGAGTAACCGGTGCCGATCTCCAGCACGTTGTGGCCGTCCTCGACCTGGAGTTCTTCCAGCATCCTCACCACCAGGGACGGCATGGTGCGCGACGACGTGGGCGCGCGCAGGATCGCCCCCCGCACGTCCCGGGGGGGCGATCGTCCCGGCGATCTGGGTCACCAGGGATTCGTCCGCGTAGCAGCGCGCCAGCCACCGGGGATCGTCCGGGAGCACCGGGGTCCAGGCGGTCGGCCCCGGCCCGTCCACGCGCTCGAAGTACCCGCCGCGCAGATACTCGTGGCGGGGCACGTCCTCCACCGCCGTCCGCCACGGGACGGTCCGCAGGTGGCCGCCCTCGACCAACTGGTCGGCCAGGCGCAGACGGAGGGATTTGTCATCGGTCGGGTCGGTCGGGTCGGTCACGTTGGTTTCCTCTCCGGCAGGTCGGCCATGGCCTGAACCGGGGTGTACGTCAGGCGGCTGTCATCGATGCGCCGCGGTCAGGCGATGGTCAGGCGGGTGCTGGGCTTCTTGATCACCACGCCGGTGCGCTGTTCGGGGGCGCCGCGCCGCCGCGCGTGGATGACGGGGTCGCCGTGGTGGCGGGCGGTCTTGTCCCAGCGGGTGAGGGCTTCGGCGAGGATGGTGCCGAGGTGTTCGTGGTCGGGGCCGTGGGCGATGACGCCGAGTTCGAACTGGTCGGCGTGGTTGGGAGCTTGGCGCAGGGCGACGTAGGCGAGCGAGGTGTCGTTCCAGACCGTGGCCGCGCCGGTGCCCAGGACCCAGCCGACCAGGCCGCGTTCGGCGGCGGCCGGGGTCGCGCGGAGTCTTCCGTAGGGTGCGACCGCGCCGGCGAGCCAGACATCGAGGCGGGGCAGCAAGCCCTCGGAGCCGGTCAGCCGCACACCGGTCCACCGTTCGTGACGTGCCGTGGGGAACGCCGCCTGGAGCGCGGCCTCGTCGCAGTGCTGACCTTCGTCGACGGTGAGTCTGACCTCGTCGTCGGCGAGCCGCACCACCCGGGGCCTGTCGGCGCTCTCCCCGCGCATGGAGAGGAACCCGGAGACGATCGTGGTGTAGCTCCGCAGCCGCTCGCCCTCCCGGGCGAAAGCCAGGGTGCGGGAGAGCCCGCGGAAGCGCAGGGGCACCACCAGTCTTCCGTCGGCGGCCAGCTGGTCGCACCACGTCTCGGGAAGGTCCGCGGAACCGGCGGTCACGATGATCCGGTCCCACCCGCCTGCCGGGGCGTCGGCCACCGGCAGCGCGCCATCACCCGTGAGAACTCGGACATGCCGATACCCGGTCTCGTCCAGGAGGCGGCGCGCGCGGCCGGTGATATCGGCGTCGATGTCGAGACTGGTCACCGTGCCCGTCGGGCCGACGAGTTCGGCCAGCAGAGCGGCGTTGCAGCCACCGGAACCGATCTCCCACACCCGCATCCCCGGCGCCACTCGGGCCGCCTCCAGCATCCGCGCGTACAGCCACGGAGCCGAGAGCGAACTGACCGCTCGCCCGCCCTCGGCGCGCTTGGTGAAGATCGCCTCCGGCGCCCCGTACACATCCCCCGGGGGTACTTCGGGCGCGAAGCGGTGGCGCGGCACCGCGCGGAACGCCGCCTCGACGGCCCGGGACACGATCGCGCCACGCTCCACCAAATCCCGGACCATCCGTTCCCGAAGGCCCTCGATGCTTGTCTCTGTCTCTGTCTCTGTCTCTGTCTCAGCCGTCATGTCGTCTCTCTCGCTCGCGTCTCGCCGCGCGTTTCGCTGTGCCCTCTGGCGGAGTGGCCCGGCTGCTCCACCAGGGCGCCGACCATCACGAGCCACGGGCCCGCGCCGCGAAGGGGCTACTTGTCGGCGAGGTCTTCGCCGAAGGTGATGTCCAGTTCGGCGGTGAGGGCGTCGGCCAGTTGGAGTGTCTGGGCATGGTCGATGACGACCTTTCTGAGGGAGGCCAGGCCCCGGAGCTGGGAGAGGTCGTTGCCTCGGAGGTCCAGGCCGCGGTAGGTGCCGCCGTCGAACTCGGTCAGCCGCAGATCGCAGTCGTCGAGCAGAACGGCGCCGAGGTCGGCGCCGGCGAAGGTGGTCTCGCGTAGTGAGCACCCGGCGAGGATCACGGGGCCGGCGGCCCGGACGCGGGTGAGGGTGCCGTAGTCGAACTTGCAGTTCTCGAACAGGACGTTGTCGAGCGTGACGTCTTCGAGGGCGGCGCCCATGAGCTTGCAGTCGCGGAAGGCGGCACGGGAGATCCTGCTGTCGGTCCACCGCGGGGAGCCCAGGTCGCAGCCGGTGAACTCCACGGAGTCGACGCGGAGTTGCTCCAGGTGGGTGCGTCGGATTCTGAGGCCGGTGATCCGTCCGTCGATCAGGTGGGTGTCGGCCAGGTCGAGGTCCCGCAGGTCCGCGTCCGCGTAGTGGAACTCCGCGACCCGGCCGCGACCGCCCTCCAGCGACGTGACGTGGGAGAGGTAGCGGCCCGGCTCGTTCAGGTCGGGGAGCGTGACGCTCGTGCGGCGGATCGTGCGGGTTTTCATCGACTGCCTTTCAACGGCGCGGCGGGGTCCCCCCGGGGGCGCGCTCAGACTGTCCAGTCGGCCGGGGCGTTGCCGTCGCGGCGGAGGGTGTGGTCGCCGGATCGGGTGACACGCAGGGTGTAGGCGTCGGGTCCCGGGCTGCCGGCGGCGAGCCATCGCGTGGCGAACCGGAGGCGTTCGTCCCACAGGTCACGTGGACCGGAGTGCTCGACGTGGGCCCGCCGACCGGGCTGGGGCGTGATCCGGGCCCATGACCCGGTGGGTGGGTGGATCAGCCCGTGCGTGGTGCCGGAGTCGGGGTCGGACAGGCTGAGGGCGAGCACGTCGTGGTGGGCCAAGCAGGTCTCCATGGCGGTGGCGAAGACCAGCTCCCGGTAGAACGCGTCCTCGTCGACCTCGGCCGGCAGGGCGGCGGCGCGGCGCCGGCCGGTGGCGGTTCCGGTGGCGACGAGTTCGGCGTACTGCCGCGCGGCGGGCGCGACATGGCCGGTGTCGGGGCGGGCGCGCATGAACATGGCCGGGGCCGGCAGAAAGCGACCGTGCGCGGAGCCGTCGTCGGCGACCGTGAGGCGTGCGATGCCGTTGCTGATGTTGGTGACGACGAGGCCGCCGGGCCTGACCTGCTCCAGCCACGCGGTCGGAACGCGGTGCACGCCGCAGGTGGCGAGGATGCCGTCGTAGGGCGCGCCTTCGGGGTGGCCGGCGGTGCCGTCGCCGGTGACGACGTGCGGATGGTGGCCGGCGGCGGCCAGGCGTTCGGCGGCGACGGTGGTGAGGGCGGGGTCGATGTCGATCGTGGTGACGCGGGTGTCGCCGAGGTGGTGGCACAGCAGCGCGGTGTTGTAGCCGGTGCCGGTGCCGATCTCCAGGACGCGGGCGCCGGCGGGCATGTCGAACGCGTGGAGCATGCGGGCCATCAACGACGGTTCGCTGCTGGAGCTGACGGCGGTGCCGGCGGCGTCCCAGCGGGTGACGAGGCTGGTGTCGGCGTAGACGTCCTCCAGGTAACCCGGGTCGCCGGCGGCGAGCACCAGGCGGGCGCCGTCGCGCCGGATCGTGAAGCGCGGCACGAACATCTCGCGCGGCACCGCGGTGAACGCGGCGGTCCAACCGGGGTGGGCGAGCGAGCCGTTGGCGGTGAGGGCGTCGACGAGGGCGTGGCGGGCCTCGTCAGCGGTCACGTCGGTGGTCACGGGGCGACTCCCTGGAGGGTGACGGCGAGGGCCCCGGGGTGAACGGGGCTCGCGGCTCGGGAATGTGCCCTGCCTAACGAGAAGCCCGGTGTGACGTGGCGCCGTCGCGCCGGATCAGGCGGTCACACCGCACGGTCACCCGCGCGCGCTGTTCCCGCTCGGCGTCATCCCGCCGTCGTCTCCTCCCGCACCAGGGCCGCGATGCGCACGTCGCGGGTGCGTTCGAGGTGGGTGCGGAGGAGGGTGCGGGCGCGGTCCTGGTCGCCTTCGGCGATGGCGTCGAGGATCTCGGCGTGCTCGTCGTCTGAGGAGTCCAGGTTGGGGTTGCGGGACATGTCGGCGCTGTCGTAGAGCGCCAGTTGCAGTGCCAGCCGGTCCAGGACGTCGGTGATGGTGCGGTTGTGGCAGGCGCGTCGCAGGACCTCGTGCCACTTGCCGTGCAGGGCGCGGATCTCGTCGGGGTCCTCGCTCTGGCGGGCCTCGTCGTGCACGTGGCGGAGCCGCGCGAGGTCGAGGGCCGAGCGGTGGGCAGCCGCCGAGGCGGCGGCCTCGGACTCCAGGGCGATGCGGGCCTGGTAGATCTCCACGACCTCGGTCGCCGTCAACGTTCTGACCTGCGGGCTTCGGCTGCCCCTGACGACGAGGCCGTCCCACTCCAGGTGTTGGATCGCCTCCCGCACCGGTGCCCTGCCGACGCCGAGCCGGGTCGCGAGGGCGGTCTCCAGCAGCGGTTCGCCCGGGGGGAGCGCGCCGCCCACGATCTCGTCGCGGAGTACCTGGTAGGGCGGGACGCCCGCACCGCTCTGTGGGGGAAGCGCCACGGATCGCTCCTTCGCTGTGACGGGTGGCTGAGCGGCAGCAACTCTACGCCACGTGTGCGCACGCACAGAGACGTGTGCGGACTGACTGCTTGTCAGTGTCCACATGTGGAGACGCGTGTCTACACGTGCTTGCGCGACGGTGGGAGTTCCGTTTACGGTCTTTCTCGTCCGCCTCTGACAGGCACCGGGCCTGGCAGGCATCGGCGGGGTGAGCCGAGAGGAGTGCGCCCGTGCGTTTCGTTTCGCAGCGCGATGTCCTCTCCCACCCGCGTGACACCCGCGGTGCCCGCGGCTGCCACAGCTGTCGCCGCTGCCTTCGCGCCGTCTGACCCTCGGCGCCGTCCGCCCGCGCTGACCCGCGTTCCTTCGCCTCGCGCCGGCGTTCCCCGCCCCGTTTTCCCGCGTTTCCCCGTTTTCCCCGCGTTTTCCGTGTTCCCCGCCGTTCCCCGTTCCCTCGGTGGGCCGCCCGGCCCTCCCCTGACGGCGGACGTTCCGCCGCGCCGCGCCGCGGCCCGTCGAAAGCAACGAGAGCCAAGAGAGCAACGAGAGGTGTCGGCATGTCGGCTGAGCAGGTGCTGCGTCGTGGTCTGGTGGTGGCCGCGCTGACCCCGTTCGTCCGGGACGGCACGCGTGTCGACCGGGGCAGGTTCGCCGCCCAGATCGAGGCGCTCGGCCGCGCCCGGCCGGTCGCGGTGACCGTCGGGGCCGTCGAGAGCCAGGAGTTCCAGGTGCTGGGCCGCGCCGCGCGGCTCGGACTGGTCGACGCCGCCGTCGCCGCGCTGCCCGCCGGCACGCCGGTGGTGGCCGGGGTCTCCAGCCCCTCGCTGCGGGAGTCGGTCGCCCTCGCGAAGGAGGGCGCCGCGCGGGGCGCGGCCGTCGCGGCGGCGGTGGCGAGCCCCAAGCCGTGGGGCGCCGCGCCCACGCCGGACGAGGCGCACCGCTGGTTCTCGCTGCTGGCCGACGCCAGCCCGCTGCCGATCCTGCTCTACAACAACCCCCGGCTCGGCGTGGACCTGTCGGTCGACACGATTGCCAGGATCTGCGCCCACCCCAACGTCGTGGCCCTGAAGGAGACCTCGCGCGACGAGGGGAAGCTGCTCGGCCTGGTCACGCGGGTCCAGGGCGACGCCCACGTCTACACCAACATGGAGCTGCTCTTCAGCACGCTCCTGCTGGGCGGCAGCGGCGCCATGCTGCCGACCCCGGGGCTGCCGGTCGCCGCCCGGCTGGTCGCCCACGTCGAGGCCGGCGAGATCGACGAGGCCGCCCGACTGGCGCGCTTCTTCGCCGACTTCCCGAGCCGGTGGACCGGCCTCGGCTTTCTGCCCGCCGTCAAGGCCGCCGCCGGGCTCATGGGGTGCGACCTCGGTCCACCCGTGTACCCGTGGTCCGCGCTCGACGCGGACGCGGTGTCCGACCTGCGGGAGTTCCTGGCCGGCTGGGAACTCCTGGACCACTTCACGGAGGTGTCCGCATGACCCTGGTCGACCTGACCCACCCGCTGTGGGCCGGAATGCCGAAGATCCCGATCCTGCCCGAGGTGGAGCGCCACCAGATCACCTCGATCGCCGAGGGCGCCCCCATGGACATCTCGTCGATCACCCTCGCCCTGCACGTGGGCACGCACGTGGACGCCCCGTCCCACGTGGTGGCCGGGGGCGCCGCCATCGACGAGATACCCGTCGAGCGCTTCTCGGGACGGGCCGTCGTCAGCCGCGTCGACCGGCGCCCCGGCGAGGAGATCACCGTCGAGGACGTGCTGGCCGGCGGGCCGGCGCCGGAGCCGGGGGAGTTCCTGCTGGTGGCGACGGGCTGGGACGACCGCTTCACGTCGCCCGAGTACGGCGACCACCCCAGCCTCGCGCCGGAGTTGGCGGAGTGGGCGGTGGAACGGGGCGTGCCGTTCGTCGGCGTCGACCTGATCACGCCCGATCTGCCGGTGCACCGGCGCGGGCCCGGCTTCGACTTCCCGGTGCACCGCACCCTGCTCGGCAACGACGTGCTGATCGCCGAGAACCTGACCGGTCTCGCCGCGCTCGGCGGTCGCCGGGTGCGGCTGCTGGCCTTCCCCCTGGCGATCAGGGGCGGGGACGCGGGACCGGCCCGGGTCCTCGCGGAGACCGAGGAGCCGGGCACGGAGGAGCCGGGGACCGCGGAGACCGAGAAGTCGGGGACCGGGACGGGGGAGACGCCGTGAGCCGCAGTCCGCACCGTGCGCTGCGTCCGGCGCCCTCGCCGCTGGACGACCCCGAGAGCCCGCTCTCCCGCGCCGCCCGCCAGCCGTTGATGCTGGGGCTGTTCCTCCCGCTCCAGACCGGCGCGTTCTCCCAGTCCACGCTGGAACGCGGCACCCGCTGGGAGTTCGACTACAACCAGCGGCTGACCCTGCGGGCGGAGGCGGCCGGCTTCGACTTCGTCTTCGGGCTCCAGCAGTGGATCGGCAAGGGCGGCTTCGGCGGCGAGCAGCGCTACCGGGAGAACTTCCTCGACCCGTTCATCTCCACCGTCGCGCTCTCCGCCACCACCTCCACCATCCTGTCCATCTCCACCGTGCACGTGCTCTACGGCAACTGGCACCCGCTGCACCTCGCCCGGTTCGCCGCCACCGCCGACCACATCGCCGGCGGGCGGTACGGGCTGAACATCGTCACCGGCTACGCGGCCGGCGAGCCCCCGATGTTCGGCATGGACCGGATCGACCACGACCGCAGATACGACATGGCGGACGAGTTCACCTCCGTGATGGAGGACCTGTGGGCGGGCGAGGAGAACCTCACCCACGACGGGGAGTTCTACTCGCTGCGCGACGCCTACGTCTCGCCGCGCCCGCGCCACGGCCGCCCCATCCTGGTCGCCGCCAGCGGCTCCCCGGCCGGTTACGCGTTCGCCGGGCGGCACGCCGACATCGTCTTCACCTCCAGCCCGGCCGGCGCCGACTTCGACGGGGCGATCGACGCGCTCCCCGCCCATGTCGAGCGGATCAAGAGCGCCGCGCGGGAACGGGGCCGCGAGGTCAAGGTGATCATCTTCCCGCTGGTGATCTGCCGGGAGACCGACGCCGAGGCCGAGGCGTACCGGGACCGGATCGTCGCCCACGCCGACCACGAGTCGCTGGTCAACTACCACGCCCGGCACACCAGCGGGGACAGCGCGGCCTGGCCGCGGCACGTCCTCGCCGACCGCGCGCTCGGCGGCCACCTCCAGATCGTCGGCGGCCCGGAGAAGGTCGCCCGCAGCCTGGAACGCCTCCATGCGGCCGGGTTCGACGGCGTCCAGCTCGGGTTCTTCGACTACGAGGCCGAGTTGGAGTACTTCACCGAGGCCGTCCAGCCGCTGCTCGAAGCGCGGGGGCTGCGGCGGTGAACCGGCATCTGATCCTCACCGCCACCGTCATGGGCCTGGGGATGCACCACGGCGCCTGGCGCTTCCGCGAAGGGGACCCGTTCGACCAGACCACCCCCGAGTACTACCGGCGGATCGCCACCACCGCCGAACGCGGCGGGCTGCACGCCGTCTTCCTCGCCGACACCCTGGACGTCAGCGAGGAGCGCTTCGAACGCCCCAACCTCGGCGCGCTCGACCCCGCCGTGGTGCTCGCCCTGATGGCGGCGCACACCGAGCGGATCGGGCTGGTCGGCACCTCGTCGACCACGTTCAACGAGCCTTACAACCTGGCGCGCCGGTTCGCCAGCCTCGACGCGCTCAGCCGGGGCCGCGCGGGCTGGAACGCGGTCACCACGTTCGTCCCCGCCGTCGCCGGCAACTTCGGCGCGGGCGAGCTGCCGCCGCACGCCGAACGCTACGCGCGCGCCGCCGAGTTCCTCGACGTCGTCCTCGGGCTGTGGGACAGCTGGGAGGCGGAGGCGACCGTGGGGGACAAGGCGGGCAACGTCTATGTCGACCCGGCCAGGGTCCACGCACTGAACCACCGGGGCCCGCACTTCGCGGTGCGCGGCCCCGCCACCCTGCCGCGCTCCCGCCAGGGCAGGCCGGTCGTCTTCCAGGCCGGCGCCTCGGAGGGCGGGCGCGACCTCGCCGCCCGCTACGCCGACGCGGTGTTCACCGCCCAGAACACCCTGCCCGCCGCCGTCGCCTTCCGCGCCGACATCCGCCGGCGGGCCGCCGCCCACGGGCGCGACCCGGACGCCGTCAAGATCCTGCCTGGGCTGCTGCCGATCGTCGGCTCCACTGCGGCCGAGGCCGGCGCCCGCAAGGAGCGGCTCGACGAACTGCGCGGCTACCGACCCGAGTTGGAGAAGCTCGCGCTGCGGGTCGGCGTGCCGGTCGACGCCCTGGAGCTGGACGCGCCGCTGCCGTTCGCCCGCATCAGGGAGAACGCCGACTTCCGCGGCTCCCACGGCTTCCGCGACGCCGCCGTCGCGCTCGCCGAACGCGAGGGGCTCACCGTCCGCGAACTCCTCCACGCCAACGGCGGCGGCCACCTCCAGGTCGTCGGCACCCCGGACCAGGTCGCCGACACGGCCGCCACCTGGTTCGAGGCCGGTGCCGCCGACGGCTTCAACCTCATGATCGACGTCCTTCCCAGCGGTCTGGACGCCGTGGTCGACGAGGCCGTCCCCCGCCTGCGCGAGCGATGTCTGTTCCCGCGCGACTACCTCGGCGACACCCTGCGCGACCACCTCGGGCTCCCACCCGTCACAGAAGGACACCCATGAACGACCCCGCTCCCGTGACCCTCACGGTCACGGAACCGCTCGCCCGCCTCACCCTCGACCGACCCGCACACGGCAACGCCCTCAGCTACGCCGCCATGCTCGCCCTCATCGAGGCCCTGGAGCGGGCGCACGCCGCCGACCCGCCGGTGCTGCTGCTCACCGGCGCCGGCCAGGACCTCACCGTCGGACGGGAGAAGGCCGAACGCGTCCCCGGCGTCAGCCGCCAGGAGAACCTGCGGCTCATCCTGCGCGCCAACGAACTGCTCCGCACGTTCCCCGGCATCACGGTCGCCGCGGTGCGCGGACGCGCCCTCGGCTTCGGTACCGGCCTCGCCCTCCACAGCGACCTGGCGATCGCTGCCGATACCGCCGTCCTCGGCTTCGACGAACTGGCCGCCGGACTCCCGCCGCTGGTCGTCCTCACCTACCTCTACCGGCACGTCCACCCGAAGGCCGCCGACGAACTGGTGCTCACCGGACGCCGGTTGGGCGCCGCCGAGGCGCTGAACCTGGGGCTGCTCTCCCGGGTCGTCGCCGAGGCCGACCTCGACGCCGTCGTCGAACGCACCGTCGCCGAGCTGGGCGCACGTTCCCCCTCGGCGCTGCGGCTGCTCAAGGAGTTCGCCGGACGGGCCAAGTCCCACCGGCCCCCGGACCCCGAGGAGTTCGGCGAGCACGCCGTCGCCCGCCTCGTCGAGTGGATCGAGAACGGAGAGCGGTCATGACCAGCACCACGACACCCCCCGCCACCGCGGGCCGGCCGCGCTCCGGCCGGCGCCAGCGCCGCGCGGCCTTCGCCTCGGCGTGGCTGGGCTGGATGCTCGACGGGTTCGAGACCTACGCCATCGTGCTCGTCGGCGGCCTGGTCATGGCCGACCTCGTCGGCCCCGACGCCTCCCCGATGTACTTCAGCGTCGTCCTCGCCGTCCAACTGGTCGCCTGGGCCGTCGGCGGGCTCGCCTCCGGCGTGCTGATCGACTACTTCGGCCGCCGCCGGGTGCTGATGTACTCGATCCTGCTCTACTCGGTCGCCACCGGACTCGCCGCGCTGGCACCGAACTTCGGGATCTTCCTGGCGCTGCGCGTACTCGCCGGCTTCGGCATGGGCGCCGAGTGGGGGCCGGGCAGCGCCCTGGTCGCCGAGTCCTGGCCCAACCGCTCGCGCGGCCGGGGCGTGGCCCTGCTCCAGTCGGCGTTCGGCGTCGGCTTCCTCCTCGCCACCGGCGCGTTCCAGCTTCTGGAGGGCACCGGGAGCGACGCCTGGCGGTGGATGCTGCTGCTGGGCGCGGTGCCCGCGCTGCTCGTGCTGGTGATCCGCCGCACCGTCGGCGAGTCCGAACTGTGGCAGGCCACCGACGACCGCCGCCGCGACGTCGCCCGCCGCGCCCGCGCCGGCGAGACGCTCACGGACGACGAACGCGCCCTGATCGGCTTCCCGTTGCGGCGCATCTTCGCCGACCCGCTCTGGCGCTCCCGGCTGCTGCGGCTGCTGGTGCTCTCGGCGGCGAGCCTCGTCGGCTGGTGGGCGGTCTCCACCTGGATCCCCCGCTATGTCGGCGAGGCCGTCGCGGCGGCCGGCTCCTCCACGACGACGGTCACCCTCATCGTGCTCGCCTACAACGTCGGGGGAGTCCTCGGCTGGCTGCTGTGGGGCGTCCTCGCCGACGTGGTGGGGCGCCGCTGGACCCTGTGGGGCTACTACCTGGGCGCGCTGTCGCTGACCTGGCTGCTCTTCGGAGTCGACTGGCCCTCGCTCGGCTGGCTGACCGTGGTGGTCTTCGTCAACGGGATCTTCACGCTGGGGCAGATGGGCTGGATGGCGACCTACCCTGCCGAACTCTTCCCCACGGCCGTGCGCGGCACCGCGATCACCACCGTGTTCAACGGCACCCGCTTCATCGCGGCGGCCGGCGCCCTGCTCTCCGGCTCGATCGTCGCCGGCCTCGGCGGCATCTCCACGGCGGCGCTCACCATCGGCTCGATCTACGCGCTCGGACTGGTCTTCTCCCTCATCGCCGGCCCCGAGACCCGCGGCAGGCCGCTGCCCGACTGACCGGGACCCCGTTCGACCCCCGACGGCCCGGTGCCGCCCCACGGCGCGCACCGGGCCGCCACCCCCGCGAACCCACCGAAAGGCAAGGGCACATGGGCAGGCTTCAGGACAAGATCGTCGTGGTCACCGGCGCGGCCCAGGGCATCGGCGCCGCCTACGGCCGCCGACTGCTCGACGAGGGTGCGACGGTGGTGCTGGCCGACCGCGAGGGCGAGGCCGTGCGCGCACTCGCCGAGCACCACCCCGACAGGGCGCTCGGCGTCACGCTGGACGTCGCCGACCCCGACAGCAACGCGCGGCTGGCCGCCACCCTCACCGAGCGCTTCGGCCGACTCGACGGCCTGATCAACAACGCGGCCGTCTTCTCCGGCCTCACCATGCGGCCGTTCTGGGAGATCGGGGAACGCGAGTGGGACGAGGTGCTCGCCGTGAACCTCAAGGGCCCCTGGCTGGTCACCAGCGCACTGCTCCCGCTGCTGCGCGCCGCCCCGGCCGCCAGCGTGGTCAACATCGGCTCCGACGCCCCGGCGCTGGGCCGCGCCGGCTACCTCCACTACGTCGCCAGCAAGGGCGGGGTGCAGGGCCTGACCTACTCCATGGCCCACGAACTGGGCGCCGACGGCATCCGCGTCAACACCCTCTCGCCCGGCCCCGTCTACACCGAGATCCCCCGCGAGACGGTCAGCCCCGCGCAGCGCGCCGCGATGCTCGACGCCCAGGCCCTGCGCCGCACGGCCGGCCCCGAGGACATGGTCGGCACGGCCGTCTTCCTGCTCAGCGACGACAGCGCCTATGTCACCGGCCAGACCGTCTCGGTCAACGGCGGGCTGCTGCACCGCTGAACCCGCCCGTTCCCCACCCACCCGAGGACGCGCCATGGCTTCCCCCCAACGGTTCCGGATGCTGCTCGCCGGACGCTCCGTCGACGCCCGCTCCGGGCGCACCTTCACCAGCGAGAACCCCTACACCGGCGACGACTGGGCCGAGGTCCCCGACGCCGGACCCGAGGACGTCGACGCCGCCGTCGAAGCGGCCCGCGCCGCGTTCCCCGGCTGGAGCGCGACCACGGGCTTCGCCCGCGCCGAGGCGCTGCGCCGCCTCGGCGACCTGGTCCTCGAAAACGCCGACGAGCTGGCCCGCCTTGAGGTCAACGACTCCGGCAAGCTGCACCGGGAGATGCTCGGCCAGGTCCGCGCCCTCGCCACCTGGTACCACTACTACGCGGGGCTCGCGCAGACCGTCGAGGGGCGCCAGATCCCGGTGCCCAACCCGGACTACCTGGTCTACACCCGGCGCGAACCGGTCGGCGTGGTCGCGGCGATCACCCCCTGGAACTCGCCGCTGCTGCTCATGACCTGGAAGCTGGCGCCTGCGCTGGCCGCCGGCTGCACCGTGGTCGTCAAACCCTCCGAGCACTCCCCGGCCGCGACCCTGGCCTTCGCCGAACTCCTCGCGCGCGCCGGCCTCCCGCCCGGGGTCGTCAACGTCGTCACCGGCCGTTCCCGCGCACTGGGGGAGCACCTCGTCGCCCACCCCGGCGTCGACAAGGTCGCCTTCACCGGCTCCACGGCCACCGGCCGCGCCGTCGCCCGCGCCGCCGCCGAGCGGCTGATCCCCGCCACGCTGGAACTGGGCGGCAAGTCGCCCCAACTCGTCTTCCCCGACGCGGACCTGACGTCGGCCGCCAACGGCCTGGTCGCCGGCGTCTTCGCGGCGACCGGCCAGAGCTGCATGGCGGGCTCCCGGCTGCTGGTCCACGAGTCGGTCCACGACGCGCTCGTCGACCTGGTCGCCGAACGCGCCTCCCGCATCCGCCTCGGGGACCCGCTGGACGCGGAGACCGAGATGGGCCCGGTCGCCAACCGCCCCCAGTACGACAAGATCCGCCGCCACCTCGACACGGCCGCCGCCGAGCACGCGACCCTCGTGTGCGGGGGCGTCGACGAGGCGCTCGGGGGCTACTTCGTCAAACCCACCGTGCTCTCCGTCTCGCCGGGCGACACCGTCTTCCGCGAGGAGGTCTTCGGCCCGGTGCTCTCCGTCGTCCCCTTCGCCGACGAGGAGGAGGCCGTCGCGCTGGCCAACGACACCCCGTACGGCCTGGCCGCCGGCGTGTGGACCACCGACGTCCACCGCGCCCACCGCGTCGCCGCCCGGCTCCGCGCCGGCTCCGTCTGGATCAACGCCTACCGCGCGGTCGCCCCCAGCGTCCCCTTCGGCGGCTTCGGCGACTCCGGCCTGGGCCGCGAGAACGGCGTCGACTCCCTCGGCCCCTACCTGGAGGAGAAGGCGGTCTGGACCGAGCTGACGGGGGTGCCACGCGACCCGTTCACCCTGGGCTGAGGGGGCGTCCCCCACCGGCGGGGTAGGGCCCGCACCAGTAACGGAAGGGCGGCAGGCGGGTTGGTGGCGGGCCCCGCGTGCACGGGAATCTGGGGGCATGAAGCGACGCACCGCCGTACTCGTTCCCTCCGTCCTCCTCTCCCTCGGCGCGCTGGCCCTCACCACGCCGGCCATCGGCTCCACCGGCCACCCGCCCGCCGGAGCCTCGGAGCCGGCGGCCTCGGCCCGCCACCACGAGAGCGTGGTCGAGGCCATCGACCGCGGCGCCCACACGCTGCGGACCACCCGGCCGACCGGCTCCCTGCGCGACCTCGACGCCCTGGGCCGCATGGTCGGGGACGCCGAGGTGGTGGGGCTCGGCGAAGCGACCCACGGCTCGCGGGAGTTCTTCCGGATGAAGCACCGGGTCTTCCGCTACCTGGTCGAGGAGAAGGGCTTCCGGACGTTCTCCCTTGAGCTGCCCTGGAGCAGCGGAGTGCGGCTCAACGAGTACGTGGTGGAGGGGAAGGGCGACCTCGACGAGATCGCCGGCGAGGAGTTCCTCGGCACCTACCGCGCCTGGAACAACCAGGACTACCGCGACCTCCTCACCTGGATGCGCAACCACAACCGGCGGCACCCGGAGGACCCGGTGCGGTTCATGGGCAACGACATGGGCTACGCGGGACCGGAACTGTACGAGCGCGTCGTCGACCACGTGGCCCGCGCGCACCCGGAGCTTCTCGACGAGGTCACCGAGCTGTACCGCGGCCTGCCCCCGACCACCGACGCCGGCACGTACGGCGAGGAGTACCTCGCGCTGCCGCTCGACGAGCGCCGCGAAAGGGCCGAGCGGACCGGGCAGGTCCACGCGCTGCTGCGCGCCGCCGAGCCCGGCGACGGGGAGCACGCGTGGACGACGCGGCACGCGCTGGCGATCCACCAGATGGCGGAGGGCATGTCGTTCGACTTCGACGACGAGGCGCAGCTCGTGGAGATGATGGAGTACCGCGACGAGGTGATGGCCGACAACGTGCGCTGGTGGCACCGGCAGACCGGGGACCGCACCCTGCTCTCGGCGCACAACACCCATGTGTCCTACGACTCGTTCGACGCCAACTACCCGAAGACGCAGGGCGCCTTCCTCCGCGACGCGCTGGGCGACGGCTACCTCAGCATCGGCTTCAGCTTCCACGAGGGGGCGTTCAAGGCGTTCGGCACGGACGACGACGTGATCCGCACCTACCGCGTGGGCGCCGCCGAGCCGGGCTCCAACGAGGCGATCCTGGACCGGACCCGCCGCGAGGACTACTTCCTCGACATGCGCACGGCCCCCGAGCCGGCCCGCGCCTGGCTGGACGTCGAACGCCCCGCCTGGATCATCGGCGCCGGCTGGCCCGACCCCACCGAGTACACGACGGCCCTCGGCCGGGCCCACGACATCCTCATCCACCTCCACGACGTCGAGGCCACCACCTATCTGGGCGACTCCTGAACCCGCTGACCCGCCCGCCCGCCCGCGCGTGCGCGTCCGGAGAGCGCCGGAGAGTTCCGGAGCGCGCCGAAGTGTTCCGGAGAGTTCCGGAGAGTTCCGGAGAGTGATTGTCCGCTCGCGGGCCGGTGGCTACGATCAACGCCGAATCTCGGTTCGCGCCCCTCCGCGTCGCGCGGATCGGCCCCGCACCGCCGGCGGTGGCACCGCCCGCGCGACCGGTGACCGAAGCGCGGTGGCGTACGTGCGGCGAGGCGCCTCCGAGGCCGCCGGTACGAACTCGTCTTCGAGGAGTGGGTCCGAGATGAAGCAACACGAACAGGTGGCGATGCTCAAGCGTCTTCTCGCGCTCCGCGAGACACGGCGCGACGAGCGGATGCTCGACGAGGTCGTGACGATCCCGGTCACCAAGTACACCGACCAGGACCTGCTCGACCGCGAACTGGCCTCCGCCTTCAGCCGGTTCCCGCTCGTCGCCTGCCACGCCTCCGCGCTCGCCGAGCCCGGCTCCTACGTCACCAGCGACTGGGAGCGGTTCCCCTACGTCGTGGTGCGCGGCGACGACGGGCGGGTGCGGGCGTTCTACAACCAGTGCCGCCACCGCGGCGCCCGGCTGGCCGGCGAACGCACCGGCTGCGTGAAGAACTTCGTCTGCCCGTTCCACGGCTGGGTGTACGAGCTGGACGGCATGCTGCGCGGCATGACCCGCGCGCACGACTTCCCCGGCGTCGACACCCGGGAGTACGGGCTGGTCGAGCTGCCGGCGGCGGAGTCCGGCGGGCTGATATGGGTCTCCAGGGACCCCGGGGCCACCCTCGACATCCCCGGCTTCCTCGGCACCTTCCACGACGACCTGGTCAACTTCGACGTCGCCTCACTGGTCCAGTACAAGAAGACCAGGGTAGTCAAGGAGGCCAACTGGAAGCTGCTGATCAAGACCTACCTGGAGGGTTACCACGTCCCCTACCTGCACCGGGACACCCTGGCCCGGGCGTTCAAGCGGGGCGTGATCGCCCACGACGAGGACGGTCCGCACATCAGGCTCTCCGCGGCGCGCACCAACATCGGGGAGGTGACGGCCAAGCCGGAGGACGAGTGGCGCATCCTCGACCACGCGTCGGTCTACTACACCCTCTTCCCCAACACCTTCTTCATCCTCCACCCCGACTACGTGTCCATCAACACCTTCTGGCCGCTGGCCCCCGACCGGACGATCTGGACCCACGACATGCTCTACCGGGACGCGGACTTCTCCGG
Source organism: Streptomyces sedi (assembly GCF_006335015.1). GTDB lineage: Bacteria > Actinomycetota > Actinomycetes > Streptomycetales > Streptomycetaceae > Streptomyces > Streptomyces sedi. The sequence goes on from NZ_VDGT01000003.1 coordinate 74,953, forward strand.
GTCGGTCGGGCAGAGCGCGTTGGAGAAGCGGTTCGTGTTCACCAACGACACCGTCTTCGACCAGGAGGACTTCGCCATCGCGGAGAACGTCCAGCGCGGCCTGGAGCACGGCGGCAGCGACCACCACGTACTCGGGCTCGCCGAGGGGCTGCTGGCCATGTTCCAGAACACCATCGACGCGCGCCTGACGCCCCGCGACACCACTCCTCGCGACACCACTTCCCACGACAGCACTTCCCACGACGCCACTCCTCGCGACACGACTCCTCGCGACACGACTCCTCGCGACACCACGACGGGACAGCCGGCATGACCACCGACGAACTCACCGCCTTCGCCCACGGCGTCTTCGACGCGCAGCCGTTCAGCGGCTTCCTGGGCGCCGAACTGACCGGCGTCGGCCCCGGCACGGCGGAGATCCGGGTCCGCAACCGGCCCGAACTCCGGCAGCAGCACGGCTTCCTCCACGGCGGCGTCGTCAGCTACCTCGCCGACAACGCCCTCACGTTCGCCGGCGGCCTGGCCCTCGGCGGCGACGCGCTCACCGCCGAATACAAGATCAACTACGCGAAGCCCGCAGTGGGCGACGTGATCGTCGCGCGGGCCGAGGCCGTGGTCACCACCCGCCGGCAGGCGATCTGCCGCTGCACCATCACGGTGCACCGGGACGGCGCGGCCGACGGCGACGCGGAAGGCCGCGTCGTCGCCGTCGCCCAGGGCACCATCGTCACCGCCGGCCCGGCACCCGCCGCCGCCGACGCCGGCTGAGGACTTCGCGCGGGCCCGCGCGGCTCACGGGAGCTGGGCGCGCACCCACCGGGGATCGGGGTTGGTGTGCGGCCGGCCCGCCACGACGACGGTCGGCACGGTCTCGTCGCCGCCGTTGGCCGCCCTCACCTCGGCGGCGCCCGCCGGGTCGCGCCAGATGTCGACCCAGTGCGCCCGGCGGGCGCCGCGGCCCAGCCGGACGCGCAGCCGTACGCAGTACTTGCAGCCCGGCCGCCAGAAGACGACCGGCCGGCCGTCGACCGCGCTGCGCCGCCGCGCCTCCTCCGCGCTGACCGGCCTCGGGAAGAACAGGGGCGAGTACACGCCGGCGAGCACCAGGAAGGCCACCAGGGCCACGACGGCCCCGCCCGGGTTCCCCCCGAGTCCCTGGGCCACGGCGATCGCCACGCCGCTGAGCACGAACAGCATCGGCAGAACCCAGGCGCGCCTCATGGGGACGCAGGCTATCAACGGGCTCTCGGCGGGCGGACCCCCGCGAGGCGAAGGGCCCCCACGGACCCGAGGTCCGTGGAGGCCCTTGCCGTGCCTGCCGGTGAGCGGTGAGAAGACGATCACGAGCAGGACATCCGGATGCCCCGAGGGGGTCAGGGGGCGAGGAGCAGACCGCCGGCGCGCTCCTTGGCGGCGGCGTAACGCTTGGCCACGTCCTGCCAGTTGACGACGGCCCACATGGCGTCGATGAAGTCGACCTTCTGGTTCTTGTACTGCAGGTAGAAGGCGTGCTCCCAGGCGTCGAAGACCAGGATGGGGGTCGAGCCCTGGCCGACGTTGCCCTGGTGGTCGTAGACCTGCTCGACGATCAGGCGCCCGCTGAGCGGCTCGTAGGCGAGGACGCCCCAGCCCGAGCCCTGGGTGGTCGCGGCGGCCTTGGTGAGCTGGGCCTTGAAGCCGGCGAACGAGCCGAAGTACTCGTTGATGGCGTCCGCGAGGTCGCCGACACCGTCGGCGGCGGTCGGCTCCCCGCCGCCACCGTCCCTCGGGCTGTTCATGTTGTGCCAGTAGATGCTGTGCAGGATGTGGCCGGAGAGGTGGAAGGCCAGGTTCTTCTCCAGGCCGTTGATCGCGCCCCACGACTGCGTGTCGCGTGCTTCGGCGAGCTGCTCCAGGGTGTCGTTCGCACCCTTCACGTAGGTCGCGTGGTGCTTGTCGTGGTGCAGCTCGATGATCTCCGGGTTGATCACCGGCTCCAGCGCCGCGTAGTCGTACGGAAGGTCCGGCAGCGTGTAGATCGCCATGTCCAACATCCTCTGACCTTATTGCCAACGGTGTGCAGCTGCACGCTAGCAGCAGGAAGGTCGTGGTGGTGCCCGTTCCGCGCGACATCCCTACGGGGCCTGCGGGCCACGGCATGGCGACCCGCGCTGTGCCCCGGCGGCGCGGCGCCCGGCGCGTCGGATGCGTGGTGTGCGGGGGCGTGCGTCCCGTCGGTAGTGGGTCCGGGCGCGTCGGATCAGGCAGCGCACAGTGGCGGTCACTGACACCGGAGCGGGGAGGAAGCCGACCGCGACCACGGACCAGAAGCCGGGAACGCCCACGGGCTACGCGGAGAACGGTCCACGAGCGCACCAGGTGTCGGGGTCGGCATGGACGGAGAAGTGCGGATCGTCAGGGAGGGCCCGGGCCGAGCTTGGAGGGCGATGCCCAGAGGTCCCCGGTTACAGACACAGACGTGTCCTGGCCCGCGGGACAGCGGAGGCGACGAGGCGCGGGCGATTCCTCGTCGCTCAGAGGGCCCCGAGGTCGACCGTGACAGGGAACGGCAGGGCGGCTCTCACCGTTCCGGTGAACATCTCGCCGTCCCTGTACGCCTTGGTGGCTGGGTCGAGTACGTAGGTGTACACGATCGGAACCCCGGTGGCGACCTGCTCGACCCGCCAGTAGAAGGGGATGCCGGCCTTGGCGTACTGGTCCACCTTCACAATCCGGTCTCGGCGGTCATGGTGTACCTCCTTCGAGAGGCATCGGCAGGTCCGGCGCTGCTGCGCCAAGCCTAATGTTTCGAGGTGGCGGGCTGCCCGATGCGGAAAGGAGTCAGCCGGCTACGCGAGCTGTCGCTGGTGCCGGTGAACTCGCGGACGCATGTAGTCGGTGGTGCTTACACGTCTCTGATGATCACGCGCTTCCCGCAGAGCTTCGACCAGTCGTCACGGTCGGAGGTCAGGATGATCACGGGAGCCGGGACGCGGAGCGCGAGCGCGGCGACGAGGGCGTCGATCGCGTACTTGTGCCCGTGGAGCCCGCCCGCGTCCTGAAGCAGCTTCACCGCGGTCAGGGAGTCCTCCTGGCTGACCGGTTCCACCCGCAGCCGGGAGAGCACCCACTTCAGGCGCGCCAGGTCGGTCTTGCCGCGTACGGCTTCGACAACGGTCAGCGCGGACATGAGGACGGGGACCCCGGCCCGCCGGGACGCCTCGATGCGAGCCGTCATGCCGCGGTCGTCGCGCAGGAGCAGGGAGAGCGCCTCGGAGTCGAGCACCAGCGAGCGGGCCGGCTGCTCCTTCACGCGGCGCCCCGTCCGACATCCTCGGCGGTCGCCTCTCCGAACAGCTCGCGTCGAGCGGCTTCGATCTCCTGCTCCGTGAACGCGCCGTGCTCCTCCTCGTGGGACGCCACGATCTCGGCGAGCCCGTCCATGGCGAGCTGGTGTCTCACTGCTTCGGCGACATAGCTGGACAGCCCGCGGCGACCGGTTCGGGAGCGAAGCTCACTGACCAGCTCGGCGGGCATGGAAACGGAGATGTTCTCGGTGGTTCCGGGGCGGGATGGCTTCATGGCCCTAGTTTAATACACTAACTATTACAGGATCTCGGAAGACGTGAGTCGGCACGCCGTTCCTGACCGGCGGGTGGGGTGAAGCGCGCGGGGGCATAGGTTGAGGGGATGCCGAATCGACTCGTGGGGGAGACCTCGCCGTACCTGCTTCAGCACGCCGACAACCCCGTCGACTGGTGGCCGTGGGGCGAGGCGGCGTTCGAGGAGGCGCGGGGGCGGGGGGTGCCGGTGCTGCTGTCCGTCGGCTACGCCAGCTGTCACTGGTGTCACGTGATGGCCAGGGAGAGCTTCGAGGACCCGGCGCTGGCCGGGTACCTGAACGAGCACTTCGTGGCGGTGAAGGTGGACCGGGAGGAACGCCCCGACGTGGACGCCGTGTACATGGAGGCGGTGCAGGCCGCGACCGGGCAGGGCGGCTGGCCGATGACGGTGTTCATGACGGCTGACGGGGAGCCGTTCCACTTCGGCACCTACTACCCGCCCAGGCCGCTGCACGGGCTGCCGTCGTTCCGGCAGCTGTTGGAGGGCGTGGTCGACGCGTGGCGGGAGCGGCGGGGCGAGGTGGGGGAGGTCGCCTCGCGGATCGCCGGGCAGTTGGCGGGGCGGCGGCTGGAGCACCGCGCTTCGGCGCCGCCGGGCGAGGGCGAACTGACGCTGGCCGCAACGGCGTTGGCCGGGGAGTTCGACGAGCGGAACGGGGGGTTCGGCGGCGCGCCGAAGTTCCCGCCGTCGATGGTGCTGGAGTTCCTGCTGCGGCACCACGCGCGCACCGGCGCGCCGCGGGCGTTGGCCATGGTGGAGCGCGCGTGCGAGGCGATGGCGCGCGGCGGGATCTACGACCAGTTGGGGGGCGGCTTCGCCCGTTACTCGGTGGACGCCGAGTGGATGGTGCCGCACTTCGAGAAGATGCTCTACGACAACGCGCTGCTGGCCCGGGTGTACGCGCATCTGTGGCGGGCCACGGGGTCGGCGCTGGCGCGGCGGGTCGCCGAGGAGACCGCGGACTTCCTGGTGGGTGAACTGGGCACGCCCGAGGGCGGGTTCGCCTCCGCGCTGGACGCGGACAGCGAGACGCCCGAGGGCGAGCACGCCGAGGGCGCGTACTACGTGTGGACGCCGACGCGGCTCGCCGAGGTGCTCGGCGCCGAGGCGGGGGCCGAGGCGGCCCGGCGGTACGGGGTGACGGACGAGGGCACCTTCGAGGCCGGTACCTCGGTGCTGAGGCTGCCGGGCGAGCCGCCGGCGGACGAGGTGCGGGCGAGGCTGCTCGCGGCCCGCCGCGCGCGGCCCGCGCCGGAGCGGGACGACAAGGTGGTCACCGCGTGGAACGGGCTGGCGATCGCCGCGTTGGCCGAGGTCGGCGGCCTGCTGGACCGCCCCGACCTGGTGGCCGCCGCCGAGCGCGCGGCCCGGCTGCTGCTGGACGTGCACCGGGACGCGGCGACCGGGCGGCTGGCGCGCACCTCGCGGCACGGCGTCGCCGGGCCGAGCGCCGGGGTGCTGGAGGACTACGGCGACCTGGCCGAGGGGCTGCTCGCGCTCTACGCGGTGACCGGCGGGACGGTGTGGCTGACCGAGGCGGGGGCGCTGCTGGAGATCGTGCTGAGCCGGTTCACCGACGAGGACGGCGCGTTCTGGGACACCCCCGACGACGGGGAGCGTCTGATCCGCCGCCCGCAGGACCCGACCGACGGCGCGACGCCCTCGGGCTGGACGGCGGCGACCGGCGCGTTGCTCGCCTACGCCGCCTACACCGGCGAGGGCCGCCACCGGGCCGCCGCGGAACGGGCGTTGGGCGTCGTCACCCGGCTGGCGACGGGCGCGCCGCGGTTCGCCGGCTGGGGGCTGGCCGTCGCCGAGGCCGCCGTCGACGGGCCGCGCGAGGTGGCCGTGGTCGGCCCGGCCGGCGACCCGGCCACGGCGGCGCTGCACCGGGCCGCGCTGCGCGGCACGGCGCCGGGCGCGGTGGTCGCCGTGGGGGAGCCGGGCGCGGCGGACGCCCCGCCGCTGCTGGTGGACCGGCCGCTGCGGGACGGCCGGCCGGCGGCGTACGTGTGCCGGGGGTTCGTCTGTCTGGAGCCGACCACGAGCCCGGAGGACCTGGCCGCGCGGCTGGCGTGAGCGGGCGCCGGGCGCGGGCGGCGCTCAGGCCGACAGGTGGCGCGCCAGGGTGTCGATGGTGCGGTCGGCGAGGGCGCGGGCGTCGGCCTCCGGTTCGACGCCGGCCCAGTGCAGCAGCGCCTCGCGGAACGCGCCGAGTACGGCGCCGAGCAGGACCCTGGTCTCCAGCGAGTCCACGGGCCGCCCGATGCGCGCCGCCAGCGACTCGGCCAGGTCGTCGCCCGGCCGCGCCATCGTCTCGTGCAGCCGGTCCCGCACGGAGGGCACGGAGGCGATCAACTCCATGCGGTGCCTGGCCCGTTCGAGCGCGCCCGGTTCGCCCTCCGCGACGGTCACGCAGGCGTGGATGGCGTGGCGCACCGCCGTCAGCACCGGTTCGTCGACGGGCCTGGCGGCCAGCTCCACGCTCAGCGGGCGGGCCGGGGTGTCCTCGCTGAGGACGAGGTCCTCCTTGGTGGGGAAGTAGCGGAAGAAGGTGCTGGTCGAGACGTTGGCCTCGGCGGCGATCCGGTCGACGCGCGTGGCCTCGAAGCCCTGCTCGGCGAAGAGCCGGTAGGCGGCGTCCCTGATCTCCCGGCGGGTGCGGAGCTTCTTGCGTTCCCGCAGGCCCTGCGGCGTCATGGAGCACGCGTTTCTCATGGCGTGGTCACCCCCCGGTGTCCGGTTCGGTCTGGGAGAGCAGCGCGGCGGTCTCGCCGGCGCGGTTGAGGAGCCAGCCGGCCAACAGGCCGGAGAGCAGCGCCAGATAGCCGCAGACGAAGAGGGCGACGCTGGTCGCCCGGGTGAACGCGGCGTCGGCGGCCTCGGCCAGCTCGGGGCGGCCGAGGAACGCGGCCCACTCGTGCGCGGCCACCACGGACCTGCCGATGTCCTCGGCGGCCTCGGCCGGCAGCCCGTCGACGTCCAGGTTCTCGCGGTAGCTGTGCGCCAGCAGGCTGCCGAGCAGCGCGACGCCGATCGCCGAGCCCAGCAGCCGCATCGTGCTCAGCAGCCCGGAGCCGCCGCCGAACCGGTCGGGCGGCAGCGCGTTCATCGCCGCGTCCACGGCCGGCACCAGGGCCAGTCCGAGTCCGAGGCCGGTGATGGCGAGCCAGATCGCCAGCTGCCCGTCGCCCGCGTCGGCCAGCATCGAGCTGCCGAGGAACCCGGAGAACGAGAGCAGCACCATCCCGCCGGCGACGACGCCCCCGGTGCCGAACTGCCGCACCAGCGGCCCGCAGCCGCGCACCGTCGCCAACAGCCCGGCGAGCAGCGGCAGCAGCCGGACGCCGGTCGCGAAGGAGTCGTGGCCGCGCACGGCCTGGAGGTACTGCGGCAGGAAGAACAGCAGGCCGGCGAGGATCAGGCTGGCCAGCGCGCCGAAGAAGGTGGGCCAGCCGAACGCGGGGTCGCGCAGCAGCGCCAGGTCGACCATCGGGCGCTCCCGCCGGCTCTCCCGCAGCAGCGCCAGCGCCAGCAGCGGCAACGGTGCCCCCACCGCCAGCAGCACCAGCGGCTTGTCCCAGCCGCGCGCGGCGCCCTCGATCACCGCGAAGAAGAGCGAGCCGACGCCGGCGGCGATCAGCACCGTGCTCAGCGGGTCGACGCGGGGCGCCCCGGGGTCGGAGGACTCCGGGAGCAGCAGCCGGCAGGCGAGTCCTGCCAGGCCCAGCACGGGCAGGTTGACCAGGAAGAGGACGCCCCAGTGGAACTCGTTCAGCAGCCAGCCGCCGATCAGCGGCCCCAGCGGGAGTCCGGCGGCGAAGGCGGTGGCCATCGCGGCGACGGCCTTGGCGCGTTCGGCGACGGGGAAGAGCGTCGGCACCAGGGCCAGGGTGAGCGGGACGATCAGTCCGGTGCCTATCCCCATCAGGGCGCGGGCGGCGACGAGTTGGGCGGTGCCGCCGGCCGAGGCGCCGAGCGTGGAGCCGAGCAGCACCATGGCGAGCCCGGTCAGCAGCGTGCGGCGGCGCCCGTAGCGGTCGCCGAGCAGCCCGCCGGGGAGCACGGCGGCGGCGCTCAGCACCAGATAGGAGTTGACCACCCACTGCTGCTCGTCGGTGCCGATGCGCAGGTCGGCGGAGAGGGTGGGCAGGGCGATGTTGAGGATGGTCATGTCGAAGCCCAGCGTGAGCGAGATCAGCCCGAGCACGGACAGCGCCCACCAGCGGCTCGGCGCCTGTGGGGTGGGGCTCGTCATCCGTGCTGTCTCTCGTGCGGGGCGTTCGTGGGTCCGGTGCGTGCGCTGCGCGCGGGGCGGCTTCGGTCGGCTCTTCGTGGGGTCGTTGCCAAATGATAGTGACTCCCAGAAGTGCGTCGTTCGTCAAGGTGGTTTTGCTCTCCCTTGGTGCTGCTCATATGAGCTGCCCTGGACACAGACGAGAGATAGGGTCAGTATCAGATGAGCGGCTCTTCCCTTCGGATGAGCGGCCGGCCCGGGTGGCAACGGTGCGACGTTCGCCGTCCCGGTGTCCCGACAACCCTCAAAACCTCAACCCTCAGGAGCGAACGCGATGCTGACCTCAGCTCCCGTCGCCGCCCAGGCCCCCACCCGGCACGCCGAACTGCTGGCGTGGGTGGCCGAGATCGCCGAGTTGACCCAACCCGACCAGGTCGTGTGGTGCGACGGCTCCCAGGAGGAGTACGACCGCCTGTGCGCCGAGCTGGTCGAGCGGGGCACCTTCCGCCGGCTCGACTCCGACCGCCGCCCGAACTCGTACTACGCCGCCTCCGACCCGACGGACGTCGCCCGCGTCGAGGACCGCACCTTCATCTGCTCCGAGCGCGAGGAGGACGCCGGTCCCACCAACCACTGGATGGACCCGGCCAGGATGCGGGAGATCTTCTCCGGCGAGGCGGGCCTCTTCCGGGGCGCGATGCGCGGTCGGACGATGTACGTGGTCCCGTTCTGCATGGGCCCGTTGGGCTCGCCGCTCTCCGCGCTGGGCGTGGAGATCACCGACTCCGCCTACGTCGTCACCGCGATGCGCACCATGACCAGGATGGGCACCCCGGTCCTGGAACAGCTGGGCGAGGACGGCGACTTCGTCCGCGCCGTGCACTCCGTGGGCGCGCCGCTGGCCGAGGGCGCGGCGGACGTGCCCTGGCCGTGCAACACGACCAAGTACATCTCGCACTTCCCCGAGAGCCGCGAGATCTGGTCGTTCGGCTCGGGCTACGGCGGCAACGCCCTGCTCGGCAAGAAGTGCTACGCGCTGCGGATCGCCTCCGTGATGGCCAGGGACGAGGGCTGGCTCGCCGAGCACATGCTGATCCTCAAGCTGACCCCGCCGGACGGCGGCCAACCCCGCTACGTGGCCGCCGCGTTCCCCTCGGCCTGCGGCAAGACCAACCTCGCCATGCTGCGCCCCTCGCTGCCCGGCTGGCGCGTGGAGACCGTCGGCGACGACATCGCGTGGATGCGGTTCGACGACGAGGGGCGGCTGCGCGCGATCAACCCGGAGGCCGGCTTCTTCGGGGTGGCCCCCGGCACCGGCGAGGACACCAACGCCAACGCCATGCGCACCCTGTGGGGCAACGCGGTCTTCACCAACGTCGCGCTCACCGAGGACGGCGACGTCTGGTGGGAGGGCATGACGGAGGAGCCGCCGGCCCGCGCCACCGACTGGCGCGGCCAGCCGTGGACCCCGGACGCCGACCGCCCGGCCGCGCACCCCAACGCGCGGTTCACGGTGCCGGCGGCGCAGTGCCCGACCATCGCGCCGGAGTGGGAGGACCCGGCCGGGGTCCCGATCTCGGCGATCCTCTTCGGCGGGCGCAGGGCCTCCACGGTGCCGCTGGTCACCGAGTCGCTCTCGTGGCGGCACGGCGTCTTCCTGGGCGCCAACGTCGCCTCGGAGAAGACCGCGGCGGCCGAGGGCACGGTGGGCGAGCTGCGCCGGGACCCGTTCGCCATGCTGCCGTTCTGCGGCTACCACATGGGGGACTACTTCGCGCACTGGCTGTCCATGGGGGAGCGTGTCGGGGACGAGTCGAAGCTGCCGCGGATCTTTTACGTCAACTGGTTCCGCAAGGACGACGAGGGCCGCTTCGTCTGGCCCGGGTTCGGCGAGAACATCCGGGTCCTGAAGTGGGTCGTCGACCGGCTGGAGGGGCGCGCCGAGGGCGTCGAGACCCCGGTCGGGCGGCTGCCCGCGCCCGGTGAGCTGGACGTCGAGGGGCTCGAACTCACCGACGAGCAGCGGGCGACGCTGCTGGAGGTGGACCTCGACGAGTGGCGCGCCGAGGCCGAGTTGATCCCCGGCCACCTGGAGACCTACGGGGAGCACGCCCCGGAGGGGCTGTGGGAGGAGCACCGGGCGCTGGTCGAGCGGCTGCGCCGGGCGGCCGGCTGACCGGCGGGTGAACGGACGGGTGAACGGCGCCCCTCGGCGTGGGCGCCGTTCACCCGTTGACCCGTCCGCTTCTCGATCTCGCCGGCCCGGTCCGATCTCGTCTGATCAGAACTGGGCGTAGCCGTCCAGGAACTCGCCGATGCGGTCGACGGCGTCGGCCAACTCGTCGGCGGGGGGCAGCGTCACGATCCGGAAGTGGTCCGGCTCCGGCCAGTTGAAGCCGGTGCCGTGCACGATCATGATCTTCTCCGCGCGCAGCAGGTCGAACACCATCTGCCGGTCGTCCTTGATCTTGTACACCTTGGGGTCGAGCCGGGGGAAGGCGTAGAGCGCGCCCCTCGGCTTGACGCAGGTGACGCCGGGGATGGCGGTCAGCCGCTCGTAGGCGACGTCCCGCTGCTCCTTGATCCGGCCGCCCGGCAGCACCAGCTGCTCGATCGACTGCCGCCCGAAGAGCGCGGCGGCGACGGCGTGTTGGGCCGGCATGTTGGCGCACAGCCGCATGTTGGCCAGGATCGTCAGACCCTCTATGTAGCTGGTGGCGTGGTCCTTCGGACCGCAGACCGCGAGCCAGCCGCAGCGGAACCCGGCCACCCGGTAGTTCTTGGACAGCCCGTTGAACGTGAGCGTCAGCAGGTCGGGGGCGATCTCGGCGGTGGAGGAGTGGGTGGCGCCGTCGTAGAGGATGCGGTCGTAGATCTCGTCCGAGCAGAGCACCAGCCGGTGGCGCCTGGCCAGCTCGGTGAGCTGGCGCAGCATCTCGTCGTCGTAGACCGCGCCGGTGGGGTTGTTGGGGTTGATGATGACCAGCGCCCGGGTGCGGTCGGTGATCTTCCGCTCGATGTCGGCGATGTCCGGCATCCAGTCGGACTGCTCGTCGCAGCGGTAGTGCACGGCCGTCCCGCCGGCCAGCGAGACCGAGGCGGTCCACAGCGGGTAGTCCGGGGCCGGGACGAGGACCTCGTCGCCGTCGTCCAGCAGGGCCTGCATCGACATCTGGATCAGCTCGGAGACGCCGTTGCCCAGGTAGACGTCCTCGACGGAGAGCTGGATCCCCTTGGTCTGGTAGTGCTGCATCACCGCGCGGCGGGCGGAGAGCAGCCCCTTGGCGTCGCCGTAGCCGTGGGCCTCGCCCACGTTCCGCAGGACGTCCTCCAGGATCTCCGGCGGGCAGTCGAAGCCGAAGATGGCGGGGTTGCCCGTGTTGAGCTTCAGGATGCGGTGGCCCGCTGCCTCCAGCCGCATTGCCTCCTCAAGAACCGGACCCCGGATCTCGTAGCAGACATTGGCGAGCTTGCTGGACTGGATCACCTGCATCATGCTCGTTACCTTACGACCGTGTAACGCGGGGCGCGCTGTGTTTTCGCCCACCCGGGTCCCGGCCGGCGGGCGCGCGCCCGCGCCGCCTCGCGCGTCAGTCCCGGCGCGGGCGCAGGCCGCCCTCCAGCGTCCTGGTGACCCGCTCCAGCGCCACGTGGCGCGGCAGCCCGTCCTCGTCCATGGCCTCCCAGCCGGCGGAGATCAGGTACCACAGCGAGCGGACGAACCACTCGACCTCGACCTCCTCGTCGAAGTAGCCCTCGTCCTGGCCGCGTTGGAAGAGCAGCGCCATCGGGACATGGGCGGCGTCCCAGCCCGACTCGGTCCACTCGTCGGGGGAGACGGTGTCCTCGGAGAAGAGGAAGTTCACCCGGTAGCCGAGGTCGAACATCGCCCGCACCAGCCGGCGGAACGCGTCGGCGACCGGGCCGTCCTCCAGCCCGGCCTCCTCCACCGCGTGCCGGGTGGCCACCGCGCAGTCCTCCAGCAGGGCGTGTATCAGCGCCGCGCGGTCGGCGAAGTAGCGGTGCAGCGTGCTCCGGCCCACCTGGGCGGCTCTGGCGATCTCGCCGAGGGAGGCCGAGCCGTCCTGGGAGTAGACCTCGATCGCGGCGTCGAGGATCGCGCGGCGGGTGCGCTGGAGGGTGCCGGTGGGGCCCGGGGTGCCGGTGGGGCCCGGGGCGGAGGGAGCCGTCGCTGCCATGCGCCCATGGTAGGCGCGTGCGATGACGGGATAACGCGTATCGGGGTGGCACTCCGCGTCTGAGTGTGGGACAGTGTGTCTCATGATGGATCTGGGGGTTCCGCCTTCCGGCGGCGTGGGTGGTGTGGCGCTCCGCCCGCCGCGCCACCGTGTGGAGCGGCGGGCGATGGCGCTGTGGGCGGCGCGGGGGCTCGCGTTCTCGCTGCCGCTGGTCGGCGTTCTCGCGGTGGCGTACGCGTTCTGGTCGGCCTCCCGGCCGTGGACAGGGCCGCTGTTGGTCGCGGCGTCCGTCCTGGTGCCGCTGCACGCGGTGGTGATGCCGCTGTGGCGGTACCGGGTGCACCGCTGGGAGAGCACGGAGGAGGCGGTCTTCGCCGCCGAGGGGTGGATCGTCCGGCAGTGGCGGATCGCGCCGCTCTCCCGGATACAGACGGTGGACACGGTGCGGGGCCCGGTGGAGCAGCTGCTCGGGCTGTCCACGTTGGTGGTCACCACGGCCTCCTCCAGCGGTGCCATCTCCATCCGCGGGCTCGACCCCGGCGTGGCGAGCGAGGCGGCCGACCGGCTCGCCGAGATCACCCGGCGCACCCCGGGGGACGCGACATGAGCGCGGCCGGGGCGCCGCGGCTCGTCGTCGACGCCCCCGCGGACGGGCCCTCGACGGCCGAGGTGCCGTGGCGGCGGCTGGACCCGAGGCTGATCTGGGCGGACGCGCTGCGCGTGGTGCTGTCCATGCTGCCGGGGGCCGTGGCGCTGTTCGTCTTCGACCAGACCCAGGGGATGACGGTGATGCCGCTGCTGGCCCTGGCCGGCTGGGGCGTGTGGGGGGCGCTCACCGACGCGGTGCGGTGGGTGACCACGCGGTACCGGGTGACGGAGACCCATCTGGAGCGCCGCACGGGTCTGCTGGTGCGCAGCCACCGCGCGGTGGCCAGGGAGCTGATCCGCACGGTGGACGCGGACGCCCGGCTGCTCCACCGGGTGGCCGGGGTGCGCCGGGTCACCATCGGCGCGGGGCAGACGACGACGGCGCTGGAGGCCGCGCTCACCCTGGACGCCCTCTCCAGGGACTCGGCCGAGGAGCTGCGCCAGGAGCTGACCGGCGCCCCGCGCGAGCGGGCGGCCGAGGAGCCGCCGGCCCTGGCCGCGTTCGACTGGCGCTGGGTGGTGCACAACGCCTTCGGCATCTGGGCGATGGTGATGGCCGCCGGCCTGCTCTGGGGCGCGCACTTCACGCTGGGCGTCTTCGGGTTCGACCTGGTCGGGTGGTTCGGGGCGCTGCGGGACGCGCTGGGGCTGGAGGCCACGGCGGCGGCGCTCGTCGGGGGCGTCGTCGCCATGGCGCTGCTGGGCGCGGTGGGGATGAGCATCCAGTTCCTCACCGCGCAGGCGTTCTTCCGGCTGACCCGGGAGCCGGGGGAGGAGGGCGGCAGCGTGCTGGTGACCCGCCGCGGGCTCTTCCGCACCAGGGAGGTGGCGCGCGACGAGTCCAGGACGCGGGGGATATCGCTCTCCGAGCCGCTGCTGTGGCGCTGGTTGGGCACCACGGACACCAGCCTGATCACCACGGGCGCCTTCTGGTGGAGCGAGGGCGTGACCATCCTTCCGCGCGGCCCGCGGCGGGTGGCGCGCCGGGTGGCCGCCGCGGTGCTGGGCGACGAGCCGCTGACCGCGCCGCTGGTGCGGCACCCGGCGGCGGCGCTGCGGCGGCGCCTGGCGTGGGCGCTGTGGGCGACGGGAGGCTGCGGCCTGGCGCTGGCGCCGCTGGGCGGGCGGGCCTGGCTGGTCGGCCTCGCGGTGGCGGCGCCGGTGACGCTGGGGCTGGCCTGGGCCGGGTACCGCTCGCTGGGGCACGCCGTCTCCGGTCCCTGGCTGGTGCTGCGCTCCGGGGCGATGAACCGGGAGACCTCGGCACTGCGGCGCAAGGCGGTCAGCGGGGTGTGCGTGCGGCAGTCCCCGTTGCAGCGGCGCCTCGGGCTGGCCACGGTCCGGGTGAGCACGGCCGCGGGGAACGGCTCCTACGCGGCGCGGGACCTGGCGGTGGCGCGGGCGGTGCCGTTGGCGGTGGCGGCGCTGCCCGAGGCCGCGCCGTTCCGGGAGGGTGACGGTGCGGCGCCGGCGCGCATAGGGTCGGGGCGACCCGCCCCCTGACCCCCGGAGTCGCCCCATGGCCGGTCCGTTCGACCAGCTCAGCCAGGAGATCGTGGACAGCCGGTTCAAGGGGCTGCCGCCGGACGCCGCCGGGTCCACCGTCGGCGAGTTGGCCGCGCAGCGCCGGGACTTCGCCACCGGCGGCTTCACCACCCCGCTGCTGACGGCCTCCGCCGACGCGCTCGACCACAACCTGCGCACCCTGGCCGCGTTCGCCGACCGGCACGGCCTGGCGCTCGCGCCGCACGGCAAGACCTCGATGGCCCCCGCGCTCTTCCACCGCCAACTCGCGCTGGGCGCCTGGGGCATCACGGTCGCCGTCCCGCACCAGGCGCGGGTGGCCAGGGAGTTCGGGGTGGGCCGGATCTTCCTGGCCAACGAGCTGGTCGACGCGGCGGCGCTGCGCTGGCTGGCCGGCGAGCAGGACGCGGACCCCGCGTTCCGCTGCGTGGTCTATGTCGACTCCCCGGCCGGGGTCGCGCTGATGGACGCGGCGCTGCGCGAGGCGGGCGCGATCCGGCCGGTCGAGGTGGTCGTCGAGTGGGGCGTGCCCGGCGGACGTAGCGGGGTGCGGGACGCCGAGGGCGCCGCCGCCGTCGCGGACGCCGTCGCCGGGGTGGAGACGCTGCGGCTGGTCGGCGTCGCCGGCTACGAGGGCGAGGTGCCGGACGCCGACGCCGCCTCGGTGCGCGCCTGGCTGGACGGGCTGGGCGCGCTGGCCGCCCGGTTCGACACCGAGGGCCGCTTCGAGCGGAGCGCGGAGATCATCGTCAGCGCCGGCGGCAGCGCCTGGTTCGACGTGCTGGCCGCGTCGTTCGCCGAGCTGCCCGCGCTCTCCCGCCCCACGGTGCGGATGCTGCGGGCCGGCGCCTATGTCAGCCACGACCACGGGCGCTACCGGGAGGTCACGCCGTTCCGCCGGATCCCCGAGGAGGGTTCGCTGCGCCCGGCGTTCCTGCTGTGGGCGCAGGTGGTCTCGCGCCCCGAGGCCGGCCTGGCGCTGCTCAACGGGGGCAAGCGGGACATCGCCCACGACCTGGGCCTGCCCGAGGTGGTCGGGGTCCGCTCGCCCGACGGCACCGTCGGGGAAGGGGCGGGGCTGACGGTGGTGAAGCTCTCCGACCAGCACGCCTTCCTCCAGGCCAGGGAGGGCGTCGAGGCGCCGGCCGTCGGGGAGTGGGTGGCGCTCGGCATGTCGCACCCGTGCACCATCTTCGACCGGTGGCCGCTGATCCCCGTGGTCGACGGGCGGGGCGCGGTGGTCGAGCTGCTGCGCACGTTCTTCTGAGCCGGCGCCGGCCCGCGCCCCACCGGTGTGCGACACCGCGCCGGCCCCGCTGCCCCCGTGGGACGGGGAGCCGCGGGGCCGGCGAAGTGGTGGTCTCTCAGGGGGTCACGGCAGGGCGTGGACGTGCGGGCCCACGGTGTCCGACCAGGAGTTGCCGGCGTTCGCGTCCCAGTTGACGGACCAGGTCATCGCGCCACGCAGCTCCGGGTAGGTCTGCTCGGGCGTGAACGAGCCGCAGTTGGTGCCCTGGGTCAGGCAGTCCAGCGCGTCGTTGACCACGCCGGGCTCCACATAGCCGGAGCCCGCGGCGTCCGGGGTGGCCGGCACGCCGAGGCCGACCTGGGAGGCGTCGAGGCCGCCCTCCAGCTGGACACAGGCCAGCGCGGTGAGGAAGTCCACCGTGCCCGCCGAGTACACCTGGCCGTCGCAGCCCAGCATGGAACCGCTGTTGTAGAACTGCGTGTGGACCGCCGTCAGGAAGTCCTTGGTGTTCAGCGCGAGTTGGAAGTACTCGGTGTCGGTGCTCTGCATGTCCAGCGTCTGCGGGGCCATGGTGTACACCAGGTCGTCCCCGACGCCGGCGTGGACCGCCTCCATCGCCTGCGACATGTACTGCGCGTCGATGCCGTGTTCGAGGTCGATATCGATGCCGTCGAAGCCGTACTCCTCGATCAGCCCGAGCGCGGACTCCGAGAAGGCGCTGGCCGAGGCGTCGTCGTTGACGGTGACATGGTCCTCCGCGCCGCCGACCGACAGCACGACCGCGACGCCCTCGGCCTGCTTGGCCGCGATGTCGTCCTTGAACTCCTGTTCCGAGCCGTAGCCCAGGACCGGGTCCAGCTCGAAGTCGAGCTGCCCCGCGGTGGCCGTCGACGCGGCGAAGGAGACCGCGATGATGTCGTACTCCGGCGAGACCTCGCCCAGTTTGAGCAGCGTCGAGCCGTTGTCGAAGTTGTGCCAGTAGCCGGTCAGGGTGTGGGCGGGCACGGCCGCCGGCGCCGGGG
This sequence comes from Streptomyces sedi, assembly GCF_006335015.1. GTDB lineage: Bacteria > Actinomycetota > Actinomycetes > Streptomycetales > Streptomycetaceae > Streptomyces > Streptomyces sedi. The sequence goes on from NZ_VDGT01000003.1 coordinate 91,435, forward strand.
ACTCGTCCGAGCCGACCGCCGAGGCCGCGCCGACCAGGCCGGCGGCCAGCAGCGCGCCGGCCCCGACGGCCGCGCCGAGCCGCAGCGGCAGCCGGCTCCGGCGGCGGTGTCCTGGCGTCGTCACCTGCGAAGTGTTGCTGTCCACGCTCGCCTCCGTCATACGGATGTGGGGGAACTCCCGGCGATGAGGGGGATGTTGACCCGGTCGCCGGAAGCAGGGATACGGGGGGGAAACGGTGGCCACCGTTGACCAGCACATTGGTCCAGACCATCGGGGGCTGTCAATGGTCTGGACAGGAAGCGTCCCGCGGCCCCCGTGTTCCCGCGGACGCGGACAGTGGTGTTCCCCTGTCAGTGGGAATCGATAAGCTTCCCACCGGGCAGACAGACCCAACGGGCGGACACAGCCGAACAGCGGACGGGTCCTCAGCACAAGGGGGTGGACATGTCGATCGCCATCGCGGTCACCAGCGCCGACCTGGTGCTGCCCCCCACCGACCAGCACACCCCCGGCGCCCACGTCCTCACCCCGCCGGACAAGCAGGACTTCCCCGCCGCGCTCGACGAGATCGGCCACGCCCTGGACCAGCACGGCTATCTGATAGCCGTCTACCCGACGACCACCCCCCTGCCCACCGTGCAGCGCCTGCACGCGGTCCGGGCCATGCTGGAGACCGACCGGATGGCCCTGCTGCCCAGCGCGCTCCCGCCGTTGGGCACCGCGGTGCTGATCCGCCAGCTGCGCCAGCTGTCCGTCTGCGACTTCAGCCCCGGCGTCCTCGGCGCCTCCGCGCGGCTGCTCGCCCACTACATCTACGCCGGCGCCCTGCTGGCCTCCGGCAGCCGGCTCGCCAGGGTCCCCGTCACCCTGCCCGCGAGCCAGGAGCCGGCGCGCCCCTCCGGCCGTTCCTGCGCCGTACTGGCCGGCCCCACCCCGCAGTTGGTGCGCCCCGAGGGCGGCGCCACCCTCGCGGGGCCGCAGTTCTCCACCTCGCTCACCTACGCCACGGGCTCGCTCGGCAGCGACTGGGTCACCGCCACCCTGGCCCGCCGCTGGCAGGTCCAGGCGCTCCACCCGGTGCCGCTGCCCGAGGAGTCGGCCGCCTGGTGGGCCACGGGCAAGCTCGTCGAGTTCGCCGCCGCCGTCCCCGATGTCTCGCTGCTCTACCAGATGGTCAGCTCCATGCGGCAGGAGGCGTGCCACTGGTGCGGCCTCACGCTGATCGGCGACCGCTGCGCCTTCTGCTCCTCCCCGCTGGTGCCCATGGAGCGGCGGCCCAGGGCCATAGCGCCCAGCCACCGCCCCGCCCTGGTCACCGGCCCGACCGGCCAGACCAGTTGACCGGCGGCCCGTCCATGCCCCCCGCAGCCGAAGTCGCAGGAGAAGGTAGACCCCTTTCATGAACGCTCGTCAGCGGCGCGGCCTGCTTCTGCTCCTGCTCTCCCTGGTCCTGGCGCTCGGCGCCTTCGCCGGGGTGGTCATGGTGATCAACGACGTGGAGTCCAAGGTCGGGCCGGAGACCACCGCCTACGAGCTGGCCGAGGACGTCGAGCCGTACCAGGAGGTCACGGCCGACCAGCTCACCGAGGTCTCCATCCCGGAGCGCTACGTCCCCGACTCCGCGATAACCGACCTCGACCAGCTCGACGACAAGGTCGCGACCGGCCCCCTCAGCGAAGGCTCCCTGCTCCAGGCCGACATGCTCTCCGACCGGCCCGAACTCGACGAGGGCCAGCAGGAGATCGCGGTCATGATCGACGCCTCCACCGGCGTGGCCGGCAAGATCTACCCCGGCGCCACCATCAACATGTACGCCGCGTTCCGGGTCAGGGAGCGCGACGGCCAGGAGGAGGACGAGGTCGAGATCGTCCGACTGATGGTCAACAACGCCGAGGTCATCGAGGTCGGCGAGCTGACCGAGGTGGACGACGAGGACCGCGCCACCATGGAGGCCGTGCCGATCACCTTCGCGCTGGACAACACGGACGCCCAACGGGTCACCTACGCCGAGGCGTTCGCCGAGCAGGTGCGGTTGGCGCTGGTCGCCCCCGGGGAGGAGACCGAGATTCCCCCGGAGGAGCGCACATACACCATCATGGGTGACATCGTCGGCAGCCCTCACTCCGGTCTCGACGAGCTGTCCCCGTAAGGAAGCAGGTGGCACCGTTGACGACCCGGATTCTGCCCGTGGTGGGCGACTCGGACACCGCCCGCTCCCTGATAACGCTGCTCAGCCAGCTGCCCGACACCGAGCCGCTGCGCCCGGTGCCCGACTCGACCACGCTGCTGGACACCCTCGCGGCGCTGGCCAACGAGTCCGTCACCGGGCTGCCCGAGGTGGTGGTGATCCACGAGGGCGTGGGCCCGCTGCCCGCGCTGGAGCTGATCCACGAGGTCGCGCTCCGCTTCCCCGCCGTCGGCGTGGTGCTGGTCTCGGCCGCGCCGAGCCCCGACCTGTACGCCGCCGCCATGGACGCCGGCGCCCGGGGGCTGGCCGGACTGCCTGCCTCCTTCGACGAGTTGGCCGGGCGGGTGGCCGCCGCCGCCCAGTGGGCGGCCGGGATGCGCCGCCACCTCGGCGCCGGCGAGAGCGTCCCGCAGGGCCCCGGGGGCCGCGTCGTCGCCGTCTGCGGCGCCAAGGGCGGCGTCGGCGGCACCCTGCTCGCCACCCAACTCGCCCTCGCGGCACAGCGTTCCGGCCAGTTCGAACGCGGCGTGGTGCTCGTCGACCTCGATCTGCTCTGCGGCGACGTCGGCTCCTACTTCGACGTGCAGTTCCGCCGTTCCGTCGCCGACCTGGCAGGGATCGCCGACATCACCCCGCAGGTGCTGGCCGAGGCCGTCTTCACCCACGAGACCGGCCTGTCCATGCTGATCGCCCCCGCCGAGGGCGAACGCGGCGAGGACGTCACCGACGCCACGGCCAGGCAGCTGCTGACCGCCGTCCGCTCCCGCTACGACGTGGTGATCGTGGACTGCGGCTCCCAGATGAACGGCGCCAACGCCACCGCCGTCGAGATGGCCGACGTCGCGCTGCTGGTCACCACCCCCGACGTGATCGCGGTCCGCGCGGTCAACCGCATGGTCCGGATGTGGGACCGGCTGCGCATCCGCAAGGCCCAGGACACCTGGACGGTGATCAACCGCCACTCCCGCGCCAGCCACATCCAGCCGCAGCTCGTCGCCAGGATCACCGGCACCCAGGTCGCGGGGAACGTGATCCCCGCCGGCTTCAAGGAGCTGCGGGAGTCGATGGACGCCGGCCGCGTCCAGGACCTCGACCCGCGCGGCCAGGTGCGCCGCGCGATGTGGTCGCTCGCCGCCGAGCTGGGCCTGGCCGCGGCCCCCGCCGCGCCCTCGGGCCGCCGCCGGGGGAGGAGATCGTGACCCCGGCGCCGCTCCGCCGCCGGCCGGGCGGCGACCGGGGCGCGGCCATGGTGGAGTTCGCCGGGCTCTTTCCGCTGGTGCTGCTGATGATGGCGGTGATCTGGCAGTGCGTGCTGATCGGCTACACCTTCTCCCTCGCGGGGAACGCGGCGGACGAGGGCGCCAGGGCCGGCGCCGCTGCCCGGGGCGACCCGCAGGGCGCCTGCGCCAGCGCGGCGCGCGCGCATGTGCCGGGCGCCTGGGACATATCCGTGGACTGCCCGCTGGAGGGCGAGGTGCGGACGGCGCGGGTCGCGCTGAAGGTGCCCGTGCTCTTCCCCGGCGCCTTCGACTTCCCGATGACGGTCACCGGCACGGCCGGCGCCGCCGAGGAGGGCTGAGCCGATGCCGCGCCCCAGCGGCGCCGCGCGGCGCGCCGACCCGGAGCGCGAACGCGGCGTCACCGCCGTCGAGTTCGCCGGCTGGCTGCCGCTGCTGCTCACCGTGGCGCTGGCCGCGCTCCAGCTGGGCCTGGTCGGGTTCGCCGCCCTCCAGGCCGGCTCGGCGGCCAGGGCGGCGGCCAGGACCGCCGCGCAGGAGGAGATCGAGGACCAGTACGCGACCAGCGGACGGGCCGCGCTCAGCGGCCCGCTGGCCGAGAACGCGACGTTCGAGCTCGACCCCTGCGGCGACGAGGCCACGGTCACCGCGAGCGTCGAGATCCCGACGGTGCTGCCGTTCTTCAACGGCCTGGGCACGGCCTCCCGGACGGTGACCATGCCGTGCGACTGAACGACCCGACGACCCCGGGACCGTCCCGCCACACACCCCGACGGAGGTGCGAACCAAGGTGAAGGAGCGCTCGATGGGCCTGCGTTCCCGCGTGCACGCCCCCGACCAGCCGGCCGCCAGCGGCCTGAGCGACGGTCGGCTGGTCGCCACCTACCGCGCGAAGCTGCTGGAGGAGATCGACCTCGCCGAGATGTCCTCGCTCGACCTGACCGAGCGCAGGGACCGGCTGGAGCGGGTCCTCGGCCACATCCTCAGCCGCGAGGGCCCGGTCCTCTCCACCCAGCAGCGCGCGCTGCTGATCCGCCGGGTCGTCGACGAGGCCCTCGGCCTCGGCATCCTCGAACCGCTGCTGGAGGACGCCTCGATCACCGAGATCATGGTCAACGGCCCCGACCAGATCTATGTGGAGCGCTCCGGCCGGGTCGAGCGGCTGCCGATCGGCTTCGCCTCGGAGGAGCAGCTGATGCAGACGATCGAGCGCATCGTCTCGGCCGTCAACCGCCGCGTGGACGAGTCCAACCCGATGGTCGACGCCCGGCTGCCCACCGGCGAGCGGGTCAACGTGATCATCCCGCCGCTCTCCCTCTCCGGCGCCACCCTCACCATCCGCCGCTTCCCCCGCGCCTACACCCTCCCCGAGCTGATCGGCTTCGGCACCCTCGACGAGCATCTGCTGACGCTGCTGGCCGGCCTGGTGCGGGCCAAGTTCAACGTGATCGTCTCCGGCGGCACCGGCTCGGGGAAGACCACCCTGCTCAACGCGCTCAGCGGCCTGATCCCCGAGGGCGAGCGGATCGTGACCGTCGAGGACGCGGCCGAACTCCAGCTCCAGCAGAGCCATGTGATCCGGCTGGAGTCCCGCCCGCCCAACATCGAGGGCAAGGGCGAGGTCACCATCCGCGACCTGGTACGCAACTCGCTGCGGATGCGCCCCGACCGGATCATCGTCGGCGAGGTGCGCGGCGGCGAGACCCTCGACATGCTCCAGGCCATGTCCACCGGCCACGACGGCTCGCTCGCCACCGTGCACGCCAACAGCGCCGAGGACGCCCTGCTCCGCCTCCAGACGCTCGCCTCGATGTCCGAACTCCAGGTGCCGTTCGAGGCGTTGCGCGACCAGATCAACAGCGCCGTCGACGTGCTGGTGCAGCTGGTGCGGCACCCGGACGGCGGTCGCCGGATCGCCGAGGTCGCGGTGCTGGCCTCGCACGGCAGGGAGCCGTTCAGGATCGCCACCGTCGGCGAGTTCGCCGCCCAGCCGATGGGGCAGGACGGCCGGGTGTACGGCCACTTCCGGCACCATCCGCTGCCGGAGGTGGTGGCCAGACGGCTCCATCTGGCGGGGCAGTCGATCCCGCCCGCGTTCGGCGTCCAGACGGCGGACGCCTGGCTGCCCGTCCGGGAGGCGAACTGACCATGAGCGACCTGTCGTTGCTCGCCCTCGGCCTCACGCTGCTCGCGCTGACCTGCGGCGTCGCCGGTCTGCGGCTCTACGGCTCCGGCCGGGCCCGGCAGCGCGAGCTGCTCAGCCGGCTGGCCGACACCGCCCCCGAGTCGGCCGGTCTCGCCCCGCCGACCGGCGGCCGGCGCCGCCGCTTCGACCAGCTGGACCGCCGGCTGCGCGCGACCGGCCTCGGCGCCAGGCTGCGGCTGAAGCTCCAGGCCACCGGCCTGGAACTGAGCGTCGGCGAGTACGCCGCCTATGTGCTGGGCGCGGTCGTCGCGCTCTGGGTGATCGCCTCCGTGGTGCTGGCGCCGTTCTTCGGCCCGGTCTTCGGGCTGGTGGCGCTCTGGGGCGCCAACGCGTTCCTGAACTGGCAACGCGCCAAACGCACCGAGCGTTTCATCAGCCAACTCCCCGAGCTGGCCCGGCTGATCGCCAACGGCACGGCGGCCGGCCTGGCGATGCGCACCGCGCTCTCCATGGCCGCCGAGGAGATGGAGGACCCGGCCGGCGCCGAACTCGCCACCGTAGCCAACCAGTTGGCAGTCGGCCGTTCCCTGGAGGAGGCGCTGGGCGAGCTGGGCGAGCGGCTGCCGTCCCGCGAACTGACCGTGCTGGTCACCACGTTGGTGCTGGCCAACCGGGCGGGCGGCACCATCGTCGCCTCGCTGCGCAACCTCGTCGCCACGCTGGAGGAGCGCAAGGAGACCCGGCGCGAGGTGAGGACGATGCTCGCCGAGATCAACGCCACGGCCGTCACCATCCCGCTGCTGGGCCTCGGGGCGCTGCTGATGATCAACAGCATGTCCCCGGGCGCGCTGGGCCGCGTCACGGGCAGCCCCGGCGGGCAGATCGCCATGCTGGTCTCGCTCGGGCTCTATGTGGTGGGCTTCGTGGTGGTCCGCCGGTTCGGTCGGGTGGACGTGTGAGCGCCCCCCGGGGACGGTCTCACCCCGCGTTGACCGGGAGCCCGCACGAACTGACGTGCGGGAGGGGCCCGTCGGGGGTCCCGTTCGCAGTGGCTGTCGAGTCGAGGGAGGGCGTGCGATGGCACTGCTGCTCGGCCTGGTGATGGGCGTCGCCGTCTTCGGGATCGTCGCCGCGGTCCGGATGATGCGCTCCGGCACGCCGCTCCCCGCCGACCTGGCGCTGGCGCTGGAGATCGGCTCCACCCGGGTCTCCGCGAGCGGCTCGGCCGTCGACCGGCTGGGGATGCGCTTCGCGCCGCTGGTGCTGCGGCTGATGGGCCGTGCCGCCGTGGACCGCAAGCGCCGCCAGATCGACCTCGCCGGCCACCCCGGAGGGCTGACCGTCGACCGCTACGCGGCCAGACGCGCCGTCTACGGCGTCTTCGGGCTCTGGACGGCGCTGTTCTTCGTGATCGCCGGCTTCCCGCTCTTCGCGCTCTTCGGCCTGGCCTTCGGCCTGTTCGCCGCCGACGCCACCATCTGGCAGGGCGTGCGCGAACGGCGCGAGGTGATCGACCGCACGCTCCCCGACTTCCTCGACGTGCTGGCCGTGGTCGTCTCGGCCGGGCTGAGCTTCCGCCAGGCGCTCGACCGGGTCTCCGCCCGCTACCGCGGGCCGTGGGCGGACGAGATCCAGATCACACTCCGTCAGATGGACATGGGCGTCTCGCGCCGCGAGGCGTTCGACGCGCTGCGCCGCCGCAACGACTCCGAGCCGGTCAACCAGTTCGTCACCGCCCTCCAGCAGGGCGAGGAGCTGGGCGCGCCGATCGCCGACACCCTGGTGCAGATCGCCCACGACATGCGGCGCACCGACGCACAGAACGCGCGCCGCCGGGCCGCCAGGGCGATACCGAAGGCCACGTTGGCGACGTTGGTCTTCATGGTGCCCGCCACCATGATCATCATCGTCACCGGGATGATCCTCGGCTCCGGCACGGACTTCGGCGAGGTGCTGGGCCGCTGAACGACCGGCGGCCCGGGGGCGGTTGCGCGCCGGTCGGGTCGCTGTTACCAACTCGTAGAGGAATCACGGCGGGCCACCGCGTAGGCTCGTCAGGGAGGGGGTGCCTCATGGCCGACGGCGACATCGATGTCACATATCAGGACATGCACGATGCGGCGGATCATCTTCTGGAGGCCAAGGACGAGATCCTGGCCAAGCTCCAGACGCTGCGTACCTACATTCAGGATCTGGTCAGGGACGGCTATGTGACCTCTGCCTCATCCATCGCGTTCGACCAGTCCTACGACGAGTTCAACACCGGCGCGCGCGAGGCCGTCGAGGCGTTGCAGGGCATGGCCGACTTCCTGGACGGCGCGGCCGACGGCTACGCCGACCTGGACCGGCAGTTGGAAGAGGGATTGCGCGAATAGCCACGGGTAGGCTGCTGGTGGCCCGCGCGCCGCGGGCCGCCAGGCGCCGGGGGCCGGTGGCACAGCCGGAGCGCGTGGGCGTGGGGTGCCGAGGGGAGCGAACGTCGTGACCGACAAGTGGGTCGATGCCGTCACCGTCGAACGGGAGGGCTTTCGGATCAACGTGCCCGACTCGTGGTGGGAGTTCGACCTCAGGCCGGAGACCAGGGACAACAGCATCCGTCGCATGGTCGACGAACGGGTCCGGGCCAACCCGGAGATGGCCGAGCACCGCGAGGTCATCGCCGGCTTCCTGCGCAAGCAGGCGAAACACGCCTGGGACAACGGCTCGGTCTACTGCGGCTGCATGGCGCAGAGCTTCGGGGACGGCCCGCCGATCACCGCGACGGTGACGGTCTCCCTGATCGGCGCGCGCACCTCGTCCGGCGAGATCCTGCCCACCGACCCGGCGGCGATCATCGGCCAACTCGGCAACCGCGAGGCGAAGAAGCCGGGCGACGCCTGGCGCGAGGTCTCGGTGATCGACATCCCGGACGTCGGCCGGGTGGCGCGGACCAAGGGCGTCGAGGACATCAAGGTGCCCAACGACAGCAGGACGGCGCGCGCCGTGCTGATGCAGACGTTCATCCCGGTGCCGGGCGACCAGCAGGCGGTGGCGCTGGTCTCGGGGAGCAGCCAGGTGCTCGACCTGGCCGACTCGTTCTTCGACGTGTTCGACGCCATCACCTCGACGTTCCGCTTCGCCTGAGGGGACGTCGCGGCGCGGCTCGGGGCTTGGGGGCCCGGAGTGACGCACCAGCCGCAAGGATCGGGTTCAGGACCAGGGAGGGGAGGGGCACCTCGTGTCCGGAAGTGATGACAGGCTCGCGATCCCGCTCGCCGAGCTCCAGGAGTTCGCGCCACAGCTGCGCTCCGTCAAGGAGTACATGAACAGGACCGGCGACACCTTCGACCAGTACAACGACTCCTTCGGCGACGACCGGGTGGTCAGCGCGCTGGACGACTTCGTCAGCGGCTGGAAGGACGGCCGCAGCGACATCAGCGAACAGCTGACCGGCCTCGCCGAGATGACCGACACCGTGATCACCACGGTCAGCGACTACGAGGACGAGCTGGCACGCAGCCTCCAGGAGGGCAGCGGCGGCGAGGGCGGCAACGGCGGCGACCAGCAGGCCGTCTGACCCGGCACGGCCCGCCCCGGCGGGCCGTGCCCCACCCGCCCCCACCTGCCCCGGCGGGGCCGTGCCCCACCTGTGACCGACCCGCCCGGTTTGGCCCGCTACCGGGGTGGGCACGACCTTCCATGCCCGGTGCCTCGCGCGTTGTCACCGGCCGCCCTCGTGAGGGCCGCGATCTCGCTGACCGCCAGGCACCGGATGTGGCACAGTCAGTGCCGAAAGCTGTACTGGTTCGCCTGCGGGAGGGGGTCGGGCACGGTGTGTCCAGCAGTCAACGGGCGCCCACCGGAACGCGGTTGCCCCCAGCTCCGGATATCCGCACCCCCTTCCCCGCGCTACCGTGGTACCTGGAGGGGCGGGGCCGCACCAGGCCCGGCTGAGCCGGCGTCAGCCGGAGGAGAGGGACGCCATGAGCAGGCTGCTGTCGTATGTCAGACACACCATCCACGCACGGTTCCGCCCTCACACCGGCGACCGCGGCGCTGGCTTCGTCGAGTACGCGGGCCTGCTGCTGCTGATCGCGACGGTGGTGGTGGCGGTGGTGTCGTTGAACATCCAGAACGATATCGCGGATGCCGTGGCCGACGCGGTCGGCGATATTCTGGGCTGACGTTACTCTCCGACTCCAGGGGAGCGTTGTTCCCTCTGTATCTCTGGCTGGTCACCGGTCTGTTGGCTGTGGCTTTTCTCTTTTTCGTCTTCGCCCAGGCCGCGGTGACCCGGAGCGGCGGCCAGTCCGCCGCCGACGCGGCTGCCCTGGCCGCCGCCCGAGAGGCGAGGGACCAGCTCTACGGCGACTTCCGGGACGCCCTCGACGACGAGGACGCGGACCTGGAGGACATCATCGACGGCGGCGGCTCGCTGACGGGCGCGCCCTGCGCCCGGGCGGCGCCCCGGCTGGCCGAACGCAACGGTGCGGAGGTCATCGCCTGTGAGCCGAGCGCGGAGGGACTCCGGTACACGGTGCGGGTACGGACGCTTGAGCCCGTGGGGGACTCCCTCATCCCCGCCACGTCGAACGAGTACGCGGAGGCCGAGGCGACGGCGGTGGTCGGCGGACTCTGCCGACTCGTCTCCGAGGACGAGGACCGGATCGAGTTCGGTTGTGAGGACGACCGTGACTGGTCCTTCGACCCCGGCGGCGACGAACTGCCGGAAGCCAGAGACATGTTCGCCGTTCATTTGGAAGAATGATCTCAGTTCTTATTGACAGGTAAAGGAATAGCGCCCGATGGATCTCCGTGACAATAAATCGCGCCTCATTCTGATCGTTGTCGCGCTGGGAGCAGCCCTGGTGATCGCCGTCGCCAGTTGCAGCGGCGGCGGGGACGACGACGAGTCGGCGTCGGCACCGAGCGGAGAGAGCAGCGCCCCCGAGGGCGACCCGTCGGAGGACGACGGAGCAGGGGGCGACGAGGAGGAGACCAGCGAGGAGCCGCAGGTGCTCGCAGAGGTCACGGGCGAGGAGCAGATCACGCTCACCATCACGAGCGCTCAGCGCGAGTCGGGAGGCTTCCTCACCATCGAGGGCACCCTGCACAACGGCGGCGGTGACGACTGGCGTTCACGCGCGTGGGCGGGGGCCGAGCGCGAACTCGCCGGCAACGACTTCTCCATGGCGGGTGCCGCGATCACGGCGAGGGAGGAGGGCAAGCGTTACCTGATCCTCCGGGACACCGAGGGCCGCTGCCTCTGCACCAACTTCGACCTGCACCTCGAAGCGGGCGACACCGCTACCTGGTTCGCGCAGTTCCCCGAGCCCGATCCCAGCACCACCGAGGTCGACTTCCAGATCGGGCAGATGCCGCCCGCCACCGTCGAGATCCGCTGATCCGGCGCGCCGCGCCGGACACCCGAAGCCCCTGAGAGGCCGAGAGATGCACGCGTACCGCCGCCACGGCCAGGTCGCCGTGGTCGCCACGACCGCCGTCGCCGTGTGGGCGTTCGGCGTCCCCCTCGCGGTGGCAGACGACGATGTGGAAGCCGTCGAACAACCGCCGGGCTACCAGGCGCCCGCGCCTCCCGAGATCGACCCGGGGGCTTCAGGACTGATGCTGACCGACGGCGCGACCCTCGCCGATCCGCGTGTCCTGGACGTGAAGTTCATCATCGAGGACGTCGGGGGAGGGCAGTCGGACGACTCCGGGGAGCAGGAGGAGACTCCCGAGGGCACCGCGCCTCCCGAGGAGCCGACCACCCCACCCGAGGAGGAGGAGCAGGGCCAGGAGCCCAACGGCGGTGGCGAGCAGCGCGAGGAACGCACCAGCGGGCAGCACAAGTTCACGCTTCAGACCGATGTCGTCTTCGGCCGCGACAGCGACGAGATCACCGAGGAGTCGCGGGAGGCGCTGACCGAGGTCGCCGCGGCCATCGAGGAGTACCAGCCGTCGACGGTGAACATCTTCGGGTTCACCGACGACCTCGGCTCCTACGAGAACGGCGTCGCTCTGTCCGAGAACCGCGCCAGCAACACCCATCTCGTGCTGCTGGAGATGATCGCCGACCCCGACACGATCGACTTCAACGTCCGCGGCTACAGCGAGGACTACCCGCTCTACGACAACGACACCGAAGAGGGCCGCCAGCAGAACCGCCGTGTCGAGATCTCCTGGCCCACCGGTGGGTGACGGCTACTTCGGGCTCCACTGCGTGGCCGTGGTGAGGTAGGTCCGCAGCTCCTTGTTGTGGGGCTGCGGCGTCACCCGGTCGATCCAGAGCAGCACCACGTTGTCCTCCGGCGTCTCGAAGCAGAGCCCGGTGCCCTCCCGGAGCGTGCGGTCCTCCCAGATGTCGTCGATCGGGATCAGGGGAGGCAGGTTCGCCGCGTGGGCGGCCTCGAAGCAGTCCTCGGGTGAGAGGTTCGGGTCGTCGATCTGTCCCACGAAGCTCTGCGGATGAAACTCGATCCCCTGGTCGGTCAGCCCCTGCTCCTCGCAGTACACGTAGACGAACTCCGGCCCGTTCGCCGGGGGTAGCCCCACCGCACCGAAGCCGTTGCCCACGCTGAGATCATCCAGGTCGACCTCGGTGATGTTGCCACCGATGCAACGGCCGTCCGAGTTGCTGGTGGTGTCCCGGGTGAAGACCGGCGCCACGATGTCCAGTTTGACCCCGCTCTCCACCAGCGTGTACTCCGAGTCCGGGTCGGGCTCCGCCCCCGTGCCCGCGTCGGGGCCGGTGTCGTCGGCCGCGCCCTCTCCGTCGTCGCCGTCCTGCTCCGGCGCGTCGCCCGAGGGGTTCCCCGTGTCGGCCGCGCCTTCGCCACCGTCGCCGTTCGACGCGCCGTCGGTCGCACCCTCGCTCGCCTCCGGGTTGGTCGACGCGGCCTCCGTGCCGGCGAACTTGATGGCGAGGCCGGCGCCCGCGAGGGCCGCCACCAGGGCCGTCGCCGCCAGCAGGACGATGGTGCGCCGTCCCCGCGCCGCCTGCTGTGGCGCGGTCGCGTCCGAACCGCCGTTCGGGCCCGGCTCGTTGGTCACCAGCGGCGGGGTGGCCGGCGGCGCGGCCGGCGGGCCCGACGGAGGTGGCGGCGTCGGCCGCCCCGGCGGGGGCGTCGCGGGCGCGCCCCCCGCGTCCCCCGGCGCCTGCGGCGCCGGCAGCGACGCGTTGCGCCGTACGGCGACCGCAGCCGCCACCGAGGGGGGCAGCCAGCTCTCGCCGCGCTGCAGCGTCTGGCCGGGCGACAGCGCCCGGCACCCCTCGATGATCCGCGCCGGAGTCGGCCGCGCCGCCGGGTCCTTGGCCAGGCAGGCGCCGATCAGCCCGCGCAACGCCTCGGGCGCGGAGCCCAGTTCGGGCTCCTCCTGCACCATCCGGTACATCATGGCGTGCGGCGCGCCCTCGCCGAACGGGTGGGCGCCGGTGGCCGCGTGGAAAGCGACGATGCCGAGCGCGAAGACGTCCGCCGCCGGCGTGAGCGAGGTCCCGGTGATCTGCTCGGGCGCCATGAACGCGGGTGTGCCCACCCGCACGTCCGTGCCGGTCAACGCGGACACGTCGGCCGCCCTGGCGATGCCGAAGTCGATCACCTTCGGGCCGTCGCCGCTCAGCAGCACGTTCCCCGGCTTCAGGTCGCGGTGCACGATCCCGGCCGCGTGGATCGACTGGAGCGCCTCCGCGACGCCGCCGACCAGCAGCAGCACCGTCTGCGCGGGCAGCGGCCCGTGCTGCCCGATCACCTCGTGCAGCGAGAGCCCGGGAACGAACGCGGTGGCCAGCCAGGGCGCCGCGCCCTCGGTGTTGCTGTCCAACACGGGAACGGTGTAGACGCCCTGCACCCGCCGGGCGGCCCGCACCTCGTGCTCGAACCGCCGCCGGAACGCCTGGTCGTCGGCGAACTCGCCGCGCACCACCTTCACCGCGACCGGTTGCCCGCCGGGGGTGAACGAGAGGTACACGCTCCCCATCCCGCCCGAACCGAGCCTGGCCACCAGCCGGTAGCCGGCGACCTGGCGGGGGTCGGAGGGCCCCAGAGGGGAGAACTGCGACGGTTCGTGCTGCGCTGCCATGGAGGGCCCCCTGAAACCGACGACGGTACCGTGCATGGTAGGAGGTGACTGTCCTCAACCGGCAACGAGGGGTGACGAGTCCACTTGTCCGAGGAACCGTCCCGCGCGCCGTTCAGTTACCACGAGGTCGGGATCACCCGCGACGCCGACGAGGGGCGGGTTCGGGTTCCGGCCGGTTGGCACCGGCTGCGCTCCCGCGTGCCGCTGGGCTCGGGGCCGGAGGTGTGGGCGGCGGCCGGGGAGGCCCTGTTCGACTGGCGGATGCACCGCGCGGCCTGGGTGCCCGTCGCCCGCGACACCCCGCGCGCGGCCCCCGGGGTCGAGGCGACGATCGTCGTGGGCTTCCGCCGCCTGGCTCTGCGCGCCCCCTGCCGGGTGGTGTGGTGCGTGGCGGAACGGGACCGGGTCGGGTTCGCCTACGGCACGCTGGCCGGCCACCCCGAGTCGGGTGAGGAGGCGTTCGTGCTGGAGCGCGACTCCGAGGGGTTGGTCACGTTCACGGTCACGGCGATCAGCCGGCCGGCCGCCTGGTACATGCGGGCCGCGGGCCCGCTGGGCCGCGTGGCGCGCCGCGTGGTCGCCCGACGCTACGGCCGCGCGCTGCGCCGCCTCGGCACCGCCTCCGCGGACTGAACGGAACCCCGGCCGGGCTCGCGCGGGGCTTGTGCCGGGCTCGCGCCGGGGCTTGTACCGGGCTCGCGCCGGGGTTCGCGCCGTGCGGCCCTTCCCCGCCATCGCCGTGGCTGGAACTCGCCGCGCGAGGGGTGGTCCTGTGAACGCGTGGCGGGTGATCCGGTGAACGTCCGACGGGCAGTGCACTAAACCGTTTCACCCCGTGTCCCCACTGCGCTCCGACACTGTTCCCGTGGGGCTGGTTCCGAGGCCGTGCGGTATGGTTCTTACGTGTTGGCAGTCGCTGACACCTTGTGCGCCAGCGCCGCCTCTCCCACCCCGGCGGCAGCTGGCCGGGCGGATCGTGAGCCACCCCCCCCGCTCCGATCTGCCCCACTTGACGGGTCGGTCTGCCCCTTCCCCCCTTTGGGCGGGCCGACCCGCCTGGGAGTCATGGCGGACGGGTGCCCCGACGCGGCTCGGCGCTCGCTCCGACGCCTCCCCTCACTTCCACTTCCTCCTCCGCTTCTTCCTCGTCCGGCCTTTCCCGCCCGGCTTATCCCCAGCTGTTCATCGTCTTTTCCGTTCGTCGGTGTCTCCGTCCACAGGTGATCCCGCCGGGTGGCACGGGCACGCCGTACGCTCGGCGCGTGCTGTCGCTGTCGTCCCCATCTCCCGTGCTCTCCGCGCTGGTCGTGGTGGCCCTCGCGCTGGGCGCGTGGGCCGGTCCGCTGCTGGTGCGCGCCGGCTACCGGCTCGCCGTCGAGCCCGAGCAGTCGTGGCGCGACTCCTGCCCCGCCGGGCATCCGCTGGGCGTGCCGTCGGCCGACGGCCGGCCGGTCCGCGCGGGTTGGCGCGGCTGGGTCGGCCGGGGCCGGTGCCCGGACTGTCTCGCGGAGGGGGCTCCCCGCCACGGCCCCTCGCCGCTGCGGCTCGCGCTGGTCACCGCCGGGTGCTGCGGGGTGGTGGCCGCGGTCGCCGGGCCCCGCCCCGAGCTGGTCGTCTGGCTGCTGGCGGTGCCGCCGCTGGTGCTGCTGGCGACGGTCGACCTCGCGGTGCAGCGGCTGCCCGACGTGCTGACGCTGCCGCTGGTCGTCGGGCTGGCCGTCGGGCTGGGGATATGCGCCGTGCTGCCCGGGGCCGGGGGCAGCTGGCCGAGGGCGCTGCTGGCCGCGCTCGTGCTGACCGCGGTCTACTTCGTCCTCTTTCTCATCAATCCGAGGGGTATGGGTTTCGGTGACGTGAAGCTGGCGCCCTCCATAGGGCTGATCCTCGGCTGGTACGGCTGGGACCACGTGTTCTTCGGCACGTTCGTGGGCTTCGCGCTGGCCGCCGGCTACGGGCTCTGCCTGATGGTGGCGGGGCGGGCGAGCCGGCGCACCGCGGTCCCGTTCGGGCCGTTCATGGCGCTGGGCGCGCTGGGCTCCCTGGCCGTCGGCGGACTCGCCGGGTAAATCCGCCGCCGCCGCGGGGCACGTCGTCGTGTGATGCGTTACGGTGGAAACCCCCCCTCGGGCCGGTCCGTAACCCCCCCCACGGACCGGCCCGCTTTCTTTCCCGCTTCACCCCGCTCTGCCGGGCCTCCGAACCGCCGCTCTCCCGGGCCCTTCTCCCGGACCCTTCGAGGGGTAGGCGCGGCGGCGCCGACTGGCCGGATGCCCCTCGTCCAGGCCCAGTTGGTGCGGAGGGCGCCCCGCGCGGCAGTAGAGTTCCCGGCACACGCGGGCCTACGGAGGGGCTGGAGTCAGAGGCGATGAACAAGCTGCACAAGACCCTGAGGCGGCTGGCGGTCAGGCTGTACGCCCGACGCGTCGAGGGGCGCCTCGACACCGACGGCGGTCCCAAGCACATCGGCGTGATCCTCGACGGCAACCGTCGTTGGGCGAAGGCCGCCGGCAGCACCACCCGGCAGGGGCACGAGGCGGGCGCGGCCAAGATCCGCGACCTGCTCGGCTGGTGCGAGGAGACCGACGTGGAGGTGGTCACCCTGTGGCTGCTCTCCACCGACAACCTCAACCGCGAGCCGGCCGAGCTGGAGGTGTTGCTCGGCATCGTCGAGGGCGCCGTGCGCGACCTGGCGGAGGACGGCCGCTGGCGGGTCAACCACGTGGGCGCGGTCGAGGCCCTGCCGGAGCGCACCAGGAAGGTGCTTCGCGAGGCGGAGGAGCTGGCGGGCGAGCGCGAGGGAATACTGGTCAACGTCGCGGTCGGCTACGGCGGCCGGCAGGAGATCACCGACGCGGTCCGTTCGCTGCTGGCCAAGCGGGCGGCGGAGGGTCAGGCGCTGTCCGAGGTCGCCGAGGGACTGAGCGTCGAGGACATCTCGGAGCACCTTTACACCCGGGGGCAGCCGGACCCCGACCTGGTCATCAGGACCAGCGGGGAGCAGCGGCTCTCCGGGTTCATGCTCTGGCAGAGCGCCCACTCGGAGTACTACTTCTGCGAGGCGTACTGGCCGGCGTTCCGGAAGGTCGACTTCCTCCGGGCGCTGCGCGACTATGCGGCGAGGCACCGTAGGTACGGCGTCTGAGCGGAGCGTGACGGGAGGCGGCGCGCCGGGGACGGGGCGTCGCCGTGCCGCCGAACGGCGGGTGAATCGCTCACGCGTCCGAGCGTGCGGTCGCATGAGATGGGCGGTGTGCGGGCATATTCACCGCGGACCGCGCGTGGGCGTGGTCCGCCGGGAGGCCCGTTTGCGCACCACGGACATGGACCAGGCCCGGCACCGGGCCCGTGCGTGCGGGCCAGGGCCGGCCGTCAGAACCCCGGCGCCCAGGGCGCCGCGATTCCCGCACCTCTTCCGAGGGGGTTCGTCCACCCGTGGCCATCAGCAAGAAGCGCACTCACGACCGGCGCATGTATGTCCTCGACACCAGCGTCCTGCTCGCCGACCCCGCGGCACTCACCCGGTTCGATGAACACGAGGTGGTTCTGCCGGTTGTCGTGATCTCCGAGTTGGAGGCGAAGCGGCACCACCCGGAGCTCGGGTACTTCGCCCGTCAGGTGCTGCGGCGCCTCGACGACTACCGGGTGCGGTACGGCCGGCTCGACACCCCCCTCCCCATCGGAGACCTCGGGGGCACCCTGAGAGTCGAGCTGAACCACTCCGACCCGGCGATCCTGCCGCCCGCCATGCTCAACGAGCGTGGCCGTCTCGCGGACAACGACTCGCGCATCCTCGCCGTCGCGCGCAACCTCCAGGCCGAGGGGCACGACGTCACGGTCGTCTCCAAGGACCTGCCGCTGCGCATCAAGGCATCCTCGGTGGGGCTGGCGGCGGAGGAGTACCGCGCCGAGCTCGCCATCACGGACGCCGACGGCTGGACGGGGCTGGCCGAGGTCACCCTGGGCGGCGAGGCCGTGGACGAGCTGTTCGCGCAGGAGAGCGTGGCCGATCCGGTCGCCGACCCGGTGGCGGCCGGACTCCCGGTCCACACCGGCCTGGTGATCTCCTCGGAGAAGGGGCGCGCGCTGGGCAGGGTCACGGCGGACGGCCGGGTGCGGCTGGTGCGCGGCGACCGCGAGGCGTTCGGCATCCACGGCCGCAGCGCGGAGCAGCGCGTGGCGCTCGACCTGCTGCTCGACCCGGACGTGGGCATCGTGTCGCTCGGTGGGCGCGCCGGCACCGGCAAGTCGGCGCTGGCGCTCTGCGCCGGCCTGGAGGCCGTCCTGGAGCGTCGGCAGCACAGCAAGGTGATGGTCTTCCGGCCGCTGTACGCGGTTGGCGGCCAGGACCTCGGCTATCTGCCGGGCACCGAGGCCGAGAAGATGAACCCGTGGGCCCAGGCGGTCTTCGACACGCTCTCGGCCGTGACCACCCGCGAGGTCATCGAGGAGGTGGTCGCGCGCGGCATGTTGGAGGTGCTGCCGCTGACCCACATCCGGGGGCGTTCCCTCCACGACGCGTTCGTGATCGTGGACGAGGCCCAGTCCCTGGAGCGCAACGTGTTGCTGACCGTGCTCTCCCGCATCGGGCAGAACTCGCGCGTGGTGCTCACCCACGACGTGGCCCAGCGCGACAACCTCAGGGTGGGCCGCTACGACGGCGTCGTCGCCGTCGTGGAGAAGCTGAAGGGGCACCCGCTCTTCGCCCATGTGACGCTGACCCGTTCCGAAAGGTCCCCGATCGCCGCGCTGGTGACGGAGATGCTGGAGGAGGGTCGGGTCTGACGCGTGGCCCCTCCGGGCGGCGCGGTGCGCGTGGATGACGGCCGTCGCCGATAACGGCCGTTCTCCGTCCGTTCCCGCTCCCGAAGGGCAACTCCGGCGCATCCGCCGAAAGGTGGCGGGTGCGCCGGACCTTCCCCGCGGGCCGGCGGCGGCGGGGAGTCGGGCGACGGGCCCCTCTGGCCTCCTCCGTGATCTTCCCGTGATGCGGAGCCGCAGGTGGTGGGCTGTTTGGGGGAATTCCCGTGCTGACAAGGGCCAAAGGCGTGTGAGCTTTCCCACAGAGGACCGAATTGCTTCGCGGTAGCCGTCTCCGGCAGTGTGTGCGTCTGTCAGGCCCCGCATACGGCAGTGGAGTCCACCAAGGACCCCGCAGGGACAGCGTTTTACACAACTGAACAGTCGCGCGCCGTATGCCGCCCGAAGCACCATGTGGGTCCCCTCGCCTCCGGCGGGAAGGACCCCGACCGGGCCAGCGCCTCCGACCGGACAGTCCGGGGGAGGCCCGTGTCAGGGGCACGATTGCGCCCAGGTGGTCGTTCGCGTGGGCGATGTCGGAAGGAAACCGTGTGACCGGGATTTCGGTCCGGGGATTCGCGGTGGCTTCGGCCACCGCGGTGACCAGCGTCGGCGCCGCTGTCGGTGTCGCCTCCGGGGATCAGCAGAGCCCCGCCGGAGACATCGAGGTTGCTGCGGCGGACGCGACACTGCTCGCTGAGATACCCGCTGGCACGAACGCCCAGCTGCACACCGCGTCGCTGAACCAGCAGGCGGAGTCGCAGTCCACCGCCGCCGAGGCCGAGGTCGTTCGCGCCGCGCAGGAGGCCGCCAGGGTCGCCGCCGCGGAGAACGCCCAGGAGCGTCGTGCCGCCGCCGAGCGGGAAGCCCAGGAGGAGGCCGAGCGGGAAGCCGCCGAGCAGGCCGCCGCCGAGGCCGAGGCCGCGAGCGCCGCTGTCTCCGCCCCCGCCCAGTCGTCGTACTCCAAGTCCGACATCCAGGCCCTGGCGCGGCAGATCGTGGGCGCCGACCAGTTCCAGTGCTTCTCCAACATCGTTGACCACGAGAGTGGTTGGGACCACACGGCCACCAACCCCTCCTCGGGTGCCTACGGTCTGATGCAGGCGCTGCCGGGCTCCAAGATGGCCTCGGCCGGTTCCGACTGGCAGACCAACCCCGCCACCCAGATCCAGTGGGGCGTCAACTACATGGAGAGCCGCTACGGCAGCCCCTGTGGTGCCTGGGAGTTCTGGCAGGCCAACAACTGGTACTGACCAGCCGGCACTGACCAGCTGGCGCCGAGCCGACCCGCGGCACCGCCCGCGGCGACACGCTCCCGAGATCCCCACGCCGACCGGCGTGGGGATCTCGCCGTTTCGGAGGGGGAGCCGTGGGGGCGGGGTGGGCGCGCCGTGGGGAAGCGGCGCATTCCCCGGCCCGCCGCCCGGCCGTCGCCGCCGCGCGGTAACGTCTTTCCGCGCACTGCGGTGAAAAAGGGGGCGGAGGAGCCTGATGTCACGTCTGGGTCGGCTGAGGAGCGGGGTCTCGCGCACGGTGTCGCGCGTCTCCGGTTTCCGTGCGGCTGCTGAACGCGAACAGGAGCGGAGGGAGCAGGAGGCGGGGGAGCAGGGCGTCGTGGGCGCGGGCTATCCGTCGGCGCGCGGCGGCGCCGCCAAGCCCCCGGACGCCGAGCCGACGGGTGAGCCGGCTGAGGCCAGGGCGCGCCGTGCCGTGCTGGCCGGCAGCCCCTCGCTCTACCCGCCGCCTGCCGAGGGGGGCGGCGGCGACGACGGCGGCACGGGCGGGAACGACGAGGCCCCGATCCCCGAGCGTCCGGAGCCGGCGGCGGCGATCCCGTGGGGGGCGCGGGTCGCGGCCGAGGCGGCGTGGCGCACCCTGGTGCTGGCGGCGGTCATCTGGGTGCTGATCCAGGTGGTCAGCGCGGTCAGCCTGCTGGTCATCTCGTTCGCGGCCGGGCTCTTGATCACCGCGCTGCTCCAGCCGTTCGTCGGCTGGCTGAAGCGACTGGGCGTCAGCGGCGGGGCCGCGACGGCGATCACCGCGTTCGGCGGCTTCGGCGTGATGGGGCTGACCGGCTGGTTCGTGGTCTGGCAGGTCCTGGAGAACTCGGACCGCCTCGTCGACCAGGTGCAGGAGGGCATCGAGGAGCTCCGCGACTGGGTCCTTGAGCTGCCGTTCGACATCACCGAGGAGAACCTTGACCAGTGGGTCGAGGACATCAACGAGTGGATCAGGAGCCACAGCGACGAGCTGACCTCGGCCGGCCTCGAAGGCGTCAACTACGCCGTGCAGTTCCTCACCGGCGCCGGTCTGACGCTCTTCGTGGTGCTCTTCCTCCTCTACGACGGCGGCGGGGTCTGGCAGTGGTTCCTGCGGCTGGTGCCCAGGGCGGCGCGGCCGGCGGTCGCCGGCGCCGGCCCCCGGGCCTGGATCGCGCTGACCGGGTACGTGCGGGGCACCGTCATAGTCGCGATGATCGACGCCATCGGCATCGGCATCGGACTGTTCGTCATCGACGTGCCGATGGCCGTTCCCCTGGCGGTGATCGTCTTCCTGGCCTCGTTCGTGCCACTGGTCGGTGCCATCGCCTCGGGCGCGTTGGCCGTGCTGGTCGCACTGGTCACCAACGGCATCGTGGACGCGCTGCTGGTCCTGGGCGTGGTCCTGCTGGTCCAGCAGATCGAGGGGAACGTGCTGCAACCGTTCATCCTCGGGCGGATGGTGCGCGTGCACCCGCTGGCCGTGGTGTTGGCGGTGGCCGCCGGTTCGATGGTCGCCGGCATTCCCGGCGCCGTGGTCGCGGTGCCGCTGGTCGCGGTGGTCAACACGGTGGTTGGTTACCTCCGGGCTTACCAGGAGGAGGCCGATCGAAGGGCAGGCTTCGACGGCAGCGGCGCCACGGTCGCGGAGCTGGCCCCGGTGCAGGCACCCCTGCCCGACGAGCGGGCCGACGCCACCGGCCAGGAGCCGCGTCGGACGGACACGCCGTCCCCGCCGCACGACGAGGGCGACGGGCCGCGCGAGCGCCCGTAGCGCCCGGCCGGCGCACCGGTTCCCGTAGCGGTCGAGGCCGCCTCCCCCGAGAGGGAGGCGGCCTCGACGCGTGACGGAGACGACCTAGCCGGCCCAGCCGTGCCTCGGCGGGTGGCGGATCTCCAGCAGCCAGCTCAGCCGTTCGGTGTCCACGGTGCTCCACCCGTCGGGTGGGGCGATGGCGGCCCAGGCGTTGACCGGGTTGGAGCCGTAGCGGTGGCCGTGCGGGGCGGGCGAGCCGTAGGAGACCGCCATGTCCACGGTGGTCTGCCAGAAGGTGACGAAGGGGAACCAGTCGATCGCGGTGGTCACGTCCGGCCCCAGCGGCTCGTTCAACCACTCCGGCCGCTCGAACAACAGGTTGGGTGACCACCAGACCACCGGGTCGGACGCGTTCTGGAGGTAGACCACCCGCGGGTACTCCCACGGTTCAGCCGACGGTCTGGTCAGGTCCAGTTCGGGGAACTGGGCGAACCGCACGTGCCGGCCGTCGTCGTAGATCGGCCGCCAGATCGGGCTGCTCGGGTCCCGGTGCTCGGTCAGCTCGTCATGGATCGGGCTGAAGTCCGGCGGACCGATCAACAGCGCGCCGTCGGTGCGCTCCAGCAGGTCGTCCAGCCCGTCGAAGGCCGACTCGATGGCCGAGACCGCCAGGCTCTCACCGAAGATCAACAGCTTGGGCCGGTCCTCCTCCGGCTCCTGCTGCCACCGGGCGTGCACCGCGTCCACCAGCGCCTTGGTCGCGATGCCCGCCTCGTTCCTGTCCACCATGAACGAGGCCCAACTGGGCAGATAGGAGTACTGCATGGTGACCACGGCGGTGTCCCCGCCGTTCATGTACTCCAGCGCCTCGACGGTGGTCGGGTTGACCCAGCCCGTGCCGGTGGTGCCCGTGATGGCCAGCACCTGGCGGTCGAACGCGCCCACCCGCTCCAGCTCCCGGACCGCCAACTCGGCGCCGTCCGCGTAGTCGTCGTAGGACGCCCGGCCGACGTAGACGCGGGCCGGGTCCAGCGACTCCTCGCCGGTGAAGTCCGAGATCTCGTCGCTGGAGAGGGTGGTGCCCGCGAAGGTCCGCCCCTTGTTGCCGAGGTCGTCCCAGTGGATCAACGAGTCGGGGCTGCCGGAGACCAATGGCGAGTAGGGGCGCATCACGCCGGGGTCGGTGGAACGATCCTTCGCGGCGGCGATCCGGTCGGCGACCTCCAGGATGCCCCGGTCCCACACCACGTCCCTGGTGCCGATCACCACGATCGCCGTGCTCATCGCGAGCCCGAGCGCGACGGCGACCGGCCAGGGCACGAAACGGTTCAACAGGCGGGTCAGCAGCCCGGTGAAGAGCCGGACGGTTCGCGCCACCACCAGCAGCAACACCAGTACGGCGAGCGAGATGAGGACGATCATCATCGAGTGCCACGTCAGGGTGGGCGGCATCCCCTGGAGCTGCCGCAGCTCCCGCTGCATGTCGGCGCTCTGGCTGAGCATCAGCGCCACCGTCCACGGGAGCAGCAGCCAGTAGACCAGCCAGGCGCGGGCCCTGACGCGTTCGCCCGGTACCCATCTGCGCAGCGCGAGCCGGTAGATCCAGCTCAGCAGCGCGCCGAGCCCGTAGCCGATGGCGGCGGTGATGCCGCCGATGGCGCCCTGGTAGTACCAGGGGCGCGGCACCAGCGAGGGGGTCAGCGACAGCCAGAAGAAGAACGTGGCCACCAGGCAGGCGGTCAGGTCGGGCCAGCGCCGCACCAGCCAACTGGAGCGCGGGCGCTCCCAGTAGGGGCGGCGGGCGACGCGCAGCAGCCAGCGGCCGGTGGCGTCGGCCGCGCCACGCGCCCCGCGGGCGGGGGCTTTTCGGCCGTCCTCGGGGGTGTCCGTCCGGGGTGCGGCCTCGGGGGGCGGGGTGGTGGCGGTCCGCGCGGTCGCGCCGTCGGCGGGCGTGCTCTCCGTCCCGGCTCCCGGCTCCCGCCCGGGGGCCCCGGCCGCCGCGCCCGACTCGGCGGGGGGCGTGGGCGGGCCGGGGGCGCGCCCGTCGGTCGTCTCGTCCTCGGCGGGGGCGGGGCGCCTCGACTCGGCGCCCGGCGTGGGCTGTTCGCTCATGCCGCACCTCGGGGGTGCCCGACGGAACGGCTCCGCCCGTCGGCGCTCTGCGGCATCGACTTCTCCCCGGCCTTCTCCAGCGCGCCGGTCCTTTGACCCGCGCGGTACTCGCTGTGGTCACGCTAGGGGATCAGACGCGGGTGGCGCGCGCGGCGTTGCCTGGTCTCCACCTTTCCGTGCCGCGAGGGTGACTCGGGCCCCGGCCGTGTGGCCTGGGTCTCCCTCCCGTCCGAACAACGTCAACCGTGGCCCGATGAGTTCACTCGGGAGAGCTATTCATGGTGCGTATACATCGCATGTATAGTCTCCGGCATGTCCATAAGTCACACGCTGCTCGGCCTTCTTGAGGGAGGCCCACGCCACGGCTACGACCTGAAACGCACGTTCGACGTGCACTTCGGCCAGGACCGCCCGCTCCACTACGGGCAGGTCTACGCGACGATGTCCCGGCTCCTGAAGAACGGCCTGGTGGAGGTCGATGGGGTGGAGACCGGCGGGGGACCGGAGCGCAAGCGCTACGCGATCACCGATGCCGGTGTGACCGATGTCGAGCAGTGGCTCGCCCGCCCCGAGAAGCCCGAGCCCTACCTCCAGAGCGTCCTCTACCACAAGGTCGTGCTCGCCCTGCTGACCGACCGCAGCGCCGACGACCTGCTGGACACCCAGCGCGCCGAGCATCTGCGGCTGATGCGGGAGCTGACCCGGCGCAAGATCGCCGGCGACCTCGCCGACCAACTGGTCTGTGACCATGCCCTGTTCCATCTGGAGGCCGACCTGCGGTGGCTTGAGCTGACCGCCGCCCGCCTCGACCGGCTCGCCTCGGAGGTGCGCTCATGACCACGGTGTCCCCGCCCGCCCTGCTCACGGCGGAAAGGCTGCGCAAGACCTACGGCGCCACACCCGCGCTCGACGGTGCCGGCTTCGCCATCGCAGCCGGCGAGGTGGTGGCCATCATGGGTCCCTCGGGCTCGGGCAAGTCGACGCTGCTGCACTGCCTGGCCGGCATCGTCCCCCCGGACGAGGGCCAGATCAGGTACCGGGACAGGGACATGCTCACGCTCACCGACGCCGAGCGCAGCACGCTGCGGCGGGAGGAGTTCGGGTTCGTCTTCCAGTTCGGCCAGCTCGTCCCCGAGTTGACCTGCCTGGAGAACGTGGCGCTGCCGCTCAGGCTCTCCGGCCGGCGGCGGGGGCCGGCCGAGGCGAAGGCGGGGGAGCTGCTGGCCAGGCTGGAGGTCGAGGACCTGGCGGGCAAGCGGCCGGGGGAGGTGTCGGGTGGTCAGGGGCAGCGCGTCGCCGTCGCCCGCTCCCTGGTCAACGGCCCCCGGCTGCTCTTCGCCGACGAGCCGACCGGCGCCCTGGACTCGCTCAACGGCGAGCGGGTGATGACCCTGCTGGTCGCCGCGGCCCGGGAGTCGGGCACCGCGGTCGTCCTGGTCACCCACGAGACCCGGGTCGCCGCCTACTCGGACCGGGAGGTCGTGGTGCGCGACGGCCGCGTGCGCGACCTGGCGGGGGCGCTGTGAGCGCCGGCGTCCGCGGCTGGGCGCGCGACCTGTGGCTCGGCGTCCGGCTCTCGGTGACCGGCGGCCCCTCCGCCTGGATCCGCACGTCGCTCACCACGGTCGGCATCGCCCTGGGCGTGACGACCCTGCTCCTGGCCGCGTCCGTCCCGCAGGTCGTCAAGGGTGGGGCCGAGCGCGAGGACGCCCGGTCCATCTTCGGGAACTCGGTCGAGGAGCGCGGGGACGACACGCTGCTGGCGCGCGGCGAGGGGACGGAGTACCACGGGGTGCGGATCTCCGGCATGGAGCTCCAGCCCGACGCCGGCGAGAGGACGACGGCCGAGCCCCCGCCCGGGCTGAGCGCGTTCCCCGGCCCGGGCGAGATGGTGGTCTCCCCGGCGCTGGACCGGCTGCTCGACTCCCCCGAGGGGGAGTTGCTGGCCGAGCGGATGGACATGCGCCGGGTGGGCGTGATCGGCGACGAGGGGCTGGTCGGCTCCCAGGAGCTGTACTTCTACGCCGGGGTCGACGACATGCCGGAGCAGGGCGCCCTGCGGATCGACGGCTTCGGGCAGTCGTCGGACGACGGCGAGCTGCACCCGGCGTTGCTGCTGCTGATCCTGGTGATCGCCGTGGTGCTGCTGATGCCGGTGCCGATCCTGATCACCACGGCCGCCCGCTTCGGCGGCGAACGCAGGGACCGGCGGCTGGCCGCGCTGCGGCTGGTCGGTGCCGACTCCGGGATGACGCGCCGGATCGCCGCCGGCGAGAGCCTGGTCGGAGCGCTGCTCGGGGTCGTGGCCGGCGGGCTGTTGTTCCTCGCGGTCCGCCCGCCGCTGGCCCGGATCTCGGTCGACGAGACCAGCACCTTCGTCGAGGACATCATCCCCAGCCCGACGCTGGCCCTCATCGTGCTGCTGGCCGTTCCGCTGCTGGCGGTGGGGACGACGCTGTTCGCGATGCGCTCCATCGTGGTGGAGCCGCTGGGCGTGGTCCGGCAGTCCCGGGAGCGCCCGCGCCGGCTGCTGTGGCGGCTGGTGCCCGGGCTGCTCGGGGCCGGCCTGCTCGCGCTCATGCTGGGCGGGGACTTCTCCGGTTCGGGCATCGCGATCGTGCAGGCGGCGACCGGCGTGATGCTGCTGCTGGTCGCGTTGACCGCGCTGCTTCCCTGGCTGGTGGAGCGCGTCACGGGCCGGCTCCGAGGAGGCCCGGCCTCCTGGCAGTTGGCGACGCGTCGGCTCCAGCTCAGCAGCGGCCCCGCGGTGCGCGCCGTGAGCGGCATCATGGTGGCCGTCGCCGGCGCCACGGCGCTCTACATGCTCTTCGACGGCGTCCGCGCGGAGAACTCGGTCCAGACGCACGCGGACCTGGAGCGCGCCCAGGGCGACGCGCACGCGGGGACCACCGACCGGGAGTCGATCGACCGGGCCGTCGGTGAGATCGAGGAGATACCCGACGTCGAGACCGTCCTGCACTACGTCGAGTCCTTCGGCACTCTCTGGCGGAAGGGGACGGAGGGGCCGTCGCAGGAGACCGCGAACATCGTCGTGGCGGACTGCTCGACGCTGGTCGAGCTGGCCCACATGGAGAGCTGCGCCGAGGGCGAGGTCTACTTCGCCCCGCAGGACGGCGACGTCACCGCGTCCGTCCCGGAGCCAGGCGATGTCGTGGCGGTCGGAGCCTCCGCGGAAGAGATGGCGGACGCCCGCGGACTGTGGACGGTCCCCGAGATGCGTGAGGTCGAGCCCAGGGACTCCCCGAACGGGCTGCCGGTCCGCGGGCTGCTGATGACTCCCGAGGCGCTCGACGGCCTGTGGCCCGCGGAAGGGTCGGTCGCGATCCTGATGCGCGCCGACTTCGACGACCGGGACACCCTGGAGCTGGTCCGGAACGCGATGGCCGACCTCCCCGAGGGGGACGCCAGCACGCTGGTCAGCGAGCGGATCTCGTCCCAGCTCGTCACCATCCAGACATGGATGGTCATCGGCGCCTCCGGCGTGCTGGCGCTGATCGGCTGCAGCATGCTGATCACCACGCTGGAGCAGCTGCGCGAGCGCAAGCGGCTGCTCGCCGCGCTGGTCGCCGTCGGGGCCCGCCGCACCACCCTGGGGTGTTCGGTGCTGTGGCAGACCGCGGTGCCGGTGGTGCTCGGCATCGCGTTGGCCTCCGCGGTCGGGCTGCTGCTGGGAGCGATGCTGATGTCGCTGGTGCGGATATCGCCGGACGGCTGGCTGGCCTTCCTCCCGATGGCCGGCGCGGGCGCCGGGGTGATAGCCCTGGTGACCCTCGGCAGCTTCCCGCTGCTGTGGCGGCTGATGCGCCCGGACGGGCTGCGCACCGAGTGACCGGAGCGGTCCCGGGCGGCGCCACGGCGCCCCGCCCGGGCCGGCCCCGCCCGGCCGGTCGGTGCTCAGGGGCGGCCCGGTAGATTCGACCCCATGACTGGTACCAACGAATACCGCGTCGAGCACGACTCGATGGGCGAGGTGCGGGTTCCGGCCGACGCCAGGTGGCGGGCCCAGACCCAGCGCGCGGTGGAGAACTTCCCGATCTCCGGCCAGCGCCTGGAGCGCGCGCACATCGCCGCCCTGGCTCGCGTCAAGGCCGCCGCGGCCAAGGTCAACGCCGAGCTGGGCGTGGTGGACAAGGACATGGCCGAGGCCATCGCCGCCGCCGCCGAGGAGGTCGCCGAGGGCCGCTGGGACGAGCACTTCCCGATCGACGTCTTCCAGACCGGTTCGGGTACCTCGTCCAACATGAACACCAACGAGGTGCTCGCCACCCTCGCCACCGAGCGCCTCGGCCGGCCGGTCCACCCCAACGACCATGTCAACGCCAGCCAGTCCTCCAACGACGTCTTCCCCTCCTCGATCCACATCGCCGCCACCGGCGCCGTGATCGAGGTGCTGATCCCCGCGCTCGACCACCTCGCCGAGGCGCTGGAGCGCAAGGGCCAGGAGTTCGCCACGGTGGTGAAGTCCGGCCGCACCCACCTGATGGACGCGACGCCCGTCACCCTGGGGCAGGAATTCGACGGCTACGCGGCCCAGATCCGCTACGGCGTGGAGCGGCTCAACGCCTCCCTCCCGCGCCTGGCCGAGCTGCCCCTCGGCGGCACCGCCGTGGGCACCGGGATCAACACCCCGCCCGGTTTCTCCGCCGCCGTGATCGCCGAGGTGGCCCGCGCCACCGGCCTGCCGCTCACCGAGGCCCGCGACCACTTCGAGGCCCAGGGCGCCCGGGACGGCCTGGTGGAGGCCTCGGGCCAGCTGCGCACCGTCGCCGTCTCGCTCACCAAGATCTGCAACGACCTGCGGTGGATGTCCTCGGGCCCGCGCACCGGCCTCGCCGAGATCGCGCTCCCCGACCTCCAGCCCGGCTCCTCGATCATGCCCGGCAAGGTCAACCCGGTGATCCCCGAGGCCGTGTTGATGGTCGCCGCCCAGGTCACCGGCAACGATGTGACGGTCACCACCGCCGGCGCCTCGGGCAACTTCGAGTTGAACGTGATGCTGCCGGTCATGGCCAAGAACGTGCTGGAGTCCGTGCGGCTGCTGGCCAACGCCTCCCGGCTACTGGCCGACCGCACCGTGGACGGCATCACCGCCAACGCCGAGCGCGCCCTGGAGTACGCCGAGTCCTCGCCCTCCGTGGTCACCCCGCTGAACCGGTACATCGGCTACGAGGAGGCCGCCAAGGTCGCCAAGCGGGCGCTGGCCGAGCGGAAGACGATCCGCGAGGCCGTGCTGGACGGCGGATATGTCGAGCGTGGTGAACTGACGGTCGAGCAGCTTGACGAGGCGCTCGACGTGCTGCGCATGACCCGCCCGTGACGCACCCCTGACCGTGCGTCAGCGGGATGCCCCCGCCCGGCGCCGTGACCCGAATACCATGTGTGAATGGAGACGGGAAACGGCGGAACGGGCGGGGTGCATCGCTGGCGGCCGGGCGACCACATTTTGTGGCGGTACAGGGCCAATGGGGCCCGACATTTCCATATCTGTAGGCCGGTCACCGTTGTCAGGGACACCCCGGAGCTGCTGGCCGTCTGGCTCGCCCCCGGAACGGAGTGCGTACGCCCCGTGCTCGCGGACGGCACCCCTCCGCATCTCGAACCCCTGGCCACCCGCTACACCAAGCCACGCACCACGGACCGCTGCCGTTGGCTCGGCAACGGCCTGCTGAAGCTGGCCCGCCCGGGAGAACCGTGGTCGGTCTGGCTTTTCTGGGACCGGGACTGGCGCTTCAGGAACTGGTACGTCAATCTTGAAGAGCCCCGGAGCCGGTGGTCCGGCGGGGTGGATTCCGAGGATCACTTTCTCGATATCGTGGTCTACGCTGACCGCAGCTGGGAGTGGCGGGACGAGGACGAATTCGCCCAGGCAGAAATGGCGGGGCTGCTGGACGCCGGCCAGGTGGCACGGGTCCGCGCCGCGGGTCAGGAGGCGCTACGGCTGATCACCGCCTGGGGCCTGCCCTTCTCCGAGAACTGGCCGTCCTGGCGGCCCGACCCCCGTTGGCGGCGCCCCCGACTCCCCGCCGACTGGCGCCGCCCCGCGCCCTCCGCACTCGCCCCCACCCGCCCCGATCGGCTCCCCGATCACCCAAGAGCCTCTTGATACGCCCCGGGGCGTCAAACGTAGGATCAACCCTCATCGGACACACAACCCAACATCCTGACCCCGCACGCTAGTTCCCGCCTGGATGGACAGCCCCTCGTGACGGACCCGACCCCTCCGCAGCCCCTGGCTCGCACGGCGGACGCACCGCGCGCCGAGAGCCCGGCGCTGCCGCACGCCCGATCCGAGCCGGACACCACGGAAGCGCCCCTCGTCCGTCCAGCGACCGACGAGATCCCCACCGGTGGGATGCGCGAGCTGGAGCGGCTGCGGTTCGTGGGCTCGGCCACGCGGCGCATCGCACGCGGCATGGACCTGGACGAGATCGTGCTGGGCCTGTGCCGGGCCTCGGTGCCGACGTTCTCCGACGCGATCCTCGTCTACCTGCGGCACCCGTTGCCCGTGGGGGACGAACAGCCGGTCAACCCGTGGGTCCTCAAGCTGCGGCGCACCGACCGCATCCCCGAGGCGCTCACCCTGGAGTCGCTGAACGACCCGCCGCCGGACGACGCCGGCGGCGAGATGCCGCTGCTCTCCGGAGCGACGCCCCTGGTCGAGGTGCGGGGGAACGGGCCGCTGGCCGAGGTGTTGCGCGGGGTGCGGCCGGTCTTCATCGAGACCCAGGTGCCGAAGGCCGCGATGCGCGAGCTGACCGGCGCCTCGGTGCTGCCCGAGGGGCGGAGGGCGATCCTGACCCCGCTGCGCGGCCGGCGCCGGGTGATCGGCGCGGCGATCTTCCTGCGCCGCCCGGACCGCGACGCGTTCGCCGCCGAGGATCTCCAGGTCGCCCAGCAGCTCGCGACGCACTCGGCGCTGGGCGTCGACAAGGCGGTGCTCTACGGGCGTGAGGCGTCGATCGCCGACGAGTTGCAGCGCACCATGCTCCCCGACGACCTGCCGCAGCCCACCGGCGTGCGGCTGGCCAGCCGCTATCTGCCGGCGGCGCAGTCCGCGCGGGTCGGCGGCGACTGGTACGACGCCATCCCGCTGCCGGGCAGCAGGGTCGCGCTGGTGGTCGGCGACGTGATGGGTCACTCGACGACCTCGGCGGCGATCATGGGGCAGCTGCGGACGACGGTGCAGACGTTGGCCGGCCTGGACCTGTCGCCGCTGGATGTGCTGCACCACCTGGACGAGCAGGCCCAACGCCTGGGCCAGGACCGGATGGCGACCTGCCTCTACGCGGTCTACGACCCGGTCGCCCACCGGATCACCGCGGCCAACGCGGGCCATCCGCCCCCGGTGCTGCTGCACGTCGACGGTTCGACGGAGCTGGTCGACCTGCCGCCGAACGCGCCGATCGGCGTCGGGGGCGTCGACTTCGAGATGGTCGAGGTGGAGGCCCCCGCCGGGGCGACGCTGCTGCTCTACACCGACGGTCTGGTCGAGTCGCGCACCCGCGACGTGTGGACCGGCGTCGAGCATCTGCGGGAGAAGCTGGCGGTCATCTCCCAGCTGACCAGGCCGGACGCCGCGGCGCCGCTGGAGCCGCTGTGCGACGAGGTGTTGGACATCGTCGGGCCCGGCGACCGGGACGACGACATCGCGCTGCTGGCCGCCCGCTTCGAGGGCATCGCGCCGGACGACGTCGCGTTCCGCTGGCTGGACCCGCGCGCCGAGTCGGTGCGCGAGGCGCGGCGGATGGTCCGGGAGAACCTGGCCCGCTGGGACCTGGAGCATCTGCTGGACTCGGTGGAGCTCCTGGTCAGCGAGGTGGTGACCAACGCCGTCCGGTACGCCGAACGTCCGGTCACCCTGCGGCTGTTGCGCACCGACGTGCTGCGCTGCGAGGTCGGCGACGACGTCCCGCAGCTGCCGAGGCTGCGGCAGGCGGGACCGGCCGACGAGGGTGGCCGCGGGCTGTATCTGGTGCAGCGGCTGGCCCGCGACTGGGGCGCCACCCGGCTGTCCACCGGCAAGCTCGTCTGGTTCGAGGTGGCCGGCGACAAGGCGGCCTGAGGGAACGGAAGCCGGGCCGCCCGGGCGACGCCGGGCGGCCCCCGAGGCCCTCAGCCCGGCGCCGAGCCGGCCAGCGCGGCCTCCGCGTCCAGGGTGGCGGCGACGCCGCTCAGCACGGACGCCACCCGGATCGCGTCCTGCACCGCCTCGCGCCTGACCCCCGCCTCCCGCAGGGTGCGTTCGTGGGCGGTCAGGCAACGGCCGCAGCCGCCGACGGCGGAGACCGCGAGCGACCACAGCTCGAAGTCCACCCGCTCCACGCCCGGATCACGCAGCGCGTTCATCCGCAGCCCGGCCGGGAGCGCGTCGTACTCCGGGTCGTCGAGCAGGTGGCGGGCGCGGTAGAAGACGTTGGTCATCGCCATCAGCGCCGCCGCCGTGCGCGCCGCCCGGTGGGCGTCCTCGGTCAGGTGCTTGCGCGCCTCCGCCTCGGTCTCCCGCAGCAGCGGCGCGCAGCGGGTGGCCTCGGCGCAGGCCAACAGCGTTCCCCAGAGCTGCTGTTCGGTCAGCTCGCCGTGGCGGGTGAGGGAGCCGAGGGCCAGGCTCAGATCCTTGGCGTGGGGCGGCAGCGCCGCCCTGAGCGCGTCGAGGGCCACCGGGTCACACCCCGGCCAGCAGCTTTTCGGCGTCCAGCGTCGGCTCGCCCTTCGACCAGTTGCACGGGCACAACTCGTCGGTCTGGAGGGCGTCGAGGACCCGCAGCACCTCCTCCGGGTTCCGTCCCACCGAGCCGGCGGTGACCATGACGAACTGGATCTCGTTGTCCGGGTCCACCAGGAAGACCGCCCGCTGCGCGAAGCCGTCCTCGCCGCGCACCCCGCAGGCCCTCATCAGCTCGTGCTTGGGGTCGGAGAGCATGGGGAACGGCAGCGCGCGCAGGTCCTCGTGGTCGCGGCGCCAGGCGTGGTGCACGAACTCGGAGTCCCCCGAGACCCCGAGCACCTGGGCGTCGCGCTCGGCGAACTCGCCGTTCAGCCGGCCGAAGGCGGCGATCTCGGTCGGGCAGACGAACGTGAAGTCCTTCGGCCAGAAGAACACCACGGACCAGCTGCCCTGCCGGTCCTTGTTGGTGAAGGTCTCGAACCGCAGCTCCTCGGACGGGCCGACGACGCCGGTCAGTTCGTAGGTGGGGAACTTGTCACCGATGGTAAGCAAGGTGGCTGCTCCTGATCATGGTCAGATCGCGGGATGAGGGTCGGTGGTAACGGTGACATACACGGTGCTTCTCCCCATGCCAGCCGTTCACGGAAATACCCACTTCGAGTGGTTTTCCTGCGAGTTGAGGGTGTCTCGGTTTACGTCGGGCCGGCGGTCCGCGACGGCGCGGCGCGATCGCGCGCGGGCTCTGGTCGCGATGTATCGCGACTCGGTACGCTGAAGGGGTGAACGCAGAGAAGCCGCCCTCCGTGTCCCTGGAGAAGTCCGCCGAGCCCGACCCCCTCGTGCCCGCGCCGGCCGCGGGGGCCCCGTCCCCCGCCCCGGTCACGGCCCACGGTCCGGGCGCGGTGCGCGCCTCGGACGCCGACCGGGACCGGATCGCCGATATCCTGCGGGAGGCGTTGGCGGAGGGGCGGCTGGAGCCGGAGGAGCACGCGGAGCGGTTGGACGCGCTCTACCGCTCCAAGACGCTCGGCGAGTTGGAGCCCCTGATCGGCGACCTGCCGGCGGGGCAGCGCTCCCAGCCGCCGGGCCCGGTGGCGCCCGGCCCCGGTGCCGGCCCGGGCCGGGGCCGTGACATGAGCTTCGGCGGCCACAAGCACGGCGGCATCCGCGTGGCCGGCGCGAAGAACGTGGTGGCCGTCTTCAGCAGCGCCAACCGCGCCGGCACCTGGCGGGTCGGCTCCAAGGTCAACGCGGTGGCCGTCTTCGGCTACGTCGAACTGGACCTCACCGAGGCGCTCTTCGAGCAGCAGCATGTGACGATCAACGCCACCTCCGTCTTCGGCGGCGTGGAGATCCGCGTCCCGGAGAACGTGACCCTTCGCAGCAACGGCTCGGGTGTGATGGGCGGTTTCGAGGTGCGGGAGCGTGAGGCGACCGACCTGCGGGCGCCGGTGATCACGGTCCAGGGCGCGGCGGTCGTGGGAAGCGTCGAGGTCAAGGCGGTGGACGGCAAGCGGCTGCGCGACCTCGGCAACGGCTGAGAGCCGGACGTCCACCCGCCCCCCGGAGGTCAACTCGCGGGCGGTGCGTGGTCGCGTTGTGCATAAGCGTGCGCACAGCGGGTAGGGCTCGGGGGACCGTCACTCGTATGGCCGAGCAGGTGGGAAGTGGACGTGGGTGCTCCCACGACGGGTGAGGGTCGAGCCAGGAGCGACCCCCCGGTAGCCGTCGTCAGGAGTTGACCGTGCTGCAACCGTCACCGCCACACGAGTCCCCGTGGTCCCCAGCCGGCTCCGCCCAGCCCCGTCCCAGAGACCTGGCGGGCCCGTGGCACTCGGAGGCCGCCTGCCGCCGCGACGAGGCGGGGCTGTTCTTCGCCCCGTCCCAGGAGCCGACGGCGGCGCGACTCTCCCGCGAGCAGGCCGCCAAGTCGGTGTGCGCCCGCTGTCCGGTGCTGATCGAGTGCCGTGAGCACGCCCTGCTGCAACCCGAGCCCTACGGCGTCTGGGGCGGGTTGACCGCCGCCGAGCGCCGCGTGGTGCTCAGCCGTCGGCGCCGCCGTGAGGCCACCTCCGGCGGGCGCCAGGCGGACATCACCCGCATCGCCTGAGCACCCCCCTCCGCGCCGGCGGCCTCCCACCCCGACCGGCGCGCGCCACCATCCGCTCCCGGTCGTTCCCGGTCACCGGGGCGGCGGCCCCCCACCGGCCGCGCCGCCGCCCCGCCGAGAGCTGCTTTCGGGAGCCGCTTTCGGGAGCCGCTTTCGGGAGCCGCTTTCGGGAGCCGCCGCACAGAGCCGCCGTCGAGAGCCGCTCTCGGGAGACCGCGCGGGCCGACCAGGGCCCGCCGCGGTGCGGGGGCCGTTCTTCAGGGCCGTTCAGGGCCGCTCGAAGTCGACCTGGCTGTAGGCCCGCAGCTTCGCCAGCCGGTGCGTGGAGTCGATCTGCCGGATCGTGCCCGAACGCGAACGGACCACCAGCGACTGGGTGGTGGCGGTCGCGGCGCTGTAGCGCACCCCGCGCAGCAGCTCCCCGTCGGTCACCCCGGTCGCGACGAAGAACGCGTTCTCACCGTGGACCAGGTCCTCGGTGTGCAGCACCCGGTCCAGGTCGTGGCCGGCGTCGAGGGCGGCCCGCCGTTCCTCCTCGTCCTTGGGCCAGAGCTTGCCCTGGATCGTGCCGCCCAGGCACTTGATGGCGCAGGCGGCGATGACCCCCTCCGGGGTGCCGCCGACGCCGAGCAGCAGGTCGGCGCCCGTGCCCTCGCGGACGCTCATGATGGCGCCGGCCACGTCGCCGTCCTGGATGAACTTGATGCGGGCACCGCTGTCCCGCACCCGCCGCACCAGGTCCGTGTGGCGCGGACGGTCCAGGATCACCACGGTCACGTCGGCCGGTGAGCCGCCCTTCGCCTTGGCGACCCGGCGCACGTTGACCTCGGGGGGCGCGTCGATGTCCACGAACTCCGCCGCCTCCGGGCCCGTGGCCAGCTTGTTCATGTAGAAGACGGCGCTCGGGTCGAACATCGCGCCCCGCTCCGCCACCGCGAGCACCGAGACCGCGTTGCCCATGCCCTTCGCCGTGAGGGTGGTGCCGTCCACCGGGTCGACCGCCACGTCGCACTCGGGGCCGGTGCCGTCTCCCACGCGCTCGCCGTTGTAGAGCATCGGGGCGTCGTCCTTCTCGCCCTCGCCGATGACCACCACGCCGTTCATCGAGACGGTGGAGATCAGCGCGCGCATCGCGTGGACCGCCGCCGCGTCGGCGCCGTTCTTGTCGCCCCTGCCGACCCAGCGGCCCGAGGCCATGGCCCCCGCCTCGGTGACGCGGACCAGTTCGAGCGCCAGGTTGCGGTCGGGGGCCTGGGGCGCCACGTCCAGGCCGGAGGGGAGGTGGTGTTCGGTCATCGGGACGCACCTTTCCGAGCGCGCCGGGCGCACTCGTGCCGGGTTGAGGGTGCTTCGACTCTAGCCCGCTCATCCTCAGATGAGCAGACCGCCTATCTGATGAGCGAACGAGGGGGTGGCTGCGGCGCCGTGAAACCGGTGCGGGACCATGGCGGGGTGGCGAAAGAAGAGGTAACGGAGGCCGCCCCCGCGGCGGAGGCGGACCCGTCCGAGCCCCGGCCCGAGGACCAGCGTCCCGCGGCGGCCGACGGAGACGACGCCAGGGCGCGGCGGCTGAAGCGGCTCCGCCTCCAGAGCGTGCAGAACATGGTGATCTCCACCGCGCTGATCACCCTCGGCACCCTCGCCGTCTACTTCCTCACGCCCAACGGCGAGACGGAACAGCAGGTGCGGAGCGTGGAGTACGAGGTCGCCTCCGCCACCGCCGCCCGCGCCGCGCCGTACCCGCTGGTGGTGCCCGAGGGGCTCGCCGGCGACTGGCGCGCCACCTCCGTGCGCTACGAGCCGCAGGGGGAGTACGGCGCGACCTGGCGTCTCGGCTTCCTCGACCCGGACGAGCGCTACGCCGCGCTGGCCCAGTCCGACGGCGAACCGGCGGACTTCGTCCCCTCCGTCACCCAGAACGCCGCCGAGACCGACAGGACCGAACGCGTCGGCGACCAGGAGTGGACGGTCTGGGAGGGCCCCAAGTACGACGCCCTGGTCCTGACCGAGCCCGAGGTGACCACCGTCGTCATGGGCACCGCCCCGCTCGGCCAACTCGCCAAACTCGCCGGCACGCTTGAGGTCAGGGAGACCGAGCCGACGACCGAGGGCTGACCCGCCGCCCGGGCGCGCCGGCTCACTCCTCCTCCGCCTCGCCCGCCTCGCCCTCCGACTCCCGCTCCAACGCCGCGTCCAGCCTGGCCCGCGCGCCGTCCAGCCAACGGCCGCAGATCCGCGCCAACTCCTCGCCGCGCTCCCAGAGCGCCAGCGACTCCTCCAACGTCACCCCGCCGGCCTCCAGCCGCCGGACCACGTCGACCAACTCGTCCCGCGCCTGCTCGTAGCCGAGCGTCGCGCCCGCGTCCGGTTCCGTCATGGCCGTCACCCTATGCTTCCCTCGGCAGCCGCCGACTCCGCCTCCGTGCCGGGCTCCACCGGCCCGCGCGCCACCGTCACCCCGAACTCGCCCTCCGCCACCCGCGCGCGCAGCGCCTCACCCGGCGCGACGTCGTCCGGGGCGCGCACCGCCCCGCCGTCCGCCCGCTGAAGCACCGCGTACCCCCGGCGCAGCGTCGCCGCCGGCGACAGCGCCACCACCCGCGCCCTGGTGTGCGCGAGGTCCGCGCGCGCCGCGTCCAGCCGATGCCCCAGCGTGCGCCGGGAGCGCTCGACCAGCGTCGCCAGCTCCGCCGCGCGCTCGTCCACCATCCGGTGCGGCTCCGCCAGCACCGGCCGCGACCTGACCCCGGCCAGCCCGTTCTCCTCCCTGGCCAGCAGCGTCTCGACCCCGCGCCGCGCCCGGTCCCGCAGCTCCCGCACGCGGGACGCCTCCTCGCCCACGTCCGGCACGACGCGCTTGGCCGCGTCCGTCGGCGTGGAGGCACGCACGTCCGCCACCAGGTCCAGCAGCGGCGAGTCCGGCTCGTGCCCGATGGCCGACACCACGGGGGTGCGGCAGTCCGCCACCGCCCGCACCAGGCGCTCGTCGGAGAACGGCAGCAGGTCCTCCACGCTGCCCCCGCCCCGCGCCACGACGATGACGTCGACCTCCTCGTCCTCGTCCAACTCCCGCACGGCGTCGACCACCTGCGCCACCGCCTGGGCCCCCTGGACCGCCACGTTCCGCACCGCGAAGCGGACCGCCGGCCAGCGGAGCCTCGCGTTCTCCAGGACGTCGCGCTCGGCCGCGGAGGCCCGGCCCGTGACCAGGCCCACCCGCCCCGGGAGGAACGGCAGCGGACGCTTGCGCCCCGCGGCGAACAGCCCCTCCTCGGTGAGGGCGCGCTTCAGCCGCTCCAGGCGCAGCAGCAGCTCGCCGACCCCCACCGCACGGATCTCCGAAGCGCGCAGCGACAACTCCCCGCGCGGGGCGTACCACTCGGGCTTGCCCAGCACCACCACCCGGGCGCCCTCGACTATCACGTCGGCCACCCGGTCGAACACCGCCCGGAAGCACGTCACCCGCAGGGAGACGTCCCGCGCCGGGTCGCGCAGGGTGAGGAAGACCACCCCGAAGCCGGGCCGGCGGGAGAGTTGGGTGATCTGCCCCTCCACCCACACCGCCCCGAGCCGGTCGATCCAGCCGCCGATCAGCCGGGAGACCTCCCCGACCGGGATCGGCGTCTCCGCCGAAGTCTGCGTCGCTGCCATGGAGTCACGCTAACCCCGACCACTGACAGTGCCGTTCCCGCGCCCCTCCGCACCGCCTCTACGATGGGGACATGGCTGAAGACACCGACCGCCGCCGCGTCCTGCTGGCCGCCCCCCGGGGCTACTGCGCGGGGGTGGACCGTGCCGTCATAGCCGTGGAGCAGGCGCTGGAGCAGTACGGCCCGCCGATCTACGTCCGGCACGAGATCGTGCACAACAAGTACGTCGTCCGCACGCTGGAGAAGAAGGGCGCCGTCTTCGTCGAGGAGACCGGCGAGGTCCCCGAGGGCGAGATCGTCATCTTCTCCGCCCACGGGGTCGCCCCCGAGGTCCACCGGGAGGCCGAGCGCGGCAGGCTCGCCACCGTCGACGCCACCTGCCCGCTGGTCACCAAGGTGCACAAGGAGGCCGTCCGCTTCGCCAAGGACGACTACGACATCCTTCTGATCGGCCACGAGGGCCACGAGGAGGTCATCGGCACTAGCGGCGAGGCCCCCGACCACATCACCCTGGTCGACGGCCCGGACGACGTGGCGAACGTCGACGTCAGGGACCCGGAGAAGGTCGTCTGGCTCTCCCAGACCACGCTGTCCGTCGACGAGACGATGGAGACCGTCGGCGCCCTCAAGGAGCGCTTTCCGCAGCTGATCAGCCCGCCGAGCGACGACATCTGCTACGCCACGCAGAACCGTCAGACCGCCATCAAGCAGGTCGCTGCCGACGCGGACCTGGTGCTGGTCGTCGGCTCGAAGAACTCGTCGAACTCGGCGCGCATGGTCGAGGTGGCGCTGGGCGCCGGCGCGCGCGCCTCCTACCTGGTGGACAGCGCCTCGGAGATCGAGGAGTCCTGGCTGGAGGGCGTGCGCACGGTGGGGCTCTCCTCGGGGGCCTCCGTGCCGGAGGTGCTGGTCGACGGCGCGCTGGAGTGGCTGGCCGAGCGGGGCTTCGACGACGTGGAGGTCGTCCAGCCGATCAGTGAGCACATCCAGTTCTCGCTGCCCAAGGAGCTGCGCCGCGACCTGCGCGCCGAGGCCGCGGCCAAGCTGGAGGGCTGAGCGTCCGCCCGCCGGGACACGTTCACCCCGTTCAACGGTTCAGCCGGTTCACCCGGTGCGACGGGCCCGAACACCTCGGGCTCGAAACGGCCTCAGCGGCTCCGGCGCAGCCGGCGGCGGAGCAGCTGAAGGCCCTTGCGGACCAGGGCGATCCACAGTGCGACCCCGGTGCCGGCGAAGAGCCAGGGCGCGCGGAGGGCGAGTTCGGTGACGGTGGCCATCGGCCCGCTCGTCGCCAGCAGCCCGAGGGCGAACGCGATGGGCGCCGCGATCGGCCCGCAGATCACCTCGGCCGGGCGGACCCAGCCGGCGGCGACGAGCGAGGTCAGGACGAACAGCACCCCGTAGAGCGTGGGCGCGCCGCCGACCAGCTCGCAGAACCAGGCGGCGAGCACCATCGCGCCCGTCGCCAGCACCCCGCAGCCGAGGCCGGTCAGCCGTGGCTTGGGCAGCCGGCCGAGCGCGACCAGGACCGGTGCGCGCCCCGTCCCGCCCGCCCTGGCCCGCGCCGAGGCCGGCGCTGCGCCGGCGGGCCGGGGCACCCTCCGGTGCATCTCGGCCGAACGTTGCCGAGGGTGCCGAGTTGTGTGCGTACTGTGTTCCACCGATCCAACGTAAGCCGCTGCCCTGGCCCTGCCGGGAGGGACACGCTTAACGGTCGATATGACCGCGCCCGGAGGTCGGCACCCGGGTCGCCCTTAGACTGGTGGGCGGCGTTCGGACCTCACTCGTTCGCCGCACCCCATCACTCGTTCCGGGAAGTCTCACGTGTCGCTCACGATCGGTATCGTCGGCCTGCCCAACGTCGGCAAGTCCACGCTGTTCAACGCCCTGACCAAGAACGACGTGCTCGCGGCCAACTACCCGTTCGCGACCATCGAGCCCAACGTCGGCGTCGTCGGAGTCCCCGACCCCCGGCTGGGGAAGCTGGCCGAGGTCTTCTCCTCCCAGCGGCAGCTGCCGGCGACGGTCGACTTCGTCGACATCGCGGGCATCGTGCGCGGGGCGAGCGAGGGCGAGGGCCTGGGGAACAAGTTCCTCCACAACATCCGCGAGTCCGACGCGATCTGCCAGGTCATCCGGTCCTTCAAGGACGAGAACGTCGTCCACGTCGACGGCCGGGTCTCGCCGAAGAGCGACATCGAGACCATCGACACCGAGCTGATCCTCGCCGACCTCCAGACCGTCGAGAAGGTGCTGCCCCGGCTCCAGAAGGAGGCCAGGGTCAAGAAGGACAAGCAGCCGACGGTCCGCGCGGTCGAGGAGGCCAAGGCCATCCTGGAGGAGGGGCGCACCCTCTTCTCCGCCGGCATCGCCCAGGGCGGCGAGCGCGCCGAGCCGCTGCGCGAGCTGCACCTGCTGACGGTCAAGCCGTTCCTCTTCGTCTTCAACGTGGACGAGGACGAGCTGACCGACGAGGCGTTCCAGGCGGAGCAGCGGGCGCTGGTCGCGCCGGCCGAGGCGATCTTCCTCAACGCGAAGCTGGAGGCCGACCTCGCCGAGCTGGACGAGGAGGAGGCGCTGGAGCTGCTCGGGACCGTCGGCCAGGACGAGCCCGGCCTGGCCCGCCTCGCCCGCGCGGGCTTCGAGACCCTCGGCCTCCAGACCTACCTCACCGCCGGCCCCAAGGAGGCCCGCGCCTGGACCATCCGCCGCGGCGCCACCGCGCCGGAGGCGGCGGGCGTGATCCACACGGACTTCCAGAAGGGCTTCATCAAGGCCGAGGTCATCTCCTTCGACGACCTGATGGACGCCGGCTCCGTCCAGGAGGCCCGCGCGCGCGGCAAGGCGCGGATGGAGGGCAAGGACTACGTGATGCGGGACGGGGACGTGGTGGAGTTCCGCTTCAACGTGTGAGCGTGCCGTCCGGTTGAGGCTCGGCCTGACGAACCGGGAGCTGCGAGGAGTGGCCGATCTGACGTTCGACAGGGGCACGCCGTGGTCAACGATCCGCTGAACCTCGATGAGTCCGGCGAGTGGGTAGGGGAGTGGTGGTTGCCGAGTGCCCCCGCCGATCAGGTCCCCGGTGTCCTCCGTTACGAGCCGGAGCGCGGCCTGGAGCTCTCGCTGATCGGTACGTTCGAGGATCGCGTGATGTCGAGCCCCTCGTCCTCGGGGGTCGCGGTTCATGGGGGGCAGCGCACGTGGGAGGTGATCCACGGTGCCGCTGAGCGATTCGAGATCACCCTTCTCGACTGCGTTCCGACCCACAGTAGGCGCAGCATTGGCGGGCGGGTGAAAGGCCCCGACAAGCAGACGGTGGCGGTAATGACGGCGCTCATCGGGGTCCACGCCAGGGGGGAAGACGAACCAGCGTTCTCTGCGGCTGAGGTATCAGTTGAGGACTTTGGGCTCTGGGTGGCTTCGTCGGTTTTCGACGGGTTCGTTGGCGCTCCCGATGGCAAGCTGGACGGGAGCGGAGGAATCTCCGTGAAGCCGGTGGAGCCCCAGTCGGTCGTGGCCGAGGGAACCGAGTTCCGTGTCACGCACCGGCACACCTTGCCGTTCTTCGATCGGCGTAAGGGTGAGACCGTTGGGCGGATGCGTGATACCGCGTTCATGAGAGTGGTCCCTCCAGAACCATTCTCGTTGAGCGATGCGCTGGGATCTGCCAGTCTGGTGCAGGACCTGATCGCACTTGCGACGCATCGGGCTGCCGGGGTCATTTGGCTGCGACTGGAGTCAGTAAGGAACAGTGCAGCGCCGCAGAATGGCTGCCTTGCGTCGCGGCGAAACGTTGATGTGCTCTACTCACCCTCTGCGCTCGGCAAGCACGATGCAAAGGCCGTCGATCATCACCGGGTCCTCTTCACATGCGCCTCGCTCCCGTTCGAGGAGATCATGCCCCGCTGGTGCAAGGCCCATAGACGGTTGCAGGCGGCGACCAACATGATCCTCGGTCTGCGCTATGCGCCAGCTCGTTATATCGAGAACAATCTCTTGACAGCCGTCGGTGCGGCCGAAGTGCTGCATCGTGGCCTGCGCATCGACGAGCGTCCGTTCCCCGCCGGCACCTTCAAGGCCATGCGCGACGCGATGCTCGCGCAGGTCCCTGAGGAGTTTCGAGACACGTTCAAGAGATCGCTTCGCAACGATCCGACACTTCGGGATCGGCTTCACGCGCTCGCGGCGCGGCCCGATCAGGAAGCCATCACTCTGCTCATGCCTGATGTAGGCAGGTGGGCGAACCGTGCCACGCGAGCACGTAACGACCTCGCGCACGAGGGCAGGACTTCTGATCACTCCATGGATGAGTTGATCGCTGTCGTGGATGTGACCACGGCCGTCGTCATTCTCAACGTTTTGCACGAGCTCGGGCTACCCGCAGAGCGGCAACGCGAGATCGTGCAGGAGCATCCGCAGCTAAGAGCGACGTCCCAGAGGGCGCACAGGTGGCTGGTGAGTCCGGAAATCGGCGATTGAGGTTCCTTTTGCGGCAAGGGAAGGGAGGTGCTGGCAGCGACAATGGAGATATCCAGACGCCTCGGTGTCACAAGCGGCCATCCCCAGCTGCCGTTTGGCGTCGCCGTCTCAGGGACTTCGTCCGACTGTGCTCTTGTCGAGGAGTATCTCGACGATCTGCGTCGCGGTGCGCAGGGTGTTAGCGGACGCCTCGGCCCTCCTGAGCATTGTCCTCCGGAGAGTCGTAAGTCCCGTAGCGCACCGCGTGCTCGTCGTACAGGGAGGTGTGAGGCAGACATGGATGTTAGCCCGGTGTGCCCAGCCGCCGCGTCCTTGCCCAGGAGCGCACGGGACGCGCTTCCGGCCCCATCGGGTGTCGGAAGGGGCGCAGCGGATCGACCTCGGCCCAAGGAGTGAGGGCGGTCGCCGGGTCGCCGCGTGCGGGGAGCCAGGGGGCAAGCCGCCGCCAGATCTCGCCGGCGTGCGGCGGGCGGTCGTCCGGTGCCTTGGCGAGGAGTTCGAGTACGAGGGTTTCCAAATCCTCAGGGGCGTCGGGGCGCAGGTCACGAAGGGGGATCGGCGGGTGGTCGAGGATCAGGCCGGGGAGCATGAGCTCTGAGTGGTGCTCGAAAACGGGGTCGCCGGTGAGCATCTTGTGGAGCAGGCAGCCGAGCGCGTACAGGTCGGTGCGCTGGTCGACCGATTTACCCAGGATCTGTTCGGGGGCCATGCACTCCAGGCTCCCCGGGCGCTCGCCCGTGGCGGTGAGCCTGGCGGTGCCAGGTTCGAGGAAGGCGGCGACGCCGAAATCGAGGATCTTGACCACGCCGTCGGTGCGGATGATGACGTTACGCCCCTTGAGGTCTCGGTGGACGACATCGCGGGCGTGCACGGAGCCTAGGACGGAAGCGATCTGTACTCCGATCGAGGCTGCCTCCTCGATGCTCAGCTGCGCCTGTTCCTCGATCCGATCCTCAAGGTCGATGCCTGTCACGTACTGCATGACCAGGAACCGTGTGGCATTTTCCTCGCCGAGGTCGTAGACGGTGGCGATGCCGGTGTGGTCGAGCCGTGCGGCGGCGCGGGCCTCGCGTCGGAAGCGTTCGGCGTCCCGCGCGCGTTGATCCTGCGTCAGTCCGGGAGGCGTATTCATTGTCTTGAGCGCGACATCGCGGCCCAGGTGTTCGTCGTGGGCGAGCCAGACGACACCCATGCCGCCGGATCCGATTTCCCGTTTGATCCGGTAGCGCTTGGCGATCACAGGTCCGATGTCCATGTGAGGGGCGGCTCCGTCCGGGGGCTGTCTCAGTGTCCCGCGCGTCCGCAGGTGGGCGCATCGCAGGAGAGTGTGGCATGGGTACCTGGGTTCGTGAACCTTACCCGAGAAGGAATCAGTCTGTTGACTGAGTTCACAACCCTATGCTGTGATGTGGAGCCTAAGGGAAAGTGTGGCGTACCGCGGCCGGTGGGTAGCTACCGTGGCT
This sequence comes from Streptomyces sedi, assembly GCF_006335015.1. Lineage (GTDB taxonomy): Bacteria > Actinomycetota > Actinomycetes > Streptomycetales > Streptomycetaceae > Streptomyces > Streptomyces sedi. The sequence goes on from NZ_VDGT01000003.1 coordinate 135,381, forward strand.
CCGGACCATCTCGGGAACAAGTGGGGAAACGTGGACGTCTTCAAGGTGCACCAGCGGCTCATCCAGGACTACAGGGAGTACACGTCCGGGTCAGTGGTGATCGACGACCGTCGCATCGACGCTCAGGTGTCGAAGTCGCTCGCCGATGGGGACCAGTGGCCCGACCCCTACCTCTCTCTGAACCCGAGCTTCGCGTCCGGCGGTTCGGTTGAGTCCCTCGCGCGGCCGGGGGGGCTCTTGCACCCGGTGTGCGCGGACATTTTCCGTACGGGCAAGGGCGAGCGAGGTGCCACCGTTCGCCCGGTCCACTTTCACCGGCACCAACTGGAGGCGATCAAGGCAGCCGACTCCAGGGACTCCTTCGTCCTGACCACAGGAACCGGCTCCGGCAAGAGCCTCGGCTACATCGTGCCGATCGTCGACCGTGTGCTGCGGGACAAGGATGCCGGCGCAGCGCCCGGGATCAAGGCGATCATCGTTTACCCCATGAATGCCCTCGCCAACAGCCAAGAACGGGAGTTGGCGAAGTTCCTCACCGCTGGATTCGGCGAGGGGGGCGAGCCGGTCACCTATGCCCGCTACACCGGTCAGGAGAGGGAAGACGAGAAGGAGGCCATTCGCGAGTCCAAGCCCGACATCCTGCTCACCAACTACGTGATGCTGGAACTGATGCTCACCCGGCCCAAGGAGCGCGAGAAGCTCATCGGAGCGGCCAAGGGGCTGCGCTTCCTCGTCCTGGACGAGCTGCACACCTACCGAGGGCGGCAGGGTGCCGATGTCGCCATGCTGGTGCGGCGCGTACGCGAGGCATGCCAGTCGCCTGACCTTCAGTGTGTGGGTACGTCCGCGACGATGGCCACTGGCGGTACTCCTACCGCGCGTCGTCGCGAGGTGGCCCGGGTCGCCTCCATCCTTTTCGACACGGACATCTCCCCGGAGCGGGTGGTCGGCGAGACCCTGGTAAGAGCGACCGGGGATGCCGTGCCCACCCCGTCCGAACTCGCGACGCGAGTGAGGGAGAACGCCCCGCCGGCGGAGCACGGGCAATTGGCCGCTGATCCGTTGGCCCGCTGGATCGAGACCACCTTCGGCTTGGTCGAGACTGAGGATGATGACGGCAGCAAGATCCTGGTGCGTGCTGAACCGGTCACCGTGGAGGCCGCCGCTCTGCGCCTGCGCTCCGAAGCGTTCGGCTTCGAGGAGGCCGACCCGGAGAAGCGCTGGTACGAGGCGTGTGCGGAGGCCATCCGAGCCACCCTCCAGGCCGGGGCGGCCGCTCGCCGCGAGGAGGGCGACCGCCCGCTGTTCGCTTTCAGGCTGCACCAGTTCCTGTCCAAGGGCGGGTCCGTCTACGTCTCCCTGGAGGGAGAGGCCGACCGCCACATCACCCGCACCTACCAGCAGCGTGTACCGAACGCCCCTCAGAAGCTGCTGCTGCCACTGTCCTTCTGCCGCGAATGCGGTCAGGAGTACCTGATGGTCGCGCGCGATCAGGATGGCGACGCCGGCATCGCCTTTCGCACGCGCGAGGACGAGGACGACGAGCAGGGGTACCTGTACATCTCGGCCGCCAACCCGTGGCCGCAGCAGGTCGGTGACGCCATCGAGCAGCGACGTTTTCCCGACAGTTGGCTTACCTTCGACGAGCGCAGGGGAGCCCCGGTACTCACCGCGAGTCGCAGGAAGCGGGCGCCGCAGCCGGTGTGGGTGCGCCCGGATGGCACCGCCGGAGGAAGCGCGAACGGTGGAATCTACGCGGCTTATCTGCCGGCCCCGTTTCTCTTCTGTCTGGAGTGCGGTGTCGGGTACGAACAAGTCAAGGAACGGGATTTTGCCAAGCTGATGACCCTCGACCAGGAGGGTCGCTCGACCGCCACCTCCGTCATCAGCGCCTCGATCGTGCGCCACCTCAAGGGTGTCCCCGGGGGGGAACTCAACGAGGACGCACGGAAGTTGCTCACCTTCGTCGACAACCGGCAGGACGCGAGTCTGCAGTCGGGGCACTTCAACGACTTCGTCATGGTCACACAGCTGCGTGGTGCCCTTTACCGGGCGATGGTCGCGGCGGGTGACAAGGGACTGCGCTGGAAGCGGCTGGGCGAGGAAGTGGTGGCGGCGATGGGGCTCTCCCCACACGAATACGCGGCCAAGCCCTCCGAGATCGAGGAACTCGCCGAGAGCACGCAGGAAGCGCTGGCGGCGATCGCCGAGTACCGCCTCTTCCTCGACCTGGAGCGCGGCTGGCGCGTCACCATGCCCAACCTGGAGCAGACCGGGCTGCTACGCCTGGAGTACGCGGGCCTGGAGGCAATCGCCGGTGAGGAGGGTCGGTGGCGGCGCACCGCGGGGCCGCTGCGTACGGCCACCCCCGGCGTGCGCCATCGGCTGTCGACGGTTCTCATGGACGAGTTGCGCCGTCAGCGAGCTGTGGACACGCCCTACTTCACGGAGGCCAAGTTCGCCGAACTCCGGAAGGAATCGGCGCGGCTGAACGACGCTTGGGGGATCGCCGACACGGAAGCGGCGCCGCCTCCGGCAGGCGTCGCCGTTGCCCGCGCAGGACGCCCGGGCCGTACTGGGCGCGGTCGCAGCGAGTTGAACCTCACCGGCCGTGGAGCGTTTGGTCGCCACGTCCGTAAGAGCGGCACCTTTCCTGACTGGAGCGGGGGGCTGTCCCTAGACGAGGCTCAGGACGTCATCCGCGATCTTCTTAAGGTTTTGGCGGACGGTGGAGTCCTCACGGAAGTCTCCCAGGGACGGGGCGAGGAGCCCGGTTACCAGATCAACCACACGATCATCCGCTGGCACGCCCGCGACGATGATCACGGTGCCGTGGACCGTCTGCGCCGTACCTACCGCGACGAGCGCGGACCTCGCGTCAACGCCTTCTTCAAGCGGCTCTACCAGGACATTGCCGCCACCTTCGCCGGTCTGCACGCCGCCGAGCACACGGCTCAGGTTCCCCCCGACATTCGACAGGAACGCGAGGACCTGTTCGGTGAGGGCACCCGGCTTCCACTCCTGTACTGCTCGCCGACGATGGAACTCGGCGTCGACATCAAGAGCCTCAACGCGGTCAATCTGCGTAATGTGCCGCCGACCCCCGCCAACTACGCACAGCGGTCGGGTCGCGCAGGCCGCAGCGGGCAGCCCGCGCTCGTCACCACGTACTGCGCGACCGGTAACAGCCATGACCAGTACTACTTCTCCCGACGTGCGCAGATGGTTTCCGGCGCCGTCGCACCGCCCCGGCTCGACCTGGCCAACGAGGACCTGCTCGCCTCTCACGTACATGCGATCTGGCTCGCCGAGACCCGACTCGACCTCGGTACCAGCATGGCCAGGCTGATCGAGTCCGATGGTGATCAGCCCTCGCTGGAACTGGCATCATCGGTGGCCGGGGCTATCGACGAGCCGGCCGCCCGACGCCGAGCCCTGGTGCGGACACGCACCGTCCTTGACGGCTCCGGTGATCTGCTACGTGCCACGTCCTGGTGGCACGAGCAATGGTTGGAACAGACGGTGGAGGCCGCGCCGGGCAGCTTCCGCAGGGCCTGCGAACGCTGGCGGAACCTTTTCAGGCGGGCCCTCGAAGAGCGCGAGAGCCAGCACCGCAACATTCTCAACCGCACCGCCACCGGTCGCTCCAAGGACCAGGCCAAGCGCCGCCGCGCCCAGGCCGAGAGTCAGCTTGCCTTGCTGCGCAACGAGCAAGGTGGCGAGCGGACCGTGATGTCGGATTTCTTCCCGTACCGCTACTTCGCCTCCGAGGGATTCCTGCCGGGCTACTCCTTCCCCCGACTGCCGCTCGCCGCCTACATTCCGGGTACTGGCCGTACCAGCCGCGGTGGTTACGACGGCGACTATCTTCAGCGCTCCAGGTTCATCGCCATTCGAGAGTTCGGACCCGGCGCGTTGATCTACCACGAGGGCAGCCGCTACAAGGTGGACCGGGTGCAGCTGCCGCCGGACACAGCGGGCGAGCTGACCACCGAGAGCGCGAAGGTCTGTGGACGCTGCGGTTATCTGTCCCCGGAGGAACAGCGCGAGGACGTCTGCGGCGGTTGCGGTAGCAGCCTCGGCGACGCGCGAACCGATCTGCTGCACCTACACACCGTCTTTACGCACCGCCGCGACCGGATCTCCTCCGACGAGGAGGAGCGCCAGCGCACCGGCTACAAGGTGGAGATCTCCTACCGGTTCAAGAAACACGAGGACGGCCGCGATGGATCACTGCGAGCCATGGCGCAGAACGCCTCCGGCCGTCCCCTCGCCGAGTTGGCCTACGGCGACAGCGCCACCGTCCGGCTCACCAACCTCGGCTACCGACGCTCCGTCGCCAAAGGGGAGATCGGCTTCTGGATGGACCCGGTGACGGGTGACTGGCTGGCTGGCGGTGCGGCCAAGAAAGGCGGTCGGGAGGCCCCCCAGGAACAGGAGGGGCTCGCGGACGCCGAGAACGTGAATCGCAAGATGCCGGTGATCCCGTATGTGCAGGACACCCGCAACATCCTCGTCCTTCGGTTGGCTGAACCGGTCACCTCGGACACCGCCATCACTCTCCAGTACGCCCTGGAACGCGGCATCGAAGCGGAGTTTCAACTGGAGGACGCCGAGCTGGACACCGAGGAGCTCCCGCCGGACGAGGGTCCGCGCGAGCGGCTGCTGTTCATCGAGAGCGCTGAAGGTGGCGCGGGCGTCCTCCGACGTCTGCAGGCCGAGCCCGGAGCTCTGGCTCGTGCTGCGCGCAAGGCCCTGGAGATCGCCCACTTCGACCAGTTGGGCCGGGACCGGGGAGAAGAGAAGAGTAACGGCGACCCGTGTGAGAAGGGCTGCTACGACTGTCTGCTCTCCTTCGGCAACCAGCGACACCACCGCGTTATTGACCGACAGCTGGTACGAGGACTCCTCGAAGCCTTCGCGGACGGCACGGTCGGTGCCAGTGCCCCGGGGCGCTCGCGCGATGAGCACGCCGACGTACTGCGGCAGGGGGCCGACTCCAGCCTGGAGGAACGCTTCGTCGAGTACCTGAGGTCACACGGGCATCGGCTGCCGGACCACCAGCAGGTCACAGTGCGCGAGGCCCTGTCCAAGCCGGACTTCGCTTACGACACCGGGTTTGGCCCGATCGCGATCTTCGTCGACGGCCCGCACCATGACTACGACGACATCGCACTGCGCGATGAGGAGGCGGAGGAAAGGCTCAAGGATTTCGGCTGGGAAGTGGTCCGTGTCCGCTACGACGACGACTGGGCCAAGAAGGTCGCCGAGTACCCTCAGGTGTTCGGCGAACCCCGCCGCTGACCTGGTCTCCAGGCATATGGGCCGACAGCTACCACTATTCGTCGGCCATCGCTCCGCTACGTTCGTGCTTCCCGTTCCCGCCCGCACTCATCCGGAAGGCCCGTATGACCACCGCCGCCGCGCCGGCACCCAAGTACGCCGTCGGTTCCCTCGTCCACGCCCGGGGCCGGGAATGGGTGGTGCTCCCCGACTCGACCGCGGAGCTTCTCGTGCTGCGCCCCCTGGGCGGCGCCGATGTCGATGTAGCAGGCGTGTTGCCCGGTTTGGAGACGGTGGTGCCTGCCACGTTCGCCCCGCCCACGCCCGGTGATCTCGGCGACCAGTACACCGCCGGTCTGCTGCGTACCGCCCTGCGGATCGGCTTCAGAGCCGGGGCCGGTCCCTTCCGATCCCTCGCCTCAATCGCCGTGGATCCGCGCCCGTACCAGCTGGTGCCGTTGATGATGGCGCTGCGCCAGGACACGGTAAGGCTGCTCATCGCCGACGATGTGGGTATCGGCAAGACCGTCGAGGCGGGTCTCGTCGCGGCCGAACTGCTCGCGCAGGGTGACGCCCGTGGCCTGGTCGTTTTGTGTTCCCCAGCGCTCGCTGAGCAGTGGCGGGCCGAGTTGCAGGGCAAGTTCGGTGTCGACGCGCGCCTGGTGCTGCCTGCCACGATCGGCAGACTCGAACGCGAGACGCCTTACGGGCAGTCGGTGTTCCGCCCGGATGGTGCCTACGTCGTATCGACGGACTTCATCAAGTCGCCCCGCCACCGCGAGGACTTCCTGCGTAACTGTCCCGACATGGTGATCGTCGACGAGGCACACACTTGCGTCGCGGACTCCACTGCGCAGGCATCGGCCCGTACCTCGCAGCAACGTTATCGATTGCTGCGCGCGCTCGCCGACGACCCGGACCGCCACCTCCTCCTGGTCACCGCAACCCCGCACAGCGGTAAGGAGGAGCCCTTCCGGCGGCTGCTGGGGCTCCTCGACCCCCGTCTCGCCACCGTCAGCTTCGGTTCTCGCGCGGGGCGTGAGCTACTCGCCCAGTTCTTCGTGCAGCGCCGCCGTGCTGACATCCGTGAGGACTTCCAGGACGGGGCGCACTTCCCGTCCAGCCGGGACAGCGCCGAGGTTTCCTACACCCTGCACCGCGACTACCGTGCCCTACTCGCCGAGGTTCTCGCGTACGCCCGCGAGACGGTGCGCTCCGCCGATGGAGCGCTCCAGCAGCGGCAGCGCTGGTGGTCGACGCTGGCACTGCTGCGCACGCTGTCCTCCTCACCCGAGGCCGCTGTCCGGTCCCTGAACACCAGAGCTGGCGTCCAGGAGGCGGATACTCCCGAGGAAGCCGACCACACCGGGCAGTCGACCGTCTCGGACCCCGCCGACACGGACAGCGCGGACTCCGCCGACGAGGTCCCGGGCAGCCTGTTGCCCGTCATCACGCCCGCGGTTGAGGAAGACGGCGAGGACGTGCTCGGTGCCGAGGAGAGAACGCGTTTGGTCGCCATGGCCGAGGCTGCCCGCAGGCTCGCCGGGCCCAGCCGCGACAGCAAGCTGAAGAAGCTCGTGGCGACGGTTACCAACCTTCTCGACTCCGGCTACCGGCCGATCGTCTTCTGTCGCTATATCGCCACGTCCGACTACGTCGCCAAGCATCTGATGAAGGTGCTCAACAAGAAGGGTGCCGAGTATCCCGTGGGCGTCGCCTCGGTCACCGGCGAACTCTCCCCCGATATGCGCCTGAACCGGATCGCCGAACTCACTGGCACCGAAGAGAACGGTGACCCGGCTCCCGAGCGGCGTGTCCTGGTAGCCACCGACTGCCTGTCCGAGGGCGTCAACCTCCAGGAGTCCTTCGACGCCGTCATCCACTACGACCTGGCCTGGAACCCGACCCGCCACGAACAGCGAGAAGGCCGCGTTGACCGTTTCGGGCAGCGAACCGACTCCGTGAAGGCCCTCACCCTGTACGGCGAGGACAACCCGGTCGACGACATCGTCCTGAAGGTGTTGCTGCGTAAGCACGACCAAATCCGCCGCGCCACAGGCATCTCCGTCCCGGTGCCGCAGCAGGCGGAAAGCGCCGTGCAGGCGGTCCTTGAAGGGCTGATCCTGCGGGGCGATACTCCCTCCTTCGAACAGGAGGAACTGTTCGAGCGGGAACGGCTGCCCGCCGCCGAGCAGTTGGAGCTGCTCTGGGAGTCTTCCGCCGAGCGCGAGAAGGCATCTCGGTCGCTCTATGCCCAGAACCGGATCAAGAAGGAGGACGTGGCCGCCGAGGTCGCCGAGATCCGCGCCGCGCTCGGCACCAGCGAGGAAGTCAGGGACTTCACCCGCCGCGCGCTCGGCGCGCTGCGCGGGGCGCCTGTCGACCGCAAGCAGGGCGGGTTCACCTCGCACACCGACGCCCTGCCACTGGCCCTGCGCGACGCAGTGGCCGCGGCGCTCGGGGCCCGCCATCCGCGCCCGGTCATCTTTCACGACGCCCCGAGCGCGCCGCGCGGCGAGGTGGCTCTCACCCGCACCGACCCGGTGGTGGCCGCAACTGCCCGCTTCGTCCTGGACACAGCCTTGGACGAGAAGTTTCCCGCCTGGCAGCGCCCGGCCCGCCGCTGTGGGGTGATCCGTACGAGTGCCGTACGACGGCCCACCACGATGCTTCTCGTACGGCATCGCTTTCAACTGAGCCTGCCCACCCGCGACGGCGGCGTGCGCACTCAACTTGCCGAGGACGCGCGGGTGGCAGCCTTCCGCGGCAAACCCGAGGCGCCGCAGTGGCTGCCCGAGGAGGAGGCTCTGGCCCTGCTGGAGGCGCGCGCCACCGGCAACTCCGACCCTGGCTTCGCTGCTGACCACATCGCGTCGATTCTCGATGCCCTCGACACCGGCCTGATGGATGAAGTACGACTGCGATCCAGAACAGCCGCGAAGGAGCTGGAGGCGTCGCACCACCGGGTCCGCACCGCCGCCCGCGCCCGCCTTGCCGGCCTGAAGGTCGTCCCGCAGGGCGCCCCAGACATCCTCGGTGTCTTCCACTACCGCCCGGCCGCCACAATCCAGCTGGGAGCCGACGCATGAGCGCCACCAGGACCTTGGTCACCGACACCGTCGCCACTGTCGGTGGGCTGCTGCCGTACGACCTCCTAGTCCGCATCAAGGAGGACAGAGCGCAGCCCGGCGCGAAGCCCGCTGACTACCGGCTGTTCGCCAAGGGCGAGTCCGTTCGGGATGCCGCCGAGCGTTCCTGGGCCTATCTACGCGGTGTGTGGGCTGCCTACCAGGACGCGCTCGCCCGTGACGGAGCGGACGGTGATCCCGGCGTGCACGCTGTGGGGCTCACCGTCGAACGCTGGCTGCTGCCTCTGTTCGAACAGCTCGGCTTCGGCGCGCTGCCGGCAGTGCCGGGGCCCGGGCTGCCCGCCCGCGACCAGGCGAAAGACTTCCCGGTCAGCCACGCGTGGGAGCACGTGCCCGTGCACCTTACCGGCTGGAACGTTCCGCTGGACACCCGCACTCCGCAAGTGGCCCCGCAGGCACCGCAGTCCATGGTCCAGGAGTACCTCAACCGCTCCGGCGACAAGGCCCTGTGGGGCGTACTGTCCAACGGACGCCAGTTGCGGCTGCTGCGCGAGTCAGCGTCGCTCACCGGCGCCGCGTTTATCGAGTTCGACCTTCAGGCGATCTTCGAGGGCAAGCGCTCCGACGATTTCGTCCTCCTCTGGCGCCTGCTCCACCGCACCCGCTTCGAGGGCGCCTCCGTCTCCTCCTGCCCACTGGAGAAGTGGCGCACCGACGCTATCGATTCCGGCACCCGCGCCCTCAAGGAGCTCCGCAAGGGGGTCGAGACCGCCCTTACCGTGATCGGCTCCGGGCTTGTGGCGCACCCCGACAACGCGGAGCTGCGCGAGGCCCTGCGCACCCGCGACCTCACCGTTCGCGGCCTACACCCCGCCCTGCTGCGGCTCGTCTACCGGCTCCTCTTCCTCTTCGTCGCCGAGGACCGGGGACTGCTCCTCCACCCGGACGCCGACGATGCCGCACGGGATCGGTACGCGAAGTACTTCTCCACGGACCGCCTGCGTCGTCTCGCCCGACGCCCTGGCAGTCCGCACGGTGACCAGTGGGAAGCCCTCACTCTCGTTGTCAAGGGCCTCGGTGAGCCCGACGGACGTCCCGAACTGGGGCTGCCCGCCCTAGGCGGCCTCTTCGAAACCACGCCCGTGGACGAAAGGCTGGACGGCCTTGCCCTCTCCAACGAGTCCCTGTACGAGGCGGTGCGCGCCCTTGCTGTCATCTTCGACGCCAAGCTCGGCCGACCCCGCAAAGTCGACTACCGGCATTTGGGCGCGGACGAACTCGGATCGGTCTACGAGTCGCTCCTCGAACTGGAACCCCGCCAGGACGACGACGGCGCGTACGTCCTGATAAAGCTGGACGGTAACGACCGCAAGACCTCAGGCTCGTACTACACTCCCTCGCCGCTCATCGACTGCCTCCTGGACTCGGCTCTCGATCCCGTCATCGAGCGGGCCGTCCGCTCGGGCACGACGAAGGAGGAGCGCAAGGCCGCGCTGCTCGCCCTCACGGTCTGCGACCCGGCGTGCGGCAGTGGCCATTTCCTGGTCGCCGCGGCCCGCCGCATCGCTCGCCGGCTCGCGGAGATCGAGACCGATGACCCCGAGCCGAGCGCCGAGGATGTGAGGGACGCATTGCGCGAGGTCATCTCTCGATGCGTGTACGGTGTCGATCTCAATCCGATGGCCGTGGAACTCGCCAAGGTGTCCCTGTGGATCGAGGCCATGAAGCCCGGCCGGCCGCTCACCTTCCTCGACGCGCACATCAAGCACGGCAACGCGCTGCTCGGCACGACTCCTAAGCTCCTCGCGGGTGGTCTGCCCGACGAAGCGTTCAAGGCCCTGGACGGCGACGAGCCCAAGGCAGTCAGGAGGCTGAAAGCCCGCAACGCGAGCGAACGGAAACGATGGGTGGCGGCGCTGCGGCACCGCGCCAGTCAGGACGCTCTGTTCTCCGAGCAGCACGCGCTGGAGATCTCCAACGCGGCGATCAGCAGGCGGACGTCGGACATCACGACCGCACGGTCCGAGAAACTCAAGGACGTCCAGAACCAGGCTCACGCATACCGCGAACTCACCACTTCCCCGCGCTATCTGCGGGCGCTGGAACTCGCTGACGCGTGGTGCGCGGCGTTCGTCTGGGAGAAAACCGAGCGGACGGATGGAACCAGGCGGGCGGACGAGACCAGTCCGCTCGCGCTCACCACCGACTCCCTGCTCGCCCTGCACGCCGACGGGAGCACGAGCCTTCCAGCAGGCACGGCGGAAAAGGTGGCACGCCTTCGCGAGGAGTACCAGTTCTTCCACTGGCACCTGGAGTTCCCGGAGGTGTTTCGGGTGCCGGCCGATCCACAGGCGCCGGGGGTCGATGAACGGTCCGGGTGGAGGGGCGGGTTCAGCTGTGTGCTGGGGAACCCACCATGGGAGCGGGTCAAGCTACAGGAGCAGGAGTTCTTCGCCACTCGTGACACCTCGGTCGCGAACGCCGCGAACAAGGCGGCCCGTGAGCGGCGGATCGTCGCGTTGGCCGCCAGCGAGGAGGAGGCCGACAGAGCTTTGCACGCCGAGTTCATCGCGGCTCGCCGTCTCTCCGACGGCGTCAGCCACCTGCTGCGCGACTCGGGCCGCTTCCCTCTGGCCGGGCGTGGCGACGTCAACACCTATGCCGTCTTCGCCGAGGCCGCCTCGCTCGGTGTCGCGCCCACGGGGCGCTTTGGCCTCGTCCTCCCGACCGGCATCGCCACCGATGCGACGACCGCGCCGTTCTTCTCCGATCTGGTGCGCACCTCGCGGCTCGCCTCCTTTCTGGACTTCGAGAACGAGGCTTTCATTCTCAGTCGGGACGTGCACCACTCGGTCCGATTTTCCCTGCTGACCGCCACCGGCCGGGGTGAGCGGGTGGACTCTGCTTCCTTCGCGTTCGGCACCCGGTACATGGAGGACCTTGACGAGCGGCGCTTCGCGATGCCGCCCGAGGAGATCCTTCTGGTCAATCCCAACACCGGCACGCTGCCGGTGTTCCGTTCCCGCAGGGACGCGGAGATCACGCTGGGCATCTACCGGCGGGTCCCGGTCCTCAGACGGGAACCGGACGCGGAGGGGAAGGGCGGCACGAACCCGTGGGGTCTGACCTTCATGACGATGTTCCACATGTCGAACGACTCGCACCTGTTCCGTGGCCGGGTAGAGCTGGAGGCCGGGGGCTGGAAGCTGAAGGGCAACATCTTCACGCACCCGTCCGATGAGCAGCGCTACCTTCCGCTGTACGAGGCGAAGATGCTTCACCATTTCGACCACCGGCTGGGTACGTACCAGGGGCAGACTCAGGCGCAGGCCAATGTAGGGACGCTGCCAAGGGTTACGGCGGAGCAGCACGACGATCCGGAGTTCGTGCCGATGCCGCGGTACTGGGTGCCGCAGCTCGACGTGGACTCGGGGAAACGGGACAAGAAGGGCAACCGGATCATGTGGCCGGGGGTGGCTTCGCGGCTGGCTGAACGGGAGTGGGGGAAGGGGTGGTTGATGGGATGGCGGGATATTGCTCGATCCACGGACACGCGGACGATGATCGGGTCGGCCCTGCCCGAGTACGGGGTGGGAGACAAGTTCCTGCTCGCACTTGCACCGCAGGCGCCGGCCATCCTTCTGGCGATCTTCGACTCTTTCGTCTTCGATTACGTGACGCGACAGAAGGCGTCCGGCACGGCGCTCAAGTACTTCACGGTGCGACAGCTTCCAGCGGTCACCACGCAAGAGCTGCGCAGATTGGATGGGCTTGTGGCTGATGACGCGGCAAGTTGGGTCGTAGCGTGTTCGATGGAGCTTGTGTACACGTCGAAAGACATGTCTGCCTTTGCCGCGTACCACGGTGACGAGGGCGCACCGTACCGCTGGCAGACGGCCCGCCGCGAGCTACTCCGAGCTGAGTTGGACGCCGCGCTCTTTCACGCCTACGGGGTCAGTCGTGACGACGCGGACTATGTCATGGAGACCTTTCCCACCGTGAAGAAGAGGGAGGAGGCCGTCCACGGCACCTTCCGTACCAAGGGGCTCATTCTCGACGCCTACGACCGGATGGCGGAGGCTCGTGAGAGCGGTGGCGTTTATCAGACGCTACTGGATCCGCCGCCCGGTAAGGGGCCTCGCCACGAGGGGTGACCCGGGAGGTTCACCCCCCGGCCGCCTCGCCAAAGTGGTCAGGCGGCCCTGTCGCGCGGGCGTCGGGGTGCTGGCCGAAGTTGGTGACACGTGTGTAAACTGAGTTAACGTGTGACCGGTTGATGCAACGCAAAGCGGGGTGGCAATGCCGCAAATCGCGATCACCAACACCTTCTGGGAGGGCGTTGACCGGCTCGACAAACCGTCCCGCGCCCGGGTTCACAAGGCGATGGGCAAGTTCCAACGGTTGACGGTTCATCAATTGCACGTCGACAAGGGGCTGCATCTGGAGTCCGTGGTCGGTTCCCGCGATCCGCGCATGCGTACCATCCGGGTCGATGACGGACAGCGCATCGTCCTGCTTGCGCCCGACGCCGGCAGCGATGTGTTCGTCTTCGTCCATGTCGTCTCTCACGACAAGGCGTACTCCTGGGCCAAGCGGCGGCTGTACTCCGTCAACGCGGTCACTCGCTGTCTCGAAGTGCGTGATCTCACAGCTATCGAGCAGATCACCCCGCTCTTCGCTCAGGAGGCTGAGGCCGCGCCGAAGCTCCTCTTCGCCAACTGGTCGGACACCGTGCTGCGCCATCTCGGGGTCGATGACGTCACGTTGCGCGCTGCCCGCGTGATCACTGACAAGGCGCAGTTGGAAGCGTTCGGGTCGTTGATGCCGGAGGACCAGTTCGAGGCGCTGTGGCTGCTAGCGGAGGGGTTCGACCCCGACGATGTCTACCGTGACCTTGTCGCGGCGCGGAAGGCGGTCGTCGTTGACGCTGCCGTGGAGAGCCGGGGCGGGCTGGCGGCCGCTGTCAGCCGTACGCGCAGCCGGATCACCCTCGTTGCCGGGCCCCAGGAGCTCGCCGACATTCTCGCCAAGCCCTTCGACGCCTGGCGGATCTTTCTGCACCCCGCCCAACGACGGGTTGCCTACCGGCCCGCGTACGGCGGCCCCGCCCAAGTCACCGGTGGCCCCGGCACAGGTAAGACTGTCGTCGCTCTGCATCGTGTCAAGCATCTCCTCGCGAGGGCAGCCGATACGCGCGTCCTGCTCACCACCTACACCAGCGCGCTCGCCCGCTCGTTGCGATCCGGGCTTGCCCTGCTCCTCGACCACGACCAGACGCTCCTGGAGCGGGTCACCGTCACCACGGTCGATGCCACCGCACACCGCGTTGTGCGCCAACTGCACGGTAACCCGGGGGACGTCCTTAACGACAAGGATGAGCGGTGGCGCTGGCAGCGATTGGCTCGCAGGCTCGAACTGCCCTGGAACGATGCCTTTCTGGCCCAGGAATACCGGCACGTGCTGCTTGCCCAGGATCTGCGTAGCCGCGAGGAGTACGAGAAGTGTCGTCGGCACGGGCGTGGCAGCAGGTTGGCCGCCAGCCAGCGGCCGCAGTTGTGGGAGGCGATGACGCTGTTCGAGGAGGAGCTCGCGCGTGACCGCGCCTGTACCTGGCTGCAGCTGTGCGCCAGGGCCGTCCGGCTGCTGCGGGACAGGCCGGGCGAGGGGCCTGGTTACGACCACGTGGTGGTGGACGAGGCGCAGGACCTTCATCCTGCCCAGTGGCGGCTGCTGCGAGCCCTGGTGCCCGAGGGGCCAGACGATCTCTTTCTCACGGGTGACCCGCACCAGCGAATCTACGACTCCCGGGTCTCGCTGCGTTCCCTCGGTATCTCCGTCGCGGGGCGTGGCGCGCGACTGCGGCTCAACTACCGCTCCACGGAGGAGATTCTGCGCTGGTCGCGCGCGCTGCTCGATGGTGAGCGCGTGGCGGACCTGACCGGCGACACGCCGGACTCGCTCTCCGGTTACCGGTCGCTGCTGCACGGGGAGCGGCCCGTGTGTGAAGGGCACGAGACGGAGGCGGAGGAGGCGGATGCCGTTGTGCGCACGGTGCAGGCATGGGTGGCGGCGGGGGTCGCGCCATCCGAGATCGCGGTCTGTGCCCGGTTTCACACACAGACCGCCCGGATCGCCGACCGGCTCGACCGGGTCGGGTTGCCGACGGTGCGGGTCAAGGGCGCCGAATCCGACGACGTGGCCGGGATACGAGTGTCGAGCCTGCACAGCCTGAAGGGCCTTGAGTTCCGCTGCGTGGCCGTGGCAGGGGTTACCGCGTCGGCCTTTCCGTTCCGGCCGGCGGTGACGTCGGCCGAGGTTGATCCGCTGCAGAACGCCACGGACCTCGCGGCTGAACGGTGCCTGCTGTTCGTGGCGAGTACCCGGGCGAGAGAGGCGCTGTACGTGTCGTACAGCGGACGTCCGAGCGCCTTTCTCGACGGCGTGAGGTAAGGGAAAGGCCCTGGATGTCGGTCCGCGCCTGGGCCTGTGAACTGCGTCAATGCCTGTGTTCGGCATAGTAGTCTTCCCGACGCGTGGGAGGCGAAAAGTGGCTTGATCACGCGCCTATAGGTGGAGGGAAGTCCGCTTTCACCGAGAAACACCCAGGGAGTTGCAGATGTCCACGCCTCGTGCCGTACCCGTGTCTCTGGCGGAAATCGCTCGCCTCGCGGGCGTCGGTCGGGCCGCCGTCAGCAACTGGCGACGGCGCCATCCGTCGTTTCCCGCTCGAATCGCCGGAACGGACGTCAACCCCCAGTTCTCGCTCACCGACATCGAGAGTTGGTTGCGCGACAACAAGAAGCTCAAGAAGTCCGTTGAGCGCGAGTGGCTCTGGCCCCGCTTCGAGGCGCTCGGGGGGCGTGATGAGACAGGGACGGCGGTCGCGGAGGTGGGCAGGAGGCTCGCCGGGCGGAGTGCGGCACCGGGGCCCGCGTTCCCGGAGGAGGCATCGGCGCTCATCGAGCAGGCCGTGGACCTCGGACAACGCGAGGGAGGCTCGGGCACGTTCGCCTTTCTGCTGCGTCGCTGGCTCGACGTGCACGTCCGCCAGATCACCACGACCCCTGAGCCGCTGGCCGCCATCATGGCGGAGCTCGCCACGGGTATGACGGATGTGGAGGGCGACGTCACGGTGCTGGACCCCGCTTGCGGCACCGGCCACCTCCTCATGGCTGCGACGCGCGTGGTCGAAGAAGTGGGCGGTGGGCTGCCGAACCTGTTGGGCGACGACCGTGACCCCGTACTCGTCGCCCTTGCCGAAGCCCGACTCGGCCTCGCCTTGGATGTAGCGGAGGGACCGGCGCGCATCGACGTGCGCGAAGGAGATTCGCTGCGCGAGAACCTGTTTGCCGAAGCCCTCGCCGACATCGTCCTGTGTAACCCGCCGTTCAACGAACGGGACTGGGGATACGAGGAATTGGCCACTGACGTCCGCTGGAGCCACGGGCTGCCGCCACGCACCGAACCCGAACTCGCCTGGGTTCAGCACTGTCTGGCCAGGCTGCGGCCCGGTGGTGCGGCTGTGTTGCTGCTGCCCCCGGCCGTGGCGGCGCGAAAGGCTGGTCGACGTATCCGCAGATCGCTGTTGCGCACCGGCCAGCTGAAGGCCGTTGTCGCGCTGCCGCCGGGGTGTGCCGCGCCGCACAGCGTCTCCCTGCACCTGTGGGCGCTGCGGGCTCCCCTACCGGGTGAGGAGGCGCCCGCCGGAGGCCATCTGCGGGTAGCCGACGGTGTGTCCCGCTTTCCCCGAGATCAGGGCCGCGACTGGGCCCCAGACTGGGCGGCGATCGGCGACTTCGTGCGCGAGGCCGTCGGGCGGACGGAGCCGGCCGAGGACTCCCGCCTTGTGCGACACGTGCCCGTTATCGAGCTCCTCGACGGCGAAGTCGATCTCACCCCGGGCCGTCACGTGTCCCTCGCGGACACCGCACCCCAACTGCGTGAGTCCTGGAAGGAATTCGAGAACCTCGCCGCCCGGATGACCACGTCGGCTCGACTGCTTGCGGCACTCGAACTGACCTCTGCGGTACAGGACTCGCCGACGGCGACCACCATCGCGGAACTGGCGCGAGCAGGGGCGCTCACCTTGCGTGGCGGCCAACAACCTCCGGAGACGGCGGTCCGCACCGGTCCGCCGTCCGCTGACGACGTTCCACTTCTGACGGTTCCCGACCTTCTGACAGGCGGCGATCCCAGGGGGAGTCTCGCTGCCGGCGACCCCGCGGTGCGCGAGGCCGTGATTGTTGAACCCGGTGACATCGTGATGGTGGGGGTGGCGCGTGCGTTCTCTGCCTGGGTCCACGAAGGACCGCCGACCGCGTTGGGGCCTCAACTGCATGCCTTGCGGGTGCAGCCCGAACAGCTCGATGCCTGGTTCCTCGCCGGTTCGCTGCGAGCCCCGGCCAACGCTCGGCAGGCTGGGACGCACGCGACGAGCTCCTCCCGCATTGATGTGCGGCGACTGCACGTTCGTCAGGTGCCGCTTCGTGAACAGCGCCGCTATGGTGAGGCGTTCCGGGAGCTCGTCGCATTCGAACAGCTGGTGCGCCGCACGGCTGAGCTGAGTGCGGGCCTCGTCCACGATCTGGGTGACGAACTGGCTGCCGGGCGGTTGGCGGGCGGTGTGTAGAGCGCCCGGGCGGAGGACCGCTGTGGCGAGGGGAGCTTCTTTTGGCGCTGTCGCGTGATCAGGTTCGCCGCTCGCTTCGGCCGCCCGAGCCCGCGTGCCGGGCCGAGAGCTGGTCATCGACCTCGCGGCGCACCAAGTCGACTTGAATGGCGTATTCGCGCGGCAGGCTCGATGCCGTACGTCCTGCGTCGTCTACCGCGTTGAAGGCGGCATCCAGCTCGCCGAAGGCGAGGCGGCATTCAGCCAGCCGGAGCCGGACTATCGCGCGCTCAGCCCGTTCGGCGGGACCGTCGCCGTGCAGGAGAGCGTCGTCAATGACGTGGTAGTGACGGGCCGCGGAGCCGAAGTCCCCGGTCAGTCGGAGTCCGTCCGCTGCTCCCCGCCACACACGACACACCAGTGGGCGGCGCGCTCCCCACTCCGCGCGCACGCGTTGCGCCAATTCACGCAGGCGGTTGGCCGCGGCTCCCGGGTCGCCGAGGGCGATCTCCGACTCGGCCTGCGCGCAGAGCTGTTCCGTTGCGTGAGCGTCCAGCCATTCCTCATCCTCTGACACCGAAGAGGCGACGGACCGGGGGGCGGGAGCGTCACGCGTGCGTGAGACCCGGTCCGTGGGCCGGCGGAGTGGGGTCGTGGGGTCCGGGTAGGTGCGCGGCCGGGGCTCGGGGGCGCCGGGTTGAGGGCCGAGCGGAGTGAGGACCGCCAGTACCTCGTCGACGGGCGGACGCTGTCCGGGCTGCTTGGCCAACATGCGAACCACCAGGTTGTCGATCGGCGCGGGAATGCCCGCGGCGTACACGCTCGGCGGTAGGGGCTCCTCATAGAGGTGCCTTTCGGTCAGTCCGGAGTTCGCACCGAGCGGGAACGGTGGGCGTCCGGTGAGCAGTTCGTAGAAGACGCACCCGAAGCAATACACGTCCGTACGCGCGGTTGGCTCGCGTTCCAGGAGCTGCTCGGGGGCCAGGTAGCCGCGGGTGCCCAGCGTGGAGCCGTGTGCCGTGTATCGGGTGGCGTCGGCCCGCAGTGGCTTGGCGATGCCGAAGTCGATGAGAACGACTGCCCCTTCGTCGTCGATCATGATGTTGGGAGGTTTGAGGTCCCGGTGCACGACAGGCAATGTATGTGCGCAAGCCAGTGCTTCCGCCACCTGCACGGCAACGGCGATCGCCGTTGCCAGCGGCAGCGGCGCGTGCTCGTCCAGGAAGGTACGCAGACTGACGCCGGTCACCAGTTGCATGGCGATGTACGGCACACCCCGATGCGATCCGCTGGTGTACAGCTTCGTGATACCAGGGTGATCAAGTGTGCTCAACAGCGTGGCCTCGCGTCGGAACCGAGCACCCCTTACGGCGAGTTCGGTCGCTCTCTCCTCCGAGTCCAAGGCATACAGAGCTTCGGAGTCGTAGCGTAGGAACTTCACCGCGACCTCACGCCCCGTGGGAGCCTCGTGCCTCTCAGGATGCTCGTGGCCCGGGAAGGCTTCATGGGCACGCCAGACGTGGGCCATCCCGCCCTTGCCGAGCGACTCTGTCAGCTCGTAGCGCCCGGCGACCAGATCACCCGCGCCGGGCTTGTAGATCTCCGCGTATGGATCCGCGTTCACGCCACGCCGCTCCTTCGCCTCCCGCGTCATTCGGCACACAGCGTAGCGTGAATTGGCCAATCCGCGTGACGTTCGTGGACTCAGTTCACAAAGTTATGTCATGCTGAGGTCGTGTCCGGGCATCGTGTGCGAGTGTCGTCGACGGTCCTGGACGTCCTCCTGTCCATGCCGCCCTCCACGGAGGTCATCATGCGGAATCCACCGGGCGTTGCCGGAGACGACTGGCTGATCAGGGCGAGTCCCCGGATGGCTCGCCCCGACGCCGTAGCGTGCCCCACGCACCGCCGCGTGGCGATGCGGCCCCAGCTCATGGCCGAACCGGCGGTGCCGTTTCTGCCCACGCCGTATGAGGAGTTCACGTTCGGGCCACTGTTCACGGCGTTGGACCTTGTGGAACACCATGGCTGGTCGATCGAGCGGGTGCGTGCAGAAATACGCCGTACCCGTGGGCCTTTCCGTGGACATGGTGCGTCGGTCCACCCGGTGCACCTCGCGTGGACAGCGCACGCGTTGGAACGGTATGTCGCGGCACGTACCCGCGAGCAGGCCGCTGCCGAGGAGTCTGGGCTACCGCCGACCGCGGCGATCAAGCACCCGTGGACGTGGCGCACCCGCCGTTCGGACTCACCCGACTCCCGTGGCGCCCGGCAGTACGAACACACCCTGTGGGGGCGCGTGTACGCCTCCGACGACGGAACGGTGCGTGACCTGTGGATTCCCTCGCTGGGGCGGGCCAAGCCCAGTCGCCCCGACGCCGAGATCGGGGCCGTGGCACAGGTGATGGCGTATGGCGCACCCACCCGCCGGCGCAGAGCGCGAGACGAGCCCCCCGCCGAGGCGTCTGACACCGTCCGACCGCCTGTCCTGGTCCGCGTCTTCGACGTGGGATGCGCGGATGGTTCGGTGGAACCGCTACTAGGCGCGGCACCGCGTTTCGGCGAGGGGCCCGTCGAGGCGAGGAAGCGGTTCGAGGCCGATGCGGTGCCGGCGTTTCTCGCCGCCACGACCGCGACCGGCACCCAGCCGGGCGAGAGCTGCGTGGACTGCAAAGCAATCGTCGGCTGTGCTGACCTGAGGCGCACTCCGAGCCTGTGGGGAGGGCGACCCCCGTCTGCCGCACGCAAGCGCCGCTCCGTCTCCGTCTGGGATCTGAGGCTGTATGCCGAATGTCCCGCCCAGTACCACCTGGTGCGGCGCCTGCACCTCAACGATCTCTCCACCGAGAACCAGGGAGCGCGGCGCGGCAGGGCCGTCGACTCCTGGCTGGACGCGCGGCACGGCGAACAGCCGGTACGCGGCTGCCGGGATCGCGCCGCTCCCGATCCGGCCGCGCTGCGGTCCAGCACCGACCTGGATGACGCGTCAGCGCGTGAAGCCGTCGAAATGCTGGCCGAGCACAGGCTGCTGTGCCCGCTCAACGGTCTTGACGCCGACGAACGCGTACTCGTGCAGCACCGGGTGGCGGCCTATGTGCCGGAACTCGATGTCGTCGTCCTCGCTGTACCTGACCTGCTGTACACCCATCGCGGTCGATGGATCTGGCGTGAGACGAAGACATCTGCCCGCCCACTGTGGGAGCGGGAGTCGCTGCTCCGCACATACCCGCAACTGGCCCTCGCGGTTCTGTTGTTCCACGCCGGAGCACTGGGAGATGACCCGCGCCGTTCCTGGGTCGAACTGGAGCATCTGCGCGAGAGCCGCGGAAAGAGCAGGCTCGAACACCTCGACCCCGGCCGCGCTGAGGTCGTCGACGAAGCTCGGAACGTCATCGCCGGCCTTGCTCAGCCGCTCCTGGATGACACCACATACGAACCGAGGACTGGGCGCCACTGCCACGGCTGCCGGGCGCGCACCTGGTGTCGACCGGGCACCGCGTATGTCCTCGACCAGCCGCTGGCGCACGTTGACGCGTCCTCACGCGCCGACGGTCCGACGGTACATGCGCCACCGCAGCGGTGAGGAGGTACTCCGGATTATGACTGACCGACAGCTCGTACCGGACTGGTTGTCCACTCCGGACGTCGTTCTGCTCCGTGACGTCGCCACCGCTGTTCTGCATTTGGCAGCCGTCGGCGACCTCGATGCCTTCACCTTGCCCTATCCTCCCAGCGCGCAGCGTGCCCTGGACGCGCTGGTCCTGCGGTGTTTGCGCAACGGGGCCATGCCTCCGGCCGGCGTACCCGAGATGATGCGTTGGGCACGTGCCCGGCCGCTCAGCAGTTGGCCCTTCGACCAGCTGCCCCACGACTTGTTCGATGCCGCAGACCGGCTGATCGACGAGGCCTCGGGGGAACCCGCACAGCTGTGTCACGAACTCGCCGTACGGGGGTTCGGCGACAGCACTGGGCGCCAGTACGACCGCCTGGTCATCCACGAAGCTCTTCGGGCCTGCCGCGCCATGTCAGCACCCGAGTCATACACGGCATTCCGTCGCCTTCTGGTCACTCGGCCCGTCCTCACTGAGGAGGAATGGGCGGAGATCAGCTGTGACCTCTTCCTCGACCCGGTCCGGTTCCTAGTCGAGGAGATCTACGCGCCTGTCCCGGCCGGGTTCCGGCGGGATGGCTCATACCTGTGCTGTCATCGCTGCCGGACCTTGCTTCACCCGGTATCCGACACCGAGTGGTGGTGCGAGCGGGACCAGTGCCGGCACCGGGGGCCCGCGCCACATGGCCGGGAGCTCGTTGCGGCGGAGGCCGGAGAGCTGCGTCAACTGCGTAAACCTTTGCGCTTGTTCGTCACCGGTCCTGGACAGGCGGAGACCGCCCTGGAAGGTGAGCTGCGGGCGCTGGGGCTCACCGTCGAGATGTGGCCCAACTTCGATTCGTATGACGTACGCGTCACTTTCCCGGACGGACACGTCTGGGCCATCGACGTCAAGGACTGGGCCCACCCCGCCTTCCTTGGCCGCAGTGCGACTGAGGTGCGCGCCGAACCGCCTTACGACGAAGCCTGCTGGGTCGTCCCGGAATTCAGGGTCCGCGCACGTCGCGACTACCTAGGCAGCTATGCGAGGGAACGTGGTCCGCAGGCGGGGGGATTGCGGTTGCTGACAGACAGACAGCTGGTGAGGGCAGCGAAGCTGCGA
This sequence comes from Streptomyces sedi, assembly GCF_006335015.1. Taxonomy (GTDB): domain Bacteria; phylum Actinomycetota; class Actinomycetes; order Streptomycetales; family Streptomycetaceae; genus Streptomyces; species Streptomyces sedi. The sequence goes on from NZ_VDGT01000003.1 coordinate 157,073, forward strand.
TTGTCCGGCAGCCGGGGGCCGGATGTCTTCATCGGCCCGTGCCCCACCCGAGCGGGCGGACCATCGGGCCCTGGCCGAGAGGCGTCAGGGAACCGTCCCGCGGACAACGCGAGGCCGACCGAGGAAGCCAGACAGGACGGAGCCGACGGTGCGTGACCGTAGCAGCTGGTACCAACCGGTCGTGACGGCGTTGGGGCCCTGGCCCGAAGAACACGCGAGGACCCGACCCGCCCTGCTCTGCCAGGTAGAGCTCGCGCTTCGGCTCATGGAAACCGTGGCGCCCGGCCACTCCGCCGACGGGGCGTGGACGCTATTGGGCGGCTACGGTCCCGTCTTCGCGCGCGCCGCGGGGCTGTCCGTAGGTGAGACGGAACAGGTCGCGCTCGTCGCGGCCCGGCACCTGCTCTGGCCAATGCGTCGGGGCAGGATGTGGAGACAGTGCCTGGACGCCTACCTGCGACTTCCGGAGCGGTTGCGCGCGTATCGCGTCCCGGACGGGGAACCGGCGTATCGGCTCCCTCTCGTGGTCGCCGCGGACCGCTTCACCGTGTACGAGGAAGCCCTCGCGCGCCTGCCGGGTTTCACCGTCAAACCGCTGGAGCAGGCGGCGGCGGGCGAGCATCGCTTCATGGACCGTCGCCACCGGCGCACCTCCGTCCTCATCCCGGCCGACCTCGTACAAGATTCTCTTCCGGGCCACAGCCTCACCCCTGAACGTCCCACCAGTGCGGGGCCTCTGGAAGTACCGCTCGCCGAACTCGCCGACGTGGCACGGTGGATGGACAGGGAGGAGCAGCATCGCGGCCGGAAGGCCGGCAACTGGGCGCAGCGTTTCGACGACCTTGACCTCGATGCTCGTACCGCGGACGGGACTGCCTTCGCGCCGGCGTCCGCGCTGCCGCTCGATCAGCTCACCCACCTCGTCGGCATGGTCGGGGCCGGCAAGTCGACCCTGATGACCCTTCTCGCGGTCTGGGCGCACAACAACGGACGGCGCATCACTCTCGTCGTCGGTGATGTGGCTGAACAACTGTCCCTGACCGAACTCTTCCGCGGGCTGGGCCTGAACGCCGCCTTGATTCAAGGCAGCACAACGCGGCCTCAGCACACCCAGCGACTACACCGTAGGCTCGCCGCACGGGGGATGCACTCGCTCCTCGCCCACACCGACGTGGCCTTCAGGCATCTGAGCACAGCCTGCCCGCTGGACGGTCTGCGCGCGCTCGACGTATCTGAGCCATTGCGCTACAACGACGCACCGTGCGGGGGACTGCATCCCGTGCGCCAAGAAAGGTCACCCGAACCCGGCGATGCCGCCGCACAGCTGTCGGCCGAGCATGCCGTGCGGGAGCTCGAACGCGCCCGCGGCGCCGTTGGGCAGCAGTCGCATGAAGACGACAGCGACACAGAGGAGACGTGGGGCGTTCCGCGTGCCTGCCCGTTGTGGAGCGCCTGCCCTCGCCACTCCGCCGCGCGCGACCTCGTAGACGCACTGATCTGGGTGGCGAACCCTGCCAGCCTTGTCCAGACGGCAGTGCCGCGTCAGCTCAACGCCGAACGGTTGCGCTACCTGGAACTCGCCTGCCTGCGCAGCGACATCGTGGTCGTCGACGAGGCCGACCGCGTGCAAATGCAGCTGGACCAGATGTTCGCGCCGTCGGCCACCCTTGTCACCACCGGTGTCTCCGAATCCTGGCTCGACCAGTTGCAGACCCATGAGATCGCTGAACTCGCCCGGCAGGGACGGCTGCAGCTCTCCGACCAAGACGTGGAGCGGTGGTCCGCAGCCCTGGACGTTGTCGGCTCTGCGGCGGACCGGCTGTACGCCATGCTCATCGACGATGAAGGGCTGAGGAACTGGGCGCAGATCGACTACTTCAGCGCATGGACCCTGCAGGAGAAGCTGCTGACCGCTTGGTACCCGCTGGCGCTCGGCCGGTCCGTCGGTGGTTCGGACGGCGTGGAAACTGCGGACGTCGAGGACGAGAGTGCGCTCTACGAGGACGAGGAGGACGAGAGCAGAGGCGAGGACGAGCCAGGAGGGAGTAGAGGCCCGGGACCGCACGTTCCCTGGGCGCGTCGCCGGAGTGAGATCACCGGGTTTTTCGATGTCTTTCGGGACGATCCGCTTGGTGGAGGGGGACCCTATCTGTCACCAGCTGACGAGCTCACCGCCCTCACTCACGATGTCCTGCACACCCTCGATGAGAAGCAGACACGCAGGCGCGTCCGCGCACTCCTCGACTCCTTTCTCGTAGGAGCGCCGGGGCCTCAGCAGCGCCCACAGACCGTTGCCGAACAGGGCAAAGAGCCGGCGCGAGAGGAGGTTCCCCTCACCGAGGAGTGGCGTGAATTGAACGCGCGGCGCCTGGAGTTCACCCTCGTGCTTGCCGCGCTGCACCAGCGTCTGGATCGGGTGACATTCCTGTGGCCCCAGGTGGAGGCGGCGCTGCGGCTCGACGCGGCGAGTCACGAACTGACCCGCCGTCCGCCGCTCGACTACGCGCCGCTCCTGCCCGAAGCTCCCATGGGCAACGTCCTCGGATTCCAGTACCTGATCGACGAACGTGCCGCCGCCCGAGACCAGGACGGCCGCCGCACGGGAACTCTGCGATTCTTTCGCTGCGCCGGTGTGGGCCGCGAGCTGCTCCTAGGCCTGCCCCAGCTTGGTGCGGATCCCAGTAGGGGAGAGGTCGGCCCTCACGTTCTGCTGATGTCAGGCACCAGCTGGGCCGGCACGTCCACCCGCGCCCACGTTCTCGCTCCCGTCCGGGCGGTACTCAAACCGCAGAACAAGGCACTGCGGTCCATCCGTCATACCGTGTTCCGCACCGAGTTCGTGCACGACGCTGCTGGACAGGCGATCCGTCTCTCCGGGCAGGACCCCGACAAACGCGGGGATGTCCTGCGGATGATGATCGGCCGACTGGCCCGCCCCCGCAGCGACGGAACCACCTCACCGCTGCAGAGCGAGCTTGCCCAGATCTCCGACCAGCGTCGTAGGCGTGCACTGCTCCTGGTGGGCAGTTACGCGGAGGCGGGCGTAGCCGCCACGGCCCTGGACGAGATTCCGCGCTGGCGTGGCCGGGTACGTGTCCTTGCCGCCGACGACGCGGAACTGGAAACCGCGGTCAATGGCGCGGTGACGAGGGGAAGCCGGACACGGAGTACGGCGGCGGTGCGGCGCGGAGACCTCGCTTCCTTCGCCGAGGACCCGGACGCCGAACTCCTCGTCGCCCCTCTACTCGCAGTCGAGCGAGGACACAACGTCCTCACCTCTCCTCAACGCGCTGGTGAGGAGAGGGTGGCTGCGTTTGGAACGGTGTTCTTCCTGGCCCGCCCTCATCCTCGGCCCGATGACCTGTCACTGGCGGTATTCGCCATCAATGACTGGGCTAGTCGATTCGTACGCGGTCAACTGACCAGCTCCGAAGGAAGGTTCGGCGACCTGGTCGCGAAGGCCGACGGTCTCGACGCGGCGGGCGGCGCCTTCCGGACTCTGGCTCGCCGTGTCTGGCGGCACGTGCTGTCCCGCCCCTACATCTACTCCTCACTCTCAGACGACGAGAAGGAATCCTTCGTCTGGGACCAGCTCGTCACCATCTGGCAGGTCATCGGTCGACTCGTTCGTGGTGGTGTACCGGCCCGCGTCGTGTTCGTCGACGCGGCCTTCGCACCGCGCCTGGCGGCGGCGCAGGCGCCTGGCGCCGACCGGAGCGGGCTGTCTCGTGCCAACGACCCGGGACTGCTGGTGCGCCTTCGAGATGTCCTCGCCCCGCACTTAGCCGGAAGCGCCGTCCGCGACATTGATGCCGACCCGGCGGACAGCGAACTAGTCAAGCTCCTCTACCGGCCGCTCTACGAGGCCCTGTGCGGCCTGAACGCTCCGCGCGAGCCGCACGGCACCGACTGAGCATACCGAGCCCCGTCATCTCCAGCTGCTGAAAACACGGCACGCGACCGACTATCTACGACACCTCAGGGAGAACGGGCATGTACCAGCACATCCGCCGATCCGCGTACCGCCTAGCCGAAGGCGGTGAGCCGTGGACCGCGGACTTCCGCGCACTCTCCTTTCCAGAACACTGGCACGCGGACCTCCTTGATCTGCACAACCATGCGCGGGACGAGGAGAAACGGCGGTTCACCCTGCCCACACGCCGGCTCGACGGCGTATTGCAGACCCTCGCTCCTGACGTAATCGTTCGCCCCCGTCCCCGTGTCCCTGTCGAGCCGGGGCCGGAGCAGGGCCACCCAATCGCCGAGGACTACTGGATGTACGTTCCTGCGGAAGTGCCCGACCCCCTCCCGGAACGCTCCATCCAACAGCTTCTGGATGCCTGGCTCCGTACACTAGGCCCCAAGCACGCCGGGCAGGATCCCGGATTCCGCTCGCTGCTGCTCGCGAGCAGCGCCAGCCTCAAGAGGAACCTGCCCGAATGGCAGTCGGTCACCGGCGTCGAACTGCTCACCGCTTCCGTCACCACTGGCGGTACCGCCGCCCCCGATCCTCGGCAGTTCCAGCTTGCCACCGACGCGTTGGCCCGCCGCATCCTGTCCCTCCCTCCGTACTGCTTCGAAGGTGGTGAGCTGCGCTTTCGTGCTGTGCCTCGGGGACCTCGTGACCAGGGAGCCGAGCTGATGTCGCAGCCTCTGTGCCGGACGGTCAAGCGCAAGGAGTGGTGGTTCTCCGTCGTGCTCAACATTTCCCTTCACACCACGCCGTTCGATCCGTGGCCGCGCCTTCATCTGCACTGGAGCGTGCGCCGATGGGCAACGCATCCGCGGGCAGCCACCAAACGACTCAACCTGTCCTACCGGGAGGCCACCACCGTCTACTTGCAGCCCACCATCCCCTGGCTTCCCGGTGCACCGGTCACCGAGCGCCACGCACTCGCGAGACTCCGCCGGGACCGGGAGGCCGACACTTTCGCGTGGTCGGAGAACGACCCCGCTGGCATTCTGCGTGGACTCAGCCTTGCCGGCAACTTCCCCGCCCCTGAAGAACTCCTTACCGAACCGGAATCCTGGATCGGTGAGGGCCGCGGCGTCCGCGCCGCGGTGGTGCACAGCACGAGGATGGGCAAGCACGAGATCGGAACCGGGTTCATGTCCAACCAGCGAGCCCAGCTGACCGAATGGGCCGAGCAGGCCCTCCCGGAGATGGTGGTGCGCGTACCCGATCTAGCGCGGGGACGTGGCAGGGGCATCGGCGCACCGGAGAACCGGCGGCCCAAACCGAGGACCGACGAGGCCAAGAAAGCCGAGCTGCTGCGCGAGACACAGGCACGCAGGGCAAACCTGGCGACCCAGGTGCGGATCGCCGGACGTCCCCAGCATTGCGGTGGCCCGCCGCTGGTGGAGGTGCGGTTGCTGTGGCAGTCACCAGAGGTCCGGAAGAAGGCTGTGGCCCAGTTCGCATACGTCCTTGGTCTGGATGGGGACGGTGGCGCGTCTGAATCAGCGATCACGGACCGCGACTTCGACGAGGCCAGGCCCGGAGAACCGGTCGTCCTCGAATGGCGGACGGAAGAGCTCACCGTGCGACTGCGTTGCCTGCCCCTGACCGAGGGACTTGGAGACCGGTTGTCGCCCGATCCAGCCGCCAGGGGGAAGGGCACGGCCATCGCGACAGCCATCGGTGAACGCCGCAAAGACCTTCGCTCGTGGCTGATCGCGGACGGCGCTGACCCAGATCGCCCTGAACTCGCCCTGGTGGAGATCGCTCACCGCAGTACCTTCCGCCCGTCGACGACCGACCCCAAGTTCGCCGTCCGCTTGGGGTGTGCCGACGCGGGTGTACTGACTCAGTTCGTCGTGACCCCGTCCACCGACCGACAGATTGACAACGCGGACAGCGTTGAACATCGAACCCGCAGCTCCTGGCTCGACGGTCTGCGCCAACTCGGTGTACGTGTACTGCCGCAGCACACGCTCGGCGACGACCTGCCCGAGCGACTTCAGTATGCCGCGATCTGGATGGTGAAGCGTCGAAAAGACGGTCCGACCCGGCTGCCCAAACATCTGCCCGTAGCCGTTCTGGTTACCCCGCTGCCGGGCGCGGTGGGTTTGGCGGCCGTCCAGGGCTGGGACGATGCCGCGGGGGAGTGGGTGACGTATCCACGCTTCCTTCTCGGCCTGGTGAAGCAGGCCGAGATCGAGCCCGAGACATTCACGGAGCCCACTCCGGAAAACACCGCCCCGCATACCGGAAGTCTCCGTGTGACCGGCAAACAGTGGCGCACCAACCTCGCCCAGCAGCGCAAGGAGACGGCGACATTTCTCCAGCGCGTACTGCACTCGCTGCGTGGTCAGCCAACCGCGCTGATCACTCATGCACAAAACAGCAGGCTTCACTGGCCGTGGCTGCAGGACGGGCAGATTGAGCGGGACTTGATTCGGGCTGGCCACGCTCCCGCGGGTCGGCTCGACGATGAACTCCGCTTGGTGCGGGTCCGCGGTTATGGCGGACGGGAGTCCGCGCAGTGGTGGGGGTTGGCGAATCCCGGTAAGCCGCACGGGCAGCCAGCAGGTTTCTGGGGCCAGACCGCCGTGACGCAGAGCATGGATTCTGCACGCGACCGAATCTTCTACAGCACCACGGAACGCCCCGGTACTCATGCGGTGTCACCCGCCCTCGACCGCCTGGCCACGCGAGTCAACGCCGCGGGCAATCTCACCTCACAGGCGGGCACCAGCGCCTGGAACCCGACTCTGGTCGAGATCGCGGTTCTCGGCTGTCACGCGGACGGCGACCCGGCCGTCCCAGCACTGGGTAAGCCGGACCAGGCCGAGGCTCTAGCCCTCGCCGTACACCAACTGCGTCAAGCGCCGGACTATGGGGCAGCGTTGTCTCTGCCGCTTCCACTTCACCTTGCGGGGCTTGCGCAGGCATATGTGCTGCCGATGCTCACGGAGACTGACGACGGCCCAGGAGGGGAGGCGACGGGGCCGGCTGAGGAACGAGAGCGGTGGAGCACGACGGGGGACGATCTCGACCCGGACCTGATGGACGCCGCCGGGTTGGCCGTGGAACCCGAGACGGAGGAAGACGAATGAACCTTCGTTCGAGGACCAACTTGGCCGGAGCCGACCGTCCCGCACGAGGGTCCAGCGGCCCTGGATGGCCGTTCGGCTCGCCTCCCGTGCGTGGGCTTGCCGCGACGGGTGAGCTGGCAGCTGAGGCGCAGACCCCTCCGGTATTCGATGACGGAGGCTGCCGGGTCGGGTGCGTGGCGCGCGGCTTGAGTCCTACTCGATGCCGCCTCGGGACAGAACATGGGATGCAAGGAGCCGGCTGGCCAGGTTCGCCGTCGAGGCGGAAGGGGTATCAGTCGCGGCGGTTACTTTGGATACGTTGAGGTTGATCTGGCCGGGAAGCCGCGTGGGGCGCAGCCCACGGGGAGGGGATGCTGTGAGTGCCGCGACCGAGTTGAGCGCGCGGGCGGTGCATGCCGCCATGAAGGTTCTGCACCGACTGCCAGCTGGGCAGGGACTCGCCTTCAGCGAAGTGTGGGAGCGAGTGCAGGAAGTTGATCCCGGTCTGAAGAGGGAGTGGGAGGAGACGTTTCCGGATATAGCCACCACCGCGCGTACCAAGTTGCGATACGACAGCATCAACCTCGGCAAAGCGGGTTGGCTCTGTAAGGCAGGCCGAAAGTGGCGACTGACCGGCCCAGGACGCCAGGCGTTCACCGCTTACGAGGGGGATAGGGAAGCCCTCCTGTCACGTGCTCTGGAACGGTACGGTTATTGGAGTGCCGAGCGCGTGGCCTTCAACCAGGCGGCGGACGTGCTGGACGTGCTGTTTGACTCCCACCAGTGGGTCGTGACAGCCGAGCTCGCAGAGGCTGTGGGGCTGAAAGAGGAGCCGTTGCGGTCGTGGATCCAGGCCGCACTTGTACGTGGCTGGCATCTCGCCCTGGGGCAGGACGGAGAGGTGCCCGAGCAGCTTGAACTGGCGGAGGGTGAATACGATGAGTGGCGCGCACTTCTGAAGGAGAGCCGCGTCTATGACGCCGCGGCTTCCGAAAGTCGAGCGGTGAGGGCGGGGCTTAATCGAAGGCTGCCGAAAGAGCAACTGTTCGAGATGGTGGCCGGGCAGGGCATCACAACCGGGGAATCTGAACGGCCCCGTCATGCCTGGTTGATTCGAGGCGTGGACCTCGCCGGAGTGCCCCTCATCCGCTCCGTTTGGCGGGACAAGAGCGTCTGCACACTCTCGGTGGATCGTCTCCCTGCTCTCGAATCCGAGACGGATCCGAAGGGGATTCGAGAGGTCATCGACACCTACTGCGCCGATCTGAGTGCATCTCGCCGCAATGAGATTGCCGTTTCCATTCACATATTTCTTTCGCGGATGGAGGGGGGCGACGTCATCGTCACAACGGACGGCGACAGTGTCTACCTCGGCGAGTTCGCGGAGGGCGCGGCTACGTACGTGTCCACCGGCGATGGGACGGTGTTGCAGCGGCCGGTAAAGTGGGTCAATGTCGATACCCCGCTCACAGTCGATGACCTGCCCCGGCACCTGACCGGTCCGTTGGGGAACCCGAGCGCTGGTCTGCTGGAACTGTCCGATTCTATTGCGGACCTTGAGGTTCTCCTGGACGAGGACCCCAGTCGGACTCCAAGCGGTTCGGTTGCTGACGCCGAACTCCCAGACGCCACTCAAGAGTTGGCTGAAAAATTGACCATGCCGGATCCCGAGTGGCTGCAAGAATGCGTGGAAGTGCTTCGTGACCGGCCGCAACTGATTCTCTACGGTCCATCCGGCACCGGAAAAACCTACACCGCCCTTGCGCTGGCCCGCCATCTCACCGGAGACCGCCAGGCAAACATTCGACTGGTACAGTTCCATCCCTCGTACTCCTACGAGGACTTCTTCGAAGGTTTTCGTCCTCGCGCTTTTCCCTCCGCAAAGCAGGAGGGGGAGAAAGGGATGGCCGGATCCCTTTCCGGGCGCGACCGATCCTCTGGCGGGCCGGTCGATACCCGGCCGGACATCGTTTTCGAACTTGTGTCGGGGCCGCTCAAGGCGCTCGCTGAAGACGCGGAGAGGAGCAAGGGCGAGACGTTCGTCCTGGTCATCGATGAGATAAACCGCGGTCATCTCGCGAAAGTATTCGGTGAGTTGTATTTCCTGCTTGAGTACCGTGCGGAGCACGTGCACCTGCTTTACGGTTCCGATGAGGGGCGCCGGTTCCGTCTACCTCCGAATCTGGTCATCATCGGGACGATGAACACCAGTGACCGATCCATTTCCTTCATGGATGCTGCGATGCGTCGGCGCTTCTCCTTCATGGAACTTCATCCGGCCCGAAAGCCAGTGAGATATCTCCTGCGGGATTGGCTGGAGAAGAGGAAGCTCCCGCTCGACGCGGCGATCCTGCTCGATGCCCTCAATACTCGAATCGAGCGTGCCCGGCTTGACGACCGGGACTTCCGGATCGGCCCCTCATATTTTATGCGACCTGCCGTGCACACCCATTCCAGAGGGTTGGATCGTGTTTGGCGATACCAGATCCTTCCACTTCTCACGGAGCTTCACTGGGGTGATGACGTGGACGTGGAGGCCGAGTACGGCTTGGACGTGTTGCGCCAGGAGACCAGTCTTGCCGCGGGGACTGGCCACGGTGCGGTGAGGGCCGATTCACCGGCCGGAGCACCGACGGCAGCACCCGGAGCTACCGAGTGACCGCTTCGGGAGACGCTGTGAAGGTGAATCCGGTAGGCACGAGGACGGCGGTCTGCGGATCGGACGGTTCACCTACCGCAACGCCTCCGCTGGCTCTCGAAGCTTCGGTCCCACCTGATCCGAGCCAGCCTGTAGTCCTCAGGGAAGGCGCAGATTGGTGCGCCCAGCCACTGACCCATGCCCAGGTCAATACCCTCAGCACGCAGGAAGCCCGGAAGCTTGTCGAAGTTCGCCCCGCGGGGGGCCCACTGGGTGGTGCCCTTTGGGAAATGCGGGCGAGAAGGACCGTTGGTGCCGTAAGGCTCGGCCGGGGCAATGGCGCTGTCATGCTGCGTATCGCCCCAAAGATCGCCATCGACCGGCTGCTTTACCTGCTGTCGCACGCTCAGGGGAGACGGCTGCGTTGGCAGTCTCACTCCATCGACGCATCGGTGCGCCACGAGCTGTTGCCCGCGATCGCGACGTTTTTCGTGCGTGCTGCCGAACGGGCCCTGCGCACCGGCCCGCTGTTCGGATACACCGGCCGAGAGGAAACCGCGATGATGCTGCGTGGGCGTTTCCGCGCTGCGGCACAGTTTCGTCGGCGCCCCGGTCTTGCCCTGCCGCTGGAGATCGCCTATGAGGAACACACTCCTGACATACCTGAGAACCAGCTCCTGCGCGGAGCTGCCCGTCGGCTCGCTCGCCTGACGGGTATCCAGCCGGGCCCGCGCGCCCAGTTGCGTCGGATCGACGCCCAACTCGAAGGCGTCGCAGCGCCTCTCCCCGGCGTCGCCGTGCCCTCCTGGGTGCCGAACCGCCTCAACAGGCACTACGTTGACGCACTGCGGCTCGCGGAGATCATTCTCCGTGGTTCCTCGTTTGAGTACGAGGGACAACGCCATGCCGGTGTGGACGGCCTGTTGTTCAACATGGAGAAAATATTCGAGGACTTCATCGCCAGTAGCCTCGGTGCGGCCATCGAACGGCACATCGGCGGAAGCAGTCAGTCTCATCCGCGTACCCACCACCTCGACGATGCCGGCGAGCACGTGCTGCTGCCGGACCTGGTCCACCGGCTATCCGCCGCCGACGGGCGGCTTCATCCCGTGATCGTCGTGGACGCGAAGTACCAGCAAGGTGTCAGACGGGAGAATCTGTACCAGATGCTGGCGTACTGTACCTGCTTCGGCTTGGCGGAAGGGCACCTCGTGTCCGCGTCGGGAGAAGCAGACAGTGATCCTCTACGCGTCGCTGTCCCGGGGGGAGCGATCATGCTTCATCGGCATGTTCTCGATCTGTCACAGCCGAGTTCGGAACTTTCCGCCAGCGTAGACGGGATCGCCAGGTCGATCATTGCAGCCCGGTCGAGTGCTCCGCGCCCCCGAGCGGGGGCGGTGGCGTGATGGACGCGCGCGCTCGTAGGGGACGCGATCCGGACAGCTCCCCGGCGAGCGGTGGCGAGATCCGGCCAATGGCGCGCGGTCGCGTCCGGTGTGTGAGGACCATGGACGAGCCATGACGTCCCCTGCAACCGGTCCCGAAGGACGCGTCGACCGCGTCGACTACGGCCCCTTCGCACACCTCACCGCCCCCAACGTCACGCTCTACCGCGGCGTGATGGGCGTGTTCACGGAGGCCAAGGAGCGCTTCGCGGTGCATCTTCGGCCGGAGGAGGTGTACGCGGGGCTGGCGGCGGCGCGACGGCCCCCGGATCTCGACGCCCTCACCAAGGCGCTGGACAGCCTGGCCCACTGGGGCAATCTCCGTGCCGATCCGGACACGGGCCGGGTCACGACCCCGGAGGACTTCTACCGGAAGCGCTTCATCTACCAGCTCACCCAGGCCGGGGAGGCCGCCGAGGCGGCGCTGGGGACGTATGACACGGCGCTGGGCCGGCGGGGCGAGCTCCAGGCGGTGGCGCTGCGCGACATCGTCGACCAGTTGCATGTCCTGCTTGTCATCGCCGACGAGGAGGTACCCGACCCGGCGAAGACCCACCTGACCCTGGTGGCGCTCACCGAGCGCTTCAGCGCCCTCGCGGACAACGCGCGTGCCTTCATGGGCTTCCTGCAACGCACCATCGACCTGCACGGCGTCGAGGTGGAAGCCTTTCTCGCCTACAAGGACCGCCTGATCCAGTACTTGGAGCGGTTCATCCAGGACCTGATCACGCTGGGTGGGCAGATCGCCTCGCTTATCGGGACCCTCGCCGAGCAGGGCCACGTCGATCCGCTGCTGCGTCTCGCGGCGGCTCGGGAGGCCGAGGACGCGGCGCCCGGAGAGGCGGAACAGGCCGCGGAGCTGGGCTACCGACGCTGGCAGGTGCGCTGGCGGGGCCTGGCCGAGTGGTTCGTCTCGGAGGAGGGGCGGGAGTCGCAGGCCGGGCTGCTGCGCAGACGCGCGCTTGGCTCGATTCCGCAGCTCCTGTCCGTGGTGCGCCAGTTGAACGACCGGCGGGCCGGCCGGTCGGACCGGTCGGCGGACTTCCGCACGTTGGCCCGCTGGTTCGCCGAAGCCCCCGACGACGAGGCGCGGCACCGCTTGTGGAGGGTGGCGTTCGGGTTGTACCCGGCGCGGCACCTCACCGTGGACGCCGACACTCTGGAGGCTCGCCGCGTCGCCCCGGTGCCGGCAGCCACTCCGTGGCCGGATTCCGAACCGGTTCGCATCAGCCCGCAGTTGCGCCGCACCGGCAGCTACGAGCGCCGGGGCCGGCCTCGTCGGGTGGCCGACAGGACGGAGGCCCGTCGAAAGCTCGCGGAGCTGACCGCGCGACAGGTCCAGCAGACGGCGCGAGCACGCGCGGAGCTGGCGACCGACGGTCCGACGCGGCTGTCCCGGCTCGGAGAGCTGGATCCGGTCGCCTTCGACCTGTTCCTGCGGTTGCTCGGTGACGCCCTCTCGACATGGCGGCCCGGCATGGCCCGGACGGTGGCCACCAGCGGTGACGGCGCGATGGAGATCCGGCTGGCCGTCGTCGACGACGGCACGCGCGCGGAGATCCGCACGCCCGGAGGGGTCTTCCGGGGACCCGACCACCTCGTGGAGATCGTCGACCTCACCGAGGGGCGTCCGGCCGGCTCCGCGTCCGGTCGTGCGAGGGAGGAGTCCGATGGCTGACCCGCTCGGAGAGGTGCTGGAGGGGCAGCGGGCCGCCGATATCCGGAAGGCGGCGCGCGCTCTGCTCAAGGAGCCGCTGCTGACCGATGGCGGTCCGTACGCGGACGAGTTCCGACTGGTGCGCCGGTACGAGGCGGAGCTGCGTGAGTGGTTCGACCGCAATGTCGGCTGGTCGCTCCGCGTCGACGCCGAGGTCGCCCGGTTGCGCAAGAGCCCGGGGTCCCTCGCCGACGCCAGCCATCCGGCGCGCGAACCGAGTCGCGCGGCGCTTCCGTTCACCCGCCGCCGCTACGTGTTGTTCTGTCTGACCCTGGCCTCGTTGGAGCGGGGCGAGACACAGGTGGCCCTCGGGCGGCTCGCCGAGCAGGTGCTGGTGGCGGCTGCCGACCCTTGTCTCGTCGAGGCGGGCGTCACGTTCACGCTGGACCGCAGGGACGAGCGCCTCGACCTGGCGGCCGTGGTACGGCTGCTGCTGCGGCTGGGGGTGTTGCACCGGGTGGCCGGCGACGAGGAGGCGTATGTCAACGGGGCGGGCGACGTGCTCTACGACGTGCGGCGTCGGGTGCTGGCCGGGCTGCTCACGTCCAGGCGCGGCCCGTCGATGGTGACGGACGCCGGTCTCGAAGACCGTCTGACGGAGCTGACCGCGGACTCCGCTCTGGACAGCGACGAGCTCCGGTTTCGCGCGATTCGTTGGAAGCTCACCCGTCGCCTGCTCGACGACCCGGTGCTGTACTACGACGAGCTGGCGGATGACGAGTTGGCCTATCTCACCCGGCAACGCGGGTTCATCACCGCACGGGTCACCGAGTTCACCGGGCTGGTCCCCGAGGTGCGCGCCGAGGGCATCGCCATGGTCGACCCGCTGGACGACCTGACCGACATCCGCATGCCCGAGCAGGGCACTCGCGGACACATCACCCTGCTGCTGGCCGGACACCTGGCCGGCCGCCACGGGGTCGTCGGCCCGGAGGAACTGGAGCTGAGGGTCCGCGAGCTGGCGGGCGAGTACGGCGGTTTCTGGACGAAGGCGGCCAGGGAGCCGGGCGTCGAGTCCGAGTTCGTCGAGTGGGCCGTGGAGAGGCTCGCCGCCCTCGGCCTGGTGGCCAGGACGGCCGAGGGCATCCGTGCGCGCCCCGCTCTGGCGCGGTACGCGGTCGGCGCCCCGCGGCTCAGGGGGAGCGATGTCGGCGACCGTGAGGGAGGACAGCCGTGAGCGAGGGAGACGTCCATGACTCCTCGTCCGCACGCCCACCGCGTACCCGCACGGCGAGGGGGCCGAAGGTGACCGCACTGCCCGCCCCCGCGCCGGGCCGGTGGCGTCCCCTGCGCATCGGGCTCGTCGATCTCTTCCACTACGACGTCGAGGAGTTCTGGTTCCACGACGGCAGACTGCTACTCAGAGGCAACAACGGCACCGGCAAGTCGAAGGTCCTGGCGCTGACTCTCCCGTTCCTCCTCGACGGCGACCTCTCGGCGCGGCGCGTGGAGCCCGACGGCGACCCCGGGAAACGCATGGAGTGGAACCTGCTGCTCGGCGGGGAGCATCCGCACCAGGAACGGCTCGGATACACCTGGATCGAGTTCGGGAGGCGGGACGGGACAAGCGGGGAGGAACACTTCCGCACCCTGCTCTGCGGGCTGAAAGCGGTGAGCGGGCGGGGCATCGCCCGCCACTGGTTCGCCGTCACCGACCAGCGGATCGGGACCGGGCCCGGGCTGCTCGGCCTCCTCGACGCCACCGGGACGGCCCTGTCCAGGGACCGGCTCGCCGAGGCGATCGGTTCACACGGCCTGGTCCACGACACGGCCAAGGCGTACCGCAGGGCGGTCGACGAGGCTCTCTTCGGGTTGGGCGAGCGCCGCTACGGCGCGCTGGTGGACCTGTTGATCCAGCTCCGCCAGCCGCAGCTGTCCAAGCGGCCCAACGAGGCGGCGCTCTCCCGTGCGCTCACCGAGGCCCTCCCGCCCGTCGACCAGGCGGTGATCGCCGACGTGGCCGAGGCGTTCCGTTCCCTCGACGAGGAGAAGGCGGAGCTGGTGGCGGCGAGTGAGGCGGAGAGGGCGGCCAGCGTCTTCCTCGACCACTACCGACGCTACGCACGCGTCGCCACTCGGAGGCGCGCCAGGTTGCCACGGAGCGAGCACGCCCGGTACGAGCAACTGCGACGCGACCTCGCTCAGGCCCAGGGCGAACGGGCGCGCGCCGTGGAGGACGGGGCGGCGGCTGAGGCGAGTGCCTCGGCGCTGGAGGAGCGGGCCGTCCGCCTCTCCGCGCAGGAGGCCGCGCTGCGCGCCGGACCCGAGATGCGCGACGCGCGGGCGCTCGAACAGGCGGCTGAGGACGCCGCCCGAACCGCGGCCGAACGCACGCGGGCCGATCGGGACTTCGGGCAGGCCGACGCCGCGCACCGCCGCGCCGTGGAACGGCTGGCCGAGGCCGAGAACCGCGTCGCCGCCGCCGAGCGGGCGGTGAGTGGGCTGCGGATCCGCGTCGGGGAGACGGCGAGCGCCGGCAGGCTCGCCGGCGAGCTCGTGCCGGACGGCGTTCCCGAGGCCGAACTCCGCCGCACGACCGCTGAGTCGACCGATCGCCGACGTCGCACCGTCGAGCACCTGGAAGAGCTCTTGGAGCGCGTGAGCCGGGCGGAGGCCGAGCACCGGGCGTCGCTGCGGCGGGTCGACGAGGCCCAGGAGGAGGTCGTGCACAGCGGGGCACGGCTGGCCGAGGCCGAGGAGAACGTCGCGGGCCTGGGCGCGGCGCTGGTCGACGACGTGCGTGACCACCTCGCGGCGTGCGTCGAGCTCCCCGTCCCCGACCTCCCCGGACTGCTGGACGGCCTCCAGGAGTGGGTGGCCACGCTGGAGGGCCCCAATCCCGCCCGCACGACGGTGTCCCGCGCGCACCGCGGGCGCGTGGCCGAGCTCGCCGACCACGCAGCCGGGCTCAGCGGTCAGGCCGACGCGCTGGCCGAGGGTCGGGCGCGGTGCGAGCGGGAGCTCACGACGTTGGAACGAGGCGGGCAGGCCGCCCCCGAGGCGCCCAGGACTCGATCGCCCGGTGTGCGGGACGGTCAGGAAGGGGCACCGTTGTGGCGGCTCGTCGAGTTCCGGGACGCCGTCCCCGACGGCGAACGCGCGGGCCTGGAGGCGGCGTTGGAGGCGTCCGGCCTGCTGGACGCCTGGGTCAGGCCCGACGGCACGGCGATGGGCCCGGACGGCCACGACATCTTCCTGGAACCGGACTCCTCGGCCCTCGGGCAGAGCCTGGGCGATGCGCTGAATCCGTCGGTGGACCAGGCCGACGCGCGGGCGGCTGCCGTGGGTGTGCCGGTGATCCGGCGGCTGCTGGCCGCGATCGGCCTGGTCCCGACCGGTGGCGCACCACCCGAGTCCCGTGTCGCGGGGACCTGGGTGTCCGGCGACGGCCGTTTCCGGGTCGGTGCGCTCACCGGCAGTTGGACCAAGACGACCGCCGAGTACGTCGGGGAGGGGGCGAGGGAGGCCGCCCGCCGGGCACGCATGGAGGCGCTACGCGTCGAACTCGTCTCCCTCGGTGCGCGGACGGACGAGGTGAACCGGCAGCTGCGGGAGACGGAGTCCCTCCGTCGCACCCTGGACGACGAACTGGCGTCCTTCCCCGACGACGACGCCCTGCGCACCGCTCACGCCTTGGTCACGGCGGCCACGGACGCGACGCATCGGGCCCGCGCGCGCCACGAGAGCAGGACCCGGGAGCTCGCGGAGGCGGTCCGTGGCATGGACGCCGCGACGGAGGAGTTGGACACCACGGCCGCGGACGTCGGTCTGCCGGCCGACCGGGACGGCCTGGCCGTCGTTCGGCGGGCGCTCGCCGAACTCTCCACTCTTCTCGCCGAGTTCTGGCCCGCGTTGCGGGCGCGGGCCGAGGCCCGAAGGTCCGCCGAGACGGAGAGTGCGGAGACGGAACGGGCCGCGGCGCGCGGAGCCGAGTTCGCCGAGCGGGCCGGCGAGGCCGCCCAGGCGGCTGAGGCGGCCGACGCGCGGCACGCCACCCTGGTCTCCACCGTGGGCGCGGCGGTCGCCGAGCTCCAACGCCGGCTCGCCGAGACGGCCGAGGAGACGCGGACATGCGCCCGGGAGCTGAAGACGGCCCAGGACGCCCGCGCCGAGGCCGACCGGCGCGCCAGTCATGCCGAGGGCCGCGCCGACCAGCTCGCCAAGGGGCTGACCGATGCGACCGCCGCCAGGGAAAGGGCCATTGCGGCCCTGCGGCGCTTCGCCGCGACCGGACTGCTGCACGTGGCTCTGCCGGGGGCCGCCGTTCCGGACACGGACAACGAGACCTGGGCGGCCACTCCGGCGATCGCCCTGGCCCGCGCCGTCGAGACGGAGCTCTCCGGCGTCGACGACTCGGACGGCGCCTGGGAGCGCGTACAGAAGCGGCTCAGCGAGGAGTTCGTCAAACTCCAGGACGCCCTGTCCCGCAACGGGCACAGCGCCTCGGGGTATCCGAGCGAGGACGGGATGCGTGTCGACATCGTCTACCAGGGGCGTCGACGGGCCATCGAGGAGCTCACCGAGGCGCTCGCCGCCGAGGTCGAGGAGCTGACCCGCATCCTCTCCGCGCACGAACGCGAGGTCCTCGAAAACCATCTGATCACCGAGGTGGCCGGCACCCTCCGGGAGCTGATCGGGGCCGCGGAGCGTCAGGTCAGCTCCATGAACGCCGAGTTGGACGAACGGCCCACCTCGACCGGGATGAGGCTGAGGCTCGTGTGGCGGGGCTCCCGCAAGGCGCCTCCCGGGCTCACCCAGGTCCGTGAGCGGCTGCGGCAGTCCGAGGACGCCTGGTCTCCCGAGGACCGAGTGGCGGTGGGGGAGTTCCTCCAGACGCAGATCGCCCGCCAGCAGGCCGACGGCAGCTCGGGCAGTTGGCTGGAGGACCTGACGGCGGCGCTCGACTACCGGGCCTGGCACGAGTTCGGCGTCGAGCGGCAGCAGCACGGCAAGTGGGTCTCCGCCACGGGCCCTGCCTCGGGCGGGGAACGCGTGCTCGCCGCCTCCGTTCCCCTGTTCGCCGCGGCCTCCTCGCACTACGCGAGCGCTCGGGGAGCGTACGCCCCCCGACTGGTGACGCTCGACGAGGCGTTCGCGGGGGTGGACGACGACTCCCGGGCCAAGTGTCTCGGCCTGCTGCACGCCTTCGACCTCGATGTCGTCATGACCAGCGAACGTGAGTGGGCCTGCTATCCGCAGGTTCCCGGCATCGCCATCGCGCAGCTCTCGCGCGTCGACGGGATCGCGGCGGTGCTGGTCACCCGGTGGGAATGGGACGGGACCGAGCGGACACGCGGCGCCGAGCCCGACTCCCGCGGAGACCCGTGGGACGGAACGCACCCGGGCGCCGGGGAGAGCGACGACGCGGAGGGGCGGGGCCCGGTGACCCCCGGCGCCGGGGCGGCGGTCGGCCCGCGGGCCCAGGAAGGGCTGTGGGAATGACCGAACCCACCGGGCGCGGGCCGTCGGAGGAGGGCGGACGGCGCGCGGCGGACCCTCGCCGGGGCGAGACGGCGGGCCGACCTCGGGCCGGCGAGTCCGCGGGTGTCGACGAGGCCCGTCTGCGTCGGCTCCTGGGGGACCCCGAGCTGGCCTGGCTCGTGCGCCGTGCCCGTCACCGCATGGCCGGCGGGAAACCGCTCACGGGCACCGTCACCCTCACGGCCCCCACCGACCCTCAGCGGCGCGCCGTCGAGAGCCTGTTGGGCCGTGGCCCGTCCGTGGGCGGGTCGCTGAGCGTACGGCTGGAGGACGTGGACGCCGTGCTGCGTCGTTCGGGGGTGAGCGCGGAGGGGCTGGGCGGCGCGGTTGTCGCTCTGACGGGACCGGTGTACCCGCTCGGGGCGCGGAGGGCCGAGGAGGCCCGGGCGTGGGAGGAGGCGCTCTCGCCGCTGCAACTTCTGGATGCCGGGCTCGCGGAGTGGGCGGCGCGGATGAGGGAGGAGGGCCGCATACGACGCCTCGCCCGCACCCCGCGCGGCGCGCGTTCCCTCGTGGAGAGCGCGGTCGTGGCCCTTGGCGCGCTGCCCGCCGTTCCCGCCGTCCCGGTGTCGGCCTTCGCCGCACGGGTTCTCGGAGACGCCCACGCGCTGGACGACGGTCGGCCGTTGGCGACTCTCGTGCTGTCCGGAGCCCGAGCGCTCGCGGGCCTTGAGGAGGAACGGGGGGCGGGCCCGCAGCGAGAGGCGTGGGCCGCGGTGGGGCTGCTGAAGGATGACGTGTCGTCGACGGTGCTCACGCTCAACCTGCGTGGCACGCCGGCCCTGGACTGGATGGCGGACAGGGGAGAGCCGGCGGTGTTGACGCTGCGCCAGCTGGCTCGGCATCCGACGGCCCCGGGGGCGGCCGGACGGCCGGCCGGAGAAGCGCGGGTGCATGTCTGCGAGAATCCGGCGGTTCTCGTGGCAGGCGCGGGGGCGTACGGGGCGGAGTGCCCACCGATGGTGTGTGTCCAGGGCCAGCCGTCCACGGCGGCGCTCACCCTGTTGCGGCGGATGTGCGACCGGGGGGCGTTCCTCCGGTACCACGGGGACTTCGACTGGGGCGGCCTGCGCATCGCCTCGACACTGCTTCGGAGCGTCCCGTGGGAGCCCTGGCGCTTCACGGCCAGCCACTACCGTGCCGCCGTCGCGGCGGGCGCCAGCTCGCTGGGACTCACCGGCACGCCGACCGACGCACCGTGGGATCCGCCTCTCGCGGTGGCGCTCGACGAGCTGGGTGTGCGCGTGGAGGAGGAGGCTGTCCTCGGCGACCTGCTGTCCGATCTGAAGCCGGCGGGATGAGGGCGCGGTCGTGAACGGCACGAGGCCAACGCGCGAGGTGTGCGGGGCCGTTGTCAGTGGGTGGGGCTACGGTGAGTTTCCTCACTCGGGGTTTTCCCGGGGTGGTTTTACCGTGTGTTGCTCTTTGGAGGGTCCCCCCATGTCCACCGACCTCTTCGGTGTCCGTGTGCTCGATCTGGATCGTGAGCGGCGACGGGTGCGGTTTCGTGTCTTCGTCGTGTACTACGAGCCCAGCTGGGGGACGGCCGAGCTGCTGCCCGAGGACCCGAGCTTCTTCTTCCGGGTGCTGTGGGAGGCGGCGGAGGATTTCGGCCAGCACCGGTTCGGGGTGCTGACGGACCTGGTGCCGTTGGACGACTTCCTGGACGGCGCCGATCACCGTTGCTTCGTCGAGCGGTACGAGCGGGTGGCCAGGCGCAACCATCCGGTGAGTGACGAGGCCTTCGAGCGGCTGGCGACGTTCTACTACGAGCGCGACGGCGGTTGGCAGGACGAGGAGTCGCTCGCCCAGGGCGACTACGACGTGTATGTCACCGACGCCCGCTGGCTGGAGTCGCTGCGGATCGGCCAGAGTTGGGGCACGACGAGCTACGCGGACCAGACCGACGGTCACTCGGAGGACGGCGACGATCCGTGGGAGGACTGGCGCGAGTTCTGCGCCATGGGCGCCGAGTCGGAGGCTGAGCCGTGCTTCACGCTCGGGTGGCTGAACGAGCGGCGGGGCGACGTCGAGGGTGCCGCCGAAGCCTATCTGCGGGTGGCGGAGGGCAAGGACCGTGCGCAGCGTGGCAAGGGGCTGCTGTATCTGGGGCGGCTGCGGGAGGCCGGGGGCGACGACGAGGCCGCCCGGGCCCTGTACGAGCGGGCCGAACGGAGCAAGGACCACGAGCGGTACGGGGCGCGTTACCGCTCCCGGGCGGCGCTGCGGCTGGGCGCGCTGCTGCGTCGGCTCGGCGACGAGGAGGGCGCGCGGGAGGCGTTCGGCAGGGCCGTCGCCCGGGGGGAGCAGCAGATGGACCTCGGCGTCATCGCCGAGGCCCGGCGGCTGACGGGCGCGGAGTCCCCGGCGGAGACCGCCGACCGGCTCCACGGCGACGGCGCGCGGGACGCGGCGATGGCGGCGCTCGCCGAGTGGCACGGGCGGGCCGTCGTCGAGCTGGCCGGGCAGCTCTTCGCTGGGGACGTCGAGGGGGCCGAGGCGGCCGTGGCCGCGTCCGTCGAGAGCGACGCTCCTGCCGAGGTCGACGACATGGCGGCCTTTCTCGTCGATCTCACGATGAACCGTTGGCGCGAGTACAGCAGGGAGGCGGAGACGAAGCGGCTGCTGGAACTGGCGCTCGCCACCGGCCGCGCGGCGGAGGGCTACGCGCGGGTCGTCGCGCGCGACGGCTTCGTGGCCCCGCCGCGCGGGGGGTCGGCGGCGGCTGAGCTGTTGAAGGCCCTGTACGACCGGGGCGACGAGGCGGGGAGCGTCGCGTTGGCCAGGGCTGCCGAGCCCGTTCACCCGCGCGTGGCCGCCGAAGGCTACTTCCGCGTCGGCTCCGCCGCAGGGCAGCGCTCCGACTTCGCGCGGGCCGCGGAGTGGTTCGGGCATGGCGCGGCGGTCGAGGGCGTCGACGACGACCTGCGCGCGCAGTGCCACTTTCGGCTCGGCTGCGCGCTGCGGGACTCGGGGGAGAACGAACGCGCGGAGGAGGCGTTCGCGCGGGCGGAGGCGGGGCTGGAGATCTTCGAGAACGCCGCCAAGGCCGCCTCCCAGCGGGCCGCGTTGGCGCACGCGCGGGGGGACGGCGCGGTGGCGCTCGCGGCATGGGCGCGCTCCGCGCTGCTGACGACGCGGGGGGTGGACTCGGAGCGGTCGGCCGCCGGTTCGGCCCGGCTGCTCGTCGCGCTCCTCACCGAACTGGGGGCCGAGGAGGCGGCGCGCGCCGTGGACGAGGCGGCCACCGGGGCGAAGGAGGAGTCGTTCCGCAAGCGGTACCGCGGGGCGGAGGTCGGCCCCGCCGTGGGCAGTCGGCTGCGCGCCGCCTCGTTCTACGGCCATATGCGACTGGAGGCCGGGGACGAGGAGTTGGCGTCGCGGCTGCTGGAGCGGGTGGCCCAGGGGCAGGGCAAGCACGCGGCGTCCGCGGCCGTCACGATGGGCGCCGAGGCGCACCGGCGCGGCGACAACGCGACGGCGCGGGAGTGGTGGCGGCGAGCCCTGGCCAAGGGCGACAAGCAGATGTCCCACCGGGCCGTCTACAACCTGGGTCTGGTCGCCAAGGCGGAGCACGACCTGCCCGAGCTGCTGGAGCACTTCCGGCCGATAGCCGAGTCCAAGCACAGGCAGGGGCCAGAGTGCGCCGCGCACATAGCCGAGCTGTGCTTCTGGCTGGAGCGGTGGGACGAGGCGCTGGAGTGGTACGAACGCACCCTGCACCGCACGGATGACCCGGAGTTGGTCGGCGAGGCCGGCTACCGGGTGGGCAGGATCCTGCTCGACCGGGGCGAGCGGGAGGCCGCCCGCAGCCCCCTGCGGCGGGCGGCGGCCAGCGGCTTCGCGCCGTTCGCCGAGGAGGCGCGGGAGCTGCTGGCCGGGGCGGGGTGAGGGCGGGTCAGGCCTCGGTCGGGGTGGAGGGCCGCTCGCGGTAGATGTCGGGCTCCAGGTAGATCATCCGGGCCAGCGGCTCGGCCTCGCGGACGCGGGTCTCGGCCGCGTTGATCGCGTGGGCGACGGAGGCGGCGTCGCCCTCGTGGTCGACGGCGATCTTCGCGGCGACCAGGAGCTCGTCGGGGCCGAGGTGGAGCGTCTTCATGTGGATGACGCGGGTGACGGTCTCGCCGTCGACGATCGCCTCCCTGATGCGGCGCAGCGAGCGCGGTTCGGCGCCTTCGCCGAGCAGCAGCGACTTGGTCTCGACGGCGAGCACCACCGCGATGACCACGAGCAGGACGCCGATGCACAGCGTGCCGACGCCGTCCCAGACGCCGTCGCCGGTGAGCAGCGCCAGGCCGACGCCGCCGAGGGCCAGCACCAGGCCGATCAGCGCGCCGAGGTCCTCCAGCAGCACGACGGGCAGCTCGGGGGCCTTGGCGGTGCGGACGAAGCGGGTCCAGGACTGGCCGCCGCGGATCTCGTCGGCCTCCCTGATCGCGGTCCGGAAGGAGAACGACTCGGCGATGATCGCGAAGACCAGCACGCCCACCGGCCAGTACCAGTGCTCGATCTCGTGCGGGTGGCGGATCTTCTCGACGCCCTCGTAGACGGCGAAGAGGCCACCGACGGAGAAGAGCACGATGGCGACGAGGAACGCGTAGATGTAGCGCTCCCTGCCGTATCCGAAGGGGTGTTCCTCGCTGGCGGCCCGCTTGGCGCGCTTGCCGCCGAGGAGCAGCAGCGCCTGGTTGCCGGCGTCGGCGAGGGAGTGCACGCCCTCGGCCAGCATGGAGGACGAGCCGCTGAACACGGCGGCGGTGAACTTGCTGACCGCGATGGCGAGGTTGGCGCTGAGCGCCGCGACGATCGCCTTCGTACCACCTGACGCGCTCATGCTGCCGCGCCCCTTCCCGATCTCCCCGTGGGCCGGGCCGGTTTGGTGGTCGGCGGGGCCGCTCTGAACGTCGGCATTCTGCCAGCCGGAGAGCGGCGGTTCGGATCCCGCCGGAGTTCCGCACGAAAGCTTTGCCCATCGGAAGGGAAGCGGAGCACGGGGAGCGGGCCCTGTGAAGCCACGGTCATCACTTCGAGTGAAACTTTGGCCGTTCCTTGCGGTCGACAACTTTCTGTTGTCAAGCTGTTGCTGTTTGTCAGCATAAATCGTCAGCACCTGTGGGAGGGGCTCGTGGCATTCGGTGAACAGCCCGCGTATCTGCGAGTCGCGGACGACCTTCGACAGCAGATCGCCGACGGGACCCTGCCGCCGCACACGCGGCTCCCGTCCCAGGCCAGCATCCGCTCCACCTACGGCGTCTCGGACACCGTGGCCCTGGAGGCGCGGAAGGTCCTGATGGCGGAGGGCCTGGTCGAGGGGCGCTCGGGTTCCGGCACCTATGTGCGCGAGCGGCCGGTGCCGCGCACGATCACCCGTAGTGGGTACCGCACGTTGGGCGACTGCACCCCGTTCCGGCAGGAGCAGGCCGACGAACGGGTGCGCGGCACCTGGGAGGCGCGCAGCGAGCGCGTGGAGGCGGCGCCCGGCATCGCCGAGCGGCTGGCGATCGACGCGGGTGAGCCGGTGATGTGCACGCGTTATGTCTTCCGGGTCGGCACCGAGCCGGCGATGTCCTCCACCTCCTGGGAGCCGCTGCGGCTGACGGGGCGCACGCCCGTGATGCTGCCGGAGCAGGGCCCGTTGGCCGGGCGCGGGGTGGTGGAGCGGATGGCCGCGATCGACGTGATCGTGGACAACGTCGCCGAGGAGGTGGAGGCCAGGCCGGCGCTGGCGGCCGAGGCCCGGGTGCTCGGCGGGCTGCCCGGCCATCCGGTGCTGGTGGTCAGCCGCACCTACCGGGCGGGCTGCCTGCCGGTGGAGACGGCCGACGTGGTGGTCCCGGCCGACCGCTTCCGCGTCGCCTACCACCTGCCCGTTCGCTGAGCCGGAGGCGGGCCCGCGGCGCCTCGCCCCCCGTCCGGGGTGGTGCCAGCGACACCCCCGCGCGTCGTCAGGGCCCCCCGTGGTTCGGTGTCTGCGCCCATCGTGACCACCCCCCGCTCTCCGTAGCGTCATGGGTGACGGCAGACGCGCCGCCACGGCGACGGAGAAGGGCAGAAAGCGATGTTCCGAGTGACGGACGAGGCGGTGGCGGGCGCGCCTGAGGCGTTGCGGTTGGTCTCCGTGAGCAAGGTGTACGGGCGGGGCGGCGGCGACGAGACCGCGGTGAAGGCGCTGGACGGGGTGACGCTCTCCCTGCCGACGGGCACCTTCACCGCCGTGATGGGTCCCTCGGGCTCCGGCAAGAGCACGCTGCTCCAGTGCGCCGCCGGCCTGGACCAGCCGTCGGCCGGGCTGGTCGTGGTGGCGGGCGCCCAGCTGGCGGGCAACAGCGAGGCGGAGCTGACCCGGCTGCGCCGGCAGCGGATCGGCTTCATCTTCCAGCAGTTCAACCTGCTGCCGACGCTGACGGTGCTGCAGAACGTCCTGCTGCCGTCGAAGCTGGCCGGCACCAAGATCAACCGGGCCAAGGCGGTCTCCGTGCTGGAGCGGCTGGGCCTCGGCCAGCGGCTGCGGCACCTGCCGGCGCAGCTCTCCGGCGGTCAGCAGCAACGGGTCGCCATCGCACGGGCGTTGGTCACCGAGCCCGAGGTGGTCTTCGCCGACGAGCCGACCGGCGCGCTGGACACCCGCAGCGCCCGCGAGGTGCTGGGGCTGCTGACCCAGGCGGTGCGGGACTACGGCCGCACCGTGGTGATGGTGACCCACGACCCGGTCGCCGCCTCCTACGCGGACCAGGTGATCTTCCTGGCCGACGGCCGGCTGGCCGGCGCGCTCCAGCGGCCGACCGCCGAGGAGGTCGCCGAGCGGATGACCAGGCTGGGCGCCTGGGACGCCGAGGACAGCCCGGTCGCGGCGCACGGTGTGGGGGTCTGACGTGTTCCAGCTGACGACGCGTTCCCTGGTCAAGCGGCCGGGCAGTTTCGTGGCCGGTTTTCTGGCGGTCTTCTTCGGCGCCGCCATGGTGATGGCCTTCGGGTCGCTGCTGGACACGGCGGGCGAGCCGGGCGTCCCCGACCAGAGCAAGGAGACGCTGGAGACGATGGCGTTCGTCGTCGGCGGCTGGGGGCTGGCGCTGGTGGTTTTCGCCGTGGTCTCCACGATGTCGCTGACGGTGCGCCAGCGCGCGAGGGAGATGGCGCTGCTGAAGAGCATCGGCGCCACCCCGGCCCAGGTGCGGCGGCTGGTGGTCGGGGAGACGGTGGCGCTGGCGGCGCTGGCCGCCGTCGCCGCGATCGTGCCGGCGATGGGGCTCGGGCAGCTGCTGTTCGAGGCGTTGAAGGAGACCGGGCAGGTCGACGAGGGGGTCAGCCACGCCTTCGGGCCGGTCGCGATCACCATGGGCATGGTCAACGCGATGGTCGCGGCCGTGGTCGGCGCGCTGATCACGGCCCGCAGGGCGACGGCGATGCGGGCGGCGGAGGCCATGGCCGACGCCTCGGGCGCCGGGGGAGACGAGCCGCTGATGGGCAGGGCCCGTTGGGTCCTGACGCTGCTGGCGCTGCTGGCCACCGCCGGCTCCACCACGGCGGTGCTGACCGTCCTGGACGGCGAGGGCACCGACGTGATGACCGGCGCCGGCCCGGCCGTGGTCGCCGCCTCCGTCACGATGGCGCTGCTGGCGCCGGTGCTGCTGCGCGGGGTGACGCTCGCGCTCGGCTGGGCGCTGCGGCTGCTGGGCGGGGTCAGCGGCGAGCTGGCGGTGCGCAACGTGCGGCAGCGGACGGGGGAGTTGGCCCGCGCGGTCGCGCCGGTGGCGCTCTTCACCGGGACGGCGGCCGGCACCCTCTCGATGCAGCGGGTGGAGAACCTCCGGCTGCGGGCCGACGGCCTGGTGGCGGACGAGTCGAGCCAGACCATGGAGACCATGAACTACGTGGTGGTCGGCATCATCGTCGCCTTCTGCTGCATCATGCTGGTCAACACCCTGGTCTCGGCCACGTCGTTCCGCCGGCGGGAGTTCGGCCAGCAGCGGCTGGCCGGCGCGACGCCCCGTCAGGTGTTTCTGACCGTGGGTCTTGAGGCGCTGCTGGTCGCCGGCACGGGCATCGTGGCCGGGCTGGTCGCCGCCGGTGTGGGGCTGCTGCCCTTCGGGCAGGCCAGGGCCGACGCCTGGGTGCCGGACGACGGCTGGGTCTGGGTGATCCAGGGCGCGGTGGTCGCGGTCGCCTTCCTGGTGACGCTGGCCGCCAGCATCGGCACCGCCCGCCGGGTGGTGCGCCGCTCCTCCGCCGTCGAGGCGGCGTTGGCCGCCTGAGCGGCGGGAGCGCTCAGGGGCCGGTGGTGAGTTCGAACCAGACGGTCTTCCCGGCCGGCCCCCGCCGGGTCCCCCACCGGCGGGACTCCCGGGAGACCAGCGACAGGCCGCGGCCACCCTCGTCCTCGGGGGTGGCCGTTCGCTCGCGTGGCGGGTCGGCCACGGGGTCGGTGACCTCGACCAGCAGCGAGGAGCCGCGCACCACGCGCACCTCGACCGGGCCGCGCGCGTGCCGGACGGCGTTGGTGACCACCTCGCTGACCAGCAGCTCCGCCTGTTCGGCCAGGTTGTCCAGGCCCCACTCGCGCAGCGTCGTCACCACGGCGGCGCGCGCCTCGCGGACCATGGCGCGTTCGGCGGGGAACGTCCAGGACGCCAGCCGGTCGGCCGCCAGCCCGCCGAGGCGGGCGATCAGCAGGGCCACGTCGTCGGAGTCGTGGTCCTGGTTGTGGGGGCGCAGCGCGCCGATCAGGTGGTCGCAGACCAGGCCGAGCGGCACGTCGGCGCCGGTGACGCGCTCCAGCAGGCCGCACAGCCGGTCCAGGCCGACGCCCAGGTCCTCGTCCCTGGTCTCGATCAGCCCGTCGGTGTAGAGGACGAGCAGGGTGTCCTCGGGAAGCTCGATGCGGCGTTCCTCGAACGAGGTGCCGCTCACCCCCAGCGGCAACCCGGCCGGCAGGTCCAGCGGCCGGGCCCGCCAGGTGTCGCCGTCCTCCCTGCCGACCAGCACCGGCGGCAGATGGCCGGCCTTGGCGATGGTGCAGATGCGGCTGGCCGGGTCGTAGACGGCGTAGGCGCAGGTGGCCATCATCGGGGCGTCGGGGTGCTGGGCGATGTCCTCGCCGAGGTCGTTGATCCGCCGCAGCAGCTCGGAGGGGGCCAGGTCGAGGGTGGCCAGGGTGCGCACCGCGGTCCGCAGCTGGCCCATGGTGGCGGCGGCGCGCAGGCCGTGGCCGGTCACGTCGCCGATGACGAACGCGATGCGACCGCCGGCCAGCGGGATCACGTCGAACCAGTCGCCGCCGATCTCCGCGCCGCTGGCGCTTGGCACGTAGCGGTGGCTGACCGAGACACCTGGCAGCTCGGGCAGCCACTGGGGGAGCAGGCTGCGTTGCAGCATCAGCGCGCCCTCGCGCTCCCTGGCGTAGAGCCGCGCGTTGTCGAGCGAGACGGCGGCGCGGGCCGCGACCTCGGTGGCCAGGGCCAGGTCGTCGCGGTCGAACGGGGTGCGTTTCCCGGCGCGGCTGATCAGCAGCACGCCGAGCGTGGTGCCGCGGGCCCGCAGCGGCAGGGTGAGCATGGAGTGGATGCCGAGTCCGACGACGGACTCGACCATCGGGGAGTCCTCGGGCAACCCCTCCACCAGGGCTTCCTGGGACTCGGTCAGGTCGGACTCGCCCCGGGCGAGCGCCCCGGCGAGCAGCGGGGTCGGGGCGAAGGACTCGGACCTGCCGACGCCGAGCAGCCGGTCGATGGCCTCGGTGTGGCGCTTGGCGGCGACGCTCAGTTGCACCAGCTCGGCCTCGCCGAGCACCTCGACGGGGACGGGGTCGCCGCCGGTCGCCAGGGGGGCGAGGAGCTGGACGCTGGAGTAGTCGCCGAACCGGGGCACGAGCTGCTTGGCCAGGGACTCCGCGATCCGGCGCACGTCGAGCAGGTCGCTCATGGCGTTGCCCACGTCGTTGAGGAGCGCCAGCCGCTGGCGGGCCCGTTCGATCTTGTCCAGGGCCTCGCGCCGGTCGCTGATGTCCATCACGGTGCAACTGACGCCCAGCTGCTGGCCGTCCCTGCCGAGCAGCTGGCCGAGGGAGAGGGACTGGGCGCCCTGGCCGTCGGGGGAGGAGAGGATCAGGTTGGTGACGGGCTGGCCGGTGACCAGCACCTCGCGCTGCACCCGGTAGAGCTCCTGGGCGGTCGGCTCGGGCAGCACGTCGAGCACGGTCCGGCCGCGCAGCTCCCGGTCGCCGACGTCCTGCAACCGGCGCAGCGCGTCGTTGGCCCGTACGTAGCGCAGCTCGGTGTCGAAGATGGCGATGCCGAGCGGCGAGGCGGTGAACAGGCCCTCAAGGGCGGCCAGGTCCTGCTCCACGTCGAGCATCTCGCCGACTTCGAGGAGATTGGCCAGAACGAGTGGGCCCTCGTCGTCCTCGCCCAGCGGGTAGGCGCGGCACTCCATGAGCACGCCCGAACCGTTCTCGTGGCGCATCCGCAGCATCCCGCGCCAGCCGCCTTCGGCCAGCACCCCGCGGTGGGTGAGGGGCGGGCCCCCGCCGTCCCCGCGGCCGTCGCCGTTCCCGTCGTCCCCGCGGCCGTCGTCCCCGCCGCCGTCGTCCCCGTCGTCATCGCCGTCATCCGTGACGAGCAGCTCGGCCAGTCGGGTGCCGAGGGTCCGCTGTTGGGACCGTCCCAGGATCTCGCTGAGGGCGGGGCTCCACAGCACGACCCGGTCCGCCTCGTCCAGCATCAGGAAGCCGAAGCGGAGGATGTCCAGCAGCGAGCGCTGGGCGCCGGACGGGTTGTCCGGGTGGGCCGGTTCTCTGTGCAACGCTCCACGTCCCCCGTCGGGTGCCTTCGCCGGCAGACCCGACGAAGCAGGGATGAATGTCCCTTATACCCGATTGTGCCTGGGGTCAGCGGCGCCCGCGTCCTTGGGCCTCCACCCGCTCCACGAGGTAGTCGGCGTCCGGATGCGCCGGAGGCGCCTCGGCGCCGCCGGCGCGCAACCGCTCGATGAGGCGCTGAGCCTCGGACCTGGTGGCGCACCTCCCTATCCGGTAGCGGCTGCCGTTCTTCTCCTGACGGATCACCTGCCACGGGTGCAAAATGCTGCCGTTCATCCCTCACCCCACCTCCGCATATGCCCGACCTTACGCCAGCGCCTTACCCAGCGCACACGGTTCAGGCCACAGCGTTGGTGCGATGCGCCGGCGCACGCCTCGTGCTCCCCCCGTGCGCCCCCACGCCGGACGCGTCCTAGTCGTCGCGCCGGCGCCTCCGGATGCGCGAGCCCAGCCAGACCAGGGGGTCGTACTTGCGGTCCACCGCGCGTTCCTTCAGGGGGATCAGCGCGTTGTCGGTGATCCTGATCGACTCGGGGCAGACCTCGGTGCAGCACTTGGTGATGTTGCAGAAGCCGAGCCCGTGCTCCTCCTGCGCGCCGCGCGCACGGTCCATCCCCCGCTCACCCGCCGCGTCCAGCGGATGGGTGTCCAGCTCGGCCGCCCGCATCAGGAAGCGCGGTCCCGCGAAGGACTCCTTGTTCTCCTCGTGGTCACGCACCACATGACAGACGTCCTGGCAGAGAAAGCACTCGATGCACTTGCGGAACTCCTGGGAACGCGCCACGTCCTCCTGGCTCATCCGGTACTCACCGGGGCCGAGGCCGGGCGGCGGAACGAACGCGGGGATCTCCCGCGCCTTGGCGTAGTTGAAGGCGACGTCCGTGACCAGGTCCCTGACCACGGGGAACGTGCGCATCGGGGTCACCGTCAGCACCTCGTCCGGAGCGAACAGGGACATCCGCGTCATGCACAGCAGCCGGGGCCGCCCGTTGACCTCCGCCGAGCACGAACCGCACTTGCCCGCCTTGCAGTTCCAGCGCACCGCCAGGTCGGGGGCCTGGGTGGCCTGCACCCGGTGGATCAGGTCCAGCACCACCTCGCCCTCGTGGGCGTCCACCGTGTAGTCGGTCAGCCGCCCCGAAGGCCCGTCCCCGCGCCAGATCCGCAGTCGCGCCCGACGCGGCGCGCCGGCGTCCGCGCCCGTCCCCGCGTCCGCGCCCGTCCCCGTTCCGTCGTCGGCCGTCGCCTCGCCCGTGTCCTCGCCCGTGGAATCGCTCATGTCAGCTCCTCTTCGGTCAGGTACCTGGCCAGCTCGTCCCGCTCGAAGAGGGCGAGCAGGTCGGCCCGCATCGCCGGCAGCTCGCGGCGGGTCAGCCGCACCCCGGCCGCCGGTTCGGGCAGCGCGCACAGCAGGTTCACCCGGCGCCAGGCCGGGTCCATCGCCGGGTGGTCGTCACGGGTGTGGCCGCCGCGCGACTCGGTGCGTTCTCTCGCGGCCAACGCCACGCACTCGCTGACCAGCAGCATGTTCCGCAGGTCGAGCGCCAGGTGCCAGCCGGGGTTGTACTGCCGGTGGCCCTCGACGGCGACGCGCTCGGCCCGCGCGCGCAGCGCCGCCAGCCGCTCCAGGGCCTCGGCCATCTCGGCGTCCCGCCGGATGATGCCGACCAGGTCGTTCATCGTGCGCTGCAACGCGGTGTGGATCGTGTACGGGTTCTCCGGCTCCGCGCCGCCGCCCGCCGGTTCCGCGCCGCCGAACGGCCGCAGCGCCTCGGCCTCGGCCGCCGCCAACTCCGCGTCGCCCGCCCGCGGCCGGCGCGCCGGCGCCAGCCCGCCGGCGTGCAGCGCGGCGTGCAGCCCCGCGCGGCGGCCGAAGACCAGCAGGTCGGAGAGGGAGTTGCCGCCCAGCCGGTTGGAGCCGTGCATCCCGCCGGCCACCTCGCCCGCGGCGAAGAGCCCCGGCACCCCGGTGGCCGCCGCGGTGTCCGGGTCCACGTCGACGCCGCCCATCACGTAGTGGCAGGTGGGGCCCACCTCCATCGGCTCCCGCGTGATGTCCACGTCCGCCAGCTGCTTGAACTGGTGGTGCATGGAAGGCAGTCGGCGTTCGATCTCGGCCGCCGGCAGCCGCGTCGACACGTCGAGGAAGACCCCGCCGTGCGGGCTGCCGCGCCCCGCCTTCACCTCGGCGTTGATCGCGCGCGCCACCTCGTCGCGCGGCAGCAGCTCGGGCGGGCGGCGGTGGTGCTCCGGATCGTCGTACCAGCCGTCGGCCTCGGCCTCGTCCGCCGCGTACTGCGCGCGGAACACCTCCGGCACGTAGTCGAACATGAACCGCCGGCCCGCGCTGTTCCGCAGCACCCCGCCGTCGCCCCGCACGGACTCGGTGACCAGGATGCCCTTGACCGACGGCGGCCAGACCATGCCGGTCGGATGGAACTGCACGAACTCCATGTTCACCAGCGGCGCCCCGGCCAGCAGCGCCAGCGCGTGCCCGTCGCCGGTGTACTCCCACGAGTTGGAGGTGACCTTGAACGACTTGCCGATCCCGCCGGTGGCCAGCACCACCGCCGGCGCGTCCAGCACCAGGAACGTGCCCGACTCGCGCACATAGCCGAACACCCCGGCCACCCGCCCGCCCGGCACCCCGCCCTCCGTCAACACCCGGGTGACCGTGCACTCCTGGAAGATCCGCAGCCGCGCCTCGTGGTCCCCGCTCTCCGCGAAGTCCTCCTGCTGGAGGGCGACCACCCGCTGCTGGAGGGTGCGGATCAGTTCGAGCCCGGTCCGGTCGCCGACGTGTGCCAGGCGCGGGTACTCGTGGCCGCCGAAGTTTCGCTGCGAGATCCGCCCGTCGCGGGTCCGGTCGAAGAGCGCGCCCCAGGTCTCCAGCTCCCACACCCGGTCCGGCGCCTCGCGCGCGTGCAGTTCGGCCATCCGCCAGTGGTTGAGGAACTTCCCGCCGCGCAACGTGTCCCGGAAGTGCGTCCGCCAGTCGTCGCGTGCGTTGACGTTGCCCATGCTGGCGGCGATGCCGCCCTCGGCCATCACGGTGTGGGCCTTGCCGAAGAGGGACTTGCAGATCACGGCGGTGCGCAGCCCCTGCTCACGCGCCTCGATCGCCGCCCGCAGCCCGGCGCCCCCGGCGCCCACCACCACGACGTCCCACGTCTGCCGTGCCACGTTGCTCAACTCCGGTCACTCCTCGCTCGTGGGCTGACGGTTCCTGACGGCTGGCCGGGCGGCGTTCCGCCCGTTCAGAAGAGCCGCGGGTCGGAGATGACGTCGGTGGCCAGCAGGTAGACATACAGGTCGCACAGGCCGAGGCTGATCAACGAGGCCCAGGCGAGTGCCATGTGACGGCTCGTCAGCCGGCTGACCCAGGTCCAGAGCCGGTAACGCACCGGGTGGCGGGAGAAGTTGCGCAGCCGCCCGCCCATCGCGTGCCGGCAGGAGTGGCACGAGAGGGTGTAGGCCCAGACCAGCACGATGTTGACCAGGAAGAGCAGCGTGCCGACGCCCATGTGGCCCCAGGCGTACTCGTCGTCGCGGAAGCCGAGCACCGTGTCGTAGGTGAGCACGCAGGCGATGACGGCCGAGGCGTAGAAGAAGTAGCGGTGCGCGTTGTTGAGGATCAACGGGAAGCGCCGTTCGCCCGAGTAGGAGCGGTGCGGCTCGGCGACCCCGCAGGCCGGGGGCGAGGCCCAGAACGAACGGTAGTAGGCCTTCCGGTAGTAGTAGCAGGTCATCCGGAAGCCGAGCGGGAAGACCAGGATCACCAGCGCGGGGGAGAAGGGCCACCACTCCCCGACCAGCGCCCAGTTGGGTCCGTCCCGCATCGGCTCGCACGCCTCGGCCAGGCAGGGCGAGTAGAAGGGGGAGACATAGGGCGCCGCGTAGTAGTCGGCCTCGGAGAACGCGCGCCAGCTGGCGTAGCCGACGAACGCCAGCAGCGCCAGCGCGGTCGCCGCCGGCGCCAGCCACCACCGGTCGGTGCGCAGATGGCGCGCCCCGACGGCCGCGCGGCCCGCCGGGGCGTTCGATGCGGTTTCGGTTGCCACGGATTGCTCCCGATGCTCGTCGGGGTCGTGCGGGCATGGAACGTGGTCCGGCGCGCGCCGCGGGGCGTGCGCGGAACCTCAGGGGCGGGCGGGGCCGTGTCGCGCGCCCAGCCCCTCGTCGTCGGCGTCCCGCCACAGGTCGCGGTCGTAGGGCGCCTCGGGGACCGCGATGGTTTCGGCGCCGGACGTGCCGGACGTGCCGGACGCGTCGGGCCGGTCGCCGTGGGAGGCGGCCAGCAGTCCCAGGCCCTCCCGCAGGTGCCGGGCGTCGGCGCGCAGCCGCCGGGTCTCAAGACCGGTGCCGAACTCCCGCTCCAGACGGTCGATATGAACGGTCAGTTGGTCGACACAGCGTTGCGCGGCTCGCAGTTCGTCGTGCGACAGGCTCACGTGCCACCTCCGTTGGTGGTGCATCGCCACCACGAGTGTGACGCGCGCCACAGCCGCTTGGGAAGGGGTCGTCTCGGCCACCTCGCCGACTCCGGGCTTGGGCCGGGCGGGTGGTCTGCCCGGGCGGGACGCCGTGTCGGTCCGGCCGGGGGGCGCCGGTCCCGTTCAGTGGTGGATACGTGTGATGAACGGCTTAACGGACTAGGTCCGGCGGAGGTACGAGCCATGGCAGGCGTCCCAGCGAACAGCGAGCACCCGGCCACCACCGGCCGTCGGATCCGGCGGGCCGGCGGCCGATGGACCGCCGCGCTCACCGTCGGACCGCTGCTGGCGGCCGGGCTGCTCGCCGGCTGCGGGGGCGGGGAGGAGCCGTCACTCGTCGACGACGCCGCCCGTTCCGTGGCCGGCGCCGACCGCGCCGGGCTGCGCGAGGGCGGCACCGCCACCTGGGCGGTCGACGCCCTGCCGGCCACGCTGAACGCCTACCAGTTCGAGGCCGACGAGGTCACCGTGCGGATCGCCGCCGCGACCCTGCCGATGCTCCACACCGTCGACGAGGAGGGGCGCCCTCGACTCAACGAGGACTTTCTGCGTTCCGCCGAGGTGACCGCGACCGAGCCGCGCCAACGGGTGGTCTACACACTGAACCCCGATGCTGCCTGGAGCGACGGCAGCCCGTTGGACGCCGAGGACTTCGCCGCGCAGTGGCAGGCGCTGCGCGGCGAGGAGACGGAGTACTGGTCGGCCAGCGCCCAGGGGTACGACCGGATCGAGGAGATCACGGAGGGGCCGGGGAAACACCAGGTCGAGGTGGTCTTCACCCGCCCGACCGCCGAGTGGCGGGCGCTCTTCAGCCCGCTCTACCCGGCCGAGGTGACCGGCGACCCCGCGCTCTTCAACGAGGGCTCCCGTACTGAACTCCCGCTCTTCGCCGGGCCCTTCACCGTTCAGTCGGTGAACCAGGAGGAACGCTCGGTCACCCTGGCGCGCAACCCCGAGTGGTGGGGGGAGACCGCGCTCCTCGACGAGCTGGTGCTGCGGGCCGTGGACCGCGACGAGCGCGCCGCCGCGCTGCGCGCGGGCTCGGTCGACATCGCCGAGGTCAGCCCGGCCGAGGCGGCCCGCATCGAGGCGGCCGACGGCGCGGCCGAGGGCGCCGAAGGCGCGGACGCGGACGACGGCAAGGGCGAGGGGCTCGGGGAGGGTGAACTCAACGCGCCCGGCGGTGCCTCGCCCGCCCTGGACGCCCTGCACGACCTCGCCGTCGCCCGGCTGGACGGGGCCGGGGAGAGCGCGGAGGCCAGCCGGCGCTACGCGGCGGCGGTGGCCGGCGCCGACCGGACCAGGGAACGTGCCTTCGCCACCCGCGAGGAGGCCCTGCGCGAACAGTTGAGCGACTTCACCGTGCATCGTGCCTACCACCCGAGCGACACCCAGCTCACCCTCAACGGAAGCTCCGAGGTGCTGGAGGACGAACAGGTGCGGTGGGCCATCGCCCGGGCCCTGGACCGCGAGAAACTGGCCAGCCAGGTTCATGGCCCGGCCGGGCTGCCGACCGCGCCGCTCGGCAGCCATCTGCGGGTCGTCGGCCAGCACGGATACGAGGACACCAGCGACGCGATCGGCGCGGGCGGCGCCGAACGCGCGGCCGAGCTGCTGGAGGAGGCCGGCTGGCGGCTGCCGGCCGAGGACACGACCAGCGACGACAAGGCGACCGGCGAACGGGCGGCGGCGCTCGCCCCGCTGAGCCCCGGCCTGCCCGCGGCCCACCAGCGCGCTGGCCTGCTGGCCCAGGCAGCCGACGTCCTCGCCGAGCCCGCCGAGGAGCCGGGCGACGCACCGCTCGGCGAGGAGAGCGAGGAGAGCGAGGAGAGCGAGGAGAGCGAGGAGAGCGAGGAGAACGAGGAGAGCGAGAAGAACGAGGAGGGAGCGGAGGCGGAGCCGGCCGACGGTGCCAACGGCGCACCGGCCCCCGCCGGCACCGGCCCGCTCCCGATGGCCGCCCCGCTCCCCACCGCCGACCGGAACGACCGGGCGCGGGCGGCGGAGGAGAGCGAGGCCGTCGCCGAGGCACGACGGCTCGCCGACGAGGCGGCCAGGGAGGCCGGCTCGCTGAGCGAGGCCGCCAGGACCCCCGTCCGCACCAGGGACGGCGAGCCGCTGAGCCTCCGCTTCGTGCTGCCCGACGGGGCCGACGCCGAGCCGCTGCGCCAGGTCGGCCGCCGGATCGCCGCCATGCTGGCCACCGTCGGCATCGGCACGGAGATCAGCGAGGTCCCCGCCGACGAGTACTTCGACCGCCACATCGCCTCCGGCGGATTCGACCTCGCCCTCCACTCCTGGCCGGCGACCGCCTACCCCGCCGTCGACGCCAGGCCGCTGTTCACCAAGCCGGTCCCGCTCCCCGGCGGTCAGCTGCTGGTCGAGCAGAACTACGCGAGGGTCGGCACCGACCACATCGACCAGCTGCTGGACCGGGCCGCCGGCGCGCTCGACGAGGAGGAGTACCAGCGACTGCTCGACGAGGCGGACGCCAGGATCTGGGCCGCCGCCGGCTCGCTGCCCCTCTACCAGCGGCCGCAACTCGTCGCCGTGCACCGGGACCTGGCGGGCGTCGGCGCCTTCGGCATGGCCACCCCGCGCTTCGAGGACATCGGGTTCCGCCGCTGACCCCACCCCACCGCCGCTGACCCCGCCCCCGCGGCACCCCGACTCCGGTTCCCGCACGTCGTGCCCCGCGCCGACCTGCGGGAACCGGCCATGTCCGGCGGCGCGGCCCGGCCGGCGCACGCCTCCCGGCACCCCGCGAGCCGCGTGGTGGGTCGCGCGCCCCGTACCATGGCACCCGAGGCCGGTGCCACGGTCTGCCCGGCGCGCGGGTCTGGGGGCCCAGCGGACACACCCGGGTGGGGCGCAGTCCGCCGCGCCGCCCCAGCCACGAACCCGGGAGAACTGCCCAGTCATGCCTACGCGTCACGACATTCGCAATGTCGCCATCGTCGCCCACGTCGACCACGGGAAGACCACCCTGGTGGATGCCATGCTCCGGCAGGCGGGGGCGTTCGCCGCCCACCAGCAGGTGGACGACCGGGTGATGGACACCGGTGACCTGGAGCGCGAGAAGGGCATCACCATCCTCGCCAAGAACACCGCCGTCCGTTACCACCCCAAGGGCGGCGGCGACCCGGTGGTCATCAACATCATCGACACCCCGGGCCACGCCGACTTCGGCGGCGAGGTGGAGCGCGGCCTGTCCATGGTGGACGGCGTGGTGCTGCTGGTCGACGCCTCCGAGGGCCCGCTGCCGCAGACCCGGTTCGTGCTGCGCAAGGCGCTCCACGCCCGGCTGCCCGTGGTGCTCTGCGTCAACAAGACCGACCGTTCCGACGCCCGGATCTCCGAGGTGCTGAACGAGACCTACGACCTCTTCCTCGACCTGGACGCCGACGAGGAGCAGATCGAGTTCCCCATCGTCTACGCCTGCGCCAGGGACGGCGTCGCCTCGCTGACCCAGCCGGCCGACGGGACCGTGCCGTCCGACAGCGACAGCCTCGAACCGTTCTTCACCACCCTGCTCCAGGCCGTTCCGGCGCCGGTCTTCGAGGAGGACGCCCCGCTCCAGGCGCATGTCACCAACCTGGACGCGGACAACTTCCTCGGCCGGATCGCGCTCTGCCGCGTGAAGCAGGGCGAGCTGCGCAAGGGCCAGTCCGTCGCCTGGCTGAAGCGGGACGGCAGCTCGGCGAACGTGCGGATCACCGAGCTGCTGATGACCGACGCGCTGACCCGCAAGCCGGCCGAGGTCGCCGGACCGGGCGACATCTGCGCGGTGGCCGGCATCCCGGACATCATGATCGGCGAGACCCTGGCCGACCCCGAGCGCCCCGAGGCGCTGCCGCTGATCACCGTGGACGAGCCGGCGATCTCCATGACCATCGGCACCAACAACTCCCCGCTGGTGGGCAAGGGCGGCAAGGGCCACAAGGTCACCGCCCGACTGGTCAAGGACCGGCTCGACCGGGAGCTGGTCGGCAACGTCTCGCTCCGGGTGCTGCCGACCGAGCGTCCGGACGCCTGGGAGGTGCAGGGCCGTGGCGAGTTGGCGCTGGCCATCCTGGTGGAGCAGATGCGCCGCGAGGGCTTCGAGCTGACCATCGGCAAGCCCGAGGTGGTCACCCGGGAGATCGACGGGCGGGTGCACGAGCCGGTGGAGCGGATGACCATCGACGCCCCCGAGGAGCACCTGGGCGCGATCACCCAGCTGATGGCCAGCCGCAAGGGCCGCATGGAGACGATGACCAACCACGGCTCGGGCTGGGTGCGGATGGAGTTCCTGGTGCCGTCGCGCGGACTGATCGGGTTCCGGACGGAGTTCCTGACCGAGACCCGGGGCACCGGCATCGCGCACAGCATCTTCGAACGGCACGAGCCGTGGGCCGGTGAGCTGCGTACCCGCAAGAGCGGCTCGCTGGTGGCGGACAGGTCCGGCTCCGCGACCCCTTACTCGATGTTGAATCTCCAGGAACGCGGCGTGATCTTCGTCGAGCCGGGCACCGAAGTGTACGAGGGCATGATCGTCGGCGAGAATTCCCGTTCCGACGACATGGACGTGAACATCACCAAGGAGAAGAAGCTCACCAATATGCGGGCCGCCTCGTCCGACACCACGGAGAACCTGGTGCCGCCGCGCAGGCTGTCGCTTGAGCAGTCGCTGGAGTTCTGCCGCGAGGACGAGTGCGTGGAGGTCACGCCGACCGAGGTGCGCATTCGCAAGGTCGTGTTGGACCAGCGGGACCGCGCCAGGGCCACCGCCAGGGCCAAGCGAAACTGAACTGAGCTGCGGCGTTCGACGACATGACCGACTTTTACGTTGGTCATGTCAAGCCCGTTTGTGGGGGGCTATGCGGTGGCTCGTCCGTTATCCGGAGCATGGTGCGCGACCTGTGTCACATCGGTCCGGATAACGGAGAGCCCGCATCGGCTGAATGTCCGCTTTGACGGCTTTGCTCCCCCTCATCTTCATCAAACTGAAATAGCGAACCGGTGGTTAGCGCGGGTTTTATGCCCAATAGTTGTGGGCATTGCGATCCGGACGCGTGTGACGCGGGTAGATGACCTTGGTCCTCGCTCCGGGGTTCTCTCTTGCAGTGACAGTGGACTCCCAAGGAGGCAAAGCCCATGCGTGGTGCGCGTAGCGCCAAATGGGTCGCCAGTGCGATTGTCGTGGCCTTCGCCGCGACCGCCTGCGGCAGTGACGGCGACGACTCGGGCGGCGACGCCTCCGGTGGGGACTCGGCCGGCATAGTCCGGGTCGACGGCGGTGAGCCGCAGAACCCGCTCATCCCGTCCGACACCACGGAGCAGTACGGCGCCCTGGTGATGGACAACGTGTTCTCGAAGCTCCTCGACTTCGACGACGAGGGCGAGATCTACATGGTCGCCGCCGAGTCGGTGGAGCCGAACGAGGACGCTTCCGTCTGGACCGTGAAGCTCAAGGAGGGCTGGACCTTCCACGACGGCACCGACGTGACCGCGCAGCACTACGTGAACGCGTGGAACTGGGCCGCCCACATCGACAACAACCAGTCGACCAGCTTCTGGTTCGCCGACATCGCCGGCTACGCCGACGTCCACCCGGAGGAGGGCGAGGAGCCCACCGCCGAGGAGATGTCCGGCCTGAGCGTCGTCGACGACCTGACCTTCACGGTCGAGCTGAGCAACCCGGTCTCGTACTTCGACTACAAGCTCGGGTACACGCCGTTCACCCCGCTCCCGGACAGCTTCTACGACGACCCCGAGGCCTTCAGCGAGGCGCCGATCGGCCAGGGTCCGTACGCGTTCGAGGAGTGGAACCACAACGAGTCCATCAAGCTGCGGACCTACGAGGACTACGCCGGCGACAACAAGCCGGTCAACGGTGGCGTCGACATCATCGCCTACACCGGTCTCGACGCGGCCTACCAGGACCTCCTCTCGGACAACCTGGACGTGATCCGCCAGGTCGACCCGAAGGACCTGCCGGTCTACGAGACCGACCTCGGCGACCGCGCCGTCACCCAGCCGTACAACGGCATCCAGACCATCGTGCCGGTCAAGTACGGCGACTGGGGCGACGTCGACCCGAAGGTGCTCCAGGGCATCTCGATGGCCATCGACCGGGAGACCATCACCTCCACGGTGCTGAACGGCTCGCGCACCCCGGCCGACAGCTTCGCGCCTCCCGGCGTGCTGGGCTACCAGGAGGGCGCCTCCGGCGACATCACCACCTACGACCCGGAGCGCGCGGCCGAGCTGGTCGAGGAGGGCGGCGGCGTCCCGAACAACGAGGTCGTCGTGCAGTTCAACGCCGACGGCGGCCACCAGGAGTGGGTCGACGCGGTCTGCAACAACCTGATCGCCAACCTCGACATCGAGTGCCGTTCCGACGTGAAGCCGGACTTCGACACCGACCTGGAGGCGCGTGACGCCAACGAGGTCGAGGGCTTCTACCGTGGTGGCTGGCTCGCCGACTACCCGCTGAACGTCAACTTCATGAGCGAGCTGTACCACTCGCGCGCGTCGACCAACTACGGTCGCTTCGACAATGAAGAGGTTGACCAGCTGTTCGACGAGGGCAACCAGGCCGCCTCCCTGGAGGAGACCGTCGCCGCCTACCAGGAGGCCGAGCAGGTCCTCTGGGAGACCATGCCGGCCATCCCGCTCTGGTTCCAGAACATCAACGCCGGTTACTCCAACAACGTGGAGAACGTGTCCTTCGACACCTCCGGCCAGCCGTTGCTGACCGAGATCACGGTCAAGTAAGGCCAGCACGGCACCAGCAGCGCAAGGGGGCCGACGGGCCACTCCGTCACCACGGAGCGGCCCGTCGGTCCCGCCGACTTAGATGGAGGAACCATGGGGCGCTATGTCGTGCGGCGACTGCTCCAGATGATTCCGGTGTTCATCGGCGCGACGTTCATCATCTTCATGATGATGTACGCCCTACCCGGCGACCCGATCAGAGCCCTGTGGGGCGAACGCGCCCCCGACGAAGCCCAGATGGCCGCGATGAAGGCGGATCTCGGGCTCGACCAGCCGATCCTCAAGCAGTACTGGGACTACCTCACCGGGCTGGTCCAGGGGGACTTCGGCACCCAGATCGCCAGCAGACGCGAAGTCATCGACGTGATCACGGACGCGCTGCCCGCGACCGTCAGACTCACCCTGCTGGCCTTCCTGTTCACCGCGTGCATCGGCATCGCGATGGGTCTCGTCGCCGGCCTGCGCGCCGGGGGCAAGACCGACCGGGTGATCCTCTTCATCACCCTGCTGCTGACCTCGGTCCCGGTCTTCGTGATCGGCTACCTCTACCAGACCTACTTCGGCGTCCGCTGGGGATGGGTCAGCCCCAACGTGCAGGACTCCGAGAACTGGGGCCAACTGCTGCTCCCCGCCATCGTGTTGGCCTCGCTGTCGCTGGCCTACGTGGCGCGGCTGACGCGGACCTCCGTCGCGGAGAACCGGCGCTCCGACTACATGCGGACGGCGCGCGCCAAGGGGCTCTCCCCGTCCCGCGCGGTCCGGGTGCACCTGCTGCGGAACTCGATGATCCCGGTGGTGACCTTCCTCGGCGTCGACCTCGGCAACCTCTTCGCGGGGGCCATCGTCACCGAGGGGATCTTCAACATCCACGGCATCGGCCAGGCCGTCTACACGGCGCTCACCTCCCGCGAGGGGGCGACGGTGGTGGGGATCGTCTCGTTCGTCATCCTGGTCTATCTCATCGTCACTTTGATCGTCGACCTGTTGTACGCGGTCCTCGACCCAAGGATTCGCTATGCCTGAAGCCGAAGCCACGAACGTCAACAAGGCCGTGCGCGCCTCCGAGGCACCCGAGCCCGACACGGCGGTGACCGAGGACGGACAGCCGGCGGAGATGGCGGCGTCGGGTCCCGTCCCCGGCAAGCCGCGCAGCCTCTGGTCGGACGCCTGGCACGACCTGCGCCGCAAGCCGTCGTTCCTGATATCGGCCGCCATCATCCTGGTGCTGCTGGTCATGGCGGCCTGGCCGGGACTCTTCACCAGCGTCAGTCCCCGCAGCGGCGACCTGACCACCAGCTACCTCCAGAAGCCGGAGCTGACGCACTTCTTCCAGCCCGAGTGGCTGGGGTACAACCAGCAGGGCCAGAGCATCTACGCCCGGATGATCTACGGCACCCGCGCCTCGATCATCATCGGCGTCTCGGTGACCGTGCTGGTGGTGCTGCTCGGCGGCACCATCGGGATGCTCGCCGGCTACTTCGGCGGCTGGCTGGACGCGCTGCTCTCCCGGATCACCGACACGTTCATGGGCATCCCCTTCCTGCTGGGTGCCATGGTGTTCCTGGTCTCGTTCGACACCAGGACCGTGTGGACGGTGACCGTGGCCCTGGCCCTCCTGGGGTGGACCACGATCGCCAGGGTGATGCGCGGGTCGGTGATCGCGATCAAGCAGTCGGACTACGTGATGGCGGCACGCTCGCTGGGCGCCGGCACGGGACGCATCCTGCTGCGTCACGTGCTGCCCAACGCGGCGGCCCCCGTCATCGTGGTGGCGATGATCGCGCTCGGCGGCTACATCACGGCCGAGGCGGTGCTCTCCTTCCTGGGCATCGGCCTCTCGGATCCGGCGATCTCCTGGGGTGGCGACATCAACAGGGCGCAGAAGCAGATCCGGGTGGCGCCGCACGTGCTGCTCTACCCCTCGATCCTGCTGAGCATCACCATCCTGTCCTTCCTGATGCTGGGTGACGCCGTGCGTGACGCCCTCGACCCCAAGCTGCGCTGAGTGGGAGATACGCGCGTGTCGATAGAGATGACCAAGGCGGAGGTCCCCGGCGTTCCGCTGCTCGAAGTCCGGGACCTGCACGTGGAGTTCCACACCCGGGAGGGCGCGGCCAAGGCGGTCAACGGGGTCAGCTACACGGTGGACGCGGGGGAGACCCTGGCCGTCCTGGGCGAGTCGGGCTCCGGCAAGTCCGTGACGGCGCAGACCATCATGGGCATCCTGGACATGCCCCCCGGCCGCATCACCGGCGGCGAGATCCTGTTCCGCGGCGAGGACATGCTCAAGATGTCCGAGGAGGAGCGGCAGCGGATCAGGGGCGACAAGATCGCGATGATCTTCCAGGACGCCCTCTCCGCGCTCAACCCCGTGCTGTCGGTCGGCTACCAGCTGGGCGAGATGTTCCGGGTGCACCGGGGCATGAGCCGCAAGGAGGCCAAGGCCAAGGCCGTCGAGCTGATGGACCGGGTGCGCATCCCGGCGGCGAAGGAGCGGGTCAACGACTACCCGCACCAGTTCTCCGGCGGTATGCGCCAGCGGATCATGATCGCGATGGCGCTGGCCCTGGAGCCGGACGTGATCATCGCGGACGAGCCGACCACGGCGCTGGACGTGACCGTCCAGGCCCAGGTGATGGACCTGCTCGCGGAGTTGCA
This sequence comes from Streptomyces sedi, assembly GCF_006335015.1. GTDB lineage: Bacteria > Actinomycetota > Actinomycetes > Streptomycetales > Streptomycetaceae > Streptomyces > Streptomyces sedi. The sequence continues at coordinate 200,115 of NZ_VDGT01000003.1, forward strand.
GCGCGACTTCGAGATGGGGCTGATCCTGATCACCCACGACCTGGGTGTGGTCGCGGACGTCGCCGACAAGATCGCGGTGATGTACGCGGGGCGGATCGTCGAGACGGCCCCCGTGCACGAGCTGTACAAGCGTCCGGCGCACCCGTACACCAAGGGCCTGCTGGAGTCGATTCCTCGCCTCGACCACAAGGGCAAGGAGCTGTACGCGATCCAGGGGCTGCCGCCCAGCCTCACCGCGATCCCCCAGGGCTGCGCGTTCAACCCGCGCTGCCCGATGGCGCAGGACGTGTGCTTCACGGACACCCCGCCGCTGGCCGAGGTGCTGGAGCAGGACGGCGGCCCGATCGGCGGCCGGGCGAGCGCCTGCCACTTCTGGAAGGAGACGATCCATGGCTGACCGCGAACCCATTCTCGAAGTGGCCAACCTGGTCAAGCACTTCCCGTTGACCCAGGGCATCCTCTTCAAGCGGCAGATCGGCGCGGTCAAGGCCGTGGACGACGTCTCGTTCGAGCTGTACCAGGGCGAGACCCTGGGCATCGTGGGCGAGTCGGGCTGCGGCAAGTCGACCGTGGCCAAGCTGCTGATGAACCTGGAGCAGCCGACCTCGGGCACGATCAAGTACAAGGGCGACGACATCTCGAAGCTCTCCTCGCGCGCCCTGCGGGCCGTGCGGCGGAACATCCAGATGGTCTTCCAGGACCCGTACACCTCGCTCAACCCGAGGATGACGGTCGGCGACATCATCGGGGAGCCGTTCGAGATCCACCCGGACGTGGCGCCCAAGGGCGACCGTCGCAAGAAGGTGCGCGAGCTGCTGGACGTGGTCGGGCTCAACCCCGAGTACATCAACCGGTATCCGCACCAGTTCTCCGGCGGCCAGCGGCAGCGCATCGGCATCGCGCGCGGGCTGGCGCTCAACCCGGAGATCATCATCTGCGACGAGCCGGTCTCCGCGCTGGACGTCTCGGTGCAGGCCCAGGTGATCAACCTGATGGAGCGGCTCCAGGACGAGTTCACCCTGTCGTACGTGTTCATCGCCCACGACCTGTCGATCGTGCGTCACATCTCCGACCGGGTCGGCGTGATGTACCTCGGCAAGCTGGCCGAGCTGGGCACGGACGGGGAGATCTACGACCACCCGACGCACCCGTACACCCAGGCGCTGCTGTCGGCGGTGCCGCAGCCGGACCCGGAGGTGCGGGAGAGCCGGGAGCGGATCATCCTCGCCGGGGACGTTCCCTCGCCGGCCAACCCGCCGTCGGGCTGCCGCTTCCGCACCCGCTGCTGGAAGGCGGAGGACCGGTGCGCGCAGGAGGTGCCGGTGCTGGCGATCCCCGAGCGGTTCGCCAAGGAGAAGGGCGGGGTCGCCCACCCCTCGGCGTGCCACTTCGCCGAGGAGCGGGACGTCGTCCACGTCTGAGGCGCGTTCCCGCCGTCAGGGCTGGGTCGGCACCGCGACGTCGGGCCGGCCCAGCACCACGGTGCGCCAGGTGAAGCCGTCGGCCGAGATCCGGTAGTGGCCCGGCTGGCTCAGGTCGGTCAGCAGATAGCCGGCCGGGGTCAGCTCGGGCAGCTCCGGCGGCGCGCCGGGGCGGGTCACCTCGAAGGTGCGCCCCCGGTCGTCGCTGCGGTAGATGGCGTCGAACGAGTAGACGGTGAGGCTGCCGTCGTCCGCCGCGATGGGCGTGCCCACCAACGAGTGCGGCCCGGGGCCCTCCGAGGGCGACCAGGCCCGCTCCCAGCCGGTGCCCCCCTCGGAGCCGCGGTAGATCGCCAGCAGGGTGGTCGCCAGCGCCGAGCTGCTGCCGGGCTCCAGGGTGGCGCTGCCGCTGGCCAGCACGTACCAGTCGTCGGGGCCCGCGGCCAGGACCAGCGAGTTGACCGAGCGCCGGTCGGCCTCCGGCGCCTCGTCCAGGAGCCGCAGCCGCTCCCATCCGCGGCCGGCGTCCAGCGTGATCGCGATGTCGGGTCGCCCGGTCTCCGGGTCGAGCCCGGCCACCCACCAGCCGCCGTCGGGCAGCCGCCCGGGGCGGCCCAGCTCGGTGAGGGGCGGCTGGCCGGCGAGCCGGCGCGGCCGGGCGTCGTCGGGGGAGAGCACCTCAAGCGCGCGCTCGTCGGGGTCCTGCCCGGCCGGGCGCGGCACCGCGCCCTCGGGGATCGCGCGGGACGTCCGCCCGTCGGGGCCGGCGCTGGGGCTGTCGGACTGCCAGCGTTCGCCGCCGTCGGTGGAGAGCCAGTCCGTCTGTCCCGAGGAGACCCGCACCCCGCGCTCGCCCACGGCCTCCACGGTGAAGAGGCTGTTGGCGGCGGGTGTGGTGGGCAGCGGGGTGTCGTGGGTGATCCACTCGTCCTCGTCGAGGACCGCCACCCGGTAGGAGCAGTTGCCCTCGTGCCGGGTGGCTCCGTGGAGGCACTCGACGAGCAGCGCGGCGGCGTGGTCGGGGCCGGCGAAGCTCAGCTGCGCGACCTGGCCGGAAAGTTGCGGTTGGGAGGGGATCGGCGGGGGGTCTGCCGAGGGCTCGGGCGCGGGGGTGGCGCCGGGCGTGCCGTGGGCGGCCGGGTCGTCGGTCGCCTGTTCGGCGGAGGTGCAGCTCAGCAGCGTCAGTGCGGTGAGGACGAGGACCTGCGGGAGAGGAGACCTGCGAGGCATGGCCAGACCATAACGCAGCGGGCCGGTCCGGCATATGGGGGTTTTCGGGCAACACTCCGGAGCGACAAGTGTCCGATTTCCTGTAAATAGGGATATAAGGGATGCACAGGCCGCTCCCTGCCAGTGGTCCCCTCCACTGGCAGACGTCCCCTCGCCCAGGAGGCGCCCATGATCGCCGGCACCCGACTGGCCCCGACCCTGGTCGGCGCCACCGCCCTGGCGCTGCTCGCCTCCGGCTGCGGCGGAGGCGGCTCGGGCGGCAGCGGCGGCGGCTCGGGGATGGTCCGCGCCTCCTGGGGCGACCCCCAGCACCCGTTGGAGCCGGCCAACACCAACGAGGTGCAGGGCGGCAAGGTCCTCGACATGATCTTCCGGGGCCTCAAGCGCTACAACCCGGAGACCGGCGAGGCCGAGGACATGATGGCCGAGTCGATCGAGACGGACGACCAGCAGGAGTTCACGGTCACCCTCAAGGAGGGCTGGACCTTCCAGGACGGCACCGAGGTCACCGCCGACTCCTACGTCGACGCCTGGAACTACGGCGCCCACCTGGAGAACGCGCAGATCGCCAGCTACTTCTTCCAGTTCATCGAGGGCTACGACGAGGTACACCCCGAGGAGGAGGGCGCCGAGGCCACCGCGGACACGCTCAGCGGCCTGGAGGTCACCGGCAAGCACACCTTCACCGTCCGGCTCACCGAGCCGTTCGCGCTCTGGCCGGAGACGCTCGGCTACGCCGCCTACGCCCCGCTGCCCCAGGCGTTCTTCGACGACCACGAGGGCTGGCTGGCCAAGCCCATCGGCAACGGCCCGTACGAGATCGACTCCTACCAGCGCAGCCAGTCCATGCGGCTGGTGCGCAACGACGACTACGACGGTCCGGACAAGGCGAAGAACGACGGCGTCGACCTGCGCGTCTACACCGACAACAACACCGCCTACACCGACCTCCAGGCCGGCAACCTCGACGTCATCGACGACGTGCCCGCCTCCCAGCTCAAGAACGCCGAGTCCGACCTCGGCGACCGCTACCTCAACCAGCCGGCCGGCATCATCCAGACGGTCGTCTTCCCCCTCTACGACGACGCCTGGTCGGGCGAGGACGGCGTCAAGCTCCGCCAGGGCATCTCCATGGCGATCGACAGGGAGCAGATCACCGAGCGGATCTTCTCCGGCACCCGCACCCCCGCCAGTGACTTCACCTCACCCGTGCTCGGCGAGGACGGCGGCTTCCAGGAGGGGCTCTGCGGCGAGGTCTGCGAGTACGACCCCGAGCGCGCCCGCCAGCTGATCGAGGACGCCGGCGGCCTCCCCGGCGGCCGGGTGACCCTCTCCTCCAACGTGGACACCGGCTCCCACCGCCAGTGGCTCGACGCGGTCTGCAACAGCGTCAACAACGCGCTGGAGCAGGAGAACGCCTGCACCGTCAACCCGGTGCCCACCTTCGCCGACTTCCGCAACCAGATCACCGGCCGCGAGATGAGCGGCATGTTCCGCGCCGGCTGGCAGATGGACTACCCGCTGATCCAGAACTTCCTCCAGCCGCTGTACTACACCGACGCCTCCTCCAACGACGGCGGCTACAGCAGCGACGAGTTCGACGACCTGGTCGACCAGGCCAACTCGGCGGACAACGAGGAGGACTCCGTGCGCCTCTTCAAGGAGGCCGAGCAGGTGCTCGTCGACGACATGCCCTCCATCCCCCTCTGGTACCAGAACGGCACCGCCGGCTTCTCCGAGCGGGTCAGCGACGTGCGGCTCAACCCGTTCTCCGTCCCGGTCTTCACCGAGATCACCGTCTCCTGACCGGCTGACCCCAGCCCGCCGCGCCGCTCCCCACCGGAGGACCCATGGGACGTTACGTCATCCGGCGCCTGCTCCAGATGATCCCGGTCTTCGTCGGCGCCACCTTCCTGATCTTCCTGATGGTCTACGCCCTCGGCGACCCCGTCACCGCGCTCTTCGGCGAACGGGGCCCCGACCCGGCGACCGCCGCCGCGCTGCGCGAGCAGTTCAACCTCGACAAGCCCGTCTGGCAGCAGTACCTGCTGTACATGGGGAAGATCTTCACCGGCGACTTCGGTACCGCGTTCAACGGGGAGCCGGTCACCGACCTGATGGGCCGGGCCTTCCCGATCAGCGCCCGGCTGATGCTGGTCGCGCTCTTCTTCGAGATCCTGCTCGGCATCACCCTCGGCGTCATCACCGGGCTGCGCCGCGGCCGGCTGCTGGACACCTCGGTGCTGGTGCTGACGCTGGTGGTGATCGCCATCCCCACCTTCGTGCTCGGCACCACGCTCCAGTTCTTCCTCGGCGTCGAGTTCGGCTGGATCGACCCGGCCGTCGGCCCCGAGGGACGCCTCGACGAGCTGATCGTGCCCGGGCTGATCCTCTCCCTGGTCTCGCTCGCCTACGTCACCCGGCTGACCAGGACCTCCGTCGCGGAGAACGTCCGCGCCGACTACGTGCGCACCGCCGTCGCCAAGGGCCTGCCGAGGCGGCGGGTGACCGTGCGGCACCTGCTGCGCAACTCGCTGATCCCGGTCGTCACCTATCTCGGCGCCGACATCGGCAACCTGATGGCCGGCGCCATCGTGACCGAGCGGATCTTCAACATCCAGGGCGTCGGCTACCAGCTCTTCCAGGGCATCCTGCGGCAGAACTCGCCCACGGTGGTCGGCTTCGTCGTCGTGCTGGTGCTGATCTTCCTCCTCGCCAACCTGCTGGTTGACCTGCTCTACGCCGTGCTCGACCCGAGGATTCGCTATGCCTGACCGCCGTTCGGACCGATCCGGCCGCTCGGACCCGCTGGGGGCCCAGGAGAGGGCGAGCGCCGACGCGCTGACCGTCGGCACCGCCGAGGAGGTCGAGGGCGCGCCGCGCGGGCTCTGGTCGGACGCCTGGCACGACCTGCGGCGCAACCCGATCTTCGTGGTCTCGGCGCTGCTGATCCTCTTCCTGGTGCTGATCTCGCTGTGGCCCTCCCTGATCGCCTCGCGCAGCCCCGTCCACTGCGAGCTGGGCCGTTCCCTCGAAGGGCCCAGCGCGGGCCACTGGTTCGGCTTCGACACCCAGGGCTGCGACGTCTACACCCGCACGGTCTACGGCGCGCGGGCCTCGATCGCGGTCGGCGTCTGCGCCACGCTGGGCGTCGCGCTGCTGGGGGCGGTGGTCGGCAGCCTCGCCGGCTTCTTCGGCGGCTTCTGGGACACGCTGCTCTCACGGGTCACCGACGTGTTCTTCGGCATCCCGATGGTGCTGGGCGCCATCGTCTTCCTCAGCATGATCACGCTGCGCGGCATCTGGCCCGTGGTGCTGGTGATCGCCGCCCTCGGCTGGCCGCCGATCGCCCGCATCGCCAGGGGCGCGGTGATCACCGCCAAGCAGAACGACTACGTCCAGGCGGCCCGCGCGCTGGGCGCCGGCAACACCCGGCTGCTGCTGCGGCACATCATGCCCAACGCGATCGCCCCGGTCATCGTGATGGCCACCATCGTGCTCGGCACGTTCATCGCGCTGGAGGCCACCCTCAGCTTCCTCGGCGTCGGGCTGCGACCGCCCACGGTCTCCTGGGGCGTGGACATCTCGGCGGCCTCGGACGGGATGCAGTTCCGCAACGCGCCGCACATCCTGCTCTACCCGGCCGCCGCGCTGAGCGTCGCGGTCCTGGCCTTCATCATGCTGGGCGACGCGGTCCGCGATGCCCTCGATCCCAGGCTCCGCTGAGGGACGAAGGGAAGGGAACGCGATGCTGCTCGAAGTGCGCGACCTGCGCGTGGAGTTCGAGACCAGGGACGGCCTGGTGCGGGCGGTCAACGGGGTGAGCTACACCGTCGAGGCCGGCCGGACCCTGGCGGTGCTCGGCGAGTCGGGCTCGGGGAAGTCCGTGACCGCGCAGGCGGTGATGGGCATCATCGACTCCCCGCCGGGGCGGATCGCCGGCGGCGAGGTGCTCTTCCAGGGCCGCGACCTGCTGACCATGCGGGCCGAGGAGCGCCGGCGGATCAGGGGCGACAAGATCGCGATGATCTTCCAGGACGCCCTCTCCGCGCTCAACCCCGTGCTGACCGTCGGCTACCAGCTGGGCGAGATGTTCCGGGTGCACCGGGGCACGAGCCGCAAGGAGGCCAAGGCCAGGGCGGTCGAGCTGATGGACCGGGTGCGCATCCCGGCGGCGAAGGAGCGGGTCAACGACTACCCGCACCAGTTCTCCGGCGGTATGCGCCAGCGGATCATGATCGCGATGGCGCTGGCGCTCGAACCCGAGCTGATCATCGCCGACGAGCCGACGACCGCGCTGGACGTGACCGTCCAGGCCCAGGTGATGGACCTCCTCGACGAGTTGCAGCGCGAGTACCGGATGGGGCTGATCCTGATCACCCACGACCTCGGCGTGGTCGCCGGGGTCGCCGACGAGATCGCCGTGATGTACGCCGGGCGGATCGTCGAGACGGCCCCCGTGCACGAGCTGTACAAGCGTCCGGCGCATCCGTACACCAAGGGCCTGCTGGAGTCGATCCCGCGCCTGGACCACAAGGGGGGCGAGCTGCGCGCGATCCGCGGGCTGCCGCCCAACCTGGCGCGGATTCCGGCGGGTTGCGCCTACCACCCGCGCTGCCCGCTGGCCAGGGACGTCTGCCGGGAGGACCCGGCGCCGCCGCTGTACGAGGTGGGGCCCGGGCGGGCCAGCGCCTGCCACTTCTGGAAGGAGACGATCGGTGAGTGACCAGCGGGGCGAGCCGATCCTCGAAGTGCGGGACCTGGTCAAGCACTTCCCGTTGACCCAGGGCATCCTCTTCCGGCGGCAGATCGGGGCGGTCAAGGCCGTGGACGGGGTCAGTCTGCGCCTCTACCCGGGGGAGACCCTGGGCGTCGTGGGGGAGTCGGGCTGCGGCAAGTCGACCGTGGCCAAGCTGCTGATGAGCCTGGAGCGGCCGACCTCGGGCACGATCAGGTACAAGGGCGAGGACATCTCGAAGCTCTCGGGGCGCGCGCTGCGCGCGGTGCGGCGGAACATCCAGATGGTCTTCCAGGACCCGTACACCTCGCTCAACCCGAGGATGACGGTCGGCGACATCATCGGGGAGCCGTTCGAGATCCACCCGGACGTGGCGCCGAAGGGGGAGCGCAGGAAGCGCGTGCGGGAGCTGCTGGACGTGGTCGGGCTCAACCCCGAGTACATCAACCGGTATCCGCACCAGTTCTCCGGCGGCCAGCGGCAGCGCATCGGCATCGCGCGGGGGCTGGCGCTCAACCCGGAGATCATCGTGGCCGACGAGCCGGTCTCCGCGCTGGACGTTTCCGTGCAGGCCCAGGTGATCAACCTGATGGAAAGGCTGCAGAACGAGTTCGACCTCTCCTACATGTTTATCGCGCACGATCTCTCCATCGTGCGCCATATCTCCGACCGCGTCGGCGTGATGTATCTGGGTCGGGTGGTGGAGATCGGAACCGAGGAGGAAATCTACCGGTATCCGACGCATCCCTACACCCAGGCGCTGCTCTCCGCCGTTCCGGTGCCCGATCCGGTCGCCAGCGAACGCCGGGAACGCATCATTCTGGCCGGAGATGTGCCTTCCCCGGCCAATCCTCCCTCCGGGTGCCATTTTCGGACCCGTTGCTGGAAGGCCCAGCCGCTGTGCGCCGAGGTCGACCCGGAGCTGGCCGTTCCCGGTCATCTGCGGGAGGCGGGGCTGCCGGTCGCCCACCCGTCGGCCTGCCACTTCGCCGGCCAGAAGCCCGAGGTGACGGCCGGTTAGGGCCGTGGACGGGCCGCGGTCCCGCGGGAACCGGGGCGGCGCGGACAGGCCGCACCGCCCCGGTCACGGCACCCGCACGGCCGTACCGCCTCAGTCTGGGAGGCGCGGATATCCCTGTAGGGTCGGGGGCGTTGCCGCCTTGTTAACGGCAACCGTCTCCGGGTGCGCCCCTCTTGTCCGTACATTTCTGGCCCCCCGGGATCACGTCAAGCGCGAAGCGATGTCAGTTCATCGGCACTTCGCTTACTAATCGCCTTTCAAAGGTGTGTACCTCTGTTATCCCTTGACGGGAAACTCGCGCCCTTGCCAAAGTCGCGATCTACACGCATCGCACGCGAGAGCGCCATCGGGGGGCCATCTGATGTCCAGCGATACCCAGGTCGCCACCGAACTGGTGGGCCGCTCCCCTGGGCAGCTGATGTGGCGCCGTTTCCGCCGTGACCGGGTGGGCGTCGTGTCCGGCTGCGTCGTGCTCTTCTTCTTCGCCGTCGGGATCCTCGCGCCGGTCATCTCCTGGCTGTACGGAAAGGACCCGCAGACCCGCTACGGCCAGATCGAGCCCGGACTGCTCAACGAGTTCGGCTACCCGGTCAAGCCCAACGGCGGGATCGACGGCGAGTTCTGGTTCGGCCTCGAACCGTTCCTCGGCCGCGACGTCCTCACCCAGCTCGTCTACGGCATCCGCACCTCGCTGCTGATCGCGCTGGCCGTCACGGTGCTCGCCACGTTGACCGCGATCCTGCTCGGCATCACCGCCGGCTATCTCGGCGGCAAGGCGGACTTCCTGATCAGCCGGTTCATCGACCTGCTGATGGCCTTCCCCAACCAGCTGTTCTTCGTGGCGTTCCTGCCCATCGTGACGACCCTCTTCGTCGACCCACGCGAGGAGACACCGACCTATGTGCGGGTGGTCTCCATCATCGTGGTGCTCTGGGTGCTCGGCTGGATGACCCTCGGACGCATCCTGCGCGGCGCGACGATGGCCCTGCGCGAACGGGAGTTCGTCGAGGCGGCCAAGGTGAGCGGCGCCTCGCCCTGGCGGATCATCCGCAAGGAGCTGCTGCCCAACGTCGTCTCGCCGATGCTGGTGCAGGCCACCTACATGTTGCCCAACTTCGTGACCACGGCCGCCGCGCTGTCCTTCCTCGGCGTCGGGCTGGTGGAACCGACCCCCGACTGGGGCCGGATGTTCGCGATCGGCGCCGAGGTATACCGCGCCGACCTCACCTACATGTTCTTCCCCGGCGTGGCGATGGTGGTCTTCGTGGTCGCCTTCAACCTGCTGGGGGACTCGGTGCGCGACGCGTTCGACCCCAAGACCAACCGCTGACACTACGAACCGGGCAGGTGCACCATGAGTGAACGACCACAGCGGCGAGCGCGCCTGGCGGGGGCGGCCGTCGCGCTGACCGGGGCGCTGCTGCTCAGCGCCTGTAGCAGCGGTGGCGGCGGCGGCCCCGAGGGCGAGGGCTCGAACGGCGGCGGGACGGAGGGCGCGGAGACGCTGGAGGCGGTGACGTTCGCCGACGCCGAGGCGTCCACCGGGCCGGCCGAGGAGGTGCCGGACGCCACCCCCGGCGGCACGGTCCACGTGCTCCAGGAGACCTCGCCCTCCCATCTCGACCCGGGGCAGATCTACTCCGCCGCCGAGTCGAACATAGCCAAGCTCATGCAGCGCGGCCTGACCGCCGTGCGCATGGACAACGACGGCGAGTACTCCGTCGTCGGCGACCTCGCCACCGACTCCGGCACCCCCTCCGACGACGGCCGGACCTGGACGTACACGCTGAAGGAGGACATCCACTTCAGCGACGGCTCGCCGATCACCTCGGCCGACGTGCGGCACAGCGTCGAGCGCACCTTCGCGCCGTTCCTCACCTACGGGCCGACGTTCCTCCAGCAGTGGCTGGCCAACAGCGGCGGCGCCGAGTACCGCGAGCTGCTGCCCGAGGGGCCGTACGAGGGCGACCACCTGCCGGACAGCGTGCTGGAGACGCCGGACGAAAGGACGGTCGTCTTCCACTTCGAGGAGCCGCAGGCCGACCTGCCCTACGCGTTGGCGATGGTCGGCTACGCGCTGGTCCCCGAGGACGGCGACACCCGCGAGGCCTACGACCAGGAGCCGCTGGCCAGCGGGCCCTACGTGATCGAGGAGTTCCGCCCCGACCGCTCGATGACGCTGGTGCGCAACGAGCACTGGGACCCGGCCACCGACCCGGCGCGCAACGCCTACCCGGACCGGTACGAGATCACGTTCGGGCACACCACCGACGACTCGACCCAGCGGCTGATGGCGGACAACGGCGACGACCGCTACGCGCTCACGTTCAACAACGGCGTGGACCCGGGCAACGCGCCCGAGGTGTCGTCCAACGCCGAGTACCAGGAGCGGTTGGCGCAGGGCTACCAGCCGTTCGTCGCCACCATGGCGATCAACGCCGAGCGGGTCACCGACCTCAAGGTGCGCCAGGCCATCGCCTACGCGCTGCCGCTCAACGGCGTGCTCAACGCCTACGGCGGCGCGTTCGGCGGCGAGTACGCCGGCGGGCTGATCAGCCCGCTGCTGCCGGGCTACGAGGAGGGCTACGACCCCTACGGCAAGCTCGCCAACCCGCAGGGCGACGCCGAGCGGGCCAGGGAGCTGCTGGAGGAGGCGGACGCGGTCGGCTACGAGCTGAACTACGTCCACCACACCGCCACCGAGGACGCGCGGGCCGCCGTGGCCGTCGAGGACGCGCTGGAGGAGGCGGGCTTCGTGGTCAACCGCAGCGAGGTGCCGCAGACCTCCTACTACGACACCATCGGCATCGTCGACAACGGCTACGACATCTACCGCAGCAACTGGGGCCACGACTGGCTCTCCAGCGCCACGGTGATCCCGCCGCAGTTCGACGGCCGGCAGATCCAGGACGGGGCCAACAACTACAGCCACGTCGACGACGAGCGGATCAACTCGGAGATCGACCGCATCCGGCAGATCACCGACCCGGCCGAGGCCGCCACCGAGTGGTTCGAGCTGAACAAGTACATCGTCGAGGACGTGCTCACCCAGGTCCCGCTCTACTACTACAAGATGAACGTCCTGCATGGTTCGTTGATCGGCGGCGCCGACTTCAACGACGACCTCGGAACCGTGGACATGCATCGGATCTACGTCATCCAGGACGAGGGCTGACGGTCGTCAGGACGGGGGCGTCCGCCACGCGCGGGCGCCCCCGCCGGACCCCGGCCGACCGAACCCAAAGGGCTGCTACCCGATGCTCCGATTCCTGCTGCGGCGATCGCTGGGCGCGATCGTCATCCTGCTGATCATCAGCGCGGTCACGTTCTTCCTCTTCTACGCGATCCCGCGCAACCCGGCCCTGCTGGCCTGCGGCAAGACCTGCACGCCCGACCAACTGGCCATCGTCGAGGCGAACCTGGGCATCGACAAGCCCGTGCCCGTGCAGTACTGGGAGTACATGGTCGGCATCTTCACCGGCCGCGACTACCCGATCGGCCACTGCCCCGCGCCGTGCCTCGGCTACTCGTTCACGGACAACCGCCCGGTGCTGGAGACCATCCTGGACCGGCTGCCCACCACCCTCTCGCTCGCCGTCGGCGGCGCCGTGGTCTTCCTGGTGGTCGGCCTCGCGATGGGGATGCTGGCCGCCTGGCGGCGCGGCACGCTGCTGGACAAGTCGCTCAGCTCCGCCTCGCTGGTGCTCGGTTCGATGCAGATCTACTTCCTCGGCCCGCTCGCCCTGGCGCTGCTGGTCCACAACAACCAGGTCTTCAGCCAGCCGAAGTACGAGCCGATCTCCGAGGACCCGATGGCCTGGTTCGGCGGGCTGCTGCTGCCCTGGCTGGTGCTGGCGACGATCTTCACGGCCAACTACACCAGGATGGCCAGGGCCACGCTGATCGAGCAGCTGCGCGAGGACCACGTGCGCACCGCGAGGGCCAAGGGCATGTCGCGGTCGACCGTCTTCTTCCGCTACGCCTGGCGCGGCTCGCTGATCCCGATCGTCACCATCTTCGGCATCGACCTCGGCTCGCTCTTCGGTGGGGCGATGATCACCGAGTTCACCTTCAACCTGCCGGGCCTGGGACGGCTCGCCGTGGACTCGGTCACCAAGTCCAACCTGCCGATGCTCATGGGCGTGATGCTCTTCGCCGCGACGATGATCGTGCTGTTCAACATCCTCGTGGACGCCTGTTACGCCTTGATCGACCCGCGGGTGCGGCTTGCCTAGGAGCGCTGACCACTCATGACCACCAACAGCCCCTTCCTGACCGTGGACGACCTGCGGGTCCACTTCTCCACCGAGGACGGCACCGTCAAGGCCGTCGACGGCCTCTCCTTCGAGGTGGCCCGCGGCAGGACCCTGGGCATCGTCGGGGAGTCGGGCTCCGGCAAGTCCGTCGCCACCCAGGCCATCCTCGGCCTGCACAGCCGCGAGACGGCCGACGTCTCCGGCCGGATCACCCTGGACGGCGACGAGTTGACCGGGGCCTCCGAACGGGCCCTGGAACGGCTGCGCGGCAACACCGCGGCCATGATCTTCCAGGACCCGCTCACCGCGCTCTCCCCCTACTACACCGTCGGCCGGCAGATCGCCGAGCCCTACCGCAAGCACCGCGGCGCCTCCCGCCGCGAGGCGCGGGAGCGCGCGATCGAGATGCTGGGCAAGGTCGGCATCCCCCACCCGGCGCAGCGCGTCGACGACTACCCGCACCAGTTCTCCGGCGGGATGCGGCAGCGCGTCATGATCGCCATGGCGCTGGTCTGCGACCCCGACCTGCTGATCGCCGACGAGCCGACCACCGCCCTCGACGTCACCGTGCAGGCCCAGATCCTGGACCTGCTGATGGAGCTCCAGCAGGAGTTCGGCTCCGCGATCATCATGATCACCCACGACCTGGGGGTGATCGCCGGCGTCGCCGACGACGTGCTGGTGATGTACGGCGGCCGGGCCGTGGAGCGCGGCACCGTGCACGAGGTGCTCGCCGCGCCCCGACACCCCTACACCTGGGGGCTGCTGACCTCGATGCCCCGGCTGACCGCCGACGTCGACAAGGAGCTGGTGCCCATCGCCGGCTCCCCGCCCAGCCTGCTCACCCCGCCGCCCGGATGCCCGTTCGCGCCGCGCTGCACCTTCGTCGACGAGGTCGGCGACGGGCGCTGCGCCACCGAACGCCCCGCGCTGCCCGAGGGGCGCGGCGCCGCCTGCCACCTCACCGAGGCGCGGCAGCGGACGCTCTTCGGCGAGCGGATCAGGCCCAGGCTCGCGTAGCGCGCGGGTCCCGCCGGGACGCGACGCGGCACCGTGACGCCCGTGAGACACGTGAGGTAAAGGACAGCGCCATGACCACCGCCAGCACAGCACACGAGGGGCCGACCGGGCCCGAGGAGGCGGCCGGGGCGGCCGGGGAGACCCCGCCGGCCCTGATGACCGTGGAGGGGCTGACCAAGTACTTCCCGATCAAGGGCGGCTTCCCGTTCCAGCGGACGGTGGGCGCGGTCAAGGCGGTGGACGGGCTCGACCTCGTCGTCCGCGAGGGCGAGAGCTTCGGCCTGGTGGGCGAGTCGGGCTGCGGCAAGTCCACCACCGGGCGGCTGCTGGCCCGGCTGCTGGAGCCGACCGGCGGCACCCTCACCTACCGCGGCCGGGACATCAGCCACGCCGGCCGCAAGGAGCTGGCGCCCATCAGGTCCGAGATCCAGATGATCTTCCAGGACCCCTACTCCTCGCTCAACCCGCGCCAGACCGTGGGCAGCATCGTGGGCGCCCCGCTGGAGATCAACGGCGTCAACCCGCCCGGCGGCCGGGAGGCCAGGGTCCGCGAGCTGATGGACACCGTCGGCCTCAACCCGGAGCACTACAACCGCTTCCCGCACGAGTTCTCCGGCGGCCAGCGCCAACGCATAGGCGTGGCCAGGGCGCTGGCACTCGAACCCCGGCTGATCATCGCCGACGAGCCGGTCTCCGCCCTCGACGTCTCCATCCAGGCGCAGGTGATCAACCTGCTCCGCCGGGTGCAGCGGGAGCACGGCATCGCGTTCCTCTTCATCGCCCACGACCTCGCCGTGGTGCGGCACTTCTCGCAGCGGATCGCGGTGATGTACCTCGGGAAGATCGTCGAGGTCGGCGACCGCCGGGCGATCTACGAACGGCCCCGCCACCCCTACACCCACGCGCTGCTCTCCGCCGTCCCCGAGGTCGACCTGGGGCCGGCCATGGCGGAGGACCGGGACGCCGGCGAGGACACCCCGAAGGAGCGACCCCCGCGCCGCGAGCGCATCCGCCTGGAGGGGGACGTCCCCTCGCCGAGCGCTCCGCCCTCCGGCTGCCGCTTCCGCACCCGCTGCTGGAAGGCCCAGGACCGCTGCGCCACCGAGGAGCCGCCGCTGGTGCGCATCGAGGGCAACGAGGAGGGCCACATGACCGCCTGTCATTTTCCGGAGGCAGGTACCGTCCTGCTCGAATGAGCCGGGGGCGTGCGCCCCTGATCTGCTCCCGTGCACCGCGCCGTGCGGCTCTGACGGGCCGTTATGATCCGTGGCGCACGGCGGGAAGCCGGGCCCCTCGCCGGGTGGTCCTCCCACCGTGTCCGCACAAGGCACGAGTCACTGGAGGGTGATCCTGGTGGGCCTCACCATCTCAGCTTCCCTGCTGTTGCTGATCATCGTCTTTCTGCTGGTCAGAAAGGCAGGGCTCAAGGTTCTGCACGCGATCGTCTGCGTGCTTCTCGGCTTCTATCTCGCCAGTTCGAACATGGCCCCCACCATCGACAACTTCAGCAGCAGCATCGGGGACATGATCAACTCCCTGAGCTTCTGACCGTGTCCCGGGCCCCGACCGTGCCGGCCGGGGCCGCCCGGGGGCGACGTAGGCTGCCCCCATGAGTTCCGGCCGCCCCGGGGTGCTGCTGGTGCACGCGCACCCCGACGACGAATCGATCACCAACGGCGTGACCATGGCCGCCTGCGTCGCCGCGGGAGCCAGGGTCACGCTGGTCACCTGCACGCTGGGGGAGGAGGGCGAGGTCATCGGCACCGCCCTGCGCCACCTGGCCGCCGACCGGGACGACGCCCTCGGACCGCACCGCGCCGGGGAGTTGGCGGCGGCAGCCGCCGCCCTCGGCGTCACCGACCACCGGCTGCTCGGCGGCGAGGGACGCCACCGCGACTCGGGGATGACCGGGCTGCCGAGCAACGACAGGCCGGGCGCCTTCTGCCGGGCCGACGTGGACGAGGCCGCCGCCGCGCTCGTCGAGATCATCGTCGAGACCCGCCCCCGGGTGCTCCTCACCTACGACCCCCACGGCGGCTACGGGCACCCCGACCACATCCAGGCCCACCGCGTCGCCATGCGCGCCGTGGAACTCGCCGCCCCCCGCCACCGGGTGGAACGCGTGCTGTGGACCTGCCTCCCCGAGGGCGAGGTGGAGCGCGGGCTGGCCCGGCTGCGGAGCGAGGGCCCCGGCCGTTTCCCCGCCGTCGCCACCGCCGCCGACCTGCCGGGCGTCGTCCCGGACGCCGAGGCGGTGCTCGCGGTCCGCGGCACCGAGGCGCAGTACGCCGCCAAGCGCGCCGCGATGGCCGCCCACGCCACCCAGATCGAGGTCGAGGGGGAGACGTTCGCGCTCTCCAACGGCCTGGCCCAACCGCTCTGGCGCACCGAACACTTCACCCTCGGCCACGGGCAGCCCCCGCCGCCGGGCGCGGTCGACGACGTCTTCGCCGGACTGCCCGAAGGCGAGGAGCCGTGAGGATCGCCGCCCACGCCGGCCTCGGCGTGCTCGGCGTCGTCGCGGGAGTCGCCGGCTCGCTGGTGCAGGGCGGCTGGTTCCCGTTCGGCGTGCTGCTGGCGCTCGCCGGCTGCGCCGGCCTCTTCTGGGGCGGGGCGCTGCTCACCCGCAGCCGGATCGGCGCGGCCTCGCCGGCCGGCGGCTGGGTGCTGTCCGTGCTGGTGCTCACCGTGACCAGGCCGCAGGGCGACTTCGTCTACGCGGCGGGCGCCGGAAGCTACGTCTACCTCCTCGGTGGGATGACGGTCGCCGTGGTGTGCGCCACTCTCGCCCCGAGCGAACGCCCGCTCTTCGCCGTGCCACAGGGCGGAACGGGCCGGTAACGCCGCTGCTGAGAGCGGGTGTCGGGGTGGGGCACTGATGTGCTGATCCTGTGCGGGCGGCATCGCGCGTCGCCGACCCCAGTATCGTGGGGCCAGCCGCCGCGACCCGGATGCGTTCCGGGGCGGCTGGTGAAGCCCAACCGGGAGATCCTGCCTTGAGTCGTGAAACTGACAATTCCCCCAACAACCGGGGTTGGGGTGACCCCCAGCACAACGAGGGGGAAGCAGCGGCCCGTCCGGGTCCTCCGCCGGCGGAGGAGAAGAAGACCGAGACCACGATGACGACCCGTGCGCGGATCAACATCCCTGGTTCCCGGCCTATTCCACCGATCGTGGTGCGGGAGACCGTCGACGAGGAGGCCGCGCGCTCCGCGCCCCCGCCGCTGCCGACCCGGACCCCCAAGCCGCCGCCGGGCGCCCGCACCGAGGGCAAGAGCCAGGGCGACGCCACGGGCGGGGAATCCGGCAAGAAGACCAGCTCCTGGTTCGAGCCGCGCAAGTCGCCGCCGAAGACCGGCGCGACGCCCCAGGCCGGCGCCGAGGAGCCGGGCCTGAGCGAGCCCCCGCACGAGCCTGCCGGTCCCGACGCCCCGCGCGCCGGCGGCCACCCGCCGCTCGCCGACACCCCGCCCGGCGGTACGCCAGGCGTCGGCGGCGAACGGGCCGCCGCGTCCGACTGGTTCCCCGGCGGACGCGACGAGCCGCCCGCCGTCAGCCCCCAGGGCCCGCTGCCCGTCCGCCCCACCGGCCCCACCACGGGCCCCGCCACCGGCCCGATGAGCGTGCCGCCGGCGCCCACCCCGATGGGCGACGACCGCCCGCCCACCATCCCGCCGCAGGGCCCCGCGCCCACCCCCCAGGGCCCGATCCCGACCCTGGACTCCGGTGGCCCCGCACCCCGCCCCGGCGGCCGGCCCCCCGAGGACGACCCGGTCGGCACGACCATGGACCTCGGCGGCCCGTTCCCGCCCGCCCCGCCGCTCGGCGTCCACGACGGCGACCCGGCGGCCACCGGGCCCATGCCGCGCCTCGACTTCGACGACGACACCGGCGCCGTTCCCGCCGTTCCGCCGCCGAGCCCGCGCCCGCCGGCCGACGAGGAGCCGCCGCCACCCCCGGCGCCCGCCGCGGCCAAGCCGGCGCCGCGCGGCCGTTCCAAGGTCAAGCTGCTGGTCGTCGCGCTGGTCGGCCTCGGCGTCGTCGCCTACGGCGCCGGCCTCTTCCTCAACCAGGACGACGTGCCCAAGGGCACCCAGGCGCTCGGCGTCGACATCGGCGGGATGTCGACCGAGGAGGCGCACGCCGCCCTCGACGAGCGGCTGGACGCGGCCAACAACGAGCCGCTGATCCTGGTCGTCGACGGGCAGGAGATCGAGCTGAAGCCCAGCGTCGCCGGCCTCGCCGTCGACACCGAGGCCACCGCCCGCGAGGCGTCCGGCACGGACTACAGCCCGGTCACCGTGATCGGTTCGCTCTTCGGCGGCACCCACGAGGCCGAGGCGGTCTTCTCCGTCGACCGCGAGAAGCTCACCGTCGCCCTCCAGGAGCGCACCGCCGAAGCCGGCGGCGCCGGCCCCGTGGACGGCACCGTCGTCTTCGAGGACGGCCAGGCCATCGGCCGCGCCGGCCAGCCGGGCGCCGCCATCGACCCGGTCGCCGCCGGCGACGCCGTCGAGGCCGCGTTCCGCGAGCGCGCCGCCGGCGGGGAGAACACCCCGGTCGAACTCCCCGTCGCCGAACGGGACCCGCTGGTCGGCGAGGAGCAGGTCCAGCAGGCGCTGGAGGAGTTCGGCGAGCCGGCGATGTCCGGCTGGGTGTGGCTGGTCGCCGCCGACCGCGAACTCCCCATCAGCCAGCAGACGCTCAGCGGGGTCCTCACCATGGAGCCCAGCGACCAGGGGAACCTCCAGCCGGTGCTCGACCCCGACGGCCTCGCCGAGCTGTACGGCACCACGTTCGACGGGGTGATGATCGACGCCGGCAGCGGCCTCGTCGAGATGACCCCCGAGCACGCCGCCGCCGCGCTGATCCCGGTGCTGCGGGAGACCGCCACCGCCGACGAGGGGCCGGGACGCAGGGTCGCCGAGGTCGAGGGCGCCACCCTCGGCTGACCGCGCCGCACGCACCGCCGCACCGGGCGGCGCCCACCGCTCAGCCGGTGGGCGCCGCCCGGAAGTGGTAGCGGTGGTGTTCGGCGAAGCCCAGCCGCTCGTAGAGCGCGTTGGCCGCCTCGTTCCCCGGCGTCACCTGGAGCCAGCCCGCCGAGGCGCCCTCGGCCAGCGCCGCCCTGGCCAACTCCGCCATCAGCGCCGTCCCCAGCCCGCGCCGCCGATGCGCCGGCGCCACCTCGATCGCGCTGAAACCGGCCCACCGGCCGTCCACCACGCACCGCCCCACGGCCTGCGGCGGCTCACCCTCCCCGCCCGCGACCTCGGCGAACAGCACCGAGGGGCCCGCGGCCAACACCCGCCGCGCCATGGCCGGATCGCGCCCCGCCGACGGGTTGCCCGCGAGCCACCGCGCGGTCAGCTCCCGGCCGACCGTCACCCGCCCGTCCGGCTCCCGGTCGGCCAGCGGCGCCAACGCCCCGACCCGTTGGAGGGCGAACCCCACCGGGCGCCAGCCCCGCGCGTCCAACGCGGCCACCAGCCGTTCGTCCCCCTCGCCGCCGCCCGTGGCCACCCGCACCAGCGGCGGCAGCCCGCGCGCCGCGTACCAGGCCACCACGCGGTCGAGTTCGGGATCGGCGGGGCCGAGGCGGACCGCCGAGTTGGCCCGCCGCGTCCAGCCGCCCGCGGCCCGCAGCAGCCAGTCGCCGACCCGTTCCGTCTCGGGCGCCGGCCAGGCGCGCGTCGTGACATGCGTCAACTCCGCGACGGAGGCCGCCGGCACGCCCCGCCTGCGCGCCGGCGCCGGCGGCACCACCTTGCCCGCGACCAGCGCCGACTCCGCCAACCCCACGGTCTCCCCCGACCGCCGGGTCACCGTCAGCACCCCGCCCGTCCACGAAGTGAGAATCCCCAGGGTGTCGGTGAACCGCCCCCCGCCCTCGCCCGCACCGGTAGCGGTGCGTACCGAGACGCGTTTGCCCACGTCATCGGGGGTGATCCGAACCTCAAGTCGGGCCCCGGCAGTGAATTCCATCCCGCTAGCCAACCCCTCAGGTGTGCGCATGGCTCCGCAACGGCGATACTAGGTCGGAGCATCAGCGACACCGCGCCCACGTGCGCCGGCGGACCCACCGCCACGACGAGGAGGACTGACAGCGTGACCTACGTGATCGCCGAGCCCTGTGTGGATCTCAAGGACAAGGCATGTATCGAGGAGTGCCCCGTCGACTGCATCTACGAGGGGCAGCGCGCTCTCTACATCCACCCCGACGAGTGCGTGGACTGCGGCGCCTGTGAGCCCGTCTGCCCCGTCGAGGCCATCTTCTACGAGGATGACACCCCGGAGGAGTGGAAGGACTACTACAAGGCCAACGTCGAGTTCTTCGAGGAGCTCGGCTCCCCGGGCGGCGCCAGCAAGCTCGGCCTGATCGAGCGCGACCACCCGCTGGTCGCCGCCCTGCCGCCGCAGAGCCACGACGAGTGAGCGGAACGGCCTCGGCACCGTCCGGGGCCGTTCCCCTCCACCGGTAGCAACGCGCCACCCGCAGTACCCCACCGAGGAGTGCCACCCGTGCCGTCCGCCGTCTCCGCCCGACTGCCGGTCTTTCCCTGGGACCGACTGGAGCCCTACAAGGCCACCGCCTCGGCGCACCCGGACGGCATCGTGGACCTCTCCGTCGGTACCCCGGTCGACCCCGTTCCCGAGCTGGTCCAACGCGCCCTCGCCGGGGCCGCGGACAGCCCCGGGTACCCGACGGTCTGGGGCACCCCCGCGCTGCGGGACGCGATCGTCGCCTGGGTGACCGGCCGCACCGGCGCCGTCGGCCTCGCGCACCGGGGCGTGCTCCCGGTGATCGGCTCCAAGGAGCTGGTCGCCTCCGTGCCCGCCCAGCTGGGCCTCGGACCCGGCGACCGCGTCGCCTACCCGGAGCCGGCCTACCCGACCTACGAGGTCGGCGCCCGCCTCGCCCGCGCCGAGCCCGTGCCCTACCGGGGCTCGCCCACCGAGCTCGACCCGCGGGGGCTGCGGCTGCTGTGGCTCAACTCCCCGGCCAACCCGACGGGTCGGGTCCTCGACGTCGCCGAGCTGCGCGCGATCGTCGCCTGGGCGCGGGAGCACGGTGTGCTGGTCCTCAGCGACGAGTGCTACCTGGAGCTGGGCTGGGAGGCCGAGCCGGTCTCCGTGCTCAACCCCGACGTCTGCGGCGACAGCCACGAGGGCCTGGTCGCCGTGCACTCCCTCTCCAAGCGCTCCAACCTCGCCGGCTACCGCGCGGCCTTCCTGGCCGGCGACCCGGCGGTCATCGGGGAGTTGCTGGGGGTCCGCAAGCACTCCGGCATGATGCTCCCCGCCCCCGTGCAGGCCGCGATGGCCGTCGCGCTCGGCGACCGGGAGCACGTGGTCGAGCAGCGCGCCCGCTACGCCGCCCGCCGCGAGGCGCTGCGCACGGCGCTGACCGCGCGCGGCTTCACCATCGCGCACAGTGAGGCGTCGCTCTACCTGTGGGCCACGCGCGACGAGCCCTGCTGGGACACCGTCGCCGAGCTGAGCAAGCTGGGCATCCTGGTGGCCCCCGGCGACTTCTACGGCGCGGCGGGCGACCGCTTCGTGCGGGTCGCCTTCACCGCGACCGACGAACGCGTCGCCGGCGCCGTGGCCCGCCTGGCCTGACCACGCGCGCGCACGCGGGAGGGGGCCGCCGCGCCGGCGACCCCCTCCCGCGTTCCGCTGTCGAGCCCGCTCAGCGAGCGGTCACCCCGCCGAGCAGCGCGCCACCGGCCTTCGCGCCCTCCTGGAGGTGCGGCGCGACATCGGCGCCGGCCTCGTTCACCACGCCCACGGCCGACCTGCCCAGGCCGTTGACGGTGTCCCCGACCATGTCGGCCTGCTCGGTGTCGGACGAGAGGTTGGCCAGCGGCGCGGCCTGGGCCACCGACGCGGTGCCCAACAGGCCGGCGGCGCCGGCGGCTCCGCAGAGGGCGGCCCGGACCAGGGTCTTGCGAACGGGGTGCGACATGGCTTCTCTCCTCGTGGTGGACGTCGGGAGCACGGTGTGTCCCCCGTGCCTATCGGCCACCGGCCGCCTCGGGTTGCGGCCCGCCCGGGTAAAGAATCGGTAATACGCCGGCCGGCCGACGCCCCGCCGGCCGCCCCCCAAGCACGGCACGGTGCCGCCCCGTTGAACGGGAGGAAGGTGTTTCGGGGAGATTCCAGGGGGCGTTCGGGGAGGAATTCGGGGGAACGGGAAACGCGCTCGCCGACCGCGCGGGCAAAAGCCGTAAACGCTACCGGAGTTGTCGCCGCGCGTGCTTCCCGCGCGAAAGTCCGCGCGGTAGCCGACGCTTTCCGGGGACGTGTGGCGAACGTATTCGGACGGTCACTCCACGCTCGGGACCAGCGAAAGCAGGACCGTTTCGAGTGAATTCCCCCCGGAGTCACCGGAATCCCCGGATGCCCCGGAATCGGCCGTGCCCCCCTCGGCCGTCCGCCAGCCCTGGTCCGAGCGCGCGGACACCCAGTGCCGCCCGTCGTGGACGACCTCGGCGACCCCCAGCACCCCCGCCTGGGCGACCAGCCAGTGCGACAGCTCCCACCCGGGGGAGCCGTCGGCCTCGCCCCCCGCCCGGTCCAGCGTCACCGCCCACTCGAAGTCGTCGTCGCCCCGCCGCTCCACCGAGGCGCGGCCACCGAACACCTCCTCCAGCCGCTCCCGCAGCAGCTCGGGATCGGCGGGCGTCGGGTCGTTGTCGGTGACGCAGGTGAACGACGCGGGTGCCCGACCGGTCAGGGGGCCGGAGAGCAGCGTCGCGTTGTCCTCGTGCTTGGCGTACTCGTCGGGGAAGGCGCTGCGCTGCACCTCCTGCGCCGCCACGGTCAGCTCCAGCTCCTCGTACGCGGGGATCTCCAGCAGTTTCGTGTAGAACGCGTTGGCCGCGTACACCGGGTCCTGGACCTGCTGTTCGTCGCCCCAGCCCATCGAGGGGCGCTGCTGGAAGAGACCCAGCGAGTCGAGGTGGCCGTGGTCGAGATTGCGCAGGCTGGACTCCTGCATCGCGGTCGCCAGGGCTATCGTCACGGCCCGTTCGGGCAGCCCGCGCGAGTTGCCGACGGCGGCGATGGTGGCCGCGTTGGCCGCCTGCGCCGGGGTGAGGGAGTGGGTCTCGGACTCCGGGTCCGCGCCCCGCGACTCGCAGTGTGGCCTGGCACGGCTGCCCGAGTCGTACTGGACGACGGCGTAGGCGGCGACGCCCGCCAGCACCAGGGTGGCGGAGGCGCCGCGCAACAGACGGCGCCGGCGTCGTGAGGTGGTCGTCCGTTCGGGCACGCGATGAGAGTAGCGGCTGTCCCTCGGTGACCGTTCGGCGCGGGTACCGTGACCGCATGGAACGACCCGCATCCGGCACCGCCGCCCCCCGCCAGCGACTCGACCTCGGACTCGACGCGGCGGCCCTGACCGCCCAGTTGGTGGACGTCCCCTCGGTCAGCGGCACCGAGGAGCCGCTCGCCGACGCGGTCGCCGAGGCCCTCGCCGGCCTCGACTGGCTGCGGGTGGACCGTTTCGGGAACAACGTGGTGGCCCGCACCGAACTCGGCCTGGACCAACGGGTGGTGCTCGCCGGCCATCTGGACACCGTTCCGGTCGCCGACAACCTCCCGTCCCGGCTGGACGACGAGGGCGTGCTGTGGGGACTCGGCACCTGCGACATGAAGTCCGGCGTCGCGGTGCAGCTGCGGATCGCGGCCACCGTGCCCCGGCCCAACCGCGACCTGACGTTCGTCTTCTACGACAACGAGGAGGTCGAGGCCGAGCGCAACGGCCTCGGCCGGCTGGCCGCCGCCCACCCCGACTGGCTGGAAGCGGACTTCGCCGTGCTGCTCGAACCGTCCAACGGCCAGGTGGAGGGCGGCTGTCAGGGCACCCTCCGGGTGCTGCTGAGGATGGCCGGCCAGCGGGCGCACTCCGCCAGGAGCTGGATGGGCGTCAACGCGATCCACGCGGCGGCCCCCGTGCTGGAACGGCTCGCCGACTACCGCCCGCGCCGGGTGGAGATCGACGGCCTGGAGTACCGCGAGGGCCTGAACGCGGTGGGCATCACCGGCGGGGTCGCCGGCAACGTCATCCCCGACGCCTGCCAGATCACCGTCAACTACCGCTACGCGCCCGACCTGGACCAGGAACGGGCGCTGGCCCACGTCCGGGAGGTCTTCGCGGACTGCGGCGTCGCCGAGTTCGTGGTCGACGACCACTCGCCGGGCGCGCTGCCCGGGCTCTCACACCCGGCGGCACGGGCGTTCCTTGAGGCCGTCGGCGGCCAACCTTGCCCCAAGTTTGGCTGGACGGACGTCTCCCGGTTCAGTGCGCTTGGCGTCCCGGCGGTCAACTACGGCCCGGGCGACCCCAGCCTCGCCCACCGCCAGGACGAACGGGTCCCCACGGAGTCCGTGCTGGCCTGCGAGCGCCGGCTGCGCGCCTGGCTGGGCGGCTGACCGGCCGGCGAGAACACGTCCCGGCCGGAGGTCCCGGCCGGGAGACGAGGACGTGAAAACGATCACAGGTGAGGAGCGCGGGATGAGCGGGAGCACGGATGTGCCCGACGAGGGGCCTCGGAACGAGCGGACCGGCGGGGACGACCAGCCGCGCGAACAGCGGCTGGGCCCGGTGGTGCGGCGACGGCAGCAGGTGATGACCAGCACCTCCGACCAGCGGCTGCTGGACTCCAGGGGACCGTCCGACTGGGTCCACCAGGACCCGTGGCGGGTGCTGCGCATCCAGTCGGAGTTCGTCGAGGGCTTCGGCGCGCTCGCGGAACTCGGCCCGGCCGTCTGCGTCTTCGGCTCGGCCCGCACACCGCCCGGCAGCTCCGAGTACGAGGACGCGCGCCGCATCGGCCGCGGCCTCGCCGACGCCGGCTTCGCGGTGATCACCGGCGGCGGCCCCGGCGCCATGGAGGCCGCCAACCTCGGCGCCAGCGAGAGCGGCGGGGTCTCCGTCGGGCTCGGCATCGAGCTGCCCTTCGAGCAGGGGCTCAACGCGCACGTGGACGTGGGGATCAACTTCCGCTACTTCTTCGTCCGCAAGACGATGTTCGTGAAGTACGCGCAGGGCTTCCTGGTCCTTCCCGGCGGACTCGGCACCATGGACGAGCTGTTCGAAGCGTTGACGCTGGTCCAGACGCGGAAGGTGACCAGGTTCCCGATCGTGCTCTACGGCTCCGCCTACTGGGGCGGCCTCGCCGACTGGCTGCGCGACACGGTCATCGCCCAGGGCAAGGCGTCGCCCCACGACGAGGACCTCTTCCGGATCACGGACGACGTGGAGGAGGCCATCCGCCTCGTCACGAAGGACTAGCCGTCCGGGGCAGGTCTCCCCGGCCGGGGTGGGCTGTCGTCCTCGCCCCGGTGGCGGTCTTGGGGGCGCGGGGAACTGCGCGAGTGCTGTGTGGCGGGGGTTGGCCGACTACGGAGCATCGGAGCTGGGTGGGTTGTCGTCTGCGCCCCGGTGGTGGGTTGCTCGCGCCGTTCCCCGCGCCCCTTCACTGCCGGTGGGCGGCTTGGGGGCGCGGGGAACTGCGCGAGTGCTGTGTGGCGGGGGTTGGCCGACTACGGAGCATCGGAGCTGGGTGGGTTGTCGTCCTCAGCCCGGTGGTGGGTTGCCCGCGCAGTTCCCCGCGCCCCTGGTCGTGGTGGGCGTTGGCGCTCAGGTGCGGACGACCACGGTCGGGCACCGGCAAGGTGGGTCGTCGGGGGCACCCCGGCGGGGGGTCAGGCCAAACCCCGCCTGGCCACCGCAGGTACCCCGTGGCCGGCGATCGCCGCGACCATCCGCAGCACCTGCCGGGTCTCCTCGACCTCGTGCACCCGGTACACCCGCGCGCCGAGCCAGGCCGAGACCGCCGTGGTGGCCAGCGTCCCCAGCAGCCGCTCCCGCACCGGCAGGTCCAACGTCTCGCCGACGAAGTCCTTGTTGGAGAGCGAGACCAGCACCGGCCAGCCGGTCTCGGTCATCTCCGGCAACCGCCTGGTCGCCTCCAGCGAGTGGCGGGTCGACTTGCCGAAGTCGTGGCCCGGGTCGATCAACACGCCCTCGCGCGGCACCCCCAGCGCCACCGCCCGTTCGGCCAGTCCCACCGTGACGCGGAGGATGTCCGCCATCACGTCGTCGTACCGCACCCGGTGCGGCCGGGTGCGCGGCTCCGCGCCGCCGGCGTGGGTGCAGACCAGGCCGACGCGGTACCGGGCGGCGACCTCGGCCAGCCGGGGGTCGACGCCGCCCCAGGCGTCGTTGAGCAGGTCGGCACCGGCCGCGCAGGCCGCCTCGCCCACCTCGTGGCGCCAGGTGTCGACGCTGATCACCACGTCCGGGTGCCGGCGGCGGACCTCCGCGACGAAGCCGGCGGTGCGGCGGATCTCCTCGGCCGCGTCCACCTCCTCGCCGGGTCCCGCCTTGACCCCGCCGACGTCGATGATGTCCGCGCCCTCGTCGACCGCCCTCGCCACCCGCTCCAGCGCGGCACGTTCGCCGAAGGTGGCGCCCCGGTCGTAGAAGGAGTCCGGAGTTCGGTTGACGATCGCCATGATCACCGGTTGGTGGGCGGCGAACTCCCGCTTGCCCAGGCGCAACAGCACGTTCAGCCCTCTCTCGGGTTCCCTCGACGGAGAAGCGGTCTCGCTCGCGGGCGCGGCTCCCGGCGGCTCCGGCCACCCCGCCGGGCCCAACCGGGGCGTCGGCCCGGGTTTTGCCACCCCTTGAACCTACCCGGACCACGGTGCCACCCCCCGTGCGAGACTCCAGGGCAGGACTCACAGGGGAGAGGCTTCGGTGTTCTGGTTCTTGATGGTCGCGATGGTGGTCGTGATCGCCGCGGTCACGCTCGCGGTGCTCAGCAGCGGCGACGGCTCCGGCGCGCCGGCGACGGGCGGGTTGCGTGACGCCGAGCCCGAGCGGTCGGCGGACCCGCTGCCGTTGGACCGCCCGCTGACGCCGGCCGACCTGATCCGGGTGCGCCTGCCGGTGGCGCCGCGCGGCTACCGGATGGTCGAGGTGGACGACGTGCTGGACCGTGTCGCCGCCGAACTCGCCGAGCGCGACGCGAGGATCGCCGACCTCGGGGCGATGCTGGAGAAGGCCAGGAGCGAGCGCCAGGAGGAGACCGGCGAACGCGACTGAGGCGCCCGCCGATCGGCGTCCGACCCGCCCGGCGGTGAAGGAATCGGATTCCCCGTTCGGACCTGCGGGATTCGGGAAGTGCCGGCCCTCGCGCGCCCGCTCCCTTCCTTCGTCTTCCGCGCACGCGGCCCCCGGAGGACCCGCCGAACCGCCCGTGACCCGCGCGTCCCGAGAACCTCCCCGAAGAACCCCGGTAACGCGGACAGTCCCCGAATTGAGTGGTTTTGCGTGTGTGCGTTGCCGAAGGGAGACCGGCCAATGTTGGTCACGGGACCCATTCATGCGGGATAATGAAGGCAAGCAATGTGTTCGACGCCGACGGCGCTCGCGTCATCGGCTGCGACGAGCTGGTTCAGGAAGGGGAACGAGCATGGCGGCCATGAAGCCGCGGACGGGCGATGGTCCGCTTGAGGTGACCAAGGAGGGGCGGGGCATCATCATGCGCGTTCCGCTCGAAGGCGGTGGCCGACTCGTTGTCGAGCTGACCCCTGACGAGGCGGTCGCACTCGAC
The DNA here is from genome assembly GCF_006335015.1 of Streptomyces sedi. Lineage (GTDB taxonomy): Bacteria > Actinomycetota > Actinomycetes > Streptomycetales > Streptomycetaceae > Streptomyces > Streptomyces sedi. The sequence goes on from NZ_VDGT01000003.1 coordinate 227,432, forward strand.
GAGGAGCTGAAGAAGGTGACCGGCTGACGTCGCCGCGTTCCGCGTTGACCACGGCGCCGCCCCGGAGCATGTCTCCGGGGCGGCGCCGTCCGCGTACCCGGGGTGCCGCCCAGGTCTAGACCCGGGCCGCGCACAACAGGCCGTCGCCGACCGGCAGCAGCGCGGGGGCCAGCTGGCGGCTCTCCCGCACCGCGCGCAGCAGTTCGCGCAGCCGGCGCACCTCGGTCGGCGCCGCCGCCGAGTCCACCGTCCGGCCGCCTGCGAAGACCCCGGCGAAGCAGACCAGCCCGCCGGGGCGCAGCAGCCGCAACGATTCTGCGAGGCACTCCAGGTACTCCAGCCGGTCGCCGTCGCAGAAGACCAGGTCGTAGCCGCCGTCGGTGAGGCGGGTCAGCACGTCCAGCGCGTGGCCGGGGATGATCCGGGTGCGGTTGGCGGCGAAGCCGGCCAGCCGGAACGCCTGCCGGGCGAACTGCTGCCGCTCTGGCTCGATGTCGACGGTGGTCAGCACCGCGTCGGCCCGCATCCCGGTCAGCAGGTGGAGGCCGGAGACGCCGGTGCCGGTGCCGATCTCCACCACGGCCCTGGCGCCGGAGACGGCGGCCAGCAGGCGCAACGCGTCACCCGTGCCGGGGGAGACGGCGCGCACTCCGGCCTCGCGCGCCCGCACGCGGGCCCAGGCCAGCGCCGTCCCCTCGGGACTCTCGGCGTCCGGTGCGCCGTACGCCTCGGCGAACGCCCAGCTCGTCAGCCGGTTGCCCGTAATGGCCCTCTCCTGTCCCCGTCTGTCACGCGCCTTGACTGTATCGACTTCGCGGGGGAACCGGATGCCCGGCGTGGACGTTGGTCACTGAGGCGCGGTGTTCCGAGGGATGTCGTGAGCCGTCAGAAATGCTTATCCGGAGCTAACGGGCGAGGTGGCTATGGTTGGGACTCCACTGGACACCACCAGAGCCGACAGGGGAGGTGCGGCCACGTCCACGGGCCGGGGGGTGCTCACACGCATCCGGCGGTCGTTCGGCGGGCCGAATTCCGTGACTGACAACGCTGACAGCGACCGAGCGCAGGCCACCACCGAGCCGGCCGACGGCACCACCGCCGCCGTGGCCACCTTCAGCGCGGGCGCCGACAGCCAGAGCTGGGCTCCTCCCAGCTGGGAGGAGATCGTCTCCACCCACAGCGCCCGGGTCTACCGCCTGGCATACCGTCTCACGGGCAACCAGCACGACGCGGAGGACCTCACCCAGGAGGTCTTCGTCCGGGTGTTCCGCTCCCTGTCGACCTACACCCCGGGCACCTTCGAGGGGTGGCTCCACCGGATCACCACCAACCTCTTCCTGGACTCCGTCCGCCGCAAGCAGCGCATCAGGTTCGACGCGCTCGGCGACGACGCGGCCGACCGGCTGCCCAGCCGGGAGCCCACCCCCCAGCAGCACTTCAACGACACCCACTTCGACGCGGACGTGCAGCAGGCGCTGGACACCCTGGCGCCCGACTTCCGTGCCGCCGTGGTGCTCTGCGACATCGAGGGCCTGAGCTACGAGGAGATCGCCACCACCCTGGGGGTGAAGCTCGGCACGGTCCGCAGCCGCATCCACCGCGGGCGTTCCCATCTGCGCAAGGCCCTGCGCCACCGCTCGCCCGAGGAGCGCGGTTCCCGCGCCGCCGTCCAGCCCGTCGAGCCGGCGCTCGCCGTCGCGTCCGGGGCCCCGGGATCAGTGGAAGGCGCGATGGAGTGACCTCGACCGCGGGAGCCGGCCCGGCAGACCGGCATCTGGGAGAGAGCCTCGCCGCCCTGGTGGACGGCGAGCTTTCGCATGACAGCAGGGACCGCGTCCTGGCCCACCTCGCCACCTGTGCCCACTGCAAGGCGGAGGTCGAGGCCCAGCGCGCCCTGAAGAACGCGTTCGCCGCCAGCCCGCCGCCCGCGCTCTCGGCGGGCCTGCTGGCCCGCCTGCAGAACGTCCCGGCCGACAGCGGACTGACCGCCGGCCCCGACCAGGCCCCGAGGCGCGAGGGCGGCCCGCCCTCCGCCGGCACCCCTCCCAAACGCGGCTTCCCCCTCGACCTGCTGCCCGGCGGTCGCGGGCGCGCCTCGACGCTGGAGCCGCCCTCGTTCGGCGGCTCGTCCGGGTTCCGCATACACGAGCCGATGGCCGCCCGGCTTCCCCGTGGCCATCGCCTCGCCTTCGCCGCCGCCGGCGCGGTCTCCCTGGCGGCCTTCGCCATCGGCGGCGCCGTCTCGGGAGTGGGGACCCCGGCGGGTGGCTCTTCCGGTTCCAGTACGGTCGCCGCCGGCACCTCGGTGGGTTCCGCCCCGCGCCCGATGGGCGCCAGGGACGAGGAGGCGCTGCGGCAGCCGGGCGTGGCCCGGGTGCTGCCCGTCGCCGACGTGGACGAGACGGCCCCGCCGCCCGCCGGGCGGTTCCCCCTGCTGGGGAGCAGCCTCCCCGCGCTCCACGGCCCGTCGCCGGTCCCGGAGGCCACGCCTCCCGCGACCGTCCCCGACCCGGTCATAGGCCCGCTCCGCCCGGAGCGGACCGGCCCCGGCGCCCTGGGCGCCGTGAGTCCGCGCTGAGTTCCACCGACGTACCTGGTTGAATGCAGCCCCGTAGACAGAGGGACGGCGCGGACACGATGGGGACGGCTGCCATGGACAAGGGGAACGGCGTCGAGCGGCGCGGCCCGGCCGCCGAGGGCCCGGACTCCTCCGGGCCGGGTACCGGCGCGAGCCGGGCGGCGGGCTCCGGCCCGTCCTCCCGCCTCGCTAAGCCCGCGCGGGACACGGAGCGGGAGACTCCGGCCGGCTCGGGCAGCGAGGACCCCTACAGCACCCCGCCCTACGGCCAGCCGGGCCCCTGGGCCCCGGCGCCGCCCGTGCAGCGCCCCGACCCCACGCCCCCGACCGGCACCCGGCTCCCGCCACCCGCCGACGGCGGCAGCCTGGGCGGCGGCGTCCCCCTGAGCCAGACCGCGCCCCCGGCCGACGGCGGCAGCCTCGGTGGTGGCATCCCCCCGGCGCAGGGCCCGCGCCGTTACGACCCCTGGGCGAGCCCGGAGCACGCCCCGCCGGTCGCGCTCCCGGCGACGGTCGGGGCGCCCCCGGCCGCGCCGCCCTCCCGCACCAGGCGGCTGGTGGCGGGCGCGGCCGTCATCGCCCTGCTCGCGGGTGTGGTCGGCGGGCTGGTCGGCGTCTGGCTGGAGCGCGAGGGCGCCTTCAGCGACGTGCGGCTGCCGCAGACGTCGAGCGGTTCCTCGGCCGCGCCCAGCGGCAGCATCGCCGGCATCGCCGACGCGCTGCTGCCCGGCGTGGTCACCCTGCACGCGCCGGGCGGTCAGTCCGGCACCGGCTTCGTTCTCGACGAGCGGGGCCACATCCTCACCAACGCCCACGTGGTCAGCGGCGGCGCCGGGCCGGGCACCCCGGTCGAGGTCACCTTCAGCAGCGGGGACACGGTCAGCGGCGAGGTCGTCGGCGCGCACGGCGGCTACGACCTCGCGGTGGTCAAGGTCTCCGGCGTCTCCGGGCTGACCCCGTTGGAGCTGGGCGACTCGGACGAGGTGCGGGTCGGCGACCCGGTGGTCGCCATCGGCTCCCCGTTCGGGCTGGCCGGCACGGTCACCTCCGGGATCATCAGCGCCACCGAGCGCCCCATCACCGCGGGCGGTGAGCAGGCGGACGGCTCCGACATCAGCTATGTGAACGCGCTCCAGACCGACGCCCCCATCAACCCGGGGAACTCGGGCGGTCCGCTCGCCGACGGCCAGGGCCGGGTGATCGGGGTGAACAGCGTGATCCGCTCCGTGGACAACGGCGGTCCCGAGGCGGGGAGCGTGGGGCTCGGCTTCGCGATCCCGGTCAACCAGGCCAAGGACGTCGCCGAGCAGCTGATCAACACCGGGCGGGCCACCCACCCGGTGATAGGGGTCACCCTGGACACCCGCTACACCGGTGAGGGCGCCCGGGTCGGCAGCTCGACCGACCAGTCGGCGGTCGTCGCCGGCGGTCCCGCGGAGGAGGCCGGCGTCAGGGACGGGGACGTGATCACCGCCGTCGACGGCGACCGGATCGCCGACGCCGACGAGTTGATCATCCGCATCCGCAGCCACCGCCCTGGCGACGAGCTGGCGCTGACCGTCGAGCGCGACGGCCGGGAGCTGTCGATCGCCGTGGAGCTGGCGGAGGCGCCCGACCAGTGACCCCCGGGTGACGCCCCGGCGGCGGCCCGGCGTCCACCGGGCGCTTTACCCGATACGGACGACGGGGGGTCTCCCTCCGTCGGTAGCACCGGGGTACCGTGGCCATCTACTCAAGTGCGTGAGGGAGCTGCCAGGTGTTCTTCGATATTGGGTCCCTTGAGTTCATCACGCTGATCATCCTGGCCATCATGGTCTTCGGGCCGGAGAAACTGCCGAGGATGATCCGCGAGGTGACGCAGTTCATCCGCAAGGTCCGCGACTTCTCCGACAACGCCAAGCAGGACATCCGCTCGGAGCTCGGCCCCGACTTCAAGGACTTCGAGTTCGAGGACCTCAACCCGAGGACGTTCGCCAAGAAGCACCTGCTGGACAACGAGGACCTGGGCCTGCGGGAGCTGGCCAACGACCTGGACGTCCGCAAGGAGCTGACCGAGGCCACCGACGCGGTCAACGGCAGGTCCACCCGGCCCGCGCGGAAGAAGCCCGACCTGGGCAAGCCCGGCACCGCCGCGCGCACCAACCTCACCAAACAGCGCACCGCCTCCACGGCGAAGTCCACCGGTGGCGGATCCGTGAGGCTCGGCAAGCCAGGCGACGCGGCCACGGGGGCCGCCTCCTCGGGCGCCTCGACCGGTTCCGGGGCCGCCGCCGAGCCTCCGCCGTTCGACATCGACGCCACCTGAGTGGATTCGGCCCCTTCGGGGCATATGCCGGCCTTTGGTTCCCGGGCCCGCCCGACACGGCGGAGACGGATGGCTATCCTCCCTATGTCCGGGGTGTGCCCAGGACGAGGGCAACGAGGAGGCCGTCGGCACATGGAGACGACAAGTCGAGCGGAGCCGCACGACACGAAAGGCGACCATCCCGGCAGGGGAGAGGTCCGGGGGGTGCCGGGCTCCCGCCCGGTGATGGAGGGGTATCTGGCGGCCGACTTCCCCTGGTACGGCCTGGACGACGCGTTCACCGGGCCGCGCTGGCTGACCCAGGTCGGCACCGGCGCCGACGGCTCCGTGGAGCACGGTTCCACCGGCCACGGCCAGGAGCCGACGCTACGCGCCGAGTTGGGACACGAGGACCAACGTTTCGCCACGGTCGTCACCGTCGCCGAGCGCCCCGTGCGCCGCAGCGCCGACGGCAACGGCCTGCTGGAGGCGACATCCCCCGCCTCGGCCGCCTGGCTGGCCGGCTCCGGGCTCCTGGCCTGCACCTGGCCCGCCTCCATGGAGCGGGCGCTGCGCCAGGACTGGCTGGAGCAGCAGACCAACATCGCCTGGGAACTGGCGGACGACCTCGGCGGCAACGGCTGGAGCGCGCTCTCCCTGCCGATCGACGGGGTGCCGACGCCGTTCCACTACCGCGAGTCCGAGTACGGCTGGGTGCTCGCCGGCGCCTCCCCGCAGGGGGCGCACATCGGCGCGTACGGGCGCGGGATGAGCGCCTACGGACTGGGCTTCGCCATCATCAAGGACATCGAGAGCTACTCGGTGCGCGGCTGAGCCCCCGCCCGCCGCGCACCACCGCCGTGCCCCGCGAGGCCGTCAGAACTTGCCGCGCGGGGTGATGCCGAGCGACATCCCGGCCAGCCCCCGCTGCCGGGCACCCAACGAGGACGCGATCGAGCGCAGCGCCGACCCGGCGGGCGAGTCCGGGTCGGAGAGCACCACCGGGCGGCCGTCGTCGCCGCCCTCCCGCAGCCGCACGTCGATCGGGATGCTGCCCAGCACCGGCACCTCGGCGCCGGTCGTCCTGGTCAGCCCCTCGGCCACCCGCTGGCCGCCGCCGGTGCCGAAGACGTCCACCATCTCGCCGCAGTGCGGGCAGGGCAGGCCCGCCATGTTCTCCACCACGCCGACGATCTTCTGGTGGGTCTGCACCGCGATCGAGCCGGCCCGCTCGGCCACCTCGGCCGCCGCCTGCTGGGGGGTGGTCACCACCAGGATCTCCGCGCCGGGAACCAGCTGAGCCACCGAGATGGCGATGTCCCCCGTGCCGGGCGGCAGGTCGAGCAGCAGCACGTCCAGGTCGCCCCAGTAGACGTCCGCCAGGAACTGCTGGAGCGCCCGGTGCAGCATCGGACCGCGCCAGACCACCGGGGCGTTGCCCGGGGTGAACATCCCGATGGAGATCACCTTCACGCCCTGCGCGCTGGGCGGCATGATCATGTTCTCCACCTGGGTGGGGGTGGCGTCCGTGCCCAGCATCCGCGGCACCGAGTGGCCGTAGATGTCGGCGTCGACCACGCCGACCTTCAGCCCGTCGGCGGCCATCGCCGCCGCCAGGTTCACCGTCACCGAGGACTTGCCGACGCCGCCCTTGCCCGAGGCCACCGCGTAGACCCGGGTCAGCGACCCCGGCTTGGCGAACGGCACCTCGCGCTCGGCCTGCCCGCCGCGCAGCGTCGTGGCCAGCTCCTTGCGCTGCTCGTCGCTCATCACGTCCAGCTCGACGGCGACCTCGCGCACCCCGGGAACGGCGGAGACCGCGGCGGTCACGTCCGCCGTGATGTTCTCCCGCATGGGACAGCCCTGGATCGTCAGATAGATCCCGACGGCGACCTTCCCGTCCGGCTCGACGGCGACCGACTTCACCATGCCGAGGTCGGTGATCGGACGGTGGATCTCCGGATCGTTCACCCGCCGCAGCGCGGCCCGCACGTCGTCCTCGGTGGGCAGGGTGCCGGTGGCGCCGGTCGCAGGGGGAATGTCGGTAGCCATGCCCCGATGGTACGGCGCCCCACCGTCATCGAGGGACCGCCCCGGACACCGGCGCCGTCGGGTTGCCGGTACGCTGCCGCCACCAGCGCTCCAACGGAGGAAAGGCACCCACCGTGACAGCTCGTGGCCCCGCATCGCGACGGGGTTGGCGTCGGCGCACGGCGGTCGCCGTGGCGGGAGCGACGCTGTGGTTCGGCACCGTCGCGTGCGGGTCGGACGAGCCGGCCGTGGAGACCAACGGGGTCGAGGAACTGCCGCCCGACGAGATCGAGGAACGCGCCCGCACCGCGGCCACCGAGGCGGCCACCGTGCGGCTCTCCGGCACCGTGGTCGCCGAGGGCAGCGCGTTCCGACTGGACATGCGGATCGGCCCCGAGGGCGGGGTCGGCGAGGTGTCCATGGAGGACACCACCTTCGAACTGCTGCGGGTCGGCGACGACATGTACATGCGCGCCGACGCCGCGTTCTGGGAGACCGAGGGCATCCCCGAGGAGCTGGAGAGCGACCCCACGCAGAAACTCGACGGCAAGTACGTGCTGGTCTCGCCCGACGACCCGGCCTACGCGCAGCTGAGCGGCTTCACCGAGAAGAACGCGCTGCTGGAGTCGCTGCTGGTCCTCGACGGCGAACGGACGACGGGCGAGGAGAGCGAGGTGGACGGGGTGCGGACCATCCAGCTCAACGCGGCCGAGGGCGACGGCGGCACCCTGGACGTCGCGCTGGAGGGCACCCCCTACCCGCTGCGGCTGCACCGCGGCGGCGACGCGGGCGACCTGCGACTGACCGACTGGGACCAGGAGTTCAGCCTCCACCCGCCGGCCGACGAGGAGGTCGTCGACTACGGCGACGAGGTGCTGCCCGAGGACGACTGACGCCCCCCGCGCCGCGTGCGACGCCGGGTCGGCAGCCCGCTGGGGGTGGCGACCCGGGTGCTCGCCGGGGTGGGCAACGGGGCGGCGGCGCCGCCGTCGTCCGGCATCGCGCCCGGACGCTGGAGCGGCTCACCCACCGGCGCCAGCCGCAGCACCGTGCACTCGGCGGCCCAACGGTCGGCGAGTGCGGCGGTGTCCGGCGCGTTCAGCCGCTTCCCGGCCAGCTCCGCGACGGCCGGTGCCCACGAGGGGTCCCCCCGCTCCGGCTCGGCGACCTCGGCCGCCCAGACGACGAGCCTGCCGCCCTTGTCCTTGCTGCGGCAACTGACGGTGGCCCGGCCACCGGGGACCAGGCCGAGCCCGTCCAACGGCTGCTCGCCGGCGCCGCCGACGAGCCACAGCGCGCCGTCGTGCCAGACGTGCCACAGGGGCCTGGCCGGCCCCTCAGGACCCCGCACCCAGACCAGCGCGGACTTCCGCGCGGCCTCCTCGATCAGGGCCCGGTCGAATCCGTGCTCCACCGCGGTTGTCGCCATGCGGCGAGCTTAGTGACGCGGCGGCGCCGCAGTCGACCACCCACCTTGCCGGTGGGGGATGGGTTGTCGTCTGCGGCCTGGCGTTGATGCACCGCGCAGTTCCCCGCGCCCCCGAGCCGCCCGCCGGCTGTGAAGGGGCGCGGGGAACTGCGCGGGTAACCGACCGCCGTGGTGCGGTCGACTGCTCACCTTGGCTGTCTGGCGCCGTTGTCGTCTGCGGCCTGGCGTTGATGCACCGCGCAGTTCCTCGCGCCCCTGGGCCGCCCACGGGCTGTGCAGGGGCGCGGGGAACTGCGCGGGTAACCGGCCACCGTGGTGCGGGCGACTACTCACCTGGCCGGTGGGGGATGGGTTGTCGTGCTGGCTGCCGTGGTGCGGTCGACTGCTCACCTTGGCTGTCCGGCGCCGTTGTCGTCTGCGGCCTGGCGTTGATGCACCGCGCAGTTCCTCGCGCCCCTGGGCCGCCCACGGGCTGTGCAGGGGCGCGGGGAACTGCGCGGGTAACCGACCGCCGTGGTGCGGGCGACTACTCACCTGGCCGGTGCGGGACGGTTGTCGAGTGACCACCGTGGTGCGGGCGACTACTCACCTGGCCGGTGCGGGACGGTTGTCGACTGACCACCGTGGTGCGGGCGACTATCCACCTGGCCGGTGGGGGACGGTCGTCGAGTGACCACCGTGGCGCGGGCTGTCACCGGGAACGGCCGGCAAGGCCCTACGCCGAGAGGCCCAGCGCGGCCATCCGCTTCGTGTGGGCCTCCGTGATGCGGGAGAACATGCGCCCGATCTCCGCGAGGTCGAAGCCGTCGGCGACGCCGCCCACCAGCATCGTGGAGAGCGCGTCGCGGTCGGCCACCACCCGTTGGGCCTGGGAGAGCGCCTCGCCCATCAGCCGGCGGGCCCACAGGGCGAGCCGCCCGCCGACCCGGGGCTCCGCCTCGATCGCCGCGCGCACCTTCTCGACCGCGAAGGAGGCGTGGCCGGAGTCGTCCAGCGCCCGCAGCACCAGGGCGCGGGTGTCGGAGTCCAGCCGGGAGGCCACCTCGCGGTAGAAGTCGGCCGCGATGGCATCGCCCACGTACGCCTTGACCAGGCCCTCCAGCCAGTCGGACGGCGCCGTCAGCCGGTGGAACTCGTCGAGGGGCGCGGCGAACGGGGCCATCGCCTCGGTCGGGTCCTCGTCGATCTGCCGCAGCCGCCCGGTCAGCTGCTCGAAGTGCTGGAACTCGGCCGACGCCATCCGCGCCAGCGCCGCCTTGTCGGAGATCCCCGGCGCCAGCTTGGCGTCCTCGGCCAGCCGCTCGAACGCCGCGAGCTCCCCGTAGGCCAGCGCGCCCAGCAGGTCGACGACGGCGGCGCGGTAGCGCGGGTCGGCCGAGGCCTCGGCCCAGTCGCTCGCGGCGATCCCCGTGGGCGCCGTCTCGGCGGCGGGTTCGGCTGCGGCTTCTTCGGCGGGGTTCTGCGGCGTCTCCATGGCCAAGCAGGATAGTCCCAGGGCACGCGCCTCACGTCCCCTCGGGCCCTCCAGGACCCGCGACGGAACGCACCCTGCCATGTGTGACCGGTTCCGGGGTACAGTGCTAAGAGGACTCGCCCAGGTGTGGTGGGTCTCGATTCCGAAGCTGGAGTCTCCTGGGCCCCCGAACGTGGAGCCCGGGTGGCCCTGCGGTGTCCGGTCGGTGGCCCGATCGGCTCCGAACGTGACCAGCCCTCACGCGGATCGTGCTCCCCGCACGGCCCGTGACCAGAGGGACCCGCTCGCGCGGTGCTTGCGCTTGAGCGAGACGACCGGGTCCCGCGCCGGCCGCTGCCGGCCCCCGAAGGGGCCGCCGAGCCATGGCGCGGTCCACAGACCCGCCTCGCCGCCGTGTGCCGCGTCACACAGAAGAGGCAACCACGCTGTCCGCTACCGCCACATTCCGAGATCTCGGGATTCTGCCCGAGACCGCCGAGGCCCTGGAGGCCGTCGGCATCACCACCCCGTTCCCCATCCAGGAGATGACGCTTCCGGTCGCGCTCGCCGGGACCGACGTCATCGGGCAGGCCAAGACCGGCACGGGTAAGACCCTCGGCTTCGGGCTGCCGCTGCTGGAGTCCGTCACCGTGGCCGCCGACGTCGAGGCCGGCCGCGCGAGCGCCGACCAGCTCAGCGAGGCGCCCCAGGCGCTGGTCGTCGTTCCCACCCGTGAGCTGTGCCAGCAGGTCACCAACGACCTCCTCACCGCGGGCAAGGCCCGCGACGTGCGGGTGCTGTCCATCTACGGCGGCCGTGCCTACGAGCCGCAGGTCGAGGCGTTGACCAAGGGAGTCGACGTGGTCGTCGGCACCCCGGGGCGTCTGCTGGACCTCGCGGGTCAGCGCAAGCTGCGTCTCTCCCAGGTGCGATGCCTGGTGCTGGACGAGGCCGACGAGATGCTGGACCTCGGCTTTCTGCCCGACGTGGAGAAGATCATCGAGCTGCTGCCGACCCGGCGGCAGACCATGCTCTTCTCGGCCACCATGCCGGGCCAGGTCATCGGGCTCGCCCGGCGCTACATGAACCAGCCCACGCACATCCGTGCCACCGCGCCGGACGACGAGGGCGCGACTGTGGCCAACACCGCTCAGCATGTCTACCGGGCCCACTCGATGGACAAGGCCGAGATGGTGGCCCGCATCCTCCAGGCGGAGGGCCGGGGCCTGGCCATGCTGTTCTGCCGCACCAAGCGCACCGCCGCCGACGTCGCCGACCAGCTCAGCCGCCGCGGCTTCGCCTCCGGCGCCGTCCACGGCGACCTGGGGCAGGGTGCGCGGGAGCAGGCGCTGCGGGCGTTCCGCAACGGCAAGGTCGACGTGCTGGTCTGCACGGATGTCGCCGCCCGCGGCATCGACGTGGACGGCGTCACGCACGTGATCAACTACCAGACGCCCGAGGACGAGAAGACCTATCTGCACCGGATCGGCCGCACCGGCCGGGCCGGCGCCGCAGGTATCGCCGTCACGCTGGTGGACTGGGACGACATCCCGCGCTGGCAGCTGATCAACAAGGCGCTGGGCCTGGCGTTCCACGAGCCGCCGGAGACGTACTCCACCTCGCCGCACCTCTTCGCCGAGATGCGCATCCCCGAGGGCACCAAGGGCACCCTGCCGCGCGCCGAGCGCACCAGGGCCGGCCTGGCGGCCGAGGAGGTCGAGGACCTCGGCGGGCCGCAGGCCAGGCGGGGCGGCGGGCGCCGAGGCGCCGCCGGCGCCGTCACGGCCGAGCCGAAGCGCCCCGCGCGGCCCAAGCGGCAGCGCAGGCGCACCCGGGCCGGCGAGCCCGTCGCCGAGCAGGCCGAGCGGGCCGCCAAGCCCGCGAAGGCCGACCAGGAGGCCCCCCAGGCGGCGGCCGAGGCCGACGGCACCGCGCCCCGCGCGCCGCGCCGCCGCCGGCGCCGCACCCGGGGCGGCAGCGCCGCCGGGGCGACCCCGGCGACCGGCGACTGAGTCGCCGGTCCGGCCGTCCGCCGTGTCGGGGCGTGCCCGTGTCAGAAGACGGGCTCGCCCTCCCGGGTCAGCCGCCAGTCCGCGCCGGCGAAGACCGAGGGATCGATCTCGCCGGTGGACTCGACCCACGCGATGAGCGTGTTGCGGATCTCCTCGGAGTCCGCCCACAGCTGCTCGGTCTCCGGGACGCCGGGGAAGTTCCCGCCGCCCGAGGCCCGGTAGTTGTTCACGGCGAGCACCAGCTCGGCGTCGTCGGCCAACGGCTCCCCGCCCAGCCGCAGCTCGCTGATCCGGGAGCCGGCGGGCTGGGCGATGTCCACGTCGTAGGTCACCCCGTACACCACGTCGTAGTTGTAGTCGGGGATGCCGTCCGCGTTGGTCAGCGCCTCGGGGTCGACCGGGTCGCCCGGCGCCGTCCGCACGTAGTAGCGGGCGGAGAACTCCAGGTACTCCCGCAGCTGCGCTCCGGTGACCAGCCGCGCCTCCAGGGTGTTCTCGAAGACGTAGAGCCCGGCCACGTCGCGGATGGTGACCTCGCCGGCGGGGATGGCCGCCGTGCGGGAGAAGCAGGCGGCCTGGGAGAGCACCGGCAGCTCCGCGTACTCGCCGCCGGCGAGCGCCGCCCGCACGGTCTCGGCCTGCACGTGGTTGACGAAGTCGATGATCGGCACGTCCCGCCACGCCGCCTCGGCGGCGCTCATGGCCTCGGTCGCGGTGCCGATCACCTGGTTCACGTAGTCGACGACCCGCGCGTGCTGCTCGGCCAGCAGCGTGGTGATCTCCTCGTCCTCCTCGACGGTGTTGCTGTTGAGCACGGAGGAGTTGACGCCGTCGACCCGCCAGCCGCCGCGCCACCTGCTGAGCGCGATGTCGAAGACGGTCAGCCGCTGGCCCCACTTCAGCGGCTCGGCCAGCACCACCTCGCGGCCGGTCGCCTCGTTGACCACCCGGCGTTCGGCGATCTCCTCGTGCGCGTGGCCGACCAGGATCGCGTCGATGCCGGGGACCTGCTCGGCGACCAGGGTGGCCGCGTTCTCGACGTGCGGCAGCTGGTCGCCGTAGGAGGACTCGCCGCTGGTGCCGGAGTGGGCGGAGACCAGCACCACGTCGGCGCCGAGGGAACGCAGCCGGGGCACCCAGTGCGCGGCCTGCTCGACGAGCCCGGGGAAGAGCATCTTCCCCTCGACGTGCGCCCGGTCCCAGATGGCGATCCCGGGGTTGGTCAGGCCGAGCACGGCCACCTTCACGTCGGGCCCTTGCGGCGTGCGCACCCGGGTCATCCAGTAGGGAGGGAACGCGGGCCGCTCGGTCGCCGCGTCCAGCGCGTTGGCGGCCAGCAGCGGGAAGTCGCACTGCTCCTCGAAGGCGCGCAGCAGCGGAATGCCGTAGTTGAACTCGTGGTTGCCCAGGGCCGCCGCGTCGTAGCCGACGGCGTTCATGGCGAGCGCCATGGGGTGCACCGTGCCGCTGTCGCCGGTGATCGGGTCGACCTTGGCGTAGTAGTAGGCGAGTTGGGTGCCCTGGATGGTGTCGCCCGCGTCGACCAGCAGGGTGCGTTCCGGGCCGCGCTCGGCGCGCAGCCGCTTGACGAGGGTGGAGATCTTGGCGAGCCCGACGTCGTTGCCGTCGTCGTCGGTGTACTCGTCGTCGGTGAAGTAGTCCCAGTTGTGGACGTGTCCGTGCAGGTCGGTGGTGCCGAGCACGGTGAGCTCGAAACGGTGGGGGTGGCGGCGGCCGGCGTCGGCGGGCGCCTGGGCGGCGGCGGTCGCGGGCGCCGCGGCGAGCCCGCCGGCGAGGGCGACCCCGGCGCCGGTGGCGGCGGTGCGGCCGACGAAGGTTCTGCGGTCTAGGGACATCCGGCTGGCTCCTCGGTGGTCTTGCCTGACGCGCGTAGATTCTGGCGTGTTCGGCCGTCGCGCGACACCCCCGTGGCGTCACCCTCGGGTGACGGTCGCGTTTCGGGTCGCGGCCACGCCGGGCCGGGCCGTCGGGCGGCGGGGCGGGGGCGGTTACTGTTCCGGCATGAGCAGACCGCCGTTTCTGGTGCCGCCCGCCGGGGTGCGGGCCTACTCGTTGGCCACTCGCAGGGGCGGGTTCGCGGTGCTGGAAGCCGCGCCCGAGGGGGCTCCGCCGCTGGGCACCGCGCTGTTGGTGCCCGGTTTCACCGGCAGCAAGGAGGACTTCATCGCGCTGCTGGAGCCGTTGGCCGCCGCCGGGTTCCGGGTGGTGTCGGTCGACGGGCGCGGGCAGCACGAGTCCGTGGGCGACCGGGAGCGGCGCACCTACGGGCTGGGCGCGCTGGCGGAGGATGTGCTGGCGCAGGCCGCCGAGTTGGGCGAGGGGCCCGTGCATCTGCTGGGGCACTCGCTGGGCGGGCTGATCAGCAGGGGCGCGGTGCTGCGGGCCGCCGCCGGCGGGCGCGAGCCGTTCGCCTCGCTGACGCTGCTCGCGTCGGGCGCCGGCCGGGTCACGCGCGGACAGCGCTGGCGGGCGCGCGCGGTGACCGCGGGGCTGCCGACGCTGGGGCAGCGGCGGCTGTGGTGGTGGGTCCAACCGAAGGCGGACACCAGCGAGTTGTGGAACTTCCAGCGCCGCCGCTGGATGGCCAACTCGCCGGCGCAACTCCGCGGCACCGCGAGGACGTTGTGCTACGAGCCGGACCGGGTCGACGCGCTGGCGGCGACCGGGGTGCCGGTGCACGTGATCTCCGGCGAACGGGACGCGGCCTGGCCGGTGCCCGAACTGGACGAGATGGCCCGCAGGTTGGGCGCCCACCGCACGGTGGTCGAGGGCGCCGAGCACTCGCCCAACGCCGACCGCCCGGGTGAGACGGCGGCGGCGCTGGCCGCGTTCTGGGCCGGGCTGCCCGAACGCTCCTGACCGGGCGCTACGCCGCCGGGGCGCCGATCATCTTCGCGCCGGTGGCGCGCGCGATCAGGGCCTCGAACTGCTCGGGCGCCGTGGTGTTGAGCCCGAGCGGGCAGGGCTTGCGGGCGCCGTGGTAGTCGCTGGAGCCGGTGGCCACCATGCCGAAGTCGCCCGCGATGCCGCGCAGCCGGTCGCGGGTCGCCGCGTCGTGGTCGAAGTGGTCGACCTCCACGCCGTCGAGCCCCGCCTCGGCGAGCCGCACGATCGCGCTCTCCGGCACGCACCGCCCGCGCTTGAGCGCCAGCGGGTGCGCGAAGACCGCGACGCCGCCGGCCCGGTGGATCATCCGCACGGCCTCGAACGCGTCCAGCTCGTGCTTGCCGACGTGCGCCCGCCCGCCGTCGCCGATCCACTCGGCGGTGAACGCGTCGGAGATGGTCTCCACGACCCCGGCCTCGACCATCGCGGCGGCGATGTGCGGCCGGCCGACCGTTCCCTCGGCCAACTCACGGACCCGCTCCCAGCTGACGGGCGCGCCCAGCTCGCGCAGCCGGCGCGTGATCTCCCGCGCGCGCGGGACGCGGTCGTCGCGCAACAGCTCGCGCTCCCGCGCGAGTTCGGGCTCCTCGGGGTCGAAGAGATAGCCGAGCATGTGGAGGCTGACGCCCTCCAACCGGCAGGAGAACTCGGTGCCCGGCACCAGCGTCAGCCCCCGGGGCAGCGCGGCGGCGGCCTCCACGTGGCCGGAGACCGTGTCGTGGTCGGTCAACGCGACGACGTCGAGGCCCGTTGCCGCGGCGTTGCGCACCAGCTCGGCGGGGGAGTCGGTGCCGTCGGAAGCGGTCGAGTGGGTGTGCAGGTCGATGCGCACGACGCCCAGCCTACCGGCGCCCGCGGCCGATCACTCCAGCAGCCGTGAGGAGAGCCTTCCGCACGGCACCAGGGCCAGCTCGGAGCCGGCCTCCCGCAGGTCGGCCAGGACCAGCTCCTCGTGGAGCAGCAGCCCCGACTGCTCGGGCCAGACCACCGCCCACAGCCAGATGCCCGACGCCTCCCCCGCGAAGACCGCGCGGTCGGAGGGCGCGCCCTCGACCAGCCACAGCGGCGTGGGCCGCCCGGCCGCGATCACCTTGACCCGGGGAGGCTCGTCCACCGAGAGCCCGGGGCCGGGATCGGGCCCCGGCAGGCCGGCGTACCGCGCGCCGAGCCCGACGCCCGTCTCCTCGGCCACGAACAGCATCTCGCCGGGGCCGCCGAGCGGACCGGGGCCCGAGCAGGCCAGGGCCGTGGCCCGCCCGCCCCCGGCGTCGTCGCCCGCGCCGACCACCCCGGTGAAGAGCCAGCCGACCGGCAGCGGCCAGGGCATCCAGAGTGGCACCGAGGAACGGTCGGCCACCGCCGTGAGCGCGCCGACGCTCGGCGGCACCACGGGGCGCAGCGGGTGGACGGCGCCGTGCGCGGGGCACTGCCAGGAGTCGGCGAAGAGTCCGGGGGCCCGTACCCGGGCACCGCATCTCGGGCAGCTCGGTTCACCCCTCATGGGCATCAACAGTCGCCCCGCCGTGAGCCGGCGTCAAGCTTGTTCACCCCTGGAGGGAAACCGCCGAACGGGTGGGACTGGTGAGGTCTGTTCCGGCGCTCGCCCAACGCTCCGCGAGCGCCGGCGCACCCCTGGCGCGTTTCCACGCCGCCTCCGCCGGCGTCATCGGCAGCAACGGCAGAAAACGCACCGGGGAGAGCGGCTCCGGCAGCTCCAGGTCGGGAACGGGATCGCCCCCCTCGCCGACCAGCACCGCCCGGAACGCGGCCCCCGGCCACAGCGGCTCGCCCAGCTCCAGCGAACCGCCGGGCGCCACCACCAGGCCCTCCACCTGAGGGGTGGCGGCGAACGTCGCGAGCGGGCGCAGCACCTGGTCGACCGGCGCGAGACCGGCGCGCAACGTCAGCAACAGCTCGGCGCGCGGCCCGCGTTCGGGATCGGCGACCGCCGCCGTCGGGTCGGCCATGGGCGCGGCCGACATGCCGAGCGTGGCGTAGCACACGAGGCCCTGGCCGGGCGGGCGGCTCGTGGCGGGCGGGGTGCCCTGGTCGGGCGGGGGGCCCTGCCCGGGGAGGGGGAAGCGGAGTACCTCGATCCGTTCGGTGCCGAGAAAGGTGACCGAGGCCCGCGCGTCGGGCTCACCGAACGTGTCGCGCAGCCGCTCGGCCACCAGGTCGAGCACGGGAACGTGACGGGGGGCGTGCATGGCGTTTGTTCACTCCACGGGTGGGCGGCGCGGGTGCCGACACGACGAGGGCGGCGGCCGGGGTCTCCCGGCCGCCGCCCTCGTTGGTCCTGGTACGTCAGGCGGGGGTGAAGCCGACCCGACGCGGGGTCTGCCGGCCGATCTCCACGTAGGCCAGCCGGTCGCCGGGAACGACGACCTTGCGGCCCTGAACGTCGACCAGGGTGAGCAGCTTGCCGCTGCCGGAGAGCGCGGCGGCGACGGCGCTCTCTACCTCCTCGGCAGACTGTCCGCTGTCAAGAACGATCTCGCGCGGCGTGTGCTGTACGCCGATCTTGATCTCCACGGCTTGTCCCTCCGCTGGTCATCCACGTGCGCGATGGTCCGCGCCGTTCTGCTGACACAGGTTAACCGCGCCGGCCACGGGGCCGTGCCCGATCGGCCACGCCCGTAGCGAACAGCGCCTTGCCGGCGGGGGCGGGTTGTCGTCCTCGCCCCGGCGTTGGGTTGCTCGCGCAGTTCCCCGCGCCCCTTCACCGGCGGTGGGCGCGGTGCGTTTGTGGCGGGGGTTGGTCGACTACTGACCTTGCCGGTCGGGGCGGGTTGTCGTCCTCGCCCCGGCGTTGGGTTGCTCGCGCAGTTCCCCGCGCCCCTTCACCGGCGGTGGGCGGCTTGGGGGCGCGGGGAACTGCGCGAATGCTGGGTGGCGGGGGTTGGTCGACTACGGAGCTTCGTGGCGGGGTGGGTTGTCGGGTGCGCCCCGGTGGCGGGTTGCTCGCGCAGTTCCCCGCGCCCCTGGGGTGGGTTGGCGTGGTCGGTCGGGTGCGGGTTCACGCGCGGCCGGTGACGGCCTGCTTGGGGGCGCGGGGAACTGCGCGAATGCTGGGTGGCGGGGGTGAGACGACCACGGTGCCGTACCGGCCAGGTGGGTGGTCGTCCGCGCCCCGCCGGCAAGGCGCTAGTGCTGGATGGGGAACCCCGCGATGCCCCGCCACGCCAGGGACGCGATCAGTCCGTGCGCGACCTCACGCGGCACCTTCTGGCCGCTGCTCAGCCAGTGGCGCGCCGTGACCTGGGCCATCCCGCACAGGCTCACCGCGAGCAGCATCGACTGCTCGGGCGCCAGGTCGGTGTCCTCCGCGATCACCGCGCTGACCAGCTTCGCGCAGTCGTAGGAGACCTGGTCGACCCGCTCCCGCACGGTCGGCTCGTTGGTCAGGTCCGACTCGAAGACCAGCCGGAACGCGCCGCCCTCGTGCTCGACGAACGCGAAGTAGGCGTCCATGGTCGCCGCGACCCGCAGCTTGTTGTCCTGGGTCGAGGCGAGCGCCTGCCGCACCGCGCCCAGCAGCGCCTCGCAGTGCTGGTCGAGCAGGGCCAGATACAGCTCAAGCTTGCCGGGAAAGTGCTGGTAGAGCACCGGCTTGCTGACGCCGGCGCGCTCGGCGATGTCGTCCATGGCCGCCGCGTGGTAGCCCTGGGCGACGAAGACCTCCTGCGCCGCGCCCAGCAGCTGGTTCCGCCGGGCCCGCCGCGGCAGGCGGGTGCCGCGCGGCCGGGCCTCGGTCTGCTCAGTGGCTGTCACGCCGCCTCCCGGACTGCTCTCGTCGCGCTCTGGGCGCCGTTCGTGTGGTTCTCCGTGCTGTCATCGTACGTTCGAGCCGTCGCTGTGCGTGCATCGTGGGGCCAGGATTTCACTCTGTGGACAAGCGCGCTCAGCGGTACTCGTCGTCCCCGGGGTCCACCACGCGCGACTGTTCCGCGGCGTCGGCCGGGTCGGACTCGGCGTCGCGTTCGGTCAGCGGCGTGTCCCGCAGCCGCAGCAGATCGCGGTGCTGCTCGGCCGCGTCCTCGCGGGGCGTCTCCTCGGAGAGCTCCTCCGCGTACGGCTCCTCCTGGCTGCCCTGGAGCAGCTCGGACAGGGACTCGGGGTCGGTCGGCTCCTGCGCCATCGTGCGTCACCTCCGAGACGACGGACGGGTGAACGCCAGCCTAGGCGCGCCGGGCCGTGCGGGCGAACGGACGAGGGGCGCACGGAGAGAGGGCGAAGTGAGACAACGGGGGTACGGCGGCGTACGGAAACCGTCACGGGGCGGGGACGGAGGCGTGTCAGGGGGTGTGGGTGCTCGTACTATGGCGCGCATGCCATCCACCGAAGAGCGACGCGTGGAGGCCGCCCTCGCCGCGGCCGAGGGCTGGCCGGGGGTCCGCGAGGGGGAGACCATCAGAACGGTGGAGCGCCCCGGGATGACGCTGGCCGTCCGCCGCCGCGCCTCCACCGCGGACGGCCTGGAGCCGGCGCTCCTCGTGCACGGCCTGGGCGGCTCCTCGCGCAACTGGTCGTCCCTGATGGAGCTGTTGGCCGGCGACGTCGAGTGTGAGGCGCTCGACCTGCCGGGGTTCGGCGCCTCCCCGCCGCCCGTCGGCGGCGACTACTCGATCCCGGGTCACGCACGTGCCGTGCTCCGGGAGTTGGAGGCTGCGGGGCGCGGCCCGGTCCATCTCTTCGGCAACTCGATGGGCGGCGCCGTGGCCACCAGGGTCGCCGCGCTCCGGCCGGACCTGGTGCGTTCCCTGACCCTGGTCTCGCCCGCGCTGCCGGAGGTGCCGCCGCAGTGGTCGGCGCTGCCTACCGCGCTGTTGGGCGGTCCCGGGATGAGTCGACTCCTGCGACGCGTGACGCGCGCCTCGTCGCCGGAGCAGCGCGCGCGTGATGTGCTGTCGCTGTGCTACGGAGACCCTTCGCGGATCACCCCAGAGGAGTTCTCGGCCGCGAAGGCCGAGCTGGAACGCCGTCAGTCGCTGCCCTACTTCTGGGAGTCGCTGACCCGCTCCACCCGGGGTCTGGTCAACGCCTACACACTCGGTGGCCAGCACTCCCTGTGGCGCCAGGCCGAACGCGTCATGGCGCCCACCCTGTTGATCTACGGGGTGCGGGACCGGCTGGTCTCGTACCGGATGGCCAGGCGCGCCTGCCGGGCGTTCGGCACCTCGCGGCTGGTGGTGCTGCCCGAGGCGGGGCACGTGGCGATGATGGAGTACCCCGACCTGGTGGCCGACTCGTTCCGCGAGTTCCGAGCCGGGATCGAACGGGAGGGCTGAGGGCACCGGATGGAACGCCGTGACGCCCCCGCGCCCGTGCCCGACGGTTCGCGCGGCTGGCCGGGGCAGGTCGGCGGGGCCCGCCGCGACGGGCCGCGCCAGGAGTATCTGGACGCCTTCGACCGCGTCGAGCCGCTGCCCGTGCCCACCGCCCCCGAGCCCGAAGGCCCCGAGCCCGGGGTGCCCGGGCAGCCCGCGCGTGCCGGACACCGCAGGGCGGCCCAGGTGAACGCGCCGGAGCCCGGCGAGGGCGGAGGCCGGGCGGCGCGGCGACGCAAGGCCGGCCGTGAGAGCCGGGGACGTTCACTCGTGGGGGTGACGGCGCTGGCGCTGGTCACGGTCCTGGTGGTGCTGGTCGCCGGGCAGCTGGCCAGGCCGGGCGACGAGGCCGCGCCCTCGGTGCTCGCGGAGGACGCGGACGGCCGGTCGGTGCTCGACCCGGACCAGGAGGCGGACGGCAGGCCGGCGCCGCCGGAGGACATCGAGCCGTCGGAGCCGGAGGAGTCCACGCCGGAGCCGACCTACGACGAGTTGCTGGCCTCGACGTTCCCGCTCGACCCCGAGCTGACCGGCTCGGGCGAGCTGGTCCCGGTGCCGGGCAGCGAGCCGGCGGTCGACCAGGAGGCGGACCGGGTGCTGCGGTACCGGGTGGACGTGGAGGAGGACCTCGGTATCGACGCCGCGTTCTTCGCCGAGGTGGTGCACCGCACGCTCAGCGACGGGCGCAGCTGGGGCAACCAGGGGGAGCGCGGCTTCGCGCGGGTCTCCGAGGGCGACTACGACTTCGTGGTGACGCTGGCGAGCCCGGGCACCACCGCCGAATGGTGCGCGCGTTCCGGCCTTGACACCACGGAGGACAACGTCTCCTGCAACTCCTCCAGCACGGAGCGGGTGATGATCAACGCCTGGCGTTTCGCGCAGGGTTCGGAGACCTACGGGGACGACATCGCCAACTACCGCCGGATGCTGGTCAACCACGAGGTCGGCCACCGGCTGGGCTACGGCCACGCGCTCTGCCCGAGCGAGGGCGCGATCGCGCCGGTGATGATGCAGCAGACCAAGTTCCTCACGATCGAGGGCGTCACCTGCGAGCCCAACGCCTGGCCGCACCCGGGGAACTGAGCCGCTCACCGGCCCCGTTGCCACTGACACCGCCAAACGACTGAGTGGTGGCGAAGTCACGAATATTCACCCCTTCAGGTGGCGTGGCGGACAACCGTCCGGCGTGCCTCGCCCTCGCGGACATAGCGTCTCCTCGCTGAGTCCCGACGGCCCGTCCCGAAGACGGAGTGAGGGGGTGCACCGGTGCGCGTCGCACTGCTCACCGAGGGTGGTTACCCGTATGCCCAGGGCGAGTTGGTCGCCTGGTGCGAGCGGCTGGTGCGCGCGCTGCCCGGGCACGACTTCGAGGTGCGGGCGCTCAGCAGAGGCCGGCGGCAGGCCAGAGGGCCGCGCCGTCCGTTGCCCCCGCACGTGCGGCTGGTGCGGACCGGGAGGCTCTGGGGCCCGCCCCCCGGGCGCCGGCCCTCCCGCCGGGCGGCGCGGGACTTCGGCGAGGCGTTCGAGGAGCTGACGGCCGGGCTCACCGGCGACACGGGGGCCGGCGGCGGGGTGGCGGACCGTTTCGCCATGGGGCTCTACGCGCTCGCCGATCAGGCGGCGGCGCACGGCGGGTTGGCCCGCTGGCTCGCCTCCGACCAGGCGCTCGCCGTGCTGGAGGCGGCCTGCCGCCGCCCCGGGGCGCCGCGCGCCGCGGTGGGCGCCGGCGTCGGGGACCTGCTCGCCGTCGCCGAACGGCTGGAGCGCGCGCTGCGCCCGCTCTCGCTCGACTGGTACGCGGGCGACCCGTTCGACCCCGGGCTCGGGAAGGCCGACGTCTGCCACGCGGTCGGCGGCGGACCCGCCGCGCTGCCCGGACTGCTCGCCCGTCACTTCCACGGGACGCCGCTGCTGGTCACCGAGTTCAGGGTGCGGCTGCGCGAGCACCACCTGTCGGCGCTGGCCGGCACGGCGGGCCACGCGGTGCCGCCCTCGGCGGCCAGGGCGCCGGTGCGGGCGCTGCTCGCCGGCTTCCAACTCGGCCTGGCCCGCGCGGTGTACCACGGCGCCCAGCTGATCACCCCGGGCGACGCCCGCGCCGGCCGCTGGCAGCGGCGGTGCGGGGCCGACCCGGCGCGGCAGCGGCCGGTCTGGCCGGGAGTGGCGGTGGGCGAGCTGGCGGCGCTCGCCGACGAGCTGCCGGCCCCGCCCGTTCCGACGCTGGTCACGGCGGGGCCGCTGGACGAGGAAGCCGACGCCGGCGGGCTGCTGCGCGCCCTGGCGCGGGTCCGGGCGGCCGAGCCGGCTGCGCGGCTGCTGGCGCTCGGCGGGCCGGCCCCCGAGCCCGGCGCGGTGCCGGGCGTGCGCTGGTGCCCGCCGGGGTCGGTGGAGCACCGGCCGGCCGCAGGCGCGGCGGCGCGGGCCGCCGGCTGGGCGGCGGGCACGGTGGCCGTGCTGGTCGACGCGCGCGGCGGCTTCCCCGCGGCGCTGGTCGAGGCCATGAGCTGCGGCCGGGCCGTGGTGGCGGTGGACGCCGGGGCGGCGGCCGAGGCGCTGGGCGACGCCGGCGTCCTGGTGCCGCCAGGCGACCCGGCCGCGCTGGCCGACGCCTGCCTCGCGCTGCTGCGCGACCCGGCCCGCCGGGCGCGGCTGGGCGCGGCGGCCAGGGCCAGGGCCCTGGACCGCTTCAGCCACGAGCGCGGGATCGCCACCCTGGACGCCGGCTACGCCGAGCTCGCCGCCGGCCGGGCGGCGGCCCGCCCGCGCCCGCGCTGGGCGCGCGCGGCCCCCGGCCGGCGGCCGGCGCCCGGCGTGCTGGCCGGGGCGGAGGAGCTGTCGTGAGCGCCTCGGCCGACCCGGTGCGGGCGCTGCTGACCGAGCACCGGGAGCTGTGCGCGGCGGCCGTCGACCCGTTGGAGATCGCGGCGGGCCTGGAGGCGCGCGGGGTCGACGAGGCGACGGCGGCGCGCTGCCGGCACCGGGACGTCTTCGCGCTCGCCGAGGAGCTGCACGCCAGGGCCGGGCGCCCGGCGCCGCCGCCCGCCCCCCGCCCCGCCCGGCGCGCCGGCGTGCGCCTCGCGCTGCCGCTGCTGCCGGGCGCGCTGTGCGCGGCGGGGCTGTGGCTGGTCGACCGGCTGCCGCCGGAGGCGGCGCCGGGCCGGGCCGCGCTCACCGTGGCCTGCGGGGTGCTGACCCTGCTCGCCGTGCTGCTGGTGCTGGCCAGGCACGCGCCGCCCGGCGTCGCCGGGCTGCTGGCGCTGCCGCCGGTCGGGTACGCGCTGGTCGGCGACGCGATGCTCGGCGAGCTGCTGGTCGGCCGGCACCACGAGACGGGCTCGGCCGCGGGGGCCGCGCTTCTGCTGGCTTTCTCGGTGGCGCCCATCGCCTGGTGCCGGGACGCGTTCACCGACCGCTGCGCGGCGCTGCTCGCGGCGCCCAGGCTGCGGGAGTTCGCCGCCGGGGCGCGCGCCTCGCTGCTGCGCGGCTGCCTGCTGCTGGCGGCGGCGCTCGCCGTGCCGCCGGCCGCGCTGTGGCTGCTGTCGCCGCCGTGGGCACCGTGGGCCGGCGGCGGCACGCTGGCGGCGGCGGCGCTCGGCTGGCCGCTCGGGCTCGCCGCGCTGCTGGTGCGGCACGGCCTGCGAGCGCTGGCGGCGGCCGGCCTCGCGCTGGTCGGGGCCGTCGAGCTGCTGGCGTTGGCGCTGGCCGGCGCCGGTTGGCTGCCGGGCTGTTCGGCGCTGGCCGAGCCCGTCGCCGCGCCGGTCGCGGCGCACGGCACGGCCGTCGTGCCGCTGGCGGCCTGCGCCGTCGGCGGCTGCCTGCTGCTGGTGGGCGCGGTCGTGGCGCTGCCCCGGCCGAGCGCGCACCGCGCCCTTCCCCTCCGCCCGGTCGACGGCCGGGCGGGGCGGGTCCCCGGGACCGGGCCGCGGGACGCCCCGCGTGCCCCGTCACCGGCTGCCCCGCCGGACCTGTCACCCGACCCGTCACCGGACGCTCCGCCTGACCCGTCACCCGGAGTTTCCCAGCGTCGGCCACCGCCTCGGCCGTGGCCGCACCGTTCACACGCGAGGAGCACGACTAGCGATGACCGCACCACCCGTCACGCAGGCCACGACCGGAACCGGTCACCGGGAAGGCCGGAGGTCTGACCGATGAGAGTGCTGTTGCTGGGAGCCAACGGCTACCTGGGCCGCTTCGTGGCCGACCGGCTGTTGGCCGATCCGGCGGTCCAGCTGACCGCGCTGGGGCGCGGTGACGACGCCGACGTCCGTTTCGACCTGTCCACCGGCAGCCCGGGGGCGTTGACCCGCTTCCTGGACGCGGTGCACCCCGGGGTGGTGATCAACTGCGCGGGCGCCATCCGGGGCACCGCCAGCGAGTTGACCCGGCACAACACGGTCGCCACCGCCACCCTCTGCGAGTCGCTGCGCCGCAGCGGCTGCCGTTCCCGGCTGGTGCAGGTCGGCTGCGCCGCCGAGTACGGCCCCTCGCAGCACGGCTCCTCCATCGCGGAGGACGCGGTGGCCAGGCCAGGCGGGCCGTACGGCGTCAGCAAGCTGGCGGCGACGGAGCTGGTGCTGGGCTCCGGGCTGGACGCGATCGTGCTGCGGGTCTTCTCGCCGACCGGGCCCGGTACCCCCGCCGGCTCCCCGCTGGGGCGGCTGGCGGACTCGCTGCGCCGCGCGATGCAGCACGGGGACAGCGAGCTGAAGCTCGGCGGGCTCGGCGTGCAGCGCGACTTCGTCGACGTCAGGGACGTGGCGCGGGCGGTGCACGCGGCGACCCTCTCGGCCGCCCAGGGGGTGGTCAACATCGGCACCGGCCACGCGGTCCGGCTGCGCGAGGCCGCCACCGCGTTGGCCAGGATCTCCGGCTTCGGCGGCACGCTGCTGGAGTTGGACGGCCCCTCGCTGCCCCGGCAGGCGACGGGTGAGGGCACGCCGCAGGCGGCGCCC
Source organism: Streptomyces sedi (assembly GCF_006335015.1). Lineage (GTDB taxonomy): Bacteria > Actinomycetota > Actinomycetes > Streptomycetales > Streptomycetaceae > Streptomyces > Streptomyces sedi. The sequence continues at coordinate 252,405 of NZ_VDGT01000003.1, forward strand.
TACCCGGACGGGTGCGGCGCCTGGCAGCAGGCCGACGTGCGCACCGCGCGGGACCGGCTCGGCTGGCGGGCCAGGATCGGCTTCGAGGAGTCGCTGGCCGACATCTGGATGGAGGCCGCCTGCCGGATGTGAACCCCGGCGGCCCGGCCGGTGCCTCCCCGACCGGCCGGGCCGCCGCGGTGGCGACGCCGGACGGGCCCGTCTCGCGTGCTGGGACCGGGGTCTTGGAATGAGACCGTCCGTGGCAGTGTTGAACGACAGAACGCGTGTCCCTATGACCCTACGGAGTCCCCGTGTCGCTGCCCCCGCTGGTAGAGCCGGCCGCCGAACTAACCGTCGATGAGGTCCGCAGGTACTCCCGCCACCTGATCATCCCCGACGTGGGGATGGCGGGTCAGAAGCGGTTGAAGAACGCCAGGGTGCTCTGCGTGGGCGCCGGCGGCCTCGGTTCCCCCGCGTTGATGTACCTGGCGGCTGCGGGCGTCGGGACGCTGGGGATCGTCGAGTTCGACGAGGTCGACGAGTCGAACCTGCAACGGCAGGTCATCCACAGCCAGGCCGACATCGGCCGCCCCAAGGCGGAGTCGGCGCGGGACACCGTGCTGGGGATCAACCCGAACGTCCAGGTCAACCTGCACCAGGAGCGGCTGGACTCCTCCAACGTGATGGAGATCTTCGCCGACTACGACCTGATCGTCGACGGCACGGACAACTTCGCGACCCGCTACCTGGTCAACGACGCCTGCGTGCTGCTCGGCAAGCCGTATGTCTGGGGCTCGATCTACCGCTTCGACGGCCAGGCCTCGGTCTTCTGGGCCGAGCACGGCCCCTGCTACCGCTGCCTCTACCCGGAGCCCCCGCCCCCCGGCATGGTCCCCTCCTGCGCCGAGGGCGGCGTGCTCGGCGTGCTCTGCGCCTCGATCGGTTCGATCCAGGTCAACGAGGCGATCAAGCTGCTGGCCGGCGTGGGCGACCCGCTGGTGGGGCGGCTGATGGTCTACGACGCCCTGGAGATGAACTACCGCCAGGTCAAGATCCGCAAGGACCCCGACTGCGCGGTCTGCGGCGAGAACCCGACGGTCACCGAGCTGATCGACTACGAGGCGTTCTGCGGCGTGGTCTCCGACGAGGCGCAGGCCGCCGCGCGGGAGTCCACGATCACGCCGGGGCAGCTCAAGGAGTGGATCGACGCCGACGAGAAGATCGACATCATCGACGTCCGGGAGCCCAACGAGTACGAGATCGTCTCGATCCCCGGCGCCCGACTGGTCCCGAAGAACGACTTCCTGATGGGCGACGCCCTGGGCGACCTGCCGCAGGACCGCCGGATCGTCCTGCACTGCAAGACGGGCGTCCGCTCCGCCGAGGTGCTGGCCGTCCTGAAGGACGCCGGCTTCGCCGACGCGGTCCACGTGGGCGGCGGCGTCATCGGCTGGGTCAACCAGATCGAGCCGGAGAAGCCGGTCTACTGAGCGGAGCCTTTCCCCACCGGGGAGCCCACGCGTCTCGCGAGCCGGGACCCGTGGGCTCCGCTCGTCTCAGCGGGGTCGGGGGAGAGGGGGCTCCCCGCCGGGAGAGTTCGTGTCCGCCGGACGGTCAGGCCGGGCAGGTGGTGTCGTCGGGTGGGATCTCGCCGTTCAAGAGCCAGGCGTCGACGGCTTCGACGACGCAGGGGGACTCGCTGAGGTAGGCGCCGTGGCCCTCGCCTTCCCAGCGGAGGAGGGGGGCGGTCTCGGGGCCGCCCATGGCCTCGCGCATCCGTTCGGCGCCCTCGATGGGGGTGGCCGGGTCGCCGGCGGTGCCGAGGAGGAGCAGGGGCTCGGCGGAGTCGGTGGCGTCGTAGTTCGGCGGGTCGGCCGCCTCGGTCACCGGCCAGTGGTCGCCGCAGCCGCCGAGCGACCAGACCATGTAGGGGCCGAAGACCTGGGACGCCTCGACGAACTCGTCCTGGTGGGACAGGGCCTCCTCCTCGCTCAACCCGCCGGGCTGGTCGGCGCAGCGGATGGCGGTGAACGCGGGCTCCTGGGTGGAGTACTCGCCGGTGGCCGGGTTGCGTTCGTTGTAGAGGTCGCTGAGGAGCAGCAGCAGGTCGCCGGTGCTCTGGTCGCGCACCTCTTCCAGGGCCAGGGTCAGGTACTCCCAGGAGTCCTCGGAGTAGAGGGTGGAGATGATGCCCGCGAACGCGAGGGTGACCGTCAGGTCGCGGCCCGAGGCGTCCGTGGTGGGGAGCGGGGCGTCCTCCAGGTCGGTGAGGAGGTCGCTGATCCAGAGGTTGCCGTCGGCCGGGTTCTCGCCGGCCGGGCAGTCCGACTGCTGGACGCAGTCTTCCAGATAGTGGTCGAGGGCGCGCTGGAAGCCCATCGCGTTCAGCAGACCCTGGTGGACCGGGTCGTCGTCCGGGTCGACGACCGCGTCCAGGACGGTGCGGCCGACCTTGTCGGGGAAGAGGTTGGCGTAGGTGGCGCCCAGCTGGGTGCCGTAGGAGACGCCGAAGTAGTACAGCGCGTCGTCGCCGAGCACATGGCGCATCAGGTCGAGGTCGCGGGCGGCGTTGGCGGTGGAGACATGGCGCAGCATGTGGCCCGAGTTCTCCTCGCAGGCGGCGATGAACTCGCGCTCCTGCCGCTCGGCGATCTCCCGCTCCTCGTCGGTTTCGGGCAGCGAGCCCAACTCCTGGACCGCCGCGTCCCGTTCGGCGTCGCTCAGGCAGACGATGCCCTCGCTCTCGCCGACCCCGCGCGGGTCGAAGCTGACCAGGTCGTAGCCGCCCTCGCGCAGGGAGTCGAAGCTCTCGCCGGCGGCCGGCAGGGTCGCGACACCCGAGCCGCCGGGGCCGCCGAAGTTGAAGACCAGGGAGCCGATCCGCTCCGCTCCGTCCCCGGCCCGCGCCCTGATCAGCGCCAACTCGATGGTGTCCCCCTCGGGCTGCCCGTAGTCCAGCGGGACCTCCAGGTCCGCGCACTCCCACCCCGCGCCCTCGGCCAGCTCGTCGGGGGGCGCGGTGGCCATCGGGTCCTGGCTGGGCGAGGCCGCGGGGCAGCTCGTCCAGTCGAGGCTCTGGCGGCCCAGCTCGTCCGGCAGCCCCTCGTAGGGCGCGCCGCCGGACTCAGGCGCGCGTTCCTCGGGGCGGTCCGAGGAGCCCGAGGTGCAGGCGGCGGTGAGCGCGAGCAGGGTCGCCGCGGTCACCGCCCGGGATATGTGTGTCCGCCTGTGCGTCGGCATAGGTCTCATCAGGAGCACACGGTACCGTCGCCCGGCGGATCGCCGTCCAGGAGTTGGGAGAGCACGGCGTCCCTGACGCAGGGGTCGCCGCTGTTGAACGCGCCGTGCCCCTCGCCCTCGTAGGTCAGCAGCACCCCGACGCCCGGGCCCAGTTCCTCGCGCATCCGCTCTGCGCCGACCCGGGGCGTCGCCGGGTCGCCGGTGGTGGCCAGCAGCAGGATGGGCGCGGCGCCGTCGGCGGCGACCCGGGGCTGGTCGCGTTCCCCGTTGACCGGCCAGTTGGCGCAGGAGAGCAGCCCCCACACCAGGTGCTCGCCGAACACGGGGGAGGCCTCGACGAACGCGTCGCGCTGCTCACGCACCGTCTCCAACGTGGGGCGGGAGGCGAAGTCGGCGCAGTTCACGGCCGTGTTGGCGGAGCCCAGATTGCGGTAACGGCCCTCCGCGTCACGCCCGTTGTACTGCTCGGCGGCGCGCAGCAGCAGCTCGCCCCTGCCGTCCTCGCGCGCCTCGCGGACGGCCTCGCCGAGGAAGTCCCAGGAGCCGCGGGAGTAGAGGCTGGCCAACACGCCGGTGACGGCGAGGTCGTGGGTCAGCAGCCGGCCGGAGCCGGTGGGCAGCGGGTCCTCGCGCAGCGCCTCGAAGAGGTCGGTCAGCGCCGTGTGGCCCTCCTCGCCGGGCCCGCCGACGGGGCAGTCGGGGGAACGGCCGCACTCCTGGAGGTAGTTGTCCAGGGCGAGTTGGAACCCCTCGGTCTGCAACAGCAGCCGTTCCACCTGGTCCCTGGTCGGGTCGACCACGGCGTCCAGCACGGTGCGGCCGACGCGGTCGGGGAAGAGATGGGCGTGGACGGCGCCCAGCTTGGTGCCGTAGGAGACGCCGAAGTAGTGCAGCTTGTCGTCGCCGAGCACCCGCCGCATCAGGTCCAGGTCGCGGGCCGCGTTGACCGTGCCGACCTGCGCCAGCACGTCGCCGTTCCGCTCGGTGCAGTCGATGGCGTACTCGCGGTTGGCGGTGAGGAACGCGCGTTCCTCCTCCGGGGTGCGCGGCGGGCCGAGGGTGTCCTGGGCGGCGGCGTCGATCGCCTCGTCGTCGCGGCAGACCACGCCCGCGGACTCGCCGACGCCGCGCGGGTCGAAGCTGACCAGGTCGTAGCGTTCCGCCAGCGCCTCGTAACGGTCGCCGGAGCGCGGCAGGCTGGCGACGCCTGAGCCGCCGGGGCCGCCGAAGTTGAAGACCAGCGAGCCGATCCGGTCCTCACGGTCCTGGGCCTCGGCCCGGATCATCGCCAACTCGATGGTGTCGCCGTCCGGTTGGGCGTAGTCCAACGGAACGGTCAACGTGGCGCACCGCCACGGCTCGCCCGGCGGTCCGCCCGCGCCCTGGAGCGGGGACGGCGCGGGGCAGCTCTCCCACTCCGGGCGCTGCTCGGTGAACCGCTCGGGCAGCGGCGGGAGTTCGACGTCGGCCGGGTCGGTGCCGGTGTCCGACGGGGTGTTCCGGCCGCCGGGGTCCTCCGGCTCGGCCGGTCCGGAGGAGGAGCCGGAGCAACCGGCGAGCAGCACCCCGACCAGCGCCAGCGGAACGACGGCGCGTATGCCGCCCCGCGTGCCTCCCCGACTGCCACCCCGACCCATGCGCGGCCCCCTCGCGATCTCGACGGGCCGCGTGGCGCCGGCCCCCTCAACGGAGGCTACCCGCTGCGCGGGCCCCGCTCAGTCGCAGGTGGTGCCGTCGTCGGGAATCTCACCGTCCACCAGATAGGCGTGGGTGGCGTCCCTGACACAGGAGTTGCCGCTGTTGTACGCGCCGTGCCCCTCGCCCTCGTAGGTCAGCTCGACCGCCACGTCCCCGCCGAGCGCGTCGGCCATCCGGGAGGTGCCCTCGTAGGGGGTCGCCGGGTCGCCCGTGGTGCCGATCAGCAGGATCGGCTCGGAGCCTTCCGCCGACACGTCCGGATGCGCGGCGGCGCCGTCCACCGGCCAGTCGGTGCAGGTCAGCAGCGACCACGCCATCGGCGGGCCGAAGATCGCCGAGGTGTCCTCGAACTCGCCCAGCACGTCGCGCACGTCCTTCTCGTCGTAACGCCGGTCGGAGTCGGCGCAGTTGATCGCCGTGAGGGAGGACTGGAGGGTGGTGTAGGTGCCGTCCGGGTTGCGGCCGTTCATCGCGTCGCCGAGCGCCAGCAGCACCGAGCCGTCAGGGTCCTCCTCGTCGGTCGCGTCGGCGAGACCCTGGGTGAGATAGGGCCAGAAGTCCTCCGAGTACAGGGACTGGGCGATGCCGCCGTACGCCAACGCCTCGGTCAGCCGACGGTCGTCGGGGTCCTGGGTCGGCAACGGCTGCTCGCGCAGCCGCTCCAGCAGCGCCGACAGCCGTTCCTCCGCCTCGTCCCGGTCGCCGCCGAGGGGGCAGTCGTCCTGGTCGACGCAGTGGTCCAGATAGTTCTCCAGGGCGCGCTGGAACCCCTCGGCCTGCCCCTTCGCGCCCTCCTCCGAGGTGCCGGAGGGGTCGACCACGGCGTCGAAGACGGCGCGGCCGACGCGGCGCGGGAAGAGGTGCGCGTAGACGCCGCCCAGCTCGGTCCCGTAGGAGATGCCGAAGTAGTGCAGCTTGTCGTCGCCGAGCACCCGCCGCATCAGGTCCAGGTCGCGGGCCGTCGCGGTGGTCGTCAGGTGCGGCAGCAGATCGCCCGAGCGCTCCTCGCAGCCCTCGGTGAACTGCCGCAGCCGGCCGGTGTAGGCACGTTCCTGCTCGCGGGTCTCCGGGAACAGGTCGGAGGCGAAGTACTCGTCCAGCTCGGCGTCGTCGAGACAGCGCACGCCCTCGCTGTCGCCGACGCCGCGCGGGTCGAAGCTCACCAGGTCGAAGGAGCGACGCAGCTCGTCGTAGTCCTCGCCGAAGGCGGGCAGCGTCACCACGCCCGAGCCGCCGGGGCCGCCGAAGTTGAAGAGGAGCGAGCCGATCCGGTCGTCGCCCTCGGCCTCGCTCCGCGCCCTGACCATCGCCAGGTCGATGGTGTCGCCCTCGGGGTCGGTGTAGTCCAGCGGCGCGGTCAACGTGGCGCACTCCCACTCGCCGCCGTCGGGCAGCGGGGCGGTCGTCGCCGTGTCGTCGCCCTGCGAGCTGTCGGGCGGCGGGCAGGGGCTCCACTCCAGCCGTTGCTCGGTGAACGACTTCGGCAGGTCGTCGGTGTCCCGGGCGCCCTCGACGGCGGATGCGGGACGTTCGGCGTCGGCGCTGGCGCCGGCGCAGCCGCCCACCAGGGCGCCCGTGGTCAGCAGCGCGGGGACGAGCAGGCGGGCTCGGTGCATCAGACGGCTCCCAACGGTCGGCTCCGACCGCTCCATGGTCGACACCGCCGCGCCAGCGCCGCGACCCGGCGCGGGTCAACCGGGTGAGGAGCGGCGCCGCCTCCGACACCGGCGCGTCCCGCCCGCGCGCCGCCCGCGCCTCGTCTGAATGTCGCCCGTCAACGGCCCGGCTGGAGCACCCCGACCCACCGGCCGCGCAGCGTGATCAGCACCCCGGCCGCCACCACCAGCAGCAGCAGCGACACGGCGGTCGCGCCCGCCGGATCGTCCTGGAGCAGCAGATAGACCTTCAGCGGCAGGGTCTGCGTGGTGCCCGGCAGATTGCCGGCGAACGTGATCGTCGCCCCGAACTCGCCCAGCGCCCGCGCCCAGCACAGCGCCGCGCCCGCGGCCAGCGCCGGGCGCAGCATCGGCAGCGTCACCAGCCACAGGGTGCGCAGCGGGCCGGCTCCCATGGTGGCCGCCGCCTCCTCGAAGTGCGGCTCGATCCCGCCGAGCGCGCCCTCCAGGCTGATCACCAGGAACGGCATCGCGACAAACGTCGCCGCCACCACGGCACCCGCGGTGCTGAACGACAGCGTCCAGCCGAACCGTTCGAGCTGCTCGCCCAGCAGCCCCCGCCGGCCGAATCCCTGCGCGAGCGCCACACCCGCCACGGTCGGCGGCAGCACCATCGGCAGGATCACCAGGCAGCGCACCAGCGTCCGGCCGGGGAAGTCGGTCCTGGCCAGCAGCCAGGCCAGCGGCACCCCGAGCAGCAGCGAGAGCAGCAGCGCCCAGCCCGAGACCAGCAGCGACAGCCGCAGCGCCTCGGTGACCGCCGGCTCCGTCAGCCGCGCGCCGAGGTCGCCCCAGGGCGCGTCGACCAGCACCCCGAGCAGCGGAACGGCGAGAAAGGCGACCGCGAGCAGCGCGGGCAGCGCCAGCGCCAGGGGCGGGCGCCGGCGGCGCGCGCCGGGGCTCACGCGCCGCTCACGGGGCGAGGAAGCCGGCGTCGGCGAGCAGGCCCCTGGCGGTCTCCCCGTTGAGCCAGCTGACGAAGTCGGCCGCCTCGTCCGGGTGTTCGGCCTCGTTCAGCGCGGCGGCCGGGTACGCGGCGAGCACGTTCCACTCCTCCGGGATCGGCACCGTGCGCACGTCGTCGCCGGCGACGGCGGCGTCCGTGGCGTAGACCAGGCCGGCGTCGGCCTCGCCCAGCCGCACCTTGCCGAGCACCGCGCGCACGCTGCTCTCCAGCGAGACCGGCTCGGCCTCGACGCCCCGCTCCCGGAGGACCTCCTGGCCGTAGCGGCCCGCCGGCACCTCGGGCGCGGCCAGCACCAGCCGCAGCCCCGGTTCTCCGAGGTCGGCCAACTCCTCGACACCCGCCGGGTTGTCCGGCGGGGTGACGATGGTCAGCTCGTTGCGGGCGATCGTCTCGGGCTCGCCGGTCAGCTCGGCGGCGGACGCCATGGTGTCGGTGTCGGCCGTCACCAGCACGTCGGCCGGCGCGCCCCCGTTCAGCTGGGCCACCAGCTCCTGCGAGCCGGCGAACGAGAACCGCACCGTGGTGCCCGGGCGTTCCTCCTCGTAGGCGGCGCCCGCCTCCTCGAAGACATCGGTCAGCGAGGCCGCGGCCAGCACGGTCAACGTCACCTCGGAGCCGCCGCCCCCGCCGTCGCTCCCCGACGCCCCGTCGTCCGCGCCGCAACCGGCCAGGACCAGCGCGGCCGGCACAAGCAGCGCGGGCAGAAGGCGCGCGCGGCGCGTAGGGGTGTGAGTGGGCACGGGGGTTCGGGTGCGGGGCATCGGGGGCTCACCTCCGGTCGACATGAACGCTGGTGGCCTTGACCCGCGCGACGGCCTCCTCGCCGACCGCCAGGCCCAGCTCCTCGACGGCCTCGCGGGTCACCAGCGACACCAGCCGGTGCGGCCCGGCCTGGATCTCCACCTGGGCGGCGACGTCGCCAAGGGTGACCTTGGTGATGATCCCGGGAAAGGCGTTGCGGGCGCTGGTGCGTGGCTCGCCCAGGTCACCGCCGGGCGCGCCCTCGGCGCCCCACGCCACGGCGAACGCGGCGAGATCCTCCCCGGCCACCTGCCGCTTGCCGGCCTCGTCCCGCCGCGTCGGCAGCCGCTCGCCGTCGGCCCACCGCCGCACGGTGTCCGCGCTCACGCCGAGCAGCCGCGCTGCCTGCCCCATGCCGTAGAACCGCATGTGCTGGACGGTACGGGGGTTTGGGTCGCATCCACAAGGTTTTCTTGCGGGATGGGGTCGCGGTTGCTGTGTGGCGGGTCGGGGGCGACTACTGACCTTGCCGGTCTGGGTGGGTTGTCGTCTGCGGCCCGGCGTTGGGTTGCTCGCGCAGTTCCCCGCGCCCCTTCACCGGCGGTGGGCGGCGCGAATGCTGTGTGGCGGGCCGCAGTCGACTACGGTGCTGCACCGGCAAGGTGGGTTGTCGGCGTGAGCCCGCCCCGGCGGGGGTCACGCGCGCAGATAAGTGAGTACCGCCAGCACCCGCCGGTGGTCGTCCGGGGCCGCCGGGGGCAGGTCGAGCTTCAGCAGGATGCTCGCGATGTGCTTGGCGACCGCGGCCTCCGTGACGAACAGCCGACGGGCGATGGCGGCGTTGGAGCGGCCCTCCGCCATGAACGCGAGGACCTCGCGCTCGCGGGGGGTGAGGCGTGCCAGCGGGTCGCGGCGGCGGGCCAGGAGCTGCCGCACCACTTCGGGGTCGACGACCGTGGCGCCGGCCGCGACCCGGGCGACGGCGTCCGTGAACTCCTCGACGTTGCCCACGCGTTCCTTGAGGAGGTAGCCGGTGCCCGCGCCGTCGTGCCGTTCCCCGAGGAGTTCGTCCGCGAAGGTCTGCTCGACGTACTGGCTGAGCAACAGGACGGCGAGCCCGGGCTGTTCGGCCCGGAGCCGTCGCGCCGCGCGCAGCCCCTCGTCCGTGTGCCCGGGAGGCATGCGGACGTCGGCGACGACCAGGTCCGGCCGGTGCTCCCGGGCGGCGGCCAGAAGCGACGGGCCGTCGCCGACGGCGGCGAGGACCCGGTGGCCGAGGCGCTCCAGAAGATGGACGAGGCCCTCGCGCAGAAGCACGGCGTCCTCGGCGATCACGATGCGGGCGGGCTGCTGCACGGTATGTCGGCTCTCAGGAGGGTGGGTCCGCCGGGTGGGCTGGACAGGAACATTCTGCCGTCGGCCGCCGCGATCCGGTCGGCGAGGCCGGTGAGGCCGGTGCCACGGGCCGGGTCGGCGCCGCCCGCGCCGTCGTCCTCGATCTCCAGACGCAGCACCTCGTCGTGCAGGCGGGCGGTGACCCGGCAGCGGCCGGCACCGCTGTGTCTGGCGACGTTGGTGAGTGCCTCGGTCGCCACGAAGTAGGCCGTCTCCTCGACCCTCGTCGGCAACCGCCCCGGCACCCCCAGGTCGAGGTCGGCCGGAACGGCGCAACGCCCCGCGACATCCCGCAACGCCGCGGGCAGCCCCCGTTCCGTGAGGATCTGCGGGTGCACGCCGCGGAGGAACTCCCGCAGCTCGGCCAGCGCCTCACCGGCGAGGGTGTGCGCCTCGCGGACGTCCTTCGCCGCCGTGCTCCCCGGCGGCAGGTCCAGGCCGGCCAGCCCGAGCCTCATGTGCAGGGCGACGAGGCGCTGCTGGGCGCCGTCGTGGAGGTCGCGTTCGATGCGGCGCCGTTCGGCGTCGAAGGCGTCGACCAGCCGGGCCCGCGAGCGGGTGACCTCCCGCAGCCTGCGGTCCCCGGGGTCCAGGACCTCCCGGGCGACGGTGCCACGGGCACCCGCCCAGGCGCCGACGGGGTACGCGACGACCGGCAGAAGCAGGACGCCGGCGATCGGGCCGGTGACGCTCTGCCAGGTGGCCGCGGTCGGTTGCAGCGGGCTCAGCAGCAGTCCGCAGGGGATGCCGAGGGCGAGCAGCAGAACGCCCAGGTCCACCCAGCCGACGGCCAGGACGGAGACGGCTCCGTAGCCGATGGCCCGTCGGCGGCGCGGGACCCCGTGCCGGTCCCGGTCGACGAGGACCAGACGGCGGCGTTCGAACACGCCGGAGACTCCGACGGCTCCCGTCACGAGAAGCAGCGCGCAGCACGCCCCGGCCACGCCGCCGGGCGCGGTCAGGACAAGCCCGGCGGCACCGAGGCCGACGGCGACCGTGCACAGGCAGCCGGACAGCAGGTAGAGCGCCGCGCGCCACGGCCAGGCGGAGCGGAGGTAGCCCAGCGGGTTCCGGGCGAGGGCCTCCAGGACGGTACGGGGTTCCACACCGACGACCGTAGGGCGCGCGGGCGCGGGCCGCAGTAGTGCCAGGTGGAGTACGCGTTCTCGCACTGGCGCCAGTGTGCCGAACGGCGCGCTGCCGTTGTCTGGTTCCCATGATCTCCACAGACAGTCCCCGCACGACGGGAGTGGCCGCCGAGCTTCGGGCGGTGACGAGGCGCCACCTGACCGGCGGCGAGCCCGTCACGGCCGTGGACCGGGTGTCCCTGCGCTTCGAGGCGGGAACGGTGACCGCCGTCATGGGCCCCTCGGGCTCCGGCAAGTCGACGCTGCTGCACTGCGCGGCGGGCATCGACCGCCCGACGAGCGGAGAGGTGCTGATCGGCGACACGGAACTCGGCGGGCTCGACGAGCACGCGCTGACCCTGTTGCGCCGTGAGCGCGTCGGCTTCGTCTTCCAGTCGTTCAACCTCGTGCCGGCGTTGACCGCCGCGCAGAACGTCGAGCTGCCCCTGCGGCTCGCCCGGCGCCGCCCGGCGGCCGGCGAGGTGGCGGCGGCGCTGGCCGAGGTGGGGCTCGCTGACCGCGCGGGCCACCGGCCGAGCGAGCTGTCCGGCGGGCAGCAGCAGCGGGTCGCCATCGCCCGCGCGATGATCGCCCGGCCCGCCGTCCTCTTCGCGGACGAGCCGACCGGCGCGCTGGACATCCGCGCCTCCCGGACGGTCCTGCGGCTGCTGCGGGAACTCGCGGACCGGCGCGGGCAGACCGTCGTGATGGTCACCCACGACCCGGCCGCCGCAGCCCGCGCGGACCGGGTGGTCCTGCTCGCGGACGGGCGGGTCGCCGAGGAACTGCCCGGCGCCCGCGGCCCGGAGACGATCGCGGCACGCATGGCCGCGCTGGAGGTGGGGGCGTGATCAGCGTGGCGACACTGCGCAGGCGCTGGGTCTCCTTCCTGGGGGCCTTCACCGCCGTGGCGCTCGGCGTGACCGTGGTGACGTTCAGCGCGCTGATCCTGCTCTCCGGCGGCACCGGGGTCCCCGAACGGCTGGCCGGGGCGCCGATCCTCGTGCGGAGCCCGACCGGCGAGCAGGTCGCGGGGCAGGCCGCCCAGAAGCCCCCGTGGCACCCGGAGGAGGCGGAGCGGCTGCGCGGGGAACTCGCGGCGATCCCCGGCGTCGAGAACGCGGTGGCGGACCGCTCGTTCTACGCGCAGGCCGAGGGGTCCGAGCAGAGCGCGGGCGAACGCCAGGGACACGGCTGGTCGAGCGCGGCGCTCGCCTCCTACGACCTGACCGCCGGCACGCCGCCCACCGGCGACGACTCCGTCGTCGTCGACCGGGCGCTCGGCCTCGCGCCGGGCGACCGGGTCACCCTCCTGACCGCCCTCGGGGCCGAACCGTTCACGGTCTCCGGCACGTTGGACGGCCCCGGCTACTACGTCTCCGACGCGCGGGCCGCCGGACTCGCCGGCGGCGTCCGGGTCATCGGCCTGCTCCCGGAGCCGGGCACCGACACGGCGCGGATCGCGGCGGAGGCGGAGCGGGTCGTGGGCGGCGACGGGCGGGTCCTCGTCGGTGACGCCCGCGACGTCCTCGTGCCGGAGCGGGACGAGATGACCCGATGGATCGGCAGCCAGGTGCTCACCGCCATGGCCGTCCTCTCCGTCTTCGTCACCGTCTTCGTCGTGGCGTCGACGTTCGCCTTCACCGTCGCCCAGCGGCGCCGGGAGATGGCGTTGCTGCGCACCATCGGCGCCACGCCCCGGCAGCTGCGACGGATGCTGTACGGGGAGGCGCTGGCCCTCGGCCTGGTCGGCGCGGCCACGGGTGCGCTGGGTGGCACCCTGCTGGCGCCGGCGCTGGCCGACCTGATGGTCGAGGCGGGCTTCCAGCCGGCGGGCTTCGCGCTCCGCATCCAGCCGTGGGTGCCGCTCGCGGCCTGCGCGCTGGGCCCGTTGATCGCGCTCGCCGGGGTGCGAGCGGCGTCCCGGCGCGCCTCCCGGGTCGCCCCGCTGGAGGCGATGCGCGAGGCGGTCGTCGAGGAGCGCGCGATGACACGTGGCCGGTGGCTCGTCGGGCTGGCCGCGACCACCACGGGCCTGGCGTGCGCCGTGGGCACGGCGTTCGCGGGCCCCGACGGCATGGTGCTTCTCGGCCTGGGCACCGCCATGGGCATGACCGTCGGACTGACCCTCCTTCTCCCGGCCCTGACCGGGCCGGCGATCGGTGCGCTGACCCGGCCCCTGGCACGGCGTGCGGGAGCGACGGGCCTACTCGTTCGCGAGAACACGCGCACCGCCGTCCGCCGCACCGCGGCGACCGTCGCGCCGGTGCTCGTCACCGTCGCCTTCACCGTGCTGATCACCAGCGCCGTCCAGACGACCGCCAACGCCGACACCGCGGAACGGACCGCGAGCGTGAACGCCGAAGCGGCGCTCGTGCCCGACGGCACACCCGGCCTCTCGGACGCGGCGGTCGGCGACGCGACCGGAACAGCGCTGCTGTCGACGACCGTCTACGGCGGCGAGGGCCGCGCCGCGCTGTCGGCGGCCGGGGTCTCCGCCGGTTTCGAACGGATCTACGGTCAGCCGGCGCCCGGTGCCGGCACGGTGCTCGTCACGGCGGCCGTCGCCGCCGCCCACGGCTGGTCGGAGGGGCACACCGCCACGTTGACCCTTGAGGACGGCCGCACGGCCCGGGCGCGGGTGGCCGCCGTGGTGGACGACTCGCTGCCCTACCAGCTCTTTCTCCCCCGCGAACTGGTGCGCGCCCACGACCCCTCCGCGCTGGCCGACGTCGCCTACCGCACCGACGGCCCCCCGCTGAGCCCCGCCGCCGCGCTCGGCGCGCGGGAGGTCACGGTGGCGGAGCACGCCGGCTCGGCCGACGCCGAGGAGGACCGGCTCATCCGTGTCTTCACGCTGATCCTCGTCGCCATGACCGCCGGCTACACCGCGATCGCCGTCGCCTCCACCCTGCTGGTGGCCACCCACGACCGGTCCCGCGACTTCCGCGCCCTGCGCCTGGCCGGCGCGACGACCCGCCAGATCCTGACGGCCGTCGCCGGCGAGACGGCCTGCGTTGTCGCCTTCGGGACGGTCCTGGCCCTGGCTGCGGTCGCGCCCGCCCTGCTCGGGATGGTGCACGGGCTGAGTGCGACCCTCGGCCTCCCGGTGCGACTGGCGGTCGAGTGGCCCTGGGCGCTGGGCGCGGTGGGGGCCTGCCTCCTCGCGGGGCTCGCCGCGAGCCTCCTCCCGGCCCGCACGACCCTGCGCCGCCCCGCCTGACGCCTGCGGCGGGCCGCAGACCACCGACCTTGCCGGTCTGGGTGGGTGGTCGTCTGCGGCTCGCTGTGTGGTTGCTCGCGCCGTTCCCCGCGCCCCTGCACCGGCGGTGGGCGCGCGGGGAGGGGGGTGGTCGACTATTCACGTGCGTGGCTTGAGTGGGTGGTCGTCTGCGGCTCGGTGCTGGGTTGCTCGCGCCGTTCCCCGCGCCCCTGTCACGCCGGTGGCGGGCTTGGGGGCGCGGGGAACTGCGCGGTGCATCCGTGCCGGGGCGAGGACGACACACCGTGCCGTACCGGCAAGGCGGGTGGTCGCACCCCACCCCGCCGGAGGCTAAATCGCTTCCTTCCGCGTCAACTGCGTGAACGCCAGCCACCCCGGCAGCACCGGCAGCCAGAAGGTCATCAGCCGGAACAGCAGCACCGCGCCCAACGCCACCTGCGGCGGCACACCGAACGCGGTCAACCCGGCGCTCAGCGTCAGCTCGATCGCGCCGATGCCCCCGGGCGTCGGCGCCGCCGAACCCAGCGCGTTCCCCGCGAGGAAGACCACCGCGATCGTCGGGTAGCTCAACTCCCAGCCGAAGGCCCGCAGCGACGCGTCCAGACACATCACGAACGCCAGCGTCATCAGCAGCATCCCGCCGATGCCGGCGAGCAGCTTCTTCGGCCGCTGCACCACGTCCAGCATCCGGGGTACGACCCCGGCGAAGAGGGTGCGCACCCGTTCCAGTATCGCCTTGCGCAGCGTCGGCACGGCCGTGATGATCAGCGCCGCGACCGCCACCGTCAGCAGGCCGGCGATCACCGTGCGGTCCTGTGGGAGGTTGGGCGTGTGCTCGGTGCCGGTCAGGTAGCCGAACGTCAGCAGCAGCAGCACATGGCTGGAGAGCCCGAACAGCTGCGAGGCCCCGACGCTGGCCACCGCGTGGCCGGGGCGCAGCCCCTGTCGCTGCAGGAAGCGGGCGTTGAGGGCCGCGCCGCCGATCGCTGCCGGCGCGACCAGCTTCACGAAGGAGCCGGCGACCTGCGCCAGCACCGTGCGCGGGTAGTTGACCTTCTCGGGGACGAAGCCCAGCAGGCTGATCGCCGCCGCGAAGTAGGTCAGCGCCGAGAAGCCGGCGGCGACGATGACCCAGCCCCAGTTGGCGTCGTCCCAGACCCGTTGGAACTCCGGGTTGATCAACTGGCTGGTCAGGAAGTACCCGGCGAAGACGGCGGCGATCAGGCTGACCAGCGTCCGGGGTCTGATGCGCTCGATCCGGGCGGGCTCTATCGGCGCCTGCGGCCTGATGAGCAGGACCTGCTGACGGATCAGGGACAGCAGGTCGGCCTCCCTGGCGTTCTCCAGGGCCTCGTCCATCACCTGCTTCTCGGCCTGCTTGGCCGCCTTGACCGTCTTGCGGTCCGCGTTCTCCGGGAGGCTGCCGCGCGCCTCGCGGTAGGCGCGGGTGGCGTCCAGCACGGCCTGCCGCTCGCGCTGGGAGCGTTCCCTGGCCAGCTGCCGCAGCGTCGACCGGGTGGCGCGGCTGAGCGCGATCGGCTGGAGCAGCGGCAGGCTGTCCGCGACCGCGTCCGGCCCGAGGACCGTCACCGCCGCCGCCACCGCGCGCTCGGCGCCGACCCGCAGCCCGAACGTGGTCAGCAGCTGCGCGACGTCCATCCGCAGCAGCAGGTCGCCCGCGGCGATCTCCCCGCCGCGCAGGCTGGTCAGGAAGACCGTGCCGTCGCGGTCGACCAGCAGCGACCTGCCGTCCAGCCTGCGGTGCGCGATCCGGCGCGACTGGAGCGCCGTCACCTGCTGCCAGGCCGTCTCCATCAGCGTGTCGGAGACCTCGTCGTCCGGCAGCGAGTCCAGGTCGCGGCCCGGGATGTGCTCGTAGACCAGCATCACCGCGTCGGGGCCCAGCTCCGAGGTGGCGATCAGCTTGGGCGCGTTGGCCCCGGCGGCGATCGCCGCGTACGCCAGCAGCGCCTCCTGCTCCAGGGCCTGCCGCAGCGAGGGCAGGCTGCGCCGCTGGGTGATGCCGCGCAGCGCCAGCCTGCGCCAGACGCGGTAGAAGAAGCCGCTCGCCTGCTGCTGACGGTCCCGCACCGTCACGTCCAGCGGCGGCCCGGACTCCAGCGTCACCAGGTAGCGGCGGGTCGGCGCGTTGGCCCCCCGGTCCCGCTCCCGCTCACGGGTCTCGGGGGGCTCGTCCGCGCGCAGCGCGCTGACCGGCCGGAAGCCGACATGGCGCAGCCCGGCGAGCAACTGCTGCCCGGTGGCCCGCACGTTGGGCGAGCCGACGGCGTACAGCGTGGCGTAGGCGACGGTCCAGCCGATCAGCACGGTGACCGCGACGGAGAACGGCGTGGTGTGCCCGGCGACCAGCACCGCCACCGCGTCCAGCGTCACCACCGACCACATGACCAGCCGCCAGCCCGGCCGGTGCGTCATCCCGACGGCGGTCGCGTAGGCGATGACCGGCGCCAGATAGCCGTGGACCGGATCGGTCAGCCCGCCGCCCGCCGGCGCGTCCCTTATCAGCGCGTCCTGCATGGACTGCGGGGCCATCCTGGCGACCCAGAGGCTGAACGTGAGCGAGATCCCGTGCGCGAGCACGGCCGCCAGCACCCCGTCCGCGATCCGCAACCCGTCCCTGCGGATCAGCCGTTCGATGGCGAAGGCCATCGGCACGATGAGCACCGCGACGGCGGAGGCGAAGCCGGCGAAGTCGATCAGCAGCGAGGGCGCCTGCTGGGAGCCCTTGTCCACGTCGCGCTCGATGCCCTCGGTGGTGCCGATGGCGAACGTCGCCACCGCGAGCAGCGCCCCGATCGCCAGCAGCCCCAGCAGGGTCCGCAGCAGATCCGCCGGCCGGTGCACGCGCGCGGTGAGGATCGGTTCGTCGACCTCGACCAGGTCGCTCCTGGTCGGGTCCGCGCGTTGCAGCGCCTCAAGCGGCGGCGCCTGGTCCGGCTGCTCCGCCGCCCGCTCCGCTCGTTCTTCCTCGCCCCGTATCACTGGCCGCATCCCTGGAAACGATCTCGCGCTGGAGCGACTACCACCGACCAGCTCTCCCCCGTACGGGGACGATACTGGCACGAGTCACTGACAGCGCGGTGGGCTTGGTGAGATACGGCACCATGGGCGACATGAGGCCCGCCACCCAGGCGGCGGAGCACGAGCCGCCGCACCGCCTGTCCGACTACGCCGACGAGGTGCTCACCATCGTCGAACGCATTCCCGAGGGCAGCGCCCTCACCTACGGCGACATCGCCGGCGTGGTGGGCAGAGGCGGGCCGCGCCAGGTGGGGACGGTGCTGGCCCGTTACGGCGGTGCGGTGCCCTGGTGGCGCGTGGTGCGCGCGGACGGGCGCCCGGCGCCCGGGCACGAACGGCGCGCGCTGGAGCACTACCGCGCGGAGTCCACGCCGCTGCGCGCCGGCTGGGACGGCGGCACGGTCCGCGTCGACCTGCGCCGGGCCCGCTGGACCGAGCCGGGGTGAGGCGGGGCGGCACGGGGGTCTCCCCGCGGGGCGGGCGCGGTCCCGGCCGGCTTCCCTGGCGAAACCCCGCGCCCCACCCACCGACTGGCGTACCGTCGACCCCAACCTCCACGAGAATCCGCGATGCACGTGAGCCTCTCCGTCCCGTCCACTGACCGGCCGCCCGCCCCGGGAGCGTACCGACTGGTGCGCACCCCGGCCCTCGACGCACGCGACACCGCTGGGGACGCGAGCCAGCGCGCCGTGGTTGACCATCCCGGCGGTCCGCTGCTGGTGCTCGCCGGTCCCGGCACCGGCAAGACGACCACCCTGGTGGCATCCGTCGCGCGCCGGGTGCGCGCCGGGGCCGACCCGGAACGGCAACTGGTCCTCACCTTCAGCCGCAAGGCCGCCGTCGAGCTGCGCGACCGGCTCACCGCCGAGCTGGGCGGGCGCGCGCCGCAGGCGACCACGTTCCACTCGTTCGCCTACGCCCTGGTCCGCGCCCACCAGGACCGGGAGCTGTTCGCCGAGCCGCTGCGGCTGCTCTCCGGCCCCGAGCAGGACCTCTATCTACGGGAACTGCTCGCCGGCCACCAGGAGTTGGAGCGCTCGGGGCGCGGCCCGCGCTGGCCGGCCGAACTGCGTTCCTGCCTGACCACCCGCGGCTTCGCCGACGAGCTGCGCGCCGTGCTGGCACGCAGCAGGGAGCTGGGGCTCGACCCGGAGACGCTGGGCGAGTTCGCGCGCCGCACCGGGCGCAGGGATTGGGAGGTGGCGGCCGAGTTCCTCGCCGAGTACCTGGACGTCACCCAGGCGCAGGGCGTGCTGGACTACACCGAGCTGCTGCGGGACGCCGTCCGGCTGGCCGAGCGGCCTGAGCACCTGGCCGCCGTCCGTTCGCGCTACGACGCGGTCTTCGTCGACGAGTACCAGGACACCGACCCGGCGCAGGCCGCGCTGCTGCGCGCGCTGGCGGGCGACGGGCGCGACCTGGTGGTCTTCGGCGACCCCGACCAGTCGATCTACGCGTTCCGCGGCGCCGACCTCAACGGCATCCTCGGCTTCCGCGACACCTTCCGCACGGCCGCCGGCGACCCGGCGCCCGTGCTGGCGCTGCGGGTGGCGCGCCGCTCGGGTGCCGGGCTGCTGGCCGCGACGCGGGCGTTGGCCTCGCGGATGCCGCTGACCCGGCTGCCGGCCGAGGTGCTGCGCCAGCACCGCGCCCCCCAGCCGGCCCGCGAGGGCGGCCGGGTGGAGGTCTTCACCTGCCCCTCGCCCGGCGCCGAGCTGGCCAACATCGCCGACCTGCTGCGCCGCGCCCGTCTGGAGGACGGCGTGCCCTGGGGCGAGATGGCCGTCCTGGTCCGCGCCGGCCACCACACCATCCCCGCCGTGCGCCGCGCCCTGACCTCGGCCGGCGTGCCGCTGGAGGTCGACGGCGACGACCTGCCGCTGCGCCAGGAGCCGGCGGTCGCGCCGCTGCTGACCGCGCTGCGGGTGGTCGCCGAGCCGGCCGAGGGCGCGGTCCTCGACCCGGAGACCGCGTCCCGGCTGCTCACCTCGCCGCTCGGCGGGATGGACGCCGCCGACCTGCGCCGCCTCGGCCGGGCGCTGCGCGAGGAGGAACGCGCGGCGGTCGGCGGCCCGGCGCAGCCCTCGGACGTGCTGCTGGCGCGGGCGCTGGCCGAGCCCGAGCGGCTCCTCACCCACGACCCGACGTACGCGTCCGGCGCCCAGCGCCTCGGTCAACTGCTGCGCAAGGCCCGCGAGTCGCTGGCCGGCGGCGGCACCGCTGAGGAGGCGCTGTGGCTGCTGTGGGACGGCACGGGCTGGCCGCACCGGCTGGAGCGCGCCGCCCGGCGCGGCGGCGCGGCCGGGCGCAACGCCGACCGCGACCTCGACGCCGTCTGCGCCCTCTTCGAGGCGGCGGCGCGCGCCGAGGAGCGCATCGGCGGCCGGGGGGCGCTCAACTTCCTGGCCGAGCTGGAGGCGCACGACATCCTCGCCGACACGCTCGGGGCGCGCGCCGCCAGGCCGGACGCGGTGCGGCTGATGACCGCGCACCGGGCCAAGGGCCTGGAGTGGTCGCTGGTGGTGATCGCCGGGGTGCAGGAGGGCGGCTGGCCCGACCTGCGGCGCCGCGGCTCCCTGCTGGAGGCGGACCGCATCGGCAGGGACGGGCTCGCCGAGCCGCTCGGCCCCGCCGCGCTGCTCGCCGAGGAGCGGCGGCTGTTCTACGTGGCCGCGACCCGCGCCAGGGACCGGCTGGTGGTCACGGCGGTCAGGGGCGCCGACGACGGGGAGCAGCCCTCCCGGTTCCTCGACGAGTTGGGCGTGGAGCCCGTCGAGTTGAGCACCCGCCCGCCGCGCCCGCTGTCGTTGACCGCGCTGATCGCGGAGCTGCGCGCCACCACCGTCGACCCGGACGCCTCGCCCGCGCTGCGCGCCGCCGCCGCCGAGCGGCTCGCCCGGCTGGCCGCGCTCGCCGACGACGACGGGCACCCGTTGGCGCCGGCGGCGCATCCGGAGCGCTGGTGGGGGCTGCGTGAGACCACGCGCTCCGAGGCGCCGCTGCGCGACCCCGAGCGCCCCGTGGCGCTCACCGGCAGCGCGCTCGACCAACTGGTCAATACCTGTTCGCTCCAGTGGTTTCTCGGCCGGGAGGCGCACGCCGACGGCCCGCCGAGCACCGCGCAGGGCTTCGGCAACGTGCTGCACGTCCTCGCCGACGAGGTCGCCTCCGGCACCAGCCCGGCCGACCTGTCGGTGCTGATGGCGCGGCTGGACACGGTCTGGGACTCGCTCGCCTTCGAGGCGCCCTGGCAGTCCCGGCGCGAACAGGCCGAGGCCAGGGCCGCGTTGGAACGTTTCCTCCGCTGGCACGTGCTGCGCGCCGACACCGGCGCCGAACCGGTGGCCAGCGAACGCGACTTCGAGGTCACGCTCCCCGCCGGCCCGCACGAGGTGCGGATCAGGGGCGTGCTGGACCGGGTGGAACGCGACGCCGACGGCCGCGCCTACGTCGTCGACTTCAAGACGGGCAAGGGCAGGCCGACCGCCGAACAGGTAACCCACCACCCCCAACTGGCCGTTTACCAGCTGGCAGTGCGGCACGACGAGTCGGTGGCGGGACCCGACGTCGAGGCGGCCGGCGCCGCCCTGGTCCATCTGCGGCAGGGCGCCACCCGCAAGGACGGCGGCGAGTCGCTGCCCGCCGTCCAGCACCAGGAGCCGCTGGCCGAGGCGTCGACGAACTGGGTCGGCGACCTGCTCGCCGAGGCCGCCGGCCGGGTCCTGGACGAACGGTTCGCGCCGCGCACCGGGAACCACTGCGGCTCCTGCGCGTTCCGCGGTTCCTGCGCCTCCCGGCCCGAGGGGCGCCAGACCGTCGAGTAGCCGGCGCGTGCGGCCGGCGCGCACGGCGCCGGCGGCGGCTGTCGGTGGTGGCGACTACCCTCACTCGGGTGCCCGCACGACTCACGGGTCCCGAGCAGCTCGCCGAGTTGCTCGGCGTCCCCTTCACCCCGGAGCAGCTGGCCTGCGTCACCGCGCCCCCGGTGCCGCAGGCCGTGGTCGCCGGTGCCGGTTCCGGCAAGACCACGGTGATGGCCGCCCGCGTCGTCTGGCTCGCCGGCACCGGACAGGTTGCCCCGGAGCGGGTGTTGGGCCTGACGTTCACCAACAAGGCGGCGGCCGAGCTCGCCGAGCGGGTGCGCGCCGCCCTGGCCAGGGCCCGCATCGACACCTCCGAGTCCGGCGAGCCGACCATCTCGACCTACCACGCGTTCGCCGGCCGGCTGCTGAGCGAGCACGGGCTGCGGCTCGGCGTCGAGCCCTCCTCCCGGCTGCTGGCCGACGCCGGCCGCTTCCAGCTGGCCGCCGAGGTGCTGCGCGGCGCGCCCGCCGACTTCGAGCCGCCGGAGGCCGGGTTCACCACCCTCGTGAGTGATCTGATCGCCCTGGACGGCGAGTTGTCGGAGCACCTGGTGACGCCCGAGCGGCTGCGCGCCTTCGACGGCGAGCTGCTGGCCGAGCTGGAGACGGCCAGGCTGACCAACGCGGCGCTGCGCCAGGTGCCGAAGGCAGCCGCCGGGCGGCGGGCGCTGCTGGAGCGCGTCGAGGAGTACCGGGCCCGCAAGCGCGCCCGCGACCTGCTGGACTTCGGCGACCAGATCGCGCTCGCCGCCCGGCTGGCCACCGAGCGCCCGGAGGTCGGGCGGCTGCTGCGCGAGCAGTTCGGGGTGGTGCTGCTCGACGAGTACCAGGACACCTCCGTGGCCCAGCGGATGCTGCTCGCCGGCCTCTTCGGCTCCGGCAGCGGCCACCCGGTCACCGCTGTCGGCGACCCCTGCCAGGCCATCTACGGCTGGCGCGGCGCCTCGGTGGCGAACCTGGACGACTTCCCCGAGCACTTCGCCGACGCCGCCGGCCGCCCCGCCACCGTGCTCACCCTCAGCGAGAACCGCCGCAGCGGCGGCCGGCTGCTGGCCCTCGCCAACGAGCTGGCCGCGCCGCTGCGCGCACGGCACCCCGCCGTCCGCCCGCTGCGCCCGGCGGACGGCGCCGAGCGGGACGGGCTGGTGCGCTGCGCGCTGCTGGAGACGCACGCCGAGGAGTTGGGCTGGCTGGCGGACTCCGTCGCCCACCTGGTCGGCACGGGCACCGCCCCGGGCGAGATCGCCGTGCTCTGCCGCACCGCGGGCGACTTCCCGCTGATCCAGGCCGAGCTGGTGGCGCGCGGGGTGCCGGTCGAGGTGGTCGGGCTCTCCGGGCTGCTCCATCTGCCGGAGGTCTCCGACCTGGTCGCCGTCTGCCAGGTGCTCGCCGACCCCACGGCCAACGCGGCCCTCGTCCGGCTGCTGACCGGCCCGCGGTGGCGGATCGGCCCGCGCGACCTGGCGCTGCTCGGCCGCCGCGCCCGGCTGCTGGTGCGGCGCGGGGGCGGCGCGGACGACGGCGACGAGGAGGCGGCGGCGCTGGCCCGGCTGGCCGACGCGGTCGCCGGCACCGACCCGGCGGAGGTGGTCTCGCTGGCCGACGCGCTGGACACCTTCGTCGGCGGCGGCGGGGAGCAGCCGGGCTTCGCCGAGCCGGACGACAGGCTGCCGTTCTCCCCGCAGGCCCGCGTCCGCTTCGCCCACCTGGCGGCCGAGCTGCGGGAGTTGCGCCGTTCGTTGGCCGACCCGCTGATGGACACGCTCCACCGGGTGCTCGGCGCCACCGGGCTTGAGGTGGAGCTGGCGGCCTCGCCGCAGGCGCTGGCGGCGCGGCGCCGGGAGACGCTGGGCGCGTTCCTCGACGTGGCGGCCGGCTTCGCCGCCGGCCGGGCCGGCACCGCCGTGCGGGGGGAGGCCACCCTCCCCGCCTTTCTCGCCTTTCTGCGGGCCGCCGAGGAGTACGACCGGGGCCTCGACGGCTCGCTGCCCAGCGGCGGCGACGCGGTGCAGGTGCTCACCGCGCACAAGGCCAAGGGCCTGGAGTGGGACGTGGTGGCGCTGCCGGGGCTGTGCGCAGGCGTCTTCCCCGGCGCCCGCGCCAGGGACTCCTGGCTGCGCCAGTCCAGGACCCTGCCGCACCCGTTGCGCGGCGACGCGGAGACGCTGCCGGCGACCCCGGAGTGGACCTCCGCGGGGCTGAAGGCCCACGGGGTGGAGAGCGCCGCGCAGTTGGAGCTGGAGGAGCTGCGGCTCGGCTATGTCGCGTTCACCCGGCCCCGCCGGCTGCTGCTCGGCTCGGGGCACTGGTGGGGGCCGAGCCAGAAGCGCCCGCGCGGCCCGTCCGCGTTCCTTGAGGCGCTGCGCGCCCACTGCGAGGCCGGCGCCGACCACGGCGAGGTGGAGCACTGGGCCGAGCCCCCCGAGGAGGACGCGGAGAACCCGGCGCTGACGGCGGCCCGGGCGGCCGAGCCGACGTGGCCGCTGCCGCTCGACCCGGCGGCGCTGGCCCGCCGCCGCGCCGCGGCCCGCGCGGTCCTCGCCCGCCTCGGCGCCCCGCCGGAGCAGCGCCACGCGGAGCACGGGCAGCACGAGGAGCACGGGGAGTACGGGGAGCACGAGGGGGAGGAAGCCGCGGCGGAGTCCGTTCCCGCCGGGGAGGTGACCGAGGACGAGCTGACGCCCGAGGAGCGGCGGAAGGTCGCCTCCTGGGACCGCGACCTGCCGGTGCTCGCCGAGGAGCTGCGCCAGGCCAGGTCGGGGGTGCGGGAGGTGCGGCTGCCGCTGTCGCTGACCGCGACCCAGGTGCAGCGGCTGGCGGCCGACCCGGACGGCTTCGCCCGCGAGCTGGCCCGGCCGATGCCGCGCCCGCCGCAGCCGGCGGCCCGCCGGGGCACCCGGTTCCACGCCTGGGTGCAGTCCAGTTTCGAGACATTGCCGCTGCCCCTGCTCGGCCCGGACGAGCTGCCGGGCGGCGACCCGGGCGAGGACGCCGAGATCCGCGACGAGGAAGAACTGGCCGCGCTCAAGGAGGCGTTCAGCCGCACCCCGTACGCGCGCCGCCGCCCCTACCGGATCGAGGCGCCGTTCCAGCTCCAGCTCGCCGGCCGGGTGATCAGGGGGCGGATCGACGCCGTCTACCGGGTGCCGGAGCGGCCGGGGAGACCCACGCCCCGCTTCGAGGTCATCGACTGGAAGACGGCCCGCCGCCAGGAGGCCGACCCGCTCCAGCTGGCCATCTACCGGCTCGCCTGGGCCGAACGCCACCAGCTGCCGTTGAGCGAGGTCAGCGCCGCTTTTCTCTATGTCCGCAGCGGCGAGCTGGTGCGCCCCAGCGTGCTCCCGGGGCGCCGTGGCCTGGAACGGCTGCTGACGGGGGAGGACGCCTGGGAGCTCAACGATCCCGGTTAGGCTTTCGGGTATGAGTACCACCCCGGCCAGCCAGGACAGCGTCGTCCAGCCGATCCCCCTCACCGCGACCGGAGGCATCGACCGGGACTCCGGTCACCGCCTCGACGAGGCGTGGCTGGGAGCCGCGTGGAGCCATCCCAGCACCCGGGTCTTCGTGGTGTCGGGCGGGCAGGCGCTCATCGAGGAGTCCCCGGACGGTCGCACCGAGCTGGTGATGATGCCGTCCTTCGACGCCCCCCTCACGGAGGCCCACCGCTACTACCTGGGCACCGACGAGGAGGGCGTCCGCTACTTCGCCCTCCAGAAGGACGCCCTGCCGGGGCGCATGGACGACGCGGCCCGCCCGGCCGGTCTCCGCGAGGCGGCGACGCTGCTCTCGGACCGGGACAGCGAGCTGATGGTGCACGCGGTCGCCCTGGAGAACTGGCAGCGGCTGCACCGCTTCTGCTCCCGCTGCGGCGAGCGCACCGTGATCGCGGCGGCCGGCCATGTGCGCCGCTGCCAGGCGTGCGGCGCCGAGCACTACCCGCGCACCGACCCGGCCGTGATCATGCTGGTCCTCGACGACGACGACCGGGCGCTGCTCGGCCGGCAACTGCACTGGCCCAAGGGCCGGTTCTCCACCCTGGCGGGCTTCGTCGAGCCGGGGGAGTCGATCGAGCAGGCGGTGGTGCGGGAGGTCGCCGAGGAGGCCGGTGTCACGGTCGGCGAGGTCGCCTACCAGGCCAGCCAGCCCTGGCCGTTCCCCTCCAGCCTGATGCTGGGCTTTGTCGCCCGCGCCACGACCACCGAGGTCACGGTGGACGGCGAGGAGATCGAGGAGGCCCGCTGGTTCTCGCGGGACGACCTGCGGGAGGCCATGGAGTCGGGCGAGGTGCTGGCCCCGTCCGGGGTCTCCATCGCCTCCCGCCTGGTCGAGCAGTGGTACGGCAAGCCACTGGTCAGCTCACTCTGGTGAACTGGTAAGCCTGGTGGCCCGGGTGGTCAGCCGACCGGTCAGGTGGCCGCGGCTCAGGCGGCCAGGGCGTTCTTCACCTCGTTGAGCGAGGGGTTGGTCATGGTCGTCTCGGCACCGCTCTCGCCGACGACCACGAGCGTGGGGACCGTCCTGTTGCCGCCGTTGGCCTTCTCCACCAGCGCCACGGCCGCCGGGTCCTGCTCGATGTCGACCTCGTTGAACGCGATGCCCTCGCGGCCCATCTGGCTCTTCAAACGACGGCAGTAACCACACCAGGTGGTGCTGTACATCGTCACTGTGCCCTGCATCGTCCGGCTCCTTCGCGAGATGGCCTGTGGTGGGTGAGGATGGGGACACCGGGTCCGAACCCTGCGAGGGGGGAACGTCCGGAGCGGTACGAGGAATTCCACCGGCTGTGGACAACCCGAAGCGCGCCGCCGCCAGGACCTGGCAGCATGGCGGGGTGACTTCAGCACCGCACGCCTCAGCCGTCCCGCCGGAGAGCCCGCTCCCCGGGAGCACTCCGCCGGGGAGTCGCGCGGCCGGCGCCCCGCACGGGACGCTACCGCACGGTGCCTTCCCGGCCGTCCCGGACTCGGCGGACGCCGTCCTCGACGGCCTCGACCCGGAGCAGCGCACGGTCGCCACCACGTTGCGGGGCCCGGTCTGCGTGCTGGCCGGCGCCGGCACGGGCAAGACCAGGGCCATCACCCACCGCATCGCCTACGGCGTGCGCGCCGGCGTCTACCAGCCGAACACGGTGCTCGCCGTCACCTTCACGGCCAGGGCGGCGGGCGAGATGCGCGGCAGGCTCCGGCAGTTGGGCGCCGGCGGCGTGCAGACCCGCACCTTCCACGCGGCGGCGCTGCGGCAGCTCCAGTTCTTCTGGCCCAAGGCGATCGGCGGCGAGCAGCCGCGGCTGCTGGAGCGCAAGCACCAGCTGGTCGCTGAGGCGGGCGCGCGCTGCCGCATCCGGCTGGAGCGGGCCGAGCTGCGGGACATGCTCGGCGAGATCGAGTGGGCCAAGGTCACCCAGGCCACCCCCGAGGACTATCCGGCCGTCGTCGCCAAGTCCGACCGGGACGCGCCGCGCGACCCGGCGGAGACCAGCCGGGTCTACGCGACATACGAGCGCCTCAAGCGCGACCGGGGCCTGATCGACTTCGAGGACGTGCTGCTGCTGACGGTCGGCATCCTCACCGACAGGCCCGACATCGCCGACACCATCCGCCGCCAGTACCAGCACTTCACGGTCGACGAGTACCAGGACGTCAGCCCGCTCCAGCAGCGCCTGCTCCAGCTGTGGCTGGGGGACCGGGACAGCGTCTGCGTGGTCGGCGACGCCAGCCAGACCATCTACTCGTTCACCGGCGCCACCCCCGATCACCTGCTGAACTTCCGTGCCCAGCACCCCGAGGCCACCCTGGTCAAGCTGGTGCGCGACTACCGGTCCACGCCCCAGGTGGTGCATCTGGCGAACGGGCTGCTGGCCCAGGCGAAGGGCCGCGCGGCCGAGCACCGGTTGGAGCTGGTCTCCCAGCGGCAGCCCGGACCCGAGCCCGTCTTCCACGAGCACGCCGACGAGCCGGCCGAGGCGGAGGCCACGGCCGGCCGGATCAAGGAGCTGCTGACCCCGGTCGCCGAGGGCGGCCCCGGCGTCCCGGCCAGCGAGATCGCCGTCCTCTACCGGGTCAACGCCCAGTCCGAAATCTACGAGCAGGCCCTCGCGGACGCCGGGGTGCCCTACCAGCTCCGAGGCGCCGAGCGCTTCTTCGACCGCCAGGAGATCCAGCAGGCCGGGCTCGCGCTGCGCGGCGCCTCCCGCGCCGCGGGGACCGACACCTCGGCCGCCGAGGGGGAGGGGCTGGCCGCGGAGGTCGGCGCGGTGCTCGCCAGCACCGGCTGGACGCCGGAGCCGCCCGCCGGCTCGGGGGCGGCCAGGGACCGCTGGGAGTCACTGCGGGCGCTGGTGCGGCTGGCCGAGGAGTTCCAGCGTTCCCGCCCGGACGCGGTGCTGGCGGACTTCGTCGCCGAGCTGGCCGAGCGGGCCGCGGCCCAGCACGCGCCGACGGTCGAGGGCGTCACCCTGGCCTCGTTCCACACGGCCAAGGGGCTGGAGTGGGACGCGGTCTTCCTCGTCGGGCTCACGGACGGGATGCTGCCGATCACCCACGCCAAGACGCCCGAGCAGATCGAGGAGGAGCGCCGGCTGCTCTATGTCGGCGTCACCAGGGCCCGCTTCCATCTGTGCATGTCGTGGGCGCTGGCCCGCTCCCCGGGCGGCCGGGCCGGACGGCGCCCCAGCCGCTTCCTGGACGGGCTGCGGCCGGGCTCGGCTTCGGACGCGGCCCGGGGACGCGGCGGCGCCGGGGGAGTGGAGCGCGGCGGTGCCAAGGGGCGCAAGCCGCGCGGCCCGGTGCCCTGCCGGGTGTGCGGGCGCACACTCACGGAGGCCACGGAGCTGAAGCTGCGCCGTTGCGTGGACTGCCCCTCGACGATGGACGAGGAGCTGTACGAGCGGATGCGCGAGTGGCGGCTCGAACGCGCCCAGGAGCTGGGGCGGCCGGCGTACGCCGTCTTCACCGACGCCACCCTGATGGCGATCGCGGAGCAGCCGCCCGCCACCGAGCGCGAGCTGACCCGCGTTCCCGGGGTGGGCCCCCACAAGCTGCGGCAATTCGGCGCGGAGCTGCTGGCGCTCTGCGCGGGGGAGCCGCTTCCCGAGCGGGCCGAGGAGGGCTCGGAAGAAGCTTCCGAAGAGGACCCCGAAAAATAGATTGCGTCCCCGAGAGCGGTCCGCATAGCGTGCTCCACGTGACTCCGGGAGAGGGTTTCCCTTCCCACGGACCCATGCTGTACTGAGACAAACACCCCGGTGGCCCAGGCCGCCCCTGAGACTCCGCGAAGGAGGCGATTCCCGTGCTCGTTCTGACTCACGACAAGCTGTCCGGCCCGGCTTTCGCCGACTCCGCCGTACTCAGTGAGGCCCTGCCGTCTGTCGAGGTGGCGCTGCTGGCCGCAGCCATGCCCATGTCCGACGCCATCGGTGTCTTCGCTGACGAGCGACCGATCTCGGTGCCCGAGACGGCAGCTGCGGCGGCAGTCGCAGGCGGCGTGGCCGCCTATGGCAACGCCACGGCCAATCTCGTCGGCGCCGGCCACCAGACCTTTGGACAGCAGACCAAGTCTCACTCGAAGTGGGCCCTCCGCGGGCTCGAACCCTGGAGTGATCCAACCTGATCGGCGAGATCAGGTCGGCACCTCAGGGGCCGCGGAACCCACACAGGGTTTCGCGGCCCTTTTGTTTCCCGTCGCCCGGCGACCGCCGAGCGGTTCGACAACTCAACGACACGAGGACAACACCGTGCCACTCGCGCCGTACGCCCGACCTGACCTCAACTCGCCACCCGATCCGGAGACTTCAGTGACCCCGCTCTTCACGTTGAACGAGCTCGACGAGGCCATCGAGCGACTCGACGAAAGCGTGCCCTGCCGCTCGTACGACCCCGAGGTGTTCTTCGCCGAGTCGCCCGCCGACGTCGAGTACGCCAAGTCCCTCTGTCAGACCTGTCCGCTCCGCGAGGCGTGTCTCGCCGGCGCGAAGGACCGCCGGGAGCCCTGGGGCGTCTGGGGCGGGGAGCTCTTCGTCCAGGGCGTGGTGGTCCCGAGGAAGCGGCCCCGTGGCCGCCCCCGGAAGAACCCGGTCTCGGCATGAGCACGCACGGAACCATCGGCCGCCCGGCCCCCTACGGGCCGCGCAGGCATCACCAGGCGCTGGTGATCGAACCCCACACGGAGACGGCCACCAGCCGCCGCCCTGTCGGACAACGTCAGTCCCGACAGGAACAGAACAGGACCAGGAAGTTGCAACTCATCCCAGAAGCCATGGCGCGTTCCCATATGGAAGAACGCGCCGCGGAAGCCATGTCCCAACGTATGGCCGGCAGGCTCGCGGAGGCACAGCGCCAAGCCCGCCGATCAGACCGACTCCAGCGCCGGGCGGAACGCGCCTCCCGACGCGCCCGCCGGGCCCTCGCCCGCGCGGTGATGCAGTGACCACAGGCGCTGTCTGAGCGCCCCCACCCACACGACGGCCGGCCGCACCCGCGGACCGGCCGTCCGGCTTTTCCGGACACGGAGGCGCGAGCCGGTCACCGAGCGGGGTGGGAACATCCCGGCGCGTGCGGGGAGCAGTCGTTCATCGGGTCTTCGAGGCGTCGCACGACGGGAACACCCCCGCGCGTGCGGGGAGCAGGACGGCGCGCAGGCGTTCGGCCTCATGTCGCAGGGAACACCCCCGCGCGTGCGGGGAGCAGCGGCTTCCAGACCTCGCCGCACAAGCGCGGGCGGGAACACCCCCGCGCGTGCAGGGAGCAGGAGTTTCTCGACCCGCGTCGCGGCCGGATACTGGGAACACCCCCGCGCGTGCGGGGAGCAGGGGTCGTGAGCTGGGGTTTTATCCGTCGCTTCGGCGGACTTCGCTTACTTTACTCAGCCGGGCCCTCCGCTCGTTCAGCCTTCGTCAGCGTCGGACCGTTCGGCTCGCCCTCCGCTTCCACCGCACCGGGCTCCGCCTTGGGCGCCGCGACCGCCTCCGCCTCGTCGCCGTCCTCGTCGTTCGCCGGAGGCGGCAGGTCGGGGTCGGCGAAGCCGGGGAGGCCGTCGATCAGTTCGTCGCGTAGGCGGACCGTCGCGTTCAGCTGGCAGAGGACGCCGATGGTGGAGAGCGTCACCCGGTGGATCAGGAGATAGGAGGGTGGCAGGTTGAGGCGTCGGCCCAACTGGTGTGCCGCCGAGCGGGGGTCGGCTATCCGTGCCGCCTGGGTGCGGAGCCATTCCCTGGTGAAGGTGAACTCCTCCACCCGCGCCGGCTCGGTCATCGGGAGTAGGTAGTCCATCACCTCCTCGGGGTCCAGCTCGATCGACTCCTTGGCGAAGCCCTCCTCGCACAGCTCGGCGTAGACCTCGGCCGCCGAGCCGTCCAGCGAGAGCCGCAGTGACCGGCCGATGGCCGGGGGCAGGCCCTCGGGCAGTCGGTTGACCGCGCCGAAGTCCAGCACGCCGAGCCGCCAGCGCTCCACCGGCTCGTCGGCGACGGGGACCAGCCGGAAGTTCCCCGGGTGCGCGTCGGCGTGCAGCAGGCCCGTGCGGGCGGTGCCGGAGAAGAGGAAGCGCGCCAGCAGCTGTCCGGCCCGGTCCCGCTCGGGCCGCTCACCGTCGCCGATCACCTCGGAGAGCGGGATGCCGTCCAGCCACTCGGTGATCAGCAGGCCCTCCCGCTGGCAGACCACCTCGGGTACCACCACGTCCGGGTCGTCGCGGAACGCCTCGGCGCAGATGCGCTGGGAGTCGGCCTCCAGGGCGTAGTCCAGCTCCTCGGCGACCCGGTCGCGCATCTCCTCGATCAGCGGTTTGATGTCGAGTCCCGGGGCCCAGGGAGCGAGGACGCGAGCGAAGCGGCCCAGCTGGGTCAGGTCGGAGAGGAGCGCGGGACCGGCGCCCGGGTACTGGATCTTGACCGCGACCTCGCGGCCGTCCTCCCACACCGCGCGGTGGACCTGGCCGATGGAGGCCGCGGCGGCGGGGCGTTCTTCGAACGACTGGAAGCGTGTGCGCCAGTCCTCGCCCAGCCGCTCCTCCATCGCCCTCACCACCGAGCCGGCCGGCATCGGGGGAGCGGCTTCCTGGAGCTTGGTGAGCGCGGCCCGGTAGGGGCCCGCCACGGTCTCGGGGAGGGCTGACTCGAAGACCGAGAGGGCCTGGCCGACCTTCATGGCGCCGCCCTTCAGTTCGCCGAGCACCGTGAACAGCTGCTGGGCGGTGCGCTGCTGGAGCTCCTGGCCGACCAGCTCGGCGGAGCGCCCGCCGATCCGCTTCCCCAACCCCCAGGTCGCCCGACCGGCGAAGCCCAGTGGCAGGGTGGCCAGCTTCGCGGTCCTGGTCACCGCCTTGCGGGGTAGATCAGACATGTCCCCTCCAACTCCCGGCGATCGCACGGCCGTCGCGCGAGGTCTCCCGTTCATTGTGGACCCGTCGAGGCCGGCGGGTGTGCGGGCCCGTCGTGGGCCGCCGCTCCGCAGGAGCACTCGGGGTGCGGCGCGTAGGTCCGGGTGGTGCTCGTGGGCCCGGGGAGCACGTACTCGGTCCTGCCGTGCGGGGGGAGCGTGAACTGGCCGTCGAGGAACGCGAGTGCGGCGCACGCGGTCAGCCCGGCGACGGCGGTGGCCAGGGCGGTGTCGCAGGCGGGGACTCCGGGGCCGCGGCCGTTGCGCCACTGGGCGACGAGGAGTGGCCAGGAGGGCTCGTCGTCGCTGAGGTTCCGCAGCAGGCACTCGGCGCAGGAGCTGGTGCCCGGCAGCACCAGCGGCCCGACGAAGCCCGTCGCCTCCACCACGCCCACGTACAGATGGGGGGTGCGGGAGGCCATCAGGTCCTCCGCGCGGACGGGATCGGGCACATAGGCGGCGAGGCCGTCCCGGGGAGCCATGATCACCAGCTCGGGGCCGCGTCGCTCCGAAGTCGGTACGCGCCGCCAGGGACGCAGCGAGCGCACCAGGGCCTGGGCGGCCGTCGCGCGGCGCTCGCCGACGCAGCCGGGGCGGAGCCCGGCGGGGGCGGTGTCCATCGGGGTGACCCGTCCGCCGTCCGTCACCTCGACCCTGCCGACACCGGCCTGGGAGAGCGCGCCGGCGATGGCGGCGCCCACCCGGCCCGCGCCGCGGACCAGCACCCGTGCCGTGCGGCGGCGGGTCCAGGCGCGCAGCCCGCCGCCCGGGGGCACGTGGAGCAGGGAGAGCGCGGCGAGGTCGGGGCGCATGGACTCGGTGACCTCCTTCGCCGCCTCGGGCTCCGCCGTCGCGTCGTCGAGCACGCCCGCCAGCGCCAGCCGCTCGGTGACCCGGTCCGCGGTCTCGGCCCCGAGCCCCAGCGAGGCCGCCGCGTCCCGCAGCGCCGGCAGCCCGCGGGTGCCGTCGAGCAGCGAGAGGAAGCTCTCCGTCGTGTTGTCCACCGGGCCGACGAGCACGGAATGCGCGGGGGTGACCCCGTAGCGGACGGTCTTCTGGTCCCGCCAGCCGCGGCGCAGCGAAGGCTTGATCATCGGATGCATCGGGATTGCCCCCCTTCGAGCCCCTGCGGGCTCTCGGCTCACTGTCGGGCCCCATCATGACGGGAACAGAGCGGACGTGCGGAAAGTTATCCACAGGAAGCAGAGATAATCGTATAAATCATTGGTATTCGGAAGTTGTCCTCCCATGGCGCCGCCCACTCGACGGCAGGCGAGCGGGACATATCCGGCTTCCACCGGGTAACGTCGACTTGTGTCCGCCGACCCGCTGAACAGCGCCGGCCCACCGCAGCGCGCGTCCTCGGTGGGACAGGTCGCGCTGGGCGGCGACCGGTCGGAGCCGGTCGAGGTGCGCCGCAGCTCACGGCGTCGCCGCACGGTCTCCGCCTACCGCGAGCCCGACCGCACCGTGGTGCTGATCCCCGCGCGGATGACCGTGGAGGAGGAGCGCCGCTGGGTGCGGGTGATGCTGGAGAAGCTGGCCGCCCAGGAGGAGCGGCGGACGCTCGACGACGAGGACCTGCTGCGCCGCGCCCGCGAGCTGTCCGCGCGGTACTTCGAGGGGCGCGCGCGACCGGACAGCGTGCGCTGGGTCACGAACCAGAACGCCCGCTGGGGCTCGTGCACGCCGGCGCTCGGCACCATCAGACTCTCGCACCGGCTCCAGGGGATGCCCGAGTACGTCATCGACTACGTGCTGCTGCACGAGCTGGCCCATCTGCTGGTTCCCGGTCACGGCCCCGGCTTCTGGGAGCTTTTGGAGCGCTATCCGCGCACGGAGCGCGCACGCGGCTTCCTGGAGGGCGTCGTCGCCGCCGAGCGGCTTCCGCACAGCCCCTGCCCGACCCGGGACTGACCGGGCCACGGCCACTGTCCGTGGCATTGGCTACGCTGGCGGAGCCGTAGTGCAGTAAGCGAATGGGGGACGGTCGTTACCGATGGTGACGCAATTCAAGCGCGGCCAGAAGGCGCGCCTCAGTGATCTGACCCTGGGTACCGACCTCTACGTCGGTGTCCGGATAGCCGGGCCGGGGATGGTCTTCGACATCAGCTGCTTCGGCCTCGACGCGGCCGAACAGCTCTCCGACGACCGGTACTTCGTCTTCTACAACCAGCCGGCCTCGCCCGAGGGCTCGCTCCAGCTGCTCGGCGCGCAGGCCGGGGACACGGAGTCGTTCCGCGTCACGCTCGACCGGGTGCCCGAGGCGATCGACCGCCTGGCCTTCACCGCCACCATCGACGGGGAGGGGACGATGTCCCAGGCCGCCCCCGGGTATCTGCGGATCGTCGCCGGCGGCGAGGAGGTCGCCCGCTACTCGTTCGACGGTTCGGAGTTCTCCTCCGAACGCGCGCTGATGATCGGCGACTTCTACCGCAAGGACGGCTGGCGGTTCGCCGCCGTCGGGCAGGGGTTCGACGGAGGGTTGGCGGCTCTCCTGCGGCACTTCGGTGGCGAGGTCGAGGAGGACGAGCCGGAGCCCGAGCCGCTTGGCGCGGCGCCCGGGTTCGCGCCTCCCGGGTTCGCGCCTCCCGGCGGACAGCCGCCCGCGCCCCCCACCTTCGCGCCGCCCGGTGGCGCGGCGCCCCCGCCCTCGCCCGCCGCCCCGGCGGCGCCCCAGCCGCCGATGCCGGCTCCGTCGGCCGCGCCCGTCGCGCCCCCGGCGCCGCCCGCGCCCCATGTCCAGCCGCCGGTCCAGCCCCCGGGGCAACCACCGCAGCCGCCCCCGCTGTCCGCCGGTCAACCGTCGGGGCCGCCCCCGTTCGGACAGCAACCGCCGCCGGGGCCCGGCCAGGCGCAGCTTCCGCCGATACCCCGGGGTACGGGCGACCTCGTCGGGGTGCTCGACAAGTACCGGGCGGCGGACGCCGGTGAGCGTTGGAGCCTGCAGAACCCGCAGCTGGTACGGGCCGACCTCGGCCTCGACGGGCAGCCGGTGATGGCGCGCCAGGGCGCCATGGTGCTCTACGAGGGCGACGTCGAGTTCGGCTTCAAGGGCGGCGGCTTCAAGCGGCGGATGGTCGCCGGTGCCACCGGCGAGGGGTTCCCCTCGTTGATGCGTTGCACCGGCAACGGCCGGGTCTATCTCGCGGAGGACGCCACCCGGCTCTTCCCCGTCGAGCTCCAGGGCGACGCGATCTGCGTCTCCTCCCAGCACGTTCTCGCGTTCGACGAGTCGCTCAGCTACGACGTGCGGCGGATCGACGGTCACGGGCTGCCGGGCGGCAGCCTCTTCGCGCTCCAGTTCTCCGGTCACGGCACCCTCGTGCTGACCACCCACGGCGAGCCCCTGGTGCTGCCGGTCACCGCCATGACCTTCGCCGACGCGAACGCGCTGGTCGCCTGGTCCTCAGGCGCCCAGGTGCTGGTGGCCAACCAGGTCCGGCTGCGCCGGCACGCGTATCCGGGGGACACGGGGGAGAGCACCCAGCTCCAGTTCCGCGGCGCCCCGGGAAACTTCGTGATCGTCCAGCCCTACGAGATCTGACAGGAGCCGGTGATGGACCAGCGGATGACCGCGGGGTACGCCCCGACCGCGCCGGCGGCGCGCATGGAGAACCACGGGCCCACCATGGCGAGCGTGGCCCTGCGCACCGGCCAGGACCTCCTGGCCAGGGCGGGCTCCATGGTGGCCTACGAGGGCTATGTGCAGTACGAGTCCAACCCCTCGGCCGTGGGACGCGCCGTCGCCGGCCGGCTGACCGGCGAGAGCGTGCCCCTGATGCGCTGCCACGGCGACGGCCAGCTCTATCTCGCCGACTACGGCGCCCACGTGCTCTGCCTCCCGCTGAACGGGCAGAACGTCTCGGTCAACGCCACCAACGTGCTCGCCTTCGACGCCCACCTGGAGTGGGGCGTCCAACGGGTCAAGGGCATCGCGAAGTTCGCCGGGCAGGGCCTGTTCAACTTGGGCATATCGGGCGACGGCTGGGTCGCCATCACCAGCCGCGGCACACCCGTGGTGGTGGACTGCGGCCGGAGCGGCGGCGAGACCTATGTGGACCCGGACGCGCTGGTCGCCTGGTCGACCGGCCTTGAGGTGCGGGGCAAGCGCAGCTTCAAGGCCAGCTCGCTGATCGGCAGGGGGAGCGGCGAGGCCTATCAACTCGGCTTCTCCGGCCAGGGCTTCGTGATCGTGCAGCCCAGCGAGGACAGCACCGAGCGCCTCAGCGGCGCGCAGAACTGACGGGGGAGCGGCGAGATGCTGAGTCCGATCTTCAACAACGCGGCCCAACCGACCGAGGAGCGCTTCGCGCTCCAGGGCGCGCACACGCTGCGCGTCAACCTCGCCGGCGACCAGGACGTCGTCGCACGGGCCGGCAGCATGGTGGCGTTCGAGGGGATGGTGGAGTTCGACGGCGAGTACCAGTCCCACCACCAGCGGCACAGCCAGATGATGACCGGCGAGGTGCTGCCCCTGATGCGCTGCTTCGGGCAGGGCGTGGTCTATCTGGCCAACCTGGCGCAGCACGTCCACGTGCTCGACGTCGACCACGAGGGCCTGACCGTGGACAGCGGCTATGTGCTGGCCATGGACGCCCATCTGCACTGGGACATCGTCTCGGTCGAGAGCCAGCACGGCATCCCGGGCGTCGGGGCCTACAACACGCTGATCACCGGTCAGGGCCGGGTCGCCATCACCACCTCGGGCAGCCCGCTGGTGCTGCGGGTCACCCCGCAGCAGCTGTGCAGCGTGGACGCCGACGCGGTGGTGGCCTGGTCCTCCTCGCTGCGCGTCCAGATGCAGGCACAGACCAGCAGCAAGTCCATCTGGCGCCGCCGGGGCACCACCGGCGAGGGCTGGGAGCTGAACTTCATGGGCGACGGGCACGTGGTGGTGCAGCCGAGCGAGCTGCTGCCGCCGCAGCAGACGTCGTTCGGCCAGCGGTTGCAGTTCCAGCAGGGACAGGGCCCGGGGTTGGGGCAGGGCGGGGCCTGGGGGCCGCGCTGAGACCGGACGCGCGGGGGCGCGCCGGGCTCACAGCAGCCCGCGCGCCCCGGCGACCAGCCGTCGCACCGAGTGGTCGGGGAGCCGCTCGGCCTCGGCGAAGCCGAACCACCGCAGATCCGTCGACTCCTCACTGATCACGGGCGTCGCCCCGACCGGCGCCAACGCCGCGTACTGCACGTCGAGATGGGTGGCGCACGGTGTGTCGTGCCGGTCGAGCCGGACCGGCGCGGGCAGCAGCCGCAGCCCGTCGATGCCCGACTCCTCCGTGGCCTCCCGCAGCGCGGCGCCGGCCAGCGAATCGTCCTCCCGCTCGCAGTGCCCGCCGGTCTGGAGCCAGCGGCCGATCTTGCGGTGCAGCGTCAGCAGCACCCGGCCGCCCTCCGCGTCCACCACCAGCGCGCTGGCCGTCAGATGCCCGGAGGCGCAGCTCTTCCACATGCCGTCCGGGTGCGCCGCCAGATGCGCCGCGTACTCCTGGCGCAGCGCGTCCTGGCCCGTACTCGGTGCCGCCCAGTCGTCCAGCACCCGGGCGGCGTCCTCGCGGAGCGCGCTCACTCGGCCCGACCTCCCCCGCGCGGCCCCTCGCCGTCCTCGTCTCCCTCGGTCGCCGGTCCCGACGGGTCGGCGGACTCCTCCGGCCCGTCCCCGGCCCCGCCCTCCGGCCCGTTCTCCGACCTGTCCTTCGCCCTGTCCTTCGGCCCGTTCTCCGCCCCGTCCTTCGCCTCGTCCTTCGACAGCCGCGAGCCGCCCTCCCGCTCGCCGGCCGCCTCGCCCAACAGCTCGTCCAGCTCGGAGAAGTCCAACTGCTCGCGGTGGACGAAGCCGTCCGGGTCGTCCAGGTCACGCGCCGTCGGCAGCATGTCGGGGTGGGTCCACAGGGCGTCCCTGCCCTGGGCGCCCCTGGCGTCCGTCAACGACGCCCACAGCCGCGCCGCGTCCCGCAGCCGGCGCGGACGCAGCTCAAGTCCGATCAGCGTGGCGAAGGTCTGCTCCGCCGGACCGCCGGAGGCGCGGCGCCTGCGCAGCGTCTCGCGCAGCGCCGAAGCGGACGGCAGATGCGGCTCGGCCGCCGCGTGCACCACTGCGTCCACCCAGCCCTCGACCAGCGCGAGCGCCGTCTCCAACCGGGCCAGCGCGGCCTTCTGCTCCGGGGTGTCCTCCGGCTCGAACAGGCCCTGCTGGAGCTTCTCCTGAAGCTCCTCGGGACGGCTCGGGTCGATCTGCCCGACCAGCCCCTCCAGCTTCGCCGTGTCCACCTGGATGCCGCGCGCGTACCCGTCCACCGCGCCGAACAGGTGCGAACGCAGCCACGGCACGTGCGAGAAGAGGCGCTGGTGCGCCGCCTCGCGCAGCGCCAGATAGAGCCTGACCTCCTCCTCGGGGACCCCGAGGCCACGGCCGAGCGCCGCGACGTTCTGCGGGAGCAGCGCCGCCTTGCCCGCCGGGCCGAGCGGCAGCCCGATGTCCGTCGAGCCGACGACCTCGCCCGCCAGCGCGCCGACCGCCTGCCCGATCTGCGTGCCGAACATGGCGCCGCCCATGGAACGCATCACGCCCATCAACGGCCCCGC
Source organism: Streptomyces sedi (assembly GCF_006335015.1). Classification (GTDB taxonomy): domain Bacteria; phylum Actinomycetota; class Actinomycetes; order Streptomycetales; family Streptomycetaceae; genus Streptomyces; species Streptomyces sedi. The sequence goes on from NZ_VDGT01000003.1 coordinate 290,314, forward strand.
CATGGCCCGCATCTCCTCGGGCAGCACCTGGCTCATCGCGCCGCCGACCCGCTCGGCCACCGGGTCGACCAGCTCCCGCCAGACCGGCAGCGTCGCCTCGACCCACTCGGCCCGGCTCCACGCCACCGTCGACGTGGCGCCCGACGGCAGCGAGGTGACGCCGTCCAGCCAGAGGTCGGCCAGCCGCACCGCCTCCCGCGCCTGCTCGGTCTCCTGCGTGCTCACCGAGCGGTCCTTCGAACCGTCCTGGGCGCCCTGGGAAACGGTCTGGCGCGCGACGTTCTGCGCCAGCTCCCAGTTGACCGGGCCGCTGTCGTTGGACAGCATCTGGCCCAGCTGCTGGAAGGCGGCGCCCAGGTCCTGCGGGTTCATCCCGCCGGCGCCGAAGAGCGCGGACAGCGGGTTGTCGGCGGGGCCCTGGCCGCCGGGACCCCGGTTCTTGCCGGAATCGCCGTCCTCCGGCTCCTGCGGGAGGCCGAATCCGAATGGAAAGTCACTCACGGGAATCCTCGGCTCTTGTCATCGGACGTCGTCGGAAACGGAAGCGGACGCGCCCGGCATTCGCTGGTCCGTGCCCCCAGCCTAGACACCTCTCAGGCAGGATGGGCGTGCGCACGTCGTACTGGAACAACCGCTGGAGAGGCCTCGTGAGTTCCCCGGAACCAGCCGTTCGCGCACCGCGAAACGGGTCAACCGCCCCCCTGACCGTCGCGGTGACCGGCGCGGCGAGAGGGCTCGGCGCCCGTCTCACCGAGCGGTTGCTCGACGTCCCCGAGGTGCGGCGCGTCCTCGCGCTGGACGAACGGCTCGGTGAGGCCAGGGGCGCCGAGTGGCACACGCTGGACGTGCGCGACCCGGCCATCGCCGACCTGCTGCGCACCTCGGGCGCGACCAGGGACGCCGAGGCGGACGACCCGGGGCAGGACGAGCCGGCGACCGCCCCCGTCGACGTCCTGGTGCACCTGGCGCTCGACCTGGACGTGGAGGCCGACCCCGTCGCCCGTACCGCGTTCAACGTGCGTGGCACGCAGACCGTGCTCACCGCCGCCGCCGCGGCCGGGGTGCGCAGGGTCGTGCTCTGCACCTCCGCGATGGTCTACGGCGCCCTGCCGGACAACGACGTGCCGCTCGCCGAGGACGCCGAGCTGCGCGCGACCGAGGACGCCACCTGCGTCGGCGACCTGCTGGAGATCGAACGGCTCGCCCAGCGCGCGCCCCGCGCACACCCGGGGCTCAACGTCACGGTCCTGCGCCCCTCCGTGCTCGTCGGCGGCACCGACACCGCGCTCACCCGCTACTTCGAGTCCCCCCGGCTGCTGGTGGTGGCCGGGTCCCGCCCGCGCTGGCAGTTCTGCCATGTGGACGACCTGGTCAGCGCGTTGGAGCTGGCGGTGCTTGAGAAGGTCGAAGGCGAGCTGGCGGTCGGCTGCGACGGCTGGCTGGAGCAGGAGGAGGTCGAGGAGCTGTCCGGCATCCGCCGGATGGAGCTGCCGCCCTCCGTCGCGCTCGGCGCGGCGACCCGGCTCCACCGGCTGGGCCTGACGCCCTCCCCGGCAGGCGACCTCGCCTACACCATGCATCCGTGGGTGGTCAGCGGCAGCCGGCTCTACGAGGCGGGCTGGCGGCCGACGTGGAGCAACGAGGAGGTGCTGGCGGAGCTGCTGGCCGAGGTGTCGGGGCGGCACACGGTGGTGGGTCGCCGGTTGGGCCGCAAGGACGCGGCGACCACGCTGGGTGCCGCCGGCGCGACCGTCGCCCTGGTCGGCACCGCGGCGCTGGTGCGCCGCGCTCGGCGGGCCCGCCGCAGATGACCGCGCGGCCATGGGAGATCATGGGGACATGACCACCGAGGACCCGGTCCGGCTGCTGGCCCTGCGTGAGACGCCGCTCTCGGTCGACGAGGTCCAGCGGGCCGTCGCCGACGACGCCGCCGGCGGCGTCGTTCTCTTCGTCGGCACCGTGCGGGACCACGACGGGCATCCGGAGGACGCCGCCGTCACCGCTCTGGAGTACTCGGCGCATCCGACGGCGGAGGCCGAGCTGCGCCGGGTCGCCGAGGACGTGGTGGCCGGGTTCCCCGGCTGCGCGGTGGCCGCGACGCACCGGGTCGGCGCGCTGGCCGTGGGAGACGTGGCCGTCGTGGTGGCCGTTTCGGCGGCCCACAGGGGCGAGGCGTTCGCCGCCTCGCGCCGGCTGATCGACGACCTCAAGCGCCGCGTTCCGATCTGGAAGCACCAGCGGTTCGCCGACGGTGGTGAGGAGTGGGTGGGGGCCGGCGAGCGCCGCTCGGCGGGCTCCGCTCCGGTTGCGTAACCAGGGGAGCCGGCCGAGCGTTGGAGTGACGACGCAGTGGTCGGTGCAGGTGGGAGGTAGGAGATGGCGGTTCTCGTCTGGTTGTTGATCCCGGTCGCCGGAGGGGTGGTCGCGGGCATATGGAGCGCGTGGGCGACCCGACGTGGCAACGCGGGGCGCAATGTCAGGGACAGCGTCGGGGTGCGGGGGTACGAGGCCTTCCGCGCCGCGATGGAACGGGCCCCGGCCGACGGCTGACAGTGCCGTCACGTACTGTCAAGCCATGCCACGCCGCACCGCGACTCTGCTGACATCGGTTCTGTTGCTGATCGGGATGCTCTGCGCCGGGGTGTTGATCCAGGTGCCCTACGCGGAGATGTCCCCCGGCCCGACGGTGAACACGCTCGGCGACCACGACGGCGAGCCCGTGCTGAGCGTGGACGGCGAGGAGACCTACGAGTCCAGCGGCCATCTGAACATGACGACGGTCAGGGTCACCGGCATCAACTACCGGATGAACCTGCTGGAGGCGGTGCACGGCTGGCTCGCCGACGACCGGGCCGTGGTGCCGCACGAGACGCTCTATCCGGAGGACGTCTCGGCCGACCAGGTCGAGGAGCGGAACGCGGAGGAGTTCACCCAGTCGCAGGAGAGCGCCAAGGTCGTGGCGCTGCGCGCACTGGGGTACGACGTTCCGGAGCAGACGGTGGTGGCCGCCGTCGTCGAGGACAGCCCGGCGCAGGACGCGCTGCACGCGGGGGACGCGATCATCGCGGTCGACGGCACCGAGGTCACCGAGCCGGGGCAGGTCGCCGAGCTGGTGACCCGGCACGAGCCGGGCGAGGACGTGGTGTTCAGCGTCGTTCCGGCCGAGCAGGCCCAGGAGGCGATGAACGGCGGGGGCGAGCTGCCGGAGGAGACCAGCGAGGTCACGGTCACCACGGGGGAGGCCCCCGACGACCAGCGGGCGATCGTCGGCATCCAGGCGGGACTCGCCTTCTCGCTGCCGTTCGAGGTGGACATCAAGCTGGCCGACGTGGGCGGCCCGAGCGCGGGGCTGATGTTCGCGCTGGGGCTGATGGACCGGCTCACCGAGGAGGACCTGACCGGCGGCGAGTTCGTCGCCGGCACGGGCACCATCGACGACCAGGGCGTGGTCGGCCCGATCGGCGGGATCTCGATGAAGATCATCGCGGCCCGGGAGGCCGGCGCCGAGTACTTCCTGACCCCCAGTGAGAACTGCGCCACCGCCGCCGAGCACGTGCCGGACGGGCTGACGCTGGTGGAGGTCGACACCCTCGACGACGCCCTGGCGGCGCTGGAGTCGATACGCGGGGGCGACACCGACCGGCTCACGGAGTGCGAGACCGCCGGATAGCGGCCCCCGCACCCCGTCGCCCGGCCGGCGTCGCCCGCCACCGCGCCGCGCGCACGCGCCGGCCGGCGGCTCTGTCGGGCAGGTGGCTCAGTCGGAGAAGGTGACGGCCAGCGCGTCGGCGAGCCCGGGCACCAGCTCGGGGCCGGTGAGCACCTCGGTCTCGCTGTCCTTCTCCCGCAGCCGCACCGCCGACTCCCGCCGCCCGTCGCGCAGTACGGCCACGGTCAGCCGGACCTCGCGGCGCTCGGGGTGTTCGGCGACCCAGCGCTCCAGGCCCCGCTCGTCGAGGTCGTCGGGCGCGGCCTCCTCGGCGGAGGGCGGCAGCATCAGCCGCTCCACGGTCATCGCGCAGCCGGCGACCGCGTCCGGCCAGGCGATGGTCGCGAGGAACTCGTCCAGCGGCACGTCGGGCGGGAGCTCGTCCTGCTCCACGGGGGTCAGGCCCCCGTCGGCCGACTCGCCCAGGTCGAGCCGCTCGGCGAGTTCGGGCTCCTCGGCGCGCAGCCGCACGGTGTCGACCAGCGCGAAGAGTTGGGCGGGGCGGTCCCAGCCGAGTCCGGCGGCGTAGGAGTCGATCTCCAGGACGGTCCTGGTGAGCGGTTCGGCCGCCAGTGGGGTCGCGGCGGGTGCGTCGGGGCGATTGTTGTCCATGGGCATATCGTGCCGTCTCACCCCCCGAAAACGGGAACCGAGTAAAGGTTGAGTAAGTTAGTTCAGTGGGCCGTTCTGTGGACTGGCCCGGCTTCAGATCCCGCGAATCTTTGAGGTGCGCACCTTGGCTTTCCAGATGCCGGACCGGGGCTCGGGCTCGGGCCGCCCCAACGGTCCGAACGGACCCAGAGGACCAAGAGGCCCGGGAGGGCCGAGGTTCAGTGTCGGCCGCCCGTCCCGAGGGGCCAGGACGCTGCTGATCACAGCGGCGATCCTGGCCGCGTTGGCCATCCTCTTCGCCATGTTCGCGGGGTTCTGGACGGACTGGCTGTGGTACCGCTCCGTGGCCTACACGAGCGTGTACCGCACCCAGATGTTCACCCGGGCCGTGATGTTCACCGTCTTCGGTGTGCTGATGGCCGTCGCGGTCGCCTTCAACATCTGGCTGGCGCACCGGCTCAGGCCGCCGCTGAGCGCGATGTCCATGGAGCAGCAGAACCTGGACCGCTACCGGATGAGCATCGCCCCCTTCAAGAAGTGGGTGGTGCTGGCGGTCGCGGCGGTCATCGGTCTGATCGCGGGCGGCTCCGCCTCCAGCCAGTGGCGCACCTGGCTTCAGTGGATCAACGGCGAGTCGTTCGGGGTCACCGACCCGCAGTTCGGCAAGGACGTGTCGTTCTTCGCGTTCGACTACCCCTTCTACCGCTTCCTGCTGGGCTTCGGCTTCGCGGTCGTGGTGCTCTCGGCGTTGGCCGCCGCGCTCACCCACTACCTCTACGGCGGCATCCGGCTGACCACCCCCGGCAGCCGGATCACCCAGTCGGCGACCGGCCATCTGTCGGTGCTGGTGGGCCTCTTCGTGGCGCTGAAGGCGGTCGCGTACTGGTTCGACCGGTACGGACTCGCGTTGAAGAGCGGTGACTTCCGGGACAACGAGGGCTGGACGGGCCTGCGTTACGTCGACGCCAACGCGTATCTGCCGGCGAAGACGATCCTGGCGATCATCGCGGCGATCTGCGCGGTGCTCTTCTTCGCCACCCTGTGGCGCCGCGGCTGGCAGCTGCCGGTCATCGGCCTCGGCCTGATGGTGCTCTCGGCGGTCCTGATCGGCGGCGTCTACCCGGCGCTCGTCCAGCAGTTCCAGGTCAAGCCGAACGAGCAGGCCAAGGAGACTCCGTACATCCAGAAGCACATGGAGTCGACGACCCAGGCCTACGACATCGCCGACGCACAAGTCGAGGACTACTCGGGCCAGAGCGAGGCGGAGGCGGAGGAGCTGCGGAACGCGGTCTCCGACACCGCCAGCATCCGCCTGCTCGACCCGAGCGTCGTCTCGCCGGCGTTCCAGCAGATCCAGCAGGTCAGGGGCTACTACCAGTTCTCGCCGACGCTGGACGTCGACCGCTACTCGATCGAAGACTCCGAGCAGGACACCGTGGTGGGCCTGCGGGAGATGAACGTCAACAACGCTCCCGAGCGGAACTGGATCAACGACCACTTCCGCTACACCCACGGCTTCGGCATGGTGGCGGCGAGCGGCACCGACATCCTCTCCAACGGCCAGCCGGACTTCCTGGAGCGCGACCTGCCGCCCGAGGGCGACCTCGGCGACTACGAGCCGCGGGTGTACTTCGGCGAGTACACCACCCAGTACTCGATCGTGGGCGGTCCGCAGCAGGAGATCGACTACGCGGGCGAGGACGGCGAGGTCGAGTACAGCTACTCGGGCGACGCCGGCGTCAACCTGGACAACTACTTCAACCGCGCCGCCTACGCCCTGACGATGGGCGAGCCGCAGATCCTCTACTCGGGGGCGATCGGCGAGGGTTCGCGCATCCTGTACAACAGGACGCCGAAGGAGCGGGTCGAGGCGGTGGCGCCGTGGCTGACCATCGACGGCGACCCGTACCCGGCGGTGGTCGACGGCCGCATCCAGTGGATCGTGGACGCCTACACCACGACCAACGGCTATCCGTACTCCTCGCGCACCACGCTCGGGGACGTCACCGAGACGTCGTTGACGGAGAACCAGGGCGAGGTCATCGCCCAGGAGAACAACGTCAACTACATCAGGAACTCGGTGAAGGCCACCGTCGACGCCTACTCGGGCTCGGTGGAGCTGTACGAGTGGGACACCGAGGACCCGGTCCTGAAGACCTGGCGCAACGCGTTCCCCGACACCGTCCAGGACCGCGAGCAGATCAGCGAGGAGCTGATGGACCACCTGCGGTACCCGCAGGATCTGTTCAAGGTCCAGCGTGAGCTGCTCCAGCGTTACCACGTGGACAACGCGGGCCAGTTCTACTCGGGTTCGGAGCGGTGGGCCGTCCCCGACGACCCGACGCACCAGGGCCAGACGGTGCCGCCGTACTACCTGAGCATGAAGATGCCCGACCAGGACGGGCAGGTCTTCTCGCTGACGACCACGTTCACGCCACTCAACCGCGACACCCTCGCGGCGTACATGGCGGTCGAGGCGGACGCGAGAAGCGACGACTACGGCAAGATGAGAATCCTGACCCTGCCGTCCAACACGACGGTCTGGGGTCCACAGCAGGTGCAGAGCCGGTTCAACTCCGATCCGGAGATCGCCGAGAGCATCAACCTGCTCTCCAGAGGCGATTCCGAGGTGGAGTACGGCAACCTGCTGACCGTGCCACTGGAGGGCGGTCTGCTCTACGTCGAGCCGGTCTACGTGCGTGGTGCGGGCACCAACTACCCGCTGCTGCGGCGCGTTCTGGTGACCTACGGCGAGACCACCGCCTTCGAGGACACTCTTGAGGACGCGTTGGACGTCGTCTTCGGGGTCACCGAATCCGGTGAGGAACCGGAGGAGACACCACCCCCGGAAGAGGGTGAGGAGGAGCCGCCGCCGGACGGCGAGGCGACCGTTCAGGAGTCCATCGAGGAGGCCCAGCAGGCCTGGGAGGACAGCGAGCAGGCGCTCCAGAACGGCGACTGGGAGGCCTTCGGCGAGGCCCAGGCGCGTCTGGAGGAGGCTCTGGACCAGCTGGGCGGCCAGGACCCGGCACGCAACGAGGAGGAGGAGACCCCGCCCGACGAGGAGTCGTCACCCGACGCCAACTCCTAGTCCGATAAGGGACGTTGAACGCGTCCTCGGGGAGTTCGTCCCGTGGGGCCCGGTGCCGTGTGACGGCGCCGGGCCCCGGCGTTTTCCGGCCTACTTCGCTGTCGTCACGCACCGTGCATCCCGGATGCGTCGTGACGGCGGTGGTCCGAGGTGCGGACGGGAGGGATGGGAGCCGCGGGTGGGGGGAACGTCAACCCCGGGGCGCTGTTCGGCGTTCGTACAGGTGTAGTGCCGGCCCTGATTGTCGGTGGCAGGGGCCATACTGCGTGACGAATCTCGATAACTCCCCACCGGCGACGGTGTTTGGGTGTATCCATATCGGGAAGTCGACAAAACGTCGAAGTGACTTCACGGGGCGCGGTATACCAGGTGTACGCAGGTTTCGGGTGGTGCGACTATGGACCTTATGGGGGACAAGGCCGGGTTCGAGAGCAGTCGAGCCGCCGCTCAGGAGGGCGCGCGGCTGCTGCGGCTTGGCGACCTGGACGGGGCGGAGGCGCCGTTGCGGGAGGCGGCGGTGGATGGCGAGCGGTCGGCCGCCAACAATCTGGGCGTACTGCTGCACCAGTCGGGGCGTGCCCACGAGGCGGCGGAGTGGTGGCGGATCGCGGCGGTGGCGGGCTCGGCGCCGGCCGCGCACGCGCTGGGACGGTACTGCCGCGAGCGCGGTGACGAGGTGACGGCCGAGTTCTGGCTGCGCCAGGCGGCGGAGTCCGGGCACGCCTCGGGCGCCTTCGCGCTGGGCGACCTGCTGGACCACAGGGGCAACGCCGAGGCGGCGCGCTGGTTCCTGGCGGCGGCCGAGGGCGGCCACCGGGAGGGCGCCTACCGGTACGGCTGTCTGCTGGCCGAGGCCGAGGAGGCGGCCGGCGAGCCGTGGTTCCGGCAGGCGGCGGCGCGCGGGCACCGGCGGGCCGCGCTGCGGCTAGGCGCGCTGCTGGAGCGGCGCGGCGAGAGCGCGGAGGCGGGGCGCTGGTACCTGGAGGCGGCCGAGTCCGGCGAGGCGCGGGCGGCCAGCGCGTTGGGCTTCCTGCTGAACGACTCGGGTGACGAGGACGGCGCCGAGACCTGGTGGCGGGTGGCGGCCCAGGCGGGCGAGGGGCCCGCGGCCAACGCCCTGGGCGCGCTGTACGCGCGGCGCGGCCAGCGGCAGGAGGCGCAGCGCTGGTACCGGGCCGCGGTCGAGGCCGGGGACATCAACGGCGCGTTCAACCTGGCGCTGCTGAGCGCCGGTCAGGGGCGCACGGCCCAGGCCGAGCAGTGGTACCGGAGGGCGGCCTACGCGGGCCACCGCGAGGCGGCCAACGCGCTCGCCGTGCTGCTGTTGCAGCGGGGCGACGCGGACGGCGCCGAGCCGTGGTTCTCGAAGGCGGCCGAGGCGGGCAGTGTGGACGCCGCGTTCAACCTCGGCATCCTCTACGCGGGGCGCGACCAGGAGGAGGCCGCCGGGCGGTGGTACCGCAGGGCGGCCGAGGCCGGGCACGCCGAGGCGGCGCTGCAGCTGGCCGTCGGGCTGCTGCGGTCGACGGCCGGCGGCACCGAGCTGGGGCGCGCGCGGAAGTGGCTGCAGCAGGCGGCCGAGGGCGGCAGCGTCGAGGGCGCCTTCCGGCTGGCGGTGCTGCTGGAGCGGATCGACGGCGCCCCGGAGCAGGGTGCCGAGCCCATGGAGTGCGAGCACTGGTACGAGCGGGCGGCCGAGCAGGGCCACCGTCGGGCGCAGGTGCGTCTGGGGATGTGCGCGGCGGCCAGGGACGACGTGGTGACGGCGGCTCGTTGGTACCGGGAGTCGGCGGAGGCCGGCAGCCGCAACGGCGCGTTCAACCTGGGGCTGCTGCTGGCCCGTGAGGGCAGCGAGCCGGAGGCGGCGCTGTGGTGGCGGCGCGCGGCCGAGGCCGGGCACGGCCGGGCGGCGCTGCGGCTGGCGCTGTTGGCGTCCCGGCGCGGCGACCTGACCGAGGGGGACGCGTGGTGCGCCCGGGCGATCGAGCTGGGTCCGGCCGAGGTGGCCGAGCGGGCGGCGCGGTTGCGGGACGCGTTGGCGCAGGAGTTGACGGCCTGACGCGGGAGTTGAGGGCCTGAGGGCGCCGGACGTGGCGCGCCTTCAGACGGTGGGGCGTGTCCGGTGACGGGCGCGCCCCACCGCGCGTACGACGGCGCGCGGGGGCGCGTTCAACGGGCCCGCTCGGCGTCGGCCGCGGCGAAGGCGCCCAGGGCCATGCGGTGCAGCAGCCCGGCCGTCTCGTCGCGGTCGGGCAGCGCGGTGGGGCGGGAGAGGCGGCGGGTGGCGTTGAGCAGCCCGAAGACGGCGTGCACACAGGCGCGGGCGCGCGCGGGCGGGAGCGCGGGGTAGACGCCGCGCACCACCTCGACCCACAGCTCCAGATACTGCCGCTGGAGCTGGCGCACCTGGCGGCGGTCGTCCTCGCGCAGCCGGTCCAGCTCCCGGTCGTGGAGGGTGATCAGGTCGCGGTCGTCGAGGGCGAAGTCGATGTGCCCGGCGACCAGCGCGTCCAGTGCGGCGCGCGGCGGTTCGCCGGCCGCCTCCGCCTCGGCGACCCGCTGCCGGCCGCCGTCCCGCAGCCGGGTGGAGATGCCGACCAGCAACTCGGTGAGCATGGCGTCCTTGCCGGCGAAGTGCCGGTAGAGCGCCGGGCCGCTGATGCCGACGGCGGCGCCTATCTCGTCGACGCCCACGCCGTGGAAGCCGTGCGCGGCGAACAGCCTCGACGCCTCCCGCAGAATCTGCTCGCGGCGCGCGAGCCGCGTGGAGGTCGAGGAACCGGACGAAGCGTGCTGCTCGCTCATAAAGGTATTGTAGACACGGTGGTTAGCGCCCGTTAACCTGACCGGTATGCGGCAGGCACCGACGCTCAGCAGCACCGTTGATCCCGCCTCGGAGGCGTACCAGGCGCACGAGGCGGTGCACCGGGAACGCGCCGCCCGGCTCCGCGAGAAGCTGGCGGTCGCCCGCCTCGGCGGCGGCGAGCGGGCACGTGCGCGCCATCTCGCGCGGGGCAAGCTGCTGCCGCGCGACCGGGTGGACACCCTTCTGGACCCGGGCTCGCCCTTCCTCGAACTGGCCCCGCTGGCCGCCGAAGGGCTCTACGAGGGGCAGGCGCCGGCCGCGGGCGTGATCGCCGGCATCGGCCGGGTCAGCGGTCGCGAGGTGATGATCGTCGCCAACGACGCGACGGTGAAGGGCGGCACCTACTACCCGCTGACGGTCAAGAAGCACCTGCGCGCCCAGGAGGTGGCTCTGGAGAACCGGCTGCCCTGCGTCTACCTGGTGGACTCGGGGGGCGCCTTCCTGCCGATGCAGGACGAGGTCTTCCCCGACCGGGACCACTTCGGCCGGATCTTCTACCACCAGGCCCGGATGTCCGCCGAGGGCATCCCGCAGATCGCCGCCGTGCTCGGTTCCTGTACCGCGGGGGGCGCCTATGTGCCGGCGATGAGCGACGAGGCCGTGATCGTGCGCGGCCAGGGCACGATCTTCCTCGGCGGCCCGCCGCTGGTGAAGGCCGCGACCGGCGAGGAGGTCACCGCCGAGGAGCTGGGCGGCGGCGAGGTGCACTCCCGCGCCTCCGGCGTGACCGACCATCTGGCGGAGGACGACGCCCACGCGCTGCGCATCGTGCGCACCATCGTCGACACCCTGCCCGCCAGGGGCCCGCTGCCCTGGTCGGTGGAGCCCGTCGAGCCGCCGGCGCTGGACCCGGCCGGCCTCTACGGCGCGGTGCCGGCCGACCCCCGCACCCCCTACGACGTGCGGGAGGTGATCGCGCGGCTGGTGGACGGCTCGCGGTTCCAGGAGTTCAAGGCCGAGTTCGGCCAGACCCTGGTCACCGGCTTCGCCCGGCTGCACGGCCACCCGGTGGGCGTGGTGGCCAACAACGGCATTCTCTTCTCCGAGTCGGCGCAGAAGGGCGCGCACTTCGTGCAGCTCTGCGACCAGCGCGGCATCCCGCTGCTCTTCCTCCAGAACATCGCCGGCTTCATGGTCGGCCGGGCCTACGAGGCGGGCGGCATCGCCAAGCACGGCGCCAAGATGGTCACCGCCGTGGCCTGCGCCAGGGTCCCGAAGCTGACGGTGGTCATCGGCGGCTCCTACGGCGCGGGGAACTACTCGATGTGCGGCCGGGCCTACTCGCCGCGTTTCCTGTGGATGTGGCCGGGCGCCAAGATCTCCGTGATGGGCGGCGAGCAGGCCGCCTCCGTGCTGGCCACCGTCAAGCGCGACCAGCTGGCCGCCGCGGGCGAGGAGTGGTCGGGGGAGGACGAGGCGGCGTTCCGCGCGCCGATCAGGGAGCGCTACGAGGCGCAGGGCGACGCCTACTACGCGACCGCCCGCCTCTGGGACGACGGCGTGATCGACCCGTTGGAGACCCGGACCGTGCTGGGGCTGGCGCTGACCGCCTGCGCCAACGCGCCGTTGAGCGACGCCGGCTTCGGCGTCTTCCGGATGTGAGGGGCAGCCGATGAGCCGAACGGACAGCCAGCGCACCGACTTCGACACGGTGCTGGTCGCCAACCGGGGCGAGATCGCGGTGCGGATCATCCGCACCCTGCGCCGCCTCGGCCTCACCTCGGTCGCCGTGCACAGCGACGCCGACGCCGGCGCCCGCCACGTCGCCGAGGCCGACGTGGCGGTGCGGCTCGGCCCGGCGCCGGCCGTCGACAGCTATCTGCACGTCGAACGGCTGCTGGAGGCCGCCGCGCGCACCGGGGCCGGGGCCGTGCACCCCGGGTACGGCTTTCTCGCGGAGAACGCGGCCTTCGCCCGGGCCGTCACGGGCGCCGGGCTCGCCTTCGTGGGGCCGCCCGCCGAGGCGATCGAGGTGATGGGCGACAAGATCCGCGCCAAGGAGGCCGTCTCCGCGGCCGGCGTTCCCGTGGTGCCCGGCGGGCACGGCGACGATCTGCTCGCGGTGGCACGCGAGTTGGGGATGCCGGTGCTGCTCAAGCCGTCGGCTGGCGGCGGCGGCAAGGGGATGCGGCTGGTCCGCGACGCCGCGCTGCTGGCCGAGGAGATCGAGGGGGCCCGACGCACCGCCCGCTCCGCGTTCGGCGACGACACCCTGCTGGTCGAACGGTGGATCGACCGGCCGCGCCACATCGAGGTCCAGGTGCTGGCCGACGGCTCCGGCCGGGTGCTGCACCTCGGCGAGCGCGAGTGCTCGCTGCAACGCCGCCACCAGAAGATCGTCGAGGAGGCGCCCAGCCCGCTGCTGGACGAGGCGACCAGGGAGGCGATGGGCCGGGCCGCCGTGCGGGCCGCCGAGGCGTGCGGGTACCGGGGCGCCGGCACGGTGGAGTTCATCGTGGCGGGTCACGGGACCGGCGGCGAGCACTACTTCATGGAGATGAACACCAGGCTCCAGGTGGAGCACCCGGTGACCGAGCTGGTGACCGGGCTCGACCTGGTCGAGTGGCAGCTGCGGGTCGCCGCCGGCGAGAGGCTGCCGTTCGCCCAGGACGAGATCTCCCTCGCCGGCCACGCCGTCGAGGCCCGGATCTGCGCCGAGACCGCCAGGATCAGCGGGGTGGGCGAGGAACGACGGGTGGACTTTCTGCCCTCCTCCGGGCCGCTGCTGCTGGTCGAGGAGCCGGCCGGCGAGGGCGTCCGGGTGGACTCCGGGATCGCCACCGGCACCGAGGTCGGCGCGCACTACGATCCGCTGCTGGCCAAGGTCGTCGCGCACGGGCCCGACCGCCCCACCGCGCTGCGCCGGCTGCGGGCGGCCCTGCGGCGCACCACGGTCCTCGGCGTGGAGACCAACACGGCGTTTCTGCGGGCCCTGTTGGATCATCCGGAGGTCAGGTCCGGCGCGCTGCACACCGGGCTGGTCGACGCCGACGCGGCCGACCTGCTGCCGGGCGCCGTTCCCGAGGAGGTGTACGCCGCCGCCGCGCTGCTGCGCCAGGCGGCGCGGACGCCGGCGGCCGGGGCGGCCGGCTGGGTCGACCCGTTCGACGCGCCCTCCGGCTGGCGGCTGGGCGGCGCGCCGGCGGCCACCCCGCACCGGCTGCGCGCCGGCGGCGCCGAGCCGGTCACCGTGTGGGTGACGGGCGCGCCCGGGGACTCCGTGCGGATCGGCGAGGGGGAACGGACGCCGGCCAGGCTGGTGGGCGCCGGCGCGCACGAGGCGCGCGTGGAGTACGACGGGCGCGTGTTGACCTTCACGCACGCCCCCGTGCCGGGCGGGCGCTGGCTCGGCCTGGACGGCGGCTCCTGGCGGCTGCTCGACCACGACCCGGTGGCCTCACGCGCCACGGCCGGGGGCGCCGGCGGCGAGTCGTTGACCGCGCCCATGCCCGGCACCGTCACGGTGGTCAAGGCGGCCGTCGGCGAGGCGGTGACGGCCGGTCAGAGCCTGCTGGTGGTGGAGGCGATGAAGATGGAACACCCGATCACCGCGCCGCACGACGGCACGGTCACGGCCCTGGAGGTCACCGTCGGCGACACGGTCGCCATGGACCAGACGCTGGCGACGGTGACCGCGGTCACCGCCGGGGCCCCCGGGGGGGAACGATGACGCTCGGCACGTTGCCCCGCCGGGTCCGCGTCCACGAGGTGGGCCCGCGCGACGGCCTGCAGAACGAGTCGGCGGTGGTTCCCGTCGAGGTCAAGGCCGAGCTGGTGCGCCGACTGGTCGCCGCGGGGCTGGACACCGTCGAGGTCACCAGCTTCGTCCACCCGCGCTGGGTGCCCCAACTCGCGGACGCCGGCGAGCTGTTCCCCCTGGTCAGCGACTTGCCGGCGCGGCTGCCCGTGCTGGTGCCCAACGAGCGGGGGCTCGACCGCGCCCTGGAGCTGGGCGCCCGCGAGGTCGCCGTCTTCGCCTCCGTCACCGAGTCCTTCGCGCGGGCCAACCTCAACCGCACCGTCGAGGAGTCGCTGGCCATGTTCGCGCCGGTGGTGGCCAGGGCGAACGCGGCCGGCGTCCCGGTGCGCGGCTATCTGTCGATGTGCTTCGGCGACCCGTGGGAGGGCGCCGTCCCGCCCGCGCGGGTGGCCGAGGTCGCCGGCAAACTCGCCGAGTTGGGCTGCGGTGAGCTGAGCCTCGGCGACACCATCGGGGTCGCCACCCCGGGGCAGGTGGTCGACGTGCTGGGCGCGCTCGACGCCGCCGGGCTGGCCGCCGACCGGCTCGCCGTCCACTTCCACGACACCTACGGGCAGGCCCTGGCCAACACCCTGACCGCCCTCCAGCACGGCGTCACCACCGTCGACGCCTCCGCCGGCGGCCTCGGCGGCTGCCCGTTCGCCGGCAGCGCCACCGGCAACCTCGCCACCGAGGACCTGCTGTGGATGCTCGACGGGCTCGGCGTGGAGACCGGCGTCGACCTCGACGCGCTGGTCGCCACGAGCCGCTGGCTCGCCGGGCGGCTCGGTCGCCCCAGCCCCTCCCGTACGGTCACCGCGCTGACCGCGTCCGCCGGCGAGGAGCCCCCCGACTCCCACGAGGAGACCTGAGGGGCACCGAGGAGCCCAGAGAAGCCCCACGAAGGAGCCACCCATGCCCCTGGACCACCGCCTCAGCCCCGAGCACGAGCAGCTGCGCCGCACCGTCGAGGCGTTCGCGCACGACGTGGTCGCGCCCAAGATCGGCGCGTTCTACGAGCGCCACGAGTTCCCCTACGACATCGTCCGCGAGATGGCGCGGATGGGGCTCTTCGGGCTGCCGTTCCCCGAGGAGTACGGCGGGATGGGCGGCGACTACCTCGCGCTGTGCCTGGCGATCGAGGAGCTGGCCAGGGTCGACTCGTCGGTGGCGATCACCCTGGAGGCCGGCGTCTCGCTGGGCGCCATGCCGATCTTCCGCTTCGGCACCGAGGAGCAGCGCCGCCGCTGGCTGCCGGCGCTCTGCTCGGGCGAGTCACTGGGGGCGTTCGGGCTGACCGAGCCGGAGTGCGGCTCGGACGCCTCCGGCACCCGCACCACGGCCGTGCGGGACGGCGGGGAGTGGGTGATCAACGGCACCAAGAGCTTCATCACCAACTCGGGCACCGACATCACCGGCCTGATCACGGCGACGGCCGTCACCGGGCGCAAGCCGGACGGCGCCCCGCTGATCTCCACCGTCATCGTGCCCTCCGGCACCCCGGGGCTGACCGTCGCGCCCGGCTACTCCAAGGTGGGGTGGAACGCCTCCGACACCCACGAGCTGTCCTTCTCCGACGTGCGGGTCCCCGAGAGCCATCTGCTGGGCGCGGAGGGGCGGGGCTACGCCCAGTTCCTGAGCATCCTCGACGAGGGGCGGATCGCGATCGCCGCGCTGGCCACGGGGCTCGCCCAGGGCTGTGTCGACGAGTCGGTGCGCTACGCCGGCGAACGGGTCGCCTTCGGCCGGCCGATCGGGGAGAACCAGGCGATCGAGTTCAAGCTGGCCGACATGGCGACCCGGGCGTACACCTCGCGGATCGCCTGGCGCGACGCGGCGTCCCGGCTGGTGGCCGGCGAGCCGTTCAAGACCGAGGCGGCCATGGCCAAGCTGCACGCCTCGGAGAACGCGGTGACCAACGCCCGCGAGGCCACCCAGATCCACGGCGGCTACGGCTTCATGAACGAGTACCCGGTCGCCCGGATGTGGCGGGACGCCAAGATTCTGGAGATCGGCGAGGGCACCAGCGAGGTACAGCGCATGTTGATCGCGCGCCACCTCAGGGGGGCCTGACCGTTCCGCGGGGCGGGGTCAACGTGCCGGGTGCGCGCCCCCGTTGGCTCACCCCTGCCCCGCGGGGCGGCCCCGACTGGAAGAATCGGGACATGGTCGCCATGGCAGAGATCAGTCAACCGTCCGGCGCGTGGTACTTCGAGGGCGACGCGCTCCGCATCGTCCCCGGCCACGGCAAGGGCGTCCATCTGCTGCGTTCCTCGTTCGGCGAGGTGCGGGTACCGCTCGAAGCGGTCGCCTCGGTCTCCCACGAGTCCGGGCGCAAGAGCGGACGGCTGCGGCTGCGGCTGCGGGACGGCGCCGACCCGCTGGTCCAGGCGACCGGGGGGCGGCTGCCCGACGCGGCCGACCCGTACCAGCTGGAGGTGGCGCGTGACCGTTCCGGCGTCGCGGAGTACCTGGTCGACGAGATTCGCAACGCGCTGCTGCTCGAACAGGTGGCCAGCGGGCCCTGCGACCGCTATCTGCTGCCGGGCCCCGGCGTTCCGTTGACGCTGCACGGCTCCGACGGCGAGGTGACCTTCGACGGGGAGCAGCTGCGGATCACCTGGGGATGGGGCGCCGAGGAGAGCAAGAAGAGCGCGGGGCCGCGCGCGCTCGCCCTCGACGACCTGGCCGAGATCCAGTGGGCCCCGCCGGTCGGCTGGGAGAACGGCTTCGTGCGCTTCCGCCCCAAGGGCGTGGCCCCGGCCTCGGTGAAGCCGACGCACGACCCCAACACCGTGGTGCTGTGGGGGTTGCGCATGGCCAAGGACATCGCGGAGTCCGCGTTGCTGACCGCCGCCGTGCTGGCCCGGCTGCCGCACCCCTCCGGCGTTCCGGCCGGCCCCTCGCTGGCCAAGCCGCCGGCCGCCGCCGCGCTGCCGGCGGGCGAGGGCGCCGACCAGGACACGATCCTGCGGCGGCTGCGCGAGCTCGGGGAGTTGCACCGTTCGGGGGTGCTCACCGACGAGGAGTTCGCCGCCGCCAAGAAGGCCATGATCGACCGGCTCTAGCGGGCTTTCGAGCGACTTACGACACGTCCGTGCCCGATATCGGGCAGGAATGTTGCGAAAGCCTCCCCCGCTCCGCAGTATCGAGGGGTGCCCGAACGTCGATCACCCCACGAGGACCTCGTGGACCACCTGGTGCGCAGCACGCCCCTCGGGCGTGGCGAAGCCGCCCGCGTGGTCCTCGATGTGCTGGCGTATTTCGACGAGACCACCGAGGAGTTCGTTCGGCGGCGGCACCGGGAGCTACGCGCCAGGGGCCTGACCAACGAGGCGATCTTCGAACGCGTCGCGGAGGAGCTCCCGCACCGCGCGGTGGCCCCGCCGGCGCTCTCGCTGCGGCAGCTGCGCCGGATCGTCTACGGATGACGAACGGCCGTCAACCACGCCCCGGCGACGACGGGGGACACGGGCAGCCGGAGTCACGACAGCAGGAGGAACCAGCATGTGCGGAATCGTCGGATACATCGGGAAACGAGATGTCGCCCCGCTCCTGCTGGAGGGGTTGCAGCGGCTCGAATACCGAGGGTACGACTCCGCCGGCGTCGCCATTCACAGCAGCGGCAAGAACGGCGGCCTGAAGACGGTCAAGGCCGCCGGCCGCGTCCGTGACCTGGAGGAACGCATCCCGGCCCGGTTCGCGGGGAGCGGCGGCATCGCCCACACCCGCTGGGCCACCCACGGCGCGCCCACCGACGACAACGCCCACCCGCACCTGGACGGCGCGGGCGAGGTCGCCGTCGTCCACAACGGCATTATCGACAACTCGGCGGAACTGCGCGCCAAGCTGTCGGCCGACGGCATCGCGCTGGCCTCCGAGACCGACACCGAGGTGCTCGCCCACCTGATCGCCCGCGCCCAGGCCGACACCCTGGAGGAGAAGGTCCGCGAGGCGCTGCGCTACGTCGAGGGCACCTACGGCATCGCCGTGCTGCACGCCGCCTTCCCCGACCGGATCGTCGTCGCCCGCAACGGCTCGCCCGTGGTGCTCGGCATCGGCGAGAAGGAGATGTTCGTCGCCTCCGACGTGGCGGCGCTGGTCAGCCACACCCGCCAGGTCATCACCCTGGACGACGGCGAGATGGCCACCCTCAAGGCCGACGACTACCGCACCTACACCACCGACGGCAGCCGCACCGCGGCGGCGCCGACCACGGTGGAGTGGGAGGCGGAGAGCTACGACATGGGTGGCCACGACACCTACATGCACAAGGAGATCGCCGAGCAGCCCGACGCCGTGGACCGCGTGCTGCGCGGCCGGATCGACGACCGCTTCGCGACGGTCCGCCTCGGCGGGCTCAACCTCGATGCCAGGGCCGCGCGCGGCGTGCGCCGGGTCAAGATCCTCGGCTGCGGTTCCGCCTACCACGCCGGCCAGATCGGCGCCCAGATGATCGAGGAGCTGGCCCGCATCCCGGCCGACGCCGAGCCGGCCAGCGAGTTCCGCTACCGCAACGCGGTGGTCGACCCGGACACCCTCTACATCGCGACCAGCCAGTCGGGCGAGACCTACGACACCCTCGCCGCCGTCCAGGAGCTGAAGCGCAAGGGCGCGATGGTGCTCGGGGTGGTCAACGTCGTCGGCTCCGCCATCGCCAGGGAGACCGACGGAGGCGTCTACGTCCACGCGGGGCCCGAGGTCTGCGTCGTTTCCACCAAGTGCTTCACCAACACGGCCGTCGCGTTCGCCCTGCTGGCGCTGCACCTGGGCCGGATCAGGGACCTGTCGGTCGCGGACGGCCGCCGGATCATCGAGGGGCTGCGGCGGCTGCCGGCGCAGATCGCGGAGATCCTGCGCGAGGAGGACCGGATCGCCCAGCTCGCGAAGGACTTCGCCGACGCCAGGAGCATGATGTTCGTCGGCCGGGTGCGGGGCTTCCCGGTGGCCAAGGAGGCCTCGCTGAAGCTGAAGGAGGTCTCCTACATCCATGCCGAGGCGTACCCGGCCTCCGAGCTGAAGCACGGCCCGCTGGCGCTGATCGAGCCTGCCGTCCCGACGGTCGCGATCATCCCCGACGACGAGCTGCTGGAGAAGAACCGCGCCACGCTGGAGGAGATCAAGGCGCGCAGCGGCCGTATCCTGGCCGTCGCCCACGAGGAGCAGCCGAAGGCCGACGAGACGCTGGTCGTCCCGCGCAACGAGCCGGAGCTGGACCCGGTGCTGATGGGGATTCCGTTGCAACTCCTCGCGTATCACACGGCGTTGGCGTTGGGACGGGACATCGACAAGCCGCGGAACCTGGCGAAGTCCGTCACGGTGGAGTGATGTCGGGGGCGACTGCTCACGTGCGTGGCTTGGGCGGGGTGTCGTCCTCGGCCCGGTGGGTGGTTGCTCGCGCGGTTCCTCGCGCCCCTGGTCGTGGTGGGGGTTCGCGGTCAGGTGCCCCGTGAGGGGCGCGGGGAACTGCGCGGTGCATCGGTGGCGGGGCAAGGGCGACAGCGGTGCCGCGCCGGCCAGGTGGGTGGTTGCTCGCGCGGTTCCTCGCGCCCCCGGTCGCGGTGTGCATCCGTGGCGGGGCAAGGGCGACAGCGGTGCCGCGCCGGCCCGGTGGGTGGTCGGCTGACCCACCCCCGGAGGGATAGGCGGCGGCCCCCGGGGGAGTGCGTGCCACCAAACGCAACCCCGGGGGCCGCCCCAGGTTGCCGGCGTCGCCCATTACGCCGGCAGGGGAAGGCCGCAGCCGGGTCCGTCACCTCCCGGCCGTCGGCCCGAGCCTTCCGGTCCGCCGGCCGCACGGAAGCGGCTGGCGGAGCTGGTGTGAGTTTTATGCCCATCACAAACGCACAATCCACGTCCGACACCCGGGGAATTTGGTGAATGGTCAGTGGGGATTGGCCCCACCGTCTCACCACCGTCTCGCCAGGCGAGACAAGGGCCGGGTCGGACCGCTCAGCCCGCCCGCCCGTCGAGCAGCCCGCTGAGGACGGACGCGGCCTTCAGCCCCGAGCCGGTCAGCACCGTCACCACCGTGTCCTCCGGGCCGACCACACCCGCCTCGCGGAAGCGGCGCAACGCCGGCAGCACCTGGGCGCTCGTCGGCTCGACGAACAACCCGCCGGCGGCCAACTCCCGCACGGCCGGCAACAGTTCGTCCTCCGGAACCGAGGTGGCCGCCCCGCCGGTGTCCCGGATGGCCCGCAGCACCTCGCGGTCGCGGACCGGCTGGGCGATGGCCGTTCCCTCGGCGAGCGTGCGCCGCCAGTCGGCGGCCTCGACCGCCTCCGCGCCGGCGGCGAGGGCGCGGGCCAGGGGCGCGCAGCGCTCGGGCTGGCTGATCAGGACGCGCGGCACCCGGTCGATCTCGCCCGCGTTCCGCAGCTCCGCGAAGCCGAGGGCGCAGCCCAGCACCAGGCTGCCGGCCCCGGCCGGCACCAGAACGACCGAGGGCGCGGTGAAGCCCAGGTCCTCCCAGATCTCGTAGGCGAGCAGCTTGGTGCCCTGGAGGAACTGGGGGTGCCAGTTGTGGCTGGCGTAGAAGAGCCCCTCCGCCCGGCGCACCGCCTCGTCGGCGACCTCCTGTCGGGTGCCCGGAACCAGCTCGACCTCGGCTCCGTGCAGCCGGCTCTGCACGATCTTCGAGGCGGAGGTGGTGACCGGGGCGATGATCGTGGCCCCGATCCCCGCGGCGGCGCTGTACGCGGCGACGGACGAGCCGCCGTTGCCGCTGGAGTCCTCCAGCAGTCGCGTGACGCCCTGGTGGCGCAGCGCGCTGACCATCACGGAGACGCCCCGGTCCTTGAAGCTGCCGGTCGGGTTCGTCGACTCGGGCTTGACGGCCACCCGCAGCCCCGCCCACTCCCGCTCCAGCAGCGGGGTGCGCCCCTCGCCGAGAGTGACCGGCTCGGCCTCGGGCAGCGGAAGGGCGGCGCGGTAGCGCCACTGGGAGTTGACCGCGGTGTCGATCTCCCGGCGGGTGATCCCCGGCAGCGGCTCCGGCATCAGCGGCGAGCCGTCGTCACCGCGCCAACGGGGCCGGTCCACGGGGTAGCGGCGACCGGCGCGGTCGATGAGCGTCGGGGGTTGAGCGGGCATGGTGCGTCGTCCTCGCATAGGCGGTGGTGAGCGGGCGCGTGTGGGGGAGCACGACGCTACGCCCGCGCCCGTCGCACGTGACCGCCGCCCGTGCGGGGGCGTTCACCGGCGGTCCGCCGCCTTCACCATCTGTACGCGGGCGGGCTCACGGGATGACGATCACCGGGCGCTGCGCCCGGCGCGCCAGCCGGCCGGAGACCGAGCCGAAGATCCGGCTCAGCAGGCCGTGCGTGGTGCCGACCACGATCGCGTTGGCCGCGTACTCGCGCCCGACCTCCTCCAGCTCGTGGCAGATGTCGCCGCCGCGCTCCAGCAGCACCCAGGGAAGCTCGGAGAGGTGCTCGGCGCAGGACAGCTCAAGGCCCAGCACCTCGGTGCGGTGGTCGGGGACGTCCACCAGCGCGGGCGGCTCGCAGCCGGCCCAGACCGTGGTGGGGAGCCGGTTGGCCACATGGACGATGATCAGGCCCGCCTGGGAGCGCTGCGCGAGGCCGGCGGCGTACGCCAGCGCGCGCTCGCTGGACGTGGAGCCGTCGAAACCGACCACCACGCCGTGCTGGAACGCGGGATCACGCGCCGCGTGGTCCTCGGTCGCCGGGGCGGGGACGTCGGCCGGTTCGGCGACGCGCCTGCGGTCCGCTGGTTCGGGGAACTCGTATCCAGCCATCGGAGCCTCAACGGTGGGTCAGTGAGGAGACCTCGGGAGTATGGGGGAGATGGGGTCGGAGCGTGTGGAGAAGGGGGAGGGTACTCCATTTTGTCACCGGTTCCACCTCCAGAGTACGGCGTTCAGGTACCTAGTTCCCAGAGATGGTGTGTACAACCCTGGAAACCGGTCCCGTGGCCGGGACCGTGCAGGATGCCGCATCCGCAGTCGCCCAGGCAACGCTTTCGGACACTTTCCGGAGCCTTCGTTGGCGCTCCGTGACCGGGGCGCCGCCGAGCGGACGAACGGGGAGGAGGCGGCGCATGGGTGCTCCTGTTCTGGACATGATCACTCACTGTGCCCGAGGGGTTGCGGCGCGGCCGGGGTGTGAGCGCCCCCGGCGTGCGCCCGGCGCGCGGTCTGAAGGTCTTGCTGACGGCTTTTATTTTCAGCCAACTTCCGCACGACCGCCTCACCTTGCTCATCCACCTCTTCAACACCCCGCGCACGGCCGGTGGATGGGCCCTTCCAGCGCTGCTGCCCTCATGGGGGGCCGCTCGGAGGTGGAGGCGCACTTCCCCCAACTGCCGCCACGTGAAACGCTTCCTGATCGAATGCTTCGCGCCACGTTGTCATGTCGATTTAGCGCCGAGTGATGAACTTGTCCCGCCGACCTCGCCTGACACAGTAGATTCGATCTTGGCAAACACGTCGGGGGAAACGTGCAGGACCGAGAGGATGCGACGACCGAGGGAACTGAGGAGCATGAGCCAGGACCCAACGCACGGCCCCGAGCCCGCTGCCAAGCTGGCTGCCCGACGCCGCCGCGAAGTCGTCGCGGTGCTGTTGTTCAGCGGCAGTCCCATGTTCGAAAGCTCCATCCCGTTGTCCGTCTTCGGCGTCGACCGCCAGGACGCCGGGGTGCCGCGCTACCGCCTGCTGGCCTGCGCCGGTGAGGACGGGCCGCTGCGCACCACGGCCGGTCTTGAGCTGCGGGCGCCCTACGGACTGGGCGCCGTGGCGCGCGCAGGCACGGTGATCGTGCCGGCCTGGCGGTCCATCACGGGACCGCCACCGCCGGCGGCGCTCGCCGCGCTGCGCCGGGCGCACACCGAGGGCGCGAGGATCGTCGGCCTGTGCACGGGGGCGTTCGCCCTGGGCGCGGCAGGGCTGCTCGACGGCCGCCCGGCGACCACGCACTGGATGTACGCGCCGACGCTCGCCAAGCGCTACCCCTCGGTGCACGTGGACCCCAGGGAGTTGTTCGTCGACGACGGCGACATCCTCACCTCGGCGGGCACCGCGGCGGGCATCGACCTCTGCCTCCACATAGTCCGGCAGGACCACGGCCCGGAAGCGGCCGCGGCCCTGGCTCGTCGACTGGTGCTCCCGCCCCGCAGGGGCAACGGCACCGAAGCCGGCCAGCATCGACATCTGGACCGGTCTTTACCAGAGGACATCGGCGCCGACCCGCTGGCCGAGGTGGTGGCCTGGGCGCTGGAGCACCTCCACGAGCAGTTCGACGTGGAGACGCTCGCGGCCCGCGCCTACATGAGCCGCAGGACGTTCGACCGCAGGTTCCGCTCGCTCACCGGCAGCGCGCCGCTCCAGTGGCTGATCACCCAGCGGGTGCTCCAGGCGCAGCGGCTGCTTGAGGTCTCCGACTACTCGGTGGACGAGGTCGCCGGGCGGTGCGGGTTCCGCAGCCCGGTGGCGTTGCGCGGTCACTTCAGGCGCCAGTTGGGGGCCTCGCCGGCCGCCTACCGGGCGGCCTACCGCGCCCGGCAGCAGGACGGCTCCGGCCGGGCCAAGCAGATGGTCGACGGCTTCACGCCCCGCGTTCCGGCGCAGCGGCCGAGGCCCGAGCGGTAGCCGCAGGCCACGGGAGGAGCGGGCGGCGGCGCGGGGGTGGGGCGCCGTCCGCGGGCCCGTGGCGGGCCGCGCGCACGGGCTCTCCGCGCCCCCGGGCGCGGTGGCCGCCCGCAGCGTCGCGGTCGCGTTCCGCGACGTAAGGTTGTCGCATGAACGATCGCATGGTGTGGGTCGACTGTGAGATGACCGGCCTCTCGCTCACCGACGACGCCCTCGTCGAGGTCGCCGCCCTGGTGACCGACTCCGAGTTGAACGTGCTGGGCGACGGCGTGGACGTGGTGATCCGCCCGCCGGACGCCGCCCTGGAGTCGATGCCGGAGGTGGTGCGCGCCATGCACACCGCCTCCGGGCTGCTCGACGAGCTGGCGGGCGGGACGACCCTGGCGGAGGCCGAGGACCTGGTGCTCGACTACGTCACCCGGCACGCGCCCGAGGCCGGCAAGAGCCCGCTCTGCGGGAACTCGGTCGGCACCGACCGGGGTTTCCTAGCGCGGGACATGCGGCGCCTGGAGGGCCATCTGCACTACCGGGTCATCGACGTCTCCTCCGTGAAGGAGCTGGCGCGCCGCTGGTACCCCAGGGTCTACTTCAACAGCCCGGAGAAGAGCGGCAACCACCGTGCCCTGGCGGACATCAGGGAGTCCATCGCCGAGCTGCGCTACTACCGCGAGGCCGTCTTCGTCCCGCAGCCGGGACCCGACTCCGAGACCGCCCGCAGGATCGCCGCGCGGCACGTCGCGCCGCCGGCCTGAGCACCGTCGCCGCCGGGTCGCCGCCGGGGGAAAGGGGCGCGCGAGCACCCTGCCCGACCATGTACACTCGTGGAGCGGTTGGCGGACGGTGAGACCCCGTCCGAGCCGATCATGGTGGGTGTAGCTCAGCTGGTAGAGCACCTGGTTGTGGTCCAGGTGGCCGCGGGTTCAAGTCCCGTCACTCACCCCATGAAGCGAGGCCCCCGACCCGGGAGAACCCGGGCCGGGGGCTTTCTCGTTCCCGGGTGCGGGATCACGGTGGGATCATCCGGCCAGGCCAACGCCCCGGCGCCGCACGCGACTTCGCTCCGCGCCGTTCTCGCCGCCCCCTCGCGACGAGGCGCCGTCGCGACGGGGCGCCGGGGTCGGGGGTAACGATGCTCCGCTCAGCCCCTGTGGTTGCGGTTGCGCTGGCGGGGAACGGCCGCGTGCCGGGGCGGGTTGGTGAGGGTCATCTGACGCACGATCTGGTGGAACGCGATCAGCGCCGAGATCGGTGGCACGGCCGCGACGGCGACGTCGACCGCGGTCCACGGCGCCTGGGCGACCGAGAGGGAGACGGCGAGCCCGGAGAAGAGGACCACGACCGCCCACGAGTGGCGGGCGGTCCGCTGGTGCAGGGCCGCGCGGAGGATGGAGAGCGAGGCGACCAGCCAGGGGCCGTAGACCAGCAGCGGCCACCAGGCGTCGAGCGCGCTCGACTGGGCGGGGGCCGCCGCGTCCCGCAGCGGCGCGTAGCTGATCAGCCCGCCCAGCACGCTGAGCATCGCGACCAGCACCGCGGTGGTCGCCGCCAGCAGCAGGCTGGCCCAGCGCAGCCAGCGCACCTTCGTCGAGTCGGCCGGCGGCGAGAAGCGGGCGCGCGCCCTGCGGTGGCTGCGCGCGGGTGGGGTCTCCTCCTCGGCGGCCGAGGTGAGCAGCTCGGTCAGCCGGGCGGTGTCGTCGTCGAACGCCCAGCCCCCCGCCACGGGACGTAGCTCGGGGGGAACGAAGATCCCCATGTCGTCGGTGCCGTGCGGCCAGGTCGCGCCACGAGAGTCGTGCATCATCGGTCGCGGTCCTCGCCCTCGGCTGGCAGTGCGGTCACATTCCGCCAAACGATGCCGTCCCGGCCAAGATGTGAGGCATTGGAGTGAATACGCTCCCGCGAGTGGCCCAGCGGACGTGACATGACCGAACCGTTTCCTCTGGGCCCGCGCGTCGTTGCCAACCCCAGGCGCCGACGAGGCGTTCATCGGATAGCCCTAGGATCGGGCAGTCATGGACATCGCTGATATCGAGGAGCTGTGGGACCGGGTCACCGGCACACAGCCCGCTCCCGAGATGTGGCTGGTCGTGGGGACGGCACTCGTCGCGCTGGCGGCGGTCGTGCCCTGGGGGATCTGGCGGCTGACGCGGAACACCATCACCATCGCCCACGAGGGCGGGCACGGTCTGGTGGCGCTGCTCAGCGGGCGGCGGCTGGAGGGCATCAAGCTGCACTCCGACACCTCGGGGCTGACCGTCTCCCGGGGCAAACCCACCGGCTTCGGAATGATCCTGACGGCGGCGGCCGGCTATGTCGCCCCCTCGCTGCTGGGGCTCGGCGGCGCCGCGCTGCTGGGGGCCGGCCGCATCACGGCGCTGCTGTGGGGCGCGACCGCGCTGCTGCTGGCGTTGCTGGTGATGACGCGCAACGCCTACGGGCTGCTCACCGTCCTGCTGACCTGTGCGCTCTTCCTGCTGGTCTCCTGGCTCACCGAACCGGACGTGCAGGCGGCGTTCGCCTATCTCGTGGTCTGGTTCCTGCTACTGGGGGGCGTGCGCCCGGTCTTCGAGCTCCAGACCAAGCGCCGGCGCGGGCAGGCGCGCGACTCGGACGCGGACCAGCTCGCGCGGCTGACGCACGCGCCCGCCTTCTTCTGGCTGATTCTGTTTCACGCGGTGACGTTGGCGTCGTTGATCGGTGGCGCCGGGTGGTTGCTCGACCGTTGAACACCGGCGATCACGGACTGTCACGCACTAGAGTGAGGCTCATGACCGACCACAGCGAGACCCAGGCCCTCTGGCCCGCGCCTTTCGCCCCCGGCGCGGTGGATGCGACGGTGACGGTGCCCGGCTCCAAGTCGGTCACCAACCGTGCCCTGATCCTGGCGGCGCTCGCCGCCGACCCCGGCTGGCTGCGGCGCCCGCTGCGCTCCAGGGACACCCTGCTGATGGCGGAGGCGCTGCGCGCGCTCGGCATCGGCATCGAGGAGACGGTCTCCTCCAGTTCGGCCCTCTCCGCGTCGGACGGGGGCGGCGGCGAGGCGTGGCGGGTCATCCCCGCGCACCCCCAGGCCCCGGCCGCGGTCGACGTGGGGAACGCGGGCACGGTGATGCGCTTCCTGCCGCCGCTGGCCGCGCTCGCCGAGGGCCCGGTCCGCTTCGACGGCGACCCGCGCTCGCACGAGCGACCGCTGCGCGGCGTGATCGAGGCGCTGCGCGCGCTGGGCGCCAGGATCGAGGACGGCGGGCGCGGCGCCCTGCCGATGACGGTGCACGGCGCCGGCTCGCTGGACGGCGGGCGGGTCACCGTCGACGCCTCCTCGTCCTCGCAGTTCGTCAGCGCGCTGCTGCTCTCCGCCCCCCGGTTCAACAAGGGCGTCGAGGTGCGGCACGTCGGGGAGCGGCTGCCGTCGACGCCGCACATCAGGATGACCGTGGAGATGCTGCGCCGGGCCGGCGCGCAGGTGGACGCGCCGGACTCGGGCGGCGAGCCCAACGTCTGGCGGGTGACGCCGGGCGCGCTGCTCGGCCGCGACCTGGTGGTCGAGCCCGACCTGTCCAACGCGCAGCCGTTCCTTGCCGCAGCGCTGGTCACCGGCGGCCGGGTCACCGTTCCCGACTGGCCGACCCGCACGACGCAGCCGGGCGACGCGCTGCGGCGGATCTTCACCGAGATGGGCGGCGAGTGTCGCCTGGACGACCGGGGCCTGACCCTGACCGGCACCGGCCGGGTGCGCGGCATCGACGCGGACCTCAGCGAGGTCGGCGAGCTGACGCCCGGCATCGCGGCCGTCGCCGCCCTCGCAGACGGCGAGTCCACGCTGCGCGGCGTGGGCCATCTGCGGCTGCACGAGACGGACCGGCTGGCCGCGTTGACCAGGGAGATCAACGCGCTGGGCGGCGATGTCACCGAGACCGACGACGGGCTGCGCATCCGTCCGCGTCCGCTGCACGGCGGGGTCTTCCGCACCTACGAGGACCACCGACTGGCCACGGCCGGCGCGCTGTTGGGCCTGGTGGTCAAGGACGTGGAGGTCGAGGACATCGACACCACGGGCAAGACCATGCCGGACTTCCCCGAGCTGTGGCACCGGATGCTGGCCCCGGAGGGGCCGGGCGCGGCGGGGGTCGGGGACTAGGCGGGGCACGGCGATGCGTCGCTACGGCAAGAACCCGGACGAGGAGGACGTCCGCGTCCGCCCCAGCCGCCGGGGCACCAGGCCCCGTACCCACCGCAGGCCGGCCCACGAGGACGCGGCCGAGGGCTTCGTGGTGACGGTGGACAGGGGGCGGCTGACCTGCCTCGTCGAGGACCGCACCGTGGTCGCCATGAAGGCCAGGGAGTTGGGCCGCAAGAGCGTGGTGGTGGGGGACCGGGTCGCCGTGGTCGGCGACCTCTCGGGGAAGAAGGACACCCTGGCCCGGGTGGTGCGCGTCGAGAAGCGCCGCTCCACGCTGCGCCGCACCGCCGACGACGACGACCCGTTCGAGCGGGTGGTGGTCGCCAACGCCGACCAGTTGGCGATCGTCACCGCGCTGGCCGACCCGCAGCCGCGGCCCCGGCTGATCGACCGCTGCCTGGTCGCCGCCTACGACGCGGGGCTGGAGCCGCTGCTCATCCTCACCAAGGCCGACCTGGCGCCCGCGGAGCCGCTGCTGGAGACCTACGCGCCGCTCGGGGTGCGCCACGTGGTGACCAGCGTGGAGCGGTTCGACGAGGAGTCGGTCGCCGCGATCCACGCGCTGCTCGCCGGGCGGCTGACCGCGTTCGTCGGGCACAGCGGCGTGGGCAAGACGACGCTGGTCAACGCGTTGGTGCCGGAGCGGCGTCGGGCGACGGGCCATGTCAACGCCGTGACCGGGCGCGGCCGGCACACCACCGTCTCGGCGTTGGCGCTGCCGCTACCGGACGCCGACGGCTGGGTGATCGACACGCCCGGGGTGCGTTCGTTCGGGCTGCACCACGTCGAGCCGTCCCGCGTGATCCACGCGTTCCCCGACCTCGAACCGGGCGCGGCCGGCTGCCCGCGCGCCTGCGGGCACGACGAGCCGGACTGCGCGCTGGACGACTGGGTGGCCGAGGGCCACGCCGAGCCGTCGCGGCTCTACTCGCTGCGCCGGCTGCTCGCCGCGAGGGAGCGGCACGAGGGCGACTGAACGGCGGCGGGTCAACGGGCCCCGGGCGACGGGGCGTTCTCACGTTCCGGGGGTGCGATCAGCCGGGAGATGGCGAGCCTTATGGCCGTCTCGCAGGAGTCGGGCAGCCCGGCGCGCGCCGGGGGCGCGGTGTGGGGCGTGAGGGCGCGCAGGGCGCGTTCACGTAACTCGGCGACCAGCCTGCCGGGGGGCGCCTGCGCGGGCGGCATCCCGCCGCACCGGCAGCCGGTGAGCGAGGCGCGCACCAGCCGGTCGGCGCGTGCGGTGGAGACGATCCAGTCGGCGGCCTCGGCGAGCGGGTCGCCGGCGCCGGTGGCGCGCCGGGCGCAGTGCTCGCGGAACGCGTCGAGGAAGCCGGACACCCGATGGTCCGTCAGGGCGCGCCCGAGGCCCGCCTTGTCGCCGAACTCGTTGTAGAGGGTCTGCCGGGAGACCCCGGCCGACGCCGCCACCTCCACCATCCGCACGAGCGGCCACGGCCGTTCGTCGACGGCGCTTCGGGCGGCTTCCAGCAGGGACTCGCGCGCGGTGGGCATCGTCGCCTCCTCGCTCCGGGTGCGGGCACCGGGCCTGGTCCGGGGACAGAATTGACGCGCCGGCGCGGGGTGTCAAGGGGCGTCGTCGCCGGGCGCCGCCCCCGCCCACCGCCCGCGCCGGGGCGGTGGGCGGTGATACTGGGGGCATGGCCGACTACCACGATGATCTGCGCCTCGCGCATGTGCTGGCCGACGCCGCCGACGCCACGACGATGGACCGGTTCAAGGCGCTCGACCTCAAGGTCGACACCAAACCGGACATGACCCCCGTCAGCGAGGCCGACCGGGCGGCCGAGGAGTTGATCCGCTCCGCGCTGCGGCGGGCCCGGCCCCGGGACGCCGTGCTGGGGGAGGAGTACGGGAGCGAGGGGCAGGGGCCCCGGCGCTGGGTGATCGACCCGATCGACGGCACCAAGAACTACGTGCGCGGGGTGCCGGTCTGGGCCACGCTGATCGCGTTGCTGGAACGGGGCGCCGAGGGGGACGTGCCGGTGGTCGGCCTGGTCTCGGCGCCCGCGCTGCACCGGCGCTGGTGGGCGGTGCGCGGCGGGGGCGCCTTCGCCGGGCGCAGCCTGACCTCGGCGAGTCGGCTGCGGGTCTCCGACGTGGGCTCGCTCGGGGACGCCTCGTTCTCCCTCTCCTCGCTGGGGGGTTGGGAGAAGCGCGGAATGCTCGACGGGCTGCTCGACCTGACGCGCTCCTGCTGGCGCACGCGCGGCTACGGCGACTTCTGGTCGTACATGATGGTCGCCGAGGGCTCCGTCGACATGTGCGCCGAGCCGGAGCTGTCGCTGTGGGACATGGCCGCTCCCTCGATCGTGGTGACCGAGGCCGGGGGCCGCTACACCGGTCTCGACGGGGTGCCGGGCCCGCACGGGGTGGACGCCGCCGCGTCGAACGGGCTGCTCCACGAGGAGCTGCTGGCGAGGCTGCGCGGCTGAGCGCGGACGCCGGCGCGGTCCGCGTCGCGCCGCACGAGGGTGCCGCGAGGGAGGCGGAGGAAGGCGCGGCGGGCGGTCACGCGCCGTGGAGGGCCTTGGACCACGGTGCGGACCACCCGCCGCCTTTCATGAGGCAATCCTATATTGGACTTAGTCCAAGTCAAGGGCGCGTCCGGAACGCGATGGGGCCCAGGGGGGCACTAGGCTGGCCCCATGAGCGACCTGCTTGAGCGACTGCGCGCCAGGGGCTGGCGGCTGACCGCCCAACGGCGTGTCATCGCCGAGGTGTTGGACGGCGAGCACGTCCACTTCACCGCGGACGAGGTCCACGCCAGAGCCGTGGACCGGCTGCCGGAGATCTCCCGGGCCTCGGTCTACAACACGCTGGGCGAGCTGGTCTCCCTCGGCGAGGTGATCGAGGTGACCACGGACGGCCGGGCCAAGCGGTACGACCCCAACGCCCACGACCCGCACCAGCACCTGGTCTGCTCCGGCTGCGGCGCGATGCGCGACGTGCGGCTCAGCGAGGACCCGATGCGGGCGCTGCCGGAGGAGGAGCGCTTCGGCTTCGAGGTCTCGCAGGCGGTCGTCACCTACTACGGGCGTTGCCCCCGGTGCGTGCGGGGCGGCTGATTTGCCCGCCGGGACACGGCCGGGCTAGAGTGGTCAACACGACGCGGGGTGGAGCAGCTCGGTAGCTCGCTGGGCTCATAACCCAGAGGTCGCAGGTTCAAATCCTGTCCCCGCTACTGGTGAACGAAGGTCCGATCCCCTCGGGGATCGGACCTTCGTTCGTTTCACGTCCCGGTGCGGCGGCCCCCGGTTTCGGCCGTGTTCGACGTTCCCGGGCGGCCGGCCGTGGCCCGGTGGCGGCGGCTGTGGAGAATCGGAGCATGGACGCTACTCTCCAGTATCTGCTCGGTCTGCTCGACCTGGAGCCCATCGAGCGCGACATCTTCCGGGGCGGCAGCCACCGTTCCGTGGTGCCACGGGTCTTCGGCGGCCAGGTCGCCGCGCAGGCGCTGGTCGCCGCCTGCCGCACCGTTCCCGAGGAGCGCGTGGCCCACTCGCTGCACTCCTACTTCCTGCGCCCCGGCGACCCGGGGGCGCCGATCGTCTACACGGTGGACCGGATCAGGGACGGGCGTTCGTTCAGCACCCGGCGCGTGGTGGCGGTCCAGCACGGGCAGCCGATCTTCCATCTCTCGGCCTCCCTCCAGGACGTCGAGGAGGGGCTCGAACACCAGGAGCCGATGCCCGAGGTCCCCGACCCGGAGACGCTGCCGACCGCCGACGAGATGCTGCCCCGCTACGCCGACCGCTTCGTCGACCCGGCCGTGGTGGAGCTGCTGCTGGACGCGCGGCGCGCGATCGACCTGCGGTACGTCAACGAGCCCCCGTTCGCCACGGCGGGCGTCCGGCGCGAGCCGCGCTCCCAGGTGTGGTTCCGCGTCAACGGCAAGCTCGACGGCGAGGCGGACAGCCCCGTCTCCCACCTCTGCCTGGCCACCTATGTCTCCGACATGACGCTGCTGGACTCGGTGCTGCTGGCGCACGGCAGGGGCGGCTGGACGGTCGGCGACATCGTGGGCGCCAGCCTGGACCACGCGATGTGGTTCCACCGGCCGTTCCGCGCCGACGAGTGGCTGCTCTACGACACCGACTCGCCCACCGCGCAGGGCGGGCGCGGGCTGGCGCGGGGCCGGATCTTCACCCGGGACGGGCGGCTGGCGGTCTCCGTGATCCAGGAGGGGCTGATGCGGGTCCCGCGCGGCTGAGCCGGTCCCCGGCCGGAACCGGGCGTGCGGACCGGCGCGGACCGGCGCGGACCGGCGCGGACCACAGGCCGGCGACGGGGGTCAGACCAGGGGGCTGGGGCCCGCGAGGCCGGCGGCGTCCAGCAGGTAGGCCGTCATCGGCTCGTAGAAGCGCGGGTTGATCACATGGTCGTCCAGCGGGACGCAGACGCTCAGCGTGCCCTCGTTCTCGCCGAGGAAGAGCGCCGGGTCGTTGCAGTCCGCGTAGCCCACGGTCTCGACGCCGAACTGCGCGGCGCAGCCCGCCCAGCCGTGGTCGGCGATCACCAGGTCGGGCAGCTCCTCGCCCTCCTGTGGCAGGGCGGTGAGGATCTCCGCCATCGGCTGGGGCGAGTGGGTGTGCCAGAGCGTCGCGCCGCGCTCGTACATCGCGACGCCGGCCAGCTGCGCGACCACGCCCTCGTCGGCCGTCAGGCCGAGCGGAACGCGCACCAGGTCGCAGCCGACGGCGCTGAGCGCCGCAGCGGTCTGGGCGTGCACGTCGAGCAGGCCGCCGGGGTGGCCGGTGGCGACGAGCACCCGCTGCCGGTCCTGGGCCGCCTTGCGCAGCAGCGCGGCGGCCCGGTCCAGGCCGTCCACGGTCAGCTCGGGGTCGATGGTGTCCTGCCCCTGCCGGTGCTCGGGGTCCTCGTCGACGCCGCAACGCTCGGCCATCACGGCCAGCACGTCCTGCTCGTCGCTCCATCGGTCGCCGAGTTCGAGCCCCAGCCAGTAGTAGCGGTTGCCGTTCGCCAACTCGCGGTAGTGCGCGAGATTGTTCTCCCTGGGGGTGGCGACCTCGCCGGCGATCCGGGTGCGCAGCAGGTGTTCGATCAGTTCCGAACGGGAGGGGGCGGCGATGGTCGGCATGGTGACCAGTATCGCCCGGACGCGACGGTTCCGGGCGGGGTGTCGCCGAGCTGTGATGTGAGGTTGTCCGTCCGCGCGCTGGGTGGGTGGCGGGGGTTGGCCGACTACTCACGTGCGTGGCTTGGGTGGGTGGTCGTCCTCGGCCCGGTGTGTGGTTGCTCGCGCCGTTCCCCGCGCCCCTGGTGTGGGCTGGCGTGGTCGGTTTCGTGCGGGTTCACGCTCGGAAGGTGGCGGCGGGCTTGGGGGCGCGGGGAACTGCGCGAATGCTGGGTGGCGGGGGTTGGCCGACTACTGACCTCGCCGGTCTGGGTGGGTGGTCGTCCTCGGCCGGGTGTGTGGTTGCTCGCGCCGTTCCCCGCGCCCCTTCGCTGCCGGTGGGCGGCTTGGGGGCGCGGGGAACTGCGCGAATGCTGGGTGGCGGGGGTTGGCCGACTACGGTGCCGCACCGGCAACGGTGGGTTGTCGTCCGCGGCCCGCCAGCGCAGCGCTCAGTGCGTCGCGCGGTCCTTCGTGTGGCGGGCCGCGTCCGTCGCCGAGTGGCGGATGTCGTCGGCCGCCTGGCGCATCGACTCCTTGGCCTCGGTGCCGAACTCGCGGGCCGACTTCCCCGCCGCGTCACGCAACGGCTCCAGCTGGGGACCCGCGCGTTCCGCGATGCGCCCGGCCGCCCGCCGTTCGCCCTCGCTGCTCGGCAGCAGCGCCGCGGCGAGCACGCCGACCGCGAAGCTCGCGGCGCCGGCGGCCAGCGGGTTGCCCTTGGCCTGCTCGGCGGCCTGGCCGGCGCCCTCGCGCATCGACTGGGCGCCGTTCTGCCCGCCGTGTCGGGCCTGGTCGGCGGAGTGCGACGCGGCCTCACGAATCCGGTCGCGGGCGTCCGTGACCGATCCGGTGACCGACTCCTTCAGATGCGTCCCGTTCCGGCGCGCGGCCTTCTTCGGGCTGACCCGGTCGGCGAGTTGGTCGAGATCGGTCGCCAACTGGTTGCGGGTCGACTCGATGTCGTTCCTTATGCGGTCGGATGACGTACCCATGCGGCGTCCTCCTTCAGGCTCTCCATGGTCTTGGTGGGTTTCGGGGAGAAGCGGCGCAGCGTGCCGCGGCCCAGCAGGAAGAGCGTCGCGCCGATCACGGCCCAGACGCCCGCGATGATCAGCCCGGCCCAGCCGAGGTCCATCACGTTGCCCAGCGCGAAGAGGCCGGCGAACGACAGGAAGAGGACGACCATCCAACCGGCGAAGCCGGCGCCGCCCATCATCCCCGCCGCCTTGCCCGCGCGCCCCATCTCCTCCTTGACCTCGGTCTTCGCCAGCTCGGCCTCCTGCCGGACGAGCGTCTGCACGTCCGAGGTGACCTCGGCGAAGAGCGAGCCGACGGAACGTTCGTCCTTCCCGTCGCCCTTCCTCTCGTCCTTCCCACGACCGCCGGCGCGCGTCTCGCGTGCCGTGTCGTGCACCGTGTCGTGAGCCATCTCACACCTCCGGGTAGCCGGTCCGCTCGGGGCGCCGGGCCTGGTCGAACGTGCCGTGGCGGGTGGCGCTCCCCACCGGGTCGCCACCGGTGGTGCCGGCGGAGTCGGCCCCCTCGCCCGTGCCCGGCGACGTCGACGACGTCCCCGACGAGTCCGTCGAGGCGCCGCCCGCGTCCCGGCCGGCCTTGGCCATCCGGCCGACGGCCAACCCCGCCAGCGCCGTGGCGCCGACGAACGCCGCCGGGCGCTGCTTCGCGAACCGCTGAGTCTCCTCCAGCAGCCCGTTGAGACCGTGCTTGTCCAGGTAGCCGGCGGCCCGGTGCCCACCCTCGGCGGCCTTGGAGACCAGGCTCCTGGTCGGCGAGGACTCGGGGGCCTTGTCCGCCAGGTCCGACAGCTCGTCCGCGATCTGGCGCACCCGGTCGGCTGCCCGCTGCGACTGGGCCTTCGCCTGCTCGTCGGCGCGATCCCGCACCGTGTGGGCGGCGGCCTTGGCCTTGTCGGCGGGCGCGTCCCGCTCGCCGGTCCAGAGGTCGCCGCTGAGTGAGTCAGTCATGCCTTCGCTCCCTTGTAGCGGCTCGCTTCGAGTGCTCCGGGTATCCGTGGCGGGGGAACGGAAACCCGCATCCCGCTCCGGCTCAGCGGCGCCCGTGCAGCGCCCGGTTCAGCGTCAGCCACTGCCGGGGCGTGACGTGGCCGACCGGGGTGTTCCCGGGGACGCCCGCGGCGGCCAGGGCCGCCCGCACCCGCGGCGCCGCGCGCCGGCGGCGCAGCGTGGCGTCCAGGGAGCCGCCGACGCCGGTGAATCCCTCGTCCACCAGCGCCCGGTAGGCCGCCAGCTCGCGCGGCGGCACCAGCGGCGCGGGCCGCCGCACCAGGCGCAGCACGGCGGAGTCGGTGCGCGGCACAGGCGAGAAGTGGTGCCGGGAGATCCGCGGCCCCAGGCGCCAGTCGAACTCGGGCCAGGAGCGCACGGTCAGCAGCGGCCAGGTGCCGAAGTCGCCGGCGCGGCGCCTGGCGAACTCGCGCTGGGTGACCAGCGTCGCCGAGGTGAGCGTTCCGGCGGCCAGACACCAGCGCACGATGTCGGTGGTGCGGGAGTAGGGGATGTTGCCGACGACCACGAACGGGCGGGCCGGCGGCCGGGCGCGCAGGAAGTCACCGGGGACGACCCGGACGTTGCCCTCCGTGGCCAGCCGGCCGGGGAGGGCGGCGGCCAGCGCCGGGTCCAGCTCGTAGGCGACGACCTCGCGGCTGGCCCTGGCCAGCGCGCGGGTGAGCCGGCCCTCGCCGGCGCCCGGCTCCAGTACCAGGGCGGAGGGCGCCAGCGCGGCGGCCTCGGTGATCCGGCGCAGCACGGCGGCGTCGCGCAGGAAGTTCTGGGAGAGGGCCCTGCGGTTGTCACCGTGTCGGTGGGCGGCGCGGCGGTGGGCAGGGCGGTGTGGGCGGGCCATGGGGTCCTCGAAGGCGTGAGGACAGGCCGTGTCGCGCGGGGAATCCGCGCGTGACGGGGGAAGCCGGCGGCCTGTCCGGGTCGGTGGGGACTCGGAGGGCCCTGGGCGAACGGAGGGGAACGCGTGGGGGAGCGCGAGCGAGGCTCGGGCGCCGGGCGAGACCTGTCAGGCCAGGGCCGTGCGCCGGATGCGAGGACGTCGGTCGGCGAAGCTCGCAACGGACGTCCGCGCGTCGGCGCGGCATCCGTTGATGAGCGTGAAGGCTCCCATGGGGCGCGACCCTAAGGTCCCCTCCCACCCGCCGCAAACCCTTTTCGCCGTCCGGGCGCTGTCGTGCGCCGGGCGCGGAACGGTGGCACGTTCGAAATGTTGCGGTGGGATGAAATGGCCGGTCGGCGACGTTAGCGGGACGGCGGCGGGCCAAGGTGGCCGGCCGGGAGGGGACGACGGACTTGGGTACGGGAGGCGCCACGGTGGGTGAGCGAGAGGCCGGCTGGATACGGCGGTTGGGCGGCTACTGCTGGCGCTACCGGCGCAATCTGCTGCTCTCGGTCGGCTCCTCGCTGGCCGGCATGGCCGTGATGGCCCTGATGCCGCTGATCATCAAGGTGATCATCGACGACGTGGTGATCGGCGAGAAGGGCGGCCTCGGGCTGTGGATCGGCCTGCTGCTGGGCTCGGCCGTCGTGGTCTACGCGCTGACGTTCGTGCGCCGCTACTACGGCGGCCGGCTGGGCATCGACGTCCAACACGACCTGCGCACCGGCATGTTCGACAGCCTCACCCGGCTCGACGGCCGGCGGCAGGACGGGCTGAGCACCGGGCAGGTCGTCGGCCGCGCCACCAGCGACCTCCAGCTGATCCAGGGCCTGCTCTTCATGATGCCGATGACCGTCGGCAACGTGATGCTCTTCGCCGTCTCCCTGGTCGTGATGCTGACCCTCTCGCCGCTGCTGACCCTGGTGGCGCTGGCCGTCGCGCCCGCGCTGTGGGCGATCGCGCTGCGCAGCCGCGTCCGGCTCTTCCCCGCCACCTGGTACGCCCAGGCGCAGGCCGCCGCCGTCGCGGGCGTCGTCGACGGCGCGGTCGGCGGGGTGCGGGTGGTCAAGGGCTTCGGGCAGGAGCAGCAGGAGATGTCCCGGCTGCGCCGGGTCGGCCACCGGCTCTTCGCCGCCCGGATGCGCGGCGTGCGACTCGCCGCCCGCTACACCCCCGCGCTTCAGGCGGTGCCCTCGCTGGGGCAGGTCGGGATGCTGGCGCTGGGCGGCTGGATGGCGACCCGGGGCGAGATCACGCTGGGCACCTTCGTCGCGTTCTCCACCTATCTGGCCCAGCTGGTCGGCCCCGTGCGGATGCTGACCGTGATCCTCACCGTCGGCCAGCAGGCGAGGGCCGGCGTGGAACGCGTGCTGGAGCTGATCGACACCGAGCCCACCCTGCGCGAGGCGCCCGACGCCACCGCGCTGCCGGCGGCTGCGCCCGCCACCGTCGAGTTCGACCGGGTGAGCTTCGGCTACCGCCCGGAGGAGCCGGTGCTGCGCGACCTGTCGTTCCGCGTCGGCGAGGGCGAGACGCTGGCGGTCGTCGGCCCCTCCGGCAGCGGGAAGTCCACCGTCTCGCAGCTGCTGCCGCGCTTCTACGACCCGGACAGCGGCACCGTGCGCGTCGGCGGCGAGGACGTGCGGGGACTGACCACCGCCTCGCTGCGGTCCGCGATCGGCCTGGTGCCGGAGGACAGCTTCCTCTTCTCCGACACCATCAGGAACAACCTGGCCTACGGCCACCCCGACGCCACCGAGGAGCAGGTCAGGGCGGCGGCAGCGGCGGCGCGGGCCGACGCGTTCATCGACGAACTGCCCGACGGCTACGACACGGTCATCGGCGAGCAGGGCATGACCCTCTCCGGCGGCCAGCGCCAGCGGCTCGCGCTGGCCAGGGCGATCCTCACCGACCCCAGGCTGCTGATCCTGGACGACGCGACCTCGGCCGTCGACGCGCGGGTCGAGCACGAGATCCACGAGGCGCTGCGCTCGGTGATGGCCGGCCGCACCACGCTGCTGATCGCGCACCGCGCCTCGACGCTGCGGCTGGCCGACCGGATCGCGGTCCTGGACGGCGGACGGCTGGTCGACATCGGCACCCACGAGCAGCTCTCCGGCCGCTGCGCGCTCTACCGGCAGCTGCTGGCCGAGCCCGACGGGCTCGGCGGCCCCACGCCCGACCCGGCGGGACGCACGGGAGCGGAGCGCCACGAGGCGCACGTGCCCGGCACGGTGACCGAGGCGGCGTGGCCGCCCGCGCCGGCCGAGCCGACCGGCGAGCTGGCGGAGCTGGACGCGGCGGCGGCCGAGGGCGCCGGCTCCCCGCTCACCCCCGAGCTGCGGGAGCGGCTGGCGGCGCTGCCGCCGGCCGTCGACCGCCCGGCGGTCGACGAGGAACGCGCGGCAGCCACCGAGGACGGCTTCGGGCTGCGCCGACTGCTCGCCGGGCTCGGGGTCCCGCTGGCCGGGGCGCTGCTGCTGGTGGTCGTGGACGCGCTGGCGTCGCTGCTGCTGCCGGTCCTGATCCGGCACGGCATCGACGAGGGCGTGCGGGAGGCGGCGCTGGGCGCCGTCTGGGCCGCGTCGCTGCTGGCGCTGCTGGTGGTGTCGGTGCAGTGGGTGGCGCAGTTCGCCGCGACACGCGCCGTGGGGCGCGTGGGCGAACGGGCGCTCTACACCCTGCGGGTGAAGATCTTCGCCCATCTCCAGCGGCTCGGACTCGACTTCTACGAAAGGGAGTTGGCCGGCCGGGTGATGACCCGGATGACCACCGACGTGGACGCGTTGACCACTTTCCTCCAGACCGGGCTGGTGCAGGCGCTGGTCGCGGTGCTGACGTTCCTCGGCATCCTGGTCGTCCTGGTGGCCCTCGACGCGCAGCTGGCGCTCGTGGTGCTGGCGACCCTGGTGCCGCTGGTGGTGGGGACCGTCTTCTTCCGCCGGCAGAGCACCCGCGCCTACGAGCTGGCCAGGGAACGGATCGCCGGCGTCAACGCCGGCCTCCAGGAGTCCGTGGCCGGGCTGCGCGTGGTGCAGGCGTTCGGACGCGAGGAGTCCGGGCGCGCGCGGTACGCGGAACGTTCCGACGGCTACCGGCGGGCGCGGGTGCGTGGGCAGCTGCTGATCTCGGTCTACTTCCCGTTCGTCCAGCTGCTGGCCTCGGTGGCCACGGCCGGCGTGCTGGTCGTGGGGGCCGGCCGGGTCGGCGACGGCACCCTGACGGCGGGCGCGCTGGTCGCCTACCTGCTCTACATCGAGCTGTTCTTCGCCCCGGTGCAGCAGCTCTCCCAGGTCTTCGACGGCTACCAGCAGGCGGTCGTCTCCCTCGGCCGGGTCCGCGAACTCCTCGCCGAGCGGCCCACCACGCCCCGGGCCGCGAACCCGCTGCCGGTCACCTCGGCGGCCGAGGAACTCACCTTCGAACGCGTCGGCTTCACCTACGCCGGCGCCGACGAGGAGGCGCTGGCCGACGTGGACCTGACCATCGGGGCCGGGCAGACCGTCGCCTTCGTCGGCGCCACCGGCGCGGGCAAGACGACGCTGGTGAAGCTGGTGGCCCGCTACTACGACCCGACGTCGGGCGCGGTCCGGCTCGGCGGCGTCGACCTCCGCGAACTCGACCTGGACGGCTACCGGCACCGGCTCGGCGTGGTGCCGCAGGAGCCGTATCTCTTCCCCGGCACGGTTCGCGACGCGATCGCCTACGGCCGGCCGGACGCCACCGACGCCGAGGTCGAGGCGGCGGCCAGGGCGGTCGGCGCCCACCCGATGATCGCGGCGCTGCCCGACGGCTACCGCCACCGGGTGACCGAGCGGGGGCGCAACCTCTCGGCCGGGCAACGGCAGTTGATCGCGCTGGCGCGGGCCGAGCTGGTCGACCCGGACATCCTGCTGCTCGACGAGGCCACGGCGGCGCTGGACCTGGCGACGGAGGCGCTGGTCAACGAGGCCACCGAGCGGCTGGCCGGCCGCCGCACCACGCTGGTCGTCGCCCACCGGCTGACGACGGCGGCCCGCGCCGACCGGGTGGTCGTCCTGGACCACGGCCGGATCGTGGAGGACGGCCACCACGCGGAGCTCCTGGCGGCGGACGGCCGGTACGCGGAGCTGTGGCGAGCGTATGCGTCGGAGCCGGTCGGCTCGACGCGTTGACCGCCCATGGGGTGGGTTAGGCCGGCTGTCGCCCGCAGCGCGTCGCGGGTGGCGCCCGCCGGCGGAGGAGGGGGCGCGATCAGCGCGTCGCCGGGGTTTCAGCCGGACGGCCGGGCCGTCCGGGCTGCCAGGTGGGTGTCCACCGTCTGGAGCTGGCCGCCGGGGGGCGGCGGCTCCGTGGGCAGCCACCAGTGGAGGGCCGCGATCTCGTCGTCCGGCGGGCGGACCGTCGGCGCCTCGACCGTCGTCGTGAAGAGCGCCCCGCGCAACTCGCCCTTGCCGGTCAGCAGCGTGTGGGCGAAGCCCACGAAACGCAGCCGCTCCGCCGGCACCCGGTGCCCGGTCTCCTCCCACAGCTCCCTGACCGCCGCCTCGCGCGGGCTCTCGCCCGGCTCGATGCCGCCGCCCGGCAGCTCCCAGCACCCGCGGCCCCTGACCAGCACCAGCAGCAGCCGTTCGCCGTGCCACACCGCGACCAGCACATACCCGACCGGGGCCGTCGCGAAGACGGTCTCCTCCGGCTCCTCGTCGAACGCCAGCAGCCGCATCCCCAACGGTCCACTGACCAGCGACCGCGCCGTGTTCTCGTTCACCCGCCCAGCGTAGGGGAGGGGTATGACAGCCGCCGGAACGCGGGTTCTCAGGGCGTCAGTTCGGCCCAGATCGTCTTGCCGCCCGGCCGGTGCCTGGTGCCCCAGCGCTCGGTGAGGCGCGCGACGATGAACAGTCCGCGCCCGCTCTCGTCGAAGGCGCGCGCCCGGCGCAGATGCGGCGAGGTGCTGGTGGAGTCCGAGACCTCGCAGATCAGCCCGCGTTCACGGATCAGCCGCAGCTGGATGGGGCCGTCGGCGTGCCGGATCGCGTTGGTCACCAGCTCGCTGACGACCAGCTCGGCGGTGAACGCGGCGTCGGCCATGCCCCAGCCGGTGAGCTG
Organism: Streptomyces sedi; assembly: GCF_006335015.1. Classification (GTDB taxonomy): domain Bacteria; phylum Actinomycetota; class Actinomycetes; order Streptomycetales; family Streptomycetaceae; genus Streptomyces; species Streptomyces sedi. The sequence goes on from NZ_VDGT01000003.1 coordinate 331,292, forward strand.
GCTGGTCGCCAGCTCGCGCGCGTTGGCCACGGCCGTCGGGTCGTCGGGGATCTCCCACGTCGCGACGTGCGAGGCGTCCAGCCGGTGGGTGCGGGCCAGCAGCAGCGCCACGTCGTCCGTCGGCTGCTCGGCCAGCACCTTCTTCAGCACGCGCTCGGAGAGCTGCTCCAGCGAGTCGGCGGGCTGGGAGAGCACCTGGCGCAGGTCGTCGTAGCCCCGGTCGGGGTCGCGCCGGCTCCGGGACTCGACGAGGCCGTTGGTGAAGAGCACCAGCAGGCTCTCCTCCGGCAGGTCCAGCTCCGTCGACTCGAACGGCAGCCCGCCGAGGCCGAGCGGCGGCCCTGCCGGCAGGTCGACGAACTCCGCCTCGCCGGTGGGCCGCACCAGCGCCGGCGCCGGATGGCCGGCGCGCGCCATGGTGCAGTGGCGGGTGACCGGGTCGTAGACCGCGTACAGGCAGGTGGCGCCGAACTCGCCGGACGGGTTCTCGGCGTCGCTCTCGGCCGGCTCGGTCTCGAAGCGAAGCCGGATCACGACGTCGTCCAGATGGGTGAGCAACTCGTCCGGCGGCAGGTCGATGTCGGCGAGCGTGCGCACCGTGGAACGCAGCCGGCCCATCGTCGCCGACGCGTACACGCCGTGCCCGACGACGTCCCCCACGACCAGCGCGACCCGCGCCCCGGAGAGCGGGATCACGTCGAACCAGTCGCCGCCGACCCCCATCGCCGAGTCCGCCGGCAGATAGCGGGTGGTCACGTCGACGGCGGCAAGCTTCGGGAGCCGGCGCGGCAGCAGGCTGCGCTGGAGCGTCAGCGAGGTGCGGTGCTCCCGGGTGAAGCTGCGCGCGTTGTCCACGCAGACGGCGGCCCTGGCCGCGATCTCCTGCGCCAGCAGCAGGTCGTCCGCGTCGAACGGCGCCTGGTCGCGGTGGCGCAGGAAGACGGCGACGCCCAGGGTCATGCCCCGGGCGTGCAGCGGAACGGCCAGACCGGAGTGGAAGCCGTAGCGCTGCCAGCTCTCCTCGGCCCGTTCGGGCGGGACGCCCAGCCAGCCGGCCAGGTCCTCGGCCCCCTCGATGGTGTTGGAACGGCGCGGCTCCCCGCGACGCAGCGCCTCCGCCGGGACGGAACCCGGCGGGCTGTGGGCGGTGTCGCCCGGTTCGAGCACGGCCTCCGGCGCGCCCTCAAGCACCGACTTCTGGGCCACTCGGCGCAGCGCGTACGGCGGTCGCCCCTCCGGCCAGTCGCGGCCCGGTTCGTCGCCGCGCAGCACCGGGTCGGCCAGGTCGACGGTGGCCAGATCGGCGAACCTGGGCACCGCCGCCTCCGCCAGCTCACGCGCGGTGGTGTCGACCTCCAGCGTGTTGCCGATCCGGGTGGTGGCCACGCTCAGCAACGTCAGCCGGTCGCGGGCGATCATCACCCGCCGCAGCTTCGCCTCCCGGTTGGCCCGCACCCAGCAGCTCAGCACGCTCAGCAGGACGCCCAGCACGATGGAGACGAAGATGACCGGCCGGCTGCCGGGGCGGAGATCCGGCAGCAGGAAGCCGTAGTTGACGAAGACCACCACGATCGAGGTGCCGCCCACCAGCATCGTCGGGACCAGCGGCAACAGGGCGCTCGCCACCAGCGGCGGAAGCAGCGCGAGGCTCGCGTAGCGCACGGTGGCGTCGGGGCGCGCCGCCCAGTGCGTGTAGAACGCGATCAGGAACGTGGCCAGCAGCAGCAGAACGAAGAGGCCGCTCTGCCCACCGCGTCGGAGGGAAGCCACGCAGCGCACCTCCCGGCCCGGTCATCCCAAGGGCCCGTGACGTTCCGTGCCCTGCGCTCCACCGTAGCCGCGCTCGGTCGACCCGGCGACGGCTGCGGTCCGGCCGGGGGTAGGGCCCGGTGACGCGGTCGTGCGGCGGCGCGTCACCGGGCCGGTCTCACAGGGCGTGCGCCCGGTAGCGGGCGACCGTCTCCGCCAGCACCTCAAGGCCGTCGCGTGCCCACAGCCCCTCGTTGAACAGCTCCACCTCGACGGGGCCGGTGTAGCCCGCCGCCCTGACCTCCCGGTCGAACCAGCGGAAGTCCACGGCGCCGTCGCCGATCTGGCCGCGCCCGTTGAGCACGCCCTCGGGCAGCGGGGTGGTCCAGTCGGCCAGCTGGAAGCTGTGGATCCGCCCCTCGGCCCCCGCCCTGGCGATGCCGTCGGCCACCCGGTCGTCCCACCACAGGTGGTAGGTGTCGACCACGACGCCGACCCGCTCGGCGGGGAAGCGGCCGGCCAGCGCGAGCGCCTGGTCGAGGGACGAGACCACGCAGCGGTCGGCCGCGTACATCGGGTGCAGCGGCTCGATCGCCAGCCGCACGCCGCGCTCGGCGGCGTGCGGCAACAGCTCGGCCAGCGCGTCGGCGATGCGCTCCCTGGCGCCGAAGAGATCGCGGCTGCCGGGCGGCAGGCCGCCGGAGACCAGCACCAGCGTGTCGGTGCCCAGCTCGGCCGCCTCGTCGAGGGCCGCCCTGTTGTCGTCCAGCGCGGCGGCGCGCTCGGCCGGCTCCTCGGCGGTGAAGAACCCGCCCCGGCAGAGCGTGGTCACCCGAAGGCCGGCGTCCCGCACCAGCCGCGCGGTGGCCGCGAGCCCGTGGGCGGCGACCGGCTCGCGCCACAGGCCGACGCCCGGCACGCCCAGCTCCACCAGGCCCTTGGCCAGCTCGGGCAGGGACAGCTGGCGCACGGTCATCTGGTTGATGGAGAAGCCCGCCAGATCGGCGGCGCCGTTCCCGTTCTCCGCCGCGGTCACGCGTCCACCCCCTGCACGGCGAGCAGACTCGCCATCCGGGCGCGGGCGCGCTCCGGGTCGGGGAAGAGGCCGAGCCCGTCGGCCAGCTCGTAGGCGCGGGCCAGATGGGGCAGCGAACGGGCCGACTGGAGGCCGCCGACCATCGTGAAGTGCTCCTGGTGGCCGGCCAGCCAGGCGAGGAAGACCACGCCGGTCTTGTAGTACCGGGTCGGCGTCTGGAAGAGGTGGCGGGAGAGCGGCACGGTCGGGTCGAGCAGTTTCCTGAACCCGTCCGGATCGTCGGCGTCCAACGCCCGCACCGCCTCGGCCGCCAGCGGGCCCAGCGGGTCGAAGATGCCCAACAGGGCGTCGCTGTAGCCCTGTTCGTCGCCGGCGATCAGCTCGGGGTAGTGGAAGTCGTCGCCCGTGTAGCAGCGCACGCCGGCCGGCAGGCGCCGGCGCAGCGCGACCTCGCGCCCCGCGTCCAGCAGCGAGACCTTGACCCCGTCGACCTTCTCGGCGTTGGCCTCGATGATCGCCAGGAACGTGTCGGTGGCCCGGTCCAGGTCGTCCGAGCCCCAGTAGCCCGCCAGCGCCGGGTCGAACATCGGGCCCAGCCAGTGGAGGATCACCGGGCTCGCCGACTGCCGGAGCAGCGTTCCGTAGATCTCCAGGTAGTCCTCGGGCCCGCCGGCCGAGGCGGCCAGCGCGCGGGAGGCCATCAGGATCGGCCGGGCCCCGGTCTCCTCGACGACGGCCAGCTGCTCCTCGTAGGCCGCCCGCACCTCGGCGAGCGTGGCCGGGCCGGTCAGCTGGTCGGTGCCCACGCCGCAGGCGATCAGCCCGCCGACGGCCCGCGCCTCGGCGCCGGAGCGCCGGATCAGCTCGGCGGCGCCGGCCCAGTCCAGGCCCATCCCGCGCTGCGCGGTGTCCATGGCCTCGGCGACGCCCAGGCCGTGCGACCACAGGTGGTGGCGGAAGGCGAGCGTGGTCTCCCAGTCCACCACCGCCGGCCCGTCGGGCGTGGTGTCGGCGAAGGGGTCGGCGACCACGTGGGCGGCCGAGTAGACGACGCGCGAGGCGAGCGGCGGGCGCCCCGGCGCGAACGTGGCCGGCTCGGCGCGCGGCGTGTGGTCGCGCAACGCGCCGGTGGCGTCGGGCAGTCGGATCACGGTCAACGTTCTCCCTTACGAAGCGGTGCGGGCGGTGGCGGTGCGCCTGTCGGCGGCGGCGGGCGGGGGCGGGGTCAGAGGTGCAGCTCGGGCACGTCCAGGCGCCGGCCCTCGGCCGAGGAGCGCAGCCCCAGCTCGGCCAGCTGCACGCCCCGCGCGCCGGCCAGCAGGTCCCAGCTGTAGGGCTCGTCGGCCACCAGGTGGCGCAGGAACAGCTCCCACTGGGCCTTGAAGCCGTTGTCGAACTCGCCGTTGTCCGGCACCTCCTGCCACTGCTCGCGGAACCGCTCGGTGGCCGGGATGTCCGGGTTCCACACGGGCTTCGGCGTGGCCGAACGGTGCTGCGCCCGGCAGCCGCGCAGCCCGGCGACGGCGGAACCCTCGGTGCCGTCGACCTGGAACTCCACCAGTTCCTCGCGGTTGACCCGGACCGACCAGGAGGAGTTGATCTGCGCGACGGTCCCGCCGGCGAGCTGGAAGATCCCGTAGGCGGAGTCGTCGGCGGTCGCGTCGTAGGCCTCGCCGGCCTCGTCCCAGCGGCGCGGGATGTGCGTGGTGGCCAGGGCCTGCACGGTCTCGACCCGGCCGAACAGCTCGTGCAGCACGTACTCCCAGTGCGGGAACATGTCCACGACGATTCCGCCGCCGTCCTGGGCGCGGTAGTTCCAGGAGGGGCGCTGCGCCTCCTGCCAGTCGCCCTCGAAGACCCAGTAGCCGAACTCGCCGCGCACCGACAGGATCTCGCCGAAGAAGCCGCCCTCGACCAGCCGCTTCAGCTTGAGCAGCCCGGGGAGGAAGAGCTTGTCCTGGACCACGCCGTGCTTGATCCCGGCGTCCCTGGCCTGCCGGGCCAGGGCGAGCGCGCCGTCGAGGCCGGTGGCGGTGGGCTTCTCGGTGTAGATGTGCTTGCCGGCGGCGATCGCCTTGCCGATCGCCTCCTCCCTGGCGAGGGTCACCTGGGCGTCGAAGTAGACGTCGATGGTGGGGTCGGCGAGCACCGCGTCCAGGTCGGTGCTGACCGCCTCCGGGTCGAGGCCGTGGCGGGTGGCCAACTCCCGCAGCGCGTGCGGGCGTCGGCCCACGAGCACGGGTTCCGGCCAGATCACGGTGCCGTCGCCGAGCGGGACCCCGCCCTGCTCGCGGATGGCGAGGATCGAGCGCACCAGGTGCTGGCGGTACCCCATCCGGCCGGTGACCCCGTTCATGGCGATCCGGACGGTCTTTCGCTCGGCGGCCGAGTGCGTCGTCATGCTGCCTGCCCTCCCGGGACGGTAAGCGCTTTCTACTCGGGGAGAAGCTAACCTCTTCGCAGCGGGCTAGGCAAGTGGGAGCAGAGGCATGGCAGTAACGCTGGCGGACGTCGCGGTCCGCGCGGGGGTGTCCGCGGCGACGGTCTCGCGGGTGCTGAACGGCAACTACCCGGTGGCCGGCGCCACCAGAAATCGTGTGCTGCGCGCCGTCGAGGAGCTGGAGTACGTGGTCAACGGGCCGGCGAGCGCGCTCGCCGCCGCCACGTCCGACCTGGTGGGCGTCCTGGTCAACGACATCGCCGACCCGTTCTTCGGCATCATGGCGGGCGCGGTGCAGTCCGAGATCGGCGAGCCGACCGCCGAGCGCGGCGGGCCCAAGCTCGCCGTGGTCTGCAACACCGGCGGCTCCCCGGAGCGCGAGCTGACCTTTCTCACACACCTCCAGCGCCAGCGCGCCGGCGCCGTGGTGCTCACCGGGGGCGCGTTGGAGGACGAGGCGCACCGGGCGGCGCTCGCCGGCCGCCTCGGGCGGCTGGAGGCCGCGGGGGCGCGGGTGGTGCTCTGCGGGCGCCCGCCGCTGGAGGGCAGCGACTTCCCAGCCGTGACCTTCGACAACCGCGAGGGCGCGCGCCAGCTCACCGAGCATCTGCTGAAGCTGGGGCACCGCAGGCTCGGCTACCTCGCGGGGCCGCAGGCCCGCACCACCACCCGCCACCGGCTGGAGGGCCACCGCGAGGCGCTGGCCGCCGCGGGGCTGGCGGGGGACGCGGGCAGGCTGACCGTGCGCGGCGACTACGGGCGCTCGGCCGGTTACGCGGGCGCGCTGGAGCTGCTCAGCCGCGAGCCGGAGTTGACCGCCATCGTGGCGGCCAACGACACGGTCGCGCTGGGCGCCTGCGCGGCGCTGCGGGACCGGGGGGTGCGCATCCCGGAGGACGTCTCCGTCACGGGCTTCGACGACCTGCCGTTCGCGAGGGACGTCACCCCGGCGCTGACCACGGTGCGGCTGCCGCTGCACGAGGCGGGCGTCCGGGCCGGCCGCCTGGCCCTCGGCCGCGAGACGCCGCCCGCAGGGGGCGTGGTGACCTGCGACGGCGAGCTGATGGTCCGGAACTCCTCGGCGGGGCCCCGCGGGGGGTAGCCGAGGAGTGGGGGTGAGCGCGCTGCGGGTGGTCGCTCGTGCGATTCCCTTCGTTCCTTCGCCGTGGTGGCCTTTTGGGGCGCGGGCCCGCCGGGTTCGCGTCAGTGATCATTACGTAACGATCCCTCATCACGTGATGATCACATCGGCCCCGGAAGGCCAACCCCGGCGCCATGCTCGACACATGACCCGCACCCGTAGGCTGCTGATCGCAGCCGCCACCGCGACCGTCGTCACTCTCACGGGCTGTGGGAGCGACGACGGCACCGACGACAACCGGTCCCCGCGCCAGGGCGAGGCAGGCGGAACGGAGGACGACCTCCTGCAGGCCATCGACGACAACCTCGCCGCCATCAACGACGGCGACGCCGAAGCGGTGTTCGCGTCCCGGTCCGCCGCCTGCCGCGAGGAGGCGACGGTGGAGGAGGCGGCCGAGGCCGTCGGCCTCGTCGGCGCGCTCTACGGCGAGATCTCCTTCGAGACCCTCGAAGTCCTGGAGTTCGACGGCACCACCGCGCGCGTGCGCGGCACGACCGGGATCGAGGCCCTGGACAGCGACGACGGGGAGGAAGGCGAGGGCGCGCGATGGATCTGGGAGGAAGGCGCCTGGCGGGACGACAGCTGCGGGGAGGACTCCGACGACGAGGCGGAAGACGCGGACGAGGCGGCCACCGCCCCGTCCGACCTCCCCGCGGGCGAGGGCTACGACTGGGGGGACGGCATCTCCCTGACCGTCGACGGGGTCACCGAGATGCCCCTGGACAGCCTGGGCGAGTACGACTCCGTGCCCGACGGGCACACGCCGTTCCAGGTGGAGATGACGATCGTCAACGACGGTGACCAGCCCCTCGAACTCGACGAGTTCGCGATCGTCGTGGAGGGGGCCACCAACGGCGGCACGGTCGACAGCCTGTACCTCATGGACCAGGAGTACCTGGAGGGCCGTCTTGCTCCGGGGGAGTCCAAGGAGCACCGGGAGGCCTACAGCATCGACACCGCCGCGCACGGCCGCGACCTGGTGGTCGAGGGGTGGCGCTACACCGACGAACTGGGGTCGGACACGCCCACCTGGGTCGTCACGATCCCCTGAGCGTCTCAGCGTCTCAGCGCCGTGCCGCCCCCGGGGGCGCGGATGCCCCGCCGCCTCGGGTAGATCTGGGGCATGGAGACTCAACGCCCCGACCCCGTCGAGCGGATGCTCGCCGAGCGCGCCTGTGAACGGATCGTCGTCGAGTTGGTGCACCGGCTCGACCTGGGGGAGCCGTCCGCCGTCGCCGAGCTGTTCACGCCGGACGGCGTGTGGGAGTGGCCGGACGGCGACCGGCTAGTCGTCGGGCGGGAGGCGCTGGCCCGGTACTTCGGCGGGCGGCCGGCCGACCGGCTCTCGCGGCGGCTGGTGACCAACGTGCGGGTCGACGTCCTCACGCCCGACACGGCGGAGGCGACCAGCTATCTGACGACGTTCCGCGTCGACGGCCACCGGGGCGAGCTGCTGCCCGCCGGGCCGCCGGTGCAGGTCGGGCACTACCAGGACGCGTTCGAACGACGGGACGGCGGCTGGCTGCTGGCGCGCCGGACGCTGCACCTGGCGTTCGGGGGCGCCACCCCGCGCGTCTCCTGACGTCGCGGACGCCGGCGGGACCCCGCGGCCCCGCCGGCCTCCGCCATGTCAGTCCTCCCTCTCACTCCTCGGCGTCCGGCGATATCGCCCCCGTGCCGAGAACGGTCAGCTGGACGCGGTCCAGCCCGGCGTCCTGGAGGCAGCCGATCAGCCGGTGGCGGTCGTGGTCGCTGAGGGAGGGGTGGACGGTCGCCGCGTAGAGCCGGGTGTCCAGGGCGGCCATCCCCGCATGGGAGAGGGGTATCGAGGTGGCGTCGCGGCAGCGTTCCCACGTCTGGTGGGCCGCGAGGTCGGCCCGGTTGTCGGGGATGTTCTTCGCGGTGACCGTGAAGAGCACCGAGGTCGCCGTCTCCGTGCCGCGCTCCGGTGGCCGGGTCTCGGTCAGCTCGGCGAGCACCGCGTACAGCCCCACGCAGAGCGCCAGCGCGACCCCCGCGGCCGTCGGCGCGCGCCAGCGCGGCGGGCCGATCGGCGGATGCGCGGCCAGCTCGGGCGCGACACCGCCGTGCGCCCCGCCGGTCGGCGCGGAGAGCGGGACCAGCCGGCCCGCGAGCCGGCGGCGACCCAACGGCCGGGTGGTGGCGCGGGCCAGGCGTTCCACCACCCACGCCAGCCCGGAGAGCGCGGCGCCCGCCGCCATCAGCACCGGGACGAAGACGTGGGTGCGTTCCTCCTCCAGCCACGAGAAGCGGGACTCGGCGCGCTCGGGCGACCCCCTCCCGGCCGCCCGTTCGCGCTCGCCTGCCCTCAGCAGGGCCAGGATCTCGTCGTAACGCCGGTCGGTCTCGCGGGCCCGGCGCTCCAGCCGGCCCAGCCGGTCCAGCATCGCGAAACCCAGCAGCAACACCTCGATGACCAGCAGCAACACCCCGCACAGCAGCGTGCGTTGCCACTGCCAGCGGTAGAGGTAGACCACCAGGTACGCCGCCGCCCCCAGGGCGGCCACCCCGCCGAACAGGTAGGCCGCCGTTCTCGCCGATCTCATCTCCGCACCTCCGTTCCGCTCGCTCCGGCCGCGTCCGCGGCCTCGTCCGCCGTGATCTCCCCTGTCCCGCCGTCGAGCAGCAGCGGCGTCCCCGGGGGGAAACGCCCCACCGCCTCGGCCGCCCCGGTCACCATCGGCAGCCGCAACTCCCGCGCCAGCACGGCCAGATGGGAGAGCGGGCTGCCGGTCTGGGCGACCACCCCCACCACGGAGGGCAGCGTGGAGGCCAGGCCCGGGTCCAGATGGCGGACCACCAGCACCGCGTCCGCCGGCGGCTCGCCCGAGCCGTCCCAGGCGACCCCGCTCGCCCGCCCCGCCGAGGCGCCCCTGGCCGCGCCCCCGGTGCCCCGGCCGGCGGCCTCGGGGACCACCGTCCCGTCCTCGGCCAGCCGGAACGTGTCCGGCAGCGGCGGCCCGCTCGGGCGGGCGCGGCGCCACGCCAGGTCGGCCGGCAGCGGCTGGCCGCGCACCACGTCGAGCAACTCCGCCCAGCGCAACAGCGACAGCCGGTCCACCGCCACGCTGCGCGAGGCGACCTCGCGCACCAGCCGCGTCTGGTACTCCTGCACCCAGCGCACCCGCATCCGCAGCCCCTCGCGCGCCGACAGCGCGCCGGGCGCCGCGCCTGAGCCCGGCGCCGGCGTCGCGGGCAGCCGCAGGCGTCGCGTCAGGCTGGGCGGCACCAGCGCCAGCACCTCGGGCCTGGCGGCGGCCAGCTCGGCGTCGGTCAACCCCTCCGCGCGGCCGTGCAGCAGCGCGGCCAGCGCCGCCGCCGCCCCGCCGCCCGCGCCCTCGTCCCCCTCCGACAGCGCCCCGGCCAGCGCCTCCTGGGCGTGCAGCGCCAGCAGGGTGGCGCGCGACCAGCGCAACGCGCCCACCAGGTCGGCGGGCGTCAGCTCGGCGGGCGCCGGCGCCTCGGTCAACTCCCGGTCGACGTCGGCCTGGAGCGCGACGGCCAACCCCGGCAGCGCCCCGCGCAGCCGGCCGATGCCCCAGGCGGCGACGAGCCGGCGGGCGGGCGGGAGCGGGTTGAGCCAGGTCAGCAGCCGGTTCCCCGGCGGCGTCAGCCCCAGCAGCGCGAGGTCGGCCACCGCGCGCCCCTGGACCGTGCGCACCACCGGCTCCCGGCGCAGCCGGCGCCGCGACGCCGCGCCCGCGAGGTCCAGCGCGGTGGCCAGCCCCTGGGAGAGCGGCGTCACCCACAGGTCCTCCTCCAGCGGGCTCAACGGATCCGGCAGCGTCTCCGCGACCGGCCCCGGCCCGAGCAGCCTGGCGCCGCGCGCCGGCCCGCTGCCGGTGGCGGTGATCGGCCGCGACTGGAAGAGGTGCAGCCGCCCGTCCTCGGCGGCGAACCCGAACTCGATGTCCTGCGGGCCGCCGAAGACCCGCCCGGCCCGGCGCGCCAACGCGGCCAGCGCGCGCGCCTGTTCCCGATCCAGCGGGCCCGGGCCCTCCAGCAGGCGCCCGCGCGGGCTGAGCCGCGCCTCCTCGCCCTGCACGGCGCCGCTGACCAGCTGGTCGGGGCCGCCGTCCACCGTGCTGACCAGCAGCCGGTCGCGGGCCCCCGTCACCGGGTCGGCGCCGAAGAGCACCCCGCCCATCCGGCACTCCACCATGGGCTGGACCAGCACGGCCATCGGCGCCCTCGTCCCGCCGCCCGCCGCGGCGGAGTCGCGCACCGCGCGCAGCGCCGACCGGAAGCCCTCCAGGTCGCGCACGTTCAACACCGAGAGGAAACGCCCGGCCATCGCCGAGTCCGCCGTGTCCTCGGCGGCCGACGAGGACCGCACCACCAGGGGGTGGCGCCCGTCGTCGCTCAGCCGCCGCCAGAGCGTCAGCGGGTCCTCTCCGCGCTGCCCACTGGCCGCGGGCAGCACCACGAACCCCGGCAGCGCCGGCAGCCCCACCCCCCGCGCCCTGGCCAGCGCCGCTGCCTTGCCGCCCACCACCTCGGCGCGGGTCGCGCGCGGATCACCCAGCTCCCATGCCACCCCCAGTGCCCGGGGCCCAACGGCCCCCGCGGCGTCGTCTCTTCGCACGGACTCCGTATCGCTCATCCTCCGCCTCCGTAACCGCTCACGGCCCGTCGCCCGGGGAGAAGGACGCGGAGTTCCCTCGTCCACCTGACCGGGAGCGGGACCAGTTGGGGAGGGCGGAGAGTATCCACGCGAGGGCCCGACCAACACGGCGCGCGGGGGCGCACGCGCGCCGTGGCGATCCCGGTGTCCACGCCCCTCACGCGCGCCCGCACGCTCCCTCGCCCCGTCGCCGCCCGGGTGGTGCGGCACCCCGGGCGGCGAGGAGGGCACGGCGGCCGGCCGGCGGTCGACGGAGGCGCGCGCGGCGGGAACGACGGCGTGAGGCAACCAGGCGCGGGGGAACGGAGTCTCTCGCAGCGGTGACCGGGAGCGCTCTCGGCCACCGAGGGGGGCAGGAGGGGAGTCGAGGGGGTCGGTCCGGGGCGGACCGGCCCCCTGGGCCGCGTACCCGCTGTCGGTGGGGGGCGTTACGGTCGGCACATGTCGCCAATTGCGGGCCCGCGCGGCGCGGGTGGGGCGGGCGCGGCCGGTGCCGTGCTGGAGGGTGTGCTGGAGCGCATCACCTACGCCAACGAGGAGAACGGCTACACCGTCGCCCGGGTGGACACGGGCAGAGGCGGCGGTGAGCTGCTGACGGTGGTGGGCTCGCTGCTCGGCGCCCAGGTCGGCGAGTCCCTGCGGATGACCGGGCGTTGGGGCTCGCACCCGCAGTACGGCCGCCAGTTCCACGTGGAGAACTACACGACCGTGCTGCCGGCCACGGTCCAGGGCATCCGGCGCTATCTGGGCTCCGGCCTGATCAAGGGCATCGGCCCCAAGACGGCCGAGCGCATCGTCGACCACTTCGGCGTCGGGACGCTGGAGGTGATCGAGGCGGACGCGAAGGCGCTGATCGCCGTCCCGGGCCTCGGGCCGAAGCGCACGGCGCTGATCGCCTCCGCCTGGGAGGAGCAGAAGGCGATCAAGGAGGTGATGGTCTTCCTCCAGAGCGTGGAGGTCTCCACCTCGATCGCCGTGCGGATCTACAAGAAGTACGGGGACGCCTCCATCTCCGTGGTGCGCGACGAGCCGTACCGGCTGGCCTCGGACGTGTGGGGCATCGGCTTTCTGACCGCGGACCGGATCGCCCGTGCCGTCGGCATCCCCGAGGACAGCCCCGAGCGGGTCAAGGCCGGTCTGCGTTACGCCCTTTCGCAGGCCAGCGACCAGGGGCACTGCTATCTCCCCGAGGAGCGGCTGATCGCCGACGCGGTGAAGCTGCTGGGCGTGGACACCGGCCTCGTGATCGAGTGCCTGGGCGAGCTGACCGAGGACCCGGAGGGCGCGGTGCGGGAGGCGGTGCCCGACCCGGAGGGCGAGCGGGACGGCGATGCCCGGGTCACGGCGGTCTATCTGCCGCCGTTCCACCGCGCCGAGCTGTCGCTGGCCGGCCAGGTGCGGCGGCTGCTGCGGGCCGAGGAGGACCGGCTGGCCGCGTTCGCCTCGGTGGACTGGAAGCGTGCGCTGGGCTGGCTGGCGGGGCGGACGGGCGCCGAGCTGGCGCCGGAGCAGGAGGAGGCGGTGCGGCTGGCGTTGACGGAGCGGGTCGCGGTGCTGACCGGCGGCCCCGGCTGCGGGAAGTCGTTCACCGTGCGTTCCGTGGTGGAGCTGGCCAGGGCCAAGGGGGCCAAGGTGGTGCTGGCCGCGCCCACCGGTCGGGCGGCCAAGCGGCTGGCCGAGCTGACCGGCGCCGAGGCGTCCACGGTTCACCGGCTGCTGGAGCTGAAGCCGGGCGGGGACGCGGCCTACGACAGGGACCGGCCGCTGGACGCCGACCTGGTGGTGGTGGACGAGGCGTCGATGCTGGACCTGCTGCTGGCCAACAAGCTGGTCAAGGCCGTGGCCCCCGGTGCCCATCTGCTGCTGGTCGGCGACGTAGACCAGCTGCCGTCGGTGGGCGCGGGCGAGGTGCTGCGCGACCTGCTGGCCCCCGGCGGGCCCGTGCCGGCGGTGCGGCTGACGCGGATCTTCCGGCAGGCCCAGCAGTCCGGCGTGGTCACCAACGCGCACCGGATCAACGAGGGCCTGCCGCCGGTCACCTCGGGGCTCGCGGACTTCTTCCTCTTCGCCGAGGAGGACACCGAGCAGGCCGGCCGGCTGGCGGTGGACGTGGCGGCCCGCCGGGTGCCCGCCCGCTTCGGGCTCGACCCGCGCCGCGACGTCCAGGTGCTGACCCCGATGCACCGGGGCCCGGCCGGGGCCGGCGCGCTCAACGGGCTGCTCCAGGAGTCGGTCACCCCCGCCCGCCCCGGGCTGCCGGAGAAGCGCTTCGGCGGCCGGGTGTTCCGCGTCGGCGACAAGGTCACCCAGATCAGGAACAACTACGACAAGGGCGCCAACGGCGTCTTCAACGGCACGGTCGGCGTGGTCACGGGGCTGGACGTGGACGAGCAGCGGCTGACCGTGCGCACGGACGAGGACGAGGAGGTCCCCTACGACTTCGCCGAGTTGGACGAGCTGTCGCACGCCTACGCGGTCACCATCCACCGCTCGCAGGGCAGCGAGTATCCGTGCGTGGTCATCCCCGTGACGACCAGCGCCTGGATGATGCTCCAGCGAAACCTGCTGTACACGGCGGTGACGCGCGCCAAGCGTCTGGTCGTGCTGGTCGGTTCGCGGCGCGCGTTGGCCCAGGCTGTGCGGAGCGTCTCGGCAGGACGTCGGTGCACGGCTCTGGACGCGCGCCTGGCCGGTGCGATACACACCTAAGGTCCCGAATCGCGCGGCACGGCGTGCCAGAAAACGGCCCGATGGCCGACCCCGAGTGCACATCCTGGCGCCAGATGGGGGACAGTAGAGGTGAGTCAGGGCACCTCGAAGAAGAGGCACTACGTCGGTGAGGGATGACGTGAGCGAAAACCGCAACGCAGACAATGCAGTAGTAGTGCGGCACGGCGACGGGGAGTACACCTATCCCCTCGTCGAGAGCACGGTCGGGGACCGCGGCTTCGATATCGGCAAGCTCCGTGCCCAGACCGGTCTGGTGACCCTGGACTCCGGCTTCGGCAACACGGCGGCCTGCGAGTCGGCGGTCACCTATCTGGACGGTGAGCGCGGCATCCTGCGCTACCGGGGCTACCCGATCGAGCAGCTCGCCGAGCACGGCACTTTTCTGGAGACGGCCTATCTGCTGATCAACGGCGAGCTTCCGACCGTTGACGAGCTGGCCGGCTTCCGCGACGAGATCACCCAGCACACGCTGCTGCACGAGGACGTCAAGCGCTTCTACGACGGCTTCCCCCGGGACGCGCACCCGATGGCGATGCTCTCCTCCGTGGTGAGTGCCCTGTCGACGTTCTACCAGGACAGCCACAACCCGTTCGACGAGCGGCAGCGCCACATCTCGACCATCCGGCTGCTCGCCAAGCTGCCGACGATCGCCGCCTACGCCTTCAAGAAGGCGGCCGGCCACCCGGTGGTCTACCCGCGCAACGACCTCGGCTACGTGGAGAACTTCCTGCGGATGACCTTCTCGGTGCCCGCCGAGGAGTACGCCCTCGACCCGGTCGTGGTCAACGCGCTGGACAAGCTGCTCATCCTGCACGCCGACCACGAGCAGAACTGCTCCGCCTCCACGGTCCGGATGGTCGGCTCCTCGCAGGCGAACCTGTTCGTCTCGATCTCCGCCGGCATCAACGCCCTGTGGGGCCCGCTGCACGGCGGCGCCAACGCGGCGGTGCTGGAGATGCTGGAGAGCATCCAGGCCCAGGGCGGTGACGTCGACTCCTTCATCACCAAGGTCAAGAACAAGGAGCAGGGCGTCCGCCTGATGGGCTTCGGGCACCGGGTGTACAAGAGCTTCGACCCGCGCGCGAAGATCATCAAGACCGCGGCGCACGACGTGCTCTCCGCGCTGGGCAAGTCCGACGAGCTGCTGGACATCGCCCTGCGGCTGGAGGAGCGGGCGTTGAGCGACGACTACTTCGTCTCGCGCAACCTGTACCCGAACGTCGACTTCTACACCGGTCTGATCTACCGCGCCATGGGCTTCCCGACCAGCATGTTCACCGTGCTGTTCGCCCTCGGCCGGCTGCCCGGCTGGATCGCCCAGTGGCACGAGATGATCAACGACCCGAGCACCAGGATCGGCCGCCCGCGGCAGATCTACACCGGTGTCGCTGAGCGTTCCTACCTCCCGGTCGAGCAGCGCTGAAGCATGTGACGCAGGTCACACCACAAGGTGTGCAACCTTTGAGGGAGCTGTGGGTCTAACCGGTCAGAGTTGGCGCGGATTCGGCTGGATCCACGCCAGCGGTCGTCCGGCCGGGGTCCCGTGGGGGGACGCTCTGAGCGGACGGCAGGAAGCGCCCCGTGCCGGGCCCTGTGGGGGGACCCGCCTGCGGGGCGTTTCCCAAATCTCTCCACCACGCCCCGGTCGCCCTCGGCGGCCGGGGCGTCGTGCGTCCGAAATCGGTCCACGGCGCCCGGGGATCTTCCCCTAGGGGTGCTCCCCCAGCCGACCCTTCCCCGACTAAAGGCGGACCCCGCGCCTCCTCCCTGATCGACTTTCGGCGCTACTCCCGGCCCCGGCGACATGCCAGTTTTGGCTGACGGGTTGGCCCGGGTGGACGGTCCCGCCCGCGGAGTCGAGTGGACGGGGAGTCGGGGCGAAGATGGACGGCGCGCTGTGGATGTATGTTCTGCTGGCACTGACGACCGCCCCGCCGCTCGTTCCCAACGCCGCGCTGATCGCCTCGGCCGGAATGCTCGCCCAGTCCGGCGAGCTCGACCTCTGGCTGGTCCTCGCCGCCGTCGCCGGCGGCGCCCTCGCCGGTGACGCCCTGGTCTACGGCCTCGGCCGGCTGGCCGGGCCCCGCGTCCGCGGCTGGCTCCAGCGCAGGCCGGCGCGCCGCTCCGCGCTGGAGTGGATGGCCGAACGCCTCGCGCGGCACGGGGTGCCGTTCGTGATCGGGATGCGGTTCCTGCCCAGCGGCCGGCTGGTCGGGGGGCTGACCGCGGCCGTCGTCGGCTTCCCGTTCCGCCGCTTCCTGCTGGGCTCGGCCGTCGCCGAGATCGTCTGGGCCTCCTACAGCGTCGGCCTCGGCTACTGGGGCGGCGCCGCGTTCGACGGGGCCTGGGCCGGGCTCCTGGTGGGCACCGTGCTCTCCCTGCTGGTCGCCGGCGTCGCCCAGCTCGTCGGCGGACGCGCCGGCGCGAGGGCCGGGCGCGCCCCGCTCGAACACGCCCCCTGACGGCGCGTTACCCACCCGCGACCTGGGCACATGTTCCGGTGGTGCATTCTTGTTCGAGCCCGCCGCCCCGCGTGAAGGGACCCCCATGCCCGTATCCCCCTCGCCGTCAGGACCCCTCGGAGTCGCCGTTCTCGGGGCCGGAAAGATGGGCGCCGACCATGTGCGCCGCGTCGACCGCCTGATCGGCGGCGCCCGCGTCGCCGCCGTCGCCGACCCCCACCCGGAGCGCGTCGCCTCCGTCGCCGAGGAGATCGAGGGCTGCGCCGCCGTCACCGACCCGCTCGCCGCGCTCGACGCCGAAGGCGTCGACGCCGTGCTGATCGCCTCGCCCGGCCCGGCCCACGAGGAGGCGCTGCTCGCCGCCCTCGACCGGGGCCTGCCGATCTTCTGCGAGAAGCCGCTCGTCCCCGAGCCCGAGGCCGCGCTCCGGGTCGTCGAGGCCGAGGCCAAGGGCGGCCGACCGCTCATATCCGTCGGCTTCATGCGCCGCTTCGACGCCGAACACCAGCGGCTGAAGGCCCTGTTGGACGCCGACGAGCTGGGCGTGCCCCGCCTCCTGCACTGCCGCCACCGCAACCTCGCCGTCCACCCCTACTTCACCGAGGCGATGCTGATCACGGACTCGGTCGCCCACGAGATCGACTCCGCCCGCTGGCTCCTCGGCCAGGAGATCACCGCCGTCCAGGTCCACCGCCCCACCGCCGCGCTGCCCGACCACACCGGGCTCCACGACCCGCAGCTCGTCGTCTTCGAGACGGACGGCGGGGTCGTCGTCGACGTCGAGATCCTCGCCAACGGCGGCTTCGGCTACCAGGTCCAGACCGAGGCCGTCTGCGCCCGCGGCACCGCCCGCATCGGCGAGGACCACGGCCTGATGACCAACACGGCCGGCCGCTGGGGCGGCGAGATCGCCCAGGACTACCTCACCCGCTTCGCCGACGCCTACGACCGGGAACTCCGCGCCTGGGTCGACGCCGTCCGCCACGGCACCACCGTCGGCGCCACCAGCTGGGACGGCTACGCCGTCGCCGCCGTCTCCGCCGCCGGCGTCGAGGCCCAGCGCACCGGCCGCCGCGTCCCCGTCGCACTCGCCCCGCGCCCCGCCCGTCCATGAACACCGTGTGACCCCCGATGCCAATCCCATGGCATCCCCCACTCGCCCCTTGAACCCCACCCGGGCACCCGGCACGCTCGTACCAGCAGCACCCCGGCCGTGTACCCGAGTGGTTCAGGGACTCGCCTGCAAAGCGAGTTACGCGGGTTCGATTCCCGCCACGGCCTCCCCGCGCGCCATCGTGACGATCAGCCCGGTGCCTCCCACCGGGCGAGGTCGCTGACGAAGTCGTCGTAGGAACGATTGAACCCCACCGGCTTGACGAGTAGGCCCTCGGTCAGTGCCCGGGACAGAACCTCGGGACCGTCGCTCTCCCGGAAGACGGGATTACGCAGAACGGACATGAGGTCCTCCTTCGGTGTTCTTCGACGCCCCGTGTCACGTTCCCGGTACTGCGCCGGTATCTTCCAGGAGGCGCGGTAGTGGGGGAAAGCGTCTGGGAACAGAAGAAGCCACGCCTCCGCCTCGGCCGCAGCCAGGGCGTAAACCGATGCGATGCCCTCGCTCTCTCGGTCGAGAGCCGCCGATACCTCCCGGCGGGCAGAGTCGTAGGCGGGGCCGACGCACTCGTCCATGTCCTCGTGGATGACAATGCCGGCGAGAGTTCCAGCCTTGTGCTTCGCCTTTCCACGTGCCTTCTTGACGAGTGTGCCTGCGGCCTCGGAAAGCGCGGCGCCCGACTTCTTGCGCAGCCGGACCTGGTCGGTGATCTCCACGAAGGTGACCGAGGACGCCAGTCGGGGATGCGCGGCTCTGATGAGCGTGGCCAGTATCCGTCGGTCGTTTCCGCTCTCTCCGGCGAGGACGACGATGGCCTTGGGCTTCGAGACCCTCGTTCTGCGCGCCGGACTCACAGCTCGTCCTCCGTGAGATCCCCGCCCAGCACTCCTGAGAACCACAGCTCTCCGAGGGGTTGGTCCCCGGTCTCCGCGACGATTTCCGTGACCTCTTCGGTCGTCAACGCCGGGATGTCCGACGCGCCGTTCTCGTCCCGGTCACAGACGACGAACTCATCAGGCACCAGTCGGTCGACGAGTGCCGGGGAATGGGTGGCCACGATGAGCTGTGTGCGTTCCGACGCCTCACGAAGGCGTTCCACGATGAGTTCCAGGGCCTGTGGATGCAGACCGTGGTCGATCTCCTCGACGCAGGTGAGCGCCGGTGGGTGCGGGTCGTGGAGCATGGCGAGCAACCCGAGCAGCCGCACGGTGCCGAAGGAGGCGTCCGCGAGTGGCGTGGTGCGGCGAAGCCCCCGCTCGTGCAGTACGACTGCCAACCGCTCGACATCACCGCCGACCTGCTCGAACTCGATGCTCTCCAACTGGGGAAGAATGCGTCTGGCGTCATTCGTGAGGGCGCTCCAGCATCCCTCGTCCGCGCTCAGCGACACCAGAAAAGCCGCCAGGTTCCTCGCCTTCGCGTCGAGGCGTCCCGCGCCGACACCTCGGGGGCGAGTCGGCAGCCGGGCGGCGTCGACGTCCACCTCGAACACCCGGAAGGAAGAGAGCCGATCCGCGACCCTGGTCACCTCCTCGCCGCCGTCCGACCTTCCCAGTCGGGGGAGTGTGGAGAGCCCACTGCTGAGTCGTTGGATTCCGAAGCTGCTGTCTGTGTCTTTCCCGGCATTCCCGCTGGCGACCCGTGCCTCCTCGCCGGAGATGGTGATGCGTCGCCCCCGGCCCCGCTTCCGCTTGAACTGGAAACTCTCCTGGCGCGATAGCGAGTAACCCTCGCTCCGGTTCGGGGACGCGCGCCGCCGAATGGTCAACGAGTACTCGTCGGGGGCTCCTGCGCTTGCGTGCGTGGTCCAGTTGGCCTTCAGCCGGATCGCCATGGAAGTGGGGGGTTTTTCCCCGCCCCAGAAGGCGACTTCGTCGAACCCTCCGCGTTCTTCCAGAGCAGGCTGGAGATCGGTGCGAATGATGGCGGCGAGAAAGTCGAAAACTTTCAGGACATTGGACTTGCCCACACCGTTGGGCCCTACCAGTACGGTCAGAGGCCGCAGCGGAATGGTGACGTTCCGCAGGCTGCGGAAGTTCTCGACGTGGAGTTCCATCAGTCGGCCAGGCATGGGATGAACCTATCGGACGGGCGATCGGGGGGAGAAGTGGCTCACGGTCACCTGCCCACCCCCGCCACCCCTGGACACATCTCCGCGTTCACCGGGAAACCTCCCCGGTGGGTGTGGCGTGCGACCATGCCCGGACAGTGTCGCGCACGACCAAGGAGGCAGCCGTGATGTCCGGAAACGAGGCTGGGACGACCGAGCGCTTCATCACCGTCTCACTGGAGAAGCGGGGCGTCAGCTGTACCGCGAAGCTGCTCGCCGACCGCGCTCCGATCACCTGCGACGCGGTGTGGAACGCCCTGCCGCTGGGCGGGGACGTCTACCACGCCAAGTACGCGCGCAACGAGATCTACGCGCTGGTCCCGCCGTTCGCGCCCCAGGAACCGCCGCTGGAGAACCCGACCATCACCCCCATCCCCGGCGACCTGTGCTACTTCACCTTCACCGACACGCAGTTGGGCACCAGCTCCTACGGTTACGAGAACGACGCCAAGCACCAGGGCCGGACCACCGTCGTCGACCTCGCGCTCTTCTACGAGCGCAACAACCTGCTGATCAACGGCGACGCCGGCTGGGTGCCCGGCATCGTCTGGGGCAGCGTCGTCGACGGGCTGGACCGGATGGCCGACGCCTGCCAGGACCTGTGGCGCGCGGGCGCGCTGGGGGAGAGCCTCACCTTCCGCCGCGCGTAGGCGGCGTCGTCGGCGGCGCCGGCGGCGGCGCCGGCTCCGGCACCCCGGCGATCCCCGCCACCTCAAGGGCGTGGGCGGCCCGCAGCACCGCCGCGTCGCCGTGCCGCGGCCCCACCAGCTGAAGACCGATCGGCAGCCCCGCCGCGTCCCGCCCGCAGGGCAGTGAGGCGGCGGGCTGCTGCGTCAGGTTGAACGGATAGGTGAACGGCGTCCACTCCGTCCACCGCCGCTGCCCGGACCCCTCGGGCACCTCCACGCCCTTGGCGAACGCGGTGATCGGCAGCGTCGGCGTGACCAGCAGGTCGTACCGCTCGTGGAAGCCCCCCATCGCGCGCCCCAGCGCCATCCGCACGTCCACGGCGGCCAGGTAGTCCAACGCGCTGTACCGCGCGCCCCGCTCCCGGATCTCCGCCAACCCCGGGTCCAGCGCCGCCACCTGACGCTCGTCGAAGAACTCGGTGACGCGCGCGGCCCCGCTGAACCACAGCACGTGGAACGCCTCGCGCAGCTCGTCCAGCGACGGCAGCGGCGGATCGACCTCGTCGACCTCCGCGCCCAACTCGCCGAGCCGCGCGACCGCCCGCTCCACCGCGGCGGCGACCTCCGGCGCGACCACCACCTCGCGCAGCCGGGGCGAGTAGGCGACCCGCAGGCCCCGCACCCGTTCCGCGCCGCCCACCAGCGCGTTCGCGAAACTGCCGGTGGCTGGCGCCAGTTGGGACCAGTCCCTGGCGTCCGGGCCGCTGATCACGTCCAGCAGCAGGGCGGCGTCCCGCGCGTCCCTGGTCATCGGCCCGACATGGGCCAGCGTGCCGAACGCGCTCGCCGGGTACAGCGGCACCCGCCCGTAGGTCGGCTTGAGCGCGAAGATCCCGCAGAACGCCGCCGGGATGCGCACCGAGCCCCCGCCGTCCGTGCCCAGGCTGAGCGGCCCGGCACCCAGTGCCACGGCGGCGGCCGAGCCGCCGCTGGAGCCGCCCGCGGTGCGCTCGGGGGCGTACGGGTTGCCCGTCGCGCCGTGCAGCGGCGAGTCGGTGACCCCCTTCCAGCCGAACTCGGGCGTGGTCGTCTTCCCCACCAGCACCGCGCCCGCCTCCCGCAGCCGCGCCACCGAGGGCGCGTCCTCCTCCCACCGCTCCCCGGCCGGCACGGCGGCCGAGCCGCGGCGCGTCGGATGGCCGCGCTGCAGCAGGATGTCCTTCACGGTCGCCGGCACCCCGTCCACCGGGCTCAGCGGTTCTCGCCGCCGCCACCGTTCCGTCGCCGCCCGCGCCTGCTCGGCCGCGCCCTCGTGGTCGATCAGCGTGAACGCGTTCACCGTCGACCGCGCCAGCTCCGCGCGCTCCAGCACGGCGGCGGTCGCCTCCGTGGGCGACGCCTCGCCCGCCGCGAACACCGCCGCCAGCTCGGCGGCGGTCAACGTGGCCAGATCCGTCATGTTTCCTCCCCGGGGACGTAACCCAGTCGCTTGTCGACGACGTTGAGCAGCGGCCGGCCCGCGTGCCAGCGGTCGAAGTTGTCCAGAAACTGATGGGCCAGATCGTCGCGCCAGCCGAAGGTGTCGCCGCTCATGTGCGGCGAGAGCATCAGGTTCGGCACGTCCCACAGCGGGCTGTCCCCGGCCGGCGGCTCCTCCGGCAGCACGTCCAGCGCCGCGCCGGCGATGCGGCCGGCCCGCAGCGCCTCGGCCAGGTCGTCGACGACCACGTGGGCGCCCCGGCCGATGTTGATCAGCCGGGCGGTCGGCCGCATCAGCGCCAGGGTCGCCGCGTCGAACATTCCGGTGGTCTGCGGGGTGAGTGGCGCGGCGCAGATCACCCAGTCCGCCTCGGGAAGCAGTTCGGGGAGTGAGCCGGCGGCGTGCACGCGCCCGAAGGCCGGATCCCGCTCCCTGGCGCGCCGGCCGACCAACTCGACGGTCACGCCCAGGGTTTGGAGCAGCGCCCCGATCCGCCGTCCGATCGGGCCCGTGCCGACCACCACGGCGTTGCTGCCGTAGACCTTTGCCGTCTCCCGGTGAACCCAGCGGCGCTGGTCCTGCGCGGCCCAGGTTCCCCGAAAATCCTTTGCCAGAGCCAACACCAAACCGGCGACATATTCGGCGATCGGGCGATCGAAGACGCCACGGGCGTTCGTGATCACGGTGTCGGATTCCAGCAGTTCGGGAAAGAGCAGCCGGTCGACTCCGGCGCTTGCCGTGTGTACCCAGGTCGGGCGCGGACCCGGCCCCGGCCAGGCGTGTCGAACGGCGTCGGACAGGAAGTCCCAGACGAGTAGGACATCCGCGTCGGGCAGCCGTGTGGCCAGCGAGTTCGCGTCGCTGATCAGCACCTCGGCACGGCCTTCGAGCCGGTCGAGGCGGGGTGGTGGGTCGTCGTCGAGAACCAGGACACGAGGTGCGGTCATGAGGGAGAAACCGTTCCGAAACGAATGGCTGTTTGATTGGCATGGCGAGGATTGACCACGCTAGGAACCGGAACTACCTTCGTCAACGAAGGCATCTGCGAAAGCCAGTATCCCGGCCGGGGTTTCCCCCTCCCCCAAGCCGCCCCTCCGTTGTGAATCGGGGTCCCGACATGGATGTCTCCTTTTTGGGCGGGCCGCAACCGCAGCGCGGTGTCGGAGTCGTCGCACCCTTTGATTTCGCTCTCGACCGCGAGCTGTGGCGTTGGGTCCCCGACGACGTCTCGCTCCATCTCACCCGCACCCCGTTCGTCCCCGTCGAGGTCAGCCTCGACCTGGCCCGGCTGGTCAGCGAGCACGAGACGCTCCGCGAGGCGGTGCGCGCGCTGATCGCCGTCAGTCCCGAGGCGGTGACCTACGCCTGCACGTCGGGCAGCTTCGTCGGCGGCCTGGCCGGGGAGCGCGCGATGGCGGAGGCCATGACCCAGGCGGGCGAGGTCCCGGCGTGCACGACCTCGGGCGCGCTGCTGAGCGCGCTGCGCGAGCTGGGCGCGGAGCGTGTCGCCGTGATCACGCCGTACACGAAGTCGGTCACCGACTCCCTGGAGGACTATCTGCGGGAGGCCGGGATCCGGGTCTGCGGGCGCAGCTACCTCGGTCTGACCAGGGAGATCTGGCGGGTCGGGTACCGCGACGTGGTGGACATGGCGCGCGAGGCGGTGCACGAGGCGCCGGACGCGCTCTTCATCAGCTGTACCAACCTGCCCACCTACGACGTGATCCCGCAGCTGGAGGCCGAGCTGCGGATGCCGGTGATCTCGGCCAACCAGGTGACCATGTGGGCGGCCCTGCGGCAGCTCGGCAAGGACGCGGTCGGCCCCTACCAGGCGCTGCTGGACCCGGCGGCGCGGCGCGGCCCCGCCTCGATGGCGCCGCTGCCGCCCGTCGCGGACGGCGCGCTGCCCGGCACGGCGCTGCCCGAGCCGGCGCTGGCCGAGGCGGTGGAGCCGCCGCAGGGTTACCAGGAGGGTTTCCCCGATCCGTTCGGCGACGCGCTGCCGGACGTCTTCCCCGACGACGAGAGGTGAGGTGACGGATGGTCGCGAAGGTTGGCTTCCTGTACCCGGGGTACTCGGCCGAGGACGACTTCCCCCGGCTGGAGGCCATGCTGAACGAGGCGGGCGCCGACGTGAGGCTGCCGCTGGTCCACACCGACATCGGCATCGACGCGCACCGGGTCGACGCGCTTCTTGAGATGGGGTCCGTCGACCGACTGACCGCGGTGCTGGACGAGTTGACGGCCGGGCAGGGCGTCCAGGCGGTGGTGTGGGCCTGCACGTCGGCCAGCTTCGTCTTCGGCCACGAGGGCGCCAGGGAGCAGGTGCGCCGGCTCTCGGCCGCGGCCGGGCTGCCCGCCTCCTCGACCTCCTTCGCCTTCGCCCGCGCGGTGGCCGCGCTGGGCGTGCGGCGGGTGGCGGTGGCGGCCACCTACCCGGAGGACGTGGCCGGGCTCTTCGCCGACTTTCTGAAGGCCGCCGACATCGAGGTGGTCGCGACGCGCGGCAGCGGCATCATCACGGCGGCCGAGGTCGGCACGTGGGGGCGCGAGGAGGTGCTGCGGCTCGCGCGCGCCGGGGACGACCCGGACGCCGAGGCGGTGCTGCTGCCGGACACCGCGCTGCACTCGGCGGCCTGGGTGGCCGAGCTGGAGTCCGCGTTGGGCAAGCCGGTGCTGACCGCGAACCAGGTCACGGCCTGGGAGGGCCTCCGGCTCCTCGGCCAGCGGGCGGTCTGCCCGTCCCTGGGCACGCTGTTCGCCGCGCGAGGCTGACCGGTTGTCGGGTGCGACCCGGCGGCTGGTCGCCCGCGCCGTCCCCCGCGCCCCTCGCGGGGGGTGACGTGCGGCCATGTGCCGGTGGCCAGGGGCTGGTCGCCGGCACCGGTTCTCACACCGCTTCGCGGTACCGCTTGCCGGCCGTGCGGAAGGCGTGGATGGCCTGACCGTGCTCCTGCGCGCCCCGGACCGCCTCCTCCCAACTCAGTGCGCGTAGACGCTCGTTGCCGGCCCCGAAAAGCGGCCCCTTGGTGCGGTCGGCGATCAGTGGCGCGATCAGTGCGAGGGAGCGGGCGCCGAGCGGGACCGGTTCCGCCGTCCCGACTCCCCCCGCCGTTCCCGCCGGCCTGGACGTTCCCGTTCTGACGATCCGGCCGCCGGCGAGGTCGACCTCGCGCACGTCGAGCGAGAGCAGGTCGAGCACGCGGATGTCCGTCTCCCACAGCAGCTGCCAGAGCGCGCGGTGCAGCACGGGGATGGACTCGTCCGCGAGCAGGACGTCGCATCTCTCCGGGGTGATGCTTTCGGCCGTGATCTTCATGGATGGGCAGTATTCCGCCCCCGTGCGGCCCCGTACAGGGGTTGGGGGTGGCGTACTCCCGCCCTGGGCTGGCGTACTCCCGCCCTGACGCGCGCCCGGCGCCGGCGGGCGCTCAGCGTCCCGCCAGCATCGCCGCCAGGTGCTCCGGTGGCAGCGGCCTGGCGTAGTGCCAGCCCTGGCCCGTGTCGCAGCCGATGCGCCGCAGCCGTTCCGCCTGGGCCGGGCCCTCGACGCATTCGGCGGTCACCGTGAGGCCCAGTTTGTGGGCGAGCTGGACCAGTGAGGTCACGATGGTCTCGTCGGCCGGATTGAGATGGCGCGCGGTGCGGAAGCCGCGTACGAACGTGCCGTCCAACTTCAGCGCGCGCACCGGGAGCCGGCTGAGATAGGCCAGGTTGGAGTAGCCGGTGCCGAAGTCGTCAATGGCGATCCGCACACCCATGTCGGAGAGCGCCTGGAGGGCCTGGAGCGGGCGCCCGGCGGAGCCCATCACGTCGGACTCGGTCAGCTCCAGCTGGAGCAGCCCGGAGGGCAGCCCCGACTCGCGGAGCGCGCAGGCCACGTCGTTGACCAGGTCGGAGTCCCAGACCTGGCGGACGGCCACGTTGACGGAGACGAAGAGCGGCGGTCCCGGGTGCTCCAGCTGCCAGCGGCGGGCCTGGCGGCAGGCCTCGTGGAGCACCCAGCGGCCGAGCGGGACGATCGCGCCGTTCTCCTCGGCCAGGCCGATGAAGCGGTCGGGGCTCAGCGTGCCGAACTGCGGATGCCGCCAGCGCACCAGCGCCTCGGCGCCGCGCACGATGTCGTCCGCGAGCCCCACGATCGGCTGGTACTCCAGCAGGAACTCCCCGCGCTCCACCGCGTGACGCAGGGTGGAGGAGAGCGACTGGCGCGTCATCCGGTGGGCGTTGCGCTCGGGGTCGAAGAGCGTCCAACGGGCCTTGCCGTCGGCCTTCGCCCAGTACAGCGTGGTGTCGGCGGCCTGCATCAGGTCGGTGGGGGTCGTGCTGGCGCACTCCCGCTCCACGACGCCGATGCTGGCCGAGACCGCCAGCCGCTGGCCGGCCAGGTCGAAGGGGTGCTGGAGCGCGGCCAGCATCGCGCTGGCCAGCACGGTCAGCTGTTCGGTGCTGGTCGAGCTCTCCACCAGCACCGCGAACTCGTCCCCGCCGAGCCGGGCCACCAGATGCCCGCCGGCTCCGCTGGCGCACTCGGTCAGCCGTTTGGCCGCCGCGCTCAGCAGCTTGTCGCCGACCCGGTGGCCCAGGGTGTCGTTGACGGCCTTGAAGCCGTCAAGACCCAGGTAGCACAGGCCGATCCGGCCGGTGGCCGAGTCGGCGAGGGCATGGGTGAGCCGTTCGAAGAAGAGCGTGCGGTTGGGCAGCCGGGTGACCGGGTCGTGCATCTCGATGTGGCGCAGGCGCTCCTTCAGCTCTCGGCGCTCGCTGATGTCGGCCACCGTCAGCAGGGCGACGGTCTGCCCCCCGCCCGTGGGGGTCACGGTGATGTCGGCCCAGAGCGTGTGGCCGTCGGTGTGCTTGAGCCGGCGGGTGCAGCGCAGCAGCTCGCGGTGGCCGGCGAGGACCGCGCGGTAGGAGCCCTGGGTGCGGTCGTCGATGCCGATGCCGGCGAGCGTGTCCGCCGAACGCCCCGCCAGCTCCTCGGGCCTGAGGCCCAGCAGCGCGCCGAGC
This sequence comes from Streptomyces sedi, assembly GCF_006335015.1. Classification (GTDB taxonomy): domain Bacteria; phylum Actinomycetota; class Actinomycetes; order Streptomycetales; family Streptomycetaceae; genus Streptomyces; species Streptomyces sedi. The sequence goes on from NZ_VDGT01000003.1 coordinate 357,838, forward strand.
GCGGGGTTGGCGGAGATGATCTGCCCTGATCTGCCGAGGAGCGCCATCGGCAGCGCGGCGATGCGAAAGACCGCCTGATAATCCCGGTGAGCCTCACTCTCCGTGATGGTGTGGGGAGTCGCGGCGAGGCCGCCTCCGGGGGTCTGGCCCGGTCCTTTGGGGGGTCCGTTCACCGCTTGCTCCGGAAGGGGATGGGGCTCCCGCGGACGTGCCTTCGGGCACTCCCCGGCTGCCCGCATGGCGTATCCGCGCTGGAAATGTGCCGATCATAGAGGTTCGGGAGTGGGCTGAGCCAGTGCCCGACGGGCCTGTCTCGATTCCCAGAAAGTGTCTCCCCGACAAGTTTTCGACCAGTTGATCGTTTCTGCTCGACGGCTTTCTTTCAACGACCATTCGGGACTGTCGTTCACGTGGAGTAATCGAAACTCCGTTACCTGACCGGGCTAGCGAAACAGGGCGAACCGCTCCAAAAACAAACAAGGTGGACTCGGCGTACCACAACGGCACGACGGGAGGTCGCAGTGCGCCGTGACCATCGCCGCCCAGCGGCCGTCCTGACCGCGCTCGCCGCCCTTCTGGCCACCACGATGACCGCCGCCCCCGGCACCGGCGCCCTCGCCGACGAGCCGTGCGGCCTGCCGCGTTCGGCCGCCGTCCACCACTCGCTCGGGCTGGACAGCTGGAACGACGACTACCCGCGCCCGGTGGGCACCGTCCGCGCCGTGATGCTCTTCCTCTCCTTCCCCGACGCCGAGCCCCGACTGAGCCCCGGGCGCATCGCCGAGGACTACTTCCCGGCCACGACGGAGTACTTCGACCGCTCCTCCTACGGCAGGCTCTCGCTGGAGACCGAGGTCGTGGAGGAGTGGCTGGAGATGCCGGCCGACTCCGTCGACTACGGCATACAGCGCGACTGGCCGGCCGAGCAGCGCGCCGACTACCTCCACGACGCGCTGTCGGTCGTCGCCCCGGCGACCGACCTGGCGGCCTACGACGTGGTCTATCTGGTCGCTGACCCGGACGCGCCCGGAGTCGACTCCGACGCGACAAAGGTGGTCAACTTCAACTCCCCGATCACCGTCGGGGAGGCCGAGATCCGTCGCCTGGTGACCGTCTTCGAACACCGCCGCCCCGACCGCAACGTGTTGGCCCACGAGACCGGCCACGTCTTCGACCTGCCGGACCTCTACAACCGGCCGACCGAGGGCAGCGGCGACTGGGACACCCACGTGGGGGACTGGGACCTGATGGGCAGCCAGTTCGGTCTCGCCCCCGACCTCTTCGGCTGGCACAAGTGGAAGCTGGGCTGGCTCGACCCCGAGCACGTCGCCTGCGTCCGTTCCTCCGGCACCAGCCTGCACACCCTCCAGCCGCTGGGCGCCCCCCTGGACGAGCGCGACCCGGCCGCCGACACCCGGATCGCCGTGGTGCGCACGGGCCCCTCGGAGGCGCTGGTGGCCGAGGCGCGCACGCCGATCGGCAACGACAGGTCGCTGTGCACCCGGGGCGTCCTCCTCTACCGGGTGCGGGGCGACGTGGCCTCCGCCGAGGGCCCGGTGCGGGTGGTGGACGGGCATCCGGAGTCCGACGCCTGCCACGGCACCTCGGTGCACCCCCGGCTGGCCGACGCGCCGCTGGAGACGGGCGAGAGCTATGTCGACGAGGCGTCCGGGGTGCGGATCGAGGTGGGGGAGCGGACGGCGAGCGGCGGCTGGCACATCAGGGTGGACAAGGAGTGAGCCCCGGAACCCCGGCCAGGGGCGAGCAAGGGAGACCATGGGAAAGGCCCCCCGGTCTCTCGACCGGAGGGCCTTCATCAGGTGCGCCGCCAGGGACTCGAACCCCGGACCCGCTGATTAAGAGTCAGCTGCTCTAACCAACTGAGCTAGCGGCGCCTGCTGACGTCGTAGACATTAGCACTCCGAACCGGTGAAGCAAAAATCGGTTCCTGAGCCCGCCCACGAGGCGTTTGCCCAGCCCACGGGGGACGCCACCGAGGCGGCCTCCACGGCTGCGGCCGGCCTCACGCCCGCCGCCCCCGCAGCTCCCGGCCGAACTCGATCATCTTCACCGCGTAGTCCTCGGTCCACCCCGCGCGCTCGGCGATCGCCGCCGCGTTCAACGAGTCGAACCGGGCCGGGTCGGCCAGCTGCGCGGCGGCCAGCGCCTGGTACTCGACCGAGCGGTCGGCGGCCTGCTGGAAGGCCGTCGCCAGCTCCGTGGAGCGGTCCAGCAGCTCGCGTGGATCGCTGATCGACTCCAGCGAGAAGAAGTGCTCCTCGTCGGAGCGCTCGTCCGGCGGCTCGAAGAAGAGCGCGGCGGGACGGCGGTACCGAGGGGGTGTGCCGGAGGGCTCGCGGCGGGGGCCTGGGTCGGACATGCGGCGATCAGCCTCCTGGTTCAGGACGGCGGAGTCAGATGGCGTTCCTGTGCGGTCGACGATCCATTGTGCCGCGCCCTGGGGATCGCCGACGAGACTCCGGGGGCGCTCGCGCCCGCCTGGTCCTCCCGCTCACGCCGGCGCGGGCGCCGGGCGTCCTCGTCGATCGTGGGCAACGTGCCGTAGTGCGGGGCGTCCTCGCCCCGGTCCCAGCCGAAGCGGGCGCGTATCCGTGCCGACACCAGCAGCGCCGGCCGGGCCAGCAGCAGCCCCGCCACCATCACCGTCACCCCGGCGACCGCGTCCAGGAAGTAGTGGTTGGCCGTGCCCATGACGACCATCACCGTGATCAGCGGATACCCGACGGCCGCGGCGCGCAGCCACCGCGAGTGCCGCCCGAAGTGCCAGAGCGCCACCCCGCACCACACCGCCCAGCCCACGTGCAGACTCGGCATGGCCGCGTACTGGTTGGTCAGGTCGCCCATCCCGCTGGGCGCGCTCGCCTCGTCCGCCCACCAGCCCCAGTCGCTGTACTGCGCCAGGCTGTCCACGAAGCCGTGCCCGCCGGGCAGTAGCCGGGGCGGGCTGGTCGGCATCAGCGTGAAGCCGACCAGGCCCATCATGGTCGAGATCAGCAGCCAGGTCCGCATCAGCCGGTACCGCGCCGGGCGCTGGTGGTAGAGCCACAGCAGCACCAGTGGCGTCACCAGGTAGTGCAGGGAGGCGTAGGCGAACGAGGACGGGATGCCGAGCCAGGGCTCCTGGGTGAACAGCTCGTTGAGCGGCTCCTCCGCGTGCAGCCACAGCGCGCGCTCCAGCCGTAGGATGCTGAGACCGTTCTCCACCGCCGTGGTGACGTCCCCACGCGCAAGCAGTCTCGCTCCGGAGTAGGCCCCGTAGGCGACCAGGATCAGCAGCAGCTCGGTCCACCAGCGTGGCCGCTGTTTGGGCATCGGCGGGAACTCCGGATCATCTCGTCTTCGACTGTTGGACAGACGTACGTCAGTTAACCGTAAGGCGAACCGCTACGGGAGAGACGCCGGGGAGCTGTTCCTGGTTGCGTGAGGAATGATGTGAGACGTGTGGGACGCGAGCGCTCGCGTTCACCCGCACCCGCCCCACGAGAGGAACTCCATGGCCCCGCGCATCCTGTTGGTCCGACACGGAAGGACGGCCTGGTCCGTCTCCGGACGGCACACCGGACTGACGGATGTCCCCCTGCTCGACGAGGGGCGCGCGCAGGCGAGGGCGTTGGGGGAACGGCTGCGGCGCGCGCCGTGGGACGGCCTGCCGGGGGCCGAGGTCCGCACCAGCCCGCTGTCCAGGGCCGCGGAGACCTGCGAGTTGGCCGGCTTCGGCGACCGGGCCACCGCCTGGGACGCGCTGCGGGAATGGGACTACGGCCAGGAGGAGGGCCGCACCACCGAGGAGATCGCCCGGGAGCGCGGCGGTGACTGGGTGATCTGGCGCGACGGCGTGCGCGGTGGCGAGTCCATGGCGCGGCTGGCGGAGCGCGCCGACGAGGTGGTCGCCTGGGCCGGCGGCGTCGAGGGCGACGCCGTGGTCTTCGCCCACGGGCACATCCTGCGCGCGGTGGCGGCCCGTTGGCTCGGTCAGAAGGTCGACTTCGCCGCCCGGCTGAAGCTGGAGGCGGCGGCGCTCTGCGTGCTCTCCCTGGCCTACGGCGAGCCGGCCCTGGAGCGGTGGAACGACACCGCGCACCTGTCCGAGGCGAGCTGAGGCGGCGCCGGCCGGCGGGAGACGCGCTTACGCGCCGACGGCGCGCTGCCGTTCGATGAACGGGGCGACGGCCCGCTCACCGCGCGCCGGCCTCAGCCGGGTCGCCGTGTCGGCGAGCAGCTCGGTGATCCGGGTGGAGCGGACGCCGGACATCAGGTCGAGCGTCTGGTGGCCCGCGGCGGCGGCCTCCTCGGGCCGGCCCGATCTGGCCAGAAAACCCGCCAACTCGGCCGAGTAGAGCGCGATGTTGCGGGCGAAGTGCGGGTCGCTCCGCGCCACCCGTACCGCGCGCCCGGCGCACTCGGCGGCGCGCGGCCAGTCGCCGAGCAACGCCCAGCACTGCCCCTCCAGGCTGGCGAACTCGCCGTCGCCGAAGAACGACATCCACTCCGGGGTCATCGCGGCGGAACCCCGCGCGTAGGCACCCTGGGCCTGGGCGATCGCCTGTCGCGCGCCGGCGCGTTCGCCCATGCCGGCCCAGCCGGCGGCCTCGCGCAGCGCCAGCAGGGAGCGCAGCCGCTCCGAGCCCACCCCCTCGGCGGCGCGCGCGCCGGCCTGAGCGGCGCGCACTGCCTCGCGTGGGCGCCCCGTGTCCCTGGCGAGAAAGGCCAGGTTGCAGAACGCGTGCGCCTCCAGCGCGGGATCGCCGCTCACCCGCGCGGTCGCCAGCGCCTCCCCGTAGTAGGAACGGGCCTCGGCCCAGCGGCGCGAGTCGTGCGCGAGCCAGCCGACGGAGAGCGCCAACTCGCCGGTGTTCGAGTGGAGTTCGTCGTTGACCGAGGAGCGCTTGGCGCCGAGGTCGAGCAGCTCGTAGGCGGTGCGCAGCGCCTCGCCAGCAGGCCGGTAGAGGGCCTGCGCCCCGTGCTGGTCGTCGAGCAGCCGGATGTCGCGCACGGCCTCGCGGACCCGGGCGACCTCGGCGGTCCCCGGCCGGCGTGGGGCGGCCGAGACCGGCGGCGCCGGGCCCAGCGTCGCGAGGGACGCGAGGGCGGCGGGGCCGCCCGTCATGAACGCACGACGCAGCACGTCGGTCTCCTCCGTGTCGTGGATGCGCCCGCCAGGGGGCGTGCCCTCCCGCCCGCGCGCGGGCGGGGGTGGGGCGGCTGTGGGGGGAATCGGCTCGGCGCGTGGCGGGGGGACGGCGCGCGCACCGCGTCCTCGGACCGTCTGGCGTGGCGCGAAGCCGAGGTCGGTCAGGGTGCGTCCCGGGAACATATGAAGAAATACCCGTTCGTACGCGTAGTTAGGGCACCGAATCTCGCCCGCTTCCACACGTCCCACATAGCGTGCGTCGCAGGAGACGCGTTCGCCGATCTCCCGTGCCGCGCGCCGCACCGCCGCGGCGAACTCGCCGGGGGAGAGCCCGCCGCGCAGTTGGCGGAACGTCTCGTTGGGGGTGGCCGACCGGGACGGGGGTGATGACCTCGCCATGACGGCGAAGGTACCGGCTGTAGCGGTGCGTGCACCGGGAGTTGGGGGCGGAGGTCACCCGTGCTCGTGGATCTGCCATGAACTGCCATCCAAAGGAGGGGTTCCCGGCCGTAGCCGTTGACAGGGGTCCGCCGTTAGACATGCGCACCCGACAGCACCCCTGGAGGAGGACCCATGGCGGACACCGGCGACGCGGCCTGCGACGTGGTCACGGTTCCGGCGCGGCAAGGACTGGAAGCCGTCGACCTGCTGCGCCTTCGGCACGGGGTGGGCCCGGTGCTGCACGACCGGGAGAGCGACACCCTGGGCTTTCTGGTCCCTCCCGGTACCGCCGCCCGATGGAACCTGCCGGGGAGCGCCTGCACCAGGGCTGGCGCGGCGGCCCCCGTCGCCGGCGGCCGGCCGTGGGCCAGGGGCAGCGGCTGGCTGGTGCCACCGGAGGGCGCCGTCACCTGTTCCACGGAGCCCGAGCGGCTGCGGGCGGCGATCTACGAGGCGGTCAACACGCTGGCCGTCGTGGACCGTTGCGGAGGCACCGCGCACCCCTGAGCCGCACGGCGCGCGGCCGACCCGCGCGCCGGGCGTGCGCGCCCCGAGTGTCGGGACCCCCGGTCGCCGGGGGAGACTGGGGGACGTGGCGGGAAGACGAGCGCGGCGGTCGGCGGACCGGGGACAGGTGACCGAGACGGTGGACGGCGGCGAGGCCCGCCTGGTCCCCGACCCGGACCGGGAGGACGCCTGGGAGCTGCTGATCGACGGCGCCCCCCAGTCCCATGTCGACCTCGCCGACCCCACCCGGCTCGCCTTCGAGTACCAGCGCAGGCTCGGCCATCTCGTGGACCTGCTCGCGCCCCCGGGGCGGCCCGTACGGGTGCTCCATCTCGGCGGCGGCGCGCTGACCCTGGCGCGGTACGTCGCGGCGACCAGGCCCCGTTCGGGCCAGCAGGTCGCAGAGCCGGACACGCGGCTGACCGCGCTCGTGCGCGAGCGGCTGCCGCTCCCCGACGGCGCGCGCGTGCGGGTGCGCGCCCTCGACGCCAGGGAGGCGCTGGCCAGGGTGCCCCAGGGCTGGGCCGACCTGGTCATCACCGATGTCTTCGCCGACGCCAGGACCCCGGCGCACTGCGCCAGCGTCGAGTTCCTCGACGCGGTCAGGGGGGCGCTCGCCGTGGGCGGTTGGTACGCCGTCAACTCCACGGACGGCCCGCCGCTCGCCCATCTGCGGGGCCAGGCGGCGACGTTGCTCGCCAGGTTCCCCGAGGTCTGCCTGATGGCCGAGCCGGCGGTGCTGCGCGGCCGGCGCTACGGCAACGGAGTGTTCTGCGCCGCCGACCACCCGTTGCCGGTCGCCGAGCTGACCCGCAGGTCCGCCGGCGACCCGTACCCCGCGCGGCTGCTCACCGGGCGCGAGCTGGGGGACTTCACCGGCGGCGCCGCCGTGGTCACCGACGCCACCGCCCGGCCCTCGCCGCCCCCGCCGGACGGCGTCTTCCGCTGATCTCCCCGCGGGGCGGCGGGCGTTGGCCCGCGTTCTCCCCGGAGGAGGGGGCGTTGTCAGACCCCCGTGTCACAGTGTGTAACCGAATGTTGCTTCGGCTGTGACAGGGGTGGGACACATGGGTGCGTGGAGCTTTGACGGGGTGCGGCGGGCGTGGAGCGTTGACGGGGTGCGGCGGGCCCGGAGCCTTGACGGGATGCGGCGGGCGTGGCGCCGGGGGACACGGTGGCTTTCGCGGGGTGCGCGCGGCGCCCCGGCGTGCGGCGGCCCCCGGCCCGACCGCGCGGGGCGCGGTACGGGGCCGGGGGCCGGTCTCCCCCGCCCTCCTTCCCGAGGGGAAGGCATCCGGGGTGGGCGGGGGAAGCGCGACGCCGCCGCGGGCGCCCGCGCGGGCCGTGGCTCAGCCGGCGGCGGGCAGCCGGCCGGAGCCGACCACCTCGGCGTACCAGCGGGCGCTCGCCTTCGGCGTGCGGCGCAGCGTCTCGAAGTCCACGTGCACGACGCCGAAGCGCTTGCTGTAGCCGTACGCCCACTCGAAGTTGTCCAGCAGCGACCACAGGAAGTACCCGCGGACGTCGACGCCGAGGCCGATGGCCTGGTGCACCGCGTCCAGATGCCCGTGCAGGTAGCTGATCCGGTTCGGGTCGTGCACGGCGCCGCTGGCGTCGACCTTGTCGTCGAAGGCCGCGCCGTTCTCCGTGACGTAGAGCGGCAGGTCGGGCCGCTCCGCGCCGAAGCGGCGCAGCAGCTCCGTCAGACCGGTCGGGTCGACGACCCACCCCATGTCGGTGCGCTCGCCCGCCGCCAGGTGGAACTCGACGGACTCCGACCCCACCCAGGGCGAGTGCTCGGACGCGCCGTGGCCGTCGTCGCGCGGCGTCTGGCTGCCGTCGACGGGGGCCGCGACGATGCTGGGGTTGTAGTAGTTGAGCCCGAGGAAGTCGATCTCCTGGTGGATCGCGGCCTCGTCGCCGTCCCGCACGAAGGACCAGTCGCTGATGTGCGCGGTGTCCTGCCGGAGATCCTCCGGGTAGGTGCCGTGCAGCAGCGGGTCGGTGAAGATCCGGGTGTGCAGCGCGTCGATCCGCCGCGCCGCGTCCAGGTCCTCGGGCGCCTCGGTGCGCGCCCTGATCACCCCCGGGTTGACGGTGATTCCCACCTTGGCGTCCGCCGGCAGGGTGTCGCGCAGCGCCCGCACGCCGAGGCCGTGCGCGAGGTTGAGGTGGTGGGCGGCCTTCAGCACGGACTCCGGCTCGGTCCTGCCCGGCGCGTGGACGCCGGAGCCGTAGCCGAGGAAGGAGCTGCAGAAGGGCTCGTTGAGCGTCGTCCACATCGGGATCCGGTCGCCCAGCGCCGAGGCCACGAGAGCCGCGTACTCGGCGAAGCGTTCGGCCGTCTCCCGCGCCGGCCAGCCGCCGGCGTCCTCCAGCTCCTGGGGCAGGTCCCAGTGGTAGAGGGTGATCGCGGGGGCGATGCCGCGCTCCAGCAGCCCGTCGGTCAGCGCCCGGTAGAAGTCCAGCCCGCGCTGGACGGCCGGGCCGCGGCCGGTCGGCTGCACCCGGGACCAGGAGACGGAGAACCGGTAGGCCCGCAGGCCCAGTTCGGACATCAGGTCGAGGTCGTCGGCCCAGCGGTGGTAGTGGTCGCACGCCACGTCGCCGGTGTCTCCCTGGAAGACCTTCCCCGGTGTCCGGCAGAAGGTGTCCCAGATGGACGGCGTGCGGCCGTCCTCGTCGGCGGCCCCCTCGATCTGGTAGGACGCGGTCGCCGATCCCCAGAGAAAGTCGGCCGGGAAGACCCGTGGTTGCTTTTCAGTCATGGAAGCGCTCCCATTCTTGCTCGTGGAGAGGGTAACGAAGCGGGGTCGGTGGGGGGCTCAGCCCTTGAGTGCGCCGTGCATGATGCCGCCGACGATCTGCTTGCCGAAGAGCACGAAGGCGACCAGCAGGGGCAGCGTGCCGAGGAAGGCGCCCGCCATGATCACGCCACGGTCGGGGACGTATCCCTGGCCCAGCCCGGTGAGGGCGACCTGGACCGTCGGGTTCTGCTGGGTCAGCGCGATGATCGGCCAGAAGAACTCGTTCCACGCCGCCACGAAGGTCAGCATCCCGAGCACGGCCATCGCCGGTCGCGCGGCCGGGAAGACCACGTGCCAGACCACCCGCAGGCTGTTGGCGCCGTCCACCCTGGCGGCCTCGATCAGCTCGCTCGGCAGCGCCTGTACCAGGTACTGCCGCATGAAGAAGACGCCGAAGGCGCTGACCATCGTCGGCAGGATCACCGCCTGGAGCTGCCCGGTCCACTCCAGCTCGGCGATCGCCATGAAGAGCGGGACGACCGTGAGTTGGGGCGGCACCATCATGGTGCCGATGACCAGCAGGAGCAGCAGGTTCTTCGCCCGGAACCTGAGCTTGGCGAAGGCGAAGCCCGCCAGGGTGGCGAAGAGCACGGTGGAGACCGTGATCGTGCCGGCCACGAAGATCGTGTTGATCATGGCCGTGCCCATGTGGGCGTCGGTCCAGGCCGTCTCCAGGTTGCTGAAGAGCCGCCCGCCGAACCAGAAGGGCGGGGTCGGCTCGGCCAGCCGTGCGTTGCTGTGCGAGGCGGCGATCGCCGACCACAGCAGCGGAAGCACCGAGCCGAGCCCGAAGACGATGAGGATGACATAGGACAGCCAGCCGGCACGCAGGTGGCCACCGGCCTGGCCGGCGCCTCCGCGCCGCTTCCGGCCGCCGCGGCCGGGCGGCGGCGGGTCCAGCTCTTCCGCCGTGTCCGGGGTGATGACGGGTGCCGTGGCCATCACGCCTCCTCGCCGTTGCTCTTGCCCACCAGCCGGGTGAGCACCCAGTAGAGAATCCCGATGACGATCAGCAGCAGGAACATCGTCCAGGCGATGGCCGCCGCGCGACCGAGATGGAGGTTGAACCAGCCGGTCTCGTACATGTAGAGGCCCAGCGTCTGGTACTGGCTCTGCGCGCCACCGTTCTCGCTGCCCGCCAACAGGTAGGGCTCGCCGAAGAGCTGGGTGGCGCCGATGGTGGACACCACGACGGTGAAGAGGATGGTCGGCCGCAGCGCCGGGATGGTCACGTGGCGGAACTGCTGCCAACGCGAGGCCCCGTCCAACGAGGCGGACTCGTAGAGGTCGTTGGGCACCGCCTGCATCGCGGCCAGGTAGATCAAAGTGTTGTACCCGGTCCAACGCCAGATCACGATCGTCGAGATGGCGAACTGCGAGGTCCAGGTGCCCGCCTCCCAGTTCACCGGGTCGATGCCCACCAGGTCGAGCGCCCAGTTGATCATGCCGTAGTCGCGCCCGTAGAGCATCGCGAAGACCAGCGTGGCCGCCGCCACCGAGGTGGCGTAGGGCGTGAGCATGGCCACCCGGAACGCCATGCTGCCGCGCATCCGGTAGTTGAGGACGTGCGCCAGGCCCAGGGCCATCAGCAGCTGCGGCACCGTCGAGATGATCCCGATGGTGAAGGTGTTGCGCAGCGCGTTCCAGAAGAACTCGTCGTTCCAGAGCCGAGAGAAGTTGTCGAAGCCGACCCACTCCATCTCGTTCGGGTTGACCATCGAGGCCTGGTGCAACGCCGCCCAGCCGGTGTACAGCAGGGGAAAGAGCCCGAAGGCGGCGAAGAAGAGGAAGAAGGGGGAGATGAAGGCGTATGGGCTGAACTTGAGGTCCCACCGGTACCAGCGGGAGCGGCGTTCGATCCGCTTCCGCTCCTGGGGGGACGGCCCTTCGGCCTTCTCGGAATCGGGGCGCGGGGCCGCGCCCCCCGTGGTGGCGGGGGGCGCGGACGCGGTGTGCTCAGTGGTCATCTACCTGTCCACGTCATTCCGCGAGGGCGTTGTCCAGCTGGCTCACGACGCCGCTCCAGGCGTCGTCGGAGGAGAGCCCCTGCTGTTCCAGCGCGACCAGACCGTTGGTGATGTTCTCCTGGATCACCTGGTCCTGCGGACCGATGACGGTGGTCGGGATCTCGGCCGACGCCTGCGTGAAGATCTCGCCGATCGGGGCGTCCTGGAAGTACTCGTGCGTCGCCTCCAGCACCTCGGGCAGCTCGTGCGCCGCGGCGGAGCTGGGGAAGCTGCCGCGCTCCGTGAAGAGCTTGGCCTGCTGCTCGGGCGCGGTCAGCCAGGCGGCGAGCTTGACCGCCTCGTCCTTGTTGCTTCCCGCCTCGGGCACACCGATGAAGGAGCCGCCCCAGTTGGAGGGCGCGGGGGACTGGGCGACGTCCCAGACGCCGGCCCCGTTGTCGCCCGCCTCGGACTGGATGTAGCCGAGCATCCACGCGGGGCAGGAGGCGACGGTGGCGAAAGCGCCGTTGGCGAAGGCGGTGTTCCACTCGTCGCTGAACTGCTGCTGCTGGTCGGTCAGCCCCGCCTCGGCGGCCTGCACCGACAGGTCCCAGGCGGTCTGGACGGCGGCGCTGTCCTGGTAGTTGATCTCGCCGTCGGGGCTGTAGTACCGCTCCTCGTAGGCGTTCACCACGGCGTTGAACATGCCGCCGGCGCCGTCGAGGTAGTCCACGTCGGCCGGCCCGTTGGCGGCGAACTCCTCGCCCACCTCCAGGTAGGACTCCCAATCGGCGAAGAGCGCGCTCACCTCCTCGCGGTCGGTGGGCAGCCCGGCCTCCTCGAAGTAGTCGGTCCGGTAGCAGATGCCGGTCGGGCCGATGTCGGTGCCGAGCCCGATCACCCGGCCGTCCTCCGTGGTGGCCTGGTCCAGCTTCCAGGGCTCGAAGTGCCCGGTGTCCACGTCCGCGTGCTCGGAGAAGTCGACCCAGCGGGCGTTGAGGTCTCCGGTCATCTCGGCGATGTTGCCGACCTCGATGGCCTGGATGTCCATCAGCCCGCTGTTCTGCGCGAGGCGGGTGCGGAGCTGGGCGATGTAGTCGCCGTTCTCGGTGATCGAGTCCTGGGTGATGGTGACGCCCGGGTTCAGCTCCTCGTACTCCTCGTACAGCCCGGCCTCCTCGAAGCCGAACTGGCCGAAGACGCCGATGCTGATCTCCACGTCGCCGTCGCCACCCCCGTCCCCGTCATCGCTGCCGCAGCCGGCGAGGAGACCGGTGGCGAGGGTCGCGGCGGCGCCGAGGGCGAGCACCCTGGCGCTTCGGCGAAGGGGCCGGTGAGTGGTGCGTGCTCTGTCGCGCATGACGGATCGTCCTCCTGGCGCACACATGACGTTGCCTCCCCGGCCGGTGCTGCGCTTGTGGGGGTCGGGCCCGGGCTTGGAACGTGCGGGTTCTTGTAATGTTTTGGGCGCGTGGGAGCGCTCCCAGTTGTGATGGGTTGAAGGCTTCCTGAGCCCTCGGCGAGTGTCAAGTCATAGAACAGGTCGCTTCGGTATCCGTGATGTAGTTGGACTCCGGGGCGCAAACGGGAGGAACCGATGGCAGTGACAAGGCGCGGCATGGGCCGCGACGGAAGGCCGACCCTGGAGCAGGTCGCCGCCCGCGCCGGGGTGGGGCGAGGCACGGTCTCGCGCGTGATCAACGGGTCACCGCGAGTCAGTGAGCGCACACGTGCCGCCGTTCAGCAGGCCATCGCCGACCTGGGGTACGTGCCGCACCGCGCGGCCAGGGCGCTCGCCGCCAACCGTTCGGACGCCATCGCCCTGGTCGTTCCCGAGGCCGAGACGCGCCTGTTCGCCGAGCCGTACTTCTCCGGAATCATCCGGGGAGTGAGCGCGGAGTTGGCGGACACCGACATCCAGCTGCTGTTGACGCTGATCCGCACCCCGAAGGAGCGGCAGCGCTTCTCGCAGTACGCGGCCAGCCACCGGGTGGACGGCGTGCTGCTCGTCTCCGTCCACGGAGACGATCCGATGCCCGACCAATTGGCCGAAATGGGCATCCCCGTGGTGATGAACGGACGTCGTTCCTCGGACGAGCTGGTGCCCCACGTGGACTGTGACAACGTCGGCGGCGCGCAGCTGGCCGTGGAGCACCTGCTGGGGCGGGGACGTTCCACGGTCGCGACCATCACGGGCCCCTCCGACATGTACGTGGCCAGGTGCCGGGTCGACGGCTACAAGGAGGCCCTGCGGGCCGCCGGGCGGGAGCCGGACGAGGACCTGATCGCCAAGGGGGACTTCTCCGAGGAGAGCGGGCACGCCGCCATGCACAAGCTGATGCGCCGCAGGCCCGAGTTGGACGCGGTCTTCTGCGCCTCCGACCTGATGGCCATCGGAGCCCGGCGCGCCCTGCGTGAGCTGGGGCGTTCCGTTCCGGGCGACGTGGCGCTCGTCGGGTTCGACGACTCCTCGCTGGCCCGGCACATGGACCCGGCGCTCACCAGCGTGCGGCAGCCGATGGAGGGCATGGGCCGCGCGATGACCAGGGCGCTGCTGGCGGAGATCGGCGACTCGGGGCCCGACCGGCCCCGGCTGGTGCTCCCCACCGAGCTGGTGCGGCGGGGCTCCTCCTGACGCGGTCCCGAGGCGGTCCCGACGCGGCGCGCCGTGCGCCACGGCCCCCGGCCCCGGAGCGCCGCGCGGCCGGCCGGCCGCGCGGGCGGGCCCGCCTCGTGCGCGGCGCGGAGGTGCCGCGTTGGCCACATCCGTGCGACGACGTTTCGATGGCACCGCTCCCACGCAGCACTTATCGGCCACGTAGGGGCGGTTGTCGGTAGCCAGAAGGCCGCGCAAGGGGGCATCGACTGTCGGTGCCGCGGACTATGGTCCCTTGCATGGCTGTTCGACAACTCTGTGCGCCCGGCGACCTCGATCTTCGCCGGCCGCTGCCCGGGCGGCCCGCCGCGGCGCAGCGGGTCACGGCGGTCGCTGCCACGTCCGGGCTCTCCCGTGTCGCGGTGGCCACCGCGGCGCCCTGGTTCCCCGGCCTCGCCGAGCTGCTGGTGCTCTCCCCGGGCGAGGGCGGCCGGCCGACGCGTCTTCCCATGGCCCGCCGGCCGCGCGGCGCCGTGGTGCGTGACCTGCTCTTCAGCCGCGGAGGGCGGGCGCTGACCCTCTCGCTCGGCGGCAGCGAGGAGCAACAGCTCGGCCAGTTGGCGCACTTCACGCTGGAGCCGACGCCGGTCGAGCGCTGGCGGCGTGCGCTGAGCCGCCCGGTCTACGCCGCCTTCGGCGAGTGCGGTGGCCTGCGGCTCGCGGTCAGCGGGGACGGCGAGGTGGTCGCCGGCTGCGACCAGGCGAGCCGTTCCGTGCTGGCGTGGTCGGCGGCCGACGGCTCCCGGCTGGTGGACGGCTCCGCCGAGCCGCCCCGCGTCGGCGGCAGCGAGGCGGTCGCGGTCGACGCGGACGGCTCGCGGCTCGCGTTCCGGCTCTGCCGGCCCTACGAGCGCGCCCCGGACGGCGGCGTCGCCGTACTCACCCCGGACGGCGGCGCGTTGCGCGTCCTGGCCACGGGGCTCGACTGGTGCGCGGGGCTGGTCTTCGCGCCCGACGGCACCCGGCTGATGGTGGTCGGCACGGCGGACGGCACCGCCGAGTCCGTGCTTCTCGACCCGGCGCTGCCCCCCGGCGAGGAGGTGGTCGAGCGGCGGCGCCTGGCCGCGCTGCCCGCCGAGGCCGCCCACCAGACGCTTCGCCCGGTCTGGGGCGCGGCAGGCCCCAGGGCGGCTTTGCGCGTCGACCGCACCGTCACGGTCTGGGACCTGGCCGGCGGCGGCCCGCTCCGTTCCGTTTCCGACCTGGGCCGTTCCACGGCCTGGGCGCTCACCCCCGACGGCCGCGCGCTGGTCGTCGCCTCCCCGGCCGAGATACGTGGTCACGACCTCGGCTGACCCCTGACTTCGCCCGCCGAACCAAGGACGGACGTCATGAACGCCTCCGACCCCCCACCGCCCACCACCCCCCGCGACCCGGCCGACGGCCGCGCGCGGCACGGCACTTCGGAGACCGCGCCCGAGGAGGCCGTGCGGGCGTTGCTCGCCGAGCGGCCGAGCGAGCGGGCCTGGTGGGAGATATGCCGCCTGCTGGAGCTGGTGCCTCCGGAGCGGCTGGACGCGCTGCGCGCCGAGGCGCTGCGGTGGCCCGCGGCCCAGCGCCCGATGCCGGACGGCTGGTGGGCGCGGTGGACCTCGGGTGACGTGCGCCCGCACCACGCGTTCGCCGGCACTCGCGCGCTGGGCCGCCTCGACCACGTGGAGACCGGCACGGTCGACCACCCGGTGGCGGAGGACTGGGCGGAGGAGGACGATCCGGCGACGGCGCCCCCGGTGGTCCTTCCGCCGGCCCACGCCGCCGACCAACCGGGGGACGAGGCGCGCACGGCGTACTTCTACAACGGCGCCAGCGCCGTCGCCGCACCCGCCGGGCTGCGTTGGCTGGCGTTGGCCGCCGCCGCCGAGTGGCATCACAACGGCGGGGACATCGCCCGCTGGGAGACCACGAGGGACGCGCCGCTGGTCTGGTACCTGGACGGCACCCAGTTCCACGACGAGTGTTACGACCTGCAACTCTCCCCGGACGGCGACCTCGCGGTGGCCGCCGTCGAGGGCGCCTGGCACGCCTGGTCGGCGGCGACGGGCGAGCGGCTGTGGCGGGTCCGGCCCCACGCTGCCGGGAGCGGGGAGGGCGTGGAGGAGGGGCTCGTCCCCGAGGAGGCCGAGGTCAGCATGGACGACCTGGTCCGCTTCGGCTTCTCGGCCGACGGGCGGCGGCTCGCCGTCGGCACCGGCAGCTCCGACGTGGTCGCCGTGCTGGCCGCCGACACGGGCGCGGTGCTGCTGCGGCTGGAGGGCGACGACGCGTTCGGCCCGGTCGCGCTGGACGCCTCGGGGGAGTCGCTGGCCCACGCGGCGCCCGCGGGACGGGTGGTGCTGCGCTCCGTGCCGGACGGCCGGGTGCTGGCCGTCGCCGACACGGGGCTCAGCTCGATCGCCGCGCTGGCGCTGTCGCCGGACGGGGAGGGGCTCTTCGTGGTCGGCGGGGTGGTGGGCGGCGCTCCGGAGCGCGCCGGCATCGGGACGACGGCGCGGCCTGCCGCCCGTCGGCTGACCGTGGAGCGGGACGGCGACCAGCTCACGCTGGTCGGCCAACCCCTGCTGCGGCCCCGCGAGTTCCCCGAGGGCCTGGACGCGGACTCGCCCGCGGCGGCGATCACCGCGCGGGCCTGTTGGACGCCGAGCGGCCCCTACGGCTTCGTCGGCGCCGACTTCGGTTCGCTGCTCTTCGACGGCGCCGGCCGCACCCTGTGGGCCGACCCGGCCAACGCCATCGCGGCCTTCACCCCGGACGGCCGCGCGCTGGTGGTGGTGCAGGAGGAGATCGACGCCTGGTTCCTCGCCGGTCTTGAGCGGCCTGAGGAGGCGCCGGAGGAGGAGCCGCCGCCGGGCCGGGTGCTGCTCGCCGGGCTGCCGCCCGCGCTCGCCGGACCGGTCTCGGCCGGCGGAGGCGAGTCGGCCGAGCTGCCCTGTTCCCACTGGTCGGTGCGGGTCGCCGCCGTGGCGGACGACGCGCGGGCGCTCGCCTTCTGCGCCAAGCTGGACCGGGACTCGGTCGGCCGGCCGCAGGTCCTGTGCCGCTGGCCGGACGGCGGCGCCGGCGAACGGCCGCCGCACATCCGGCTGCTGCCCGAGGTCCCCGGCTCCTCCTACCTCTCCGACCTGGTCTTCGCCCCCTCGGGCGAGGTCCTGGCCCGCGGTCTGCTGGGCGACGAGTCGGCGCTGGCGCTCGACGAGGTGGGAACGGGCACCACCCGCTGGGTGTACACGCTGCCCCCGGTCCCCTGGGACGAGGAGGAGCGGCTGCGCGTCGCGTTCAGCGCGGACGGCTCGCGGGTGGCGCTCGCCGCCCATGTCACCGGCCGCGTCGTGGTGTTGGACGTGCGGAGCGGGAAGCCGTTGGTCTCGCTGAAGACCGGGTCGGCCAGGGACTGGAGCGCGTGGCGCGGGGTCCGGGTGGACACGGCGGCGCTGGACGCCGCGGGGGAGCGGGTCGCCTTCGGCGTGCGGGACGCGGCGAGCCGGGTGGTGGTCCGGGAGGTGGCGGGTGGCGGCGTCGTGCCGGTCGCCGCTCCGGCCGGGCTGCGGCAGGTCACCGGGCTGGCCTTCGCGCCGGACGGCCGGACACTGGCCGTCGCCGGCGCGACCCACCGGGCGCACGCGGGGCTGTGGCTGCTGGCCGTGGGGGAGGAGACGGGCGGCGCGGCGGTGCCGCCGGTGACCGCCGTGCGCGACCTGCCGATGTTCGACCAGCCGGACGGCCAGTTGGTCTGGTCGGCGGCCGGGCCCCGGGCCTACTTCCCCGGCAGTCACGGTTGGGGCGCGGTCTGGGACGCGGGGGCGCGGCGGACGTGGACGGAGATACCGTTCGGCTCCGCCGACGGCGGCGTGGCCCTCTCGCCGGACGGTGGGACGCTGGTGACGGTGACCCAGTTCGGGGCGAGAAGCTGGCCGTTGCCGTTGCCGCCGCCCTGACCGACCCGGCCGCGAAGCCCCCGCCGAAACGTTCACTTTCTGGAAGCCGGAAGCCGGAAGCCGGAAGCCGGAAGCCCGAAGCCGCCTGCCCCGTGACGCACCGCGCCCCCGCTGCCGGCAGGGCAGCGGGGGCGGGCGCGTGGGGGGTTCTCGGGGAGTGTGCGCCACCGGGCTCCCCGAGGGTCCGGTCAGTCACCGGGCCGGACCCTCGGGGGCGCGGGTCACACGGTGATCGACGGGTCGATCACAGCGGGGGGTAGGCGTTGGCCAGCAGCTCCTGGAACTGCGCGGAGAACCAGTGCCCGGAGATCGGGGCGTCCGCCAGGGCGCCCGACGGGTTGTTGTTGTTGCGCGGGTTCCCCTCGTAGGTGGGGTCGCACATCCGGTCGAAGCCCTTGCCCTCGTCGTTCGGGATCTCCTCGCTGGAGCCGTCCGACTCGCCGGGAGGCTTGACCCACACGTAGGCGTCGATGCCCTCGGCCGGCGAGGCCTCGGGACGCTCGCCGATGCCGGCGCCGGTCTGGTTGCACCAGTTGCCGGCGTGGATCCGCTGGTCGACGCGGCTGCCCTCGACGTACGCGTTCACGTCGGTCTCGGGACCGGGGCCGCTGGGCCGGTCGGGGCCGCCCCAGCCGCTGCGCGAGGTGTCGATCAGCATCCCGATGTCCGAGCTGAAGCCCTGGGAGACCAGTTCCTCGCGGAAGCCCTGGGCGAAGGTCTGGTTGTCGACGTAGTAGTTCCAGTCGACCCAGTCGCTCTCGCGCACCGAGGTGCCGTTGACGGTGTCGTCGATGGTGTAGTGGGGCTCGACCGTCGGGCCGAAGTTGGCCGTGTTGACGATGAAGCCGTGCACGTCGTCGGCGCTGGCGCCGCCGGTGGAGACGGTCTCGGCGAACAACTCGGCCGAGGGGGTGAAGTTGCTGTCCCAGCCGAGCCAGCCGTAGTGGCCGGCGTCGACGTAGTTGTAGACGTTCTCGATGGCGCCCAGGGTCTCCAGCGCGTACGCGACGCCGTTGACGTAGTTGCCGTTGGCCAGCATCTCGTCGCACTCGGGCGTGGCGGTCTCGCGCGGGCTGACGTTGGTCACCAGGTTGGGCAGCGAGTCGATCTCGATGACCGTGACGATCCGCAGGTCGGCGTAGGCCGGGTCGCCGATGATCTCGGCGATCGGGTCGATGAACTCCGACTGGTAGCGGTCGAGTTCGTCCGGGCCGAGCTCGCCGTTGGAGGCGAGCGCGGAGCAGTCGCGACCCGGCAGGTTGTAGATCACGACCTGGAAGACGAAGTTGTCCTGGCCCTCGGCCTGGACCAGCGCGTTGTCGAGGTGCTCGCGCAGGCCGGTGCTGTTGCCGGCCGAGCCGCCTTCGATCGCGGAGATCTGGTCCAGCCAGACGGCGGTGGGCTCGTCGGCGATGGCGTCGCCGCCCGGCTCGGCGGAGGCGTTGGCCGACCAGTCGGGGTTCACGTAGACGCCGGCGCCCTCGTACGGGTTGTCGACCCGTTCGAGCGGCCGGGCGTCGTCGTTGGCGTTGGCCGTGGTGAGCGTTCCGAGTGTCATCACTCCGGCGCCGAGCAGGGCGCCCGCGACGAGCGCGGTCCGCTTCCTGGCGCGGTGACGTGGGGGGTTGGTGCGGCTCATTGCGGTGCTTCCTCCAGATGGTTGCGTCGGCGCGACCTGGGGTGCGGGTCGTGCCGTCGTGCGTCAGGTAAGGAAGGGCGAACCGGTGGGCTCACCGGACCCGTGCCGTGTCGGCGGGAACGGTCGCCCGGACGACCCCGAAGGCGCCGCCGGGCCCCGCGCCCGTCGCACGCCCACGCGTCCTCCAGGTGAGGCCGGTCGGAGGGCGAAGGAGCCCTCCGCTGTGCCGCCGTCCGCCGGAGGCGGGCAGGCGACGGGTGGCCGAACACTCGTGGTGGCTGTGGGGTGGTGGGGGACAAGGGGGTGCTCTCGGAAGCGGCTCCGGTTCGTCCTGCGCCCGTCCTGGCGCCTCGATCGGCTTGGGACCGCTCCCACTGGTTGAAGGGACCGTAGGGCAATCACCCCCCTTCCGCCAAGGGGGCGTTCAAGAATTCGTCGCTGACCTGCCGCTTAATCATGGGGTTTCCTCGGGGGGTTGACGTGTTCAGGTAATGCTCGGATTCTTGGGAGCGCTCCCACTGGCCTGTGCACGTCACCCCGACGGGCACCTCTTTTCCCCCTCCGAGCCGCGAGGAGGTTCGATGCGAATCCACCGTGGATCTCCCATCGGGACTTCAACAAGAGCGAGAACACGCAACAAGAGCCGCCGACTCTGGGTCGCGGGTGCCGTGGCCCTGTCCCTGCCGCTCGGGCTGACCGCCGCGGGCAACGGCAACGCCAGCACGCCGGCCGCCGGGGACGGCGTCGGCGTGGCGCAGTACGAGGACCAGTTCCTGGAGTTGTACGAGAAGATCAAGGACCCGGCCAGCGGGTACTTCTCGCCCGAGGGCATCCCGTACCACGCGGTCGAGACGCTGATCATCGAGGCCCCGGACCACGGTCACGAGACCACGTCCGAGGCCTACTCCTATCTGATCTGGCTGGAGGCGCAGTACGGCCAGGTCACCGGCGACTGGGAGCCGTTCAACGACTCCTGGGCGCTGATGGAGGAGTACATGATCCCCGGCGCCGCGGATCAGCCGACCAACAGCTTCTACGACCCGTCGTCCCCGGCGACCTACGCGCCGGAGTCCGACGACCCCTCGAACTACCCGGCGCCGTTGGACCCCAACGTCCCCGTCGGCGAGGACCCGTTGGCGAACGAGCTGTCGTCCTCCTACGGCACGGACGACATCTACGCCATGCACTGGCTCCAGGACGTGGACAACGTCTACGGCTACGGCAACACCCCGGGCGACCCGTGCGGCGGCAACGCCGACGGCCCGTCGTTCATCAACACCTTCCAGCGCGGTCCGCAGGAGTCGGTGTGGGAGACCGTTCCCCACCCCTCCTGCGACGACTTCAGCTTCGGTGGCGAGAACGGCTACCTCGACCTGTTCACCGACGACGCGGCGTACGCCCAGCAGTGGCGGTACACCAACGCCCCGGACGCCGACGCCCGCGCCGTGCAGGCGGCCTACTGGGCCAACCAGTGGGCCTCCGAACAGGGCAACCAGGCGCAGGTCGCCGAGACCGTGGAGAAGGCGGCCCAACTGGGCGACTATCTGCGGTACTCGATGTACGACAAGTACTTCAAGCAGGTCGGTGACTGCGTCGGTCCGAACGAGTGCCCGGCCGGCAGCGGCAAGGACAGCTCGCAGTACCTGATGTCCTGGTACTTCGCCTGGGGCGGCGCGCTCGACACGTCCGCCGGCTGGTCCTGGCGGATCGGCTCCAGCTTCAACCACTTCGGCTACCAGAACCCGCTCGCCGCCTACGCGCTCTCCTCGGACGACGCGCTGGTCCCCGACTCGCCGACGGCGGGCGAGGACTGGGGAGCGAGCCTGGACCGGATGGTCGAGTTCTACCGCTGGCTCCAGTCCGCCGAGGGCGGCATCGCCGGTGGCGCCAACAACAGCTGGGACGGCGCCTACGGCGATCCCCCGGCCGACACCTCCACGTTCTACGGCATGTGGTACGACGAGGACCCGGTCTACCACGACCCGCCGTCCAACGAGTGGTTCGGGATGCAGGCGTGGTCCATGCAGCGCCTGGCCGAGTACTACTACGAGTCGGGCGACGAACTGGCCGGCGAGGTGCTGGACAAGTGGGTCGCCTGGGTGCTGCCCGAGGTGACCGTGGGCGACGGCGCCGACTTCGCGATCCCGGCGACGCTCTCCTGGTCCGGCCAGCCGGACACCTGGGACCCGGCCAGCCCGGGCGACAACGCCGGCCTGCACGTCGAGGTCGTCGGACACTCCCAGGACGTGGGCGTGGCCGGTTCGTTGGCGAACGCGCTGACCTACTACGCGGCGGCGAGCGGCGACACGGCGGCCCAGGAGACGGCGGCCGGGTTGTTGGACGCGCTGCTGGCCAACTCCGACGACATCGGGGTGGCCACCGAGGAGTCCCGCGAGGACTTCAGCCGCTTCGGCGACGAGGTCTACATCCCGTCCGGCTTCAGTGGCACGATGCCCAACGGCGACGTGATCGAGCCGGGCGCGACCTTCGAGTCGCTGCGCTCCTTCTACCAGGACGACCCGGACTGGCCGCAGGTGGAGGAGTACCTGAACGGTGGCGAGGCGCCGACGTTCACCTACCACCGCTTCTGGGCGCAGGCGGACATCGCGATCGCGCTGGCCACCTACACCAACCTCTTCGGCGAGGAGGCGTGACGAGTCCGCGATGAGGCGCGGCGGTCCGCGACGAGGTGTGGCGGACCGGTGCCAACCATCCGGAACAGCCGGTTACGTCCCGGTCCGGACGCGGCAAGTCGCCGAACGGAGCCGGTAAGTGACGGGACGATGCATGAACCGGCTCCGAGCGGCGTAGCCTCTCTCACGGAGCTGTAGCCGGTGGGGAACGGGACGCGCGTGCGTGCCCCGCTCCCCGCCGGCCCCACGCACCACCGAGGGCCCTGGTGAGAGCGCACCAGGGCCCTCGGGTTCGCCGCGCCTCCCTGGGGGCGGGTGCACAGAGGAAGGGGGCGCGCGCCAACTGGCGCGCGCCCCCTTCCCGTTCAGGCTTCCCCGTGTGTCAGGCGCTATCGGCGGGCCGGCGTCACCAGCACCACCACAGGACGCAGGAGTCGTCGTCCCCCTCGTCCTCGCCCGGGTCCTCGCCGCCGCCGTCGTCCGGGGGCGTGGTCGGGTCGGGGTCCGGTGGGGACGGGGCGCCGCCCTCACCCGGGTCGTCCGGCCCCGGCTCCTCGGGTCCGTCGGCGGGGTCGGTCGGCTCGACGGTCCCCCCGTGCTCGGTGGGGGCCGGCTCCGACTCGGCTTCCCGCTCCTCCTCGGGCTCCTCGGACGGGGTCCGCTCCCCTTCCTCGTCCTCGCTCTCGGAGGCGTCCGCGGTCGCGGGGTCCGCGGTGGCGTCCTCCGTGCCGTCGCCGGTGGGGCCGTCGGCCGCCGGGTCCGCCGCGTCGTCGTCCGCCGCCGTCTCCGACTCGGCGGCCGAGGGCGAGTCCCTGGCCTCCGCCACCTCCTCCTCCGACTCGCTGGCCGGCATCACCACCTCGCCGACCTCCGCCACGGCCACGCCCAGCACCAGCAGCCCCAGCACGCCGGCTATCAGATAGCGGCGGCGCCCCGGGCCGCTGGCCGCGTGGCTCGCGCGCCGGCGCGGGCGCTCCTCCGACGCGCCCCCGGGCTCCTCCTCGGCGGCGGCGGGGAGCGCGGCGGTCCCGCCGTCGCCGGCCCGCGCGCGTTCGCGCCGCTCCCGGCGCCCGCCGGCGGCCGGCGGGGCGGCGGCGGGCTCGCCGGCGGCGGCGCGGTCGGCGCCCGCCTCGCCCGCCCTGCCGGGCCACGCGGCCAACTCCCCGCAGCCGGGGCAGATCAGCGCGCCGTTGATGTGGCGGCGGCACGTCTCGCAGTAGTCCATGGCTCCCCGTTCCGTTGCGATGGACCAGTGGGGGTTTCGCACACCCTAGCGTCGCGGGAGCGCGTCCACGGGACGGCGACGAAACGGCCACGGGAGCCCCATCAGCCGTCAACTCCTCCTCCTCTTCGCGTCGTTTGGCCGGGGCGCCCGTCCTGCCGAGGCCGCTCCCGGCGCTCGGATCCCGGTTGTCAGAGCCCGCCGCTACCCTTGGGCGCCATGTGTGGACGGTATGCGGCGAGCCGACGGCCCGAGGATCTGGCCGGCCTCTTCGACGTGGGGCTGGTGGACCCGGGTCAGCCCCTCCCGGCGGACTGGAACGTGGCGCCCACCAAGGAGGTGTACGCCGTCCTGGAGCGCCCGGTGCGCGAGCGTGGCCCCGAGCCGGTCCGCCAGCTGCGGAAGCTGCGCTGGGGGCTGGTCCCCTCCTGGTCCAAGTCCCCCGAGGGCGGCGCCCGGATGATCAACGCCAGGGCCGAGACCGTTCACGAGAAGCCCTCCTACCGCCGCCCCTTCGCCGCCCGCCGCTGCCTGCTCCCGGCGGACGGCTACTACGAGTGGGTCACCGGTGACGCGGAGCGCGCGGAAGAGGAGAAGGGGAAGCGCAAGCGGTCGCGCAAGCAGCCGTACTTCGTCACCCCGGCGGACGGGGCGGTGATGGCGCTGGCCGGGCTCTACGAGTTCTGGCGGGACGGCACGCTGCCCGACGACCACCCGTCGGCCTGGTGGGCGACCTGCACGGTGGTGACCACCGAGGCCGAGGGGGCCCCGCTGCCGGGCCGCGCCGAGGGGGACGAGGGGCCGCGCACCCTGGCCGACATCCACCCCAGGATGCCGCTGGCCCTGCCGCCGGACCGCTGGGACGCCTGGCTGGACCCGGCCGCCACGGAGCCCGAGGCGATACGCCCGCTGCTGGCCCCGCCGCCGCCCGGCTCGTTCCGCGCCTACCCGGTCTCCACGGACGTGAGCAACGTGCGGAACAACGGCCCCGAGCTGGTCGCCGAGCTGCCGGGTCCCGAGGAGGTCACCCTCTTCTGAGTCCTCTGGCTGGCCCCTCTGGCTGCCCCCTCCGGCCGGGACGGCACCGGGGTGCGACGGACGCGGCACGGCACCGGCACGGCACCGGCACGGGAGTCGGGGGAGAGGGGGAGACACGGGAGACGGGGTAGAGGGGCAGACGGACCCCGCGCGGCGTGGGCGGAATACCCCGGGCGGGTTCGGCGTTGACGAGCGGGACCGACCACACCCGAGCCTCGCCCGAGGGCGAGAGAGGGAGACCGCCAGATGGGTTCCATCGCCTGCCCGTCACGTCCCGCCGAGCAGCGCACCCCGCGCGCCAGCGAGGTCGACTGGGCGACGCTGCGGCTCGCCGCGGAAGGGGGCTCCGCATCGGCGGACGGACCGGTTCGTCGTCTATCCTCCCAGTCGGGCGAGCCCGCTTTCGGGCTCGGCGCCTACACGAGGGAGGTGGGTCAGGTCACCGGCACCGAAGACGGCGTGTCCCGGGAGACAGAGGGAGCCGAGGAGACCGAGGCCGAGCGCAACGCGCGGTTCGAGCGCGACGCCCTCGGCTACCTGGACCAGATGTACTCGGCGGCCCTGCGCATGACGCGCAACCCGGCCGACGCCGAGGATCTCGTCCAGGAGACCTACGCCAAGGCGTACGGCTCGTTCCACCAGTTCCGCCGGGGTACCAACCTCAAGGCATGGATGTACCGCATCCTCACGAACACCTTCATCAACTCCTACCGCAAGAAGCAGCGCGAGCCACAGCGCAGCGCGGCCGAGGACATCGAGGACTGGCAGCTGGCCAGGGCCGAGTCGCACATGTCGACCGGACTGCGCTCCGCCGAGTCCCAGGCCCTCGACCACCTGCCGGACTCGGACGTGAAGCAGGCCCTCCAGGCGATCCCCGAGGAGTTCCGGATCGCGGTCTATCTCGCGGACGTCGAGGGCTTTGCGTACAAGGAGATCGCCGACATCATGGGTACCCCCATCGGCACGGTGATGTCCCGGCTGCACCGTGGCCGGCGACAGCTGCGCGACATGCTCCAGGACTACGCGCGGGAGCGCGGCCTGGTTCCCGCCGGGGCGCAGAAGGGTTCGGAGTCATGACCGGCGAGGAGCCGCGTCCCTCGGACTGCTCGGAGGTGCTCGACCACCTCTACGAGTATCTCGACCACGAGATGCCCGACGGGGACAGCGACAAGATGCGCGAGCACATCGACGAGTGCTCTCCGTGCCTGGAGAAGTACGGGCTGGAGCAGGCGGTCAAGCAGTTGGTGAAACGCTGCTGTGGCCATGACGACGTGCCCTCCGACCTCCGTGCCAAGGTGCTGGAGCGGATCGACGCCATCAGGGAGGACGAGAGCCGCGCGGCGGGGCCGGCCGGGGAGCCGGACTGCCGGGAGGCCCAGAGCCGCCAGGAGGCCCAGGACCGCCAGGAGGCATAGCCGGGCCCCCGAGCCCTCAGGAGACCACCCGCCCGGTCACCCCGCTGGACTTTCGCCCCCCTCCGCCGTCTCGCGCGAGACCGCTCGCTGACCCATGCTGTGAGCAGGCGGCGCTCGCCCCATGGTTGGATGCGGTGCGGGACGGACAGGAGAACTGTGAAGTGCAGGCTACGAGGCGGGAATCAGGCGGGACACCGTGAGGATCTTCGGCAGGGTGCGGCAGCGTCCGTCCACGGACTGGCGACTGGCCACCAACCGGGCTTTCACCCTCATCGACGACGGCCGCTACGAGGACGCGGACGCGCTGCTGACGCGCGCCGCCGACATGGAGCCGTGGCTGTCGGAGTCCTGGTTCAACCTCGCGCTGCTCCACAAGTTCCGCCACGACTGGGAGCAGGCGCGCTCCGCCGGGCTGCGCGCCGTCGCCCTGCTGGAGCGGGACGCGGGCGCTCCTGACTGGTGGAACGTGGGCATCGCCGCGACCGCGCTCCAGGACTGGCCGCTGGCCCGCCGCGCCTGGCAGGCGTACGGGCTGCCGGTGCCGGCCGGGTCCTCCGTCGCCGACGAGCCGCGCGGGATGGAGCTGGGCGGCGCCGCCGTGCGCCTCTCGCCCGAGGGCGAGGCCGAGGTGGTCTGGGGCCGCCGCCTCGACCCGGCCAGGGTCGAGGTGCGGAACATCCCGCTGCCGTCCTCCGGCCGCCGCTGGGGCGAGGTGGTGCTGCACGACGGCGTGCCGCGCGGCGAGCGGACCACGGCGGTGGGCGGCGGCTCGGCCGTCTTCCCCGTCTTCGACGAGATCGAGCTGTGGGCGCCCTCCGCCGTGCCGACCTGGGTGGTGCTGATCGAGGCGGCCACCGAGGACGACAGGGACGCTCTGGAGCGGCTGGCGGCCGAAGCCGGATACGCGGCCGAGGACTGGTCGTCGTCGGTCCGGCTGCTGTGCCGGTCGTGCTCGGAGAGCCGGATGCCGAGCGAGGAGGGCGACGGCATGGCCCAGCACGATCCGCACGACCACAGCGTTCCCGGCCGCCCGGGCCCGCTCGGCCACACCGGCACGGGCGCCCTGTGGTCGCCCGAGCGCGAGTGCGGGATCGCCGCGCCCAGCGGGCTGGTGCGCGGGCTGCTCGACGGCTGGGTCGGCGACCGGCCGGAGGCGCGGGCCTGGCGGGACCTCGAAGAGGTCTGCTGAGCAAGCCCGTTGGGACGCCGTCGGGACGCCGTCGGGGCGGTCCCGCCCCGTCCCGGGGAGCGGCGCCGCCCCGTCCCGTGGCGCCGTAAGCTTGTCCCGGCAGTGCGGGGAGGGCCCCGCTGGCGAGACACCGAGAGGCGAACGGCGGACCATGGCGGAGCAAGAGACCGACGAGCGCGAGTTCATCGACGACACCCAGGACGCCGATGAGCGGGAGCGGGCGCACCGGGAGCGCGGGACGGTCCGGCCCATCACCGTGGTGGGGAACCCGGTGCTGCACCGCGAGTGCGCCGATGTCACCGAGTTCGACGAGGGTCTGGCCGCGCTGGTCGACGACATGTTCGCCAGCCAGCGCGCCGCTTCGGGCGTCGGGTTGGCCGCCAACCAGGTGGGGGTTGACCTCAAGGTCTTCGTCTACGACTGCGAGGACGACGAGGGCGTGCGCCACGTCGGCGTGGTCTGCAACCCCGTCCTGGAAGAACTCCCCGCCGACCGCCGGGTGTTGGACGACAACAACGAGGGCTGCCTCTCGGTGCCGACCGCCTACGCCGAGCTTGCCAGGCCCGACTACGCGGTGGTGCGCGGCCAGGACACCAGCGGCAAGCCCGTCCTGGTGCGCGGCACGGGGTACTTCGCCCGTTGCCTCCAGCACGAGACGGACCACCTCTACGGCCGGCTGTATCTGGACCGGCTCTCCAAGCGGGAGCGCAAGAACGCCCTGAAGCAGATGGCCGAGGGCACTCCCCGCTACGAGACCGTGCCCAACGAGAGCTGAGCCACGCCCCGCGCGGCGCGCGTAGCGGAGCGGCGCGCGTAGCGGGGGCGGCGAGGACGGAGCGAGGACGGAGCGAGGACGGGGCGGGGGCGAACGGGGCCGAACGGGGAGCTTCGGGCGGTACCGTTCCTTCCGCTTCCGGGGCGTCGATGGGCGTTCAATCATCGGCGCCCCGGAGGGAGTTGACGCGCGTTGACCGCTGGGGCACTCTCGTTGCGTCTCTCCACACTTCCTTCTCGGAGGCAGCATGTTCAGACGCATGGTGAGAACCGTCCTCGCCGTTGTCATGATCGCATCAGCAGCGCTGGTCGGTACCGTGGCGACGGCCGGAACGGCGCAGGCCGACGGCTGCTACACCTGGAACCGCACCCTCAGCCAGGGCAGCAGCGGCGAGGACGTCCGGCAGCTCCAGATCCGCGTCGCCGGATACCCGGGCTACGGCTCCGTCCTGGCCATCGACGGCGAGTACGGCCCGGCCACGGCCGCCGCCGTCACCCGCTTCCAGCAGGCCTACGGCCTGGGCGCCGACGGCATCGCCGGCGACCAGACCTTCAGCAAGATCTACTCGTTGCAGGACAACGACTGCACCCCCATCCACTTCACCTGGGGTGAGATGAACCGGTGCAACTCCGACTGGTCAGGCGGCGCGGTCAGCGCCAGCGCGGCCAGGAACAACGCGCTCCAGGCGATGTGGAAGCTGGAGGCCCTGCGCCACGCGCTCGGCGACCGCCCGCTGACCACCAGCAGCGGCTTCCGTTCCTACGCGTGCAACAACTCGGCCGGCGGCGCCTCCAACAGCAACCACCTCTACGGTCGTGGCATCGACCTGGTCGGCTCGCCGACCTTCTGCCAGATCGTGCAGCAGGCGCGCTACCACGGCTTCAACGAGATCCTGGGCCCCGGCTACCCCGGTCACAACGACCACGCCCACCTCGGCACCCAGAGTGGCCGCTTCTGGTCCGCTCCCAGCTGCGGCATCTGAGCCACGCCGCGCCCCGAGGGGCCCCGGCGGACTGAGCGACGAAACGGCCGTGCGGCCGGCGTGAGAGCACGCCGACCGCACGGCCGGTACGACAAGCGGGGGTCTCAGAAGTCGTCGTCGAAGGAGACGTTGCCCTCCACGGCGACCTGGTAGGCCGAGGGGCGCCGCTCGAAGAAGTTGGTCAGCTCCTGGACGTCCTGCAACTCCATGAAGGAGAACGGGTTCCGCGAGCCGTAGATCGGCTTGAGCCCCAGCCGCGCCAGCCGCTGGTCGGCCACGCACTCCAGGTACTCGCGCATCGACTCGGTGTTCATCCCGGCCAGCCCGTCGCCGCACAGGTCACGCGCGAACTGCAACTCGGCGTCGACCGCCTCGCGCAGCATCGCCGTGACCTGCTCGCCCAGCTCCTCGTCGAAGAGGTCCGGCTCCTCCTGGCGCACGGTGTCCACCACGGAGAACGCGAACTCCATGTGCATGCTCTCGTCCCGGAACACCCAGTTGGTGCCGGTGGCCAGCCCGTGCAGCAGGCCGCGCGAGCGGAACCAGTAGACGTAGGCGAAGGCGCCGTAGAAGAACAGCCCCTCGATGCAGGCCGCGAAGCAGATCAGGTTGAGCAGGAAACGCCGCCGGTCCGCCTTGCTCTCCAGCCGCGTCAGGTCGTCCACCGAGTCGATCCAGCGGAAGCAGAACTCCGCCTTCTCCCGGATCGACGGGATGTTCTCCACCGCGGCGAACGCCGCCGCCCGCTCGTCCGGGTCGGGCAGATAGGTGTCCAGCAGCGTCAGATAGAACTGGACGTGCACGGCCTCCTCGAAGAGCTGCCGCGACAGGTACAGCCGCGCCTCCGGGGAGTTGATGTGCTTGTAGAGGGTGAGCACCAGGTTGTTGGCGACGATCGAGTCACCGGTCGCGAAGAACGCCACCAGCCGCCCGATCAGGTGCTGTTCCCCCGCCGAGAGCTTGGCCAGGTCCGTCACGTCCGAGTGGAGGTCGACCTCCTCCACCGTCCAGGTGTTCTTGATGGCGTCCCGGTAGCGCTCGTAGAAGTCCGGGTAGCGCATCGGGCGCAGCGTCAGCTCGAAGCCGGGGTCCAGCAGGTTCTTCCGGCCGGCGCCCGCGTTCGGCTGTTCGGGGTTCTGGGTGGGGACACTCACTGGCACGCCTCGCAGGACTCGGGGTTCTCCAGGGAGCAGGCGACGGCCTGCTCGGGGACGGGAAGCGGGTCGTCGCCGGCGACGGCGACCGGGGTGGGCAGGGGAGCCGTCGTGGCGGCGGAACGCGCGGACTGCGCGATCCGGGTCGCCGGCCGCGACCGCAGGTAGTAGGTGGTCTTCAGGCCGCGCTTCCACGCGTAGGCGTACATCGAGCTGAGCTTGCCGATGGTCGGCGAGGCCATGAAGAGGTTCAACGACTGGCTCTGGTCCAGATACGGGGTGCGGTCGGCCGCCATGTCGATCAGCGAACGCTGCGGGATCTCCCACGCCGTGCGGTACAGCTCCCGCACCGTCTCGGGCAGCCCCGGCACCTCGGCGACCGAGCCGTTGCCGGCGCGCAGCGCCTGCCGCGTCGCCTCGTCCCAGCGGCCGAGCCGCTTCAACTCGGCGACCAGGTAGGTGTTGACCTGGAGGAACTCACCGCTGAGCGTCTCGCGCTTGAACAGGTTGGAGACCTGCGGCTCGACGCACTCGTAGACGCCGGCGATCGAGGCGATCGTCGCGGTCGGCGCGATCGCCAGCAGCAGCGAGTTGCGCATCCCCACGCGACCGATCCGCTCGCGCAGCGCCTCCCAGCGTTCCGGCCAGCCGGCGTGCGCGTCGGCGTAGTGGTCCGGGTGCAGCACGCCGCGGGCCGTGCGGGTGTCCTCCCACGCCGGGTGCGGGCCGTGCCGCTCGGCCAGCTCCGCCGAGGTCTCGTAAGCGGCGAGCATGATCCGCTCAGCGATCCGCGTGGACAGCTCGCGGGCGGCCGGCGAGTCGAACGGCATCCCCAGCCGGAAGAAGACGTCCTGGAGGCCCATCACGCCCAGACCCACCGGCCGCCAGCGGGAGTTGGAGTTCTCCGCCTGCTCGGTCGGGTAGAAGTTGATGTCCACCACGCGGTCCAGGAAGAGCACCGCGGTCCGCACGGTGGCGTCCAGCCGCTCCCAGTCCATCCCGCCGTCGTCGCCGAGGTGCGCGGCCAGGTTGACGCTGCCCAGGTTGCAGACGGCGGTCTGGTCGTCGTCGGTGACCTCCAGGATCTCGGTGCACAGGTTGGAGCTGTGCACCACGTTGCCCGGCCTGGCGGTCTGGTTGGCGGTGCGGTTGGCGGCGTCCTTGAACGTCATCCAGCCGTTGCCGGTCTGCGCCAGGGTGCGCATCATCCGCGCGTACAGCTGCCGCGCCGGCACCTGACGCTGCGCCAGGCCCCTGGCCTCGGCCGCGCGGTAGGCGGCGTCGAACTCCTCGCCCCACAGGTCGGTCAGCTCCGGCACGTCCACCGGGGAGAACAGCGACCAGTCGGCGTCCGCGTCGACCCGCCGCATGAACTCGTCGGGGATCCAGTGCGCCAGGTTCAGGTTGTGGGTGCGCCTGGCCTCCTCGCCCGTGTTGTCGCGCAGTTCGAGGAACTCCTCGATGTCCGCGTGCCACGTCTCCAGATAGACGCAGGCCGCGCCCTTGCGCCGGCCGCCCTGGTTGACCGCGGCGACCGAGGAGTCCAGCGTGCGCAGGAACGGGACGATCCCGTTGGAGGCGCCGTTGGTGCCGCGGATCAGCGAACCGCGGGCCCGCACCCGGGTGTAGGAGAGACCGATGCCGCCGGCGTGCTTGGAGAGCCGGGCGACCTGGTGGTAGCGCTCGTAGATCGAGTCCAGCTCGTCGGCGGGGGAGTCCAGCAGATAGCAGGAGGACATCTGCGGGTGCTTGGTGCCCGAGTTGAAGAGCGTCGGCGAGGACGGCAGATACGCCAGCGAGCTGGTCAGCCGGTACAACTCGGCGACCTGCGCCAGCGCGTCCGCCGAGTCGTCGGGGGCCAGGCCGCAGGCGACGCGCAGCAGGAAGTGCTGCGGGGTCTCGATCACCTTGCGGTGCAGCGGGTGGCGCAGCAGATAGCGCGACTGGACGGTGCGCAGCCCGAAGTAGCCGAACCGGTCGTCGGCGCCCTCGGCCACGGTGCGGGCCAGCAGCGCGTTCAACTCCTCGGCGTGGGTGCGCACGAACGCCGCGGTGGTGTCCCCGATCAGCCCCTCCCGGTGGCCGACCGCCACCGAGTCGGCGAAGGTCACCGCGCCCTGACCGGCGGCCTCCTCGCGGATCGCGAGGGTGAGCAGCCGAGCGGCCAGCCGGGAGTAGGAGGGCTCCTCGGCGATCAACCCCGCCGCGGCCTCGATGGCCAACTCCCGCGACTCGGCCGCGTCGGAGCCGGGATGCCGGCCCCGCGCGACGGCCGCGTCGACCCGCGCGGGGTCGGTGGCGGGAAGGTCGGCGGTGAGGTCGGCCAGGGTGCGGGTCAGTGCCGCTGAGGCCGGCTCTGCGGGGGCGGCGGGTGCGATGGTCACTCGGTGCTCTCCCTCGGATCGGTTGGCTCCGCGGGAGGGACGAGCGACGTGCGGACATGGCTGTGCCAGGCATGGCTCAACCGCACCGCGTCCCTCGGCCCAGCCCACGGGGCTTGGACGTGATCAGCCGTCGGCAGGTACTCGGACTCGTCAGGACAGCGCAAAGCGCGCCATGACACACCGTTGCGGGACAGTTCCGGACTCGCACCGGATTCCCCTGCGTGACAGCGAGGTCGAGCATACATCTTGTGCCGCGTTCAACGGGCAGCCCCATATGTTGTGTTGTCTGTCTCGTTGCAACGGTGAGTTCCCTGCGAACGCCCGGGCGGCTCCACGCCGCCCGGGCGCCGGGCCGTGTGTGCGGTTGCGACGGGCCGCGCGGGCGACACGCCGGAGCGGGGTTACTCCCGCTGGAGCACGAAGTAGCCGGCGCCGTCGGCGAGCACGGTGTACCGGGCGTCCGGGTAGAGCTGCGCGGCCCGGCGCACCATGCCCTCGCGCGTCCCGCCGGGGTCGTGGTACGCCAGGTACTCGGGCGCCGCGATGTCGCGGTCGCCGATCCAGAACACCCGGCAGCGGCCGGTGAGTCGCGCGACCGGCCGGACGTTGGCCGCCACCTCGGCGCCGTCCGGCACCGCCCGGAGCACCCGGTCGCCCTCCTCGGCCACCGGGCCCGGCCGCCAGGTCGCCGCGTCGGTCAGCTGCGCGGCCGGCAGCGACGGCAGCAGCGCCAGCGTCGCCCCCAGCAGCCCCGCCGGCAGAAAGCGCGCGTAGTCCCGCAGCCAACGCGCCGACGTGCCCCCGACCGAGGCCAGCGCGTCGACCAACGCCAGGGCCAGCACGGGCATCAGGACCGCGCTGTAGTGGAAGTCCGTGCCCCAGTAGTGCGTCTCGTGCGAGACGAAACGCCAGCCCAGCGTCGGCAGCGCCACCAGCAGCAGCGGGGAGCGCAGTGCCAGCAGCCCGCTGGTCGGCAGCAGCAGCCACAGCAGCGTCTCCGCCTTGGTGTCGGCGCCGGCCCACAGCGCCGCCCACGGGCCGCCCCCGCCGCCCTCCTCGCTGAGCTTGGTCCAGTAGTCGTAGCCGCCCCCGGTGTTGAACGACGGGATCAGCACCCCCAGCGTCAGCGCGCACAGCGCCGCGCCGAGCACCGCCACCCCGCACGCGGCGCGCGCCACCCGGGGCGCCCGCCCACGCGCCCGCCACGCGACCACCAGCGCGATCGCTGCCGTGGTGAGCCCCAGGTCCTCCTTCACCAGCACCAGCGGCAGCGCGTACAGCAGCGCGGCCCGCCACCGTTCACGCAGCAGCGCCTCCAGCGAGAACGCGATCAGCGGCACCGCGAAGCAGATCTCGTGGAAGTCGAAGTCCACGGCCCGCTGCACGCCCCAGGAGAGCCCGAAGACCACGCCGACGGTCAGCCCGCGCACCCGGCCGAGCAGCCGGATGCCGACCCTGGTCACCGGCACCGCCGCCAGCGCGAAGAGCGCGGCCTGCGCCACCAGCAGCGTCACGGGGGAGGGAAAGACCCGGTAGAACGGGGCGAGCAGCGCGGTCACCGGGCTGAAGTGGTCGCCCAGGATGAGGAAGTCGGCGCCCTTGAGGTCGGCCACCGGCCGCCGCAGCTCGGAGTAGGAGCGGACGGCCTGCTCGAATATCCCGAGGTCCCAGGAGCGGGTCCGCAGATCGCGGTAGCGGCCGACGGAGAGCACCGTGTACATCGCGAAGAGCACGCCGGCCAACACGTAGGGGTCCCGCGCGGTGCGCGCCGGCCGCTCAGCGCGGACCGGCTCCACCCGCTGCCGCTCGATGGTCGCCATGCCCGTTCCCTCGCCCTCCCGTTCCCCGTCAGGACGAACGCTAGGACAGTGCGGGCCCCCGGCGTGCGGCGGCCCCCGGACCGGGGCGGGTCCGGGGGCCGGGGCGGATCAGCAGCAGCCGTGGTGCGCGGTGGGGTCCGCGTACTTTCGGTCGGTGCGCCACTTCTCGAACTCGCGGCGGCTGAGCACCTTCGCGTCCGGGTCCTCGCGCGCGACGCGTTCCCGGTAGCGCGCGTAGGCGTTCTCGCCGGTCAGCTCGGTGACATACCAGCGCACCCAGGACAGCGCCCGGCGCGGTACGGCCAGCACGCTCATCGGCCGTCCCCCTCCGCGTCCGCGTCCCTCGCGCCCGCGCCGTTCCCGTTCCCGTGGGCATCCGCGTCGCCGGGCGCCTCCTCGGCGCGCTCCTCGGGGAAGCCGCCGCCCGGGCCGAGGCCGGCGCGCACCAGCTCGGCCTTCTCCTCCCTGGTGGCGATGAGTTCGGCCGGCGCGACCAGCCGGGACCTCACGTAGGGCGCCTCGTGCAGCCGCACCGTCTCGGGGGAGCTGATCGCCTTCAGCGCGACCCGGAAGGCGTCGATGAAGACGACCACCACCAGTAGCGCCAGCGTGCCGGCGAGGAAGGCGTCCAGCGTCGCGTTGTTGACGATGGTCCGCATCTCGCCCATGTCGGAGGCGCCGGGCAGCAGCTGGCCGGAGTCGATGCCCTCCTGGTACTGGTCGCGGCGGGCGAGGAAACCGACGGCCGGGTCGCCGGAGAAGACCTTCTGCCAGCTGGCCGTGAGCGTCACGACGGCCACCCACGCCATCGGCACGGCGGTCACCCAGGCGTACTTCAGCCGCCCGGACTTGATCAGCAGCACCGTGCAGAGCCCCAGCGCCAGCGCGCCCAGCAGCTGGTTGGAGATGCCGAAGATCGGATAGAGCGTGTTGATGCCGCCCAGCGGGTCGTTGACGCCGACCCACAGCAGCCAGCCCCACAGGCCCACCACCGCCGCGCTGGTCAGCAGGATGCCGGGCAGCCAGCCGGTGGAGCGGAAGCGGCTCATCCGCGGGTGGGTGCTCGCCAGGGCGTCCTGGAGGATGAAGCGGCCGACCCGGGTGCCGGCGTCGATGGCGGTCAGAATGAAGAGCGCCTCGAACATGATGGCGAAGTGGTACCAGAAGCTCATCATGGCCTCGCCGCCGAGGATGTCCGAGAAGATCGAGGCCAGCCCGAGCGCCAACGTGGGCGCCCCGCCCGTCCGGGAGAGCAGCGAACCCTCCTCCACGGACTCGGCCGCGGCGTTCAGTTGTTCGGGTGTGACCACGAAGCCCCAGGACGTGATCGTCTCCGACGCAGCCTGCACGGTGTCCCCGATCACCGCCGGGGGCGCGTTCATCGCGAAGTAGACCCCCGGGTCCAGCACACAGGCGGCGGTGATCGCCATCACCGCGACCGAGGACTCCATCAGCATCGCGCCGTAGCCGATGCTGCGGACCTGGGTCTCCTTCTGGATCATCTTGGGCGTGGTGCCCGAGGAGATCAGCGCGTGGAACCCGGAGAGCGCGCCGCAGGCGATCGTGATGAAGACGAACGGGAAGAGCGAGCCGGCGAAGACCGGTCCCTCACCGTTGCTCGCGAAGTCGGTGACCGCCTCCATCTGGAGCGTGGGCAGCGTGAAGACCAGCGCCAGCGCCAGCAGCCCGATGGTGCCGATCTTCATGAACGTCGACAGGTAGTCGCGCGGCACCAGCAGCAGCCACACCGGCAGCACCGAGGCGGCGAAGCCGTAGATCACCAGCCACACGACCAGGGTGCGCGGCGAGAGGGTGAACGTGTCGGCCATCCCCGAGTTGGCCACCCAGCGGCCGGCGACGATGACGAACAGCAGCAGGGAGACGCCGACGATGGTGACCTCGGAGACCCGCCCGGGGCGCAGATAGCGCAGGTAGACGCCCATGAAGAGGGCGAGCGGGATCGTCATGCCGACCGAGAACGTGCCCCAGGGCGACTCGGCGAGCGCCTGCACCACGACCAGCGCCAGCACCGCCAGCAGGATGATCATGATGCTGAAGATCGCGACCACGCCGGCGACGCCGCCCACCGGGCCGATCTCCTCGCGGGCGATCTGGCCGAGGCTCTTGCCGTCCCTGCGGGTGGAGAAGAAGAGCACCACCATGTCCTGGACGGCGCCGGCGAAGATCACGCCGACGATGATCCAGATCGTTCCCGGCAGATAGCCCATCTGCGCCGCCAGCACGGGACCCACCAGCGGCCCCGCGCCGGAGATGCCGGCGAAGTGGTGGCCGAGCAGCACCCGCCGGTCGGTCGGCTGGTAGTCCAGACCGTCCTCCAGCCGCTCGGCGGGAGTGGCCCTGCTGTGGTCGGCCCGCAGCACCCGGCGGAGGATGAAGCGGGAGTAGAAGCGGTACCCGATCGCGTACGAGCCGAGCGCCGCGGCCACCATCCACGCCGCGGAGACGTCCTCCCCGCGGGCGAGGGCCAGCATGGCCCAGCCGATCGCGGCGACGACGGAGACGACGCTCCAGATGACGATCGAACGTGGTCGCGCCTGGCGCGCCGCCTGCCTGAGGAGTTGCACGTGGTCTCTCCCGCGTCTACCGGCCGGTTCTGCCTGACTGACGTGGGAATCTAGGCCACGCGAGCCCCGTTGACCATGGGGTGTGCGCCGCCCGGTGTGACTTCAAGCGCGCGCGGCGCGTGTGCGGGGCTCGGGGCGGGGCTCAGGAGGGCGTCGGACGCTCCAGGTTGGCGACGAACTTGTAGCGGTCCCCCCGGTAGACGGAGCGCACCCACTCGACCGGCTCACCGCCGGTGTCCCGGGAGTGGCGCGAGAGCATCAGCATCGGCAGTCCGACGTCCGTGCCGAGCAGCCCGGCCTCGCGCGGGTTGGCCAGCGAGGTCTCGATGGTCTCCTCGGCGTGCGCCAGATGGACGTCGTAGACCTCGGCGAGCGCGGTGTACAGCGAGGTGTAGCGCACCAGGCTGCGACGCAGCGCGGGGAAGCGCTCCTGCGAGAGATGGGTGGTCTCTATGGCCATCGGCTCGCCGCTGGCGAGCCGCAGCCGTTCGATCCGCAGGACACGCCCGCCCTCGGGAAGGCCCAACAGGCGGCTCAGCCGCTCGTCCGCGTTGATGTAGCCGATCTCCAGCAGCTGGGAGGTGGGCTCCAGACCCTGCGCGCGCATATCCTCGGTGTAGGAGGTGAGTTGCAGGGTCTGCGAGACCTTGGGCTTGGCGACGAAGGTGCCCTTGCCCTGGATGCGTTCCAGGCGGCCCTCCACCACCAGCTCCTGCAACGCCTGGCGCACGGTGGTCCTGGAGGTGTCGAACTCGCTCGCCAGTGAACGTTCCGGCGGCACCGGAGTGCCGGGTGGCATGGTCTCCGTCATCTGCTGAAGATGACGCTTGAGGCGGTAGTACTTCGGGACGCGTGCCGTCCGAACCCGGTCGGCGGCGTCCGCCGCACCCGTTTCACCGGCCATGTCCCACCCCTCCGACGCGTTGTTTTCTGCCGTCACCGGCTCCTCCGAAAGATCGCGGCTGACATCGTGGCACGGGCCGGTCCCGGTCGCCGCCCCAGGGCAGATGTCGGTCCGGTAACGGACCCGCCCGGGGAGTCGTCGGCCCTTGACACCCTTCCTGGTCTGGTCCAGGCTCCGGTCAACTGGTCTAAACCTCTTGTCTACACCACTATCGCGACGGCCGTCCCGCGCCACCACCATGTGGACGGGTTCCGGCACTGAGAAGGAGGGTGACGTGAAGCGCAAGCTGATCGCTGCTATCGGCGTGGCCACCATGGCGGCCACGGTCGCCGCCTGCGGTTCCGGCGACGACGGCGGAGGTGGCGGCAGCTCTGACGCCATCACCGTCTGGCTCATGGACGGCTCGGCCCCCGAGGAGTGGGTCGACGAGCTGAACGCCGCCTTCGAGGCGGAGCACGGCATCACCGTCAACGTCGAGATCCAGCAGTGGGACGGCATCCAGGACCGGGTCACGACCGCGCTCTCCGAGGACGGCACCGTCGACGTGCTGGAGATCGGCAACACCCAGACGGTCGGCTACGCCAACACCGGCGGCCTCGCCGAGCTGGGCGACCTGGCGGGGGAGCCGTGGAACGAGGCGATGCTGGAGTCCGCCGAGGTGGACGACACGCTCTACGCGGCACCGTGGTACGGGGCCAACCGCGTGGTGATCTATGACAAGGGCATCTGGGAGGAGGCCGGCGCCGAGGTGCCCACCACGCGCGAGGAGTGGATCACCGCGCTGGAGACCCTCCGGGAGAACAGCGATGCGGAACCGATTTACCTGCCAGGACAGAGCTACTACGTGATGGGCGGATTCGTCGCCGACGAGGGCGGCAGCTTCGCCGTCGAGGACGGCGACGGCTGGGCCGGCGCGCTGGCCACCCCCGAGGCGCAGGCCGGCATGGAGTTCTACGGCGAGCTCCAGGAGTTCTCCACCGCCCCCGCCGAGATCGACGAGGCCGAGCCCCAGCAGTCCGTCGACATCGTGCCCAACGGCGAGGTCGCCTCCTGGATCGGCCTCGGCTGGGAGGCCGCCGGCGCCGTCGCCGCCATCGAGGAGCAGGGCGGCGAGGCCGACTTCGGCTACTTCCCGATCCCCGGCGAGACCCCCGACCAGCTGGGCCACGTCTTCCTCGGCGGCTCCAACCTCGCCGTCTCCGGCCGCGCCGGGAACTCCGAGATGGCCAACGAGTGGCTGGCCATGGCCACCTCCCAGGAGTGGGCGCAGAAGTTCGTCGACGCCAACGGCGGCGGCGTGGTGCCCAACCGCACCGACGTCACCGCGACGCCCGAGGAGGGCAGCTTCGCCGAGGCCATGGTCGCCTCCGCCGACGTCGGCTACCTGCCGCCGCTGACCACCGGATGGGCCAACGTCGAGACCGACCCCAACCCGATCAAGGAGCTCATGACCAAGGCGCTCAACGGCGAGGACTACCAGGCCGCCGCCGGCGAGGCCGACTCCGAGATCACCGACCGCATCAACCGCGAGTAAGCCCACCCCAGGGGGTGCCGTCGCCCGTCGACGGCACCCCTC
Source organism: Streptomyces sedi (assembly GCF_006335015.1). Lineage (GTDB taxonomy): Bacteria > Actinomycetota > Actinomycetes > Streptomycetales > Streptomycetaceae > Streptomyces > Streptomyces sedi. The sequence goes on from NZ_VDGT01000003.1 coordinate 396,595, forward strand.
GCCCTTGTTCGCCACCCGAGGGAAGACACGCATGACCGTGCACATCGAGGAAGCACCGGCACCACCACCCCCGGTCGAGGGCACCCGGGGCCCGGGGGAGAACCGCCGCCCCCCACGCCGGAGAGTGCCCTCGGGCCTGGTGCCCTACCTGCTGCTCGCGCCCGCGGTGACCGCCATCCTCGCGGTCCTCGGCTACGCGCTCTTCAGGAACGTGCTGATCTCCCTCCAGGAGTTCGGCCGCAAGCAACTGATCTCGCGCACCACCGAGTGGACCGGCCTGGACAACTACAAGGCGGTCCTCCAGAACGAACGTTTCTGGGACTCGCTGGTCCGCACCTTCCTCTTCATGGCCGCCAACGTGGTCCTGATCATGATCATCGGCACGTTGCTGGGGCTGCTGCTCAACGCCCTCGGCAAGAAGATGCGCCTGGTCCTGGCGATCTCGCTGGTCGCGGCCTGGGCGATGCCGGTCATCGCCACCACCACGGTCTTCCGCTGGCTCTTCGACACCCAGTTCGGCGTCGCCAACTGGCTGATGCGCACCCTCGGCTTCTCCGGCTACGACCAGCACAACTGGTTCGGCAGCGGCTTCTCCACGCTGACCATCGTCACCCTGCTGATCGTCTGGACGTCCGTCCCGTTCGTCGCCCTCAACCTCTACGCCGGGCTGACCACCGTCAGCGGCGAGATCTGGGAGGCCGCGCGGATGGACGGCGCCTCCTCGACGCGGATCTTCTGGTCCATCCTGCTGCCGATCATGCGGCCCTTCTTCATGATCACCACGTTTCTGGAGATCATCTGGGTCTTCAAGGCGTTCGCGCAGATCTACGCGATGAACGGCGGCGGACCCGACCGGCAGTCCGAGACGCTCCCCGTCATGGCCTATGTCGAGGGCATGGGGCAGAACCAGTACGGCATGGCCGCCGCGATCTCGGTGCTGACGCTGGTGATCCTGATGATCGCCATGTCCTTCTACTTCCGGCTGATCCTCAAGCAGGAGAAGGAGAACTCATGAGGAAGCTCTGGCTCAACGGCACGGCCCTGGTGCTGTCCGTGCTGTTCATCTTCCCGGTCTACTGGATGCTCAGCACCTCCCTCAAGGACAACTCCCAGGTCCTCACGAAGGACCCGGTCTTCTTCTTCACGCCGACCTTCGACCACTACTCGACGGCCACCGGGGTCGACCTCTTCTGGACCTATGTCGCCAACAGCTTCGTGGTCACCGTCGGGGCCGTGCTGCTGGCCCTCCTGGTCGCGCTGGCCGCCAGCTTCGCCATCGCCCGGATGGAGTTCAGGGGCCGCCGGGGAATGGTGATCGCGGTGATGATGGCGCAGATGGCGCCCTGGGAGATCCTGATCATCGTCGTCTACCTGAACGCCAGGGACGCCGAGATGCTCAACAGCCTGGTCACCCTGACGCTCATCTACTTCGTCATGGCGCTGCCCTTCACCATCTGGACGCTGCGCGGCTTCATCGCCGCCGTGCCGAAGGAGCTGGAGGAGTCGGCCATGATCGACGGCTGCAACCGGGCCCAGGCGTTCCTGAGGGTGATCTTCCCGCTGCTCGCCCCCGGCCTCATGGCCACCTCGCTCTTCGGCTTCATCGCGGCGTGGAACGAGTACGCGATGGTGCTGGTGCTCAACAAGTCCCCCGAGGCCGCCACCCTCCCGCTCTGGCTCACCCAGTTCCAGACCAACTTCGGCAACGACTGGGGTGCCACCATGGCCGCCTCCACGATGTTCACCGTCCCTGTGCTGATCGTCTTCCTTGTTCTCCAGCGACGGGTCACCGGCGGGCTCTCCGCCGGGGCCGTGAAGGGATAACGCTCCATGACCACCGTGGTACCCGAGTCCGACACCCTCACCAGGGACGCGCTGGCCGTTCTGCAACCCACCTTCGCCGGGACCCACCGCGCCCCCGACTGGCTGCTGGCCCAGCTGGAGAACGGGATGACCGGCGTCGGGCTCTTCGGCAGGAACGTGGTCTCCGCCGAGCAGCTCGCCGAACTGACCGCGCACCTGCGCCAGGCGCGTCCCGACGTGCTGGTGGCCGTCGACGAGGAGGGCGGGGACGTCACCCGCCTCGACGTGCACGGCGGCTCCTCCGTGCCCGGCAACCACGCGCTGGGCAGCGTGGACGACCCGGAGCTGACCCGCGAGGTCGCGGCCGAGATCGGCCGCCGGCTCGCCGCCTGCGGGGTGAACGTCAACTGGGCGCCGTCGGCCGACATCAACTCCGACCCGGAGAACCCCGTCATCGGTGTCCGCTCCTTCGGCGAGGAGCCGGGACTGGTCGCCCGGCACACCGTCGCCTACGTGGAGGGGCTCCAGTCCGCCGGCGTCGCCGCCTGCGTCAAGCACTTCCCCGGGCACGGCAACACCAACGTCGACTCGCACCACGCCCTGCCGCGCATCGACATCGACCTGACCACCCTGCACGAGCGGGAACTGGAGCCCTTCCGCGCGGCGATAGCCGCCGGCACCCGCTGCGTGATGAGCGCCCACATCCTGGTGCCGGCGCTCGACCCCGACCGTCCCGGCACCCTCAGCCCCGCCGTGCTGGGCGACCTGCTGCGCGCCCCGGTCGCCGACGGCGGCCTCGGCTTCGACGGGCTGATCTACACCGACGCCATCGAGATGCAGGCAGTCGCGGGGACCTACGGCCTGGAACAGGGCTGCGTCCTGGCCGTCGCGGCCGGCGCCGACGCGCTGTGCATCGGCGGCACCCCCTCCGACGAGGCGGAGGTGCTGCGCCTGCGCGACGCCCTGGTCAACGCCGTCCGCTCGGGCCAACTGCCCGAGGAACGCCTCCACCAGGCAGCCGAACGCGTCCGCGCCCTCGGCCGCTGGACCGGCACCGCGCGCGAGCACGCCGCCGTCCCCGAGGCCAGCGGCGTCGGCCTGACCGCTGCCCGCCGCGCGGTGCGGATCAGCCGGGCCGAGGACGGCCCGTTCCGGCCGCTGACCGAACCGGCCCATGTGGCCACCCTCAGCCCGGCGGCCAACATCGCCGTCGGGGAGGAGACCCCGTGGGGCCCGGGCGCCGAACTGACCCGGCTGCTCCCCGGCACCACCGTCAGCGCCCACGCCGGCACCGACGCCCAGCGCGCCGGCTCGGCCGGGCTGGCCGAGGAGGTGCTGGCGGCGGCGGGGGAGCGCCATCTGGTCGCGGTCGTCAGGGACCGCCACCGGCACACCTGGATCGCCGACACGGTCACCGAACTCGTCGCCGCACGCCCCGACACCATCGTCGTGGAGATGGGCGTCCCCCACGCGGCGCCCGTCGGCGCGACTCATCTGGCCACCTATGGCGCCGCCCGCGTCTGCGCCCAGGCCGCCGCCGAGATCCTGACCGGCCACCAACCCGGCTAGGGACTCCGCCGCCCGGTCCCCGCGCCTCCCTCCCGGGCCGCGCGGGGCGCCGGGCCCTGCCCGCTCCGCAACCTTCGTCCGCACCACTCCGGCTGGGAGAACACCATGTCCGCGACCGAGCCAGGCCGGCTGATGCTCGCCGAGATGACCGAACAACCCGCCGTGCTGCGCCGTCTGCTGACGGACGGCGCACCACGCATCGCCGAGGTGGCCCGCGCCATCGCGGCCCGCGGCCCGCGCTTCGTCCAACTCACCGGACGCGGCACCTCCGACAACGCCGCGCTCTACGCCAAGTACCTCCTTGAGATCGAACGGGGTCTGCCCTGCGGTCTCACCTCCATGTCCACCACCACCGCCTACGGCGCCAAGCCGGACCTGCGCGACGTGCTGGTGATCGCCGTCAGCCAGTCCGGCGGCTCGCCCGACCTGGTCGCCTCCACCACCGCCGCCCGCGAGGCCGGGGCGATCACCCTGGCCGTGACCAACAACCCGGACTCCCCGCTGGCCGCGGCCAGCGAATACGCCATCGACGTGCTCGCCGGGCCGGAGAAGGCGCTCCCCGCCACCAAGACCTACACCGCCGAGGTGCTGGCGCTCCATCTCTTCGTCACCGCCCTCGGCGGCGGTGACGGCACCCTGGCCGCCGCCCGGCTGCCCGAGCTGGCCGAGCGGGTCCTGGCCCGCCAGGACGAGGTGCGTGCGCTGGCCGCCCGTTACCGCTTCGCCGAGCGCATGGTCCTCACCTCCCGCGGCTACGGCTACCCCACGGCGAGGGAGGCCGCGCTGAAGCTGATGGAGACCAGCTATGTGCCGGCCCTGGCCTACTCGGGCGCCGACCTGCTCCACGGCCCGCTGGCGATGGTGGACAACATCTTCCCGGTGATCGCGGTCGTCCCCGACGGCCGGGCCGGAGAGGCCCTGCGCCCGGTGTTGGAGCGGCTCACCGACCGGGGTGCCGACCTGATGGTGGTCGGTCCGGAGAAGGCGCTCACCGGGGCCTCGGCAGGCTTCGCGCTGCCGACCGACGACCTCGCCGAGGAGCTTCAGCCGATCCTGGAGATCATCCCGCTCCAGCTCCTCGCCTACGAGGTCACCCGGGCCAGGGGCCAGGACCCCGACGCCCCCCGCGCCCTGGCCAAGGTCACCGAGACCCACTGACCCGGTCGGCCCCGGGGGAGTCAGAGCAGCGACCCCCCGGTGGCGTCGATCGACTGGCCGGTCACCCAGCGGGAGTCCGCCGAGGCGAGAAACGCCACCACATCCGCTATGTGGGCCGGGCTCCCCACCTCGCCGAGCGGCGACAGCTTCGCGAACTCCGCTCGGCTCGACGGGTCGTCCAGGGCGAGCCGCGCGTTCATCTCCGTGTCGACGAGGCCGGGGGAGACCGCGTTGACCGTGATCCCGCGCGGGCCCAGCTCCTTGGCCAGGGCGCCCGTCAGGGCCTCGATCGCGGCCTTGGTCATCGAGTAGGCGACCAGCTCGGGCATCATCCCCGGGCGCTGGGCGGCCCCCGAGGAGAGATTGACGATCCGACCCCCGTCCCGCAGCCGGGAGAGCCCCCGCTGGATGACGAAGAACGGCGCCCGGACATTGACCGCCTGGAGCCGCTCGAACTCCTCGGCGTCGGTGCCGGCGATCCCGGCCGTGCCGGCGATGCCCGCGTTGTTCACCAGGATGTCCAGGCCGTCGGCCTCCTGGTCGAAGGCCGCCCAGAGCGCCTCGGCGTCTCCTGGCTCCCCGAGCCGGGCCCGCAGCGGAAACGCGCTGCCGCCCGCCGTCTCGATCGCCGCGACCGTCTCCTTGGCCGCCGCCTCCCGCTCCGCGTAGTGGACCGCGACACGCGCCCCGTCCCGCCCCAGCCGCTCGGCGATGCCCCGCCCGATGCCCCGGCTGCCGCCCGTGACCAGCGCCGTCTTGCCTGTCAGCGTGCTCATCAGACACACCTCTCCCCTGGAATCCCTCTGTCGCTGCCGCTCGCCAGAAATATCTAGCGAGCGCTACAGAAAGAACCGTAGCAGCATTTCTGGAGGGGGCGCTATAGAATGGGAGGCATGGTCACCCGATCGCGTGGACGCCCCCGCTCCTTTGACCGCGACACCGCGCTGGAGCGGGCCACCCATGTCTTCTGGCGGCACGGCTACGGGGCCACGTCGATCTCCGACCTCACCGCCGCCATGGGCATCGGAGCCCCCAGCCTCTACGCGGCGTTCGGGGACAAGCAGACCCTCTTCGAGGAGGTCGTGGCGCACTACGTCGAGGTCTACGGCTCCTTCGTCGGCCAGGCCATGGCGGAGGAGCCCACGGCCCGCCGCGCCGTGGAGCGGGTGCTGCGGCGGGCCGCGGACGAGTACGCCGTGCCCGGCCGCCCCGCCGGCTGTCTGGTCATCTCCGCCGCCACCAACTACCAGGACTCCGCTCGCGAGGTCGCGGAGAAGCTGCGCGCCGTGCGGGAGAGGAACGCCCGCGCTTTCGGCTCCCGGATCAGGGTGGACGTGGCCGCCGGCGTGCTGCCCGAGGACGTGGACGCCGACGCGCTGGCCCGCTACTCGGCGGCGGTGATGCAGGGGATGAGCCAGCAGGCGCGGGACGGCGCCGGCGCCGAGGAGCTGCGGTCGGTGGCCGAGCTGGCGATGCGCGCGTGGCCGGCGGAGCGGCGGGACGGGGAGCCGGAGCGGCCGGCGCGGTGATCCCCGGGACACCCACGGGCCGCGGCACCGAAGAAGGACCCTCAACCCTCTTGGCACCGCAGCCCGGAGCGACTTGGGCCCGGGACGCCGTCAGGGCAGAGAGCGCCGGGCCCCGCTCTGCCCTCCTGTGCGGGGAGGGCAGAAGTTCGAGGTTCCCTCATTCTGGACCGCGCGGCGTCCATGTGTCCATGCTCTGAACGGACTTCCCGCCCGTTTTCGTCGTTCCCCGTCACAAGTTGATCACAAGGCGCATCCGAACCGTCTCAAGGCGTACGCCGGTAAGCTCCAGGTGTGCCCTCCATGAACGATCTCGTACGCCAGCACACCGACCTGGGGACCGGGGACCTGGAGTGGCTGCATCTCCTGGTCTCCGAGTGGCAGCTGCTCTCCGACCTGTCCTTCGCCGACCTGGTCCTGTGGCTGCCGACCGAGGACGGCACCCGCTACGTCTCCGTCGCCCAGATGCGCCCCAACACCGGCCCCACCTCCTACCAGGACGACATGGTCGGCCACCTGGTCCCCAGGGGCCGGCGCCCCCTGCTGGACGTGGCGCTGGACGAGGGGCGCATCGTGCGCGAGGGCGACCCGGAGTGGCGCGAGGAGGTGCCGGTGCGGGTGGAGTCGATCCCGGTCCGCAGGGAGGGCCGGGTGCTCGGGGTGATCGCCAGGAACACCAACCTGCTGACCGTGCGCACCCCCAGCCGGCTCGAACTCACCTATCTCCAGAGCGCGTCCGACCTGGCGCAGATGATCGCCGGCGGCGCGTTCCCCTTCCCCGGGCAGCAGGTCGGGATGGACCGGGCGCCCCGGGTCGGCGACGGGTTCATCCGGCTGGACGCCGAGGGCACGGTCCAGTACGCCAGCCCCAACGCCCTCTCCGCGTACCACCGGCTGGGCCTCGCGGCCGACCTGGTGGGGCTGCCGCTGGGCCCGACCACCGCCGACCTGGCCCCGACCAGGGGCCCGGTCGACGAGTCCCTGGTGAAGCTGGCCAGCGGCTGGGCGCCCCGGGAGACCGAGATCGAAGGCGCCGACTGTGTGATCCAACTGCGCGCCATTCCGCTCAAGCCGAAAGGCGAACGGATCGGTTCGTTGATACTTCTGCGCGACGTGACCGAATTGCGCCGCAGGGAACGCGAACTCATCACCAAGGACGCGACCATCCGGGAGATTCACCACCGGGTGAAGAACAACCTTCAGACCGTCGCCGCCCTGCTGCGCCTCCAGGCGCGGCGCATCGGCGCGGCCGGGGACTCCAACGCGCGGGCCGCGCTGGAGGAGGCGGTGCGCCGGGTCGGCTCGATCGCCATCGTGCACGAGACGCTTTCACAGAACCTCGACGAACGCGTGGAGTTCGACGAGATCGCCGACCGGGTGATCGCGATGGTCGCCGAACTCTCCCCGGACGGACGGGTGGTGGGCCGTCGCAACGGGCGTTTCGGCATTCTGGACGCGGAGACGGCCACGCCGCTGTCCATGGTGCTCACCGAGGTGTTGCAGAACGCGCTGGAGCACGGCTTCGGCCCGGGGGAGCGGGGCGCCATCGACGTGCTGGCCTCCCGCACCGACGTGCCGCGGGGGCCGAGTCGACTGCTGGTCACCGTCGAGGACGACGGCCGGGGCCTGCCGGAGGGGTTCGACCCGCGCGGCGGGGGCAATCTCGGGCTTCAGATCGTGCGAACCCTGGCCGAGGGGGAGTTGGGCGGTCGCTTCGACATGCTGCCGGCCGAGGGCGGCGGCACCCGCGTGATCCTGGACCTGCCGCTGCGACCGGAGAAGCGCTGAAGAGTGAAGATCCGGCGCCGAGTTGACGCGGCGTCGGATCGGCGCCGCCTCCGGCGGAGTCCGTTCCCTTCGGGGAAACGCGCGTGGAAGCACCTAAGCCCCGGCGTCCTGGCCGGTGTTCGGCCGGACGCCGGGGCTCATCACGTCCTACGCGATGTGCACCGACGGGGGTGCGGGTGCTGCGGCTCGTGGCAGCGAAGCTGGTGGCGATGAGCCTGTCAGGCGGTAGCCTTACGCGCCCGGTTGCGAGCGGCGCGACGCTTCATCGCACGACGCTCGTCCTCGCTCATGCCGCCCCAGACGCCGGAGTCCTGACCGGACTCCAGAGCCCACTGCAGGCACTGCTCCATCACGGGGCAGCGGCGGCAGACGGCCTTGGCTTCCTCGATCTGCAGCAGCGCGGGACCGGTGTTGCCGATGGGGAAGAAGAGCTCGGGGTCTTCCTCGCGGCAAACGGCGTTGTGACGCCAGTCCATGTCTGCTCCATCTCCTGCATGTGGCAGTTACATTGCTTGTGAATGTGAACGCTTTCACGAATCCCCTCACGAGGGAAGAGTGTCGACAAGCGTCACTCTGGGTGAGGGCCTCACTGCGATCCCGGAGGATGAGGAGGAAGGATTCGGGCTCTCAAGGGGGCCTTGGGGTTTGGCCGTCCCGATCGCCATGAAGAGACTCGCAAACCTCGGCGGCGGATACAACCCCTTCCGAGAAGTTTTTTTTGAATCCTTGGTGTCGCCTAGCTCACAACCCTAATTCCCTTGGGTGGAGTCTGCGCTAAACGTTCGACTACAAGGACTTTTGGCGCTTCCGCTCACACAATCACACGCAGTGCACGACGCACGCCTGTGAAGGAGACGCTGTTTCGCAGTCCGAGGTGGTCACCATCAAGCTGAAACGGCAGTGGCACCTGCGATTGCAAGGTGAACTCCGTTTCGTCATGCAACGACACCACATGTCGGCCATGTGGGCCTCGATCCGGGCTTGAGCGCAGGAGTTGGGTGCCGTAGCGGGTGACGGCGGCGGAGGAGAGGCGGGAGAGGCCCAGGACGTCGAGCGCGGTGTCGAACGAGGCCCGGGGGGCCGCGTACATCGGCTTGTTGCCCAGGAACGTCCAGGGCGCGGTGTTGCAGACTATCGACAACACCAGCCCCTCCACCGGCTCGTGGCCCTCCCGGCGCAGCGCGATGCTGCCCTGGGTGCGTTGGCGGTCCCCGAGGAACTGCCGCATGACCTGGCGAACGTAGAGGGCGTGTGTGGAACGTTTGCCACGCTCGCGCTGTCCCTCCACGCGACCGATCACCCCGGCGTCGAACCCGTACCCGGCACAGAAGGTGAACCAGCGGCTCGGCACCTCCGCGTCCTCGGTGCCCGGCGTCCCGCTGGTGAGGCCCAGGCCGATGGTGCGCTCCGAGCCGGCGTGCAGCGCGTCCAGCAGCGCCCCCGTGGCCTCCACCGCGTGGTTGGGCAGGCCGAGGGCGCGGGCGAAGACGTTGGTCGAGCCGCCTGGCACGACGGCGAGCCTGGGCAGGTCGCCGTCGGGGTCGGGGCCGTTGTGCAGCAGGCCGTTGACCACCTCGTTGACGGTGCCGTCGCCGCCGAGCGCGATCACCACGTCGGTGCCGGCCTCCGCCGCCTCGCGGGCCAGCCGTCGCGCGTGGCCGCGGTACTCGGTCGCGGCCACGTCCAGCTTGAGATCGCTGGCGAGCGCGTGGGTGAGCACGTCTCTGGTCCGCGCGCTGGTGGTGGTGGCGACCGGGTTGACCACGAGAAGAGCGCGCATGGGTGCAGGGTACCCAGGTCGCGCCCCGGGTGCGGCCCGGGTGCCTTATACCCTGGCCGGGTGAGCGAGACGAGCGCGCGGGACGCGGAACGGACGGACGCCGAACGGCCACGCAGGGTGGCGGTCGCCGCCGCGGTCTGCGGGGTGCAGGGGGCGGTGCTGGCCGCCGTGGGCACGGTGATCCTGGTGCTGGCGATCGTCGGGGACCCCGGGGATCTCACGCAGGCGATCGCGGGCTCCGTGACGCTGCTGGCGTTGGCCGTGGTGCCGCTGGTCGCCGGCCACGGGCTGTGGCGGCTGCGCCGGTGGAGCCGGGGTCCCGGGGTGATGGCGCAGCTGCTGGCGCTGCCGATCGCGTTCACGCTGCTGGGCAGCGGCGGCGGTTGGGTGCTGGCGGCGCTGCCGCTGGCGGCCTCGGCACTGCTGGTGCTCGGCTGTCTGCTGAGCCCGACGGCGACCGAGGCGCTCGGCGTGGGGCCGCGTTCCGCCTGAGGCGGGCGGCTCCTACTCCTCCACCAGGAGCTTCTCCCGGAGCTGGGCCAGGGTGCGGGCCAGCAGCCGGGAGACGTGCATCTGCGAGATGCCGACCTCCTGGGCGATCTGCGACTGGGTCATGTTCCCGAAGAAGCGCAGCAGCAGGATCTTCTTCTCACGGGGCGGCAGCTGCTCAAGCAGCGGCTTGAGCGACTCGCGGTACTCCACGCCCTCCAGGGCGTCGTCCTCGGCGCCCAGCGTGTCGGCGACGGCCGGCGACTCGTCGTCGGTGTCGGGCACGTCGAGCGAGAGGGTGCTGTAGGCGTTGGCCGACTCCAGCCCCTCCAGGACGTCCTCCTCCGAGATGTTCAGTCGCTGGGCCAACTCGTGCACCGTGGGCGCACGCCCGTGCTGCTGGGACAGCTCCGCGGTGGCCTGGCTCAGCGACAGGCGCAGCTCCTGGAGCCGGCGCGGAACCCGCACCGCCCAGCCCTTGTCCCGGAAGTGGCGCTTGATCTCGCCGACCACGGTGGGGGTGGCGTAGGTGGAAAATTCCACGCCGCGGTCCGGGTCGAAGCGGTCGACCGACTTGATGAGACCGATGGTGGCGACCTGGGTGAGGTCGTCCAACGGCTCGCCCCGGTTGCGGAAGCGGCGGGCCAGGTGCTCGACCAGCGGCAGGTGCATCCGCACCAGGGTGTCGCGCAACTCGGCGCGCTCCGCCGAACCTTCGGGCAGGGTGCGCAGCTCGACGAAGAGGCCGCGTGCCGCGCTCCGGTCGTGGGGGTCGGGCGCCGCCCTGCGGCGCGCCGGCTGCGACGCCTCGACGTGCGTGCGCGCGTGCTCGACATCGCTCTGGCCCGGAATGGTCGCGCCGGCCGGCTCCTGCCGTGCCGCGCGCGCTGTCTGCTCCAGCTCGTTCACCTCGGCCTCCTCGTCCCGTGGCGGCCCCTGGGCGCCGGTCACGGCGCTCCGGGGGCGGCGCCGCGCTTCTTGTGCAGGCTGATGCTGACCGTCCTGTCCTCGGCGACGGCCGACTCGACCTCGCCGGCGAGCGCGGTGAGCACCGTCCAGGCGAACGTGTCGCGCTCCGGGGCGTGGCCCTCGGTGGTCGGGGCCGAGACCGTCACCCGCAGGGCGTCACCGACCAGCGTGAAGACGCAGTCGAGAACGCTGCCGGGGATGGCCTGCTGGAGCAGGATGGCGCACGCCTCGTCCACCGCGATGCGCAGGTCCTCGATCTCGTCGAGGGTGAAGTCCAGCCGGGCGGCGAGCCCGGCCGTGGCCGTGCGCAACACCGACAGATAGGCACCAGCGGCCGGCAGCCGGACTTCGACGAAGTCCTGCGATCCGGGCTCGCCTGGGAATGGGGACACCCTCACCTCCACAGAGACTCACAGTTCGTGGGCGTTCCCGGGCACCGTCCGGTGCCCTGGCCGCCCTGCGACGCTACCGCGATCCACCGCGCGCTGTCGCCTGCCAGGGAACGCGACCGACCGACCTGAGCACCTCAGCGGCATTACTCATCGTAGTGCGCTCGGTGCGTAGTGTGCCCGGTGAGGCGGCGTCAAATCCCCTGTCGGCGACAGATGTTGTGCGTGATCATCACGGTGGTCGTTGATCGTACTGCCCCGCCGGGGCGTCGTGTCACGCCCACCCGAGCTGGGTGAGCCCCACCTCGCCGCCCAGGCAGCGCTCGATGACGCGGTCGGAGCGGAAGACCATGTCGTCCGGGAGGGCGTCGGTGTCGGCCCAGCGCACCTCGGAGTGCTTGGCGGGCTCGACGTTGCGCGCCTCGCCGCTCCAGGTCTCGGTCAGGAAGATCACGGTGAGGAAGCCGTTGGGCGCCTCGGCCCCGCGGGCGGCGTGCAGCACGTGCGCGATCCGCAGCGACGACTCCTCGACGACCAGCCCTGTCTCCTCGCGCAACTCCCGCACGGCGGCAGCCGCGACGGGCTCCCCCGGGTCGCACTTGCCGACCGGGAGGTCCCACTCGCCCGGCGCGAACTTGGCGCGCGGCCCCCGGCGCAGCAGCAGCACCCGCCCCTCGGCGCGGTCGTGCACGAGGACGGCGGCGGCGAGCATCGTCATGGACTGGACGGCGGGCGGCAGAGGGTGCGACATGCGCCCACGGTAGGGCGCGCTGACGGTCGAGGGGGAACGGTTATCCCTCGGCCTGGCGGCGGGGCGGGCGGGCGGTGGGCCAACAAAAAACCGCCCCTTGCGGGGGCGGCGAATTCCTCGCTATATTGCGTGGTTTGGCGTGTCCGAATCGACGGGACACGTCAACTCCCAAGGAAATGTTAGCGAATAGGGGATCGCTTTGTCAAGTGGCGCGGAAAGCCCGGAGATCGCCGCGGAACAGGCTTATCTCGACGGCCTCTATCTCCGCCTCGACACCCTGCGGAACGAGACGACCGCACGCCTCGACGCCACCCTGGCCAGCACCGGCCTCACCCACCAGGGCCTGGCCGAACGCGACCTGGCCGCAAGCGAGTTGGCCGCCGGACTGGCGCGGCTGGACTCCGTGGAGAGCGGGCTGTGCTTCGGCCGGCTCGACCTGGCCGACGACACCGACACCGGCCCGTCCGCCACCGGCGGACCGAGGGCCACCGAAAGACCAGCGGTCACGGAAAGACCAGCGGCCACGGAAAAACCAGCGGGCACCACCGAACACGGGAGCGGGCGCCCCACCACCGGGGAAACCGCCACGGAATCCACGCGGGCCGGGGAACGCCGTTATATCGGCCGCCTCGGGCTCCGCGCCGACGACGGGGAGTTCACCCCGCTGCTGATCGACTGGCGCGCGCCCGCCGCCCGGCCGTTCTACGTGGCGACCGCGCTCCACCCCGACCGGGTGCGCGGACGCCGGCACATCCGCTCGCGCGGGCGGCGGGTGACCGGCGTCTGGGACGAGGACTTCTCCAGCGGCGCCTCCGAGGTCAACGGGGACGCCGCTCTGCTGGAGGCGCTCACCGCGGCCAGAACCGGCCGGATGAGCGACATCGTGCCCACCATCCAGGCCGAGCAGGACGAGGTGATCCGCGCCCACCACGCCGGGGTGCTGGTCGTCCAGGGCGGCCCCGGCACGGGCAAGACCGCCGTCGCGCTGCACCGGGCGGCCTATCTGCTGTACACGAGGCGTGAACGGTTGGCCAGGAGCGCGGTGCTGGTCGTCGGGCCCAACCCCACGTTTCTCTCCTACATCGGCGACGTGCTGCCGTCCCTGGGCGAGACGGGCGTGCTGCTGGCCACCGTCGACCAGCTCTTCCCCGGCGTGACCGCCCGGCGGGCCGAGTCCCCGGCGGGCGCGCTGACCAAGGGCCGGCTGGCGATGGCCGAGGTGCTGGCGGCGGCCGTCGCCGACCGGGGGCGACCGCCGGCGGAGGACCACGTGATCCTCGTCGACCGGCGGCCGATGACCGTTCCGGCCGCGCTCTGCACGCGGATCGCCGAGCGCGTGCGGGACACGGGGCTGCGCCACAACGAGGCGGCGCCGCTCTTCCGGAAGCTGCTGGTCGAGGCGTTGGCCGAGCGGGTCGCGGCCCGCTATGGCCGGGACGTGTTCGACGGCGAGCCGCTGCTCACGGAGGCCGACCTGGACGGGATCCGCGCCGAACTCGCCGAGGACGCCGACGTGACGGCGCTCGCGGACGCGCTGTGGCCCACGCTCACCCCGACCGCGCTGCTGGCCGGGCTCTACGCCTCCGAGGAACGGCTGGCCGCCGCCGCGCCCGCGCTGTCCGCGGCCGAACGCGCGACGCTGCACCGGCCGGAGGCGCCCGCCGCCTGGACTGCCTCGGACGTTCCACTGCTGGACGAGGCCGCCGAACTGCTCGGCCCCGTGCCGCCCGGCGCCCCCGACCCGGCGGAGGCCGAACGCGCCGAGGAGGTGCGGCTGGCGCGGGAGGCGCTGGAGGTCGCCTACGGCTCGCGCGAGGCCCAGTCGGAGAACGCCGACGAGGCCGAGGAGTTGGCCGCCTGGGACGTGGTGGACGCCGAGACGCTCGCCGAACGGCAGGCCGAGGCGGACACCAGGAGCGCGGCGCTGCGGGCGGCGGCCGACCGGACCTGGGCGTTCGGTCACGTGGTGGTGGACGAGGCCCAGGAACTGTCGCCCATGGCATGGCGGCTGCTGATGCGGCGCTGCCCCGCGCGGTCGATGACGCTGGTCGGCGACATCGCCCAGACGGGCGACCCGTTGGGGGCGCCCTCCTGGGAGGCGGTGCTGGCGCCGCACGTGGGGGAGCGGTGGCGGCTGGCCGAACTGAGCGTCAACTACCGGCTGCCCGCCGAGATCGCCGAGGTCGCGGCCGGGGTGCTGACCCGGATCGACCCGGCCCGCCGCGCGCCGCGCGCGGTGCGGTCCAGCGGCGAACGCCCCTGGTGGCGGCGGGCCGAGGACGCCACGCCCGCCGGCCTCGCGGCACGCGGCGCCGCGCTGGCGGCGGCGGAGCGCGCGGCGCTTCCGGAGGGGCGCGTCGCGCTGCTGGTGCCGCGCTCGCTGCTGCCGGCCGCGCGCCGCGCGGTGGGGGCGCTGGCCGACGGCGGGGACGTCGTGGTGCTCGACCCGGCGACGGCGAAGGGGCTGGAGTTCGACGTGGTCCTGGTCGTCGACCCCGAACGCGTGGTCGCCGAGTCCCCGCGCGGCCTCAACGACCTCTACGTCGCCCTCACCCGCCCGACCCACCGCCTCGGCCTCCTCCACCCGACCCCGCCCGGCGCACCCCCGACCCCACCGGCCGGCCTGACGGGGCTGACGGAGGCGAGGGACGGGGACGGGGGGTGAGTGGATTCGGCGCCCCGCTCCAGTGGGGGGTGAGGCCTCGAAACGACCGCACCCGGCGCGCGGGTGCGGACCGTGTGCGGACTGCCCAGGTGGGCGGAAAGGCTCCGGCGGACTCGCTGCCGTTGGCCTACCCGGCCAGCACCGAGATGCGTTCCGTTGTATCCAGGCCGGACTCCAGAGGGTGAACTTCTCGATCTTCGGAACCACTGCACAGGAGCTGGCTCAAGTGCAGAACGCGAAGTTCCGACGGCTGGCCCTGGCCGCGAGTAAGATCGACGCCTTGGACGAGTCGGTTCGGGTCGCTCTCGGCCTGGGGCTGAACGCGAGAGCCAACATCGTTATCCCCGACCGGACGCACGTCGGACGTGTGCACCGGCTGCTCAACCGCTACTCGACGCGCCTGTCGGTCCGCGTGCTGTCCTCGTTGGCCGACGGGGACGCCTCGCTCGACGCCATCGACGAGCTACTCGTCGAACTCGACGCGGTCCCCCACGAGGTCCACCTCATCGCGGGCACCTCCGGCTTCCGTGTCTCCTACCGTCTGCCCAACGGCCGCATCCTCATGGTCAAACACCTACGTCCCCTGCGTCTGCCGGAGACCTGCGCCGGCTGTCGGTTCAACAACGACACCGACTGCCAGGAGGGCTACTACGGAGTGCGGCTCTACCGGGATACCACCGGCACGCTCCAGGTCGGCGTCTGCATCCAGCGCATGGACCTGTGCCTCCCGGTCGACGAGTTCCTCAACAGCGGCCTGCCCGAGGAGATCAGGAAGCTCCGCGACCGGGAGTTTCAGGAACTCGTCCCCTGATGCCCCATCAGGGGACTTTCGCCTTGATGAAAGGAAGAACCAAGCAATGGCGACGAACGAGTACGAGGCCAAGTTCCTCACGATCGACGTGACCGCCGTCCAGTCCTACCTGAGTGCTCAGGGTGCCCGGCAGGTCTTCCCACGGACCATGTTCACCCGGCTGATCTTCGAGAACGACGCCGTCCAGGGTGAGCAGTGGCTCCGGCTCCGCGACGAGGGCGGGAAGACCACCCTCACCCTCAAGCAGGTCAGCGACGCCACTCACATCGGTGGCACCACCGAGATCGAGATCGAGGTCAGCGACCTGACGAAGACGGCCGAACTCCTCAGGGCCACCGGTCTGAGGCAGGTCCGCTACCAGCAGAACTACCGCGAGGAATGGGAACTCCACGGCATCATTTACGACTTCGACACCTGGTCCGACCTGCCCACCTTCCTGGAGATCGAGGGTCCTTCCGAAGAAGCCGTCCGGAAGGCCGTCGCCGACCTCGGACTCGACTACGCCGATGCCCGCTTCGGCAGCGTCGACCTGATCTACCAGAGCGAGGCCAACCGGGACATCCTCGCCGAGCCGACCCTCCTCTTCCAGGAGCGGTAACGCGGCTGACGATCTGAAGGCGCGGCGCCGTCCCGAGGCGGGAGGCGGAGGGTAGCGAAGGCTCTTCCACGCCGGTGGGAGAAGTCCCTGCGGGAGCGCCAGAACGCCGCTCCCGAGATCGCCTCCCAATGATCTCCCAGCGAGGCTGGAAACGCGGTCGGGGCGCCCGACGTGCTGAGCAGTCGGACGCCCCAAAAGGCCCAGTGACCTGCACGCTCCCGGCACTCCGGGAGGTGCGTCACGCTCAGCCCTTCTTGGTCTCCCAGAAGATCTTGTCGATCTGGGCGATGTAGTCGAGCGCCTTCTGGCCGGTCGCCGGGTCGGTGGAGCCCTTGGCCGCGCTGAGGGCCTTCAGGGTCTCGTTGACCAGCTGGTGCAGCTCCGGGTACTTCTCGAAGTGCGGGGGCTTGAAGTAGTCGCTCCACAGCACCGAGACATGATGCTTCGCCAGCTCGGCGCGCTCCTCCTTGATGACGGTGGCGCGGGCGCGGAAGTGGGGGTCGTCGTTGGCCTGGTACTTCTCCTGGACGGCCTTGACCGACTCGGCCTCGATGCGGGCCTGGGCCGGGTCGTAGACGCCGCACGGCAGGTCGCAGTGCGCGCTGACGCTGACCTTCGGGGCGAACAGGCGGGAGAGCATAGAGCTGTCCTTCCTCGTGATCGTCTTCTCCCGGGCGAGGTTACTCCGTGCAGGGGTGGTTTTCTCGGCCGACCCGTTCCGTTCCGTCGGGCTTAGGCCGAAAGTCCGGGGTGTGCCCGGCCGGGGGCGGAGGGCGGGGGTCCGCGGCGGGAGGGGAGGATGGCGCGGGCGGAACGGGAACGCGGCGGACATGCGATCACCGGAGGCAGCGGGGACCATGGCTCAGGAACGACGAGTGAGGACGCGATGAGGCTTGGGCTGGCGGAGGTCTACAACCCCTCGATGCTGCCCACCCTGTATCCGGGCGACCAGTTGCTGCTCGCCTACGGTGCACGGGTGCGTCCCGGTCACGTGGTGGTGCTGCGGCACCCGTTCCAGCACGATCTGCTGATCGTCAAGCGCGCCGCCGAGCGGCGGGACGCCGGGTGGTGGGTGCTCGGCGACAACGTGTCGGTGACCAACGACAGCCGGGAGTTCGGGGCCGTTCCGGACGGGCTGCTGGTGGCGAGGGCGGTGCTGCGGCTGCGTTCGCCGCTGGCTCAGCGCTCGCCCGCCGGGTCGGGGGTCTCCGCGCCGGCGGTGGGGCGCGTGGGCGCGTTGGCCGGCGCGTTGGGGCGGTTGCCCTCGGCGGTGCGCCCGCTGACGGCGCGTTCGCGGCGCTTGCGCGCCCGGTAGGCGGCGACGTTGGCGCGGGTGGCGCAGCGGTCGGAGCAGTAACGCCGGGAACGGTTGGTCGATGTGTCGACATAGGCGTTGCGGCAGGGGTCTCCCTCGCAGATGCCGAGGCGGTCGGCGCCCCACTCGGTGAGCTGCACGGCCAGGCCCATGCAGGCGGTCGCCGCGTAGCCCGCGGTCGCGTTCGACGGGTGCTCGGCCAGATGCAGGTGCCAGCGGGGTCGTCCGGTGTCGTCGAGGAAGTCGTGGCCCGAGATCTGGGGGCTGACCGGGTACTCCAGCAGCAGCGCGTTGAGCAGGTCGACCGCGCCCCGTTCGTCGCCCCCGGCGGCGGTGGTGAAGACCGCGCGCAGCCGGGTGCGCACCCCGCGCAGCCGGGTCACGTCCGCGTCGGTGGCCCGCCGCGCGGCCTGCTGGGCCTCGCCGAAGAGGTCGCGGACGGCCTCGACCGAGGTCAACGTGTCGGTGCCGCGGTGCGGCTGCTCCGTGTTGACCAGGCGGACGGCGAAGTCGGAGTAATGGGTCAGTTCCAATTGTGTTCCTTACCCGGCGAACCTATAGTCGTGACCGGCCATGGTAATGGGTCGATTCGGATAACGGCCCTTACCGGTGGCCTCCGCCGTCCGCGGCCTCAGGGAGGGGCGATGACCGACTGGTCGATCTGGCAGAAGAGTTGGGACCGGCAGCAGGAGTGGTACCTGCCGGACCGCGAGGAGCGCTTCCGGGTGATGCTGGACGCCGTCGAGGCGCTGGTGGGCGACCGGCCCCGGATCCTCGACCTGGCGTGCGGCACGGGCAGCATCACGGCGCGGGCACTGCGCCGCTTCCCCGGGGCGGTGAGCGTCGGCGTGGACCTGGACCCCGCGTTGCTGGCCATCGCCGAGGGCACCTTCGCCGACGAGCCGCGCGCGACGTTCGTCACCGCAGACCTCACCGACCCCGACTGGGCCGAGACGCTGCCCCACGACTCCTACGACGCGGTGCTCACGGCGACGGCGCTGCACTGGCTGACGGAGGAGCCGCTGCGCGCGCTGTACGGGCGGCTCGCCACGCTGGTGCGCCCCGGCGGCGTCTTCCTCAACGCCGACCACATGCCGCACCGCGAGGCGCCCCGGATCGAGGCGGCCGTCGCGGCGTACGAGTCGGCCAGGCGGACGCGGGAGAGGTCCGACGGCAGCGAGGACTGGGCCGACTGGTGGGCGCGGGCGGCGGCGGCCCCGGAGCTGGCGGAGGCGACGGCCGCGCGGTTCCGGATCTACGGCGACCCGGCCAGGGGCGACCACGCCGACGGGCGGATGTTCCCGCTGGAGTGGCATGTGCGGGTGCTGCGCGAGGCGGGCTTCGCGGAGGCGCGGGCCGCGTGGGCGTCCCTCAGCGACATGACGGTGATGGCCCTGCGCTGACGCCGCCCGCGCGTCGCGCGGCCTCCCACGCCCCCGGCCGTCCACCGGCGTGCGGGGGCGCGGGAAGCCGCCGCCGTCCGTCAGAGCCGCGCCACGCCCTCGGCCCTCGCCGCTTCGGCCACGGCCGCGGCCACCGCGGGGGCCACCCGGGGGTCGAACGGCGAGGGGATCACCCGCTCCGGACTCAGCTCGTCCGCGACCACCGCGGCCAGCGCCTCGGCCGCCGCCAGCTTCATCCCCTCGGTGATCCGGGTCGCCCGCACCTGGAGCGCCCCGGCGAAGATGCCGGGGAACGCCAGCACGTTGTTGATCTGGTTCGGGAAGTCGCTGCGCCCGGTGGCCACCACGGCCGCGTGCCGGGCGGCGACCTCGGGGTGCACCTCGGGGTTCGGGTTGGCCATGGCGAAGACGAACGCGCCAGGCGCCATCGTCGCCACCGCCGACTCGGGAACGGTGCCGCCGCTGACCCCGACGAAGACGTCGGCGCCGGCCAGCGCGTCGGCGAGGGAGCCGGTGCGGCCGTTCGGGTTGGTGGCCTCGGCCAGCTCGCGCTTGACCTCGGTCAGGTCGTCCCGGTCGCGGGAGACCACGCCGCGCCGGTCGCAGACGACCACGTCGTCGACGCCGGCGCCCAGCAGGATGCGGGCGATGGCGACCCCCGCGGCCCCGGCGCCGGAGATCACGACGCGCAGCGCGGCGAGGTCGCGCCCGGTGAGCCGGACGGCGTTGCGCAGCGCGGCGAGCGTCACCACGGCCGTGCCGTGCTGGTCGTCGTGGAAGACGGGGATGTTCAGCCGCTCCTGGAGCCGCCGTTCGATCTCGAAGCAGCGGGGCGCCGAGATGTCCTCCAGGTTGATCCCGCCGAAGGAGGGGGCCAACCGCGCGACGGTCTCGACCAGTTCGTCCACCTCGCGGCAGTCGAGCGCCACCGGGACGGCGTCCACGCCGCCGAACTGCTTGAAGAGGATGGCCTTCCCCTCCATCACGGGCAGTGACGCCTCGGGGCCGATGTCGCCGAGGCCGAGCACCGCGCTGCCGTCGGTGACCACGGCGACCGTGCCGGACTTCCAGGTGTAGTCGTGGACCAGCTCGGGTCGCTCCGCGATCGCCTCGCAGACGCGGGCGACGCCCGGGGTGTAGGCGAGGGAGAGGTCGTCGGCGTCGCGCAGCGGCACCGTGCCGGCGACCTCCATCTTGCCGCCGCGGTGCAGGGCGAAGACCGGGTCGAGCCCGGGCTCGGGCAGCTCGTCGGCGGGCGGTCGAGGGGAGACGCGGGGCAACTCCCCGCGCGGGTTGATGATCTCCGATGTCACTTCGGGTAACCCCTTTGTCCAACGTCATCGTGAGGGCGGTCGCTCTCCGGTCGGAGCGCGAGCGGGCACCGCGTCCGCCGCGCGCCCCGCAGTTGGCTGTCGGCGCGGTCGTGGTGCGGACGCCGGGCGCTTCGCACAGGCGCCCAGGTCCCCGGGTGAGGGGTGTACCGCTCGGTTCTACCCGATCAGGCGGCGCACCGACGAACACTTTCGCTTTCCGCTGGAAAACTTCTGGTGAGCGCGGGTGGTTGCGGCGCCGCGTCCGTCGGGTGACCGAATGACGGGCCTTCCTCGGCGGGGATCGATCACCGCGCCCTCGCGTGACGCATGTCTCAGTGGTCGCGGGGGTGGCGGGAGATGACACGCAAGCGACCATCGATGCAGTCGAGTTGTTCAATTCCGATCACCGGTGTTCATTGTCCGTTATCCGATCTTGATCTACCGACCGGTTCCGTTTCGGATTCGGATGGCAAGATGTCCTGTCACTGAACGCGCGACCGGCGCTCAGGCTGTCGTGACACCCGACGACGCGTGCCCGGCCCCCTCGGTACCCCCGCCCCAGGAGGAACACGCCATGACCGCTCGCCTCTCCCGTCGCTCACGTCTGGCGGCGGCCGGTGCCGTCGCGGCGGCCGGCGTACTCCTCCTCGGCGCCTGCGGCGACCAGACCGACGACGCCGAGGGCGGCTCCGGCGGCTCGGAGAGCGGCGGCGGGTCCGGAGAGGGAGAGGCGGCGGGCGAGCTGTTCGACCTGCTGCCGCAGGGCATCCAGGACGCCGGTGAGATCAAGGTCGGCTCCGACATCGCCTACGCGCCCATCGAGTTCATCGACGAGAACGACGAGATCGCCGGCATCGACCCCGACATCGGCGCCGCGCTCGGCGAGGTGCTCGGCGTCGACTTCGTCTTCGAGAACGGCACCTTCGACGGCCTGATCCTCGGCCTCAACAACGGCCGCCACGACGTGATCATGTCCGCGATGACGGACACCGCCGAGCGCCAGCAGGGCGTCAGCGAGGACGCCGAGGGCGGCGCCGACTTCGTCAACTACTTCCAGGCCGGCTCGGCCCTCCTGGTCGCCGCGGACAACCCGGAGGGCGTCGAGTCCGTCGACGACCTCTGCGGGCTGAGCGTCGCCGCCCAGCAGGGCACCGCCAACGAGGCCGTGATCGAGGCCGCGCAGGAGAACTGCGACGAGCCGATCCAGCCGGTGATCAACGAGGTCGACAGCGAGTCGATCACCGCGCTCCAGAACGGCCGCGCCGACGTCGTCATCACCGACTACCCGGTCGCGCTCTACAACGAGCTGACGGCGGGCGGCGGCGAGCTCTTCACCGTCGTCGGCGAGCAGATCGACGCCGCGCCCTACGGCATCGCCGTCTCCAAGGAGAACGCCGAGCTGCGCGACGCGCTCCAGGCCGCCGTCCAGGAGATCATCGACAACGGCACCTACGCCGAGGTCCTGGCGGAGTGGAGCGCCGAGGCCGGCGCCATCGAAGAGGCCACCGTCAACGCCGGCGAGTGACCGCGACCGACAGCCAGCGAGGGCGATCCCCGTGTCAGATTCGCACGACAGCCTGTCCAAGAAGCCGGCGGACGAGCCCGGTTCGGGCGGTGGTGACGTGAGGGAGCGGGTGCCACCCGAGGCCATCCGCGCCGTTCCGGTGCGCCACTGGGGCCGCTGGATCGGTGTGGCGGTGGTGTTCGCGCTGCTCGCCGCGCTCTTCCAGGCGTTCCGCGGCGCCGACATCAACTGGGACGTGGTGGGGGAGTTCCTCACCTACGACACCATCATCGAGGGCGCCGGCAAGACGCTGTGGATCACGCTGCTGTCGATGCTGCTCGGCGTCGTCCTCGGCGTGATCCTGGCGATCATGCGCCTCTCCGGCAACCCGGTGCTCTCCGGCGTGGCCTGGGGCTACATCTGGTTCTTCCGCGGCACCCCCGTGCTGGTGCAGCTCTTCCTCTGGTACAACCTGTCGTTCGTCTTCGAGACCGTGAACTTCGGTTTCTACAAGGACGAGATGAACGACTTCATGACGCCGTTCCTCGCCGCCCTGCTGGGACTCGGGCTCAACGAGGCCGCGTACATGGCGGAGATCGCCAGGGCCGGCATCCAGTCCGTGGACCGCGGCCAGACCGAGGCCGCCCACGCGCTGGGCATGAACAACGGCAAGACGATGCGGCGGATCGTGCTGCCGCAGGCGATGCGGGTGATCATCCCGCCCACCGGCAACGAGTTCATCAACATGCTGAAGACCTCGTCGCTGGTCTACGCGATCCAATACACCGAGCTGTTCCGGGCCGGCAACACGATCAGCACGCGAAACCTCGCGGTCATGGAGATGCTGATCGTCGTCACGGTCTGGTATCTGATCCTGACCACGGTGTTCAGCATCGGTCAGTACTACCTGGAGCGGTACTTCGCCAGGGGCAACGAACGGGTGCGGCCCCCCACCCCGCTCCAGCGGGCCCGCGCGAGGCTGACCGGCCCGCGTCGACAGCGTGCGGGCCGCGGCCCGGCCGGAGGGGTGTGAGCCGATGGGCACGACGACGAACTCCTCGTCCCCGATGGTCAAGGCCGAGCAGGTCCACAAGAACTTCGGGCCCGTGCAGGTGCTCAGGGGCATCGACCTGGAGGTCAGTCCCGGCGAGGTCTGCTGCGTGGTGGGGCCCTCGGGCTCCGGTAAGTCCACGCTGCTGCGCTGCGTCAACCACCTGGAGAAGATCAACGCCGGCCGGCTCTGGGTCGACGGCGAACTGGTCGGCTACCGCCAGCGGGGCGACAAGCTCTACGAGATGCGCGAACGCGAGGTCGCGGCCCAGCGGCGCGACATCGGGATGGTCTTCCAGCGCTTCAACCTCTTTCCCCACATGACGGCGACGGAGAACGTCATGGAGGCGCCCGTCCAGGTCAAGGGCGTGCGGCGGGCGGATGCCAGAAAGCGCGCCGAGCAGTTGCTGGAACGCGTCGGGCTCGCCGACCGGATGGCCAGCTACCCCTCGCAGCTCTCCGGCGGCCAGCAGCAACGGGTCGCGATCGCGCGGGCGTTGGCGATGGACCCCAAGCTGATGCTTTTCGACGAGCCGACCTCCGCGCTCGACCCCGAGCTGGTCGGCGAGGTGCTCGACGTGATGCGGGCGCTGGCCGAGGACGGCATGACCATGATCGTGGTCACCCACGAGATGGGCTTCGCCAGGGAGGTCGGCGACACCCTCGTCTTCATGGACGACGGCATGGTGGTCGAGGCCGGCGACCCGCGCGAGGTGCTGGCCAACCCGCGGCAGGAACGCACCAGGGCGTTCCTCTCCAAGGTGCTCTGAACGCGCGGCTCCTCGTCGACCGCGCGCCGTTCCTGAAACGGACGTGTCTCGTCGTTCCTGAAACGTGCCGCGTCGTTCCTGAAACGTGGCGCGTGGCGCACGTTGCGCGGGTCGCGCCCCCGCGGGGCGCGGCCCGGCGGCGGGTCAGCCCAGCGGGGTCGTCCACGCCGCCAGCGCGGCGCCGTCCCGCGGGGTCAACTCCCCGGCCTTGCCCCAGCCCAGCGAGGGCAGCGCGCTCTGCGCGGGCCCGTCGCCCGCCTCCACCAGGAGCAGCGCCGCCGAGGCCGAGACACGGGAGAGCAGCTCGCGCTGGAGCCGTCCCGCGAGCCCCTCGCCGCGCCGCCTCGGGTGCACCAGCAGCTCGGTGACCACGAAGATCCGGCGGTGCTCGGCCAGGGTCGGCAGCGCCTCCGGGCGCTGCCGGAACCGGTCCCACCAGCCGTCCTCCCGCTCCGCGAGAAAGCCGTAGGCGCAGCCGACGGGCTCCGGGTCGCCGGCCAGCATCAGGTCGAACTCCGGCCGCTGGACGTCGTGGTCGACGAAGCGCCGCAGAAAACCGGCGCGGTCGGGCGGTGCGGCGTCGGGCGACGGATCGCGGTGGGCGGCGGCGTACAGATCCGCGATGTGGTCGCGTTCCGTCTCGGCCTGCCACCGACTCAACCGGCGCAGAAACAACGTGCCCATCTCGGTCCCCCTGATTCTCCCCGGGCCACAGAAGTCCCCGGGGCCCATGGAGTCAACGCAGGGTTGACGCGTGAACGGCCCCCGCGTGCGCGGGCGCACGGAGGGGGACCGGAAAGCCACCGGAAGGCACCATCTTCCCACCGTACGGCGGCGACGGGAACGGCGACCGCGCCCGTCGACCCCGTGCGCGACGGGGCGTGTGGGGGCTGGTCCCCCGCGCGTGCGGCGGCTAGCGTGCGGGCATGTTCGCCGCCTATGCCGCCGACTTCGACGCCGACCGACCGCTGAACGCGCTGCGGCTGGGGGAGCTGCCCCGCCCGGAGGCGCGGGAGCACTGGGCGGTGGTGCGGGTGGCAGCCGCCTCCGTCAACCACCACGACCTGTGGACGCTGCGGGGCGTCGGCCTCCGGCGGGAGGCGCTGCCGATGATCCTCGGCTGCGACGCCGCGGGAGTCGACGAGGACGGCAACGAGGTCGTGGTGCACTCGGTGATCGGCGCCAACGGTCACGGCGTCGGGCCCGGCGAACGCCGCTCGCTGCTCTCCGAGCACTACCAGGGGACGCTGGCCGAGTATGTCGCCGTGCCCCGGTGGAACCTGCTGCCCAAGCCGCCCGAGCTGACCTTCGCCGAGGCGGCCTGTCTGCCGACCGCCTGGCTGACCGCGTACCGGATGCTCTTCACCCGCGCCGCCGTGCGCCCCGGCGACAGCGTGCTGGTGCAGGGCGCCGGCGGGGGAGTGGCCACGGCCGCCGTGATCCTGGGCGCGGCGGCCGGGCTGCGGATGCTGGTCACCAGCCGCGATCCGGCGAAGCGGGAGCGGGCGTTGGCGCTGGGCGCCGAGGCCGCCCTGGCACCGGACGAACGCCCGCCGCACCGGGTGGACGCGGTGCTGGAGACGGTGGGCGCCGCCACCTGGCGCCACTCGGTGCGCGCGCTGCGACCGGGCGGAACGCTGGTGATCTGCGGCGCGACCTCGGGGCAGTCGCTGCCCGAGGCCGAGCTGAACCGCGTCTTCTTTCTCGAACTGCGGGTCGTCGGCTCCACGATGGGCGACCGGGACGAGCTGGCCGGCCTGCTGAACTTCTGCCGGGCCAAGGGCGTCAGGCCGCTGATCGACTCCACGCTTCCGCTGGACCGCGCGGACGAGGCGCTGGCCCGGATGGAACGGGGCGAGCTCTTCGGGAAGCTGGTCCTCACCGTCTGACCCCTCCTCCCCGTCCGGCCCGTCCGCCGCCCCGCCGTTACCCCGCGCCCGGCGCCCGGACGCGGGGCGACGCCGCACGCCGTGTCCGTATAGGCTGGAAGGGCCTGGTCGGGGGGGAAAGCGGTCCCGTTCGTCGCTAGCCGTGCGGGGAGCGCAGCATGGCGGCCAGATGGGCGGAGGCTATCGACAGATGGCGCCGCGCCTCGCGGAGCTGGTCCTGACTGACCCCGTGGTCCCTGGCCGCGTCCCGCACATCGTCCCGGAAACGGTCCAGCAGCCGCTCCAACTCCCGCGCGGGATCGCTGACGTGCTCCTCTCCTCCCTCGGCTCCCCCGTCGGCCGAGCGCTCCTCGGCCTCCGGCGGCTCGGCGGACCAGCCCCCTTCGGGGGCCCAGGTGGCGCGTGGCTCGCCGGGGCTCTTCCAGCCGGAGAACTCGGCGCTCAGCCCGTCGAGCCCGGCCCGCACCGCGCCCTGCCAGTCGCCCGCGGTGGCGCGGGAACGCACCCGTTCCTGGATGCGGTGGGCCGCCCGCTCGAAGTGCTCCTGGCCGACATGCCCCGGCCACTCCGCTCCGCGCGAAGCTCCGCTCGAAGTCCCGGACTCCCTGCCCTCGGAGTCCCTGTCCCCGCGTGTCTCCCCGGGGGCCTCCCCGGCACCCGTCGTCGCGCCGGCGCCGGCCCGCGAGCGGCCCGCGCGGCTCCGCCGCCCCGCGGTGGCGGACTCCTCGGCGCCGGCCCGACCGACGTCGAACCGCAACTCGCGCACCGAGTCGCTGACGTCCGCCCTGAGGCCGGCGGCCAGGGCGGTCAGGGAGTCCCGCAGCTCGCGCTCCAGCGCCGTCAACTCCTCGGTGCGGCCGGCCAGCTCGCGCTCGCCCTCGGGGGTCAGCGAGTAGACCTTCCGCCCGCCCTCCTCGGTGTGGCTGACCAGCCCCTCGGAGGCCAGCTTGGCCAGCCGGGGGTAGACCGTGCCGGCCGAGGGCGCGTAGAGGCCCTGGAAGCGCTCCTCCAGCAGCCGGATGACCTCGTAGCCGTGGCGGGGCGACTCCGCGAGCAGCTTGAGGAGATAGAGCCGGAGCCGACCATGGCCGAAGACGGGGGGCATCTCAGACATCCTTACGCAGGGAGGAGGGGGCGGAAGGCTCGGTCGCGACGCCGGGGTGGCGCAGCAGCGTGATCCCTCCCGAGAGGGAGGTCAGACTGACCGAGCCGGCCCCCGAACCGATCCGGCCGGAGAGCGATCTGGCACCCCAGGGCCCGACCACCCGCGGCCCGGGCAGGGAACAGGTGACCGCGCCGCTCAGGGTGCTGCCGGTGACCGTGGCGCCCGGCTGCTCGGGGAGCCGCAGCGCTATCCGCCCCGACATGGTGCTGAGCCTGATGTCGGGTGGGGCGGTGGGGCTGGCGTGCTCCACCAGCAACTCGCCGCTGACCGTGTCCGCGTGGACCGAGGGGCCGGTGCCGTCGACGACGGCCAGCGAGCCGGAGACCGACTGGGCGCGCAGCGGGCCGCGCAGCCCCAGCGACTCGACGGCGCCCGAGACCGTGTCGACGCTGACCCGGCCGGAGAGCCCGACCAGGGTCGTCTCCCCGCTGAGGGTGCTCACCGAGACGGGGCCGGTCAGACCGCCGACGGTCACGTCCGCGCTCACGGAGCCCACGGTCAGCCGGCAACCCCTGGGCAGGGAGAGGGAGACCACCGCTGCCCGGCGCCCCCGCCGGTGCGCCAGCCAGGGCAGGAAGCCCTGCCACGGAAGGTCGTGGTACCCCACCACCAACCGCTCACCGTCGAGCCTGACCAGCAACGGCGGGCCGGAGACGGCGTCGACCTCGATCCGGGCGACCGGCTCGTCCGTGCCGACCACGTTGAACGCGCCGCCCATGACCCGCAGCTCCACCTCCGTGACCGGGTCCTCGGTGAAGGAGAGCGTCCTCGACTCGGCGATGGACCACTCGTCGTTCCGCGCCATCGCGCCTCCCCGCCTCGGTCCGGCCCGTCCGCGACGGGCCGATATATCGCATTCCCCTAAAGACGATATATCGCGTGTGGAGGGCGTCAAGGGGTGGGTCCGCTTTCCGGGCCTTCGGCGGGGGCGGATGGTTGCGCGCGCCTGGCGTGTGCGCCGGGCGCACACCACGGGCAGCCGTGTCGTCCCTCCGCCCGCCCCCTTCCCGTGCTCCCGTTCGGGGCGACTACTCGTCGTCCTCGTCGTCCAGTCGCGCGAGCCAGGTGGCCAGCCGCTCCACCGGTACCTCGAAGTCCGGGTTGAGGTCGACGAAGGTCCGCAGCTGCTCGGCGAGCCAGTCGAAGGTGACCTCCTCGCCGCCGCGCCGCTGGGCGAGTTCCTCGATGCCTCGGTCGGTGAAGTACACGTCGTGCTCCCGCTGATGGGTTCCGTCGGGTGAGCGGGCGGGGCCCGCCGGGGGAAAGTCTGCGACACGTGGCCGGGTCGGGGCGAGCGGGGTCTTCCTCTCCCGGGCCGGCGGCCCTGGCGCCGGAGCGGTTCCCCGGCTGCCCGCTTGCCGACCGGCCCGCCTCCCGGCCGGTCCGCGGCTCGCGCCCCGCGGGGGCCGGCGGCGGTGGGCGGTCGCTCAGGATAGGCAACTGTCGGTGGCGGCCGGTAACCTGCCGGCACACGAAGTGACGGGGGGTCAGCATGAGCGGCGAGGTCACCAGGGTCACACTCCCGGACGGGACTTCGGTCTGGGCCAGGATCTCCCCGGGCCCGGGGGCGGGCGCCGGTGGCGAGTCGGCGGTCGTTCCCGAGCAGCAGCCGCGCGGCGGCTATGTCGACACGGGCTATGTCGACACCGGCTTCGCCCAGCGCGCGGCGGCGCAGGCGGCGGCGCAGATGGACAGTCTGCGCGACTTGATCGGCGGGGTCGCCGCCTCCGTCTCCGACGGGCTGCGGGACGCGGCGCCCGACGAGGTCAGCGTCAGCTTCGGCATCGAACTGACGGCCAAGGCCGGTCGGATCGTAGGACTGCTGGCCGAGGGGGAGGCCAAGGGGGCCCTCACGGTCACCCTCACCTGGCGCGGCGCGCCCCCGCAGCCGCCCGGCCGGGACACCACATGACATGGGGGGACGAGGGGGGCGCACGACTCGACGACGAGAACGCCTTCGAACTCCTCGCGCCGCTCGTCGCCGCCGCCACCGTACGCATCCATCCGCCGCCGACCGGGTATGCCGAGGGCGAGCCGGTGCCCCCGCCGTGGGGCAGCGGGTTCTTCGTCGCTCCCGAGTGGGTGCTCACCTGCGCCCATGTGGCCCTCTCGGGAGGAGGCGCCCAGGGAGGGAGGCGCGAGGTGGGGCTGACCTTCAGAGGTGTGGACCGCCCGGTCCCCGGCCGCGTCGAGTGGGCCCGGCCGGAGGCGGCGCCGTGGGACGGCGGGACGTGGCCGGCCCCCGATCTGGCCCTGGTCCGGCTCCACGCGCCGCCGCCCCCGCCGCCCGAGGGCCCGGGGTGTGTCTGGCTGAGCGAGCGCACCGCCCGCCTCTTCACCCGCGACGAGGTCGCCTTCTTCGGCTCCACGGAGATCGCGGGGGAGGTGGTGGACGTCAGCGGCCGGTGCACCGTCAAGGGCGAGATGGGCTCCGAGGGCCTGCTGCGCCTGGGCAACGAGGACGAGCTGCTGCACGGGATCTCCGGAGGCCCGCTGGTCGACCTGGCACGCGGCGAGGTGATCGGCGTGGTCAAGGGCCGCAGGGCCGCTCGGGACGGGGGGTTGGCCACCTCCGTCATCCAGCTGCGGCGGCTGCCGGCGCCGGCGGGGCCGGTGCTCGGGCTCGGGGACGACCTCTACCAGGCCGTCGTCCACGGCCACGACGCGTACCACGCCGAGCGTCACCTGGGCGCCGACTCGGGCCAGCCCACCTGGACCGACGCGCAGAACCAGCTGCCCGCCGCCACCGGCGTGCTCACCCCGGGACAGCGCGTCAAGCTGCTGGGGCTGATGGCGGCGCTGCCGCCGCCGCTCTCGACGCCCCGGCTGGACGCGCTGGTCGGCGAGCTGCGCGGCAGACCCTACGAGGGGTCGCTGCCCGCGCCGCGCGGCTGGCGGGACGGGTTCGGCCTCCTCCACGAGCTGCGGGGCGAGTTCACCGGGCTGGAGGCGGTGCTGCGCTACGCGCTCCACGTGGCCACCGACGAGCGCCCCTATCCGGCGAAGCCCGGCAGGGAGAAGCGGCTGCTGGAGCGGATGGACACCATGGCGGAGGACGCTCCGACGCTGCCGCGCCGGGTCCGCAAGCGGTTGCAGCTGGAGAAGCAGGCCAGGCTGGCACACGCGGACCCCTGGTGGGCCACGCGCCAGCCGATGGGCGTGGACCGGCTGTTGGCCGCTTCCGTGGTCAGGCTGGACTCGCTCGCCGTGCTGGAGCTGGACTCCCGCTTCTGGGAGGCGAACGGCTACGACTGGCGGGTCTGCGCCAGGCCGAGCGGCAGGAACGACCCGATCGACGGGGCGACCGAGGTCGGCGATCTCAGGCGGCCACCGGAGCGGCTGCTGGCGGCGCTGGTCGAGGCGTTCCGGCGGGGCGACGAGCCGGGCTCGCCGGTGCCGCTCCAGGTGGCGGTGCCGTACTCGTTGCTCCAGGTCCCGTTCGACCAGTGGCGGTTGACGCCCGACGGGCCGACCCTCGGTGAGGTCAGGCCGGTGGTGGTGCGCTGCACGGACCCGATGCCCGGTGCCGAGGACGGGGAGGAGCTCGCGACGCTGCGGCGGGCGCGCTGGGTCGCCGCGCACGAGGGGCGGCTGGTGGCGGACGTGCTCGACTGCCACGACGGGCTGCCGCGCGCCCTGCCGGAGCGGTCGGCGCTGCTGGGCAGGGAGTTGACGACGGTTCCCGTGCTGTGCCGGGCGCCCGCCGTCGGCGGCGAGCCGGCCGCGCTGCACCGGGTCATGGCCAGCGGGTACAACGTGATCCTGTGGCAGCGCGAGCTGGCGGCGCGCGACGCCTCGTGCGACCACCTGCACGACTCCCTGGCGCACCTGGTCGGCGGCGGTGCGTGCGACCGGCTGGTGGAGAGCCTCTGGCGGATGCGTGAGGCGGCCGGTACCGCTCCGGACGGGATGTCGTCACCCTCCTGGATGAGCGATCTCGCCCTGCTCTATGGCGAACCGGAGGGCGAGGTTCCCGAAGAGGACTTCCTGGAGGCGCCGTGACGGCGCGGCGGGCGAAGGTGACGCGAACCGGTCGCATCCCCTGGGCGCGGCCCCCCGCCCCGGCTACGGTCGGGAGCGTCGGAGGCCGGGCGCACACCCACACGGCCCAGTACCGACGAGGAGGACGCGGTGGCAGTCTCTGAAACCAACGGTCAGGAAGGTCCCGCCGGACGCGAGTCGGCGGGCGGCGAGTGGCTGATCTACCGGGGCACGGGCGAGCGGCACGAGGGCATCCGCGCGCTTCCGAAGCCGCCGCCGTGGCGCGACTTCGACGGCGGCGGCCATCCGTTGGTCGCGCCGGGCCCCGACACGGACAGCGTCTCGGCGCGCCGGCTGGGCGCGTTCCGCCATCTGGCGGAGATGCACCGCCCCAGCGCCGAGGAGCTGGAGATCATAAATGCGGCGCTCTATCTGCGCCGTCCCCTGCTTGTCACCGGAAGCCCGGGCACGGGCAAGAGCACCCTGGCCCACTCGGTCGCGTTCGAGCTGGGGCTCGGCCGGGTGCTGCACTGGCCGGTCGTCAGCCGCAGCCGGCTGGAGGACGGGCTCTACCACTACGACGCCATCGCCCGACTCCAGGACGCGCAGATCGCGGCGAGCGGAAGGGCCGCCGGGCTGCCCTCCGCCGCCGTGCCCGGCGGCATCGGCAGCTATCTGCGGCTGGGGCCGCTCGGCACGGCGCTGCTGCCCACGGCGAAGCCGCGGGTGCTGCTGATCGACGAGTTGGACAAGAGTGACATCGACCTGCCCAACGACCTGTTGAACGTGTTGGAGGAGGGCGAGTTCACCCTTCCCGAGCTCCAGCGCATCGCGGAGCGCGAGCCGGAGGTCGAGGTGCTGAACGACGACGGCGCCAAGGTCACGGTCAGGGAGGGCAGGGTCCGCTGTCACGCCTTCCCGTTCGTCGTGCTGACCAGCAACGGGGAGCGGGACTTCCCCGCGCCGCTGCTGCGCCGCTGCATCCCGTTGCGGCTGGGCCGGCCGGACCACGAGCGGCTGGCGACGGTGGTCAGGGCGCATCTGGGGGATGACCTGACCAGGGTGGGGGAGGATCTGATCAGCCGCTTCCTGGAGCGTTCCCGTACCGAACAGCTCGCCACCGACCAGTTGTTGAACGCCATCTACCTCACCCACCACGCCGAGCTGCCCACCCGCGACCGACTGGCCGACATGCTGATCCAGCGCCTCGACCAACCCAGGTAGGCACCCATGTCCCACGCGGCCCGCCCCGACCGACTGGCGTCCCTGGTCGCCGCCCTGCGCGGCGCCGGGTTCGACCCGACGTGGAAGGACCTGTCCGACGCGCTCTGGCTGGCCCAGTACACCCGGGGCGGCGCCGAGGAGGCACCGAGCGGTCAGGGGGACGGGCGGAGTGCGCGCCAACGGTCCGAGCCGGCGCACGAGCGGGCGCGAACGGAGAGTCCGGAGCGCGCATCGGAGGACGAGCGCCCCCCGGAGGCCGCGGCGGAGGAACGGCCCGCGGCGCCCGGCCGGGCCCCCCGCGCCGACGACGACACCGTCTCGCTCTACGCGGACCCCGGGGGGTCGGCCCGCGGGGACGCGACGCGGCCGGGCGCGGAGGCGCTGCCCGTCGGCGTGCCCGAGGCCAGGGCGCTGCCCGGGCTGCTCGAAATGGAGCGCGCGCTGCGCCCGCTGCGCCGCTACACGCCGCCGACCGGGCCGCCGCGCCGCCCGCACCGGGGGCTGGTGCTCGACGAGCCGGAGACGGCGCAGCGCACCGCGCGCGCCGGCGGGCTGCTCACGCCGGTCTTCCGCGCCGAGCCACGCGGCCACACCGAGCTCCAGCTGCTGATGGACGCCGCGCCCGCGATGCGGGTCTGGCAGCGGATGCTGGGCGAACTGGCCGAGGTCTTCGGCAGGTTGGGCGCCTTTCGGGACATCCAGGTGCACTATCTGCACCGCTCGCCCGACGGCAGCCCCGCGGTCAGCCGCAGGTTCGACCCGGAGGGCGCCGCGCTGCGCCCGGCCAGACAGCTGGGCGACCCCACCGGACGGCGGCTGACCGTGGTGGTCAGCGACTGCGCCGGGCCGCTGTGGCGGGAGGGCGCGGCGCACCGGCTGCTGCACGGCCTGGCGCGGCACGCGCCCGTCGCCGTGGTGCAGCCGCTGCCCCAGCGGCTGTGGCCGCGCACCCGACTGCCGGCCAGCAGTGGCGCGTTGCTGCGCGAGCCGGGGCCGGCGGGCTCGGTGCGGCTGCGCTTCCTGGCCGAGGGGCTGTCCGCCGCCCGGCCGGTCCCCGCGCGGGCCGTGCCGGTGCCGCTGTTGCCGCCGACGGCCGCGGCGCTGGGCGCCTGGGCCGGGCTGTTGGCCGGCACGGGCCCCGGCCGGGTGCCGGCCGCCGTCGGCTGGGTCCGCGCCGACCAGCCGGCGGCCGGCCCGCGCCGCGCGGCGGGCGGCGGCCGGCCACCGGCCGAGGCGCTGGCGCGCTTCCGGGCCTCGGCGTCGCCCGGCGCGGTCCGGCTGGCCGTCTATCTGGCGGCGGCGCCGCTCTTTCTGCCGGTGATGCAGCTGATCCAGCGGACCATGCTCCCGGACTCCGGCCCCTCCGAGCTGTCCGAGGTGCTGCTCGGCGGGCTGCTGCGCCGGCTGGACGAGCCCCCGCCGGGCTCGCCCTCGGACGGGCTGTGGTTCACCTTCGCCGACGGGGTGCACGAGACGCTGCTGACGGAACTGGGCCACGACGAGGCGCTGTTGGTGCTCAAGCACTGCTCCGGTTACGTGGCCAGGCGCTTCGGCGACGCGGGCCCGAACTTCCCGGCCCTGGCGCTGGCGCAGCTCTCCGGCGCCGGGGGCGGCGCGGCGCGCGCGCTCGCCGAGGCGGCCGGGGTGTCCGGGGTGTCCGGGGTGGACGAGGAGGGGGCGGCGTTGCCGCGCCCCTTCGCCGAGGTGGCGGCGAAGGTGCTGCGCCGCTTTCTGCCGGTCGCCCCGCTCCCGCCGCGCGAGGCGGGGCGGGGCCGGGCCGCGCCCTCCCGGGTGGTCCGGCGCGCCAGGGAGCTGACCGCCGCCTACGAGGAGGACGGCCAGGTCCGTCATCTGCTGGCGGCCGTCGACCTGTTGCGGCACGCGGTGGCGGAGCGGCCGGAGCCGGAGCTCTGGGCCGACCTGGCCGAGGGGCTGCTGCGGCTCTGGCGGGCGCAGCGCGACGGGGAGCTGTTGACGGAGGCGGAACGCGCGGCGCGCACGGCCGCGGCGCACGCCGGCTCGCACCGGGGGCGCACGGTGCTGGCCCGGGTGCTGCACACCCGGGCGGCGGAGCGGAGGTCCGCGGGGGACACCAGGGGCGCGCTGGAGCTGTGGCGGCTGGCCGACAGGGAGTTCGCGGCGGTGCAGGCCACCCCGGGGCTCGACCGGGACGCGGCGCTCGGCGTCACGTTGGACCGGGTCGAGGTGCTGACCGCGCAGTGGCGGCTCGGCGGGGACAGCACGCTGCTTCAGGAGAGCGTCGGCATCGTGGAGGCGGTTGCCGACGCCTGGCCGGCGGACGAGCCGCAGCCCAGCGGCCTCTGGCTGGCGCACGGTCGCGCGCTGCTGCTGCTCGCCGACGCGGCGCGCGGCGGGGAACGCGTCGGGGTGCACGCCGGTCAGGCCGCGGACTCGCTGCGGCAGGGCTGTCGGGCGCTGGAGGGCGAGCGCGCGCCGGCGCGCACGCGGGTGCGCGCGCTGCTGGACCTGGTGGACGCGCTGTTGCGCACCGAGCAGGAGTGGCGGCAGGCGGGCGAGGTGATCGAGACGGCGACCCGGCTGGCCGACGACCCCTCGTCGCGTTCCGCCTGCCTGGCCCGGGCGGGCCGGCTGGCGGTCCGCGCCTTCGAACGGGACGGGCAGGTCTCGGAGTTGGAGGCGGCGGCGGCCAGGTTCGAGGAGGCCGGCCGGCTGGTCTCGCGTGACCGCCCCGAGTACAGCGCGCTGATCGAGGAGTGGGGTGCCGCGCTGCTGCGGCGCGCCGACCGGGAGGACGGGGCGCCGTTCGTCTCGCGGGCGGTGCGGGTGCTGCGGGACTGCCGGATGGAGACGGCCGCCGACGACCCCCGGCTGCCGGCGCGGCTGCTGCTGCTGGGCAGGGCGTTGACCGCGCGGTACCGGGACGCGGTGGACATGGTCGACCTGAGGGAGGCCGAGCACCTCTTCCAGCGGGCGGCCAGGCACTCGGGCGAGCCGTTGACCAGGGCGCGCGCCCTGCTGGAGCTGGGGGACACCCACCGTCGGGTGTTCCGCCACACCCGGGGTTTCGAGCGGCTCGACTACGCGGCCGAGGCGTATGGCGCCGCCGCGTCGGCGGCCCGTGCGGCGGAGGCGGAGGCGGTCGACCCGGCGGAGCCGGTGCGGCTGGCGGCCACCGCGCTCCACCAGCGCGGCGCCGTCTTCGAGGTGGCCCGCAGACCGCTGGCCGCCGGCGACGCCTACCGCGCGGCGCTGACGCAGTGGCGCCGGCTGCCGGACGAGGAGAAGTCGGGCGCGGAGACCGTCGCCCGTCTGGAGGCCCTGCTGCGCGAACGCTGAGAGCCCGCCCCGCCGCACACCCCCCCGACCGCTCACCCGCCCCGCCGCACATCCCCCGGCCCCGCCGCCCCGCCGCCAGCCGCCCGCCGCTCGCGCGCTCCGCGCCCCGCTCGCGCGCCCGGCGCGCGCCGCGACCACCCGCCGTGCCGCGCGCCGTGCCGCGCGCTCCGCGCCCGGCCCGTTTCCCCCGCCGGGCGCCGGGGAATCCCCGTGGGGGGAATCGGGGCGTGGCAGAGGCGTGGGGAGGCGGCATGACGACGGGTGCACGAGAGGCGGTAGCCTCGGGGGAATTGCCCGAGTTGCCCGATCTGTTGGCGTTGAGTCTGGCCGAGGTCCGGCGGATGGACCATCCGGTGCTGGAGTCGCTCCTCGCCGAGCTGCGCGAGCGGCTGGCCCGCCCCCGCGAGACGCTCTGGGACTTCGAAGAGGCGCCGAAGTCCAAGCCGCAGCGGCCGGACTGGTAACTTCGCTCTCTTTCGGTCCACTTGCGACCTTTTCCCGACCGGAAACGACCGGTGGGGTTTTCGTTCTGCCCGCCGTCGGAAGCCTCTCCCTTCAGGACGGGAGGCCGGTACGGACGAGGCCCGGAGGGGAGGGACGCCCGTGGAGGCAACGACCCGGGCCCCCCGCCCGGCGCGGTGGGAGCCCGAGCCCTTCCGGCAGTTCGTCGTCAAGGTCAACAGCCGCTGCAACCTGGCCTGCCGCTACTGCTACATGTACTTCGCCGCCGACGACGGCTGGCGCCGGCAGCCCGTCGGCGCCTCCCCCGACACGTTGGAGTGGACCGCCAGACGCGTCGCGGAACACGCCGCCACCCACCGGCTGCCCGCCGTCTCCGTGGTGCTGCACGGTGGCGAGCCGCTGCTGACCGACCCCGCCGAACTGGGCGGGTTCGTCGACCGCGTGCGCACCCTGGTCCCCGCCGACTGCCGGGTGCTCGCCACCGTGCAGACCAACGGCACCCCGCTGACCGCCGAGCGGCTGCGGGCGCTGGCCGCCCACCGGATAGCGGTCGGGCTCAGCCTCGACGGCGGGCGCGCCCACCACAACCGGCTCCGCGTCGACCACGCCGGCCGCCCCGCCTGGCCCGCGCTCCACCGCGCCGCCCGGCTGCTCGCCTCGCCCGAACACCGGCCCGGCTACGCCGCCGTGCTCAGCGTGATCGATCCCGAAAGCGACCCGATCGAGGTCTATCAGTCGCTGTTGGCCCTCGATCCACCCGCGCTCGATCTCCGACTGCCGCACGGCAACTGGACCGCCCCGCCCCCGGGACTCGAAGGCGCCCGCCCCGGCGTCGCGCGCCCCACCCCCTACGCCGACTGGCTGATCGCCGTCTTCGACCGCTGGTGGGCCGCCGAACGCCGGGTGCCGATCGCCCTCTTCGACGAGTGCCTGGCCGCGCTCCTCGGACAGCCCACCTCCGGCGGCCTGTTCGGGCTGCACCCGTTCAGCGCCGTGGTCGTCGAGACCGACGGCTCCATCGAGCAGATCGACGCGCTCAAGACCGCCTACCGGGGCGCCGCCGCCACCGGACTCCACGTCGCCACCGACCCGTTCGACGCCGCCCTGTCCCATCCGGGCATCGCCGCCCGCCAGTCGGGAACGGTCGCCCTCGCCGCGGGCTGCCGCGCCTGTCCGCTCCTCGACGTCTGCGGCGGCGGCAACCACGTCCACCGCTACCGCGAGGGCCACGGCTTCGCCAACCCCTCGGTCTACTGCGCCGACCTGGCCGTCCTCATCCGGCACGTCGCCGAAGCGCTGCGCCGCGCGGTGACCCCGTGACCGGACCCGCGGCCCTGGACGTCGACCAGCTGGCGCAGCTCGGCCGCACCGAGGGCGCCCCCGACACCCTGGCCGCCCTCGCCGCCGGCCAACACACCCGCCGGATGCTGCTGTTGCGCGTCCTGTTCGACGCGCTCCCCGCCGCGCCGGCGCACGCCGCCGCGCTCGCCGGGGACCACGCCGCGCTCGTCGAAGGCGCCGAACGCGCCGCGCCCGAGGCCGCCCGACGCGTGCTCTTCTACCCGCTGACCGGCAGCTGGGCCGAACGCTGCGCCCACCGCCTGGCCACCGGCGCCGGCGGGGACGCCGCCCGCGACCTCGGCCACCTCGGCGGCCTCGCCGCCGCCTCCGCGCTCCGCGCCGGGCTCGACTTCCGCATCCGCGTCGCCGTCGACGGCGGCCGGCTCGCGCTGCCCACCCTCGGCGCGCTCGACACCCCCGCCTTCGGCCACGCCGAACTCACCGCCCACCACGAACGGTTGACCGTCCGACTCCCCGGCGAGCCCCCCGTCGTCCTGCGCCCCGACCCCGCGGGGCACTGGCGCTCCACCGACCCGCGCTGGCGCGCCCTGCACACCCTGGACGGCGGGCCGCACCCCGTGCTCCTCGACGACCTCGACCCCGGACGCCCCGCGCCCGCCCGCGCCGCGCTCCCCGAGGACGGCCCGCCGCGTCACGCGCTGCGCCCCGCCGAACGCGACCACTGGTCCCGGCTGTGGCACGAGGCGCTGCCGCTGCTGCGCCTCGGCGGCGCGGCGCGCGCCGCCGAACTCGCCCTGCTCACCTGCATCGTCCCGCTGCTGCGCCCCGGGGGACACGGCGGGCACACCAGCTCCACCAGCGCGGGCGCCTTCGGCGCCGTCCTGGCCAGCACCCCGCCCAGCCCCGCGCTGCTCGCCGCCGGGCTCACCCACGAGTTGCAGCACGCGAAGCTCTCGGCCGTCGGCGCGCTCAACCCGCTGCACCACCAGGACGACACCCCACGCCACTGGGCGCCCTGGCGCCCCGACCCCCGCCCGTTCGACGGGCTGCTGCACGGCGCCTACGCGCACCTCGCGCTCGCCGGCTTCTGGCAGTCGCTCGCCCTCGGACTCGACGACCCGGGGGCGCGCGACCTGGCGTGGGCCGCCCACTGCCGCTGCCACACCCAGGTGGGCGCCGTGCTGCCCACGCTGCGCGCCGCCCGCCGACTCACCGACGACGGAAGGACGTTCCTGGCCGCCATGGCCGAACGGCACCGGCGTCTGGCCTCGCCCGAGCCTCCCCGGGGCCATCGGGCGCGCGCCAGCGCCTACCTGGAGACCGCGTGGGCCGTCTGGTCCCGGCAGCACGGTCGTGGCACGGTTGGCTGACAGTCCGGCGGTGTATGTTTCCACGGGGGAGCTGACGAGGCGTCGGACGACCCCGGACACCACCAGTCGTCAGCAGCGTGCGGGTCGGTCGGGCGACCGCTGAGGGAGGCTCCGTGCAAGGTTCGGCTCGTGACACGGTCCCGTTGGTGGAGGGCCGCCGCATCACCATCAGCCACGCCGGTTACAACCGCGCCTGGGCGGTGTGGATCGCCGACCGGCTGGAGCGCTACGGCTGGCAGGTCGCGTTCCAACGCTTCGACCTGCCGTCGGGGACACCGGTCCACGAGGCGCTCAACGACCTGCTGCTGGTCCAGGGACGCATCCTGGTGGTGCTCAGCGACTGGTACTTCAAGCTCGGCCCGCGCACCGACCAGGAGTGGAACGAGGCGCTGCGCGCCGTCGTCGCCCCCAACTCGGCCCGTTTCAGCGCAGTCTCCGTCTCCACCGCCCCGATGCCCACCGCCTCCGCCGCGTTCGGCGGCACCACCGAGCTGTGGGGCCTCGGCGCCAGGGAGGCCGAGCGCCGCCTCGCCCAGCTGGTCGGCGTGATCGAGACGCGCGACCCCGCGCTCGACACCCTGAGCGGCGCCCGCTCCCCGCGCTTCCCGATGGAGCTGCCCCGCGTCTGGGGCGGCGTTCCCCGGAGGAACACCCGGTTCACCGGCCGGGAGCGGCTGCTCCAGGACATCCACGACCAGATGCAGAGCGCCGAGCCCGGCGCC
The DNA here is from genome assembly GCF_006335015.1 of Streptomyces sedi. Lineage (GTDB taxonomy): Bacteria > Actinomycetota > Actinomycetes > Streptomycetales > Streptomycetaceae > Streptomyces > Streptomyces sedi. The sequence goes on from NZ_VDGT01000003.1 coordinate 435,679, forward strand.
GGCGTGGTCACCCTCCTCGGGCTCTCCGGCGTCGGCAAGACGCAGGTCGCCGCCGAGTACGTGTGGCGCTTCTCCTCCGCCTACGACCTGGTGTGGTGGGTCCCCGCCGACCAGCGCGGCACGCTCCGCCAGCGGCTCGCCGAGCTGGCGCCCGCGCTCGAACTCAGCACGGGCCACGAGTACGGCGAGCGGCTGCGCGCCGTCGGCGACGCGCTGCGCAGGGGCGACCCGCACTCCCGCTGGCTGGTGGTCCTCGACGGCGCCGACCGCCCCGACACCATCGACGACCTGGTGCCCGCCGGCCCGGGACACGTGCTGATCACCTCGCAGAACCGCGAGTGGGGCGCGTACAACAACACCCACCTGCTGTCCGTCCCCGTCTACGACCGCGAGGAGTCCGTGGCGTTCGTCCGCCGCCGCGCGCCCCGCATCGGCGGCCGGGACGCCGACCTCCTCGCCGAGGCCCTAGGCGACCTGCCGCTGGCCCTGGACCAGACCGCGGGCTGGCTCAGCGACTCGACCATGACCGTCCAGGAGTACGTCGGCCTGCTGCGCGACGACGAGGACATGGAGGCGGGGCTGCGGGTCGCCGTCGACTTCGACGTCACGTACCCGACGACCTTCTCGATAATGCTCAACCGGCTGCGGGAGGCCGTCCCCGAGGCCGTCGAGCTGCTGCGGCTCTGCGCGTTCTTCGCCCCCGGCGCCGTCCCCGTCCAGCTGCTGCGCGACATCCCCGCCGAGCATCTGCCGGAGCAGCTGTCCGGGATGATGTCCGACCCCCTCCGGTGGAACACGGCGACCAACAAGCTCGTGCAGTACTCGGTCATCCAGTGGGACCCGCCCAACACGGACGAGAACCCGGAGGCCGCCGGCACCATCCATCTGCACCGCATGGTCCACAAGACCGTCCGCTCCGGGATGTCCGAGGCGGACCGCGAGGTGTTCTCCCGCGCCGTGCGCCGCGGCCTGGCCAACGCGGACCCCGCCGTCCCCTCCGACACCCGGCACTGGGCCAGGTACGCCAGGATCGTGCCGCACCTGGACGCCTCCGGCGCGCTGCACAGCAGGCACGGCGAGATGCACCAGCTGATCGGCAACTGCCTGCGCTACCTCTACCTGGCCGGCGAGTACACGACCGGCATCCAGCTCGCCGAGCGCACCGAGCGCGCCTGGCGCGAGGTCTACGGCGACGGTCACGAGCTGCTGCGCGAGCTGTCCTCCCAACACGCCACGCTGCTGCGCGCCACCGGCGAGTACGCCCGCACCGAGCGGATCAACCGCGGCCTGCTGCAACGGCTGGAGCGTGAGCAGGCGGGCGACGCGCTCGAAGTGCTGCGCCTGCTGGAGGGCCTGGGCGCCGACCTGCGCGGCCTCGGCCGCTACGAGGAGGCGCTGGAGGCCAGCGAGCGGGTGCTCGCCGGCCGCGTGGAGATGATCGGCGAGGAGGACTTCCGCACGCTCAACGCGCGCAACAACCTGGCCGTCACCCTCCGCCTCCTCGGCCGCTACAAGGACGCGCTCCGCGAGGACCGCCGCACCCTCCAGATCCGCCGCGAGGTGCTGCGCGCGAGAAACAGCTCCACCCTCTCCTCCGAGACCAACCACGCCATCGACCTGCGCCTCCTCGGCCGCTACGCGGAGGCCCAGTCGGTCCAGGAGCCCAACGTCGAGATGCAGCGGGTCGTGATGGGCCACGACCACCCGCAGACGCTCAGCGCCGAACTCAACCTGGCGCTGTGCCTGTTGCGCTCCGGCGCACGCGAGATCGCCAACGAGCGGCTGGCCGACCTGCTGGAGCGGGCCGAGCGGGTGCTCGGCGAGGCGTCGCCGGCGACCCAACGCATCGCCGTCTGCTACGCGTTCGTGCTCCAGGCCCACGGCCGGCTCGACCTGGCGCGCGCCATCGGCGAGCGCGTCGTGAACCGCTACCGCGAGGCGCTGGGCCCCGACCACCCGTACACCATCGGCACGTTGTCCAACCAGGCGCTGCTGCTGCGCGCCGCCGGCGAACGGGAAGAGGCGCTGGCCCTGAACGAACAGTGTCTGATCCGCATCACGGAGGCGCTGGGCCCGGACCACCCCTGGCGGCTGGGCGTCGCGCTCAACCTCAGCGCCGACCGCAACCTCGCGGGAGACGTCGAGAGCGCCGCCGACCTCAGCCGCGACACCTCCCGCCGGGCAGCGGCCCACCGCTCGCTGGGGCGGGACCACCCGCTGACGCTCTCCTGCAAGGTCGCCCACGCGACCGACCTGCGCAACCTCAGGCAGCGCGCCGACGCCGACCGGACGGAGCAGGAGGCGCTCTCCGGGCTGATCACCAGCCTCGGCTCGCAGCACGTCCACACGGTCAGCGCCCGCGCCCGGGTCCGCCCCTTCTGGGACTTCGAGCCGCAGCTGACCTGAGTCGCGCCCCGCCCGGCGTCAGTCCAGACAGAACTCATTGCCCTCGACGTCCCGCATCACCAGACACGACTCGTTCTCCTCGTCGGCCTCCAGCAGCCGCACGCGCTCGGCGCCGAGCGGGAGCAGCCGGGCGCACTCGGCCTCCAGCGCCGCCAGCCGCTCCGCGCCGACCAGCCCGGTGCCGACCCGCACGTCGAGATGGAGCCGGTTCTTGGCGACCTTCTCCTCGGGCACCCGCTGGAAGAACAGCCGGGGCCCCGCCCCCGTCGGGTCGACGCAGACGAACGCGGCCCCCCGTTGCTCGGCCGGCAGCGAACGGTCGTACGCGTCCCACGAGTCGAAGCCCTCAGGCGGGGGCGGCACCACGTATCCCAGCACCTCGCACCAGAAACGCGCGACGCGCTCGGGACGCGCGCAGTCGAAGGTGACCTGTACCTGTCTGAGCGTTGCCATCCCGCCATCGTAGGAGGTAAGTGCCGCGCGAAGCCCCAGGTTTCCCACGCGGCCCGACCGCCGCCCCGCGCACGCGAAAGGGGGCCGCCGCCGAAACCGGCGACGGCCCCCTCTCGCTCGACTACGCGGCGACGCCCGGGGTCAGAGGTCGAAGACCTCCGCGACCAGGGCCTGCTGCTCCGCCTGGTGCCGCTTGGCCGAGCCGACCGCCGGCGAGGAGGAGGCCGAGCGGGTCACCGGGTGCAGCCGGTCGCCGGGGATCTCGACCTGCTCCGGCAGGTTGAGGGCGACGAACGGCCAGGCACCCTGGTTGGCCGGCTCCTCCTGGGCCCACACCACGCGCTCCAGGCGCGGGAAGCGGGCCAGCTCGGCGCGCAACTCGTCGCTGGGCAGCGGGTAGAGCCGCTCCAGCCGGACCAGCGCCACCTCGTCCGCGTTCCGCTTCTCCCGCTCGGCGGTCAGGTCGTAGTAGACCTTGCCCGCCGACAGCACGACCTTGGTGACCCGCGCCGGGTCCACCGTGTCGTCGCCGATCAGCGGACGGAACCCGCCGCTGGTGAACTCCTCGGCGCGGGAGGCCGCCGCCTTCAGCCGCAGCATGGACTTCGGGGTGAAGACCACCAGCGGCTTGTGGTGCGGGTTGTGCACCTGCCAACGGAGGAGGTGGAAGTAGTTCGACGGAAGGGTCGGGGCCGCCACCGTCATGTTGTTCTGCGCGCACAGCTGGAGGAAGCGCTCGATCCGGGCCGAGGAGTGGTCCGGGCCCTGACCCTCGTAGCCGTGCGGCAGCAGCAGGGTGACGCCGGAGGTCTGGCCCCACTTCTGCTCGGCCGACGAGATGAACTCGTCGATCACCGTGGAGGCACCGTTGGCGAAGTCGCCGAACTGGGCCTCCCACATCACCAGCGCCTCGGGCCTGGCCAGCGAGTAGCCGTACTCGAAGCCCATCGCCGCGTACTCGCTCAGCAGCGAGTCGTAGACGTTGAACCGCGCCTGGTCGGGCGCCAGGTAGAGCAGCGGGGTGTAGTCCTCGCCGGTCTTCCTGTCGATCAGCACCGCGTGCCGCTGGCCGAAGGTGCCGCGGCGGCTGTCCTGGCCGGCGAGCCGGACCGGGGTGCCCTCCATCAGCAGCGAGCCGACGGCGAGCAGCTCGCCCATGGCCCAGTCGATGGCGCCCTCCTCGACCATCGCCGCGCGCCGTTGCAGCTGCGGCAGCAGCCGGGGGTGGACCGTGATCCGCTCCGGGACGTTGACCTGGGACTCGGCGATCCGCTTGACCACCTCGGCGGAGACACCGGTCTCGACGGCCACCGGGAACTCCGGCATCGGCACCGGGACCTCGGCCGGGGCGGGCGCGTCGGTGGCGTCCCGCACCTCCTTGAAGACCTTCTCCAACTGGCCCTGGAAGTCCTGGAGCGCCTGCTCCGCCTCCTCCAGCGTGATGTCGCCCCGGCCGATCAGCGACTCGGTGTAGAGCTTGCGCACCGAGCGCTTCTTGTCGATCAGGTCGTACATCAGCGGCTGGGTGAAGGACGGGTTGTCCGTCTCGTTGTGCCCGCGACGCCGGTAGCAGACCAGGTCGATCACGACGTCCTTGTTGAACGCCTGCCGGTACTCGAACGCCAGCCTGGCAACCCGGCAGACGGCCTCCGGGTCGTCGCCGTTGACGTGGAAGATCGGCGCCTCGATCATCCGCGCCACGTCGGTGCAGTACGTGGAGGAACGCGCGGCGGCGGCCGTCGCGGTGTACCCCACCTGGTTGTTGATCACCACGTGGACGGTGCCGCCGGTGCGGTAGCCGCGCAGCTGCGACATGTTGAGCGTCTCGGCGACCACACCCTGGCCGGCGAAGGCCGCGTCACCGTGGATCAGGATCGGCAGCACGGTGAAGTCCTTGCCGCCGCGCCCGATGATGTCCTGCTGGGCCCTGGCCACGCCCTCGACCACCGGGTCGACGGCCTCCAGGTGCGAGGGGTTCGCGGTCAGCGAGACCTTGATCTGCTCGCCGGAGAGACCGGTGAACGTGCCCTCGGTGCCCAGGTGGTACTTCACGTCGCCCGAGCCGTGCATCGACTTGGGGTCGAGGTTCCCCTCGAACTCGCGGAAGATCTGCGCGTACGACTTGCCCACCACGTTGGCCAGCACGTTCAGCCGGCCGCGGTGGGCCATGCCGATGACGGCCTCGTCCAGCTTGTCGCCGGCGGCCTCGTCCAGCACCGTGTCCAGCAGCGGGATGACCGTTTCGCCGCCTTCGAGCGAGAAGCGCTTCTGGCCGACGTACTTGGTCTGGAGGAACGTCTCGAACGCCTCCGAGGCGTTCAGCCGGCGCAGGATGCGCAGCTGCTCCTCGCGCTCCGGCGGGGTGTGCGGGCGCTCCACCCGGTCCTGGATCCAGGTGCGTTCGCGCGGGTCCTGGATGTGCATGTACTCGATGCCGGTGGTCCGGCAGTACGAGTCGCGCAGCACGCCGAGGATGTCGCGCAGGGCCAGCACCGACTTGCCGGCGAAGCCGCCGACCGCGAACTCGCGCTCCAGGTCCCACAGGGTGAGCCCGTGCTCGTTGATGTCCAGGTCGGGGTGGCGGCGCTGCTTGTACTCCAGCGGGTCGGTGTCGGCCATCAGGTGGCCGCGGACCCGGTAGGAGTGGATCAGGTCGAAGACCCGGGCCGCCTTGGTGACCTCGTCGTCGTGGGCGACGTCGATGTCGCGGTTCCACCGGATCGGCTCGTACGGGATCCGCAGGGCCTCGAAGATGTTGTCGTAGAAGTCGTGCTCGCCCAGCAGGAGTTGGCTGAGCTGGCGGAGGAACTCGCCGGAGGCCGCGCCCTGGATGACCCGGTGGTCATAGGTGCTGGTGAGCGTCATGACCTTGGAGATGCCCAGACGGTTGAGCGTCTCCTGGGAGGTGCCCTGGAACTCGGCCGGGTACTCCATGGCGCCCACGCCGAGGATCACGCTCTGCCCCGGCATCAGCCGCGGCACCGAGTGGACGGTGCCGATGCCGCCGGGGTTGGTCAGCGAGGCGGTGACGCCGGAGAAGTCGGCCATCGTCAGCTTGCCGGCGCGCGCGCGGCGCACGATGTCCTCGTACGCCTGCCAGAACTCGAAGAAGGTGAGCGTCTCGGCCTTCTCGATGCCGGCGACGACCAGCTGGCGGTCGCCGTTCTCCTTGACCAGGTCGATGGCCAGGCCCAGCTTGACGTGGTCGGGCTTGACCAGCGTCGGCTTGCCGTCCTTCTCGGTGAACGAGTGGTTCATGGCCGGCATGGCCTTGATCGCCTGCACCATCGCGTAGCCGATGAGGTGGGTGAAGGAGACCTTCCCGCCCCTGGCGCGCTTCAGGTGGTTGTTGATCACGATGCGGTTGTCGAAGAGCAGCTTCACCGGGACCGCGCGGACGGAGGTGGCCGTCGGCAGGTCGCGGGACGCGTTCATGTTCTTCGCGACGGCGGCGGCGGGGCCGCGCAGCGTCACCAGCTCCGGGCCCTCGGAGCCCTCGGCCGCGGGCTGCGCCGGCTTGGCGGCCGGCTTGCTCGCGGCGGGCTTCGCCGGGGACTGCTTCGCGGCCGGTGCGGGCTTCGCCGGCGCGGGCTCGGCCGGCTTCGCGGCCGGCGCGGCCTTCGCCTCGGCCTTCGGCCGCTCGGCGGTGGCCGCACCGTCACCGGTCGACGGCGCCGCTGAGGTGTCGCCTCCCGGCTTGTAGTCGGCGAAGAAGTCCCACCAGGCTCGGTCAACGGAGTTCGGGTCCTGGAGGTACTGCTGGTAGATCTCGTCAACCAGCCATTCGTTGGCTCCGAAGCCGGAGGCGGAGTTCTTCCGCTCCTCCGGGTCGGCGTCAACGCTTGAGGTGTTCGGGGACTGTGGCGACACGGCGGCAACCGCCCTCTTCCGCTTCGCAAGGTCATGGACAGCGGAAATCAAGGCTACGCCCCCCCGTGCCCGTGGCGCAGTCCGCAGCCGCCAGACGTGGCCTACACCACACGGAAACCCGTGTTTCGCGTCAAGAAAGCACGGGAATTGCATCAGGTTTGGTGGGAACAGGCAACAAATTGGCAACGACCGTGCCAGGGTCGAACAGGAGCACGGTGACCCCGCGCTCAACTGCGGCAACGCCGCCGCACGCCGTCGCGCGCCGGGTGGCGCACGCCGAGCAGGCCCCGCGGCGCCCGAGGTGAACGGGCGCCCCGTGGGGCGTTCACCGCGACCCTACGTCAATTATTTGCCTGCGCGTTACCCGGCAGGGTGAGTCGAATGTGACAGCCGCGCCGGGACTCGGCGACGCCGATCGTCCCGCCGTGCAGATCGACCGCCCAGCGGGCGATCGCCAGGCCGAGGCCCGTGCCGCCGTCGTGGGCCTGGACGCCGTCGATGGTGCCCCGGCCGAAGCGCTCGAAGACCAGGTCCCGCTGGTCCTGCGGGATGCCGGGGCCCTCGTCGCGCACTTCGAGCACCAGCCCGCCGTTGCCGCCCGGCCGCGCGACCACGGTGACCTGGCCGCCCTGGGGGCTGTGCTTGACCGCGTTGTCCACCAGGTTGGTCACCACCTGGTCCAGCCGCTCGGGGTCGGCCGTCGCGCGCAGCGAGCCGGGCGACACGTCCAGCCGCAGCCGGACGTCGGTGCGCGCGTGCCCGCGGCCGAGCGCCATCCGCGCGTCGGCCAGCACGGTGGTCAGATAGGGCTCCACCCGGAAGTCCCTGGCCTGGAGCGGCACCACGCCGTTCTCCAGCCGGGACAGGTCCAGCAGCTGCTCCACGAGCCGGCCCAGCCGCTCGGTCTGGCGCAGCGCCGTCCTCATGGTCTCGGGGTCGGCGTCGGAGACCCCGTCGACGACGTTCTCCAGGACCGCGCGCAGCCCGGCGATCGGGGTGCGCAGCTCGTGCGAGACGTTGGCGACCAGCTCCTTGCGCTGCCGGTCGGCGGCCTGGAGGTCGGCCGCCATCCGGTTGAAGGCGTGCGCCAGGTCGCCCAGCTCGTCCCTGCGCGCCACCCGCACCCGGCGCTCGTACTGGCCGCGCGCCATCGCCCTGGCGGCGGAGGTCATCTCCAGCACCGGGGACGCCAGGCCCTGCGCGACGAACTGGGTGACCAGCAGCGACGCGATGATCGCGATGATGGCGATCACCTGGAGCCCGATGTCCGACCGATACGCCAGCAGCAACAGAACGGTCGTGATGCCGACCGAGATGATCACCAGGCCGCCCAGGGCGGCCTTCACCGATCGGAAGGGGTCGAGCGGGCGCAGCACCCGCCACAGCGTGTGGCCGTAGCGCCGCGCGGTCGACTCGCGCTGCACGCTCAGGTCAGCCCTCCGCGGCGGCCTGGCCGCGCGGGCTGCCCTCGCCGGCGAACCCGGGCGGGGTCTCCAGCGCGTAGCCGACGCCGTGCACGGTCCTGATCCGCTCGGCCCCGATCTTCCGGCGCAGCGCCTTCACATGGCTGTCCACCGTGCGCGTCCCCGAGGCGTCCGCCCAGTCCCAGACCTCGGCGAGCAGCTGCTCCCTGGTGAGCACCGCGCGGGGGGAGCGCGCCAGGCACATCAGCAGGTCGAACTCGGTCGGCGTCAGATGGATGTCCTTGCCGGCCGCACGCACCCGGCGCTGGGTGCGGTCGATCTCCAGGTCGCCGAGGCGCACGCTGCCCGGCCTCGGCGTGGTGGCGGCCACCGCCGCCCGCTCGATCCTGCGCAGCAGCACATGGGACCTGGCGACCAGCTCGCGCATGGAGAACGGCTTGGTCATGTAGTCGTCGGCGCCGACACCGAGCCCGACCAGCATGTCGGTCTCGTCGTCCCGCGCGGTCAACATCAGGACCGGCACCGGTCGTTGCGACTGCACCCGGCGGCAGACCTCAAGGCCGTCGAAGCCGGGCAGCATCACGTCGAGGATCAGCAGGTCGGGGTGCCAGGCGCTGGCGGTCTCCACGGCCGCCGGGCCGTCGGCCGCGGTCTGCACCAGGAAGCCCTCGGCGCGCAGCCGGGCCGCGATGGCCTCGACGATGGTGGGGTCGTCCTCGACGACCAGCACGCGCCGCTGTGCCCCCGGGGTCGCCACGGCCGCTTGGTGGGGACCGCTCCGCTCCGCCGTCTCCGGCTCGGTCGGGCCGCCCGTGGGCGACGGCTTCTCCTGGTGCTCTCGGTCCATCGGCGCTGTCCTGGTTTCTGTTGGAGTCATCTTTCCCGCCCCGGGAATCGCGTGGTGCCAGACGGCTGGTTACTGGCGGTTCGCCCTCGAAGGGGCTGCACAGCAGCGTAAAGCGGAAACTCGCGCCCCGGCTACGCGGACCGGCTGGCGGATTGATGGCTGGCGAGAAACAGCACGTCGGGAACACCCCGGGCAACGGGCACCTCTTCGGTTCTGACCCGATCGAATCCGGCCATTCGCAACCTGTCGGGAAAAGTCGGCGAGTCTTGTGCGGACCACACAACGAGCACCCCGTCCTCGCGCAGCGCCGCGCGGCAGGCGGCCAGCCCGGCGGGGGAGTAGAGGCCGTCGTTGTCCTCGGTGACGGTCCAGTCCGGGCCGTTGTCGATGTCCAGACAGAGGGCGTCGTAGCGCGCCGGCGACTCGTGCAGCCGCGCCAACAGGTCGGCCTCGACGAGGGTGACCCGCGGGTCGTCGAGGGCGCCGGCCGAGTGGGCGGCCAGCGGGCCCGCACGGTGCCAGTCGACCACCGCGCGCTCGCGTTCCACGACCTCGATCCCGGCCCAGCGCGCGTCGGCCGCCGCCTCGGCGAGCGAGAAGCCCACGCCCAGGCCGCCGATCAGCAACCGGGGCGCGGCCGGCGGCGGTTGGCGTCCGGCCAGCTCGTCGAGGGCGGCGCGCACCAGCAGCCGCTCGGAGGCGCCGTCCGAGGTGTCCATCAGGAAGCAGCCGTTGGCGATGATCTGGAGCAGGTCCCCGTGCCGGCGGAGCACCACCTCGCCGTGCGGTCCTTCGCGCCTGTCCAGCACGACGGGCCGGTCGTCGGCGCCGTGCGGGGCGCCCTGGGGAACGGGTGTGGGTGCCATGCGGGCCATGATCCCGCACGGCACCCACGGGGTGCGTGGCCGGTCAGCCGTCGGCCAGCGCCTGGAGCCGGTCCATCGAGCCGTTGAACTGGTTGTGGTCGCCCACCGTCGGGCCCGTCGAGGTGTACTGCCAGAAGGTGTGGAAGTCCCAGCCGGCCGGCAGCGTCCCCGGGGTCGAGGCGTACCTGGCTATCCACAGCGGGTTGGTCGTGCCGAAGCCCGCGTGGTCGCCGGTGCACTGCTTCCACCAGTCGGTGGTGGTGTAGATCACCACGTCCCGGCCGGTGTGCGAGCGGTAGGTGTCGCTGAACTCGCCGATCCAGTCGACCATCGCCGAGTGGCTCAGGCCGTAGCAGGCCGAGCCGTACGGGTTGTACTCGATGTCGAGCACGCCGGGGAGCGTCTTCCCGTCGGCCGACCAGCCGCCGCCGTGGGACGCGAAGTACGTCGCCTGCTCGGCCCCGCCGGAGGCGTTGGGCAGCGCGAAGTGGTACGCGCCCCGGATCATCCCGACGTCGTGGGAGCCGTTGTACTGCTGCGCGAAGTACGGGTTGCGGTAGCCGGTGCCCTCGGTCGCCTTGGCGTAGGCGAAGCGGACGCCGCTGTCCCAGAGCGTGGACCAGGCCACGTCGCCCTGGTGGCTGGAGACGTCCACGCCCTCGACGGTGGCCGTCGGGCTCGCCGCGGGGGGCGCGAAGGTCTGCCGGTCGCCCTCGTGCGCGAGCAGGGTCGAGCCCATCGAGGCGGAGCCGAAGTCCGGATGCGTCCGCGGGTCTTCGTCGTCGGCCGCCGCCGGCCCCGGCGCGGCCAGCAGCAGCGCCAGCGCGAGGCCGAGCACGACGGCGAGGGACATCAGGGGCGTGCGGGTGGAGTGGGGGGTGGGGGAGAAGGAGCGGCGGCGGGCGGGCCCGCCGTGCGCCCCCGGGTCGGTCAGGGGCATGAATGTGCCTTCCGAGAACCGTTCGAAGGGGGGACAGAGGAACCGTCGACGGCCTTTACGCTGCGGCCATGTCAACGTCCCAATTCGACGGTAACGTGGGTAGATCGGGGCAGGAAGGGAAAACCGGCGCAGCCGTGCCCCGGGGGCGCTGAACGACGTGAAAGCCGGGGCGTGACCCCTGTCGCCGGGTCAACTCGCCACGGCAGCGCCCCGGTTGCCGCCGCGCGGACGCCGTACGCGGCCGTGTCGACGCGTCGCCGGGGTCCCGCCGGAGCGCCGTCAGAGCGTCAGCAGCACGGCGGTGGCGTCGTCGTGCGCCTTGCCCCGGGGGAAGGCGGCGCCCTCCGGGTCGGCCGACTCGGCCGCGCGCACCTCGTCGATCACACCCTCGGGGCCGCGCGCCCTCAGCGCGGCGAGCAGCGCCGTCCAGTCCCCGAGCCCGAAGGTCTCGGTCCAGCGGCCCACCCCGTCGGTCAGCGCGGCCAGCGTCCGCACCTCTTCCCTGGGGGTGGCGCCCACCACCGCGTGGGCGGCGACGGACGGGTCGGCCGCGGCCGTGAAGAAGCCGCCCGGCGCGTTGCGCAGGGACTCGACGAACGCGGCGCGCTCGCCGGCGGGCAGGGCGCGCGCCCGGGGCCGCACCTCGTCCAGTCGGGCGTCGAGTACCGGGCGCACGAGGCCCGTTGGCGCCTCGATCAGCAACGCCGAGTCGGAGAGCACCAGATGCTCGACCCGCGCCGCGTCCCAGCGCGCGCACACCACGGTGGCCTGTGGCGTGCGTCGGTGAGAAAGGTCACAGGTGGTCCGGTGGGCGTCCGCGGTGTGGGAGATGGACTCCGCCAGCGCCTCGCGCAACGTCGGCGCGGGCGTGCGGGCGAGCGCCCGCAGCAGCGTGCCCCCCAGGCGCGCGGAGAACCACGCGACCCCGTGTGCGCAACCGAAATCCCCCCTGGGTGCCGTCACGCCGTCCAACACCACCAGTGCCCCCTCGCCCGCCTCTGTGGGCATGGCCACGGCGGCGAAGTCCTCGTTGGGCTGTCCGGGGGTGCCAGGAGCGGTGGCCGACTGGATGCGCATGTCCAACAGTCTGCCGTAGAGTGGCATTTGCTGGTGTTTGGCGGGAGATGAGCCGATAGACGCCCGGGCGAAGCTGATCTTGCCAGGAGCGCGTGAGGAACACCAGCGAAAACCAGCCGAAGTCATCGAGCGGGTGCCCCGACCAGGTGACGTGAGCTTGTCCGCCAACTCCGGGGTGTTGTTCACTCCTTCGGGTGGCGGGGCCGGTGGGGCCGCCTCCGCCCCCGTCGGCGCTGGCAGGGTCGGAGCCGAAGTGACAGGAATGCGAGCACAGGTGCGGAAGACGACATCGCGGGACGAGGGTGGTTCTGCCCCTTCCACACTCTCGGCCGCGGCCGGCCAGCGGTCCCACGCCGCCCGTCGCCGCAGCGCCCGGGTGCGCACCCGGTTGTTGATCGCCCTGCTGCTGACCGCCGCCGCCGTGCTTCTCGCCGGCGCCCCCGCGGTCACCGACCGCGTCCAGGGACTCGACGAGAGCCAACGGCTCCTGGACGACTCGGCGTTGGGCGAGCGCGCCCTCTCCCTCTCGCACATCCTGGCCGACGAGCGCGACGCCCTGGTGGTCGCCGCCGCCGACGAGCGGGCCGACCGCGACGTCGCGCTGACCGACGACGCGGAGGCCCGCGCCGACCGACGGGTGGCCGAGCTGCGGGACGCCGTCGACCCGGAGTTGGGCGAGCACCTGGACGCGCTCCCCGGGGAGCGCGAGCGGGCGCTCGCCGGCGAGTCCACGCCGGTCGAGATCCACCGCGCCTACACCCCTGCCGTCGAGGGCCTGGACGGGATGCTGCGCGCGGTCAGCCGCTCGGCGCCGTCCGACGCGGTCAGCCCGACCAGCGACGCGCTGCCCGACCTGGCCCGCGCGGTGCACGCCGCCTCGGCGGCCAGGGGGCTGCTGCTCGCGGCCCTGGTCGGCGACGGCGAGCAGGGCGAACTGACGGGCCTCGCCCAGCGGGAGAACGTCTCGGAGACCGCCGCGCTCGCCGACTTCCTGGCCATCGCCGACCCCGAGGGCGGCGACGCCTACCGTTCCACGGTCACCGGCGGCGACGCCGAGGCCGCCGAGGAGTACCTGGCCGTCCTCACCGACGCCGCCGTCCTCGACTCCGAGGACCGCGCCCTCGACCCCGCCGAGGTCGACGAGGCGCTGATGGCGCGCGTCGGGCTCCAGCGCGGCGTGCTCGCCTCGCTGGTGACCGAGCACACCGAGGCCGTCGAGGCGCTGCGCGACGACGAGTTGACGTCGCTGCTGGTCACCTCGGGCGTGGTGGCCGTCGCGCTGCTGCTCGCGCTGGCCGTGAGCGTGCAGTCGGCGCGCTCGCTGACCAGGCCGCTGGCCGCCGTGCGGCTCGGCACCCGGCGGGTCGCCGCCGACCCGGTGCACCAGGAGCCGGTCCGCTACACCGGCCGCGACGACGAGTTCGCCGAGGTGGTCGCCTCCGTGAACGCGCTGCGCGAGAGGGCCGGCGAGTTGCAGCGGCAGGCCGCGCAGGCCGAGCGGTCCAGCGGCGGGCTGCGCGCCGAGCGCGACCGGCTGCTGGCCGAGCAGCGTGAACTCACCGCCAGGATGGCCGCGTTGCACGGCGCGGTGCACGGCATGTTCGCCCATCACGCGCAGCGGCTGCTGGACCTCGTCGAGGAGCAGCTGTCGGTGATCGAGGGGCTGGAGGAGCACGAGACCGACCCCGACCAGCTGGCGGTCCTCTTCTCCGTCGACCATCTCGCGGCCCGGATGCGCCGGCACAGCGAGAACGTGCTGCTGCTGGCCGGTGCCGAGCCGGTCCGGCTGCTGACCGCGCCGATGCCGCTGATCGACGTGGCCAGGGCGGCGGTCAGCGAGATAGAGCGCTACGACCTGGTGGAGACCGTTCCCCCGCCGCCGACGCGCATCGTCGCGCACGCGGCCAGGGACATCAGTCATCTGCTGGCCGAGCTGCTGGACAACGCGGCCGTCTCCGCCCCGCCCGGCACCCGGGTGCGGCTGGCGGGCCACTGGCAGGCCGACGAGCTGCTGCTGACCGTCGAGGACGAGGGCCGGGGCCTGACCGACGTCCGGCTGGCGGAGTTGAACGCGCGGCTCGCCGATCCGGTGACCCCGCCGCCCGGCGCGGACGGCGGAAACGGGCAGCACATCGGGATGGGCCTCTACACGGTGGCCAGGCTCGCCGCCCGCCACGGGCTGCGGTGCCGGCTGGTGGCCCGCCCCGCGGGCGGGACCACCGCCGAGGTGCTGGTGCCGGGCGCGCTGGTGCTGCCGGCCGCCGAGTCCACGGGCTTCCCGACCGACTCCCTGGCCGGCCCGGCCAGCGGCGCCCACCCGACCATCCCGGCGGCGAGGACCGGCGCGACGCCCGTCGTCGTCCCCGAGACCGACACCGGCGCCCACCCGACGCTCCAGCCGGGGGCGACCGCTTCCACCACCGGGCAGCACCCCGTTGTCGGCCATCCCGAGGCCGGCTACGGCGAGCAGGCGCCCTACGGCGACCGCACGGGGTACGGGGAGCGGGCCGGCTACGGCCAACAGCCCTACGGGGACGTCGGGTTCGGCGAGCGGGCCGCGGGCGACCCGACGGCGACCGGCGAGTGGTCCGTCGGCGGGACGCCTGAGGGCTACGGGACCGACCGCTACGCGCCCGACCGTTACGGCACCGACCGCTACGGCGACGACGGCCATGGCGCGGGCCACCGGGACGCGACCGCCACCGGCGGCCTGCCGGTGCGCGACGCGACCCCGCACGCCCCCGAGCACACCCGCGCGCCCGACTCCGCGCCCGTGGTGACGGGCAGCGGCCTCCCGGTCCGCACCCGCGTCGCCTCGGCAGGCAACGGCGCCCAGGACACCGGCAGGAACCGCACGGTCGACCCCGACGAGCTGCGCCGCCGCCTCGGCGGCTTCCAGCGCGGCGCGCGCGAGGGCCACCGGGACGCGGCCCTGGAGGTGCCGAACGAGTTGGGCGGGGAGGGTCCCGCCCCGGTCGGCCACCCCGATCAGGGGCCGGGGCCGGCGGAAGGACCCGGCGAAGGGCCCGGGCGCTACGGAGAGGAACAGCCGTCATGAGCTCGGGGACCGGAACACGGCAGCAGGAGGCCGTCAGCCGTGGCGGGCGCGACCTGCGGTGGCTGCTCGGCAAGTTGGTGGACGAGGTGCCGGGCGTGCGTTCGGTCGCCGTGGTCTCCACCGACGGACTGCCGCTGCTCTCCTCGGAGTCGGAGGCCGACGGCGCTCCCGCCACGTTCGGCTTCACCGGCCCGCCGACCCCGCGCTGGCCCGGCGGCACGCCGAGCGGCGCCGCCGCCGACCTGGCGACCGTGGTCTCCGGGCTCGGCTCCCTCACGGGGGGCGCCGCCGAGCTGATGGACGGCGGGCAGGTCAAGCAGACGCTCGTCGCCATGGAGACGGGGAACCTGCTGGTGATGGCCATCTCGGACGGTTCGCTGCTGGGCGTCTACACCGATCCGACCGTCGACATCAGCGTCGTCACCTACCAGATGGCCCGCCTGGTCGGCCGCGCCGGCCACCTCCTCACCCCCGAGGTCCGCGCCGAGCTGCGCCAGGCCACCAGCCCCCACCGGTAGGGCGTGCCGGCGCCGCCGCGTCGCCCTCGTCGCGCGAACCGCTTCGGCCGGGCGGCGATCGTGGCGTTCGTGGCCCGGTACCTGAGCAGGTTCAGGCGGTGTTCGGCGGCGGGGTGAGGCCGGTGCGCAGCAGCGCGAGGTAGTTCGCGGTGGCGGCGGGTCTGCGTTCCGTCGGGTGTTCGGCGACCGCGTGGATGAGGCCGCAGAGCAGCTTCAGCAGGTTCTCGCCGGTGAGGGCGGGGGCCGGGTCGAGACGGGCCAGAAGGCGGGAGACTGCCGCGGCCAGGTCGGTCTTGGCCTGGTGCAGCGACTCGGTCTCGTCGTCGCCGGTGATCAGCACGTCCAGCAGTCCGGGGCGGTCGAGGGTGGACGTCAGCGCCGCGCCGAGGAAGTCGATGAGCGCGTCGGCCGGGTCGGGGCGGGTCTCCGCCTCGGTCGCCGTTTCCACCAGCGCGCGGACGGACTTCTCGAACACCGCCTCCCGCATGGCCCGCTGGCTCGGGAAGACCCGGTAGACCGTGCCGACGCCGACACCGCAGCGGCGGGCGAGTTCGTTCAGGGTGGGAACGGAATCCGACTCGTCGAGGGCGCGACAGGCCTCGTCGAAGATCCGCTGCCGGTTGCGGGCGGCATCGGCACGCATGGGGCCTCCTCGTGGACGGACGGCGCAAGTGGATAGCTTATCGGATTGCTGCTACGGTGAAACGGATAGCTAATCCACTTCGCCGATCCTGGAGCGGTCATGACCGTCGTGTTGGTGCACGGAGTACCGGAGACCCCTTCCCTCTGGGACGAGATCCGGGAGCGCATATGCCTCCCCTCGACAGCCCTGCGGCTGCCGGGGTTCGGCTGCGGGTTCCCGAAGGGGCTCGTGGGCAAGGACGCCTACGCCGACTGGCTGGCCAAGGAACTCCGCGCACTCGAAGGCCCGTTGGACCTCGTCGGCCACGACTGGGGCGGCCATCTCGCGATGCGGGTGGTCTCCGCCCACGACGTCCCGGTGCGCAGCTGGGTCTCCGACGTGGCGCACGGCTGGCACCCCGACTACCGGTGGCACGAGGCCGCCACGCTGTGGCAGCGCAGCCCGGAGGGCGAGGAGTCCCTGGCCTCGCTGCGCGTCGACTCGCCCGGGCCCACCCTCGGCGACCACCTCATGCTCCGGGGGATGAGCCCGGAGATCGCGAAGGAGGTCGACGGGGTCCACGACCCGGGGATGAGCGACGCGATCCTGGGGCTCTACCGCTCGGCGTGGCCCCACCTGTACGCCGACTGGGGCCGCGCGTTCGACCGCCCCGCCGCCGCGCGGGGGCTGGTGCTGGTGCCGACCGAGGACCCCATGGCCCGGCCCGACCTGGACCGGGAGGTGGCGGAACGGGTCGGGGCCGAGACCGCGGAGCTGGACGGCCTCACCCACTACTGGATGCTCCAGGACCCGGCCCGCGGTGCGGACGTGCTGCGGCGCTTCTGGGCCTCGCTCGACGACTGAATCGGTGCGGGTTCGGCTCGGTGCGGGTTCGGTTCGGTGCGCGTTTGGTTCGTTGCGCGTTTGGTTCGTTGCGGCGCGGGTTCGGTTCAGTTCGTCGCGGCGCGGGGTTCAGTTCGTCGCGGGGCGCACCGCGCCCTTGATCGGGGCGTGGGCGAGCGGGGTGACCTCCACGTCGCGGCCGGGACCCGGCGGGTGGACCACGGTGCCGTCGCCCGCGTAGAGCGCGGTGTGGCTGGCGTCCTCGTGGTAGATCACCAGGTCCCCGGGGCGCAGCTCCTCCAGCGGGACGTGGGGCAGCAGCTGCCAGCTGCGGGCGCCGGTGCGGGGGACGGTGACTCCGACGTGTTCCCAGGCGCGCAGCGCCAGCCCCGCCGGGTCGAAGGACTCGGGCCCGGCGGCGCCCGCCTCGTAGGGCTTGCCGCGCTGGTCGAGCGCCCACGCCAGGGCGCGCGCGCCCGGCGCGTCCGCGGCGCCGGCCCGGTCGTCCGGCTCCGCCGGCTGGTGGGCGGCGAGGAACTCGCGCTGCTCGGCCGCCGTCTCGCGTTCCTCAAGCGCGGTCAGCTCGTCCCGCTGTTCGCCGCTCAGCCCGGCGAGCAGCCCGGCCACCTCGTTCATCCGGTCGTGCGCCGCGTCCCTGCGGTCGCGCTGGTCCCCGGCGAGCCTGCGTTCCTCCTCCCACGCCTCGTCGGCCTCGGCGGCCAGCGCGTCGGCCTCGTGCTCGGCCTCGGCGAGCCGGCGGACCTCCGCCAGCTGCCCGGCCGCCGCCCGGCGGGCCACCGTGGTGTCGTGCAGCGCGCGCGCCGGCTCCTCGTCGGTGAGCAACAGGCGGAGCACGGGCGGCAGTTCGGGCGAGCCGCCGGTACGGTACTCGGCGGCGGCCAGCCGGCCGGCCGTGCGGCGCGCGCCGGCCAGCTCGCCTCGCGTGTCGGCCAGCCGGGCGGTGAGGCGTTCGACCTCGGCGCGCTGCTCGGCGAGGCGCTCGCCGGACTCGTTGTACGCCTCGGTGGCGGCGCCCGCCTCCCGGTAGAGCTCGCGCAGCTCGGTCAACAGGGCGGTGGCCTCGGCCGGTTGGCCCGGCGGCTGCTCGGCCGCCCGGGCGGGGCCGGCCGCCAGGGCGGTGGCGGCGACCAACAGCGCTGCCGTCACGACGGTCTGTCGGGGCATCAGGCCACTCCTCTCGCCGTCGCGCCACCCTCGGGCGGGACCGGCGCAGCGATGGTGTGCACGGCCGTGCGCCCGGCGCACGCCGGGAGGGGCGAACGGGTGGCCGCGCTACTCCGGCGCGCGGTCCCGGCCCCCGCTACCGGCCCCGTTCCCGTTCCCGTTCCCGTTCCCGGGGTCGGTCCGGTTCCCGGGGTTGGTGCCGTTCCCGGAAACGGTGCCGCCGGCCTCGCTCGTTCCGCCGGCCTGGCTCGTTCCGCCGGTGCGCAGCCGTCTGCGGTAGGCGCGTGAGGGGACGCCTTCCGGGTCGTGGACATAGCGCCAGCCCTTGGGGAGCCGCAGTCGGCGGGTGTGGCCCGCCGCTTCGAGGTGGTAGACGTGCACCGCGCTCAGCGCGCCGTCGTCCTCGCCGTCGTCGGCGGGAACGGGCACCTCGTAGACCTTGGGCGGGCGGCCCGTCGCGCCCACCAGCACGGGAAGCGTCTCGCCGTCCAGCGGCCCGCCGACAAAGGAAGTCTCCACAGCTCGCACCCGTGCAGCCTATGCTCAGGCCCGCCCAGGCCCCGGCCCACCCAGGTTCCCGGCTCGCCCAGGTTCGCGGGCTCGGGAGCCGCCGGGTTCAGGAGCCACCGGGTTCGGTGGCCACCGCGTGCGCCGCGCGTTCCAGCAGGGTCGCCACCCGACCGTCCGGCGGCTCCAGCTCGGCGGCGGCGCGCAACACCCGCGCGGTCTGCCGGTCGTGTGCCGAGGTGACCATCAGCTGCCCGACCAGCAGGTCGACCAGGTAGTCGCGCAGCTCGGCCAGGCCGAGTTCGCCCTCGTCCAGGGAGATCAGCGACATCGCCTCGACCGAGCTGATCCAGGCCCGCACGGCCACCCGCAGCCAGGGCCCCGGTCGGCGCACGTGCATGTGCCCCAGCACCGCCTGCGCCGCCGAACGCCGCACGCCGTCCACGATCGCCGTGGTGTGCGCCGTCTCCACCACGCTGCCGCCGCGCAGCAGCGCGGAGAAGCCCTCGCCGTGCTCGCGGACGAACGCCAGATAGCGGTCCAGGCCGTAGCCGAGACGTTCGCTGAGCGGCCCCTCGGCCGCCACGTCGAAGCAGGCGGACAGGCGCTCCGCCGCCTGCTGCAACGCCGCCTCGTACAGCTGCTGCTTGCCGCCGGGGAAGTAGCGGTAGACCAACGGCCGTGAGACCTCGGCCAGTTGGGCCACATCGTCGAGTGACACGTCCTCCGGCGCGTGCCGCGCGAAGAGTCGCAGCGCCGTGGCTATCAGCTGCGCGCGGCGCTCGTCCACGGTCAGGCGGCGGTAGGCCGGCACGTGTGGTGGGTGAGGGCCGCTCATGCTCCGCAGCGTAACCGGCCCGCCTTCCGCCGTGCGTCAACGTCCGCCGGCGGCGCATCGGTTCAGGCCAGGAGGCCGGAGGAGCGCCACATCCGCCGCGCCGCCCCGCGCATGACGCCGATGTCGTCGAGGAAGTCCGTCAACCGCCGTGCGCCCTCCCGCATCACCTCGCGCCGGTGTGCGCTCGCGCGCGCCTGGGCGACGGCCTCGCGCCGGTCGAGCCCCACCTGGGTGTACACCTCGGGGTTCACGAACGAGACCGAGAAGACGCGGGCGAACTCGCCGCTGGTGAGCCGGGTCAACTCCCTTTCCCAGCGCGGCGCCGAGAGCATCTGTCGGCGCAACTCCTCCCTCGCGTACCGGACATGGCGCGCCTCCTCCACCACGTGGATGCGGGTGACGCCCCGGATCAGCGGCTGCACCCGTTCGTCGGGGAACGTCAGCCGCTGCATCCAGTCCAGCACCTCCTCGCCGAGCAGCGTGGCGACGAAGGAGCCGGGGGCGGTGGAGACGGTCTTGAAGACGCGCGCCAGGTTGTGGTGCAGCGGACCGGGCGGGTAGTGCGGGGTGCCGCCCGCCGAGATCACGCGCGCGAACATCATCGAGTGCCGGCACTCGTCGGCGATCTCGGTGAGCGCGTAGCGCACATGCGCGCTGGTCGGGGACTTGTCGTAGATGTGGCGGACCAGTAGCTGCATCAGGATCAGTTCGAACCAGATGCCCAGCGAGGCGAGCGCCGCCGCCTCGTGGCGGGAGAGCGCGACGCGCTGCTCCTCGGACATCCGGTACCAGAGCGGGGTGTCGTAGAGGGAGACCAACTCGGGCGGCCAGTACCAGAGTCCGTCCTGCCAGGGCTGGTCCCAGTCGAGGTCTCGGTCGGGGTCGAAGGAGTGTCGCGCCGACGCCGCGAGCAGTCGCTCGGCCACCTGCTCACGGTCCTTGAGCGCGCCGAGCGCGTCCCGCAGCGTCGTGACGTCGGCCAGGTCACCGGAGGAAGCCATGGAATTATGAGACTCGCCGTCAACAAGACCGTCAATGGGTCGCACGGTACTTGTTACGCGCGGGTAGTTCGCCGGTGGCGACGGCCCACCGCGGTCGGTTCGGCGCCGCCGTCCTCTGATCCCCGCCACCGGACGCGCCGCGCCGTTCCCCGCGCCCGTTCCCCGCGCTGGGTGTTTTTTCGACCTGACGGGGGCGGGCGTCGCTTTTATGCTGTGCGGTGCCCCGGTGGTGGCGGTCTTCGCCGAGCTGTAGTTCTTCGCCCACCGGCGCGCCGCCGCCTGACCCGAACTCCCGCTGGAGACCCGTGAACGAGAGCGCCTGGACCACCCGCCCGGAGACCGCTTCCGACGTGGCGGAGGTCCGCCGGATCAACCTGGAGGCATTTCCCACCGCAGGCGAGGCCGACCTGGTCGAGGCGCTCCGCGCCGACCGGGATGCCTGGCTGCCGGGACTCTCCTGGCTGGCCGAGGCGGCGGACGGCACGGCCGTCGGTCACGCGCTGCTCACCCGCTGCCGGGTGGGCGGCGCGCCAGCGCTGGCACTGGCGCCGGTCGCGGTGCGGCCCGAGTGGCAGCGCACGGGGGCCGGTTCGGCGGCGGTGCGGGCCGCGTTGGCGGCGGCGGGGGAGCGCGGCGAGAACCTGGTGGTGGTGCTCGGCCACCCCGAGTACTACCCCAGGTTCGGCTTCCGCCGGGCGTCGGAGCGCGGGGTGCGGGTCGCGTTCGACGTCCCCGACGAGGCGCTGATGACGCTGACGCTGCACCCGGAACTCCCCGCCCCCGCCGGCACGGTCGCCTACCCGCCGGCCTTCGGCGTCGCCTGAGCCGGGACGCTCCGCTGGGGCTCTCCTGTTCGCCCTGTCCGCTCTGTCCGCACTGCCCGCTCCCGAACGCCTCGCCGCCCGTCGGCGGGAGTCGCGCGTCAGCTCGGGGGCGACTGCGAGGGGCGGGCCGCTCGGTCCGCGCCGGTGTCGCCGACCGGCTGTACCGCCCCGGCGCGGGCGGCACAGCCGGTCCGGGCGACGTCGTGAACGTCGAGACGGGCCGACACCCCGCCCCGGACACCCCGCACCACCGGTTCCCCGGACGTCGCGCACCCTCGGATCGGGGATGCCCCGAAGGATCGTGGGGTGCCCCGAACCACCCGGATCCCCGGACCCCCGCACCACGCCGACGGCCGGCCTGCCGCTCCGCCCGGTGGCCCGAGGCCCCGGGGGCTCACGGCCCCGGGGTCGGGGGACCCGACCGCCAGCCGGCGTCAGGCGTCCGCCACCCGGCGTTTGACGCTCGGCGTCCGCGCCCGACGCTCGCGCCTGACGTCGAAGACTGACGTTCGTACCGGGTGATTGGGTCTGATGCCCGGGCCTGATGTTTGGGTCTTAGGCCCGCGCCTGGTATCCGGGGGTGGCATCCGCGCCTGGCGTCCGGGGCTGATGTTCGTGTTTGGGGTCTGGGTCTGAGGTTCGCGCGTGGCACCCGGGTCTGACGCCTGGGCTTGGAGGCTTTGCGTCTGGCGTCGGGGTCTGATGTTCGTGTCTGGCGTCTGGGTCTGAGGTTCGCGCGTGGCACCCGGGTCTGACGCCTGGGCTTGGAGGCTTTGCGTCTGGCGTCGGGGTCTGATGTTCGTGTCTGGCGTCTGGGTCTGAGGTTCGCGCGTGGCACCCGGGT
>NZ_VDGT01000040.1 GCF_006335015.1 Streptomyces sedi
GGGAGCGTGGGGGTGGGTTGTTGGCGGGGCAGTCGTTGTATGTGTTGTTTACGTCGGGGTCGACGGGTGGGGCGAAGGGTGTGGTGGTGACGCATGGTTCGGTGGGGGCTTATGTGGAGCGGGCGCGGGGTGTGTATGGGGGTGCGGCGTCGGGTGTGGGGTTGTTGCATTCGTCGTTGGCGTTTGATTTGACGGTGACGGTGTTGTTTACGCCGTTGGTTTCGGGTGGGTGTGTGCGGGTGGGGGCGTTGGATGAGTCTGCGGTGGGTGTGGGGGTGTCGTTGGTGAAGGTGACTCCTTCGCATTTGGGGTTGTTGGGTGAGTTGGAGGGTGTGGTGGGGGCGGGGGGTTTGTTGGTGGTGGGTGGTGAGGCGTTGCGGGTGGGGATGTTGCGTGGGTGGATGGCGGATCATCCTGGTGTGTCGGTGGTGAATGCTTATGGACCGACGGAGTTGACGGTCAATTGCGCTGATTTTGTGGTGGATCCTGGGTTTGTGGAGGGTTCCGAGGATGGGGTGGCGGTGCCGGTGGGGCGGCCGTTCGCTGGGCATCGGCTGTTCGTGTTGGATGCTGGGTTGGGATTGGTGCCCGTCGGCGTGGTGGGGGAGTTGTATGTCGCGGGTGTGGGTTTGGCGCGTGGGTATTTTGGTAGGGCGGGGTTGACGGCGGAGCGGTTTGTGGCGTGTCCGTTTGGTGGGGTGGGGGAGCGGATGTATCGGACGGGGGATTTGGTGCGGTGGCGGGCGGACGGTGATTTGGAGTTTGTGGGGCGTGCGGATGATCAGGTGAAGGTGCGGGGTTTCCGTATCGAGTTGGGTGAGGTGGAGGCGGCGGTTTCCGCGTTCCCGGGTGTGGAGCGTGGCGTGGTGGTGGTGAGGGAGGACCGGCCGGGCGATCAACGAATCGTCGCCTACATCGTCCCGGAAAATGGTATGAGGGTGGACGAGCGTGAGTTGCTGCTGGCGGTGGGGCGTCGTGTGCCGGATTACATGGTGCCGTCTGCGGTGGTGGTGTTGGAGGTGGTGCCATTGACGGTGAATGGGAAGGTGGATCGGAAGGCTTTGCCGGTGCCGGGTGTGGTGTCGGGTGAGGTGTTTCGGGCCCCACGTGGTCCGGTGGAGGAGTTGTTGTGTGGGTTGTTTGCTGAGGTTCTTGGGGTGGAGCGGGTGGGGGTTGATGATGGGTTCTTCGCGTTGGGTGGGCATTCGTTGTTGGCGATGCGGTTGGTTTCGCGGGTGCGGTCGGCGTTTGGGGTGGAGTTGCCGGTGCGGGTGGTGTTTGAGGCGTCGACGGTGGCGGCGTTGGCGGAGCGGGTTGGTGTGGCGGGTGCGGGTCGGGAGCGGTTGGGGGTGGTGGAGCGTCCGGAGCGGGTGCCGGTGTCGTTCGCGCAGCAGCGGTTGTGGTTCCTCTACCAGTTGGAAGGTCCCAGCCCGACATACAACATTCCGATGGCGCTTCGCCTCGAAGGACACCTCGATATCGCGGCGTTGCGGTCCGCGTTGACGGATGTTGTGACCCGGCATGAGAGTCTCCGTACTCTTTTGCGGCAGGACCCGGTGACTGGTCAGGCGTTCCAGGATGTGGTGCCGGCCGGGGACGCCGCGTGTGCGGTCGAGTTGCCCGTTACGGATACCACCGAGCAGGGTGTTGCGTCGCTGCTGGCCGAAGCGGCCGGATATGCCTTCGACTTGGCCACCGAGATCCCTTTCCGCGCGGAGTTGTATCGCCTCGGCGAAGGCGATCACGTCTTGATGTTGCTGGTGCATCACAGTGCGATGGATGGTTGGTCGATTCGTGCTCTGTCTCGTGATCTCACCGAGGCTTATGCCGCCCGGCTACGGGGTGAGATTCCGGGGTGGGCGCCGTTGCCGGTGCAGTACGCGGACTACGCCCTGTGGCAGCGAAAATTGCTCGGGGAGGAGTCCGACCCGGAGAGTGAGATTTCCCGCCAGTT
The DNA here is from genome assembly GCF_006335015.1 of Streptomyces sedi. Classification (GTDB taxonomy): domain Bacteria; phylum Actinomycetota; class Actinomycetes; order Streptomycetales; family Streptomycetaceae; genus Streptomyces; species Streptomyces sedi. Next base: position 1,955 of record NZ_VDGT01000040.1, read on the forward strand.
GGGCTTCTGGCGTGAGCGGTTGGCCGGTCTCCCGGAGGAGATCACGCTGCCCGTTGACCGGCCCCGTCCGGCCGTTGCCTCGTATCGCGGTGGCCGCATCGAGTTCGATATCCCGGCCGCGCTCCACCACCGGCTGGTGGAGCTGGCGCGGGACCGCGGGGTGACCGTGTTCATGGTGGTCCAGGCCGCGCTCGCCGCAATGCTGTCGCGGCTCGGCGCCGGTGAGGACGTCCCGATCGGTACCCCGATCGCGGGACGCACCGACGAGGCCACCGAGGACCTGGTGGGCTTCTTCGCCAACACCCTGGTCCTGCGGACCGACACCACCGGCGACCCGACCTTCCACGACCTTCTCGACCGCGTCCGCACCACCGACCTGGATGCCTACGCGCATCAGGACATCCCGTTCGAGCGCCTCGTCGAGCTGCTCAACCCCCAACGTTCCCTCGCCCGCCATCCCCTCTTCCAGGTCATGCTCGCCTTCAACAACGACGGCCAGCGCAGCGCGCTGCGGTGGGCGAGTGGCCTTCCCGGTGTGGACGTCGGGCTCATGGAGGTGGACACCGGGATCAGCCAGTTCGACCTGGCGTTCTCCTTCACCGAGAGACACGGCGAGCCCGGCCTGTCCGGCATCCTCGACTACGCCACGGCCCTGTTCGACCCGTCCACGGCCGACGGCTTCGTCGCACGTTTCCTCCGGCTGCTGGACGCCGTGGTCGCCGAGCCGGGGGAGCGGGTCGGGAGCGTGGAGCTGCTCTCGGCGGACGAGCGGCGGGCGCTCGTGCCCGCGAGCGATGTCGACCGGCGTTCCGAAGGCCGCGCCGACGGCGTTCCCTCGACCGCCCGCACTCTCCACGGGCAGTTCGAGGAGCAGGTGGTGCGGGCGCCGGGCGCGGTGGCGGTGGTCGCGGGGGACACGTCGCTGACCTACCGTGAGGTGAACGCGCGGGCTGACCGTCTGGCCGCGGTGTTGCGGTCGCGTGGCGCGGGGCCGGAGCGGTTTGTCGCTGTCGCGTTGCCGCGTGGTGCCGACATGGTGGTGGCGCTGCTGGCGGTGCTCAAGTCCGGGGCGGGATACCTGCCGCTGGACCCGGCCTATCCGCGGGAGCGGTTGGCGTTCATGGTCGAGGACACCGAGCCCGTCGCGGTGGTCACGCTCACGGGCACGGCGGTTCCCGGCGAGCTGGAACGGGTCGAGCTGGACGATCCGGCGATCGCCACGGCACTCGACAACGCGCCGGACGACGACAACGCGCCGGACGATGGCGCCGCGCGGAGCGACGATGTCGCGTCGGACGATGGCGCCGCGTCGGCACTTCCGTCCCCCGAGTATCCGGCGTACGTGATCTACACCTCCGGATCCACCGGCAGGCCCAAGGGCGTCGTCGTCTCGCACGCCAACGCGACCCGCCTCTTCCCGGCCTGCGCCGACGCGGTCCCCTTCGGACCGGAGCAGGTGTGGACGCTCTTCCACTCCTACGCCTTCGACTTCTCCGTCTGGGAGATCTGGGGCGCGCTGCTGCACGGCGGACGCCTCGTCGTCGTGCCCGAAGCCGTCACCCGGTCACCGGCGGACTTCCTGAGGCTGCTCGTCGACGAGCGGGTGACCGTGCTCAGCCAGACGCCCTCGGCGTTCGGAGCGCTCACCGAGGCGGCGCTGCGGGACCGGGCCACGTGTGCCGAACTGGTCCTGGAGCGGGTGGTGTTCGGCGGCGAGGCGCTGGACCCGGGCAGGCTGGCCGACTGGTACCGGCTGCCGCTGCGCACCGCACCGGTGCTGGTGAACATGTACGGCATCACGGAGACCACGGTCCATGTCACCGCGCTGCCGCTACGCGAGGACGACTGCCGGGCCACCGGCAGCCCCATCGGGCGTGCCCTGGGGGACCTGCGCGTCTACGTTCTCGACGCGCGCCTGCGGCCCGTGCCGCCCGGCGTCGTCGGCGAGATGTACGTGGCGGGCGCCGGCCTCGCCCGGGGATACCTGAGGCGGCCCGCGCTGACCGCCGAGCGTTTCGTGGCCAACCCGTTCTCCCGCGCCGGTGGTCGCCTCTACCGCACCGGCGACCTCGCCCGCGTGCGGTCCGACGGCGGGCTGGAGTACGCCGGGCGCGCCGACCGGCAGGTGAAGGTACGGGGGTTCCGGATCGAACTCGGCGAGATCGAGGCGGCGCTGCGGCGGCAACCCGGCGTCGCCCAGGCCGCGGTGCTCGTCAGGGACGACGGTCCGGACGACCGGCGGCTGGTCGCCTGCGTCGTCCCGAGCGACGCGGGCCCGGCCCTCGCGCCGGACGTGCTCCGCGCACGGCTGCTGTCCGAACTGCCCGACCACATGGGGCCGTCGGTGTACGTCGTGCTCGACGCGCTGCCGCTGACGCCCAACGGCAAGCTGGACCAGGCGGCGCTGCTGGCCTCCGCGCGGGAGGCGCGGGACACCGGGCACGCCATACGGCTGCCGCGCACGCCGCGGGAGGAGATCCTGTGCGAGCTGTTCGCCGAGGCGCTGCGCCTGCCCCGGGTGGGGATCGACGACGACTTCTTCGCGCTGGGCGGGCACTCGCTCCTCGCCACCCGCCTGCTCGCCGCCGTCCGGGCCACGCTCGGCGTCGACCTGAACGTCCGTGACCTGTTCGAGGCCGCCACCCCCGCCGGCCTCGCCGCCCGGCTCGCCGACGCGCCGGACGGCCGTCCCCCGGTGGCTCCGGCCGTGCCCCGGCCGGAGCGGCTGCCGCTGTCGCACGCGCAGCGCCGCCTGTGGTTCCTCAGCCGGCTGGAGGGCCCGAGCCCGACCTACAACATTCCCGTCGCGCTGCGCCTGACCGGCCCGCTGAACGCCGAGGCGCTGCGCGCTGCGCTCGCCGACGTGGCGGAACGCCACGAGTCGCTGCGGACCGTCTTCGCGGCCGACGAGGGCGAGGGCGCCGAGCCGCGGCAGGTCGTCCTGCCGCCCGCCGAGCCGCCGCTGACCGTGGAGTCCGTCACCCCGGCGGAACTCACCGAACGGGTCGGCCGCGCCGCCCGTCACCCCTTCGACATCTCGACGGAACCGCCGCTGCGGGCCTGGCTGCTGCGGATCTCGCCGGTGGAACACACCCTGGTGCTGGTCGTGCACCACATCGCGGCCGACGGCTGGTCGATGGGGCCGCTCGCCCGCGACCTGGTGCTGGCGTACACGGCGCGCGCCGGCGGCGAGGCGCCGAGGTGGGCGCCGCTGCCGGTGCAGTACGCGGACTACGCGCTGTGGCAGCGGAAGGTGCTCGGTGCGGAGGGCGAATCCGCCGGCGTCGCCTCGGAGCAGCTGGAGTTCTGGCGCGAGGCGCTGGACGGCCTCCCGGACGAGCTCCCGCTGCCGACCGACCGGGCGCGGCCGGCGGTGCCGTCCTACCGCGCGGGGCGGGCGGTGTTCACCGTGCCGGCCGCCGTGCACACGCGCCTGGTGGGCGTGGCGAGGCACCGCAGGGCGACGCTGTTCATGGTGGTGCGGGCCGCGCTGGCCACGTTGCTGTCCAGGCTGGGAGCCGGCGAGGACATCCCCGTCGGCACCCCCGTCGCCGGCCGGGGCGACGAGGCGCTGGACGACGTGATCGGCTTCTTCGTCAACACGCTGGTGCTGCGGACCGACATCTCGGGAGACCCGACCTTCGAGGAACTCGTGGACCGGGTGCGCGCCGCGGACCTCGACGCCCACGCCCACCAGGACGTGCCGTTCGAGCGCCTGGTGGAGGAGCTGAAGCCCCCCAGGTCGCTGGCCCGCCACCCCCTCTTCCAGATCTGGTACACGCTCACCAACGCGGACCAGGACCCGCTGAAGCCCGTTCTGGGTGCGCTGCCCAGGCTCAGCTGCTCCGAGTTCCCCGTGGGCCCCGGCGCCGCCAAGTTCGACCTGTCGTTCTCCTTCGCCGAGCACCGCGGCGCCACGGGCGCACCCGACGGCCTCACCCTCAGGCTGGACTTCGCCCGCGACCTCTACGACGAGGAGACCGCCGAGGCGATCGGCCGCCGGCTGCTGCACCTCCTGGAGGCCCTCGCCGAGGCACCGTCCGCGCCCGTCGGAGACGCGCCGCTCCTCACCCCCGACGAGCACGACCGGGCGCTGGGGACCTGGGCCCGAGGCCCGGCGGCCGACGTGCCGGAAGCCGCCCTGCCCGCGCTCCTCACCCGGTGGGCCTCGCGGACGCCCGACGCCGTGGCCTGCGTGAGCGGGGCCACCGCGCTCAGCTACGCCGAACTCGACGCCCGCAGCGACGCGTTGGCGCGGACCCTCGCCCGGCGCGGCGTCGGCCCCGAACGGCTGGTGGCCCTCGCGCTCCCCCGCTCGGAACTGCTGCTCGTCGCCCTGCTCGCGGTACTCAAGACGGGCGCCGGCTACGTTCCGCTCGACCCCGCCCACCCCGCGGAACGGCTGGCGTACATGCTGGCCGACGCCTCCCCCGAGCTGCTGCTCACCACGTCCCGCCTGGCCGGGCAGGTGCCGTTCGACCCGGCGCGCACCCTGCCGCTGGACGCCGCGCCGACGGCCGACGGCGACCCCCCGCCCGCGACCGCGCTCCCGTCCCCGCCCGCGGGCGGCGACCGCACCGCCTATGTCATCTACACCTCGGGCTCCACGGGCCGCCCCAAGGGCGTCTGCGTCCCCGAGACCGCGCTGCGCGCCTTCCTCACCGACGCGGTGGAACGGTTCGAACTGGGCCCCGGCGACCGGCTGCTGGCCGTCACCACCGTCGGCTTCGACATCGCGGGCCTCGAACTGTTCGCCCCGCTGCTCGCCGGCGCCACCGTCGTGCTGGCCGACGAGGAACTCGTCTCCGATCCCGCCGCCGTCCTCGAACTGTGCGCGGGCGGACGGGTCACCGCCGTCCAGGCGACGCCCAGCTGGTGGCGGGTACTGCTGGAGGCCGCCGCCGGTCGCCCCGGCGCGCTCGCCGGGACGCGGGCGCTGGTCGGTGGCGAAGCCCTCCCCGGAGACCTGGCTGCCGCGCTCGCCGGCGCCACCCGGTCGCCCGTCAACCTCTACGGCCCCACCGAGGCCACCATCTGGTCCACCGCCGCCCCGGTCACCGCGCGCGACACCACCCCGCCGCCCATCGGAACGCCGCTGCGGAACTGGGTGACCTACGTGCTGGACGCGCGCCTGCGACCGGTGCCGCCCGGCGTCCCCGGCGAGATCCACATCGCCGGCCCCGGGCTCGCCCGCGGCTACCGCGACCGCCCCGCCCTCACCGCGGAACGCTTCGTCGCCTGCCCCTACCTGCCGGGCGCCCGCATGTACCGCACCGGGGACCTGGGACGGTGGCGGCGCGACGGCACGCTGGAATACCTCGGCCGCGCCGACGACCAGGTGAAGGTCCGCGGCTTCCGCATCGAGCTCGCGGAGGTCACCGGGGCGCTCGGCCGGCACCCGGCGGTGCGGCAGTGCGCCGCCGCCGTCAGGGAACACCGGGCCGGGGGCGGCGCGCTGGTCGGCTACGTCGTCCCGCACCCGGACGCCGAACCGCCGACCCCCGCCGAGCTCCGCGAGACCGCTCAACGCGCCCTCCCCGCCTACATGGTGCCCACCGCCTTCGTCACACTGCCCGCACTGCCGCTCACCCCCAACGGCAAGCTCGACCGCGCCGCCCTGCCGGACCCCGGCCCCGACTCGGCCGCCGCGCCCCGGCCCCCGGCGACCCCGGAGGAGAAGATCCTCACCGAGCTCTTCGCCCAGGTCCTCGACCTGCCGCAGGCGGGCGCCGACGACAGCTTCTTCGACCTCGGCGGCGACAGCGTGATGACGATCCGCCTGGTCAGCCGCGCCCGGCAGGCGGGACTGCCCCTCGCCGTACGCGACGTGTTCGCCCACCGCACGCCCGCCGCCCTCGCCGCCGCGGCCACGTCCCCCGACGGCCAGCCGGACGGCCCACGCACCGCGGGGACGACGGCGCCACCCGAGACCCCGGACGGAACCCCGACGGCCGCCGTCCCGGCCACGGGCCCGCGAACGGACGCCCCGACAGACCCCCCGACAGAACCCCCGACCGGGGAACTCTTCACGATCAGCGACGACGAACTGTCGGAGCTGGAGCAGGAACTCGCACTCGATGGGGATGAGGACCAGTGGTGAACCGTCAGTCGAAGACCGTCGAGCAGATCCTGCCGGTGTCTCCTCTTCAGGAGGGGTTGTTGTTTCATCATGCGTTGTCGGTGGGGGGTGGCGGTGGTGTGGATGTGTATGTGGGGCAGTTGGTTTTTGATTTGGTGGGTGTGGTGGATGGTGTGCGGTTGCGGGGTGCGGTGGAGGCGTTGGTGGGGCGTCATGGGGTGTTGAGGTCGGGGTTTCGGCAGGTGCGGTCGGGTGAGTGGGTGTCTGTGGTGGCGCGGCGGGTGGGGGTGCCGTGGCGTGAGGTGGATGCCCGGGGTGTGGGCGGGGACGAGGTGGGGGTGTTGGTGGAGGAGGAGCGTTGGGCTGGTTTCGATGTGTCGCGTGGGCCGTTGGTGCGGTTCGCTTTGTTGCGAGTGGGTGAGGATCGCTTTCGTTTTGTGATCACGAATCATCATGTGGTGTGGGATGGCTGGTCGGTTCCGGTGTTGTTGCGTGAGTTGTTGGCGTTGTACGGCAGTGCGGGGGATGTGTCGGTGCTGCCGGCGGTGCGTCCCTACGGTGACTTTCTGCGGTGGTTGGCCTCGCGGGACGCCGGGGTGGCCGAGGCCGCCTGGCGGCGGGCACTCGCCGGCCTCGAAGAACCCTCACTCGTCGCCCCCACCGCACCCCGCGAGACCGTTCCCCCCGCCACCGCCCACGCCGAACTCAACCCCGAGCAGACGCGGGCCCTCACCACCTGGGCACGAACCCACGGCGTCACACCCGCCACCACCGTGCAGAGCGCCTGGGCGCTCGTGCTCGGCCAACTCCTCGGCCGCCGCGACGTCGTCTTCGGCACCACCGTCTCCGGCCGCCCCGCCGACCTCCCCGGCGCCGAGGACATGGTCGGCCTCTTCATCAACACGATCCCCGTCCGCGCCGTCACCGAACCCGCCGACACCCTCGCCACGTTCACCACCCGCCTCCAGAACCAGCAGGCCGACCTCGCCGAACACCACCACACCCGCCTCACCGACATCCAGCGCTGGACAGGGCACCACCAGCTCTTCGACAGCCTCGTCGTCTACGAGAACTACCCCGTGGGCCACCGCGACGGCGACACCATCACCACCGACGACTTCACCGTCACCGCCGCCCGGGGCACCGACGCCACCCACTACCCCCTGACCCTGACCGCCCTCCCCGGCGACACACTGCGGCTACGCCTCGACTACCGCCCCGACCTCTTCGACGCGGACACCGCCACCGCCCTCCTGCGACGCGCCGTCCGCGCCCTGGAAAGCACCGCCACCCCCACCGCCGACCAGCTGCCGCTCAGCCGCCTCGACCTCCTGGCGCCGGACGAACGGCAGCGCGTGCTGCACGACTGGAACGACACCCGACGCGAGGTGCCCCCGCACCCCCTGCACGCCATCCTCGAACAGCAGACGCGGCGCACCCCCGACGCCACCGCCCTCACACACCGTGACACCACGCTGACCTTCGCGGAACTCAACCTCCGCGCGAACCAGCTCGCCCACCTGCTGATCGCCGCCGGAGCCGGACCCGACGACATCGTGGCACTGGCCTTCCCCCGCGGCACCGAATCCCTCGTCGCCATGCTCGCCACGCTCAAGGCCGGCGCCGCCTACCTCCCGCTCGACACCGACCAGCCCACCAGCCGGCTGGCCACCCTGCTGGAGGAGTCGCGCCCCGCGATCGTCCTCACCACCGGCACCACCACCATCCCCCCACACCCCGCGCCCCGCATCGCCCTGGACGCGCGCGAAACCCTGCGCGACCTCGCGGACATGCCCCACCACGACCCCACCGACACCGACCGGCGCGCGCCCCTCCACCCCCGGCACGCCGCCTACGTCATCCACACCTCCGGATCCACCGGCCGCCCCAAGGGCGTCGTCATCGAACACCGAGGCCTTACCCACTTCTTCCACGCCAACCGGCGAGGCATCATCGACCCCCACGCCACCGGCCGCCCACGGCTCCGCGCCGCCCTCACCGCCTCCCTCTCCTTCGACACCTCACTCGAAGGCGTGCTCTGCCTGGTCGCCGGCCACGAGCTGCACCTCGTCGACGACGACACCCGGCGGGACCCCGAACGGCTCGTCGCCTACGTCCGCCGCGCCGGCATCGACTTCATGGACCTCACACCCACCTACGCACAGCAACTGGTCGACACCGGGCTCCTCGACGACGACCAGCACCACCCCGCCGTGCTCCTCCTCGGCGGCGAAGCCGCCGACGCCACCCTGTGGACCACGCTCCGCCAAACCCCGAAAACCACCTCCTACAACTACTACGGCCCCACCGAGTTCACCGTCGACGCCATCTCCTCCGCCCTCGACGCCACGCCCCAGCCCGTCATCGGCCACCCCCTGGACAACGCCGCCGCCTACGTCCTCGACAGCTTCCTGCGCCCCGTTCCCCCCGGCGTCACCGGAGAGCTCTACCTGGCCGGGCCCCAGCTCGCCCGCGGCTACGCCCGCCAGCCCGGACTGACCGCCGGACGCTTCGTCGCCTGCCCCTTCGGCGCGCCGGGCGCACGCATGTACCGCACCGGCGACCTGGCCCGACGGCTCGACGACGGCACCCTCGCCTACCTCGGCCGCGCCGACGACCAGATCAAGCTGCGCGGCTTCCGCATCGAACCCGCCGAGATCGCCCACGCCCTCGCCGGCCACCCCTCCGTGGCCCAGTGCGTCGTCACGCTGCACCAGGACGACACCCACGACCCCCGACTCGTCGCCTACCTCGTGCCGTCGGAGCCCGAAACCGACCACCGGGAACTCACCTGGGAAGCCACCCGGGAACTCACCACCCACCTGGCCGCCTCGCTGCCCGCTCACATGGTGCCCACCGCCTTCGTCGCCCTGCCCGAACTGCCGCTCACGCCCAACGGAAAGCTCGACCGCGCCGCCCTCCCCGCCCCCGAGCCGACCCCCGGCGACCGGTCCCGGCGCCCGCGCGGCCCCCGCGGCCCGCGTGAGGAGATCCTCCTCGGCCTCTTCGCCGAGGTGCTGCGCCGGCCCGGCATCGGAATCCACGACGACTTCTTCGCCGCCGGCGGCCACTCGCTGCTCGCCGGCAAGCTGGTCAGCCGCATCCGCTCGACACTGGGTGTGGAACTCGCGCTCCGTGAACTCTTCGAACACCCCACCGTCGCCGCACTCGCCACCGCGCTCCCCACCGGGGGCGGAAACGGGGGCGGCAACGCGGTCGGTGGCGCGGTCGGTGGCGCCCACACCGCCAGGCCCGCACTCCGCCCCCGCCCGCGCCCGGAACGCCTCCCCGTCTCGTTCGCGCAGCGCAGGCTGTGGCTCCTCAACCGCCTCGAACCGGACAACGCCGCCTACCACATCCCCGTGGCCCTGCGCCTGCGCGGCCCCGTCGACGCCGAGGCGATGCGCGCCGCACTCGCGGACGTCGTCCGTCGGCACGAGGTGCTGCGCACCGTCTTCGTCCAGGACGGTGCTGGTGCTGGTGCTGGTGCCGGTGCCGGTGCTGGTGCTGGTTTCGGTGACGGCGAGGGCGGGGGCGAGGCGTGGCAGTTCGTCCGCGCCGTCGAGAACGCCCGCCCCGAACTGCCCGTGCTCCCGGTCGCGGAACACGAACTCCCCGAGACGCTCGGCGACCTGATGCGCCAACCGTTCGACGTCTCCGTCGACCTGCCGGTACGAGGCTGGCTGCTGCGGCTCTCGCCCGACGATCACGTGCTGGCGGTGGTGGTCCACCACATCGCCGGCGACGGATGGTCGATGGGCCCGCTCGCCCGCGACCTCGTCGCGGCGTACGGCGCGCGCGTGGACGGCGAGGCACCGCCGTGGACACCACTCCCGGTGCAGTACGCCGACTACGCCCTCTGGCAGCGCGAGATCCTCGGCGAGGAGAGTGACCAGGACAGCGAGATCTCCCGACAGCTGGCCTACTGGCGCGAGCACCTCGCGGATCTCCCCGAGGAAATCCCCCTGCCCACCGACCGGCAGCGACCGACCGTCGCGTCCCACAGGGGCGGACGCGTCGAGTTCACCATCCCGGCCGAGGTACACGGCCAGTTGGGCAACCTCGCCAGGCAACGGCGTGCGACGCCGTTCATGGTGATGCAGGCGGCGCTGGCCACACTGCTGTCCAGGCTGGGAGCCGGCGAGGACATCCCGATCGGAACGCCGATCGCCGGGCGGACGGACGAGGCCACCGAGGAACTCGTGGGCTTCTTCGTGAACACCCTGGTGCTGCGCACGGACGTGTCGGGAAATCCGTCCTTCGGCGAACTCCTGGACCGGGTACGGACCGCCGATCTGCGGGCGTACGCGCATCAGGACGTGCCGTTCGAGCGCCTGGTGGAAATCCTCAACCCGACTCGCTCGCTCTCCCGTCACCCGCTCTTCCAGGTCATGTTGACCTTCAACAGCGCGGAACAGGCCGAGGCGGTAGAGAGCATCTCGGAACTCTCCGGGCTCGACGTCTCCGCATATCCGGCGGACACCGAGCGTGTGAAGGTGGACCTCGCCTTCACCTTCACGGAGACCTACGCGCCCGACGGAACTCCCAACGGAATCAACGGGACTCTTCAGTACGCCGCTGACCTTTTCGACGAGGAGCGGGCCGAGGAGATCACCCGGCGCCTGGAGCGGGTTTTGGGTGTGGTGGTGGGGGGTTCTGGTGTGTTGGTGGGTGGTGTGGATGTGTTGTCGGAGGGTGAGCGTGGGTTGGTGTTGGGGTGGGGTCGTGGGGGTGTGGTGGGTGGTGGGTTTGGGGTTTCTGGTGGGTTGGTGGGGTTGTTTGAGGAGCGGGTGAGGTGTGTTCCGGGTGCGGTGGCGGTGGTTGGTGGTGGGGTGGAGTTGTCGTATGGGGAGTTGAATGCGCGGGTGAATGGGTGGGCGCGGTGGTTGTTGGGTCGTGGTGTGGGTGCGGAGTGTGGGGTGGGGGTGGTGATGTCTGCTGGGGTTGATGCGGTGGTGGTGTTGTTGGCGGTGGCGAAGGCTGGGGGGTTTTATGTGCCGGTGGATCCGGGGTGGCCGGTGGAGCGGGTGGTGGCTGTGTTGGGTGAGGTGGA
>NZ_VDGT01000041.1 GCF_006335015.1 Streptomyces sedi
GACCAGCCCCTCCAGGTAGTCCAGTGCCCGTTCACGCGGCTCGGACCTGCCGAAACGGTGGGCGAACCGGGCATGCAGCCCGGCTATCCCCTCGGACCAAGACTCAACCTGCTCGACCGTCACCTCAACAGCACACAGTGACACCAACGACGACCGACGCTGATCGTCACCCCAGATGCGGTTGCAGTACTAGGCGATACTCGCCGCCGCGGACCGCGCCCGGCAGGTGGCGGCCGACATCACCAGCGGCCACGACGGGGTCCTCCGGCTGGGCACCGTGCAAGGACCCGGCGACCGGGTCTACCAGATGGTCGGCGAACTCGCCGCCCGAGCATCGAAGTGGCAGGTCCGGCTACGGCGGCTGCCGGTCTCCGAACGGTTGGAGGCGGTGCGCACCGGGGAGCTCGACGCAGCGCTGGTACGCGCCGCCTCCGCCGCTCCAGGACTTGAACTGCTGGAGGTGTGGCGCGATCCGCTGTACGCGGCGCTGCCGGCCGACCATCCGCTGGCGGACCGGCCGGTGCTCGGCCTCGACGCGCTGTCCGCGTTGCCGCTGCGGCTCGGCCCGCGCGAGCACAACGCCCCCTTCCACGACCTGATCCGAAGAGCCATCCGGCAGGCCGGAGCCGCACCGCCCCAGGGCCCGCCGTTCACCGACCTCCAGACGACGCTCACCGCGATCGCGACCGCCACCGCACCCTCCTGGACCGTCTTCTACGAAGTCGGCCCCCTGCCACGGATGCCACGCCTCGCACCGCGGCCGTTGTCCGCGCCCTCCGTGACCACCTCCCTCGCGGTCCCACCCGGCCCGCCGACCCCCCGCTACTGCGCCTCCTCCAGGCACTGCACACGCGCACCCCCACCACCTCGGCGCCCGACACCCCCACGCCCGAGACACCCCTCCACCCGGTCACGCCCCGCCCACCTCCCGTCGGCGCATCCGTAGCCAATGGTAGGAACGCACCCGGGAGTTGAGGACCTCAGTTCACACGGTCGGCGGCCCGCCCCCGCTGGCACGGCCGGCGACGCGCCGCCCCGCACCACCAGGCGAGGAGTTGCCATGTACCACCGCCCGCACCGCGACGACTTCGACCGGGCACTCGACCGGCTGGCCGCCGACTACTGGCAGATCGTCGACTCCGAACGTTTCGCCTCCGACATCGGCACCGGCGGACTGCTGAACCCGCCGAGCGACCTCGCCGCCCACTTCGGCCCGGACGGCACCCAGCGCGCCGACATCACCCTCCGCTACCGGGGAGGCGTCACCCCCATGCTCCAGTCGACCCTCGCCCGCGCAGGGCTCGTCGCCTCCGTCCCCGCCCGCCGGCCCGACGAGAACGACGACGTGCCGGACACGGACGACGCGAAGTGGGCCGCGAAATACGAAGCCACCCGGCAGAGGCTGCTGGCCGCGGAGAACGGCACACTCGCACCGGAGGACGGCACCGTCGTCTGCCTGGCCACCGACAGCCCCTCCGACCTCCTCCGGATCACCCGGGCGTTCGACCGCCTCGCCGAACACGGCTACTTCGCCGCCCCCGCCCTGTGGCCCACACCCTCCGGCTGCTGGGAGATCGTCTTCACACAGACCGCCGACGCGCACCCCAAGGCCGTCTTCTGGGACACCCAGAGCCACGACGCCTTCGACGCGCGCGGCGACCTGGTGGACGAGCTGTTCGTGCGATGGTCGGGCGACCCGGCCCTCATCGCGGAACTGCTGGCCGACACCGGGCTTGAGGTGACGACACCGGAGAACGAGACGACCGCCTTCGTCCTGCGCCCCGTCGGCCTCATCACCCCGACCGACAAGGTCGACCTCATCCTCGAAGCCCCCGGCGAAAGGCAACTCCAGGTCATCAGGGTCCTGCGCGAGTTCATCCCCACCCTCCCCCTCACGGAGGCCAAGGCCCGGCTGCGGAAGACACCGACACCCCTACTCCGGAACGTCACGGCGGGGACCGCCGAGAAGGCGACCGAACGCCTGGAAGCCGCGGGCGCCACGGTCACCGTCACACGCACGGACACGGACCGGCCGCCCCGACCGTCCGGCGACCCCGACGAGGCGCACCCCTGACCCTCGCGACGCGCGACGGGACCCGCTCAGCTCCCGCGGTTGCCCAGGACGCAGAACTCGTTGCCCTCCGGGTCCAGAAGGGTCACCCAGCGCTGCCCGTCCTCCACGCCGTCGGCACGCCGGGCACCGAGGGACAGCAGCCGGGCGACCTCGGCCTCCTGGTCGTCGGGGCGGAAGTCGGGATGCAGCCGGTTCTTCGACGACTTGCCCTCCGGGACAGGCACGAAGAGCAGACCCGGCATCCGATCCGGCTCAGACCGGATCTCGATGATCTCCTCCGACTCGTCGACCACCACCCACCCGAGAGCCTCGGCCCACCAGCGCCCGAGAGCGACGGGGTCGGCGGAGTCGACGATGATCTGCTCCCATTCCAATGCCATGACCCTGAGCATAGGCGGACACCGACCTCGGCGGCCGTCGCCGTGGGCTGTTGCTCGGCTGTCGAGGAACGCTCCAGCAGACCCAGCTCACCGTGGCGACGATAGCGATACACCCACTTGAACGCGCACCCCCGCGAGATCCCCATCCCGGCTGCCACGTAGGCGATCGGCCGACTCGCACAGCGTTCCATCAGACGACGGCGGCCCTCGCACGACAGGGGCGCGTTGCGGTGAGTCACCGATGGCCCACCCTGCCCGCAACGGATCCTGCCGCGCCGGGAGATCGCGGGACCACCCCGAGATGCGCTCCGCGCACGCCAGACCGCTCAGCCAGGTCGACCAGCGCGCGCGCATGGTCAGCATGGGTGATTCGAGTGGTCAGGTCGCCGACCTCGGTGAGGGCGTATCCGCCGGTGGGCGACCTGTCCGGGGCGAAGTCTCCCGCAGGGCTCACCGCTGTCCACCGCAGACCAGACGCCTCGAACGTCTCCAGCGCGGTGCGGTGCGCCAGCGAGAAGGGCCGGTACTCCGCGGGAAAGCTGTTGGTGTCGACGGGCGCGACCCCGGAGGCATCGGGCAGCAGCGAGGCGATGCTCACCCACACCAACCGGGAGACCCCCGCCTTCCGCAACCCGGTCACCAGACCGTTGGCCACGGCTGGGAAGAAGCCTCCCGGGTCAGCCCCAGCAGGTGCCACACCTGCGATCGCGACGCCGTGCCCAGATGCGGCACGCGCCACCGCTTGCGGGTCCGTGATGTCCGCGTCCGCACTCCTCAACGGAGTCACGTGGTACCCACGTGAGGCCGCCTCGGCCACTGCGCTGCTGCCGGTCTTTCCGCCTGCCCCGAAGACCACGATCGTCACCATGGGCTCGACGCTAGGCGAGCCCCCGGTTACCGATTGGGTACCTACCCTTGGACTATGAGCCGACTCCCACCCGAGACGTTCGACGAACTATGTCCCTCTTCAATGCTGCCCATTCGGATGCAGAACAAGTGGGCACCCTTGATCACGCGTCTGCTCGGCGAAGGAGCGCAGCCGTTCAGCGAGCTGCGCAGGGCACTGCCGAGGACCAGCCCGAAAGAGCTCACCCGAGCACTGAGGTCACTCGACCGCGACGGATTCATCACCCGCGACGCCGACGCAGATTCCCCTGGCTACAGCCTCACCCCACTCGGGCAAAGCCTCCTCGCCGTCCTCCTGGACGTCTACGCCTGGACCGCCGAGCACTGGGACGAACTCGTCGATGCCCGGGAGCGGGCAGACCATCCAGAGGACGATTCACCTGTCAACAACGTTCTGACCCGCAACAGCTAGGGCGTGTTTCAGAAGTGGATCATTGTCGTGAAACGGCTCTGGGCGGCTGGTGGAGAACTGAGGGGCGACCAGTGGGCCACGAGGCGCTGTTGCCTCCGGCGCCGGGATGGGGCGCCCCTGGCTACAGTGGCCCGATGCGTGAAACCCCCGAAGAACTCAACGAGCTCCAAGCCCTGCTCGAAGCCTCCCTGTCCCGCTCCACCGCCCACCTCCGTTCGATCATCACCGAGCGCACCCTGGCCGCAGAGCAGCTCACCGAGATCCTGACCGGCATGTGCACGCTCGCCCTCTCCACTGTGACGGCGAAGGGCGAGCCGCGGATCAGCGGCGTGGACGGGCATTTCCTGCACGGCAAGTGGTACTTCGGCACGGCGCGCAGCGCCGCCAAGGCCCGCCACCTCACCGCCCGCCCCGCCGCCAGCGTCGCGCACATGCGCGGCGAGGACCTGGGCGTGTTCACGCACGGCATGGTGGAGACCCTCAACCCCGAGGACGGCGAGCCGGCTGCGGATTGGCCAGAGCTGCTCGCGTACTTCAAGGACTTCTACGGCGACGACGCCTTCGACTGGGACAACGACGTGGTCTTCTACCGGCTGCGCCCGCACTGGATGACCGTCTACGCCCCCGATATCGCGAAGCTCACCGCCGAGTGACGGCGGGCTCATGAGCCAGGCCGTGGGCCTGGCTCACGAGCGATCACAGCCACTCGTTGATCGCGGCGATGTGAAGGGTGGCCTCGTAGCGGACAGCGAGCTTGTCGTATCGCGTTGCCACCGCTCGGTGTCTTTTGAGGCGGTTGATGCCGCACTCCACCGCGTGGCGCCCCTGGTAGTCCTCGGTATCGAACTTCGTCGGCCGGCCGCCGCGGGAGCCGCGCTTCTTGCGGTTCGCGATCTGATCGCGCTTCTCCGGGATCGTGCGGCAGATCCCGCGCTTGCGCAGGTAAGCGCGGTTCGCACGGGAGCCATATGCCTTGTCCGCACGGACCTTGTCCGGCCGGGTGCGCGGGCGCCCCGGTCCCACACGGGGCACCCGGACATGGCCCAGGACGACTTGGAACTGCGGGGAGTCACCGCGCTGGCCAGCTGTGATCACAAGTGACATCGGCTTCTGGGCCTGTTCGACCGCAAGATGGAGCTTGGTGGTCAGCCCGCCCCGCGAGCGCCCGAGCCCGTGGTCGTCAGGCCCGACGAAGACGCCGCCGGGCGGCTCGACGTGCAGATTCCCCTTTTTCGGGCTCCCGCTGCGTGCTGGTGCGCGCGGGCGATCGTCGAGCCCACCGAGATGTGGACCAGGTTTGATGCCCTTCGGCAGCAACGGTTCCAGCACCACCCACTGAGCGTCTGTCAGATCCTTTCGAGCCACGAGAAGTGATCATGGCACGCCCTTGATCCACTTCTGAGACACGCGCTAGGTGCTGACACCAGGGCCCCAGATCCGGCGGTTCGGTAGGTGGCGTGGGTGTCGGGGTGGGGGGCCCGGGTTGGAGGGGGCAACGGAACGGGCTGGTCGCCAGTGGGGGAGGAGGAGACGGGAAGACCGTCTTCCCCATCATGCCCTTCCCACTATGCCTGGACGTCCGGCAGATCGTGGACAAGCCACAGCCGGTCCATGCTCCACCACGGATCGAGCAGCGTCACCCAACTGTCCGTGTGGTCCGGGTGCGTGAGACCCAGCACGTAGGCGGTGCCGGCCAGCCCGATCTGGCAGAAGTCACCCCGGCGCCGAATCTCCCA
Source organism: Streptomyces sedi (assembly GCF_006335015.1). Lineage (GTDB taxonomy): Bacteria > Actinomycetota > Actinomycetes > Streptomycetales > Streptomycetaceae > Streptomyces > Streptomyces sedi. Next base: position 5,509 of record NZ_VDGT01000041.1, read on the forward strand.
TCTGTTGCGGGACTCCCGCAACTGCTCGTCTTCCAACAGCACCGGGCCCTGGAAACGAATGTTGTCGTACACGGCACTGCCCTCGGCCTTGCGCAGCGGCTCCACGAAGCGCCCGAAACGCACGTGCCGGATGGTGACGGTTCCCTCTCCTGCCGGGGCGAGCAGGAACCGGTGGCGGTCCTGGAGCCGCTCGTGATCCTCCCGCAGGGCCTTGAGATGTTGGCGCTTGGCGACAAGTAGGTCCGGGACGAGTACCCCGCCGGTGTGAGCGCTCACGATCATCTTCTCGCCGTACTCCTCGCTATCCTGAGCGGGAAGCTGACGGGGTGACTGAGCGGACATCATGACCTCCATCGGATCAGCGGCGGCCTCCGTGGGCCAACACCGATTGTCGTGGAGCCATCCACCGACAGTGAGCCCTGGACCGCAGGACTACCTGAACGTGTGAACTCCGGACGAGACCCTCAAATGCTTCGCTGGTTATCGAGGTTGCACTCGTCGACTCGGAGGGGCTGGCAGGCCCTGGTCAACGAGCTGTTGCGTGTGGCCGGCATCGCCTACGAACTGGCTGCCGAAGGCGAAGACCCCGGACAACTGTTCACCGCCACCGATGACGCCCACAGCGCACTGATGCACCGAGCCCAGGTCTCCCACCGGTTTCGCGTCGGAACCCGCACGGCCCGACCTCGTCCCCGCCATGATCGCCCTCTACGACGATGGGGGTGTCGGGGCGCTGGTGGCCGGGCCGGGCTACAGCCCCAACTCCTCCAGCACGGCTTGTTGTTCGGGTGGCAGGGTGTGGCGCCTGCTGCGCATGTTGGAGCGCCATACCCCGAGTTTCACGGCGACGGTCTGCTGCTCCTGGTCGTTGTCGGCGTTGAGGGTCAGGTGTTCGATGTGTCCTCGGGACACGGTGAGGTGGCCTTCGCGGGCGAGGTATTGGCGGGCGGCGGCGACCCCCCGCTGGAAGGAGGCGCTGCCGCGCCCTGCGGTGGGCTTCGTGGCTGCCGGGAGGACGCCGAATGCCGCAGGCCTCGCGCCTTCTTCGCCTTCCACGTTTCCCGCGTCTTCCTCGCCGGCCGCCCCGGGGACCGCTACGGTCTTCCCTGGCGCCACTGCGGGTGCCGTCTTGAGCGGGGTGACCCCGAGTTGTTCCAAGAGCTCCCGCTGCCCGGGGAGGAGTTTGGCCCACACCGTGGGCTGGGTCTGCTTGGTCAACCAGCGCCCGATGTCCATCCCATGGACCGTGACCCCGGGGTTGATGTGTATCGAGCCGGTCTCTTCGGTGGCGAGGCTGTGCAGGGCGGCGTAGTGGCGTTGCCAGCTCGCTGGCCAGGCCGGGTTCCAGTGAGGGTCGATCGCGCGAAGTGCCGTCTCCCACTCGGGGCGCCCGTCCAACGCGCCGGGTCGGCGTAGGTTGGCCAACCACTGCCCCAACGGCCTGTCGAGAGCTGTGGCGGTCCTCGGAGCGCAGAGACTCCAGCGCTCCTCGTAGTACGCCTTCGCGGCTTCCAGGTTCTCCTGGAACCGCTCGTCGACCTCGGACCACACCATCCCGAGCTGTTCCAGCCGGCGGGCCCGCTGCCCGCTCATCTCTCCGGCCCGGTAGGCGCGCCGCTGTTCCGCGACCCACTGCCCCAGGGGGAAGGCGCCTTCACGGTGGCCGTAGGGGACGCGGGCGTGCTGCTCGCGTTCGACGTACCGGCGGAGGGCTTCCCAGCCGCGGGCCCAGTCCTGCCGCTCGGTGTCGATCACGTTGAACGACACCCACCGCGCGACCATCGCCGGGTCACGCCGCGCCGCGAAACGCAACAACACACGAGATTCCTCCTCGCCTTCCTCCGGCTTCGGACCGATGAAGATCGACGGCTCAACTATGCCCTTCTGCGGCTCCTGTGGAATGGCAAGCAATTCCACAGCTTCCTCATCATGCGCCCGAAGCCCTTCCAATACCTTGACCAAAGGACGGTATGAGCTGGAGGTGAACATGTCCTCCGGCACCTCATCCGCACGCAGAAAGACCGGCACAATCAGCGACGCCACCTTCCCCTCACCCGGCTTTTGCCGCAGAGCACGGCCGACGGCCTGAACGATGTCGTGCGGCGCGCCCTTCGGATCGATCAGAGCGACGCTGTCGACCGCCCGGATGTCGACGCCCTCCCCAAGGACACGGCAGTTGGACAGCACCGCGCGCCGCACGGTGGACCCGAACTCGGCCAACACCAACTGCCGGTGCTCCTGCTCGTGCTCGCCACACAGCCAGTCCCCCCAGACCCTCTTCGGATAGGTCTGCGGCTGGTCGGCATAGAGCCTGCCCGCGACCGCTGCCAGGCCCTCGGCGAAGGCCTGGGCCTCTATAGTCCGGTGGTGGAAGGTGATGCACGTATTGAGGCCGTGTTCAGCCATGGCCCGCAGCAGACCGGCCTGCAACGCCGCCAGACGCTGCCCACGCACCTCCTCGCCGCGCCGTTCCTCACTCATCAACCGCGCGGGCGTGACAACCGGATCCTTCAGCTCCAACACGATGATCTGGTACCGCGCCAGCAGACCCCGGGTAACCGCCGACGCCAACGACAGCTTGTAGAAGACCGGACCGAACACAGCCTCGTCGTCCATACCCGCGGCCAACTCCCTCGGCAGCCGGTCACGCACCCCCTCCGCAACTTCCCAATGCGGGGCCCGCTCCTGCCAGATCCGCGGCGTCGCCGTCAGATACAACCGCCGCGCCGCCGGAATCGCCCTCTGATCGTGCACCCGCGCCCACTGCTTCCCCAGGGAGCCGGCGGTGCGGTGCGCCTCATCCACGACCACCAGGTCCATCGGCGCCAGCTGCTGCCCGTAGACGCCGGTGAACGCTTCCTCCAACACGGGAAGTGAGGCGTAGGTCGCGAAGACGACCACCTGGCCCGTGCCGTGCCACAACGACAAGCGCACCGGGTTCGTCGTCGCCCGCGCCCCCAAGTTCCACAGCCGCGGGCCCTCTTGGAGAGAGCAGACAGCCACCGCCGGCCCGGTATGCCCGACCCGCCGCCACTCCCGCACCGTCTGGGACAGCAGATCCAACGTCGGCACCACCACCAGAATGCGCCCACGCGGCAGCATCTCCCGCGCGGCGAACGCCGCCATGATAGTTTTCCCCGTGCCACAAGCGGAAATGAGCTGCCCTCGAAGGCCATTCGCAGGGATTCCGCTCGGAGGCATGTCGAAGCCGCTCACAACGGCGTCGACAGCCTCGATCTGATGATTGCGTAGATCATGTCTCGACATAGCCACGGGACAGACTCCTCCCGAGGGAGCAGGGATCGAATGCATGTAAGAGTGGTAAGCCTCTGAAACCAGAGCATACACAGTGCATCACTGCGATGCATCATCCTGGAAATGGGGGTTCGTACCAGGCATGACAAACCATCAGGTCAACCCTCATGCGCATCCATCGCGTGATAGCATGGGCCGGGTCTACTCCTTCGCACGGCCCCTCAGGTCTCTCCTCCAGTGCGAGATCAAACCCGATCAACGCCCCCACCACCCAGCGTCACCCAACGCGGAGTAGTGACCCGAACCCCCAATCCCTACACAGTGCATCACCACCCCGCGCCCCCATCCCGTAGCCAGCTTCTTTTAGAGTCCCGCTTGCGGGACTCCGCCTTTTCGCGCTTGCGCGAAAAGGCTTCACTGCGGTTTGCATTCCGCTTGCGGAATGCTTTTCCCGCGCTTGCGCGGGAAAACGCGTCGCCGCTTGCGGCGACGCATCCGTATTGCGCGGCTTGCCGCGCAATATCCCGC
>NZ_VDGT01000042.1 GCF_006335015.1 Streptomyces sedi
GCATCGAACTCGGCGACATCGAAACCCACCTCACCCACCACCCCCACATCAACACCGCCATCGTCACCCCCACCCCCCACCCCAACCACCCCGGCTACCACGCCCTCACCGCCTACATCACCACGAGTGCGGCCACTCCCCCCACCGCCGAGGAGCTTCGTGACCACCTGGCGCAGCGGCTGCCACAGCACATGATCCCGGGCGCCTTCGTCGCCCTGGACGCCCTGCCGTTGACGGCCAACGGGAAGGTCGACCGCAGGGCCCTGGCCGCGCTCGACACCGCCCCCGTCCGTCCGGCCGGCGAATCGGTCGCCCCGCGCACGCAGTTGGAGGAAACCATCGCCACGGTGTGGGCTGAGGTACTCCAGGTCGAACAGGTCGGGGTGTACGACGACTTCTTCGCCCTGGGCGGCGACTCCCTGTTGGCCACGAAGGTCATCGCTCGGCTGAGGGATGCCCTCGGCGGCGAAACGCTGTCGCTGCGGGTCCTGTTCAGCACCCCGACCGTGGCCGCCATGGCGGACCATGTCGAGGCAACGCGTGGCGACGGGGTGCGGCGGCCCACGTTCACCTCCGTGCACGGCGAGGACAGCACCGAGGTCCGCGCGACGGATCTGACGCTGGACAAGTTCCTTGACGCGGGAACCCTCGCCGACGCCAAGGGCCTCGCCCGCCCGGTGGACCTGCCCCGCACGGTGTTGCTGACCGGCGCGAACGGCTATATCGGCCGTTTCCTGTGCCTTGAGTGGCTCCAGCGCCTGGCGAACACGGGCGGGAGGCTGGTCTGCCTGGTGCGCGGTTCGAGTGCCGCCGCCGCGCGGCGACGCCTCGACGAGTCCTTCGACAGCGGGGACGCGGAGCTGCTCAGTACGTACGAAAGGCTGGCGGCCGAGCGTCTGGAGGTGGTGAACGGCGATATCGCCGAGCCCCGACTCGGGTTGGACGAGGAGACGTGGGGTCGGCTGGCGGAGGAGGTGGACGTCATCGTGCACGCCGGCGCGCTGGTGAACCATGTGCTCCCGTACCAGCACCTGTTCGAGGCGAACGTCCTGGGAACGGCGGAGGTGGTCCAGCTGGCGCTGACCCACCGGATCAAGCCGGTCACCTATGTCTCCAGCGCGGTCGTCGCGACGTCCCACCCCGGGCGACCGGCCGTCGACGAGGACGCGGACGTGCGTCTCGCCCTCCCGGTCCAGGCCGTCGACGGCGGGTACGGCGTCGGCTACACCACGAGCAAGTGGGCGGGCGAGGTGCTCCTCCGCGAGGCCCACGAGCTGTGCGGGCTGCCGGTCGCGACCTTCCGTTCCAGCATGGTCCTCGCGCACAGCCGCTACCGCGGGCAGGTGAACGTCTCCGACATGTTCAGCCGCCTTCTCTTCAGCCTGCTCGCCACAGGTGTGGCGCCGCGCTCCTTCTACCCCACCGCCCACCGAGCGGATGGCCCCCGGCCGCACTACGACGGACTGCCCGTCGACTTCGCCGCCGAGGCCATCGTGACGTTGGGCGCGGGCATCACAGCCGGCTACCGGACGTTCAGCCTGGTGAACTCGCACGACGACGGGGTCTCGCTCGACACCTTCGTCGACTGGCTCGTGGAGGCCGGTCATCGGATCGAGCGGGTGGACGACTACCAGGACTGGATCACCCGGTTCGAGTCGGCGATGAAGGCGATGTCCGAGGCGCGGCAACGGCACTCGGCACAGCCGCTCCTGCACGTGCTCCGGAACCCCGAGGCGGCCATGGGTGCCCCCGCCGTGCCGTCGGACCGCTTCCGCACGGCTGTCCAGGCCGAGGAGATCGGCGAGGACAGGGACGTCCCCCACGTGGCGAAGTCCCTCATCGAGAAGTACGCGACCGATCTCAAGCGCCTCATGGACGCGTGAGCGCACCCCAAGCACAGGCCGATCACACAGGACTCGACGAAAGGACATGCGCAGATGGGCGGTTGGACGGCGGGCGACATTCCCGACCTGAGCGGCCGGCGGGCCGTGGTCACCGGGGCGAACAGCGGCCTCGGCTACGCCACCGCACGCGAGCTTGCCCGACACGGCGCCAGGGTGGTGCTGGCCTGCCGCAGCGGCCAGCGGGGCGGCGAGGCGCAGGACAGGCTGCTGGCCGAAGTGCCGGGCGCTGAGGTGGAGTTCCGGCCACTGGACCTCGCGGACCTGAAGTCGGTGCGGGCCTTCGCCGAGGAGCTGGACGGTGAGCGGCTGGATCTGTTGATCAACAACGCCGGCGTGATGGCCATGCCGTACGGCCGGACCGCCGACGGCTTCGAGACGCAGATCGGGGTGAACCACCTCGGCCACTTCGCGCTCACCGGCCTGCTGTTGCCGAAGCTCCTGGCAGCACAGGGGGCCAGGGTGGTCACCCTCTCCAGCATCTCCCACTTCGGCGGGCAGGTGAATCTCGACGACCTCCACGGTGAGCGCCGCTACAACCGCTGGACCACGTACTCGCGGTCGAAGTCGGCGAACCTCCTCTTCGTGCACGAGCTGGCCCGCCGCATCGACGCGGCCGGTGCCGATGTGATGGCCGCCGCCGCCCACCCCGGCTACGCCGCGACGAACCTCCAGTACGCCGCACCCCGGTTGGAAGGCCGCAGATTCGCCGAGCGTTTCACCACGCTGACGTACCGGCTGCTCGCACAGTCCGCCGAGCAGGGCGCGTTGCCGACGCTGTTCGCCGCTACCGCGCCGGGCGTGGAGCCCAACGCTTTCATCGGGCCTCGCATCCAGGGCTGGCGTGGCCGGCCCACCCGCTCCTGGCGAGCGAAGTGGACCAGGGACGACACGATGGCGAAGCGACTCTGGGAACGGAGCGAGGAGTTGACGGGGGTGAGGTACGAGGCGTTGCGGGTGTGAGACGCCAGGGTCGGGCGGTGGGCAGGAGTGCCGCCCCCCGTCGTGTGCGCACGGGCCACTACCAACCATGACGTCGCCACTTTTCAATCGACGATCGCCGATGATAGCGTTTCAGAGGCATTGATCGGCTAGCAGCGATGTCGACAGGAACTGTCGACTGATTGGAACCCCCATGGAGCAATGGGACAACCCGCGGCGATGGTGGGCTCTGGCAGCCCTGGTGCTTGCCGCGCTGACCATCGGTTTCGACATCACCATCCTCAATGTGGCGTTGCCGACGATCGCCGGCGAGTTGTCGGTGGGGACCGATGCCCTTCAGTGGATAGTCAATGCCTATGTCGTGGTGCTGGCGGGCCTGATGCTGACCTGCGGCGCGCTGGGCGACAAGTACGGCCGGAAGCTGCTGCTGGTCGTGGGCCTCGTGTTGTTCGCCGCCGCGTCGGCCCTGGCGGCGTGGGGGGACTCGGCCGGCGTGGTCATCGCCGCCCGGGCGGGCATGGGTGTGGGCGGTGCCATCATCCTGCCCGTCGCCTTCGCCGTCGTGGCCGCGCTCTTCGGGCCCGACGACCGGAGCCGGGCCGTGTCCCTCCTCGTGGTGGGCACCGGCGCGGGCATCCCCCTTGGCCCGCTCATCGGCGGCTACCTGCTGGAACACTTCTGGTGGGGCTCGATCTTCCTCATCAACATCCCGATGGCGGCGATCGCGCTGTTGGCGATCGTCTTCCTGATGCCCGAGACGCGCGACCCCGCCCCACGGCGACTCGACCTCCCGGGCGCGCTGCTGTCCACCGCCGGGCTGGCCATCCTCGTCTACGGGATCATCGAGGCACCCGACCGAGGTTGGGGCGATGGGCTGGTTCTGGGCACGCTGGCGCTGGCCGCCCTGCTGCTGTGCGCCTTCACCGCCTGGGAGCTGCGCACCGAGCAGCCGATGATCGACCTCAGGTGGTTCGCCCGGCGCCAGTTCCTCTGGGCCAGCCTGGCCGGAATGCTCGTCAGCTTCACCCTGCTCGGGATGCTGTTCGTGCTGCCGCAGTACCTGCAGGACGTCGCGGGGCACGACGCGTTCGCCACCGGCCTACGGCTGCTGCCCATGATCGGCGGCCTCGTGATCGGCGCCCCCCTCGGCGAACGGTTGGCGGTCGGCGGTTACCGCGTTCCGGTGGGAGTCGGGCTGCTGCTCTCCGGCGTCGGGCTGGCTGTCGGCGCCACCACCGGCACGGACACCTCGTACGGCTTCGTCGTCGTCTGGCTGGCCGCGGTCGGCATGGGCATCGGCATGGCACTGTCGCCGGCCATGGACGCCGTGCTGGACGACCTGCCGGCCGAGCGCTCGGGGGCGGGCACCGCCATCACCATGACCCTGCGTCAGATCGGCGGGGCCCTGGGCGTCGCCCTGCTCGGCAGCTTGCTGGCCCAGGGCTACGCGAACGACATCGACACGGACGGGCTGCCCGAGGCTGCGGCGGACGCGGCGGACGACTCGGTGGCCGGCGGACTCGCCGTGGCGGAGCGCCTCGACCTGCCGGCGCTTGCCGCCAGCGCCAGGGACGCCTATATGAGCGGCATGACCATGGTGCTCATCGCCACCGGTGCCGTCGCGATCCTCAGCGCCGTTCTGACCACCGCGTTGCTCCCCGGCCGACCCTCCACCGCGTCCAAGGAGGAGGGCGTCGCGGACGCCGAACACACCGCCCAGGCGTAGAAGCCACATTCCCCCCCCGGGCCACCGCGCCCGCGCCCCTGGTCAGGGCGCGGGCGCGGTGGTTTCTCTCGTCTCGCCGTCCGCTGTCACGCGGTCGCCGGCAGGCCGTGCGGCGTCAACGCCCTTGCGCGGGCTGGCCGGTGACGGGCTGGCCCGCGACGGCGAGGGACGCGATCTGCCTGCCGACGGCGTCGATGCGGTCGTTGAGATAGAAGTGGCCGCCGGGATAGCTGAGGAAGTGGAAAGCGCCCGTGGTGTGGTCGCGCCAGCCCATCGCCTCGTCGATCCCGGCCTTGGGGTCGGCGTCGCCGAGGAGTGCGGTGAGCGGGCAGCTCAGCCTGGGGCCCGACTGGTACCGGTAGGTCTCGATCGCCCGGTAGTCGTTGCGGACGACGGGCAGGATCATCCGCAGCAGTTCCTCGTCCTCCAGGAACGCGGGGTCCGTCCCGTTCAGGGTGCGGATCTCCGCCACGAGCTCGCTGTCGTCACGGCGGTGCACGTCCTCGTCATCGCGCTGGATGGTGGGAGCCCGCCGTCCCGAGACGACGAGTCCGACGAGCGGGACCGACCCGAACTGCTCCAGGCGCCGCGCCACCTCGAACGCGACCGTCGCGCCCATGCTGTGTCCGAACAGAACCAAAGGAGAGCGCGTCCAGCTGACGAGGCGACGGAAGACCTGCTGGGCAAGCTCGGGAACGTTGTCTATCAGCTGCTCGGCCATCCGGTCCTGCCGGCCCGGGTACTGCACCGCGAAGACATCCATCTCGGGTGAGAGGCTCCGGGCCAACGGGAGGTACACGTTGGCGGAACCCCCGGCGTGCGGAAACGCCACCACCCGGGCTGCCCCCGGGGCCCCGGGCCCCAGCCGTCGAATCCACGCGTCGCCCTCGCCGTCGGTTGCTGCCATGACGTCACTCCCCTTCTCACTGCTGATCACTGCTGCCCGTGGCCGCGTCGCCAGGCCGACAGCGCCGGCAGCGTCGCCGCCAGCGCCGCTCGCTCCCCGGGCTCGTCGACACCGAGAACCCGCGCCACCACGTCGGCGTCCCCCTTCTCCACGCCCTCCCAGAAGGCCGTCTCGGCCGCTTCAGGCCGGGGGCGGGTGGACGCGGCCATCCAATACGGCTCGCGCTGGAACGCGTACGTCGGCAGCTGGACCCGGCGCGCTCGCGAGGCGTCGAACACGCCCTCCCAGCGCACGGCCAGCCCGTGCGTGGCCAGCCGCGCGAGCGCCTCCAGCACGTCACGGGCCTCGTGGCCGTCGCCGCGTAGCAGCGGCACGGCGCCCCGGCCGGGGCCGGCGTCGTCCACGACGCCCCCGCCCGGGCCCAGGTCCGCCAGCGCCGAGACCCCACGCTCGCCGAGCCGCCGGACGCCGGGCAGGGAGCCAGTGGGACGCCAGACCTGCCGCGCCCAGTACGCAGCGGCGCGCACCTGTTCGGCGGGCACCTCGTCGCCGGTCGTACCGGACGCGATCGGGACGGTCGGGGCGGCCAACGGGCGGCGTTCGACGGCCCGGGTGAACGCCGTGAGCCCGGCCTCCGGTCCGTCGTGCGGCGCCTCGCGGCGCAGCCGATCGTCCTCGGCGACCAAGGCGCAGGCGTCGCGCAGCGACAGCACGCCGGCCGCGTGCGCCGCCGCGAGTTCGCCGATGCCGTGCCCGACCACCACGTCGGCCCGGACACCGCACGCGGACATCAGCCGGTAGAGCGCGACCTGGAGCGCGAACAGCGCCACCCGTGGCGCCTCGGAGCCCTGCGGCGGTGCCGCTCTGCCCGCCCCCTCCCCGAGGAGCCACGCCGGTCGGGCCTCGCGGCCCAACCGCGACGTCAGCTCGCCGTAGACCTCCTCGACGGCCTCGGCGAACGCCGGGAACGCCGCGTGCAGTTCGCGTCCCGCGTCGTCCGGCGCGGGGCCGGCGTCGGAGAACACGGCCGCCAGACGCACATCGCCGCGTGCCCGGCCGGAGACCACGCCGTCACCCGGCTCGCCCTCAGACAGGGCGCCCAGTCCCGCCAGCAGCTCCTCGCGGCTCGCCCCGAGGACCACCGCGCGGTGGTCGAGTCGGGCCCGGGCGGTCGCCAGCGTGTAGCCGACGTCGGCGACATTCGACTCCGGTTCGTCTGCGAGCCGTTGCCGCAGTCGTCGGGCCTGCGCCCGCACTCCCTCCGCCGATCGGGCCGAGAGCACCCAGGGCACCTGCGGCATCGGCCGCCCCGGGCCGCCGGGGTCGGGGGCGGGCGGGGCCTGCTCGACGATGGCGTGCGCGTTGGTGCCGCTGATGCCGAACGCGGAGACGGCCGCCCGCCGTGGCGTTCCACGCTCGGGCCACGGCCGGGCCTCGGTCAACAGCTCGACGGCGCCGGCGGACCAGTCCACATGCCGCGACGGCTCGTCCACGTGCAGCGTCCTGGGCAGCAGCCCGCGCCGCATCGCCATCACCATCTTGATCACGCCGGTGACGCCCGAAGCGGCCCTGGGATAGCCGATGTTGGACTTGATCGACCCCAGCCACAGGGGGTGGCCGTCCCTCCGGTCCCTTCCGTAGGTGGCCAGCAGCGCCTGCGCCTCGATCGGGTCGCCGAGGGTGGTGCCCGTCCCGTGGCCCTCGACCGCGTCGATGTCAGCCGGGGAGAGGCGCGCGTTGGCCAGCGCCTGCCGGATCACCCGCTGCTGCGCCGGCCCGTTCGGGGCGGTCAGGCCGTTGGACGCCCCGTCCTGGTTGACCGCCGTGCCGCGGATCACAGCCAGCACCTCACGTCCGGCGCGCTGGGCGTCGGACAGGCGCTCCAGCAGCAGCACCCCGGCTCCCTCGCCCAGCCCCAGGCCGTCAGCGGCTGCCGCGAACGGCTTGCACCGCCCGTTCCGGGCCAGGGTCATCTGCCGACCGGCGCCGGTGAACAGGCCGGGGTTGGAGATCACCGAAACCCCGCCGACCAGGGCAAGGTCACAGTCGCCCTGGCGCAGGGCCTGCCCGGCGAGGTGCAGCGCCACCAGGGAGGAGGAGCAGGCCGTGTCCACGGTGACGGCCGGCCCCTCAAGGCCGAACGTGTACGCCAGCCGGCCGGAGATGAAGCTCCCGGCGTTGCCCGTGACCTCGGCGACGTCGAACTCGCCCTCGGGCACCGCGCCTTCGCCGTATTCCGACGGCATCGCGCCGATGAACACGCCCGCGGTGGTGCCGCGCAAGGAAAGCGGGTCGAGGCCTGCCCGTTCGAACGCCTCCCAGGTGGTCTCCAGCAGGAGGCGCTGCTGCGGGTCCATCGCCAGCGCCTCGCGTGGGGAGATCCCGAAGAGCCCCGCGTCGAACTCGCCCGCGCCAGTGAGGAACCCGCCCTCCAGCGTGGCGGACTCCTCCGGCAGGCCGGGCTGGCGGAACGTGCCAAGGTCCCAACCCCGGTCGGCGGGGAACGGGGACACCGCATCCCGGCCCTCGGCGACCAGCTCCCACAGCTCTTCCGGCGTCGTCACCCCGCCGGGATAGCGGCAGGCCATGGCGACGACCGCCAGGGGCTCGGCCAGGGCGGCGGTCAGCTGCTGGTTCTCCCGCCGCAGCCGTTCGGCATCCAGCATCGCGGTGCGCAGCGCCCTGACCAGTTCGTCGGTCGAGACCGTCATCGGTCGCTCCCCTCCTCGGCGCCCGTGGGCTCGCCCCCGCCGTCGAGCGCGAGGCGGACCAGATCGGCCACCTCCAGCTCGGCGATGCCGCTCGACTCCTCGGGCTGCGGCGCGGAGACGCCGACATCCGCCTCGGCGAGCCGCAGGAGGACATCCAGCACCCCCGCCTGGCGCAGTTGGGCCAGCGGGATCGTGGCCAGGGCGCGCCGGATCTCGGCCTCGCCGTCGTCGACGGCGCCGGGCGGGGTTCCGTCGAACCCCTGTTGGTCGCCGAGGAGTTGGGTGTGGAGATAGTCGGCCAGGGCCGACGGAGTCGGATAGTCGAACACCAACGTCGCCGGCAACCGCTCCCCCGTCGCCGCACCCAACCGATTCCGCAACTCCACAGCCG
>NZ_VDGT01000043.1 GCF_006335015.1 Streptomyces sedi
GGGTGGCGCGGGCGTTTGTCCATGGTGTGTCGGTGGACTGGTCGGCGTTGTTCGCCGGTTCGGGTGCGCGCCGGGTGGAGTTGCCGACGTATGCCTTCCAACACAAGCGCTACTGGCTGGCCCCGAGCCTTCGGCGCGGTGATCCGGCCGGGCTCGGATTGGACACGACGGATCATCCGCTGATGGGCGCGGCGTTGCGTTTCCCGGATGGCTCGGCTGTGTTGACGGGCTGGCTGTCGCTTCGGGCACAGCCGTGGCTGGCGGATCACGCGGTGGCGGGGATGGTGCTGTTGCCGGGCACCGCGTTCGTGGAACTGGCGGTGCGGGCCGGGGATGAGGTCGACTGCGACCGGATCGAGGAACTGACCCTGGAGGCCCCGCTGATGCTGCCCGAGAAGGGCGGCGTCGCGGTGCAGGTTCGGGTCGGTGTCGAGGACGAGGAGGGTCGGCGGTCGATCACGATCCACTCGCGGCCCGACGACGACACCGGGACGCCCCGGGAGTGGACCCGGCACGCCAGCGGTCTCCTGACCACCACCGACACCAACCCCGCCCTCGACACCGAGCTGAGCGCCTGGCCCCCGACCGGCGCCGAACCCGTCGAACTCGACGGCTTCTACGAGGACATGGCCGAGGCCGGCTACTGCTACGGGCCCACCTTCCGAGGCGTCGAGAGCGCCTGGCGGCGGGGCGACGAGGTCTTCGCCGAGGTGACGCTGCCGGAGTCAGCCCGCGAGCAGGCCGAACAGTTCGGCATCCACCCCGCGCTGCTGGACGCGGCCACCCACCCGCTGGGGCTGGCGGATCTCTTCGGCGACGGCCCGGCGCGCCTCCCGTTCGCATGGACCGGGGTCTCGCTGGCGGCGGCCGGAGCGACGCACATCCGCGTACGGCTTGCCGCCCGGGGCAACGACACGGTGACCGTGACCGTCGCGGACGGCGCCGGCCGAGCGGTCGCCTCGGCCGCGTCGCTGGTGATGCGGCCGGTCGCGATGGACCAGCTGGAGCGGATGCGCGGGGGCGAGCAGGGCTCGCTGCTGCACGTGGAGTGGCCCGAGCTGCCGCAGTCGGCGGTCGGCGCGGGCCCGGACCGGTGGACCGTGGTCGGCGCCGACCCGCACGGACTGCGGGCGGGCCTGGCCGCAGCCGGCCTAACGGCGGCCGCGGCGCCGGACCTGACCGTAGCCGCCGACGACGGCCCGGCGCCGGATCTGCTGCTGTTGCCCTGCCTCGGCGACCCCGAAGGCCCGGCGGCAGAGCACGAAGCCCGCGCGGTGCACACCGCCGTGTCCCAGGTGCTCGCGTTCGTCCAACAGTGGCTGGCCGACGAGCGATTCGCGTCCTCCCGGCTCGCCGTCATCACCCGTGGAGCCGTCGCGGTCCGCCCCGGCGAACTGGTCGCCGACCTCGCCCGGGCCGGCATCTGGGGCCTGCTCCGCTCGGCCCAGTCCGAGTACCCCGACCGCATCCTCCTGATCGACCTCGACGACGACGAGGCGTCGCTCCGCGCGCTGCCCGTCGCGGTCCACAGCGGCGAACCGCAGTCGGCCATCCGGGCCGGAGCCCTCCACGCCCCGCGCTTCGCCCGCCCCTCGGTCGCGACGCTGGCGCCGCCACCGTCCGGGCCCTGGCGGCTCGACGCCCGGCCCACCGGCACGCTCGACGGGCTGCAACTGCTGCCAGCCCCGAAGGCGAGCGCGCCGCTGGCGCCCGACCAAATCCGCATCGCCGTCCGGGCGTCCGGCCTTAACTTCCGTGACGTCCTGATCGGCCTGGGCCTCTACCCGGGCGAACCGGTGCTGGGCACCGAGGCGGCGGGCGTGGTCGTCGAGGTCGGAACGGGGGTCACCGGACTCGCCGTGGGCGACCGGGTGATGGGCCTCGTGCCGGAGTCGTTCGGCCCCCTGGCCATCGCCGACCACCGGCTGGTCGCCCATATCCCGAACGGCTGGACGTTCGAACAGGCGGCCTCGGTGCCGGTGGTGTTCCTCACCGCCTGGTACGGGCTCGTGGAGCTGGCGGGCCTGAAGGCCGGCGAGACGGTCCTGGTGCACGCCGCCGCCGGCGGCGTGGGCATGGCCGCCGTGCAACTGGCCCACCACCTCGGCGCCCAGGTCTTCGCCACCAGCAGCCCACCGAAGTGGCCCGCCGTCCGCGAACAGGGCGTCGCCGCCGACCGGATCGCCAACTCCCGCACCCTGGACTTCGAGCAGCACATCCTCCAGGCCACGGACGGCGCCGGCGTGGACGTGGTGCTCAACTCCCTGGCCGGCGAGTTCCTCGACGCGTCGCTGCGCCTGCTGCCGCGCGGCGGCCGGTTCCTGGAGCTGGGCAAGACCGACCTCCGCGACCCGGAGAAGACGGCGGCCGAGCACCCCGGCGTGACATACACCCCGTACGACCTGATGCACGCCGGGCCGGAACGCATCCAGCGGATGCTTGCCGACGTCGTGGCGCTGTTCGAGCAGGGCGTGCTGCGCCCGCTGCCCGTCACCACCTGGGACGTGCGGCAGGCCGGGGCGGCCTTCCGCCACCTCAGCCAGGCCCAGCACATCGGCAAGGTAGTCCTCACCGTCCCGCCCGCCCTTGACCCGGACGGTACCGTCCTGGTCACCGGCGGCACCGGTGCCCTCGGCGCCCTCGTCGCCCGCAACCTGGTCACGGCGCACGGCGCCCGGCATCTGCTGCTCGCCAGCCGGCGCGGGATCGAAGCGCCCGGCGCCGAGGCCCTGGCAGCGGAGCTGACCGGGCTGGGGGCCACCGTCTCCATCGCGGCCTGCGACCTCGGCGACCGGGACGCGGTCGCCGGGCTGCTGGCCACCGTGCCGGCGGAACACGCGCTGACCGGCGTGGTGCACACGGCCGGCGTGGTGGCCGACGGTGTGGTCGCGTCGCTGTCGCCCGAGCAGGTCGACGCGGTGCTGCGGCCGAAGGTGGATGCCGCACTCCACCTGCACGAGCTGACCCGCGACCAGGATCTGGCGGCGTTCGTCCTGTTCTCCTCGGCGGCCGGCGTGCTCGGCGCGCCGGGACAGGCCAACTACGCCGCCGCGAACGCGTTCCTGGACGCGCTGGCCGCCCACCGCCGCGCGCGCGGCCTGGCCGGCACGTCGATCGCCTGGGGCCTGTGGGCGCAGTCCGGCGGCATGACGGGGCAGCTCGACGAGCAGGACATCTCCCGCATGTCACGCTCCGGACTGGCGGCGCTCACCGCCGAGCAGGGCCTGGGGCTGTTCGACGCTGCGCTGGCCGGGGGCGAGCCCCTGGTCGTGGCCGCCAGGGTGGACACCCCTCGGCTGCGCGGCCAGGCCGACGCCGGCACCCTGCCGACGATGTTGCGCGGCCTCGTGCGGGGCCAGCCGGCCAGGCGCACCGCCGCATCGGCCGAGGACACCTCCGCCCTGCGGCGTCGCCTCGCCGCCACCGGCCGAAGCGAACAGCAGCGGGTCCTCACCGACCTGGTGCGCACCCACATCGCCACCATCCTTAGCCACACCACCCTCAACGCCATCGACGACGACCGGGGGTTCGGAGACCTCGGCTTCGACTCGCTCACGGCGGTCGAGCTGCGCAACCGTCTGAGCGCGGCCACCGGCCTGCGCCTGCCGGCCACGCTGACCTTCGACTACCCCACCCCCGCCGCAGTCGCCACCTATCTGCGCACCCAACTCGCCCCCGCCGACGGGGACGCCGAGTCCGGGAACCACGACGGCCTCGAAGCGAGCGAGGCCGAGATCCGCCGAATGATCGCCGCCATCCCGCTGGCCAAGCTGCGGCAGACCGGAGCGCTGGACCTGCTGCGGCAGTTGGCGCAGGCCGACGACGAGGGCGTCGAGACCGTTGACGACGGCTCCGCCGCCGTTGACATCGACGAACTGGACGTCGCCGACCTCATCCAGATGGCACACAACGACGGCAACGGCCACCCAGGAACTGGAGTCCACGATGACCGCTGACACCGAGCAAGTCGTTGGCGCGCTGCGCGCGGCACTCAAGGAGGCCGACCGGCTGCGACGGCAGAACCAGCAGCTCACCGCTGCCCTCGTCGAGCCCGTCGCCATCGTGGGAATGGCCTGTCGGTTCCCGGGTGGGGTGGGTTCGCCTGAGGAGCTGTGGGAGTTGGTTGCCGAGGGTCGGGATGCGGTGTCAAGTTTTCCGGCCGATCGTGGGTGGGATCTGGAGGGGTTGTATCACCCGGACCCGGATCATCTGGGTACGTCGTACAGCCGGCATGGTGGGTTTCTGGCGGGTGTGGCCGAGTTCGACGCGGATCTGTTCGGGATCTCGCCGCGTGAGGCGCTGGCGATGGACCCGCAGCAGCGGCTGCTGTTGGAGACTTCCTGGGAGCTGTTCGAACGGGCCGGCATCGACCCGCCGTCCCTGCGCGGCAGCCGGACCGGTGTGTTCCTCGGCGCGTTCCGGTCCGACTACGGGCTCGACGCCCAGGCGGCCCCCGGCTCCGAGGGATACGCCATCACCGGGAGCGCCACGAGCGTGATCTCCGGCCGACTCTCCTACACCTTCGGCCTTGAGGGGCCTGCGGTGACGGTGGACACGGCGTGCTCCTCGTCGCTGGTGGCGTTGCACCAGGCCACCCAGGCCCTCCGACAGGGCGACTGCACCCTCGCCCTGGTCGGCGGCGTCTCCGTTCTGTCCAGCCCCAAGACCTTTGTCGAGTTCAGCCGGCAGCGCGGGCTGTCCCCCGACGGCCGGTGCAAGGCGTTCGCCGCGTCCGCCGATGGCACCGGTTGGGGCGAGGGCGTGGGCCTGCTGCTGGTCGAGCGGCTCTCCGACGCCGAACGCAACGGTCATCGGGTGTTGGCGGTGGTCCGTGGTTCCGCGATCAACCAGGACGGCGCGAGCAGTCGACTGACGGCGCCGAACGGTCCCTCGCAGCAGCGGGTGATCCGTCAGGCGTTGGCGGCGGCCGGGTTGTCGGCGGCGGACGTCGACGCCGTGGAGGCGCACGGCACCGGAACGACGCTGGGCGATCCGATCGAGGCGCAGGCGCTGTTGGCGACCTATGGCCAGGAGCGGCCCGAGGGTCGGCCGTTGTGGCTGGGGTCGATCAAGTCGAACATCGCGCACACCCAGGCCGCCGCCGGCGTCGCCGGGGTGATCAAGATGGTGATGGCGATGCGGCACGGGGTGTTGCCCAGGACGCTGCACGTGGACGAGCCGTCGCCGCATGTGGACTGGTCGGCGGGCGCGGTCGAGCTGCTGACCGAGGAGCGGCCCTGGTCGGTTGAGGGTCGTCCGCGTCGGGCCGCGGTCTCGTCGTTCGGGATCAGCGGCACCAACGCCCACGTGATCGTGGAGGCCGCTCCCGAGCCCGTGGGTGACGAGGGGGCGTCCCCCGCTGCGGCAGGCGATGGCGGTGCCGCGCTGCCGGTGGTGCCGTGGGTGATCTCCGCGCGCACCGAGGAGGCGTTGCGGGCACAGGCGGACCGGCTCGCCGCGTATGTGTCGGCGCACCATGAGCTGCGGGGGGCGGACATCGGGTATTCCCTGGCAACCACCCGCGCCCACCTGGAACACCGCGCGGCGGTCGTCGCCGACGACCGCGATGTTCTCCTGAGCGCCCTGCGCGATGTGGCGCGGGGGGAGTCTGCGGAGTGTCTGGTTGAGGGTGTGGTGCGTGGTGGTGGGCGTGTGGTGGGGATGTTCCCTGGTCAGGGTTCGCAGTGGGTGGGTATGGGGCGTGAGTTGTATGGGGTGTT
>NZ_VDGT01000044.1 GCF_006335015.1 Streptomyces sedi
GAGTGCGACGTACAACATTCCGATGGCGCTTCGCCTCGAAGGACACCTCGATATCGCGGCGTTGCGGTCCGCGTTGACGGATGTTGTGACCCGGCATGAGAGTCTGCGTACTCTTTTGCGGCAGGACGCGGTGACTGGTCAGGCGTTCCAGGATGTGGTGCCGGCCGGGGATGACGCGTGTGCGGTCGAGTTGCCGATCGTCGACACCACCGAGAGCGGTGTTGGGTCGCTGTTGGCTGAAGCGGCCGGTTATGCCTTCGACTTGGCCACCGAGATCCCTTTCCGCGCGGAGTTGTATCGCCTCGGCGAAGGCGATCACATCTTGATGCTGGTCGTGCATCACGCGTCGTTCGACGCGCAGTCCCGGGTGGCGTTGAGCCGGACTGTCGCGGCGGCGTATGAGGCTCGGCTGCGGGGTGAGGTGCCGCGGTGGGCGCCGTTGCCGGTGCAGTACGCGGACTACGCCCTGTGGCAGCGGCGGGTCCTTGGCGACGAGAGCGACCCGGAGAGTGAGATCTCCCGGCAGTTGGGCTTCTGGCGTGAGCGGTTGACCGGTCTGCCGGAGGAGATCACGCTGCCCGTTGACCGGCCCCGTTCGGCCGTTGCCTCGTATCGCGGTGGCCGCATCGAGTTCGACATCCCCGCCGCGCTCCACCACCGGCTGGTGGAGCTGGCGCGGGACCGCGGGGTGACCGTGTTCATGGTGCTCCAGGCCGCGCTCGCCACGCTGCTGACTCGGCTCGGTGCCGGTGAGGATATTCCGATCGGTACTCCTGTTGCTGGGCGGTCGGATGAGGCGATGGAGGATCTGGTTGGGTTCTTTGTGAATACGTTGGTGTTGCGGGTGGATGTGTCGGGTGATCCGTCGTTTGGGGAGTTGTTGCGGCGGGTGCGGGCGGTGGATTTGGATGCGTATGCGCATCAGGATGTGCCGTTTGAGCGTTTGGTGGATGCGTTGAGTCCTGAGCGGTCTCTTTCTCGGCATCCGTTGTTCCAGGTGATGTTGAATCTGGATGGTGTTGAGCGTGGTCGGGTGGAGGGGGCGTTGGAGGGCTTTGGTGGGGTGAGGGCGTCCGGGGTGTCTGTTCCGATGGGGGCGGCGAAGTTTGATCTGTCGTTCTCTTTCACGGAGAACGGGCGGAGTGAGGGGCTTTTGGGTTCGCTGGAGTTCGCTGCTGATTTGTTTGATGAGGCGACTGCTCGTGGGTTGGCGGAGCGGTTCGTTGTGGTGTTGGGGCGGTTGGTGGATGGGGTGGATCGTCCGTTGAGTGGTGTGGGTGTGTTGGGTGTGGGTGAGCGGGAGTTGCTGCTTGGTTGGGGGCGTGGTGTTGCGGGTTCTGGGGGTGTGGGGTCGGTGGTGGAGTTGTTCGAGGAGCAGGTGGTGCGGGTGCCGGGTGCGGTGGCGGTGGTCGCGGGGGATGTGTCGCTGTCGTATGGGGAGTTGAATGGGCGGGCGAATCGTCTGGCCGTGGTGTTGCGGTCGCGTGGTGCGGGGCCGGAGCGGTTTGTCGCTGTCGCGTTGCCGCGTGGTGCGGACATGGTGGTGGCGCTGCTGGCGGTGCTCAAGTCGGGGGCGGGGTATCTGCCGTTGGATGTGGCCTATCCGCAGGAGCGGTTGGCGTTCATGGTCGAGGACGCTGGGCCCGTCGCGGTGGTCACGCTCACGGGGGTGGAGGTTCCCGGCGTGCTGGAACGGGTCGAGCTGGACGACCCGGCGATCGTCGCGGAACTCGACAACGCGCCGGTGGGCAATGCGGCGCGGGAGTTCTCATTGATGCGTGCGGCGTATGTGATCTACACCTCGGGTTCTACTGGTAGGCCCAAGGGTGTTGTTGTTTCGCATGAGGGTGTGGCGAACTTGATGGGCTGGGTGCGTGAGGGGGTGGGTGTTGAGTTGATGCGTCGGGTGGTGGCGTCCACTTCGTTGAGTTTTGATGTGTCGGTGTTTGAGTTGTTTGGGCCGTTGGTGGTAGGGGGTTCGGTGTGGGTGGTGGATGATCTGTTGTCGTTGGCGGAGCGTGGGTGGTCGGCGAGTTTGGTGAGTGGGGTTCCGTCGGCGTTTTCGCGTGTGGTGGAGGCGGGGGTTGGTGGTGAGGCGGGCGCGGTGTTTCTGGCGGGTGAGGCGTTGACCGCTCGGGATGTGGAGGCGATTCGCGGGGCGCTGCCGGATGCGGCGATAGCGAATGTGTATGGGCCGACGGAGACGACCGTGTATGCCACGTTCTGGCGGGACGGCGGTGGCATGGGGAACGCGGCTCCGATAGGCCAGCCTCTGCGGAACACCCGGGTGTTTGTGTTGGACGGGTTCTTGAGTCCTGTTCCGGTGGGTGTGGTGGGGGAGTTGTATGTCGCGGGTGTGGGTTTGGCGCGTGGTTATTTTGGTAGGGCGGGGTTGACGGCGGAGCGGTTTGTGGCGTGTCCGTTTGGTGGGGTGGGGGAGCGGATGTATCGGACGGGGGATTTGGTGCGGTGGCGGGCGGACGGGAATTTGGAGTTTGTGGGGCGTGCGGATGATCAGGTGAAGGTGCGGGGATTCCGCATTGAGTTGGGTGAGGTGGAGGCGGCGGTTTCCGCGTTCCCGGGTGTGGAACGTGCTGTGGTCGTGGTCCGGGAGGACCGGCCGGGGGACCGGCGGATCGTCGCCTACGTCGTCCCGGAGAAGACCGACCTCGATGCCACCGGTGACAGCGAAATCCGTTCTATCGACGTGCGTGAGGTTCTGTCGTTTGTTGCGGGGCGTGTGCCGGATTACATGGTGCCGTCTGCGGTGGTGGTGTTGGGCGAGGTGCCGTTGTCGGTGAATGGGAAGGTGGATCGGGGGGCGTTGCCGGTGCCGGGTGTGGTGTCGGGTGAGGTGTTTGTGGCGCCGGGTGGTCCGGTGGAGGAGTTGTGGTGTGGGTTGTTTGCTGAGGTTCTTGGGGTGGAGCGGGTGGGTGTTGATGATGGGTTCTTCGCGTTGGGTGGGGACAGTATTTTGTCGATTCAGTTGGTGGGGCGGGCGCGTGCGGCGGGGGTGGTGGTGAGTGTGCGGCAGGTCTTTGAGTGCCGGACTCCGCGTGAACTCGCTGCCGCTGCCTCGACCGAGATTGTGGGGGCGTTTGAGGGGGGTGCTGGTGAGGTGGGGGCGTTGCCGGTGGTGTCGTGGCTTGGTGAGCGTGGCGAGGGTGTGGGTGGTTACAACCAGTCGGTGGTGGTGGGGACTCCGGCGGGGATGGGTTGGGGGCAGTTGTGCGAGGTTGTGGGTGCGGTGGTGGGGCGGCATGAGGCGTGGCGGTCGCGGTGGGAGCGTCGGGGGGATGGTCGGTGGGCGGTCACCTTCACCGACGCCGATGAGATCCGTGCGGAGGAGTTGCTGGAACGCCGGACGGTTGGGCCGGATGTGGGTGTGGGGGTGGTGCGGGAGGCGGCCGAGTCGTGCCGTCGCGGACTCGATGTGGAGTCGGGTCGGGTCCTGAAGGGCGTCTGGTTCGACCGTGGACCGGACCATGGCGGGTTGTTGGTGTTGGTGGCGCATCACCTGGTGGTTGATGGGGTGTCGTGGCGGATCGTGCTGGGCGACTTGGCGTTGGCGTGGGAGCGGGTGCGTGCTGGCGGGGTGGTGGAGTTGCCGGCGATGGGGACGTCGTTGCGGGCGTGGGCCGGGCTCATCGAGGCGCGGGCGGCCGAGCGTGAAGGGGAGCTGGAGCGTTGGGAGGGGGTGTTGGCTGGTGGGGATGAGTTGATCGCGGCGCGGCGTGTCGACCCGGCGACCGATCGTTATGCCGCTCGGGCATCCGAGACGGTTTCCCTTTCTCCTGAGTTGACTCGTGCTCTCCTGTCGCGTGCGTCGGGTGAGCACGAAAAGTCAGACGTTCAGGAGGTGTTGCTGGCTGGGCTTGGGTTGGCGGTTGGGCGGTGGCGTCCGCGTGCGGAGGTGTTGGTCGAGGTCGAGGGACATGGCCGGGTGGAGGACTTGGCGCCCGGGGTGGATCTGTCGCGGACGGTGGGGTGGTTCACCAGCATCTATCCGGTTCGTCTTCCCGCGTCGGAGTCGGGTGAGGGGGCCGGCGGTGTGTTGCGGGAGGTCACCGAGCGTCTCGCGGAGGTTCCGGACGGGGGACTCGGTTACGGGATGCTGCGTTACACCAATCCCGAGACGCGGGCCCGTCTGGCGGCGCACCCCGCACCACAGATCCTCTTCAACTACCTCGGCCGCATCACCGTCTCCGGCGAAACCGAAACCGACGCCGTCGAGGAGCAGGTCACCGACTGGCTTCCCGTTAGCGGCCCCTACGCCGTCGGCGCCGGACAGGACAACGACCTGCCCCTGACCCACACGCTCGAAGTCAACGCCCTCACCCTCGACACCCCCGAAGGGCCCCGCCTCCGCCTGACCTGCTCCTGGCCCAGCACCCTCCTGACCCCGACCGACATCGACCACCTCACCCACCACTGGACCACCGCACTCCACACCCTCACAGCCGACCTGCCCTCGGCCGCGTCGGAGTTGGGTGTTGGGGGTGAGGTGGCTGAGGTGTTGCCGGTGTCTCCTCTTCAGGAGGGGTTGTTGTTTCATCATGCGTTGTCGGTGGGGGGTGGCGGTGGTGTGGATGTGTATGTGGGGCAGTTGGTTTTTGATTTGGTGGGTGTGGTGGATGGTGTGCG
>NZ_VDGT01000045.1 GCF_006335015.1 Streptomyces sedi
GAGTGCGACGTACAACATTCCGATGGCGCTTCGCCTCGAAGGACACCTCGATATCGCGGCGTTGCGGTCCGCGTTGACGGATGTTGTGACCCGGCATGAGAGTCTGCGTACTCTTTTGCGGCAGGACCCGGTGACTGGTCAGGCGTTCCAGGATGTGGTGCCGGCCGGGGACGCCGCGTGTGC
Organism: Streptomyces sedi; assembly: GCF_006335015.1. Taxonomy (GTDB): domain Bacteria; phylum Actinomycetota; class Actinomycetes; order Streptomycetales; family Streptomycetaceae; genus Streptomyces; species Streptomyces sedi. Next base: position 184 of record NZ_VDGT01000045.1, read on the forward strand.
GGTCGAGTTGCCCGTTACGGATACCACCGAGCAGGGTGTTGGGTCGCTGTTGGCCGAAGCGGCCGGTTATGCCTTCGACTTGGCCACCGAGATCCCGTTCCGCGCGGAGTTGTATCGCCTCGGCGAAGGCGCCCACATCTTGATGCTGGTGGTGCATCACAGTGCGATGGATGGTTGGTCGATTCGTGCTCTGTCGCGTGATCTCACCGAGGCTTATGCCGCCCGGTTGCGGGGTGAGGTGCCGGGGTGGGCGCCGTTGTCGGTGCAGTACGCGGATTACGCCCTGTGGCAGCGGAAGTTGCTGGGGGAGGAGTCGGACCCGGAGAGTGAGATTTTCCGGCAGTTGGGTTTCTGGCGTGAGCGGTTGGCCGGTCTGCCGGAGGAGATCACGCTGCCCGTTGACCGGTCTCGTCCGGCCGTTGCCTCGTATCGGGGTGGCCGCATCGAGTTCGATATCCCGGCCGCGCTTCACCACCGGCTGGTGGAGCTGGCGCGGGACCGCGGGGTGACCGTGTTCATGGTGGTCCAGGCCGCGCTCGCCGCGCTGCTGTCGCGGCTCGGTGCCGGTGAGGATATTCCGATCGGTACGCCGATCGCGGGACGCACCGACGAGGCCACCGAGGATCTGGTGGGTTTCTTCGCCAACACCCTGGTCCTGCGGACCGACACAGCCGGCGACCCGACCTTCCATGACCTCCTCGACCGCGTCCGCACCACCGACCTGGATGCCTACGCGCACCAGGACATCCCGTTCGAGCGCCTCGTCGAGCTACTCAATCCCCAACGCTCCCTCGCCCGCCATCCCCTTTTCCAGGTCATGCTCGCCTTCAACAACGAGGAGCAGCAGCTCACCGCCGCCCCCATGGACATGGCCCTCGGTCTCACAGCCCGGCGAGAGGACGTGTCCACGACGGTTTCCAGGGTCGATCTCGCGCTGTTCTGCAACGAATTGCGTTCTATCGAGGGCGAGTATCGGGGGATTCGCAGCCTGTGGGAGTTCAGCACCGATCTGTTTGACCGGGGGACGGTCGAGGGCCTGGCGCAGCGGCTGCTCAGAATGCTCGACGGTGTCGCGGAGCAGCTGCGGCGGCCGATCGGTGACATTGACATCTTCGAGCCCGGAGAACGCGAGCGGCTGCTGAGCGAGTGGAACGACACGGAGGGGAAGGTCCCGGCCGCGTCCCTGCCGGTGCTGTTCCAGGAGCAGGCGCGTCGGACGCCCGACGCGACAGCGCTCCAACACGGCGAAGCGCATCTGAGCTACGCGGAAGTCGACGCGCGGGCTGACCGGTTGGCCGCGCTACTGCGTGCGCGCGGAGCTGGGCCTGAGCGGTTCGTCGCGGTGGCGCTCCCTCGGGACGAGCGCCTGGGCGTGGCGTTGCTCGCCGTGCTCAAGGCGGGAGCCGGCTACCTCCCGCTCGATCCGGACTTCCCCGCCGAGCGCCTCAGCCACATGATCAGCGACGCGAGGCCCCTACTGCTGATCACCACCAGCGATGTCCGCATGGACGCCGGGGATGTCGAACGCCTGCTGCTTGACGACCCGACTGTGACCGCCGCGCCGGAAGCCGACGTGTCGACAAGCGCGGCACGTTCGGCCCCGGCCGACAGCCCCGCCTACATGATCTACACCTCCGGGTCGACCGGAAGGCCCAAGGGCGTCGTGGTGTCGTTGGCCGCCCTGGGTAACTTCCTGGCCGACATGGTGGACCGTCTGGAGCTCGGTCCGGGCGATCGGCTGCTGTCGGTGACGACCGTCGGCTTCGACATCGCGGCGCTGGAGATCTTTGTGCCGCTGCTCAGCGGGGCGACGGTCGTGCTGGCGAGCCGGGACGAGGTGCGCGACCCCGCCGCGGTGGCACGGCTCTGCGCGGACCTGGACGTCAGCATGGTCCAGGCCACCCCCAGCTGGTGGGAAGAGCTGCTCGCCGCGGAACCGCAGGGACTGCGCGGCGTGCGGGCCCTGGTCGGCGGCGAGGCGCTCTCCGCCCGGCTGGCCTCTGCCTTGACCGAGGTCACCCAGTCGGTCACCAACATGTACGGGCCAACCGAGACGACCATCTGGTCCACCAGCGCGCCGGTGGTCAACGATGACCCGGGCGGCCCGGCGATGGGCAAACCCATCCTGAACACGCGGGCCTACGTACTGGACGCGGCGCTGCGCCCGGTAGCCCCCGGGGTGGTGGGCGAACTGTTCCTTGCCGGCGCGGGTCTGGCGCGTGGTTATTTCGGTAGGGCGGGGTTGACGGCGGAGCGGTTTGTGGCGTGTCCCTTTGGTGGGGTGGGGGAGCGGATGTATCGGACGGGGGATTTGGTGCGGTGGCGGGCGGACGGGAATTTGGAGTTTGTGGGGCGTGCGGATGATCAGGTGAAGGTGCGGGGTTTCCGTATCGAGTTGGGTGAGGTTGAGGCGGCGGTTTCCGCGTTCCCGGGTGTGGAGCGCGGCGTGGTGGTGGTGAGGGAGGACCGGCCGGGGGATCGGCGGATCGTTGCTTATGTGGTGCCGGAGAACGGTGTGGGGGTGGACGAGCGTGAGTTGCTGCTGGCGGTGGGGCGTCGTGTGCCGGATTACATGGTGCCGTCGGCGGTGGTGGTGTTGGGTGAGGTGCCGTTGACGGTGAATGGGAAGGTGGACCGGAAGGCTTTGCCGGTGCCGGGTGTGGTGTCGGGTGAGGTGTTTGTGGCGCCGCGTGGTCCGGTGGAGGAGTTGTTGTGTGGGTTGTTTGCTGAGGTTCTTGGGGTGGAGCGGGTGGGTGTTGATGATGGGTTCTTCGCGTTGGGTGGGCATTCGTTGTTGGCGATGCGGTTGGTTTCGCGGGTGCGGTCGGCGTTTGGGGTGGAGTTGCCGGTGCGGGTGGTGTTCGAGGCGTCGACGGTGGCGGCGTTGGCGGAGCGGGTTGGTGTGGCGGGTGCTGGTCGGGAGCGGCTGGGGGTGGTGGAGCGTCCGGAGCGGGTGCCGGTGTCGTTCGCGCAGCAGCGGTTGTGGTTCCTGTACCAGTTGGAGGGGCCGAGTGCGACGTACAACATTCCGATGGCGCTTCGTCTCGAAGGACACCTCAATACGCCCGCTTTGCGGGCAGCGTTGACGGATGTCGTGACGCGGCATGAGAGTCTGCGTACTCTTTTGCGGCAGGACCCGGTGGCCGGTCAGGCGTTCCAGGATGTGGTGCCGGCCGGAGATGACGCGTGTGCGGTCGAGTTGCCCGTTACGGATACCACCGAGGAGGGTGTTGCGTCGCTGCTGGCCGAAGCGGCGGGCTATGCCTTCGACTTGGCGACCGTGATCCCGTTCCGCGCGGAGTTGTATCGCCTCGGCGAAGGCGACCACGTCTTGATGTTGGTGGTGCATCACAGTGCGATGGATGGCTGGTCGATTCGTGCTCTGTCTCGTGATCTCAGCGAGGCTTATGCCGCCCGGCTGCGGGGTGAGGTGCCGGGGTGGGCGCCGTTGCCGGTGCAGTACGCGGACTACGCGCTGTGGCAGCGGCGGGTCCTTGGCGACGAGAGCGACCCGGAGAGTGAGATCTCCCGGCAGTTGGACTTCTGGCGTGAGCGGTTGGCCGGTCTGCCGGAGGAGATCACGCTGCCCGTTGACCGGTCTCGTCCGGCCGTTGCCTCGTATCGCGGTGGCCGCATCGAGTTCGACATCCCCGCCGCGCTCCACCACCGGCTGGTGGAGCTGGCGCGGGACCGCGGGGTGACCGTGTTCATGGTGCTCCAGGCCGCGCTCGC
>NZ_VDGT01000046.1 GCF_006335015.1 Streptomyces sedi
TGCGCGGCAAGCCGCGCAATACAGAAGCGTCGCCGCAAGCGGCGACGCGGTTTCCCGCGCAAGCGCGGGAAACGCATTCCGCAAGCGGAATGCAAAAGCGAAGTGAAGCCTTTTCGCGCAAGCGCGAAAAGGCGGAGTCCCGCAAGCGGGACTCTAAAAGAAGCTGGCTACGGGGAAGGTGCCGTGTGCTGGTGATGCACCGTGTAAAGACTGGAAGTTTGGGCCACTCCCCCCTCGTCGGGTGACGCGCGGGTGAGAGGGACGTTGATGAGGTCAACCGCACATCGGAGGGGCGATCAGAGAGGGTCACGTGAAGGGGTCAAGCCCGACCCCCATGCTATCACGCGATGGGCGCGCATAGAGAGCAATCTGACCGCATGTCACGCGTGCGCGTGAACGTGTGTCCATGGTGATGCATCAGGGTGATGCACTGTGTATGCTCTGGTCTAGAGCCTCACCACCAGGTCCATGAATTCAACCCCTACCCTCTCGCGAGGAGTCTGTCCCGTGGCTATGTCGAGACGCGATCTCAGGAATCATCAGATCGAGGCTGTTGACGCCATTGTGCGCGGCTTCGATATCCCTCCGGGAGGAATTCCTGCAAACGGTCTTCGGGGGCAGGTCATTTCCGCGTGTGGTACGGGAAAAACTATCATGGCGGCGTTCGCCGCGCGGGAGATGCTGCCGCGTGGGCGCATTCTGGTGGTGGTGCCGACGTTGGATCTGCTGTCCCAGACGGTGCGGGAGTGGCGGCGGGTCGGGCACACCGGGCCGGCGGTGGCGGTGTGCTCCCTTGAGGAAGACCCGCAGCTGTGGAACTTGAGGGTGCGGTCGACAACGAATCCGGTGCGGCTGAGTCTGTGGCACGGCACGGGGCAGGTGGTGGTGTTCGCGACCTACGCGTCCCTGCCTGTGCTGGAGGAGGCATTCGAGGGCGCCTACGGGCAACAGCTGGCGCCGATGGACCTGGTGGTGGTGGACGAGGCACACCGCACCTCCGGCTCCCTGGGGAAGCGGTGGGCCCGGGTGCACGATCAGGAAGCGATCCCGGCAGCCCGCCGGCTGTACCTGACGGCGACGCCGCGGATCTGGCAGGAGCGGGCCCCGCACTGGGAAGTCGAGGAGGGGGTCCGCGATCCGCTGCCGAAGGAGCTGGCCGCGAGCATGGACGACGAGGCCGTGTTCGGGCCGGTCCTCTACAAGCTGTCGTTGGCCTCCGCGGTCACCCGGGGCCTGTTGGCGCGGTACCAGATCATCGTGTTGGAGCTCCAAGACCCGGTGGTCACGCCCGCGCGGCTGATGAGTGAGGAACGGCACGACGAAGAGGTGCGCGGGCAGCGGTTGGCGGCCTTGCAGGCCGGCCTGCTGCGGACCATGGCCGAGCACAACCTCCAGACCTGTATCACCTTCCACCACCGGACCATCGAGGCGCAGGCGTTCGCCGAGGGCCTGGAGGCGGTCGCCGCCAAGCTCCACGCCGACCAGCCCCAGACCTACCCGAGGAGGATCTGGGCGGACTGGCTGTGTGGCGAGCACGAGCCTGAGCACCGGCAGCCGGCGCTGGCCGAGTTCGGGTCCACCGCACGGCGCGCGGTGCTCTCCAACTGCCGCGTCCTCGGGGAGGGCGTCGACATCCGAGCGGTCGACAGCGTCGCCCTGATCGACCCCAAGGGCGCGCCGCACGACATCGTCCAGGCCATCGGCCGCGCCCTGCGGCAAAAGCCCGGACAAGGGAAAGTCGCTTCGCTGATCGTGCCAGTCTTTCTCCAACCCGATGAAGCCCCGGAAGATATGTTCACCTCCAGCTCGTACCGCCCTTTGGTCAAGGTACTGGCAGGGCTGCGGGCTCATGATGAGGAAGCTGTGGAACTGCTCGCCATTCCACAAGAACCGCAGAAGGCCATGGTGAAGCCGTCGATCTTCATCGGTCCGAAACCAGAGGAAGGCGAGGAGGAATCTCGTCTGTTGTTGCGTTTCGCGGCGCGGCGTGACCCGGCGATGGTCGCGCGGTGGGTCAGCTTCAACGTGATCGACACCGAGCGGCAGGACTGGGCCCGCGGCTGGGAAGCCCTCCGCCGGTACGTCGAACGCGAGCAGCACGCCCGCGTCCCCTACGGCCACCGCGAGGGCGCCTTCCCCCTGGGGCAGTGGGTCGCGGAACAGCGACGCGCCTACCGGGCAGGTGAGATGAGCAGCCAGCGGGCCCGCCGACTGGAAGACCTCGGGATGGTGTGGTCCGAGGTCGACGAGCGGTTCCAGGAGAACCTGGCCGCCGCGAAGGCGTACTACGAGCAGCACTTGACCCTCTGCGCGCCGAGGACCGCCGTAGCCCTCGACAAGCCCGTAGGGCAGTGGCTGAGCAACCTGCGCCGACCCGGCGCGTTGGACGGGCACCCCGAGTGGGAGACGGCGCTGCGCGCGATCGACCCCCACTGGAACCCGGCCTGGAGTCCGGTGTGGCAACGCCACTACGCCGCCCTCCAAGACCTCGTCGCCGAAGAGGCCGGCCCGATCCACGTCGACCCGGGAGTCACCGTCCACGGCATGGACATCGGCCGCTGGTTGACCAAGCAGACCCAGCCCGCGGTGTGGGCCAAGCTCCTCCCCGGCCAGCGGGAGCTCCTGGAACAACTCGGGATCACCCCGCCCGCAGCAGCACCCGCCGTGACGCCCGCGAAGGCCGCGCCGGCCCCAGCGACGGCCGGCGAGGAAGGCACGGGGCCTACGGCTGCCGGCAACCTGCCTGCGACCGGGAAGCGCGCCGGAGGGCGCGGCAGCGCGGCGTTCGAGCGAGGGGTAGCCGCCGCCCGCCAATACCTCACCCGCGAAGGCCACCTCACCATCCCCCGAAGGCACGTCGAGCACCTGGCCCTCGATGCCGGCAACGACGAAGACCGCCAAGAGCAACAGACCATCGCCGTCAAGCTCGGAGTATGGCGCTCCAACATGCGCACCCGCCGCCACACACTCCCACCCGAACAACAAGCCATACTCGACGAGCTGGGACTATGAAAGGACACCACACTCCACCCGCGCCCCGACACCCCATACGACGAGGACGCCAGGGCGCGTCGCGGAGTGAGCGGCGGCGGGAGGAGCGCATCGCCGCGTACTCCGCGTACGGGGGTGCGGTCGCGAACTACCGGCGTGGCCAGGTGGATCACTGGTTCGCCAAGCACGAGGGGCGGCTGTCCGAGGGGGAGTCGCCGCACGAGATGCGTCGGGAGACGCAGCGGTTGCGGACGGCGGCCCTGGAAGCGATGTTCCGAATCGAGTTGCTGACGGATTCGACGGAGTGGGAGCGGCTGGGGCGGAGGGCGTTGAAAGAGAGCAACCGGATCGCGGGGCGGGGTCGCGGGAGGAGTTGGACGCGGTGCGTCAGGTGTCGCGCTCGGCGATCTACGCGTTCGTGGGGGCATCGCGAGCGTGGTTGAAAGGCCAGGGGTTCCTGTTCGGACGCTGGCCCCGGCGAGGGCCGGGGGCCGAGCGGCCGAAAGGACGGTTCAGAGGTCGGTGCGACGCCCGTCGAGGAACAGGCCGACGCTGGAGAGCTGGTGCAACCCGGTGGAGCCGAGTGGTTGGTGTCCCCAGCGGAGCACCCAGGGGTTGACGGGTCCTTCCCCGTGCCACCACTGGTGTACAAGGAGCGGGCTGCGTGGTGGTCCCCAGAGCTGCGGGAGGGCAGCCACGGCGTCCTTCGGTTGCCGGTGAGGCGCCAGCCGCTCCCATGGGAAGGCGGCGGCTAAGGGCTGTCCCGTAACTGCTGGCCACGGGTGAGATGATCTTGCTGTGTCTTGTGTGATCACGGCGTCGGAGCCCTCCTGGATAGCCCCGTTCACCGGGCTGAGCCCGGGGCAGTTCGGCAAGCTG
>NZ_VDGT01000047.1 GCF_006335015.1 Streptomyces sedi
CGTCGAACAAGCGAGAGCAGTTTGTGAGTCATGCTCGCAAGGCCATCGATGTGTGAGCGTGAGATTGAGTATTGCTCGAGCCATGCGCGCAGAACCGCTCAGCAGTGATCGTCGGGGCCGGGTTCGGTGCTCTCGCCGAGGTCGGCGAGGAGGCCGCGGATCCGGTCGGCGATGGCGTTGTGTCGTTCGACCTCGCGGGGCCAGCCGCGTTCGACGGCGTCCTGGGCGAGCTGCTGCTCGCGGGTGAGGCGGGCCCGCAGGCGCGGGGCGTACTCACTGGTGGTGAGGAACTTCGAGCAGCGCAGGTAGAGGTCGCACTCGCAGGGGCCTTCGGCGGGTGCCCGCAGGCAGTGGCCGAGTTCGAGTTCGGTCTTGAAGAAGTTGGTCTTGAGCCAGTTCAGGGTGTCCTCGCCGATCCGGCTGGTCAGCAGCTCCTCGGCGGCCGGTCCCGCGATCCGTCCGCCGGCGGCGATGACCTTCTCGTACTGCTCCTTCAGGACGGGGTCGCTGATGTGGGAGTAGGTGGCCGACATCTGCGCGTTGCGGTGCCCGAGGATCGCCATGATGGTCTGGATCTGGGCGCCGCCTTCGGCGAGCTGGGTGCCGACCGTGTGGCGAAACCGGTGGGCGGTCACGGTGGGGTTGCCGTCGCCGTCGACGAGTCCGGCCTTGCGGCAGGCGATCTCCAGGGCGTCTTCGTAGAGGAAGTGCCGGCCCATGGGCTTGCCCCGTCGCATGAACACGTAGCGGACCGGCCGCTGGGCCCATGCGTCGTGGCGGGCCGCGGCGTTCGCGGCCTTGGCCGCGTTGATGAGGTCGCGCAGGGCGTCCGCCGCCTGGGGGTGCAGGGGGACCATGCGTTCGGTGTAGGTCTTGCCGACCGGGATCCGCAGCCGTGGATAGCCGTCGGGGTAGGCGTCCAGGCAGTCCAGGGTCAGCCGTGCGATCTCCCCGCGCCGGGCACCGCTCCAGCGCAGCAGAAGCAGAGCGGCTCGTTGGTGCGGGTCTTCGAGTTCTTCGACCGCCTCCATGAGGCGGTCCAGCTCGGCCCGGGGGATAAACCGCGGCAGCGCGGAGGGGAGTTTGGGCATGTCCGATCGGCCGAGGAGTGGTCGGCCTGGGACATCGCTCCAGCCCCATTGGCTGGTCTCGCGGAAGAACTGAAGCAGTGGGCTGAGGTAGGTGTAGCGGGACCGTGCGGTCAGCGGCCGTCCGGTGCGGGCGTTGGTGTGTTCGTGCAGGTGGGCCATGAAGCCCTCGATGTGCCGACGCTCCAGCTGGGTCATCGCGTCGATGTTGGGGTGGGCCCGGGCGAGCCAGCGCAGGAAGTAGCGGAAGGCGTCGCGTGAGTGGCGGACGGATTCCGCGCGGTCGCTGGTCTGCAACCGGCCCGAGAGCCAGCGCGTCACCGGGGCGGCGAGCGCCGGCGGTGTCTCGGGAGGGGTGAGTTCGGTCCGCCAGCGTTCGGCGGTCTTCAGGCCGTGGAACGGCGGCTCGGGGACCTGTCCGATGTTGAACAGCAGCACATGGACGCCGTGCAGCCTGGTCAGACACGCCTTCTGGTAGATCTCGGCGAGCTGGTCCATGGGCATGCGGCGGCGTGCGTTGGAGACATGGCTGGCCCGCACGAACCCGGCCTCCGGCCGGGCGCAGTAGCGCTTGATCTCTCCGGCGAGCGCGGTGAGGTCGTCGAGGCGGATTGCGCGCAGATCGGGGTTCCCGCGCATCAGGAGAAGGCGGGTGAAGGTCCAGGTGAGGACGGACCGGCCGCTGACGGGCGCATAGCCGAGCTGGAGCATGCGGGCCGAGAGGGAATCGAGGAGATCCAGGTCCAGCCCGAGGCCGGCGGCGACCTTAGGGACGAACAGGCTGTCGAAGTTGCGGCTGAGGACGTAGTCGGCGTCCAGCCGGATGCCGTGCACCAGCGAGAGGTAGGCGAGGTAGGGGCCTGCGTCGTGGGACGGCCCGGTGCGTTTGCCCGGCTCGTGCGCGACGCGTCCGTGCAGGTCCAGGCGGACCAGCAGGGGCTCGGCGAACCAGTCCTCCAGGTCCGGCCAGTGCTTGAGGAAGCGGTTGTAGAAGTAGCGGCGGGACTTGATCGACGCCGGAGCATCGGCGAACGTCGCACGGACCCAGCCGAAGTACTCCTCCCTCGGCGCGTGGCACCGGAGGCGGTCCGGTGCCGGGGCGGGCGCCAGGGCGAGCGCGGTCACTGGTTGTTCTCCAGCGCGCGGGTGTAGTCGGCCAGCACGGCCTCGTCGGAGACGCGGGTGTAAACCTTCGTCGACTCCGGCGAGGCGTGTCCCAATCGCTTCTGCAGCGACAGCTCCCGCATTCCGCCCTCCCACATCGCCGTGGCGTGAGTGTGCCGCAGCGCGTGCGGCGTGGTCTCCGGCGTGCGCAGGCCGAGCTTGTCCAGCCGCCGCGCGAACAACCGCACCACCGCGTCGTAGCCCAGCGGCTCCAGGCGGCGGGTGCCCTTTCCTCCGACCAGGAACACGAACGGGCTGGTCGCATCGAGGGGACGCTCGTGCATCACATAGCGGCTGACCGCCTCCAGGGGGCGAGGCTCGTGCAGGTCCACGACCCGCTCCGTGCGGGACTTGCCGCGGACCCCGCGCGGGTGGTCGTCGCGCTTGCGGACCGTCACCCGGCGGCGGCCGTAGGAGATGTCGTCCAGGTGCAGCGAGAGCACCTCGCCCGGCCGTAGTCCGCCATCCAGCATCAGCAAGAACACCGCCAGGTCCCGCAGTCGCTTCAAGCTGCCGATGAACTGATCCAGCACCGCTTCGTCCACGGGGCGCGGCAGCCGCCGCGGCTGCTTGACCGTCACCGTGCGGCGCATCGGTTGCTGACGGCTCGCGCGGCCCATGAACGGCTGATGCCGGTCCGGCACCCGGGCAAGTGCCGGGTCAAGGCGCTTCTGCATCGGGGAGTCGCCGTCGTACTCCTCGGCGACCACCGCCCAGTCGTAGAAGCTGGCAACCGCGGCCAGGATCCGGTTCACAGTCGCCGGCGCGAGCAGACTGCCCGGCGCCTCCAGACCGCCGACTACGACCGTCAGGCCGAGCCGCTGGGCCGGTCGACGCGAGGGCGCCCGCCGCAGGAACGCCAGCAGCCGCAAGGCATCCGGGCCCCGGAACTCGCGCCAGTCCATGCCCTCAGCAGCAAGAAAAGTGAACAGGCGCCGCAGGTCGTACGCGTACGCGCAGATCGTGTGCGGCGAGAAGCCCCGGTCGACCAGGTGATCCAGGAACCGGCAGGCCGCCGTGTCCTGTTCGCCATCGCCGTCGACCAACCGGACTCGCCGTACGACACCGCCATCGCGTTCCTTGACCACCCGCACACCGGCCTCCCCGAGCCTGCACTCGGACGGCCCAACGAGCCCCGTACCTCCACCGCCACGGCGCCGGTTCAGAGGTCACTCAAAGGTGTCCAGATAAGGAGAT
>NZ_VDGT01000048.1 GCF_006335015.1 Streptomyces sedi
TGAATGCTTCATCAAAAGATGTCACCCACAAAGATGCTCGAACATCCTCGCAAATAACTCAAAAATCTGGCATTGACTTTTGGCACGCTGTTGAGTTCTCAAGGAACGGACGCTTCCTTCAAACCCCCCTCGGGGCCCTCCGGGCGCTTCCCTTCGTTGTGTTCCTGACTCTATCACGCCCGATTTCTCGAACTTGACCTCCGTCAGGGGGAGTTGAGTTTTGCGCCCTCCGGCGATGCCCGTAACCGTAGAGGAATTCCTCGGCCGATCCAAATCGGCCTCTGAAGTGCTCCACTCCGGGCAAGCTCGAAGGACCCTACGGACCCCCCTCGGTGGTGTCAAGTTGAGCCCCGGCAGCCGGGTGGAGCAGCTCCCCGCGGGTGGCAACGGCCGTAGACTCGCGTGTCTTTGGCGTTTTTCGGGTGATCGCACGCGGGGGAACGGAGGTCGGGCGCCATGGGGTCATGGGCGTTGTACCGCTCCGTCGCGGGATACGGCTTCCGGCGCTACGCGACCTACCGACTGGCCACCGCGGCGGGGGTGTTCACGAACACCGTCTTCGGCCTCATCCTCGCGCACGCCTTCATGGCGCTGTGGCACGAGCGCCCTCAGCTCGGCGGGTACGAGCAGGCGCAGGCGCTCACCTTTGTCTGGGTGGGGCAGGCGCTGCTGGCGTCGGTGGCGGTGATGGGGGGCGGCTTCGAGGCCGAGCTTCAGCAGCGGATCAGGACGGGGGACGTGGCGATCGACCTCTACCGCCCCGCGGATCTCCAACTGTGGTGGCTGGCGACGGATCTGGGGCGGGCCGCGTTCCAGCTGCTGGGGCGCGGGGTGGTGCCGCTGGCGGTGGGGGCGTTGGTCTTCGATCTGGCGCTGCCGGCGAGTCCGCTGGTGTGGGCGGCCTTTCTGCTGTCGGTGGCGCTGGCCGTGGTGATCAGTTTCGCGATGCGTTTTCTGGTGGCGCTGTCGACGTTCTGGATGATGGACGGGGTGGGCGCGAGCACGGTGAACAACGTCGTCTCGACGTTCTTCTCCGGGATGCTGCTGCCGCTGACCGTCTTTCCCGGGGCGTTCGGCGAGGTGGTGCGGTGGTTGCCCTGGGCGGGGATGTTGCAGATCCCGGCCGATGTGCTGCTGGAGCGGCGGGTCGGGTGGGGGCTGCTGGCCGGGTTCGCGCTCCAGCTGGGGTGGGCGTTGGTCGCCCTGGCGGTGGGCCGCTGGGTGCAGTCGGTGGCGACGCGGCGGGTGGTGGTCCAGGGTGGTTGAGGGGACGCGGGCCTTCTTTCTGGTGGCCTGGATGTGGGTGCGTTCGTCGTTGACCTATCGGACTTCGTTCGTGATCACCACATTGGCGAATCTGGCGATCACGTTTCTGGATTTTGTCGTGGTGCTGCTGATGTTCTCCCATGTCGACGCGCTGGGCGGCTTCGGGCTGGCCGAGGTGGCGTTGCTCTACGGGAGCGCGAGCCTGGCGTTGGGGGTGGCCGACCTGCTGCTGGGGAACGTGGAGCGGGTCGGGGAACGGATCAGGGACGGCTCGCTCGACGTGCTGCTGGTGCGCCCGGTGTCGATCTTCGTGCAGGTGGCGGCCGACCGGTTCGCGTTGCGTCGGTTGGGGCGGGTGATCCAGGCGCTCGCGGTGCTGGGCTGGGCGCTGCCCCGGGTGGACGTGGACTGGTCGGCGGGGGCCGTGGCGTTGCTGGTGGTGATGCTGGTGTCGGGGTCGGTGATCTTCGGGGCGGTCTTCGTGCTGGGGTCCTCGTTCCAGTTCTGGGCGCAGGACGCGGCGCAGGTGCAGAACGCGTTCACCTACGGCGGCGGGGTGTTGTTGCAGTACCCGCCGACGATCTTCCCGCGGGAGCTGGTGCGGGGGGTGACCTTCGTACTGCCGCTCGCCTTCGTCAACTGGCTGCCGGCGCTGCGGTTGTTGGGGCGGGAGGACCCGTTGGGGCTGCCGGGGTGGGTGGACTTCCTGTCGCCGTTGGTGGCGGTGGTGTTGTCGGTGCTGACCGCGTGGGTCTGGCGGTCGGCCGTGCGGAGCTATCGGAGCACCGGGAGCTGAGATGAGCGAGGTTCTGATCGAACTCGACCGCCTGGAGAAGGTCTTCCGGGTGCGCAAGCGCGCGGGCCTGCTGCGCCGGGAGGTGAGCGAGGTGCGGGCGGTGGACGGTATCTCGTTCCGGGTGCGGCGCGGCGAGATGGTGGGGTACATCGGGCCGAACGGGGCCGGCAAGTCGACCACGATCAAGATGCTGACGGGCATCCTGACGCCGAGCGGCGGGCGGCTGCGGGTGGCGGGCATCGATCCGGCGCGGGAGCGGACGGCGTTGACGCGGCGGATCGGGGTGGTCTTCGGGCAGCGGACGACGCTCTGGTGGGACCTGCCGTTGGGCGACTCCTACCAGCTGATGCGGCGCCTGTACCGGGTGGAGCCGGCGCGGTTCCGGGCGAACCTGGAGCGCTGTGTGGAGCTGCTGGAGCTGGGGCCGCTGCTGGAGGTGCCGGTGCGGCAGCTGTCGTTGGGGCAGCGGATGCGGGGGGACGTGGCCGCCGCGTTGCTGCACGACCCCGAGGTGCTCTATCTGGACGAGCCGACGATCGGGCTCGACGTGGTGAGCAAGAACAAGGTGCGTGGCTTTCTGCGCGATCTCAATCAGGAGAAGGGCACAACCGTTCTGCTCACCACCCATGATCTGACCGATATCGAGCAGCTCTGTAGCCGGGTGATGGTGATCGACCGGGGGCGGCTGATGTACGACGGGGCGTTCGCGGGGTTGAGCGAGGTGGGCGAGAGCGAGCGCACGTTGATCGTGGACCTGGCGGAGGAGCGGCCGGCGATCGAGGTGCCGGGGGCGCGGGTGGTGCGGGTGGCGGGGCCGCGCCAGTGGTTGGCGTTCCCCGCCGGGGTGAGCGCGGCGCCGCTGGTGGCGCGGGTGGCCGCGGAGTATCCGCTGGTCGACCTGTCGCTGCGGGAGCCGGACATCGAGGAGGTCATCGCCCGCATGTACGCGGCCGGGTGGGAGGGCGCGCGTTCCGGCGGCGCTGGGGCTGACGGGGGTGCGGGGGTGGGGTAAACCCCCGCAGGGAAACGGCGACGTACCCCATCGTGGCCGGAGCCGCCGAACGACAGGGTGGTGTGCGTTGACAACGTGCGTTCCCAGCGGAGGCGAGTTTCGGTGACATCGGCTGTAGTGGATCCCAGGATCGGGAGCGGCGGTGGGCACGCGGCCGTGGCCGCGCGGGCCGCCCAGGTGGTCAAGGCGTACGGCTCCGGGGAGACGCGGGTGTCGGCGTTGGACGGGGTGAGTGTGGACATCGAGCGGGGGGTGTTCACCGCGATCATGGGCCCCTCGGGCTCGGGCAAGTCGACGCTGATGCACTGCCTGGCCGGGCTCGACACCG
>NZ_VDGT01000049.1 GCF_006335015.1 Streptomyces sedi
GTGTTCGTCGAGGCCAGCCCGCATCCGGTGCTGGCGGTCGGGGTGCAGGAGACCATCGACGCGGCCGGGGCTCGCGCGGCGACCGTCGGCACCCTGCGGCGCGACGAGGGCGGCCCGGAGCGGTTCGTCACCGCCCTGGCCGAGGCGTTCGTCCACGGCGTGCCCGTGGACTGGCGGAAGCTGTTCGACGGCACCCCCGCCCGCCGGGTGGAACTGCCCACCTACGCCTTCCAGCACGAGCGCTACTGGCTGGCGCCGGCCGCCGGCAACGCGGGAGACCCGGCGCAGCTGGGGCAGACGGCGGTGCATCACCCGCTGCTCGCCGCCGCGGTGGAGAGCGCCGACGGGTCGGTGGTCCTGACCGGCCGGCTGTCGGTGCAGGCGTTGCCGTGGCTGGCCGACCACGCCGTGGCCGGAACGGTCCTGCTGCCCGGCACCGGCTTCGTGGAACTCGCCGTCCGGGCCGGCGACGAGGTGGGCTGCGACCGGATCGACGAGCTGACCTTCGAGGTCCCGCTGGTCCTGCCCGAGCGGGGCGGGATCGCGGTCCAGGTCCGCGTCGGGACGCCGGACGACAACGGCCGCCGGCCGCTGACCATCCACTCCCGCGGCGACGAGGCCGGGGCCGAGGCGGGGGAGTGGGTGCAGCACGTCAGCGGCATCCTCTCCGTCGCCGAGACGACGCCCCAGGCGGACCCGGAGTTGAGCGCGTGGCCGCCGGCCGGCGCGGAGCCCGTCGACCTGGAGGGCTTCTACTCGGGCATGGCCGAGGCCGGCTACGGCTACGGCCCCACCTTCCAGGGCCTGCGAGCCGCCTGGCGGCGCGGCGGCCAGGTGTTCGCCGAGGTGGCCCTGCCGGAGCAGGCGCGCGAACAGGCCGAACTCTTCGGCATCCACCCCGCCCTGCTCGACGCCACCCTGCACGCCCTCGGGCTCGGGGAGTTCTTCGACACCGCCGGGCAGGTGCGGCTGCCGTTCGCCTGGGCCGGGCTGACGCTCGTCGCCACCGGAGCGACGCATGTGAGGGTGAAGCTGGCCGCGGCCGGCGCCGACGCGGTGTCGGTCAGCGTCTCCGACGGCGCGGGTAACCCGGTGGTCCAGGCCGACTCGCTGGTCGTGCCGCCCGTCACGCCGGACCAGTTGGAGCAGATACGCAGCGGGGACCGCGACTCGCTGCTGCGGCTGCACTGGATGCCGCTGGCGGTCGTCGCCGGGCCCGCCTCCGGTCGGTGGTCGGTGGTGGGCACCGACCCACTCGGCCTGGGGCCGGCGCTGGAACGGGCCGGACTGGCGGTCGCCGCCTGGCCCGACCTGGCCGGAGTGGGCGACGGCGCGGCGCCCGACATCGTGGTGCTGCCGTGCGCCGCCGACGAGCCCGAGGAGGTGACCGCCGACGGCGTTCGCGTCGCGGTGACGCGGCTGCTGGAGTCGCTCCAACGGTGGCTGGCCGACGCGCGGTTCGCCTCGTCGCGGCTGGTCGTGGTCACTCGGGGAGCCGTGGCTGTCGTGGACGGCGAGCCGGTGCGCGACCTGGTGCGGGCCGGCGTGTGGGGCATGGTGCGCTCCGCGCAGACCGAGCACCCCGACCGCATCGTGCTGGTCGACCTCGACGACGCCCCCGGCGCCGCCGACCTGGTGCCGGCGGCGGTCGAGTGCGGTGAGCCCCAGGTAGCGGTCCGCGCCGGCACCGTGCACACCCCGCGCCTGACCCGCTCGGGCCGGGAGACGCTGACGCCCCCCGCCGAGGGGGCGTGGCGGCTGGACGTGACGGGCAGCGGAACGCTCGACGGCCTGACGCTGATCCCCAACCCGGACGCGGAGGGACCACTGGAGCCCGGACAGGTCCGGATCGCCGTCCGCGCCGCCGGCCTCAACTTCCGCGATGTGCTGCTCGCGCTCGGTCTGATTCCCCACCAGAAATTCGCCGGTGGCGAGGCCGCCGGCGTCGTGGTCGAGGTGGGCTCGGCCGTGACCGACCTCGCGGTCGGCGACCGGGTCATGGGGTTCGTCCCGCAGTCGTTCGGCCCGGTGGCCGTCGCGGACCACCGGCTGGTGGTACGGGTGCCGGCCGGCTGGTCGTTCGAGCAGGCGGCGTCCGCGCCCGTGGTGTTCCTCACCGCCTGGTACGGACTGGTGGAGCTGGCCGATCTGAAGGCCGGGGAGTCCGTGCTGGTGCACGCCGCCGCCGGCGGCGTGGGCATGGCCGCTGTGCAACTGGCCCGGCACCTCGGCGCCGAGGTGTACGCCACGGCCAGCCCGCCGAAGTGGCCGGCTGTGCGCGCGCAGGGCATCGGCGACGACCGGATCGCGTCATCCCGGACGCTGGAGTTCGAGGAGCGGTTCCTGGAAGCCACCGGCGGTGCCGGCGTGGACGTCGTACTGAACTCGCTGGCCGGCGAGTTCATGGACGCCTCGGCCCGACTCCTGCCGCGCGGTGGCCGGTTCATGGAGATGGGCAAGACCGACATCCGCGATCCGGAGAGGGTCGCCGCCGAGCACCCGGGCGTGGAGTACGAGGCGTTCGACCTGATGCGGGCCGACCCGGACCTGATCCACCGGATGTTGGGCGAGGTCGTGGCGCTGATCGAACAGGGCGTGCTGAAGCCGCTGCCGGTGACCACGTGGGACGTTCGCGAGGCGCGGGCGGCGTTCCGGTACCTGAGCCAGGCCCGGCACGTCGGCAAGGTCGTCCTGACCATGCCGAGGGCCCTCGATCCCGACGGCACGGTGTTGGTGACGGGTGGTACGGGGGTGTTGGGTGGTTTGGTGGCGCGGCATTTGGTGTCGGTGTGTGGGGTGCGGCATGTGGTGTTGGTGAGTCGGCGTGGTTTGGGTGCGGAGGGTGCG
>NZ_VDGT01000004.1 GCF_006335015.1 Streptomyces sedi
ACACTCCGCCACCATGGTCCGCTGGGCGATGACCGACGTGATACTCCGCCGACTCACCCGTGGCCAACCCGCGACCCGACCCGGACGGCGCCCCCTACGACGCACCTCATAACCAGATCTCAAACGCGCTCTAAGATCATGGCCCCAACGTCGTGCTTGATCGGGCAGGTCCACGGACTGCCCGATGCGTCGAAAGCTTACAGGGCCATGATCACTCGCCCCAAAGCTCTCTGGCCCGAAGCCGTTCCGCCAACCGGAGGGTCTGGCCGACCCTTTACACTAGATTCCCAACGCAAGCGCTCATCTGCACGCGATAAGAGCCGTATTCCACATCCAAGAGGTAGGAATGGAATTCGCATACTTTGACGGGGACGACATCGGCGGACCTCTCGAACTTCTTCTTCTTGAGGAGAGGGTGAGTGATGCCTGCAACTACAGCAAACTAGTTAGCGCCGCAATGGGGAAGTTGATCTCGGATTTGAGTGCTAGCCGTGGCGTTGATGTTCTCTTCAGCGGTGGGGACGATCTTCTGGCCGCATGGCGGCAAGGGCGTGTCGACGTCGGTGAGATCGAGGCAATGAGAAGGCGCTTCACCGGTTTGTGTGGAAGGACCATCAGCGTAGGAGTTGGATCATCGGCATCCGAGGCGCTTGGGAATCTGCGGAAGGCTAAGCTGTCCGGCAAAGATCGCGTCATGGCGACAATGGTGGTTTGCGAGTGATTCGGAGAAGAAGACGGTTCGATGGCGGGTCCCGCAATATCTACCTACTTGTCACCTCGCACATTCCTGATCCTTACGTAAATGTACTCACCTACTTGTTTGAGCATGAAGCGCCTGCATCGATCACTTTCGTCAAGATCGTCGAAAGTGGCGACATCTCCGCGGAAGCTGATGAGCAGATTCATTCCATTTACACAAAGATCTCGAATCTTATGGAAGGATTGGCCGGTGGGTACTACCCTAAAAGAGTGGGCGAAGGAGTCCAGCCTCGTAAGATCGATAGGCTAGCTGTCGATAGATACCGAGGCGTCCTCGATAAGTTGTTGCAGACAGAAACCCGAATGACAAGTGTAGCTTGGAGTGAGTTAGACAAGGAGTTGGGGAGGTTCCTTGTTGACGACCAGGCGGTCTTCGATGTCACGACACTCAAAAAAAATCTTCTCGTTGACGTAACCTCCCTCCTGGTTTCTCGCGATTGTCTGGAATTCTACTCTTTCGACCTGGGGGAGGCTCCTCGGCATTTTGATGATCGAGAGTTGATTCACTCGCTGGATCCCGGCAGGTATAGGTACAGGAGGATTTCGGATAGTCCACACGTGGTGACGGCGAGAAAGCGAATGGTGGCGAGGTCGGCGACCTTGAAAGTCTTGCTGTTTTCTGCCTCTTCGGTTGGCCTGTCCGTGATTCTTATTCAATTCCTGCTTTCGGGGTCTTGGGTCGATAGACTGGTGGTGGCAATCGCGACGGCGGCCAGCATTGTCAGTCTTATTTTGGCCCTGCGAAGGGATGACCGCTGAGAGTCTACGTGCGGGCAGTGCATCTGTGGTTGCTGTACAGCAGCTCGGTACCGCAACCACAGCAGCCGCCACCACCCTTCGCCGCTCCTCACCACCCCAACCGCGCCCCCAACGACCGCAGATGACCGATCTCTTTCGAGCTACGGACCAGAAGGTTGCAGGTTCGAATCCTGCCGAGCGCGCACCAGCTCAGAGGCCCTGTCGAGTGATCGACGGGGCCTTTTGCATGGGGCGTGACGCCCACGGTTGACGCCAACCGCCACTCGCGGGCGTGGTCTGCCGCGCCGGAGCCCGGCCGGCACTCGGTCGTCCCGGTGAGTTTCCGGCCTCGTACCCCTGTCGGACCGTCGCTTACCGTCCTATGATCGCTACTCCACGTACGAGGGGTAGGGCATGGCCGCGGGGGGATCTGCGTCGCGACGGGCTCAGGAAGCGCGTCGCCAGGAGCGGTTGCTGCGGGAGCAGTGGCAGGCGGCGCGGTGGGAGGCGTACAGGTGGGAGGCCGCCAGCGAGGGTGAGCAGGCGGTGGCCGCGCAGCTGCTGGTGTTGACGGAGCGCGGGTGGCGGCTGCTGGTGGACCGGAAGTGGCCGGGGACGCGGGCCGCCAACGTCGACATGATCCTCGTCGGTCCCGGTGGCGTGTTCGTGCTGGACGTCAAGAACTGGCGTTCCGCTCCCGAGGTGGCCCAGGGGGCCCTCCGCGCGGGTGGTCAGAACCGCGACGAGCACGCCGCGAAGCTTCTGGCGGTGACCAGAAGCGCCGAGGGGGCGGTGGCGTCGCTCGGGATGTCGCCGGTCGCGGTGCGGCCGTTGATGGTCTTCGCCGGCCGTAGCCTCGACACCGAGCTGGGGCGCATCCGGCTGCTGGGTGAACGCGAGGTCGGCCCCGTGCTGTTGTCGGAACGCCTTCGGCTGCCTGCCAACTCCGTGCGTGCCATAGCCGATCACCTGGAGCGCGCCTTCCCCGAGTACGAGGGGTCCGCCGTGGCGCCGCCCGCGTCGGAGCCACGGGAGCGGCGCACCGAGCCCGCCGACGGTCTGTTCGATCTCGAAGGACTGCGCGACGCGGCCCTGGAGGAGGCGTTGCGCGCCCCGATCGAGCAGTGGATGACGTTTCTCCACCCGGACCAGGTGGCCCTGGTGCGGCGCAACTGGTCCGGTCCCGCTCGTATCAGTGGGCCGGCCGGTACGGGAAAGACCGTCGTCGGCCTGCACCGCGCCGCTCACCTCGCCCAGCGCGGCAGCGGGCGCGTGCTTTACATCACCTTCGCCAGGAATCTGCACCGGGTGCAGGCCACCTTTCTCAAGGCGATGTCGCCGGCGGTGGCCGACAGGGTCGACTTCCGCGGTCTGCACGCCTGGGCGCAGGAGTTCCTTCAGGACCGCGGTGTCCGGGTTCGAATCAACGGCGAGAAGATCGACACCGCCTTCGGCTTCGCCTGGAAGAACGTGGGCAGGGACAGCTGCCTCGCCGAGATCGACGACACCCCCGGGTACTGGCGCGAGGAGATCGACTACGTCATCAAGGGGCGGGGCATCACCTCGTTCGAGGAGTACGCGGGCCTGTCCCGTCGTCGCCGACGCGCGAGACTGGGGCGGGAACACCGGCGGGCGGTGTGGAACCTCTTCGAGGAATACCAGTCCCGGCTCGCCGAACGTGAGGTCCACGACTTCCAGGACGTTCTCGCCCTCGCCCTGGCGGAGGCCCGTCGTGAAACGGGTCAACGCCCGTACGCGGCGGTCATCGTGGACGAGGTGCAGGATCTGACACTGGTCGGCGTCCGCCTTCTGCACGCGCTCGTCGGGGACGCGCCGAACGGGCTTCTGCTGGTGGGGGACGGTCAACAGGCCGTGTATCCGGGCGGGTTCCGCCTGTCCGAGGCGGGTATCGACATCCGCGGTGACCGTGGGCAGGTGCTGCGCACCAACTACCGCAACAGCAAGGAGATCCTCGACGCCGCGCTGGCGGTGGTCGCCGACGACCCCTTCGAGGACATCGACGGCCTGCGCACTCCCGGGCGTCGGGACGTCGATCTGACGTACCACGACGGTAGGGTGGTACGCGTCGTGAAAGCGTCAACGGCCGAGCACGACGAGGCACTTCTGGACGCGCTGCGGGCCCTGCCGTCCGACGCCCGCCGGGACAGCGCCGTGCTCTGCGCCTCGATGCGCGCCATCAGTCACTACCAGCGGCTTCTCGACCGGGCCGGGATGCGGGTCTGCCTGCTTGAGCACTACGACGGCAACCCCGTCGAGGCGGTCAAGCTCGGAAGTTACCACCGCGCCAAGGGGCTTGAGTTCAAGCGGGTGTTCCTGCCCGGCCACGACACGGACGGCCTCGCCGATGCTCGGGCTCCCCAGGAGCAGGTCCCGGACACGGTCCGCGAACGACGCGAACTCTCCCGCAGCCGACTCTTCGTGGCCATGACGCGCGCACGTGACGAACTCTGGCTGGGCAGTGTGCGACGGGACCCGGCGGGGTGACGCGGGGCGGCTCGCTGGTCCATCCGAGGATGGCACGTGCCGACGCGGTCCGTTCACTCCCGTGGGAGGTCAACGGAGGTCGACGGCCGTGGAGGTCGACGGCCGTGGGGCACGCGCGAGGGAACGGGTCACCCGTCCAACCGCCGGATGATCTCCAGGACATAGGCCGTCCATCCGGTTCCGCACGCGGGGCAGTGGGTGATGTGGTCGTGCTCCTGGAGCCGACGGGGGCGATCACGGGAGAAGCCGGGGAACTCGACCGCGTAGAGGATGGAGAAGCGGGCCCCGCACCCACGGCACCGGCGGGTCAACGTCTGGCCCGTGACCGCGTCGTGGAAGTCCTCCTCCGTGGTCGTGCCCGCAGCGACCCGTGCGTCCAATTCGGTGAGCGAAGCCGCCTCGCTCCAGTGGAGATACAGCGCGACGAGCGGGGAACTCGGCAGCGGCCGGAAAACGACGCGGCGCACCCGCGCATTCCCGGCCAGCAGCGCGTCCTCATGAGGGGCGAGATACCGCACCGGCTCCTCGGCGTTCAGCACTTCGCCGCCAGTGAAGTACCGGACTGACACACCACCGATGGTCAGGTCGTGGGCTTCCACGGCGTTGTCTCGACTCCGTTTCTCTCGTGGGCGTTCCTTCGATTGTCACTCCCGTGCGCCGCGTCCGAGTCAGGCCGCGGAGCGGAGGGACGGGCCGTGCCAGGCGAAGACAAGCTGCCTGTTCCGTCCCTGTGTCGAGACGAGCCCGCAGCCTCCACTCCGGGTGAGGGGGAACGTGGAGAGCCCGCCGCCCCGCGCCACCGCCAGGTGCTCCTGCCCGGGGCGCACGCGGTGGGCGTCAGCCTCGTGGATCCGGCGGTCGCGCCCAGTTGAGCCGTTCGTTCAGTTCGTCTTCCAACTGCTCGGGGGAGAGCGACTCGTGGTACGTATGCGTCGGTTCGGCTGCCGCGGCGTAGTCGACGGTCGAGAACTGGACCTCGCCCGAACTCCACGCGGTCACTTGGACACCACGGTCCTCGGACTCGAAGTAGGCCGTCAGCGACGGCTTCGCCGCCTCGGGCTCCGAGGCGGTGGGTTCCTCCAGGGAGAAGCCGCGCCGAGCGAGTTCGGCGGTATGCGACCGATGCCAGTCGGCTAGCCATTCGTGGAGTCTCATGAGCATTTTCTCGTGATCATCTGGATGTTCTCGAAGCGCGGCATCTCGGGTGGTGGCAGGCCCCGGCGCGCGTTCAGCCTGGTATAGAGCTGGTTGTCCGGGCCGGGGATCTGGCGCCAGCCGGGCTCGCCGGCTGTCCTGAGGGAATCGCTGGGTACGTCGAACTCCACGTAGAGCGAGCCGGGTGCCGCCTGCCGACCATACGCGGTCTGGTCCGAGGGGAAGGCCACGTAGGTGGACTGTCCTCCGCTGCCTGCCTGCACGTAGCCCGTGTCGAGCATGGCCTGGTACTCCGCATCACCCATCCAGCGGCCGACCCGGCTCATGTCCAGCCCCAGCGGGTCGGCCCAGGTGAGCGGGTTGTGCACGTAACCCGTGGGGTTCGGCGACGGGTCCAGCCCCAACGGGTCAGGGGAGGTGTACCGCGCCGTCCGCGGGTCGTAGTGCCGGTGAACGTTGTAGTGCCAGCCGGTCTCGGTGTCCTCGTACTGACCGGGGAAGCGCAGCGGGGTGCTGACGGACGCCGCGGTGTCGCGTCCCCCGCCGGCGCGCAGGCCCCAGACCGTGGTGCGTGCCCGCCAGACGACGTGGCCTCGGTCGTCGAGGAGTTCGGTGGGGGCGCCGACGAGATCCGTGACGATGGCGTAGAACCGTTCGTCGACGTCAGCCTGGGGCAGGTCGGCCGCCGGTAGTTCGCGTTCGATCTGCGCTACCGGGTGAAGCCCGTGGTACTGCCAGCTCACGGCAGTCGCGCGGTCTTCCGCCTGAGTTCTGCTCAGTTGTTCCACCAGGGTGGTGCCGGACCAGCTGAAATCAACCCGCTCCCGCACGCCGCCGTCCTCGCCCAGCCGAAGCTTGGCGACCCGACGGCCCAACCCGTCGTACTGGTAACGCCACCGGCTCCCGTCCGGTGTGCTGGCCTCGACCAGCCGGTCCTCCGCGTTCCAGCGGTAGTGCCAGGTCGACGACGTCCCGGAGAGCGACTTCGTCGTGCGCCGCACCACCCGGCCGGGTGCGTCGTGATGGTAGTGAGCCCGCCCCGCACGGGACACCCGGTTCCCCAGGTAGGCGCGGTCACCGGAAGCATCGGCCAGATCGTCGCCCCAGTGGGCGGTGAGCTGGTTGCCGAGCGCGTCGTAGGTGTAGGTCTCGGCCCGTTCGCCACCCGAGTGCACCGCGGCGACCCGCCCCAGAGCGTCGAGATCGAGAGCGATCCGTGGCGCGCCCGCCTCGTGCAGCTCGGTGAGGTAGTGGTCCGGGCGGTAGGCGAAGCCGCGCTCTTGAAGCAGACGCCCACCGGAGAGAACCTGCTGTTGGGAGAGCCGGCTGACAGGGTCCCAGCTCATCCGGAGGCTCAGCGCGGCGCCGTCCGCACCGGTGATGTGGCGCTCGGCCTCGCGCCCCAGCGCGTCCCTGGCGAAGACGATGCGGCGTTCACCGGAGGCCATCGACGCGACGTTGTCCTCGTCGTCGTAACGCCAGTCCGTACGGTGGCCGGAGGGGCTCGTCCGGGTGGTGAGCCGGCCCAGCGCGTCGTAGCTCTGGCGGACCTGACGGCCGTTGACCGACTCCGCGACCACGCGACCGACCGGGTCCCGGTCCAGCGTCAGTTCGACTTCGCTGCTGAACGATCTCACCAGCCGACCGAGCGGGTCGTATTCGAAGCGGGTCACTTCCCCTTCGACGTCCTTGCCGACCAGGCGCCCCAACGCGTCCCAGTCGAACGAGACGGTCTCGCCCAGCGCGTTGGTGCGCCGCGTGACCCGCCCGGCGGCGTCGTGGGCGAAGCGGACCTCGTGACCGTCGAGGTCGGACTCCGCCACCAGCTGTCCGGCGGGGTCATAGGTGTACTCCCAGGTCTGACCCTTGGGATTGACCACCCGGAGCAGCCGCAGCTCGGCGTCCCTGTGGAACTCGAACCGTTGGCCGTCGGGCCTGACCTGGGCCGTGGGCAGGTCGAAGGGGCCGTACTCGTAACGAGTGGTTCCGCCGTTCTCGTCCGTGTGCGCGAGGCAGTTGCCTTCGCCGTCCCACCTCCAGGTCGTGGAGTGGCCCGAGGGGTCGATCTGTTCGGTGAGCTTCCCCTCGGTGTTCCACCGCAGCCGCGTCACGCCGCCGGACGGGTCGGTGATCTCGATCGGGCGCCCGAAGGGGTCGCGGCGCTGCCTGGTAGTGGCGCCCAGGGGCGTGGTGACGGCGAGCGGCAGTCCGCAACCGTCCGACTCCACGCGGGTGGTGCGCCCGAGCGCGTCGACGACGGAGACCATCTCTCCCCGGACGCCATAGGAGTAGCGGGTGACGGCGCCGGTGGGGTCTGTGCCCTCCGTCTGGTTGCCCCGCGCGTCGTAGGCCATCTGCCATACGGCGCCGTTGGGTTCGATGAGCTGTACGGGCAGTCCGCGTTCGTCGTAGCGGGCGCGGGTCGCGCGGCCGTCCGGCCGGATCACCGCGACCAGGTTGCCGTGCTCGTAGGTGTAGCTCGTCTGGTGCCCTGCGGGGTCGGTCAGGCTGACGAGGTTGTCGTAACGGTCCCAGGTCCGGTGCGTCTTCCGTCCCAATGGGTCGGTCTCGACGAGGAGTTGGAAGCAGTCGTTGAACTCGTAGGTGGTGATGTGACCCTGCGAGTCGGTGAAGAGGGTGCGGTGATTCTCCGCGTCATAGGCGACTCGGCCCCGTAGGTAGCCCTCGCTGCCCGTCGCCTCGACGCAGCGGCCGTCTTCGTCGTAACGGTAGCCGTACCAGGTGTCGTTGCGGTCCCGCCAGCCGGTGAGGCGCCGGGAGTCGTCGTAGGAGAACCGCATCGGGCGGTCCGAGGAGTTGAACACCTCGCTCAGATTGCCTCGGCCGTCGTAGCGGTACCGCACCAGCACCGGTTGGTCGGGCGCGCTGAGCAGCCGCAACTCGGTGACGCGGCCCCGGTCCGTGGTGATGCCCAGGTGGTAGCCGCCGCTGTGGTGGAGCGCGACGGGAGCGCCCCGCCCCCCGTACTCCACGCGCGTCTCGTTGCCGTTGGTGTCGAGAACCGCTGTCAGGGGAAGCTCGCTGCCCGGACGTGACTCCGTGGGCGCGAAGACCAGGGTGGTTCCTCGCTCCGGCTGGCGGAGGTACATCGGTGTCCCCGGCTCTCCCTGCCAGGTCAGCCCCCAGCGAGGGCCCTCGACGGGATAGACCTCCACGTCCGCAGGGGGGCGGGGATAGGTGAGCACCATTCCGTCGGCGGTGATCACTTGCACGCCCTCCGCCCGCAGCAGGATGCGCTGGTCGAGGGTGGAGGCCCAGGAGGGCCCGAAGCACCGGCCGGTGACCACCGAGGTGCGATGGTGTCGTTCCAGCAGCAGGGGGAGTACACCCGGGAGATGCACATCGGTCGCGGACATGACGACCTCACCTGTTGCCATGTCGATCGGGTCCACCCGGCAGAACAGCCGCCGAATGCTTCTGCTCATGCCGCGAAGTCCCTGACCGAGGCCCCTGACTCCGGCGGAGATCCCGCGCAGCCCGGTACTGGCCAGGCCCCTCAACCCTCGGGCGAGTCCGCCGAGGGTGGTGAGGCCCTTCATGCCGGGGATGCAGTCGAGTGCTGCGAAGGCGACGTCGAGGAGTCCGGCTTCTCCTCTGGCGTATTTGATGAGGGTGTCGGCGAGGACGACGAGGGCGGCTGCGAGGACGACCCAGGCGAGGGGGCCGCCGATGATCATGACGACGATGCCGAGGACGGCGACGATGACCTTGCATATCTCGACGAGGGTGTCCCAGTTGTCGGTGGCCCATTTGATGGCCTTTTCCCACCAGCGGCGGTTCTGGATGCCGGCGTCGGAGGCCTCGTCGATGTCGCGGGCGCACTCGCGTGCGGCTTCCTCTCGCATCTCCTGGGCGTCGAGGGCGAGTTGGCGGGCGGCGGAGAGGCGTTCCTCCGCGTCGTTGACCTGGGACTGGGCGGCGCCGGCGGCGGCTTCGGCGGCCTGCTGGTCGCGGGCGGCGGCGCGGACGTCGGCCTCGTCCGGGGGGTCGACGTTGTCGCGTTCGCCTTCGCGTTGGAGGCGTTCGGCCTCGTCGCCGGCGCGGCCGACCCAGTCGGAGGCGTCGCCGAGCGCGGACTGCGCGGAGGCCAGGTCCGCCTGCGCGGTGATGGCGCGATCCAGGGCGCGGTCGGCCATGCCCTGGGCGGTCTGGAGCTTCGGCCAGTAGGTGTGCAGCGCCTGGGAGCAGAGGGAGTAGGAGTCTTCGAGTTTGGTGAGGTTGTCCGGGACGCCGTCGAACTCCCGGCGGAACGCGTCCGCCGAGAGCCCCGCCCAGTCCAGTACCGCTCGCTCGCCCGCCATGCCCCGGATCTTGCCGAGCGCCTCACCGACATCGTCGGCGAACTCCCCCAGATCATCGGCCAGTTCCCTGACCTCGTCCGGGTCCCCCGGCGTCGGGTCCCGGTCCATGTCCACCGGTGACCAGTCAGACGGTCGCGCCACCAGTCCCACCCCCCCCGTGAGCGTTGGTCCGACGAGGTTACCCGAGGTCAGGCGCTGTTGTCGTGAGCAAGGCGGTGGAGGGCAGGGGGGCGCCAGGGCGCCGCCGTCGGCGTCGTGCACCCGCGCCGGCCTCGACGGTGGCGGGGCGGGGGTGCTCGTGCCGGGGGCGGGGGGCGTTGTGACGCGGGCCCTGTGCATTCCCTCGGGCGCGTGGAATGGGGCCGCATCGGTTCTTGGCCCTCAAGTGTGCCCCCACGCACATCAGGCCCGGTACTGATCTCTCAGTACCGGGCCTGACCTGGTGTTTCACCGTCGGGGTGGCGGGATTTGAACCCACGACCTCTTCGTCCCGAACGAAGCGCGCTGCCAAGCTGCGCCACACCCCGGTGGAGCGTGAACTACTTTAGCTGACCAGCGGGCGTTCACGAAATCAGGTTTCGGCGGGGGTCAGGGTCAGCAGCGTGGCCTCCGGGGGGCAGGCGATGCGGACGGGGGTGTAGCGGTTGGTGCCGCAGCCCGCGGAGACGTGGAGGTAGGAGCGGTGGTCCGCCGCCTCGTGGTGGGAGAGGCCCTTGACGCGGTCGGTGTCGAGGTCGCAGTTGGTGACCAGGGCGCCGTAGAAGGGGACGCAGAGCTGGCCGCCGTGGGTGTGGCCGGCGAGGATGAGGGGGTAGCCGTCGGCCGTGAAGGAGTCCAGGACGCGCAGGTAGGGGGCGTGCACCACGGCCAGGGCGAGGTCGGCGTCGCGGTCGGGGCCGCCGGCGACCTTCTCGTAGCGGTCGCGTTTGATGTGCGGGTCGTCGAGCCCGGTGAGGGCGATCTCCGCGCCGCCGGCCTTGAGTTGGCCGCGGGTGTTGGTGAGGTTGACCCAGCCGGCCTCGTCGAACGCGTCGCGCAGCTGCCACCACGGGTTGCGGGGAACGTTGCGCGCCGGCGCGTTGCCGTTGAGGCCGTGGCGGCCGGAGGAGCGTTCCGCCAGGTAGCGCACGGGGTTGCGCAGGCGGGGCGCGTAGTAGTCGTTCGAGCCGAAGACATAGGCGCCGGGGAACTCCATCAGCGGCCCCAGCGCGTCCAGCGCCTCCGGTACGGCCTCGGGGTCGGAGAGGTTGTCGCCCGTGTTGATCACCAGGTCGGGCCGGAGGCCGGCGAGGGACTGGAGCCAGCGGCGCTTCTTGTTCTGCCCTGAGACCATGTGGATGTCCGAGACCTGGAGCACCCGCAGCGGCGGCGCCCCCGGGGGCAGCACGGGAACGGTCACCCGCCGCAGCCGGAAGGATCTCGCCTCGAACCCCGCGGCGTAGGCGACCGTCCCGGCCGCGAGGGCGCCGGCGGCGAGGGCTGCGTTCAGGGGAATGCGGTATCGCGCGCGCATGTGACCATCGTCGCAGAGCCCACCGGGTGGGCGGGAACCGGCTGTCACAATGGTCGACATGACCACGTTCAAGTCCCGGCTGCAGGGCGATCTGACGGCAGCGATCAAGGAGCGCGACGAGCTGCGTTCCGCCACCCTCCGGATGGCGCTCGCCGCGATCACCACCGAGGAGGTCGCGGGGAAGACCGCGCGCGAGCTCTCCGACGACGAGGTGCGGAAGGTGCTCGCGCGCGAGGCGAAGAAGCGCCGGGAGGCCGCCGAGGCGTTCGAGAAGGGCGGCCGGGCCGAGAGCGCGGAGCGGGAACGGGCCGAGGGCGCGGTGCTGGCCGACTATCTGCCGCGGCAGCTGACCGACGAGGAGCTGGCGGTTCTGGTCGACGAGGCGGTGGCCGAGGCCAGGGCGCAGGGCGCGGAGGGCCCGCGCGCGATGGGTGCCGTGATGAAGGCGGTCAACCCGCGGGTCGACGGCCGGGCCGAGGGCGGCCGGGTGGCCGCCGCCGTCAAGCGCGCGCTGGCCGGCTGACCAGGACGGTAACGAACGAGGCGCCCCCGTCCGCTCGTCGTGAGCGGGCGGGGGCGCCTCTCGTGTCGCCGGGGCCCCGGGCCTACGGCCATTCGCCCCAGTCGAAGTCGTCCCAGTTCGGGCCGTTGTTACCGCCACCGCCACCGCCACCGCCGCCACCGCCCGGGGGCCGGGCGTCGTCGCGGTCCTCGTCACGGTCCCGGTCCCGGTCACGGTCGCGATCGCGATCGCGGTCACGGTCCCTGTCGCGGTCGTCGTCGTCCCGGTCGTCGTCGTCCCTGTCGTCGCCCCTGGGGACGTCGACCTGGGTGAACTCGGTGGCCTGCACGCCCTGGAGCGCGCCCGACATGGCCTGGCGCCAGATCGGGCCGGCCACGGCCGCGCCGCTGGCCCGCTCGTAGTACTGTCCGCCGATCGTGATGTCCTCCATCGGCGGCAGCGTCTGGTCGCCGCCGACCCGGACGGCGGTGGAGAGCTGCGGGGTGTAGCCGACGAACCAGACGTTCTTCCGCTCGTCGGTGGTGCCGGTCTTGCCCGCGTTGTCCCGGTCGGAGAGGCCGACGGTCTGGCCGGTGCCGTCCTCGACGACGCCGCGGAGCATCATGTTGATGGTCCTGGCCGTCTTCGCCGACATCACCTGCCCGCACTCGCTGGGCGGAACGCTCAGCTCCTCGCCGTCCGCGTTGGTCACACCGGTGATCGCCACCGGGCGGCAGTAGGTGCCCTCGTTGGCGAACGCCGCGTAGGCGCTGGCCATCATCAGCGGGGTGGTCTCCTGGCCGCCGAGGGTCACGGAGGGGTTGGCGCCGAGCGGCTCGTCGCTGCCGCGCTCGACGCCGAGGTCGCCGGCCATGGTGATGGTCTCGCAGAGGCCGGCCTGGCGCTCCAGCTCGGCGAAGTAGGTGTTGATCGACTGACCGAGCGCGTCGGTCATGTCCCACTCACCGGTCTCGTCCTCGCGCTCGTTCTTCAGCGTCCACTCGCGCTCGTCGGCCGAACCCAGCGGCTGGTTCTCGCAGTTGCGGAAGTCGGCCATCGGGAGGGTGATCTCGTGGTCGGTCTCGTAGGTCTGCGCGGGGGAGATGCCCTGTTCGAGCGCGGCGGCGGCGGTGAACGGCTTGAACGTGGAGCCGGGCTGGAAGCCGTAGGTGGTGCCGCCCATGCTGCTGGAGACGTTGAGGTTGATCGAGGTCTGGTTCTCGCCGTAGCCGTAGGGGCGGCTCTGCGCCATGGAGACGATATGACCGGTGCCGGGTTCCACCTGGACGACGGCCGCGGTGATCGGCTCGTCCGGGTTGGCGCCGTCGCGTGCCGCCTGGGAGGCGGCCTCCTGGGCCTGGGGGCGCAGCGTGGTCTGGATGGTCATGCCGCCGAGCGCCCACTGGGCGGCCCGCTCGTCGCGGGTCTCGCCGAAGATCGGGTTCTCCAGGAACTCGCGGTGCACGTAGTCGCAGAAGAACGCCGCGTCGTTGGGCGCGGTGATGCAGCCGTTCCTCGGCTCGCTGATCGCCAGGTTCAGCTCGGCGGCCATCGCCTCCTCGGCCTCGGCCTCGTCGATGTCGCCGACGTCCAGCATCCGGCCGAGCACCAGGTTGCGTCGTTCGATCGCGGCCTCTTCGTTCGCGACCGGGTCGTATCGACTCGGTGACTGGACGAGACCGGCGATGAGCGCGGACTCGGCGAGGTCGAGGTCGGCGGCCGACTTGGAGAAGTACCGCTTGGCGGCGGCCTCCACCCCGTAGGCCTGCTGGCCGAAGTACGTGATGTTGAGGTAGTTCTCCAGGATCTGGTCCTTGGAGAGCTCCTGTTCGAGCTGGATCGCGTACTTCATCTCGCGGATCTTGCGGCCGAGGCCCACGGCGCCGGACTGCTGGGTGGCCTCGGCCACCGCCTCCTCGTCCTCGCCCGCCGCCTCGACGAACACGTTCTTCACGTACTGCTGGGTCAGGGTGGAGGCGCCCTCGGCGACCCCGCCCGACTCCATGTTGCGGTTGAGCGCGCGGAGGATGCCGCGCAGGTCGACGGCGCCGTGCTCGTAGAACCTGGCGTCCTCGATGGCGACGATCGCGTTGCGCACGTCCTCGGACATCTCGTCCAGCGAGACCACGGTGCGGTCGCGGAAGTAGACGTCGGCGATCTGGTTGCCCTCGGCGTCCAGAATGGTCGTCTTCTGGCTCAGCGGAGGGCGCTTCATCATGGCGGGGATCTCGTCGAAACCCTCGGCCGTGCCCCGGGCCGCCAGACCGATGGCGCCGACGGCGGGCAGGGCGATGCCCGCCAGCACGGCGCCGGAGAGCACGCTCACACCGAGGAACTTGGCCACCTGCTGAGCGGCGCTGAGGCCGCCACCGGGACGCTTCCTACCCATGGGCCCAGCCTACGTTCTCAAACGCCGGACAGGGGCCCGGGTGTTCGCCTAAGCTACTTACCGGTTCACATCTCGCCTTGCGAGTCAAGTTCCCCCTCACTCGAAGGGGTGAGTTCGCAAAGGGTCTGTGTGTCGCCGCCCACCCCCTACACAACTCGCACGCGCGCTCTGGACCGAGTCTCCGAACTGTCACTCTTTCGAGTTACTTCGCGCTTCCCATAGTCCGATCGGGCCATTCAAGATGAGACCCCTCGGGGGTGTTGTGGTGTGGCTGCCTTCCGTAACGTCGCCAACTGGCGAGGGCGAATATGCCACTTGCCGCCGTGGGGGAGCCTCGATTCGGGAGAGGACGGCACCGGCATGGGCTGGGTTACCGACTGGAGCGCGCAGGCGGCCTGTCGCGCGACAGATCCGGATGAGTTGTTTGTTCAGGGCGCGGCGCAGAACCGCGCCAAGGTGGTCTGCACCGGCTGCCCGGTGCGCACCGAGTGCCTGGCCGACGCGTTGGACAACCGCGTCGAGTTCGGCGTGTGGGGTGGCATGACGGAGCGCGAGCGGCGTGCGCTGTTGCGCCGGCGCCCGACGGTCACCTCCTGGCGTCGTCTGTTGGAGACGGCGCGCACCGAATACGAGCGGAGTCTGCGCTACAGCGGAGACGGCCGTTATGGAGACGCCGCCGGCGGTTCCTTCGAGGAGTGGGCAGGGGTGGGATAGAGAACGAACGGAGGCGCGTGACATCGGGCGCGCCCGTGGCATAGCTGTTCCCGCTTTCCGGGGGTCCCGGAAGCGCGTGACGCATTTCGCGTTGTTCGTATATGGCGGATGCGCTACTGGATTTGTTTGATTTGCTGTGCGGCGATGGACGTGAGTGGCGTCTGAGGCGCGAGTGACACGAGTGTTTCTGACGCCATGGCCACTGTGAGGGCTCTCACAGTGGCCTCGGTCGTCCTCCCCTCCCCTCAGATGACCGGGGCACGGCTCAGGAAGCCGGGGCCACGGGTTCAGGGAGCGGAGTCGCCGAGCGCGGCGCCGATCGTCCGCAGTCCGTCCAGGTCGTGCACGTCCCCCGGGAGCGCGGCGACCTCGACGACCGGCACCTCGGGGTGGAGCGCGGTGAAGCGTGCCCTGGTGCGGTTCTCCCGCGCCAACTGCCGCATGTGCTCGGCGTGGACGCGCAGCAGGGCCGCCGCGAGCAGGTCGGCCGTCACGGGGGTAGCGCCCTCGTCGTGCCCGGTGCCCTCGTGCCCGATGTCCTCGCGCGGGATCGGGATGCCGTGCTGCCCGCCGCTGTCGTGCCCGCCGTCGGTCGTCTTGTGGTCGGCGGCCTCGGCGTCCGTCGGGTAGGAGCCCGTGGAGGAGTGGGTCTCGGGAGAACGACGGCCCGGCGGTCGCTCCCGCCCGGAATCCCCGGGGGATGGGGATTCCTGTGCGGTGGTCCGCTCCGTCTCTGTCTGCCCGGTCGGATCATCGGCCATGCCCTGCGGAGCAAGATTTTTTGCCTCCAGGGTCTCGGCCGCAGCCAACGCGCGCTCCGCGCTCAGCCCGGGGGCCCCCGAGGTGTGCACCCGGTTGAGCACCAGGCCGGCCAGCGGCATCCGGTCGGCCGCCAGCCGCTCCACGAAGTAGGCGGCCTCCCGCAGCGCGTCCCGCTCCGGCGCCGCGACCACCAGGAACGCCGTGCCCGGCGCCTGGAGCAGCCGGTACGTGGCGTCGGCCCTGGTCCGGAAGCCGCCGAACATGGTGTCCAACGCGGCGACGAAGTTCTGCACGTCGCGCACGAGGCCCGCGCCCACCACCCGGTCGATGGTCCCGGTGAACCGGGAGAGCCCGGCGAGCCCCAGGTCCATCACCTTGCGCCCGGCCCGGCCGCCCGCCTTCGCCGGCCCCATCAACACCCGGATGAACCGCCCGTCCAGGAACGAGCCGAGCCGCTGCGGCGCGTCCAGGAAGTCCAGCGCCGAACGGCTGGGCGGGGTGTCGACGACGATCAGGTCCCACTCGTCGCGCGCCACCAGCTGCCCCAGCTTCTCCATCGCCATGTACTCCTGGGTGCCGGCGAAGCCGGTGGAGAGCGACTGGTAGAAGGGGTTCTCCAGGATCGCGCGGGCGCGCTCCGGGTCGGCGTGCTCCTCGACGGTCTCGTCGAAGGTCCGCTTCATGTCGAGCATCATCGCGAACAGCTCGCCGCCGGCCGAGCCGTCGACGTCCGGCACCCGGCGCGGCACGTTGTCCAGCTCCGCCAGGCCCATCGACTGCGCCAGTCTGCGGGCCGGGTCGATCGTCAACACCACGACGCGCCGGCCCCGTTCGGCAGCGCGCAGGCCGAGCGCCGCCGCTGTCGTGGTCTTGCCGACCCCGCCCGAGCCGCAGCAGACCACGATCCGGGTCTCCGGCCGGTCCAGCAGCGGGTCGATCGCCAGCGACGGCACCTCGGCGACGGCCGGGTCGACGTCCGCACGCTCCCGGCCCTGCCGCGGCTCGGTCATCGGTCGGCTCCTCTCACGCCTCGCACACTCCCCGGCCCGGTCCACGCCTCGTTCCCGGCCGCCTCGACGACTCCGGCCACCCCGACCACCCCGACCATCTCGGCCACCTCGGCCGCTGCGGTCACCATGCGTGCTCCCGCAGCCGGCGGGCCAGGCGGTAGAGGCCGGCGAGGTCCGCGCCGTCCGCCAGCAGCGGCAGCTCCCGCACCGGCAGCCCCAGGGCGGCCAACTCGGCGCGCTGCGCGGCCTCCAGCGAACGCCGCTCCGCGTGCGCGGCGCCCTCGTCGAGCAGCGGGTCGACCAGCCGCGTCGGCGCGCGCAGCCCGGCCGAGCGCAGCGCGGCGGCCAGCTCCCGCCGGTCGACGCCGGCCGGGGCGGCCGGCCCCTCCACCGGCGGACGGACCATGTTGACCACCACGGTGCCGACCGGCAGCTCGGCGGCGCGCAGCTCGGCGACGCCGTCCGCGGTCTCCTGGACCGGCATCTCCTCCAGTAGGGTCACCAGATGGACCGCGGTCTCCGCGGACTTCAACACCCGCATCACCGCCTGCGCCTGGTGGTGGATCGGGCCGACCTTCGCCAGGTCGGCGACCTCGTCGTTGACCCCGAGGAACCGGGTGACCCGGCCCGTCGGCGGCGCGTCCATCACCACCGCGTCGTAGACGAACCCGCCGTCCGGGCCGCGACGCCTGGTGGCCTCGCAGACCTTGCCGGTCAGCAGCACGTCACGCAGCCCGGGGGCGATGGTGGTGGCGAAGTCGATCGCGCCGATCCGCCGCAGCGCGCGGCCCGCGCCGCCGAGCTTGTAGAACATCTGGAGGTAGTCGAGCAGCGCCTTCTCCGTGTCGATGGCCAGCGCGTACACCTCGCCACCGCCGGGGCCGATGGCGATCCTGCGCTCCTCGTAGGGCAGCGCCTGGGTCTCGAAGAGCTGGGCGATCCCCTGGCGTCCCTCGACCTCGACCAGCAGGGTGCGCCGCCCCTCCTCCGCCAACGCCAGGGCGAGCGCGGCAGCGACGGTCGTCTTGCCGGTGCCGCCCTTGCCGGAGACCACGTGCAGTCTGCGTTCTGGGGTCACGTGGGCGAGCCTAAGGGAACGCCGGGAGAACGCCTCGGGCGGCCGTCGCGGACAGGCTCTAGAGTGGCCGCCATGAAGAAGTGGGAATACGCGACGGTGCCCCTGCTGGTGCACGCGACCAAGCAGATCCTGGACACCTGGGGCGAGGACGGCTGGGAGCTGGTGCAGGTCGTGCCGGGGCCGAACGCCGAGCAGCTGGTGGCGTACTTCAAGCGCGAGAAGCCGACCGGATGAGCGCCGTGAGCGGCGTGGAGCGGCGCCTGGCGGAGCTGGGGCTCGAACTGCCGCCGGTCGTACCGCCGGTGGCCGCCTATGTGCCGGCCGTGATCAGCGGGCGCTACGTCTACACCTCCGGGCAGGTCCCCCTGGTCGCCGGCGAGCTGCCGATCGCGGGGAAGGTCGGCGCCGAGGTCGACGAGGAGCGGGCGCGCGACATGGCGCGGGTCTGCGCCCTCAACGCGCTGGCCGCCGTCAAGTCCGTGGCGGGTGACCTGGACCGCGTGGCCAGGGTGGTGAAGGTGCTGGGCTTCGTCGCCTCGGCGCCGGGCTTCACCGGCCAGCCGCAGGTGGTCAACGGCGCCAGCGAGCTGCTCGGCGAGGTCTTCGGCGAACGCGGACGCCACGCGCGCAGCGCGGTGGGCGTCGCGGTGCTGCCGCTGGACGCGCCGGTCGAGGTCGAGCTCCAGGTCGAGCTGGCCGACGGCTGAGGTACGCGGGGTCTTCGAAGGTTCCACGCCGGGTCCAACGAGCGGACGCGCACGGTGCCTTCACCGGTTGCCGGTTCAGGCAACGCGTCCTTCGGCCGGGGGAAGCGCGACGGTGCGCTGTCGGTCCCTTCGGGTACAACTGACCGCATGACTGATTCCGCGTTCGAGGAGGTCGGGACCACACCGACCGACGGTGCCGCCCCCGAAGTACCCGACTGGGAGCTGCGGTTCCGGGCGCCCCGGGTGAGCCTGCCGAGCTGGGCCCGCGAGGCGCCCGACCGTTCCCTCTTCGTCTCCAACGCCACGGGGACGTTCGAGCTGTACGCCTGGGACCGGGCCACGGGGGAGCGTCGGCAGGTCACCGACCGGCCCAACGGCACGGTCTCCGGGCGGCTCTCGCCGGACGGCGAGTGGGTCTGGTGGTTCGACGACACGGACGGGGACGAGTTCGGCGTCTGGCGGCGGCAGCCGTTCGGCGGCGGCCCGGACGAGACGGCCGTGCCGGGGCTCGCCGCCGGGTACCCGAGCGGGCTGGCGCTCGGCCGGGACGGCACGGTCGTCGTCAGCCGGGACACGGAGGAGGACGGCTCCACGATCCACGTCCGACGGCCGGGCGAGGCGGAGACCACCGAGATCTACCGGCACCGGCAGTCCGCCGACGTCGCCGCGATCTCCCACGACTCCTCGCTGCTGGCGATCGAGCACACCGAGCACGCGGACGCGATGCACTCCGCGCTGCGGATCGTCCGCCTGGACGGCTCGACGGTGGCCGAGATGGACGACACCGAGGGCGGCACGGTCGAGTCGGGGCTGCTGGCGCGTGGCTTCGCGCCGCTGCCGGGCGACAGCCGGCTCCTCGTGGGACACCAGCGCCGCGGCCGTTGGGAGGCGCTGCTGTGGGACCCGCTGACCGGTGAGCGGCGCGAGCTGTCGTTCGGCCTGGCGGGGGACGCGTACGCCGACTGGTATCCGGACGGTTCGGCGCTGCTGGTGCTGCACAGCTTCCAGGCGCGCGACGAGGCGTACCGCTACTCGCTGGCCGACGGCGAGTTGACCCGCCTGGAGACGCCGCCCGGCACGCTGGGCGGGGCCGCGGCGCGGCCGGACGGCGAGGTCGAGTTCCTCTGGTCCTCGGCCGCCGAGCCGCCCCGCGTCATGTCGACCAGCGGGCGGACGGTGCTCGACCCGCCGGGGCCGAAGGCGCCGCGCTCGGTGCCGGTCGAGGACGCCTGGGTGGAGGGGCCGGGCGGCCTGGTGCACGCGCTGGTGCAACGGCCGGCCGGCGAGGGCCCGTTCCCCACGGTCTTCGACATCCACGGCGGGCCGACGGCGCACGACGAGGACGGTTTCGCCGCGGGTCCCGCCGCCTGGGTCGACCACGGTTTCGCGGTCGTCCGGGTCAACTACCGCGGCTCGACGGGCTACGGCAGGGAGTGGACGGACGCGCTCAAGCACCGTGTCGGGCTGATCGAGTTGGAGGACATCGCCGCGGTGCGCGAGTGGGCGGTCTCCTCGGGGCTGGCCGATCCGGAGCGGCTGGTGCTGACCGGCGGCTCCTGGGGCGGGTATCTCACCCTGCTCGGCGTCGGCGCCCAGCCGGACAGCTGGGCGGTCGGGGTGGCGGCGGTCCCGGTGGCGGACTACGTCGCGGCCTACGACGACGAGGTGGAGGCGTTGAAGGCGCTGGACCGCACGCTGCTCGGCGGCACGCCCGAGGAGCGGCCCGAGCGGTGGGCCGCCTCCTCACCGATCACCTATGTCGACGAGGTGAGGGCTCCCGTCTACATCTCGGCGGGGACGAACGACCCGCGCTGCCCGATCCGCCAGATCGAGAACTACGTGACCCGGCTGACCGACCGGGGCCATCCGCTGGAGGTCTACCGGTACGACGCGGGACACGGCTCGCTGGTCGTGGAGGAGCGGATCAAGCAGGTGCGGATGGAGATCAGGTTCGCGCGAGATCATCTGCCGGCTGCTCGGGAGGCCGCTTCGACCGACTAGCCGCGGTGTTCGCGCCGCCGCCGGTGTCGCGGGTGCTCTCCGCGCCTTCGGCGCTCGCCTCCCCGGCGTCCTTCGGGGCGCCGGGGGAGGGGGGCGGTTCCTCGGCCAGGCCCAGCTCGCGGTCGCGCTGCTGCTCCACCTCGCGGCGGAGCAGCCGGAACCACATGAAGACCGCGAAGCCGGCGAAGACGAACCACTCGGCGGTGTAGCCCAGGTTCTGGAAGGCGTCGAGGTCGAGCCCTGTGCCGGTGGGCGCGGTCGCCGGCACGGCCACCATCGGCGGCTCGGGGTCGCGCACCGTGATCCAGGAGTCCTGGGTCTCGTACGGCAGGACGTTGATCAGCGAGGCCGCGCCGATCACGCCCAGCTCGCCGGGGGCGAGGCCCTCGGTTCGCCCGCTGACCGTGCTCGGCGACTCGGCGGCCTGGAGCGCCCCGACGACGGTCACCTCGCCGGCCGGCGCCTCGGGCGCGGCGGCGGGATCGGCCGCGCCCGGCAGCCAGCCGCGCACCACCGGCACGGCGGGCGAGCCGTCCGAAGGGCGCAGCGGGGTCAGCACATAGAAGCCGCGCTCGCCGTCCACCATCCGTTCGGGGACGAGGAGTTGGTTCTCCGCGTCGAAGGTGCCCGCGACCTCGACCTGGTGGCCGACGGTGTCGGTGGTCAGCGGCAGCATCTCGGCGATCGGGCGTACCTCGCCCTCGCCCCGCGCCAGCTCCTGCTGCGCGCGGTGCGAGTCCACCTGCGCCTCGAACCGGCTCAGCTGCCAGGTGCCGGCGGCCAGACAGACGGGCACGGCCAGCACCACGAAGACGTTGATCGCCCACCATCGGGGGGTGAGCAGGAACCGGTACACACCCCAACGGTACTGGCGCCCGCCCGCCTCCCCGGTGCGGGGGTCGCCGGGGTCGACGCCTCACGCGCACGGCTCGGACGGGTGTTCGTCCGCGCCCCGGTGGCGGGTTTCCCCTGCCGCCGTCGCCCCGGTGGGCGGGCTTTGGGCGCGGGTGTCAGCCGGCGGCCGTCAGGACGCCGGTGCGGTAGACCGTTCCGGAGCAGGTGCCGTCGAGCAGGATGCGCGCGGCTTCCGGCTCCCCGGCCGCCGGGGTGTAGCGCAGCACCACGCCCGCGGACTCGCCGCCACTCCCGCTGCTGTCGGACGGCGCGGTGGAGCCGTTGTCGCCCGAGCCGCCGCCGGGGCCGCCCGGGTCGGAGCCGCCGGCGCCGCCCGCACCTCCCGCGCCCTCGTTCACGCCCCCGGCGCCCTCGTCGGTGCCGCCGTCGTCGCCCGAGCCGCCGTTGCCCGAGCCGCCGTTGCCGGAACCGCCGCCGGAGCCAGAGCCCCCCGCGCCGCCGCCGACCGTCTCCGAACCGTCCGCGTCACCCGAGCCGCTGGTGTCGCCGGAGGTCCCGGTGGCCCCGGAAGTGCCCGAGTCCCCGGAGCCGTCCGATCCTCCGGAGCCGTCCGCGCCGGCCGAGTCCGCGTCGCCCTCGCCCGTCGACGTCTCCGGGGTCTCCCTGCCCAGCTGCGGGCTGAGCGTGGAGCCGCCGTTCTCCGCCGGGCTCGCCGCGACCGCGCAGCCGCTGATCGCCATGCCGCCGTCCGGCACCCAGGCGAAACGCACCTCGTATCCCTCGCCGGGCGGCAGGATCAGCTCCTCGTGCGCCTCGTCCGGGGTCGGCAGCCGGGTGGCGCGGTCACCCTCCGTACGGTCGACGACCCGCACGAGGGGACCGCCGGCCGAGTCGGAGAGCACCGCCAACTCGCCGTCGCCGGTGACCCGGCAGGCCTCGTTCGAGACGTTGACCATGCGGATCACGCCATAGATCCGGCCGTTCTCGTCGGCCGGCTCGGTGTCGGCCGCGACCTGGCCGAGCTGTTCCCGCAGGCAGCTGGGCGAGGTCACGCCCAGGGTCTCGCGCGCGTCCGTCGGGTCGCCCTCGCCCGGCTCGCCGATGTCGAACGGGTGGTTCTCGCCGTTGCCCGCGCCGCCGTTGGCCAGCTGGCCGGGGTCGGCGCCGTCCGTCGGATAGGTCGCCTCGGGGTCGCCCGGACCGGTGTTGTCGCCCCAACTCCCGGGCGGGCCACCGCCGTTGGAGGTGTCCATGGCCGAGTCCTGGCCGCCGTCCGAGTCGGCGACGCTGGCCATCAGCGGGGCGCCGATGCTCAACAGGGCGACCGAGGCAGCCGCGCCCAGCAGCACATGGCGGCGGCGTCGACGGCGCAGCGGCACCGCCACCCGCAGGTTCTCCAGGGAGTCGGCGCCCGGTTCGAGATCGCCGACGGTCTCCTGGAAGAGCCGCCGCAACGCCTCGACCTCGGCGTCCTTCGCGTCGGCCGGGGCCCCCCGCTCGTCTGCCGAGGCCCCCCGCTCGCCGGGGGTCTCGTGTCGTCCCGCCGGGCGCGGCTCGTCGCGGTCGGCGGAATCGGCCGCCGGGTGCTCCGAGGGCTCGGCCTCGTGCCGGCCCCGCCTCGCGTGGGCGTCGTGGGGCTCCGGGTCCGGCTGGTGCCGGGAACCGGGGCGTGGCTCGGTCATCTGGCGGCCTCCATGGCGACGCGCAGCGCCGCGATCCCGCGTGAACCGTATGCCTTGACCGAACCGGCCGAGATGCCCAGCGTCTTGGCCACCTCGGCCTCGGACATGTCGGCGAAGTACCGCAGCACCAGGACCTCGCGCTGGCGTCGCTGGAGTCCGCGCATCGCCTTTATCAGGTCGGCGCGCTCCAGCTGCTCGTACGCGCCCTCCTCGGCGCTGGCCATGTGGGGCAGCGGCTTGCTGAGCAGCTTGAGGCCGATGATCCGCCGACGCAGGGCGGAGCGGGAGAGGTTGACCACCGTCTGCCGCAGGTACGCCAGGGTCTTCTCCGGGTCGCGCACCCGGCCGCGCGCCGAGTGGACGCGGATGAACGCCTCCTGCACCACGTCCTCGCAGGAGGCGGTGTCGTCGAGGAGCAGGGCGGCCAGGCCGAGCAGCGAGCGGTAGTGCTCGCGGTAGGTCTCGGTCAGGAAGTCGACGGTGGTTCCCTCAGCCATCGCGTCGTCCGCACCCGCGCCGAGGGCGGGGATGCGACTCGGTCGCGCCGCCGGCAGGGGCGCGGTCACGGCCCCGCCCCCGGCTCCCGACGAGTGGGGACGGGAGAACGGTCGGTTCGGCGCCGCCATGAATTCGAGGACCTCTGCCACGCCTGTTGGACACGTTCTCCCCCGCGAAGGTTGTACGGCGCGGGCAAGCGGTCGCCTATCGGGTGATCTGCCCTCATGTTCCCGCCCTGCCGTCGATGTCCTGGTCTGGTCGGTGCCTGGCCCTGCATGCGAGGACGCACTAACGACTCTCCCCGCGACCGCGGTGGGAACGTGCGGCGCGGGGAGAAGAAATCGTCTCTCGGGTGCTCGGTCCCTAGCAAGCCGCAGCGGCCTACGAGTTGGTCACGGGGGACGCACAAGCGGCCATCATCGGACGTCGAGGGTGGCAAACAAGTCAGCGAACGGTCCGGCCGGGGCCGTGCGACCGACGGGACCGCACCGCGGTGGCGGGGTCCCGCGGCGGAGTCCGGCGGCGGGCGACGCCGCCGAACCCGCCTCCGGGCGACCGGAGTCAGCGCCCCGTTCCGCCGTAGACCACGGCCTCGTCGCTCTCGCTGTCGAGGCCGAACGCGGTGTGCACCGCGCGGACCGCCGAGTCGGCGTCATCCTCGCGGGTGACGACCGAGATCCGGATCTCCGAGGTCGAGATCAACTCGATGTTGACCCCGCTGTGGGAGAGCGCCTCGAAGAACGTCGCCGTGACGCCGGGGTTGGTCTTCATCCCCGCGCCGACCAGCGAGATCTTGGCGACCTGGTCGTCGTAGCGCAGCGCGTCGAAGCCGATCTGGGAACGCCGCTTCTCCAGCGCCTCGATCGCCTTGCGCCCCTCCGTCTTGGGCAGGGTGAAGGAGATGTCGGTCAGCCCGGTCGAGGCGGCCGAGACGTTCTGCACCACCATGTCGATGTTGATGGTGGCGTCGGCGATGGCCCGGAAGATCTTGGCGGCCTCACCCGGCTTGTCCGGCACCCCCACGACCGTGATCTTGGCCTCCGAGGTGTCGTGGGCCACCCCCGAGATGATTGCCTGCTCCACCGCTTCCCCTTCCTGCTGACGGCTCCCGACCCAGGTCCCGGGCTTGCCGGAGAAAGACGACCTGACGTGGATCGGGATGTTGTAACGGCGGGCGTACTCCACACACCGGTGGAGCAGCACCTTCGAGCCGGAACTGGCCAGTTCCAGCATGTCCTCGAAGGAGATCCAGTCGATCTTCCTGGCCTTCTTCACCACCCGGGGGTCGGCGGTGAAGACGCCGTCGACATCGGTGTAGATCTCACAGACCTCGGCGTCCAGCGCGGCGGCCAGCGCCACCGCCGTGGTGTCCGAGCCGCCCCTGCCCAGGGTGGTGATGTCCTTGCTGTCCTGGGAGACGCCCTGGAAACCCGCGACGATCGCGATGTTCCCCTGGTCGACGGAGCTCTTGATGCGCCCGGGGGTCACATCGATGATGCGTGCCTTGTTGTGCACGGCGTCGGTGATCACGCCGGCCTGGCTACCGGTGAACGACTGGGCCTCGTGGCCCAGCGAGGTGATCGCCATCGCCAGCAAGGCCATGGAGATGCGTTCCCCGGCGGTCAACAACATGTCCATTTCCCGCCCCGAGGCGACGGGGGACACTTCAGCGGCGAGATCCATCAGCTCGTCCGTCGTGTCGCCCATCGCGGAGACCACGACCACCACCTGGTGGCCGTTCTTCTTGGCCTCGACGACTCGCTTGGCGACCCGCTTGATACCTTCGGCATCGGCTACGGAGGAGCCGCCGTACTTCTGCACGACAAGGCCCACGTGTGCTCGCTCCTCGTGTAAGTCACTCTCCGCAGTCGCTGAGGACTGCGGCCGGCTGAATACTACCGAGCGAAGCCATGGCCCCGCCCGTCCAGCCACGAGCCCTGCCCGCTGGTCGGGGGGTCACACGGAAACAAGCACGAAACGTAATCGACCTCACATCAGCAGCGAAATGCTGAGAGTGGTCGACGATGATGTCGACACGGCGAGGATGATGTCGGCAGGACGTGGAAGCCGCAGGAAACCCGGCACAGATGGGGCACAACATGAATATGCGCGGTCTCGAAGAACTCACCGGAGTGCCCGAGCCCGCCTGGCCCCGGCTGGTGAGCAGGGTCTCCTCGGCCACCGTCCCCCTGGAGATCGTGCCGGTCGACGCCGCGTTGGGCCGTTCGACGCTCCTCCAACTCCAGGTCACCGCCCGTTCCTACCTGGGCGCCTTCGCCCTGCACTGCGGCGGGCTGCTGCTGGACGACGGCTGGCTCCGGGTCTTCGGCAGCGCGACACCCCGCAATCCGCACGGGCTGCCCAGCCTCGCCCGGGTCAACGCGTTCCCCGCCGACCTCGTCCCCGGCTGGCGGCCCGGTTCCGGTCTGGTGCTGGCGCAGGACGTGGTCGGCGGCGTCTTCGCGCTCAACGGGCCGGAGCCGGAGGCCGCCGGGCGTCCCGGCCGGCCGGACGAGGTGATCTACTTCGCGCCCGACACCCTCGGCTGGACCGCGCTCGACGTGGCGCACCAGGGCTGGTTCGACTGGCTGCTGACCGGCGGGTCCGCCGCGTTCTACCAGGACGTGCGGTGGCCCGACTGGCGCGCGGAGACGAAGGCGCTGGCCACGGCCGGCGAGGGGCTCTCGGTCGTGCCGCCGCTCTGGTCGCGTGAGGCGCGCGCCGACCTGTCGGGGACCTCGCGCCGGCCCGTGCCGATGGGCGAGCTGCTCGGGTTGCACCAGGAGTACGCCCGCCAGCTGACCGGCGCCGACCCGGGCTTCCTCGGGGAGACGGACGTCCCGGAGTAGCCGTGCCGTTGGGGGACGCCCTCGGCGCCTCGACGTTCCAGAGGCGGGCCGGGTGGGCCGGGCGGGACCTGGTGGACCGGACCGAATCGGGGCGGGGCGGATCGGGGCGGGCGGGGACGCGCGACCGGTGCGTATCGGGCATATCTTTTGTTTATGGGCGTTTCGCGGCGCGGCTCCCGGCTCTCCTCGCTGGAACCGCCGGTGGTGGAGGCGCTGGAGCGGACCGGTGCCTACGGCGCCCTGGTCCATCTGCTCCAGCCCGGTTCCACGCTGCTCCGTCTCGCCCTGATCAGCGGCGTTCCCCCTAACCTCGCCTGGCAGTGGACGCGGGTCGAGCTCGGCTCCCGCCAGCCGGTCGCCGAGGCGGCCCGGCGCCTGCGACTCGCGTGGCGGGACGTCCAGGGGCGCGGCGAGGTGACGGGCGAGGGGCAGGCCGCGATGGCCCTGCCCTACGCGTTCGCCCTCGGCTCCGCCCCGATCCGCGACGCGCACGACGCGCCCGACACCTGCTGGGGCGTCGCCACCCTGCTCTGGCCCGCCTCCCACCCGCGCGGCCCCTCCGCGGGCGAGGCGAACGAGCTGCACCGGCTCTGCCGCCGGCTGGCCGGGCCGCTGCGGCGCGCGGAGGAGGAGGGCGAGCCGCACGTCGCCGACGCGGAGCCGGTCGTGCTCTCCCGACCGCGGTCGCGCACCCCGACGCCGCACGAGGCGCTCGCCGCCGCCGACCTGGTCGAGGGGCTGCCCGACGGCTGGTGCGCCGTCGACCTCTTCGGGGTCGTCGCCTACGCCAACAGCCGGGCCGCCGAACTCCTCGACACCCGGGTCGACGCACTCCTCGGCAGCCTGCCGGCCGAGACCGTGCCCTGGCTCGGCGACCCGATCATCGAGGACCGCTACCGCACCGCCATCTTCAGCCGGGAGCCGCTGTCGTTCTCCATGGCCAAGCCCTCCGGCGAGTGGCTGACGTTCCACGTCTACCCGGGCCCGCGGGGCATCACCATCCGGATCAGCCCGGCGCCGGCGAGGGCCGCGGGCGACGAACGCCCGCCCGACCTCGGTCTCCCCCACGCGCCGGCGGAGGGCGGCGCGCTCTACCAACTGCTCCAGCTCGGCGCCGCGCTCACCCAGGCCGTCGGGGTCAAGGACGTGGTGGAAACGGTCGCGGAGCAGGTGATGTCGGCCTTCGAAGCACAGGGGCTGATCATCTATGTGGCGGAAGGCGGTCGACTTCGGTCCGTCGGCTATCGCGGCTTCACCAGGCGGCAGCTGGAGCGCTACGACAACACCCCGCTGCACCCGCCCCCTTCACCCCCGGCGAGGACGCTGGTCAACAGGGCCCCCGCGTTCTACGACTCCCGCGAGGACCTGGCGCTCGACTACCCGGAGCTG
Source organism: Streptomyces sedi (assembly GCF_006335015.1). Lineage (GTDB taxonomy): Bacteria > Actinomycetota > Actinomycetes > Streptomycetales > Streptomycetaceae > Streptomyces > Streptomyces sedi. Next base: position 27,429 of record NZ_VDGT01000004.1, read on the forward strand.
CGCGGCAACCTGGTGATGCGTGCCTGGGCCTTTCTGCCGTTGATCACCTCCGGTCGCTCAGTGGGCTGCCTCGTGCTCACCTATGACCGGGACCATCACTTCACTTCCGAGCAACGAGCGGTACTGACCTCGTTGTCCAGCCTGATCTCCCAGGCCCTGGACCGGGCGCGGCTCTACGACGCCAAGCACCAGCTGGTCCTCAGCCTCCAGGCCGGGCTGCTGCCGCACCGGCTCCCCGAAGCCGGGGGGCTGTCCGTGGCGGCCCGCTATCTGCCGGCCACCGAGGGCATCGAGATCGGCGGCGACTTCTACGACGTGATCCCGTTGGACGCCCGCCACACCGCGGTCGCCATCGGCGACGTCCAGGGCCACAACGTGCGGGCGGCGGCGCTGATGGGGCAGGTGCGCACGGCCGTGCACGCCACGGCGGGCGCCGCGCCCGGCGAGGTGCTGCGCCGCACCAACCGGCTGCTCACCGACCTCGACCCCGGCCTCTTCACCAGCTGCCTCTACGGCCACTACGACCGTTCGACGCACCGACTGCGGCTGGCCAGCGCCGGCCACCCGCCGCCGCTGCTGCGCCACCCGGACGGGCGGGTCGACCTGCTGACCGTCCCGCCCGGGCTGCTGCTGGGCATCGACCCGGCTGCCGAGTACCCGGAGACCGAGGTCGCGTTGCCGCCGGGATCGGTGCTGCTCATGTACACCGACGGCCTGATCGAGACCCCGGGCGAGGACCTGGAGGACTCGGCGCTGCGCCTGGCCGGCCAGCTGGTGCGCGGCGAGGGCCAACGGATGGACGCGCTGGCCGACACGCTGCTGCACGGCACACACCACGCGGAGACCAGGGACGACGACATCGCGCTGCTCCTGCTGCGGACCGTGGACTGACCGCGCTCCGTTCCCGTTCGTTCCGTTCCGTTCCGTTCCGGTCCGCTCCGGTCCGCCGGTCCAGGTCGTCCGGTCCCGGTCGTCCGGGGACTCAGCGCGGGTCGCGCGTCCGCAGCCCCAGCGGGGCGCCGATCTCGGCGGCCATGACCCGCCCGGCCTGGCGCTCCAGGTCGCCGTCCTCCGCCGCGCTGTCGGTGTCCAAGCCGTTCAACTCGGCCAGCGGCGTGTTCAGTCGGACGTGCGCCACCAGCGACTGGAGCGCGCGCAGGGCGGCACTGGCCGTGGGGCCCCAGTTCGTCAGGTAGGAGAACTGCCACCACCACAGCGCCTCGCTGACCCGGCCCCTGCCGTAGTGCGCCATGCCGTGGCGCAGGTCGCTGACGATGTTCGCCAGGTCGTCCGATATCCGGGCCGCCACCGGCTTGCTGTGCGGCACATAGGGGTCGAAGACCTCGGAGTAGACATCCACCGGCGTCAGCAGCGCCGCCAGCCCCTCGCGCAGCGAGTCCATGTCCGGGTCGGGGCCCGCGTCCGGCTCGTACCGCTCGTCCGGGAGGATGTCCTCGTGCGCCCCCAACCGGCCGCCGGCCAGGAGCAGTTGCGAAACCTGGAGCAGCAGGTAGGGCACCGCGCTGTCCGGGTCGTCGCCTCTGGCGACCTCGGTCACCGCGACCACGAAGCTCTCGATCTGGTCCGCGATCTGCACCGAGAAGCTGTCGGGCCCGGTCAGGGCCCCGACGGCCTCCTCGCGGACCGACGGGCCGGCCTGCTCGACCTGGTCCATCGGCGTCTCCTCGATCTCCGGCCTCGTCGTCGCATCGGACATCAGGCGGTCGCCTCCCCAAAGGTCACTACGTCTGCAACGGACGCCGCGCGCACCACGTTCCCGGCCGCGCGGACGTCCGGCGGAACGGCACCGGCCCTCGCCGCCACCGTCCGCGCGTCACACATCAAGCAGCCGCCTGCCCTCGAAGGCCCGGCCCAGGGTGACCTCGTCGGCATACTCCAAGTCTCCCCCCACCGGCAGGCCGCTGGCTAGCCGGGTGACCCGGAGGCCCATGGGGCCGACCATCCGCGCCAGATAGGTGGCGGTGGCCTCGCCCTCCAGGTTGGGGTCGGTGGCCAGGATCAGCTCGGTGACCGAACCGTCGGCGAGCCGCGCCAGCAGCTCCCTGATCCGCAGGTCGTCCGGGCCGACCCCGTCGATGGGGCTGATCGCGCCGCCCAACACGTGGTAGCGGCCCCGGAACTCGCGGGTCCGCTCGATCGCCACCACGTCCTTGGGCTCCTCGACCACGCAGATCACGGCCGGGTCCCGGCGGGGGTCGGCGCAGACCCGGCACCGCTCCTCCTGCGCGACGTTGCCGCACACGGCGCAGAACCTGACCTTCTCCTTGACCTCGGTGAGGGCGTGGGCGAGCCGGCGCACGTCGGCGGGCTCGGACTGGAGGATGTGGAAGGCGATCCGCTGGGCGCTCTTCGGGCCGACGCCGGGGAGGCGGCCCAACTCGTCGATGAGTTCCTGGACTACGCCCTCGTACACGGGATGCCTCTTCCGCCTTCGCCGTCCGCACCACCTGCGGCGACCATCGCCTGGACGGCCGCGCTCCTGCTCGTGTTCCCCGGGGCGAGGGCCGACGCGGCGGTCGGTGTGGCCGCCGCGGTCGTCATCGCCTCCGTGCCCGCCGTGGCCCTCGTGCCCGCCATGCCCTTCGTGGACCTGGTGGACCTCGTGGACCTCGTGCCCGCCGTGGACCTCATGGCCTTCGTGCTCGCCGTGCTCGCCGTGCTCGCTGTGGTCGTCATGGTCGCTGTCGCGGGGTGGCTCACATCGGCAGGCCGGGGATGCCGCCGCCGCCCAGACCCTGGGCCAGCGGGCCCAGCTTCGCCTTCGCCAGCTCCTGGGCCGCGTTGTTGGCGTCGCGAACGGCGGCGATCACCAGGTCGGCCAGGGTCTCGGTGTCCTCGGGGTCCACGGCGGCGGGCGAGATCACCAGGGCGGTCAGCTCACCGGAGCCGGTGACCGTGGCCTTCACCAGGCCACCGCCGGCGCTGCCCTCGACCGGGGTCTCGGCCAGCTCCTGCTGCGCCGTGGCGAGATCCTGCTGCATCTTCTGGGCCTGCTGCAACAACTGCTGCATATCGACCCCACCGCCACCAGGGAACACGGGCTTCACTCCTGGGCTATCGACAACAATTCCGTACCCCTGAGCGTACGGGCTCCGGCGGCTTCGGTCTCACTCGTGCCGAATCTCCTCAACAACCGTCGCTCCCAGCTCGCGAACGATCAACTCGTGGCCGTTGAGCGCCGTCTCGTCCAGGTCGGGATCGTCCTCGTCCGGGATGTCGTCCTCGACGGCCACCCGGGGGCGCGGCGCGGGGGGCGCCTCGGCCACCGGAGCCGGGGCGGCAGGGGCGGGGGCCGGCGGCGCCTGGTGCGTCGACTGGCCGGGCTGCTGCGGGGACGGGGCGGCCCCAGGCGCCGGCGGCTGGGCCGGGGACTGCTGCGCCGAGGGCTGCCGCGGGGGCGCGGAACGGTCCGCAGGCGGCGCCTGGTGCGGCGGGGGGGCGGCCGGCGGCGCCGAGGGGCCGGAGCCGAACCCGCCTCCCGGCCCGCCGAACCCGCCTCCGGGACCGCCTCCCGGCCCGCCGGAACGGGGGCCACCGCCCCCGCCCTGGTCGACCACGGCCTCGATCCGCCAGGTGACGCCCATCCGGTCGTTCAACGCCTGACGCAGCACGTCTTCGCTGCCGCTGTTGACGAAGTTGTCCCGGGCGCCGGAGGAGGCGAAGCCGAGACGGAGCGTGGAAGTGCCGTTGTCGAAGCCGACGACCTGGGCGTTCTGGCTCAGCAGGATCCAGCTGTAGCGGCGGCGCTTCTTCACCGCGTCAAGGATCTCCGGCCACAGCTGGCGCACCTGCGCCGGGTCGCCCCCGCCGCCACCGGGCGCGGGCGGCGGCGCGGCGGCCACGGGCTCCGGCCGGGACGCCGGCTCGGGCCGCGCGGCGGGCGCGCCCCCGCCCCCCGGCCAGGCGCCGGGGCGCGGGCCGCCACCGGAACCGGCGGCCCCCGAGGGCCACGCGCCGGGCTGCGGCTGCTGCTCCTGGGGTTGCTGTTCCTGCGGTTGCGACTGCACGGGGGGCTGCTGCTCCCGCACCGGCGGCGGCGCCGGCTGCGCGGCCGGGGGCGCCTGCGCGGCAGGGGGAGCGGGAGCCGGGGCGACGGGCGCCGCCTGCGCCTGCGCCGCCTGCGCCGGCGGCCCGGCCAGCGAGACGCCGCGCTCCAACCGCTCCAACCGGCTCTGCAACGACCGTTCGTCGTCGAACGCCGCCGGCAGCAGCACCCGCGCACAGATCAGTTCGAGCTGCAACCGGGGGGACGTCGCGCCCCGCATCTCCGTCAACCCGGAGTTGACCAGATCGGCGGCTCGGCTCAACTCCGCCGCGCCCATCCGTGTCGCCTGCTCCCGCATCCGCTCCAGCACGTCGGCGGGAGCGTCGATCAGGCCCTTCTCCGCCGCGTCGGGAACCGCGGCCAGGATCAGCAGGTCCCGCAGCCGCTCCAGCAGGTCCATCACGAAACGACGCGGGTCGTGCCCGCCCTCGATCACCCGGTCCACCACGCCGAAGGCGGCCGAGCCGTCGCCCGTCGCGAACGCGTCGACGACGCTGTCCAGCAGCGCGCCGTCCGTGTACCCGAGCAGCGCGGTCGCCATGTCGTAGGTGACGCCGGAGTCGGTGGCGCCCGCGAGCAGCTGGTCCATCACCGACATCGAGTCCCGCACCGAACCCGCGCCCGCCCTGACCACCAGCGGCAGCACTGTCTCCTCGACCGGAATCGACTCGCTGCCGCAGACGCTGGCCAGATACTCCCGCAGCGTGCCGGGGGGAACCAGCCGAAAGGGGTAGTGGTGGGTGCGCGACCTGATGGTGCCGATGACCTTCTCGGGCTCCGTGGTCGCGAAGATGAACTTCAGATGCTCCGGAGGCTCCTCCACCACCTTCAACAGGGCGTTGAACCCCGCCGAGGTGACCATGTGCGCCTCGTCGATGATGTAGATCTTGTACCGGCTGGACGCCGGGCCGAAGAACGCCTTCTCCCGCAGGTCCCTGGCGTCGTCGACACCACCGTGCGACGCGGCGTCGATCTCGATCACGTCGATCGAACCGGGCCCGTTCCGTGCCAGGTCACGGCAGGACTGGCACTCCCCGCAGGGGGTCGGCGTCGGGCCCTGCTCGCAGTTGAGACAACGGGCGAGGATCCGCGCGCTCGTCGTCTTTCCGCAGCCTCGCGGGCCACTGAACAGATACGCGTGGTTGACCCTGTTGTTCCGCAGGGCCTGCTGCAACGGATCGGTGACATGCTCCTGCCCGATGACCTCGGCGAAGGTCTCGGGTCGGTAGCGGCGGTACAGCGCGAGGGAGGACACGACAACGACGATATCGGCCCCCACTGACAACGCGAGGGCCCCTCACGCACCCACCAGAGCCCACCTACCCTTGCTGCCTTCCGGCCCTGGGGGAGTTCAGTGAGATAGCGCCGCGTGAGGGGCTGTCCCCAACCCTACCGGATGCTTCCCCCGCCCCTCACACCCCCGGCCCAACGGAAGCGGGTTCGCGACCACACTCCTCGGTCTTGTATCGTGTCCGGCGGAGGATTCGCCTAGAGGCCTAGGGCGCACGCTTGGAAAGCGTGTTGGGTTCACACCCTCACGAGTTCGAATCTCGTATCCTCCGCCCAGCCTTCACCGGGCTGTCACGAAGCCCCGACCGGCTCGCCGGTCGGGGCTTCGTCGTGCTCCGTCTCACTTTCCGTCTCAGTCGCCCGGACTCAGGTCGTCGGCTGCTCGCCCCAGAGCGCGTCGCCGACCTGCCCCGCGACCTGCTTCAGGACCGGCCCGGTGATGTGCATGTACCGCGCCCGCATCCGGGCGGCCCCGCCCGGCTCCCATCCCATGATCGCGTCGGCGACGACATCCGGGACGCCGAGGATCAGCAACACCGTCGCGGCGGTGTGGCGCGCGTCGTGCAGCCGGCCGTCCCGCACCCCGGCGTCCCGCAGCAGCTGCTTCCACACGTGGTAGTCCGTGTTCGGACTCAACGGCCCACCGGTCGGCGAGGCGAACACATAGCCCGTCCCCCGCCAACCCCCACCGGCCGCCTCCCGCTCCCGTTCCTGCTCCTCCCGGTGCTTACGCAGCAGCTTGACCACCGGCTCGGGCAGCCCGATCGTGCGACGGCCCGCGCGCGACTTCGTTGACTTGAACTCGCGTCGCACCTGCTTTCGTTGCGGGCAGTACCCCGGCTTCCGGCCGCAGGTGTCGCCGCAGCCGTGCGCGTACTTGGGCCGCAACCGGTTCTTCCTGGTCCGCAGATAACCGGCCGCCAGGTCCACGTCCTCCCAGTGCAGCCCGAGCGCTTCGCCCTGCCGCAGGCCGAGCGCCAGGGCGACGACCCACCGTGCGCTGTTGCGGAGCCTGGATGCCTCCAGGAGCACCCGTTGCACCTCCTCGATGGTGAACGGCTCGATGTCCTCCTCTTCCAGTCGAGGCGCCTTGGCGATCTCCGCGACGTTGACCGTGAGATGCCCCCGCCTGACGGCTTGGCCCAGGGCGACCCGGATGGTCCGGTGAACGTGATGGGCCGTCGCGGCGGCGCTGCCGTTGCGCTGCATCTTCAGGTAGAAGCGCTCCAGGTGCTCCGGCTTCAGCCCGTCGAGCAGATGGGCGCCCAGCCCCGGCACCAGGTGCACACGCACGTCCACCTCGTAGCCGTCGTAGGTGTTCTCGGACACGTACGGCTTGGCGATCTCGGTGACCCAGTGCTCAAGCCATGCGCCGAGCGTCCACCGCTTCCCGGCCTTGCGCAGCTTCCCGGCGTCCCGCTGCTTCTCCAACTCCCGGACGGCGCGGGTGACCTCGGCGCGCGTCCTACGCTCGACGTGCCGGCGGTCCGGCTTCCCGTCGTCGCGCACGCCCACGGTGACGCGGCCGTGCCACTTCCCGTCCTTGCCGAGGTAGATCGAGGAAGCGCCGTTGGGCTGGCGCGTCCGCTTCTTCTGTTCTGGCTGCTCCGTCATCGTCGCCCCCTCACGCGGCCAGGGCGGCACGGGAGGAAGCCCGCAACCGGTGGACGTAGGCGGCCAAGGCATCAACGGGAACACGCCGCAGCCGCCCCACGGTCACCGACTCGATCTGGCCGGAGGAGATCAGGGCGTAGCAGGTCGTCCGCCCGATCCGCAGCCGATGAGCCGCCTCCTCAACGGTGAGCAGGGCGGTGTGGGTGGTGGTCTCGGTGAACTCCTTCACAGCGATGTCTCCCTGATCGTTTCGCGGGCGGTGGTGCGGTGGGTCTGTTCGGCTTGGCCGAGGCTTGCTGAGAGCCAGGTTTCGGCGGGGCTGAGGCCGACTCCGGCGTAGGTCCATTCGGCGATGACGAGGGTGGTTTCCCCGTCCGGGCCGTGGTCGCCGGCTTGTTGGCGTCTCCATTCGGCGCGGGCGTCGCGAAGCGCGCCGAGGGTGGTGGAGTAGTGGCGGGATTTGGTGGAGAAGTGGCCTCGGAAGCCGAGCATGTGGGCCCAGGCGCGCAGGCGTAGGTGTTCGAGGTTGGTGCGTGCGCCGAGGTTCCAGGCGGTTCGGATGAGGCGTCGGGCGTGGTCGGAGATGTCCAGGGGGCCGAGTTCGGCGAGGAACTTGAGGGGGCGGTCGAGGGCACCCGTGGTTGCCTCGGCGCCTTTGGTGGCGTACTTGGCGATGTAGCCGGCTACGGCTTGGTCGGTGAGTTCGGTGTCGCCGTCGAATTCCGTGCTGCGGATGGTGCGGACGTCGGTTTGGCGGCCGAAGGTGAGGGTGTGGGTTCGGCTGTCGATGGTGGGGCCGGTGATGTGGGTTCGTTGTGCGGCGGTGTGGATGGCGTCGGTGAGCAGTTCGGCGGTCGCCCACGAGGGCGGGGTGGTCGAGCCGCCGTGGGGGCCGTCGAGGCGGATGACGGCGTGGAAGTGGACGGCGCCGCGTTTTTGGAACTCGGCGACTTTGGCGAAGGAGACGCGGGCGTGGTCGGCCAGGGCGCGTTGGGTGAGTCCGGCGCGTTTGGCGATCTCCCGCCGGAGGTGGATGGTGAAGCGGCGCCAGAGGTGTCCGGCGTGGGCGTTCCAGAGCACCGCGGCTTCGTAGTCGTAGCGGTCGGGGTCGAGGGGTTGTCCGAGTCGGGTGTCGTCGGGGTGGTGGGTGGTTCCGCAGCGGCAACGGGCACCGGCGGTGGGGCGGTTGTGGACGGGGCCGAAGCTGGGGGCGGTGAGGGTGGCGAAGACGCGCGGGTGGGTGGCGATGCGTGCTGGGGTGCCTTTGCCACCTTTGAGGCCGGCGGTGATGAGGTGGTAGGTGTCGCGGCGGTAGGTCTCGGCGCAGGCGGGGCAGCGGGTGGCGCGGCGGTTGTTGCAGCGGGTCAGCAGGTTCCCGGCGGGCAGCTCGGTGGAGACCAGAGACCGCAGCGGGGCGCCGATCTCTCCGGTGGTGGCGTCGATGGGGTGTTCGGTGCGGTGTCCGTTGAGGCGAACGGGGCGGGTGCAGCCGCCGAGGCGGGCGAGTTGGTGGCCGAGGGCGGGCAGGGTTCCGGTCGCGGCGAGTTTTCCGAGTTCGGGCAGCGGGGGCGGGGTGGTGCGGGTGAAGATGGGACTGCTCCTTCTGCGTGCGCGTGGGTGGAGTGGGGGTCCCGGGGGCGGTGGATGCTTGGCGGTATCGGTTCCGCCCCGGGGCCTCGGTCCGTTGCTCGTTGGCTAGTTGTCTAGTCGTGTTGGTTGTTGACGATGTCGACTCCGGTGCGGGTGCCGTTGTCGATGGCGGGGGCGGCGAAGGTGTCGGCGAGGTAGAAGCCGAACAGGGCGATCAGGGCCACGGCCCATGGGCGGATGCCGAGCAGGCGCACGGCGGCCCAGGCGGCGAGGCCGAAGACGACGACCACGGGCAGGTTCACGTTCACGGTGCGGTCTCCCTCAGCGGCGTTTCAGTGGGCGGAGCAGCGGTGTGTGGTGGCGGCGAGTTCGGCGGCCGAGCGGGTGTCGTACTCGGCGGAGAACCCGCAGCGGGGCGCGGTGCAGGCGGCCGTGTGCTTCTCTCGGCCACGCTGGTCATAGCCGGTGGCGACCTGGACCGGACCGAGGCGGGCGAGGTTGCGGAAGCGGCGCAGCATCAGGCGTGATCTCCCTCGTTCCAAGCTGTCGGTTGATGGCCTCGGCCAGCGGTGCGGGGACGCCGAGGCGGGCGCGGAGTGTGCCGGTGTCGATGGGTTGGCCGGTGCGTTGCTGGTGTTCGGCGGCGACCTTCCGCGCGTGCTCCACCAGCGCGGCCGGGACAGGCGGAGGAGGAGGCGCGGCGGGGGCGACCTCGGGTTCGATGGAGGCAGGTTGTTCGAGTTGGCGTGTGTGGGCGAGGAGCGTTCCGCCGAGGAAGGCGAGGGCGGGCCAGCCGGCGACCAGGACGCGCAGCCAGTCGGGCACGTCGCCCAGGTCGAGGAGGCCAGCGGTCGCGATGTTCGCGCCGAGCGAGGCGGCCAAGGCGATCAGGAACCAGCACCAACCCGCCGCCACCCCGTTCCCGGACCGCAGTCGCCGCCAGGCCGCCACCAACAGCAGGTCAACGGAGACCGGATACGCCCACGCCTTCCACCCGTCCTGTCCGGCAGCCGCCGCCAGGTCGTGAATGTGCGCGAACGACAACGCGGCAGCGATCACCGCCTGAACCAACACCGGGTCCGGCCTGATCAGATGTGCACGCAACGCGATCAACTCCCCGCAGGTACGGTCTCGACCGCCGTCGAGGCCCCGGGCCGGAAACGAGCAAGAGCGGGCAGCACCGGAGTCCGGTGGGTATGGATCGCGCAGTGCGTGGCAGCGTCGGTCAGCGACAGGTACGGGGTGCGCGCCCGTGTCCAACGCCCGGAGGAATCGGCGGCCACGGCGAGGCCGGGGCGTTCGGCGGGGATGGCGCAGGCGGCCGTGACGGCTTCGGGCGCGATGTCGCCGAGGGCCATCTTCGCGGAGGCTTCGTCGTTGACTCGGTGGCAGACGCGACCGGTCAACTGGGCGCGGAGCATGGTGGCCCCCTTGCCCAACTCGGCGCCGAAGCGCTGCCCACAGACCTCCAGGTAGATCCCGGCTGCGCGGCCGAGTTGCGCCAGCCGCACGAGATGCGTCACCAACTCGTCCCGCCGTTCCTCGTCCTTCCGCGTCGCGGTCAGGAACAGCTCCGCCACCTCGTCCACGAACACCACCACCGGCATCGGCCGTTCCTCCTCCGGCAACCCCCACACATCCGACGTGGCCCCGTCGTCCCGTTGCCGGGCGCGTATGAGGTCATAGCGCTCCTCCATCAACGCCACGAGCGCGGGCAGGAGTTGACCGGCCTCGGCCGGGTCGGTGGCCAGCGCCGACAGGCGTGGTGCGAACGGAGCCAGCTCGACGCCGCGCTTGCAGTCGATCCCGACCAGCGCGACCCGCTGCGGGGCAAGGCCGGCAACGAGATGCCGCAGGTACATGGACTTCCCCGACAGCGTCGCGCCGAGGGTGAGTTGATGCGGAACGGTGCGGTAGTCGCGCACGAACGGCGTGGCGTCCTCCCGCAACGCGACCGGCACCCGCAGCAACCCGTCACCGCCGTCGCTCGTTCTCGGCATTCGCACGTCGTTGAGTACGTCGAAGCCGACCAGGCGCAGTTCCACTACACCCGGTTTGACCTCGGCGACGTGCACGGCGTGGACGCTCCACGCGTGGCGGAGGCGTTCGGTCGCGGCGGCCAGGTCGGCTACCTCCTGCCCAGGGGCGAGCCGCAGCCGCACCCGCAACCCCGTGGCTGTCGGACGCACCAACCCACGCCGAGGCGGAACAGGCCGCACCTCCCGACGCGTCGTCGCCCGAACAGCCAACGCCCGCAACCGGGACGGAGGAACGGCCAGCCCGCACGCCTCCATGACCGACCCGTAAGTGGTCAGCAACCGGACAACTGACCACGGCAGGCCGACCGTTGACCAGTACAGACGCGGGCACCTCGCGCGGGCGAGGGCTGCGCCCCCGGCAGCGGCGGCCACCGGGGCGCCGGTGCTCAACAGGGTGACCAGTTCGGACACGTCAGGCCCCCGCCGAGGCCGGGAGGGCGGCCGGGGTGACGGCGGCGGCGCGGAAGGCGATGCCGTGGCGGGACTGGCCGTTGAAGACCGACTCCCACGGCCGGGCGATCAGCCCCGGCAGCGCGACCGGGCCGCCGAGGGCCAGGCCCTCGGAGACGCCGGACTCGGGGACGGTCACCTGGAGGAGGGAGGATTCCCCGTCCTCCAGGTAGACGACGCCAACCTTCATCAACGCTTCGCCCGTCACGGCGTCCTTGGCGATCTCCCCGGTCTGCCGGTCGCGGACCTTGGGGGCCGGCTCCTCGGTCAGCAGGATGGTGGCGGCGGAGGTCTCAACTCGGATGGTGCGCACGCTCGTTAACTCCTCGTACGGTTTTCCAGACACCGGGACGACCGTGTACGGCTAGTCGTCTAGACAAGATGCGATCCGGTGGCCCCGCGGGTGTGGTGGCGTGGTCCAGTGTGCCACACCTCTGACTACTCGTCTATACGAGTATGGGTGTTGGTGTGTACGAGTCGTTCCGACCGGCTCCCGAAGAAGCCGTCCTGTCAGGTGCCGTCAATTGGCGGGGAGTTGGTAGGCCAGCACGTAGGCGTCGGCGGCCATCACGGTGTCGCAGACCTCGACCGCGCGGCCCTCGGTGTCGTAGGCGGTGCGCACGAGGTGGATGACGGGGACGCCGGCGGCCAGGTGGAGGCTCTTGACCTCGGCGGGGGTGGGCATCCGGGCGCGCACCTCTTCGTCGAAGTGGTCGAGGCGGTGGCCGAGTTCTTCCAACCGGGCGTAGATGCCGCCGGGACCCGGGTTGGGCTGGGCGATGGGGGTGTCGCGGGCGATGTCCAACGGCAGGAACGAGGCCGCGAACTCGACCGGCCGCCCATCCAGCAGGTAACGCCGCCTACGCGCCAGGACCTTGCGCGGCTCACCGAGCCTTGTGGCGATGTCGCGGGTGGGGCGTTCCTCCTTGACCTGGAGGTTGTCCACCTCGGGACGGCTCCCGGCCGCCTCGGCCTCCACCGTGAACGCGGACTTCCCCTGATCCCGATGCCGCCGCGCGAACCGGTCGGAGGCGAGGCGCCGCACGGGCGGCCGGGGGCGGACGAAGACGCCCTTGCCGTGCTCGGAGTGCACCAGCCCTTCGCCCTGGAGGACGGAGAGCGCGTTGCGTACGGTCATACGGGAGACGCCGAAGTGCTCCACCAGCTCGGACTCCGATGGCAGCTTGGCGCCCTCCTTGAAGCGGCCCTTGTCGATCGCTTCGCGCAGCCGGTCGGCGATCTGGCGGAAGACCGCCCGGTCACTGGTGGAATCCAGCGAGCCGAGAACGCCGGAGGAAAGAGGCGCCATGGAAGTACTCCTTTAGGTATCTAGACGAGAAGCTGAGTTCTGTTGCTACGGTGGGAAGCCTAGCCAGTCGAGAGGGCCGAGGAACATGAGTCGTGAGCGTCCGCACTCCGTCAGCGTTGCGGGAGTGATCGTGGACGATCAGGGACGTGCACTGCTGATCAAGCGGCGCGACAACGGCAAGTGGGAACCGCCCGGGGGCGTGCTGGAGGCCGGGGAGACGATCCCCGAGGCCCTGGAACGCGAAGTCCTCGAAGAGACCGGCATGAAGATCGCCGCGCCCGCAGCCCTCACGGGCGTCTACAAGAACATGACCGGCCTGATTGTCTCCCTGGTCTTCCGCTGCACCGCCATCGGCGGCCAGCCGACGACCGGGGACGAGACCAGCGAACTGCGCTGGGTCACCCGCGAGGACGTCTCGACACTGGTCGACGAGGCGTACGCGGTCCGCGTCACGGACGCCCTGGACGGGGCCAACCCGCCGGCGGTCCGCGCGCACGACGGCGTGCGACTCGTCTAGCACCAACCCATACCCCATAGCCGCCTACCAGCACGGAGAAACTTGTATGCACGAGTATACGAGCACACGTGAGACGGGTAAATGGCCTCAGAACCATCGGGCCGACGAACCGCCCCTCAACACGCCTACCGGGTGGCTCCGATGAGCCCGGCGACCACCACCAGGACGACCGTCCCCTACATCACCCAGTGGACCGGCGAACGTTCCGTGCGCACGGAGGTCGTGGCCCGACGTGGGCGGCTGGCGTACGCGGACGAGCGTTCCTACGACCGGGACACCGGCGGCGTCCTGTGGCGCCGTGCCCCCTCCACACCGGGCAAGGGCAAGCCGAAGTTCGGCGCGGTCCACCCGCTACGCCAACGCGTCGCGCTGGCGGGCCTGTTGTGCCAGGTCTGCGGAAGCCCGGCGGACCGCAACGAAGACGGCGTGCTCTGGCTCATGGGTGAGGCATCGGACAACCCCGGTGACTGGCCACAGGGGTTGGAGACGGCCCACCCGCCGGTCTGCCTGCCCTGCGCGACGCTCTCCGTCCGGGCCTGCCCCCACCTCAGAGCACGCTTCGTCGCCCTACGCGTCCGGGCTTGGAGCCTGGTGGGAGTCCAAGGCGCCCTGTACCAGCCCAGCTACAACGGCCCCGTGCTGACCGGAGGCACCAGCATCGCGTTCGACGACCCCGACATAGATTGGATCATCGCCAGCCAACTCATCGCCTCACTCGACCGCTTCACCTTCACCGACCTCGAAGCCGAGACCCAAGCGGCCGGCAGCTCCACCAGCAATCACCGGCAGCGTGAGTAACAACCTTCTCTACGACATCAAGACGCCGCGCAAGCGCGGCGCGCACGGCAGCGGCGGCCCCCGGGCCGCCGCTCCTGTCTCCGCCCCGCTCCGGCCCGCAGCCGCCGGCCGCGCACCACAGTGCAGTTCGTGAAGGGTTGCTGTTCCGGGCGCCGTCGTGGCTGGGGGTCGGCTCCACGGCTTTACGCACCTGCCGGGCTCGGGGCCCGCGTCGGGCAAGGACAGGGGGCCATCGGCCGGATTAACCGGGCAGGGCTCCGCCCCGCCCGATCAGCTGAGCAAGCGTACGGCCCCCTGCCCATGCCCGACCCCAACCCCGACAGGACACCGCCCAAACCCGCTCCACCGACCTTGGCCCGGGTGTGGCGCCCGGCAGAGGGACTGTGCATGGCTGCCACCGCCCCCTGCAGCTACGACGAAGAGTCCTTCAGCGCATCAGATCGGTTCCGCCATCTATGCCCCAATGGCATGCCGGCCCAGATACGATCGCCCAGGTAACGGAGCGCAGGGGCAGCAGTCGATCAATTTAGGGAACAAAAATGGCGGAAAATCCCAACAAGAGGAGATATCTCAACCGGCCCTCGAATATTCATTTCAGGGTTGCAGGGTACAAGTCGCTGCGAGATGAAGTTTCCATTCCAGTGCGACCCTTGACTCTCATTGGAGGGGCAAATAGTGCCGGAAAGTCGAGCTTTATGCAAGCAATTCTCTTGCTGAAGCAGACCATTGAAGCACAGTTTGATCCTGGTCCGCTACTGCTGGACGGGCCCAATGTGGCGATCACTGAGACCAGGCAAATGTTTTCACGGGGTAAATCCCAAAGAGATACCTCGAAGATCTTGAGGATCGGGATGTCCACCAAGCGCATGAGCGTGGATCTGTCGTTCGTCAAGGGGGGGAGAGGTCTGCAGTTGGAAGCAATGGAGGTAGAGCAAGACCAGAAGAGAATGCGAATCCGCGAGGATACGCAAGGGGGTAGAGATCTGATCGATCAGATTCCGAATTTCCGAAAGCAGACCTACAGGAGAATCCTCGATTCCGAGGAAGATGTCTCCCTCTTTACAAGAAGAGATCGTTGCTTTTTCGAAGTAGTTATTAAGATGGGGGGCCTCACGGGAGTAGGCGTCCCTTACGACCCCGTGAATCTATTTCGCCGGATCGCTCTTGATGTTATCCATGTCCCAGGTCTTCGTGGGAATCCCGAACGGGTCTATCCAAATTCGGCGGTGGGGTCCGCATTTCCTGGAACTTTCGAAAAATACGTAGCCAGCTTGATCCACGACTGGCAGACTCCCAGGAAAGAGAAAGCAGATCATCTAAAATCGCTGAACCGTGACCTCGAAGAGCTGGGTCTCACTTGGAAAATTACCGCCCGCCCGGTCAACGACACGAGCGTTGAGTTGCTCGTCGGTCGGATGCCGCACGCGCAGCAAGGGGGCGCACATGACGTAGTAAATATCGCCGATGTGGGTTTCGGGGTATCTCAGACGCTCCCGGTCCTGGTTGCTCTATCGGTAGCCCGACCTGGGCAGATCGTTTATTTGGAACAACCCGAAATTCATCTTCACCCTAAAGCTCAGTCGATTCTTGCTGGGATCCTCGTTCGCCACGCCAAACGGGGAGTAATGATCGTGGCAGAAACGCATAGTTCGCTTCTTATAAAGGCGGTCCAAACGTCATTGGCTCGAGGGGAAATTGGCCCTTCCCAAACAGCCCTCCACTGGTTCGGGAGATCGCCTGAAACGGGTGTCACTACTGTGAGAACAGCGGAATTGGACGAGCTGGGACGCTTTGGAGATTGGCCTATCGACTTCGATGATATCGCACTAGAGGCCGAAATGGGCTATCTGGATGCAGTCGAGAATCGATTGGCTGTTGATGCCGAAGCAGGAGAGGGTGGGGAAAATGAGTGACAGAGTGGTCGTTGACGCCTGCGTAGGTCGAGAGGCAGGGGAGACGAACGCTCCACGCTCCAAATCTTCTCGCCTTGTGCTCGAAGCGATCCTGCGGCAGGGGGTCTTCGTTGATTTTTCTCCCGAGGTCGATCGAGAGTGGAGAAAGCATGCATCCAGGATTTCTATCATGTGGCAGACTCGGATGATCGCCAAGAGGAGACTCAACAAAGTCAGAGATAAGCCGAGTGCTCTTTTGAGGAAACATGTGAGAGATCTGCTAGGGAACCCCGATGATATTGCGGCATTGAATAAAGACGTTCATCTGTTAGAGCTGGCTTTAGCGTATGGCTCCGGAATAATCTCGAGCGACGATAGGTCGGGGCGTCTTTCGCGTATTGTCGCTGAAGGGTATAGACCGCTCAGGCGGGTGCAGTGGGTTAGCCCGCACGATCCAGAAGGCTCTTGCCTGGCGTGGGTTGCTGGGACGCTCGCAGACAAGGAGGTCGGCAGATTGGGTGACGGGGGCTGAATTTCGGCTGCAGAAGATAGAAACGGGTGTGTCACGGATTCTTCCTCTGAGCAGACGAGGGCGGGAGACGTGGGTGTGATTTGAAGCCGTGGAATCGTTTCACGAAGCGTGCCGTGTCGGCACACGTGACGGGTCTTAGCGGTGGTACGGCAGTGGAGTACAGCAACGCGAGCAACCAGCGGCCCATCACCGTCTCGCAAAGCTCTCACGGCGGCCTCTTCGACCTTCGATGACCGGTCTCTTTCGATCTACAGACCAGAAGGCGGCCATGTCAGCATGACAGGTCGGTTCGGGGCCAGGGCCACTTACCGCCCAGTCGGCGAGCCGCCGATTGGGCACAGGTCACCCTCTGTATCAGCTCGCAATGAGGTGGTTGAGTCGACGGACCAGGCGAGGTGGAGTGGGGGTTTGCGGTCGCTAGGAATCAGCCCTGGTGGGGTGGCTTCATGCTCGACTGTGAAGGCACAGAGCGTCCAGGACAGAGCCCGGGCGTATGGCGGGCGTCGTCGCAGCCGCCACCAGAAGTTCGTGCCGTTAACGGCGACGCGTCGCGAGCCCTTGCGGGGGCAGCACCATGGCTCCTCCCCAACCGCCAAGGTGCCAGCAAGTCTCGTCCGCCGCCCGTCTCATTTTGCGTCTCATTCAGCGGCGTTCACTGCCGGTCCGGCGGGGCCGCTGCCCATGTCACGCTTGGCCCACAGCAGCTGACAGATTCAGGTGAACGGGCTCGAACGGTCGGCGACGAGGCGCCAACAGACTTGGAAAGCGTGTTGGGTTCACACCCTCACGAGTTCGAATCTCGTATCCTCCGCCCAGCCTTCACCGGGCTGTCACGAAGCCCCGACCGGCTCGCCGGTCGGGGCTTCGTCGTGGTGTCGTCCCGGTGTCGGTGTGCGCGACGCCCGTTGGCCGAGCGCGTTCGCCCTGCCGGCGTGGGGGAGCGTCGTCGTTGGTGACGCGGGGCGGTGCTCCGGGGCCGTTGGGCTCGTCGGGTGGCACGGAGGTCGTCAGCGCGGACGCGGATCTTCTACTGGATCGGCGGAGTGACGTTGGTCGTCGTTGCTGTCGCCCCGCGGGTCGGATCGTGAGACGGCGGCGCTCGGAACGGAATGGACACGTCGAGGCGGAACGGGGAGCCGGGGGTCGTCGGGGTCCAGCCCGTGTGGAGGGCGTGCCGGATCGCCCGGGCCACGTCGGACGGGAGCACGGGTTCGGCCGGGTGTCCCATCCAGTTGCTCGGGTGGGGTTGGTCGGTGGTGACGACGAGGGTGGTTCCGGGGGTGTCCGCGTGCTCGGCGGCGAAGGTGCAGGGGGTCCAGCCCATGCCCTGGTCGTAGGTCGGGCGTCGGCGCACCCGCCAGCGGAAGGTCGTGCCGTTGACGACGATGCGTCGGGCGCCCCTGCGGGGGAGTGCCATGGTTCCTCCTCAACGCCCCCAGGGTGCCAGCGGGTTGGCCGCCGGCGCGCGTCGTTTCGTGTCGTGGGGGTGGGGAGCTTCCGGCGAACCGAACCGAACCGAACCGGCGCCGTCGTGGCCGGAAGGGAAGGGAAGGGGACGGAACGGAAGGGAACGCGTGCTGGGCCGGGTTCAGCGAGTGCCGCGCACGGCGCGGCGGTTGGCCTCGGCGACGCGGGCGCGCAGTGACTCGCTGGCGCTGATGGGGCGCAGGTCCTCCGGGTTCGCCGTCCACTCGCGACCGCCGCCCGGGGGCCGCAGATACACGCGGCCGGAGAGGTGTGCCATGATCCGGCCGACCTGGTCGCTGGTGACGTCGCGTGCCATGGTGCCGATCTCCAGGCCGGGAGCTCCCGGGCCTCGACGGTCGGGGCTGTGGGGGTCGCTGCTCATGCGCCGGGCTCCGGAAGCGTGGACGGTATGCCGCCTGATGTCGGCTTGGTCACTCCCTACCATGCCCGAACCGGCCGGGGGCAAAAGGCCCGGGTCCCGCTCTCAGAGCAAAAATTGAGGTTGCCGGCGCCCCTCTTCGCGCCTCGGCGCCGGTTGGTGGCCGGCGCGCCACGGTGCGCGTCGGGCGCTACTCAGGGTGCGCGTCGGGCGACTTGGGGTCAACGGTCGCCGGTGGTGCGCTTCGGCGGCGACGCGGCCTGTTCGGCGACCCGTTCCAGGGCGAGGTCGACGGCGCGCCTCTCGGCCGCGTCGAGCGTCGGGTTGGCGCGCCTGAGGTCGCCGGCCCAGGTGAGTTCGGCCTCGGTGAACGGCGGTTGGTCCCCGCCGTCACCCGCCGGACGCAGCGCGTCGAGCAGCGCGGTCAGCATCGGCCCCGCCACCGGGTACGGTCCCGACGCCGTCTCGGCGAGGATCAGCGCCGACACGGCGCGGTCCCGGCCCGGTGGGCGGCCCTCGCGCGCGTTGCACCAGTCGATGACGACCGGGCCGCGCGCCGTGCGAAGCACGTTCTCCGGGTGGAGGTCGAGATGGACCAGGCCGCCGGGCAGCGCGTGGAGTTGGTCCAGTAGCCGGGCCAGGGTCGCGCCGGTCCGCGCGGGGCTCTCCGAGCCGTCGAGGACGGCCCTCAGAAGCGTCGGCCCGTGCAGCCGTTCCATCACCAGATCGCCGGGGAGCCCGGCCTCGCCCGGTTCGGGGTGCGGGTGGACGCGCGGCACCGGGTAGCCGAGCCGGCCGAGGCGGAGCAGCAGCCGCGCCTCGGGCCCGGCGTCGCGCCCGTTCCGGTAGCGGCGCAGCACCCGGCCGCCGGGGAGCGCGTACACATCAGCCGTGCGCCCCGAGGCCAGGAGGGGCCCGGCGGGGGCGCCGTTCTCCGTTCCCATGGTGCGAGGGTACGAGTCCTGCCGGCGGTCGGCACCGGCTACTTCGCCGAATCCTTGGCCGCCTGCTTCGCCCGTTGCTTGGACTCCCGCACGCGCGCCAGGGACTCGGGTCCCGTGATGTCGGCGACCGAACGGTAGGAGCCCTCCTCGCCGTAGGGGCCGGCGGCCTCGCGCCAGCCCTCGGGGGTGATGCCGAAGCGCTTGCCCAGCAGGGCCAGGAAGATCTGCGCCTTCTGCCTGCCGAAGCCGGGCAGGGCGTGCAGCCTCCTGAGGAGCTCGGCGCCGCTGTCGGCGCCCCGGGTGAGCGCGGCGGCGTCGCCGTCGTAGTGCGCGACCAGATGGCGGCACAGCTCCTGGACGCGCTTGGCCATGGAGGTGGGGTAGCGGTGGACGGCGGGCTTGGTCGAGAACAGCGCGGCGAACTCCTCCGGGTCCATCGCGGCGATCCGCCGGGCGTCGAGGTCGTCCTCGCCGAGCCGGGTGGCGAGCGTGTAGGGGCCGGTGAACGCCCACTCCATGGGCAC
This sequence comes from Streptomyces sedi, assembly GCF_006335015.1. GTDB lineage: Bacteria > Actinomycetota > Actinomycetes > Streptomycetales > Streptomycetaceae > Streptomyces > Streptomyces sedi. Next base: position 46,840 of record NZ_VDGT01000004.1, read on the forward strand.
CTGTTGGTCCAGCAGCATCCCGACCAGTGCGGCGAGCGGGCTCCGGCCGAGCAGCGCGTCGGCCTCCGGGTGCTGGGCGAGATGTACGTCAACGGTCATAACGCCCATCATGGAGCACCGTCGCGCACGCCGGCGTGACTCCCCCGGCGCCCTCCGGCGTGCGCCGTTCCGCTCGCGCTCGTGGGAGGAACGGCGCACGCCGGGGGAGTCCGGTCAGCGCGGCAGCGCCGGGGCCAACGCGCGCAGCACGGCGAGCGGCAGCTCGCGGCCGATCTGGTCCGTCACCACCTGGAGCGCCACATGGTCGGCGCCGGCCGCGAGGAAGGCGTCGATCCGACGCCGTACCGCGTCCACGTCCCCCAGCGCGAAGACCTCCGACAGCAGCCGGGCGCTGCCGCCGCCGTCGAAGTCCTCGGGGGAGAAGCCGAGGCGCTCCAGGTTCCGTGTGTAGTTCGGGAGTCGCAGGTAGCGCGAAAGATAGGCGCGCGCCGTCTCGCGCGCCCGCGCGAGGTCGGTGTCGAGCACCACCTTGAGCTCCGGCGCCAGCAGCGCGTCCGGCCCCAGCGTCGCGCGCGCCCCGGCCGTGTGCTCCTCCGTGACCAGATAGGGGTGCGCGCCGGCCGCCCGGTCGCGCGACAGCTCCAGCATCCGGGGGCCGAGCGCCGCCAGCACCCTGCGGTCGGCCGGGACCGGCCGGTCCGCCGCGTCGAGGGCGTCCAGGTAGGAGACCATCGCCGCGTAGGGCCGCCGGTAGCGTTCGCCGGCCACCGCCGCGTGACTGACGCCGAGGCCGAGCACGAAACGGTCGCCGTGCGCGTCCAGGAGCGCGGCCGTCTCGGCCGCCACGGTCGCCGGCTCCTCGTCCCAGATGCTGGCGATCCCGGTCGCCAGCCGCAGGGTGGAGGTGGCGGCGAGCAGCGGCCCCGCCTGCCGGACCAGGGGACTGCCGCCGAGCCAGACCGTGCCGTAGCCCAACTCCTCCCACTCCCGCACCCCTTCGACGAACTCCGGGGTCGGTGCCCCGTCGTCCCCGGTGAGCGTGACCTGCCAGACCCCGACCGGGCCCAGCTCCGTTGCCAGGTTGTGTGCCATGTGGCGGGAACGTCCCGGCGGGGCGCGCTGTTCCGGCCGGCGCTGGGCCGTTCGGCTGGTTCCGGAACCCGCCCCCGGAACCGGGGTTCCGAGGGCGGGCGGGGAGGGAGGGCCGGGGGAGCGGTCAGTCGGTGGTGACGCTGACGTAGTCGACGACCATCTGCTGCGGGAACGAGGTCGAGTCGTCCGGCGGGCCCGGCCAGTTGCCGCCGACCGCGACGTTCAGGATCATGAAGAACGGCTTGTTGAAGACCCAGGCGTCGCCGCCGAGGTCGGCCGGGGTCAGCTCCTGGAAGACCTGGCCGTCCACCGACCACACCAGGGAGTCCGGCGCCCAGTCGATGGCGAAGGTGTGGAAGTCGTCGGCGAAGGTCTCGCCGTCCGGCAGGGAGTAGCTGTTGCCGATGCCCTCGCCGCCCGAGTACCCCGGGCCGTGCACGGTGCCGTGGACGGTGCCCGGCTCGTGGCCGACCAGCTCCATGATGTCGATCTCGCCGCTGTCCGGCCACGGAACGCCGGGGAAGTCGGAGCCCAGCATCCAGAACGCCGGCCAGATGCCCTGCCCCTGCGGCAGCTTGATGCGCGCCTCGACCCGGCCGTACTCGGCGGCGAAGGTGCTGGCGGTGTTGATCCGCGCCGAGGTGTACTCGCAGGTGCCGTAGTAGCACTGGTGGTTCGCGGCGCCCTCCTCGGTCGCCGTGATGACGAGGTTGCCCTCGCCGTCGAGCTGGGCGTTGTCGGTGCCCTCCGTGTAGTACTGCAACTCGGCGTTGCTCGCGTTGTCGCCCGGGTCCATCTGCCACTTGGAGCTGTCGACGGGCGAGCCGGCCGCGCCGTCGAAGTCGTCGACGAAGACGACCTCCGTGGGCCGCACGTCACCCGGCTCGGGCTCCGCCTGGGCGTTGGCGGTCAGCAGGGAGGTCAGGCCGAGGGCGAGGACCGCGCCGCCGGCGAGCCAGCGGCGGGTGGGGGAACGCCTGGCACCGCTCATGGACATCACATCCAGGTGTCGTGTTCGTGGGGGGACTTCATTGGACCCGCGCGCCAGGTGCCCCGCAAGAGCGCGGGACAGGTTCCGGAACCGGCCGAAAACCGCTCCTCCGAAAGAGGGGTGAACGCCGTGAAGGCCATCGAACGCGTCGGTAACGGTCAGCGGGCGCGCCGGCCGGCCGATGCCGCCGGCCGGCCACGAAAGGCCGGTGACCGGCTGTGCCGAGGCGGGCGGCGTTCGCTAGGGTCGGCAGGCATGGCGCACAATCCCCAAGCACCGCAAGGCCCTCAGGGGCCGCAGGACGTCGACCCGGCCGGTAGCACGCAGATGTTCCAGGCCTTCGTCAACGACGGTCCCACGGCCGGCCCCTCGTCCACCGGAGCGGGCCCGGCCGCCCCGTACTCCCCGAACTCCCCGCACGCCCCGGTCTCTTCGGGGCCGTCGCTCGGCCTGATCGTGGGCGGCGTGGTGGGCGTCATCGCGCTCGCCGTGGTCGCCTGGCTGCTGTTGGGCTGAGGCCGCCCCGGGCGCGAAGGCGTCGACGACGCGAAGGCGTCGACGGCCGGGCGCCGTTCGGTGCCCTCGTCGTGCGGGCCCCTCGCCGTTCGGTGTCCCGTCGTGCGGTGTCCTTCGGTGGCGGCGGGAGGCTGGTTCGACGTCACGCCTGTCGCGGCGGCGGGAGTGGGGCGCACACGTCGCTCGACGGCGTGCGCGGCGGCGGCTGCGGGCGCGCATCGGCGCCCGGTCGCGGGCGCGCGCCGGCGCGAAAGCCGCGGGGCGCGAAGGCTGTTGGCGCGCGGGCTGTCGGCGCGCGGGCTCAGGAGACGCGCTCGGTGAGCGGCGTGGCCCCCGTCGGCCGAAGTCGTGTGGCCGCCGTGTCATCGCCGTTTCGACGCCGGGGCTCCTGGGCCTCTCCTGGCCCGGGTGTCCTTGCGTCCATGGAGCTGTCTCGGTCGTCCTGCGGGCGGAACCATGCGCGGGTCGGTCCGCCTAGGTCGCGCGCGGTCGCACTCGATGGCGCGGTCGCGCTCGTTCGTTCGGTCGCGCTCGTTCGTTCGGTCGTGTCCGGTCGTCCGGTCGTGCTCGTTCGCGCGTTGATCGGCCGCGTCCTCCGGGGTCGTTGACAACCGCGCGGGCCGTCCGGGGCGTGCGGAGCCGGTGAGCGGCCCGCCCGGAGGCCACCGCTCTTCCTTCGGACCGGCGGCCACCCCGCCGGTCCCGCCCCTCACTCCTCGGCCGTCAGCCCCTCACGCAGCTGCTGGAGCGTGCGCGTGAGCAGCCGGGAGACGTGCATCTGGGAGATGCCGACCTCCTCGCCGATCTGCGACTGCGTCATGTTCCCGAAGAAGCGGAGCATGATGATCCGCCGCTCCCTGGCCGGCAGCCTCGCCAGCAGGGGCTTGAGCGACTCGCGGTACTCGACGCCCTCCAGCGCGGTGTCCTCGTACCCGAGCCGGTCGGCCAACGAGCCCTCGCCGCCGTCCTCCTCGGGCGAGGGGGAGTCCAACGAGCTGGCGGTGTAGGCGTTCCCCACGGCCAGGCCGTCGACCACCTCCTCCTCGGTGACGCCGAGGGCCGAGGCCAACTCGGCCACGGTGGGCGAACGGTCGAGCCGCTGCGACAGCTCGTCGCTGGCCTTGGTGAGCGCCAGCCGCAGCTCCTGGAGCCGCCGGGGGACCCGGACCGACCAGGAGGTGTCACGGAAGAAACGCTTGATCTCGCCGACCACCGTCGGCATCGCGAACGTCGGGAACTCGACGCCGCGTTCACAGTCGAAACGGTCGATCGCCTTGATCAGGCCGATCGTGCCGACCTGGACGATGTCCTCCATCGGCTCGTTCCGGCTGCGGAACCTGGCCGCCGCGTAGCGCACCAGCGGGAGGTTCAGCTCGATCAGCGTGTCCCGCACGTAGCCGCGCTCGGGGCTGTCGGCGTCCAGCGTCGCCAGGCGCTGGAAGAGGGAGCGCGAGAGCGTGCGGGTGTCGAGGTTGTCGGTCTCGGCGGGAGCCGCGTGCGGCACCGAGGCTTCGGGCGGCGCGGGTTCGTGCGGCGTGCCGGCTGTGGTGAGCACCTTGGAGCTGCCCAGTTCTACGGACATGCCACCCCCTTGAGGTCGGCGGGACGGGTCGCGGCGGACACCTCAGGCATGACTCCACGAGAGGCACCCTCTCGTGGATACCGGAGCTGCCGCCTTGCCAAACGCGGTTCCAACAGAATGTCACATGTCATCAACGCGATGTAGCTTCATGTCGATAAAACGGCACAGCGGGGGCCTGAGTTCCCGGAGTTGGTCCTTCGTCCGGCTTAGTTCTCGATCGGATTTGCGGAGCGCAGCTTGGTGACGGAGCGCGCGAGCAACCGGGAGATGTGCATCTGGGAAACACCGAGTTCGTCGCTGATCTGGCTCTGCGTCAAGTCGCGGTAGTAGCGCAACACCAGGATGCGCTGCTCGCGTTCGGGGAGTTGCACGAGCAGATGGCGTACCAGCGCCCGGTGTTCGACGCCGGCCAGTCCCGGGTCCTCGTAGCCGAGCCGGTCGATCGGGCTCGGCGCGCCCTCCTCGCGGTCCCTGGCCGCCTCCAGCGACGAGACCCGGTAGGCGCGTCCGGCCTCCATGCTGGCCAGCACGTCCTCCTCCGGCAGCCGCAGCCGTTCCGCCAACTCGCCGGTGGTCGGCGAACGGCCCAGCGCCGCCGTCAGCTCCTCGCCGGCCGAGCAGACCCGCGCCCACAGTTCGTGCAGCCGGCGCGGCACATGGACGCCGCGCACGCTGTCCCGGAAGTAGCGGCGGATCTCGCCGACGATGGTCGGCAGGGCGAACGTGGCGAACTGGACCCCGCGCGTGGGGTCGAAGCGGTCGATGGCGTGGATCAGGCCGATCGTGCCGACCTGGACGATGTCCTCCATCGGCTCGTTCCTGCTGTGGAAGCGCAGCGCGGCGTAGCGGACCAGCGGGAGGTTCGTCTCGATCAGCGCCCCCCGGACGCGGCTGTGCTCGGCGGTGCCGGCCTGGAGCCGGGCGAGCCGTTCACAGAGCGACTGCGTGAGCACGCGGGAACTGGCGCCTTCGGACTGCGTCACCGCCACCTGCCGACCACCCCTTCACGGTGCACTCGCCGCAAAAGCAGTCATAGCATCACAAGACATGCGCACCGTGCGCAAGCACCCGTTCACGACGTGTTGGTCATGTGAAACGGAACGATTGCCCTCGGTCAATTCCGGTGCCGCGCGGGCGAGTCAGGAAGCGGTCGAGAAGCGGCGGGAAGGGGGCGTCAGTCGCCCCCCGCCGCTCTGGAACGGTTCAGAGCGGTTCGGCGCGCGTTCAACGGTTCAACGGAGCCAGCAGGCCGTCCGCGGCGTCGGCCAGCGCGGTGAAGACCAGCTGGACGAACTCGCCGGAGCGCGCGGGCTCGCTCAGCACGGAGTAGAGCACGCCGACGGCCAGCAGATAGAGGCCGATCCGCCTCGCCAGTGCCAGGGACATGTCCACCTCCGAGGCTCGCAGTGTAGCCACCCGCACGGCCCAAGGCCGACGGCCCCGTGCCGCCTCGGGGGAGGGGCGGCACGGGGCCGTCGTGTCGTCACCGGTCACTCGGCGAGCGGGCGGCGGGCGTTCCCGCGCGGACAAGCGCGGGAACGCCCGTGCCCTGGACGCTCGGCGAGCGGCCGGCACGCGGTCGGCGGGTGGCTGCGGAGCGGCCGTCGCCCGCTCAGGCGACGTCGAACCGGTCGAGGTCCATCACCTTGCGCCAGGCGGCGACGAAGTCGTGCACGAACTTCTCCCCGGCGTCGTCGCTCGCGTAGACCTCGGCGAGCGCCCGCAGCTCCGAGTGGGAGCCGAAGACCAGGTCGGCCCGGCTGCCGGTCCAGCGGACCTCGCCGGACTCGTCCCGCGCCTCGAACGTGTTGCCGTCCTCGTCCGCGCGGTGCCACTCGGTACCCAGGTCGAGCAGGTTGACGAAGAAGTCGTTCGTCAGCGTCCCCGGCCGGTCGGTGAGCACGCCGAGCGACGAGCCGCCCTGGTTGGCGCCCAGGACGCGCAGGCCGCCGACGAGGACCGTCAGCTCGGGCGCGCTCAGCGTCAGCAGGTTGGCGCGGTCGATCAGCAGGTACTCGGCCGGCAGGCGGGTGCCCTTGCCGACGTAGTTCCGGAAGCCGTCCGCCTGCGGCTCAAGCGCCGCGAACGAGTCAGCGTCGGTCTGCTCGGCCGACGCGTCGACCCGGCCCGGGGTGAAGGGGACCTCGACCTCGACGCCCGCGTCCCGCGCGGCCTTCTCGACGCCCACGCCACCGGCGAGCACGATCAGGTCGGCCAGCGAGACGCCCTTGCCGCCAGCCTGCTCGCCGTTGAACGACTCCTGGACCTCCTCCAGCGTGCGCAGCACGCCGGCCAGCCGCTCCGGGTCGTTGACCTCCCAGTCGCGCTGCGGGGCGAGGCGCAGACGGGCGCCGTTGGCGCCGCCGCGCTTGTCGCTGCCGCGGAAGGAGGAGGCCGAGGCCCAGGCGGTCGAGACCAGGTCGGAGACCGAGAGGCCCGAGGCCAGCACGCGCTCCTTGAGCGCGGCGGTGTCCTCGGCGGACAGCGGCGCGAAGGTCGCCTCCGGCAGCGGGTCCTGCCAGATCAGGGTCTCGCTCGGCACCTCGCCGCCGACATACCGCGCGACCGGGCCCATGTCGCGGTGGGTCAGCTTGAACCAGGCGCGGGCGAACGCGTCGGCGAACTCCTGCGGGTTCTCGTGGAAGCGCCGCGAGATCGGCTCGTAGACCGGGTCGAACCGGAGCGAGAGGTCGGTGGTCAGCATCGTCGGCTGGTGCCGCTTCGACGGGTCGTGCGCGTCGGGAACGGCGTTGGCGCCCGCGCCGTCCTTCGGCCGCCACTGGTTGGCGCCGGCCGGGCTCTTGAACAGCTCCCACTCGAAGCCGAAGAGCACGTCGAAGAAGGTGTTGTCCCACTTCGTCGGGGTCGGCGTCCAGGTGACCTCCAGGCCACTGGTGATGGCGTCGCCGCCCTTGCCGGTGCCGTAGGCGTTCTTCCAGCCCAGGCCCTGCGCCTCAAGCGGCGCGCCCTCCGGGTCGGCCCCGACGTTGTCGGCCGGGCCGGCGCCGTGGGTCTTGCCGAAGGTGTGACCGCCGGCGATCAGCGCCACGGTCTCCTCGTCGTTCATGGCCATCCGGCCGAACGTCTCGCGGATGTCGCGCGCGGCGGCGACCGGGTCCGGGTTGCCGTTGGGGCCCTCGGGGTTGACGTAGATCAGACCCATCTGGACCGCGCCGAGCGGGTTCTCCAGCTCGCGGTCGCCCGTGTAGCGCTCGTCGCCGAGCCAGGTGGTCTCCGGGCCCCAGTAGACGTCCTCCTCGGCCTCCCACACGTCCTCGCGACCGCCGGCGAAGCCGAAGGTGTCGAAGCCCATGGTCTCCAGCGCGACGTTGCCCGAGAGGATCAGCAGGTCGGCCCAGGAGAGGCTCTGGCCGTACTTCTTCTTCACCGGCCACAGCAGGCGCCTGGCCTTGTCCAGGTTGCCGTTGTCCGGCCAGCTGTTGAGCGGGGCGAAACGCTGCTGCCCGGCGCCCGCGCCGCCGCGGCCGTCGCTGATCCGGTAGGTGCCGGCGCTGTGCCAGGCCATCCGGATGATCAGCGGGCCGTAGTGGCCGAAGTCCGCCGGCCACCAGTCCTGCGAGGTGGTCAGCACCTCGGCGATGTCCCGCTTGACCGCGGGCAGGTCCAGGGCGGCGAACGCCTCGGCGTAGTCGAAGTCCTCGTCGAGCGGGTTCGAGACGGCCGGGTTCTTGGCCAGGATCTTCAGGTTCAGCCGGTTCGGCCACCACTGGCGGTTGCCGCCGCCCTGCGTCGGGTGCGGGGCGCGCCCGTGCGCGACGGGGCAGCCTCCGGTGCCCTCCGAGGTGGCGTCTGTGACGGCGTCTTGGTTCTCAGACATGGGGAATCCTTCCGGCCCGGGGCGGATCACGTGGTTCGGCGACCAACGGTGGTGGCGTCGTCGACCCGGTTGCCGCCGCTGGGGCTCCTCCGCGGGGCCGATCGGGGTCTACCTGTCCCTTGGCTACCATCGGAACCGATCCTACGATGGACAGAGTACAAGTCAAGAAGCGCACCAAGGCCGTATCTCTTCCCAACTCGGACTTCCCCTGGTTAACTGTGCGTATCCCGTCAGACGTGAATAGGTGAACCCCATGAGCGACCTGCTGGAGCGACTACGCGGACGTGGCTGGCGGCTGACCTCGCAGCGACGCGTCGTCGCCGAGGTCCTCGACGGCGACCACGTGCACCTCACCGCCGACGAGGTGCACGCCCTCGCCACCCGCCGCCTGCCGGAGATCTCCCGCGCCACCGTCTACAACACCCTGGGCGAGCTGGTCACCCTCGGTGAGGTGACCGAGGTCGCCACGGACGGCCGCGCCAAGCGCTACGACCCGAACGGGCACCGCCCCCACCACCATCTGGTCTGCTCGGTCTGCGGCACGATCCGGGACGTGCGCCCCGGCGGCGACCCGCTGGCCGACCTGCCGGCGGACGAACGCTTCGGCTTCACGGTCGCCGAGGTCGAGGTCACCTACCGGGGCGTCTGCCCCGGCTGCGCCGACTGACCCCGGGCGATCACCGGGGGCGGTTCTCGGCCGCGCACTCGAAGAGGTGGTGGCCGGAGGAGAGGCGCTCCGCGCGCAGCACGGTCAGGCCGGCGTGGGCGAGCAGCGCGACCAGGTCCTCCGCGGTGAACGGCCGGGAGCCGTCGTGGCAGACCACCATCTGCGCCAACGCGTGCGCCGCCCCCTCCTCGCCCTCGAACAGCGGCTCCAGCACCAGCAGCCGCGCCCCCTCGGTGCGGTCCAGCGCCGCGCGCACGTTCTCCAGCAGTCGCAGCCGAAGCTCCGGCGACCAGTCGTGGAGCACGTTCTTCAACAGGAACCGGTCGCCGTCCGCCGTGACCTCGGCGAAGACGTCCGCCGGCCTGAACGCCAGCCGCCCGCCGGCCAAGTGCGGCCGGGCGGCGGCCCGTTCGCAGACCGTGGGCCGGTCCAGGCAGACGCCCTCCAGCCACGGCGCGTGGGTCAGCAGCGCGTCGAGCAGGGTGCCGTCGCCGCCGCCGACGTCCACCACCCGGCGCACCTCGCCGAAGTCGTAGGTGCCGGCCAGCGCGTGCGCGGTCGGGCGGCACAACTCGGCCATCGCCGCGTCGAAGACGGCCGCGGTCTCCGGACGCTCCGTCAGATAGGGGTACAGGTCGGTGCCGTGGACGCGCGCGAAGCCGGACTCGCCGCTGGTCAGCGTCCGGCCGAGGCCGTTGAACGCGTCGGTGTACGGGCCGGCCATCAGCACGCACATGTTCCGCAGCGACCGCGGATGGTCGGCGCGCAGCGGGGCGAACGCGCCGGCCAGCCGGTAGCCGCCCGCCGCGTCGGGCTCGAACGCGCCGGCCAGGGCCAGGGTGCGCAGCAGCGTGTCGAGCACGTCCCGCCGGGTGCCGGTCGCCGCCGCCAGGTCGGCCACCGGAACGAAGTCGTCGCCCGCCAGGTCGGGCAGGCCCAGGCGCACCGCCTCGGCCAGAGCCTTGACGAACTGGCCGCCGTAGAAGAGCCGGAGAAGGGAGCGGGCCTCGGTCTCGACGTTCTCGGACATGTGTGCACCTCACACGAACGGGGGACGGCGCCGTCCCCTCAGTGCTGCTCCGCGGACGGCCCGTCATGCGAAAGGGGCGACCAGAACGCGTGAGCGGGGGAGGCGCTGGTCGCACGCGGGGGCTCGTCGGGGCGGGCGGCGGCGCGAACGCCGAAGGCCCGGCCCCCCTCGCGGGGAGCCGGGCCTTCGGTCGTCGTGCTCGGAGCGGTAGCGGAGGGATTTGAACCCTCGGTGGAGTTGCCCCCACACTCGCTTTCGAGGCGAGCTCCTTAGGCCGCTCGGACACGCTACCGAGAGAGAGCCTAACCCACCGTGGGCCGTGGTTCGAAACCGGTGGGGGGCGGCTGCCGGCGGGGGGCGCGGAAGAAGTCGGTGAGGAGTCCGGCGCACTCGTCCGCGAGCACGCCGGAGACCACCTCGGGGCGGTGGTTGAGGCGTCGGTCGCGCAGCACGTCCCAGAGGGAGCCGGCCGCGCCGGTCTTGGCGTCGTGCGCGCCGTAGACCACCCGGCCCACCCGGGCGAGCACGGCGGCGCCCGCGCACATCGTGCAGGGCTCCAGGGTGATCACCAGGGTGCAGTCGGTCAGCCGCCAGTCGCCCAGGCGCCGGGCGGCGGCGCGCAGCGCGAGCACCTCGGCGTGCGCGGTGGGGTCGGCGTCGGCCTCGCGTTCGTTGTGGTGTGCGGCGAGCGGCTCGGCCTCGGGCCCTCCGGGGCCCAACAGCACCGCGCCGACGGGCACGTCGCCGGCCTCGCCGGCGAGCGCGGCCTGGGTGAGCGCCCGACGCATGGCCGGGCGCCAGGGGTCTCGGAGCGGGTCGCTCACCTGTCGCCCGTCACCTGACGGCCTCCAGGACGTCGGCGCAGCCCAGCGCGTCCGCGATCTCGCCGAGCGCGTCGTCGGGGCTGAGGGTGAGCACGGTCGCGGTCTCGATGCCGAGGTCGCTCAGCAGGGCGGCGTCGCCGACCGGGCCGCGGGGCGCCGCGTCGCCGCTCTCCTCGTCGTCGTCCCCGTCCTCGGACGCCTCGTCGTCGGCCGAGCCGTCCTCCGTGCCGTCGAGGTCCACCATCCGCTCCAGGGCGTCGGGGGACGTCGGTGCCCGGCCGAGCAGTTCGTCGGTGAGCAGAATCTCGCCGTAGGCGCTGCGCATCGCGCGGGCGGCGTCGGAGACGAAGACGCGGGGGTCGTCCTCGCCGTCGACGCGGACCAGCCCGAACCAGGCGCCCTCCTGCTCGACGCAGATCAGCACCGTCTCGTCGTCGGGGACGGCCGCCCTGGCCAGCTCCGCCAACTCGTCGAGGCTCTCCACGTCGTCAAGCTCTGTATCACTCGCTTCCCAACCATGATCGGTCCGCGCGAGCAGTGCGGTGAAGTACACCGTGACTCTCCCCACTCGGTTCGGCAGTGCCCTTAAGCATCGTGGCAGATAAGGGGTGCGCTGTCGGGTAACTCGGCAGTTCGCCAACGGTATGTCCGCCTGTGGTCTTCCCGGTTCTCGTTCCGACGCTGCCGGTCCCCACTCTCCACGGATGCGGCGCACCATGTCCACCGGGAGGTCACAGACGGAGCGCCGGCCGCCGGCGGGGGGCGGCGCCGACGGCGGGCTCCGGGGCGTTCGCTACTGTCGGGGACATGCGGACCCATGTCGTTGACCACCCGCTGGTGGCGCACAAGCTGACCACGTTGCGCGACCAGCGCACCGACTCCCCCACGTTCCGGCGGCTGGCCGACGAGTTGGTCACCCTGCTGGCCTACGAGGCGACCCGTGACGTCCGCACCGAGCAGGTGGACATCCACACCCCGGTCGTCCCGACCACGGGCGTGCGGCTCTCGCACCCCAGGCCGCTGGTGGTGCCGATCATCAGGGCCGGGCTCGGGATGCTCGACGGCATGGTGCGGCTGCTGCCGACGGCGGAGGTCGGCTTCCTCGGGATGATCAGGGACGAGGAGACCCTCCAGGCGTCCACCTACGCCAACCGGATGCCCGAGGACCTGTCGGGCCGCCAGGTCTATGTGTTGGACCCGATGTTGGCGACCGGCGGCACGCTGGTGGTCGCCGTCGACGAGCTGATGCGCAGGGGCGCGGACGACGTGACGGTGATCTGCCTGCTGGCGGCGCCGGAGGGCGTGGAACGGATGGAGGCCGAACTGGCCGACGCGCCGGTCACGGTGGTGACGGCGGCGCTGGACGAGGGCCTCAACGAGCAGGGCTTCATCGTCCCCGGCCTCGGCGACGCGGGCGACCGGATGTACGGAACGGTCTAGCCGGCCGGCCGGGAGCGGGGGCGACTACCGGGCGTCGTGGTCGGGGACCGCCGTCGTCTCTCCCCCGCCACGGACGCACCGCCCCGTGCCTCCGGCGGAGAGCCGCGGTCGACGACGCGGACGGGCCAGGTCGCGAGACGGCCCAGGGGCCCGCGTGGTCGAACCGGCCCCGCCGCGGCGTCCCCGCTCAGCAGTCCTCGTCCCGCTCCGTGGCGGGTTCGTTGGCCGGGATGGCGAGTTCCGCGAGCTGGGTGGCGGCCTCCTCCGCCGTGGCCAGCGAGGTGAAGCCCTCGCCGAGCACCAGGTCGACGGCGGCGGGGCCGGTCGCGCCGGCCTCGCCCGCGGCCTCGGGGTCGCCGGTCTCCGCGCCGGTCAGCTGGGCCGTGACCAGCCCGACCGCGCCGGAGGCGTTGGCCGCCTCGGCGCCGAGCACCAGCCCCGGCGCCTCGACGCGGCCGTCGAGCGGCTCGGGGGCGTTCTCCACCTCGCCGATGGTGAAGCCGCGTTCCGCGAGGGCGTCGGCCGTCTCCTGCGCGAGCCCGGTGCGGGTGGTCGCGTTGTAGACGTTGACGGTGACGGCCGTCGGGTCGGGGGCCTCGGCCGGCTCGGGGGTGGCGGCCTCGGTGGTCGGTTCGCAGGTCTCGCCGCCTCCGGTGGCGGACCGCGCCTGGGTGGAACGGTCGCGTGCGCCCGCGGAGCCGTCCGAGGTGAACACGTCGACCAGCTGCACCGTTCCGAAGCCCAGCACACCCAGCGCGGCCACCGTGCCGAGCGCCGCGAGCACCCTGCGACGGTGGCGGGGGCGGCGCATTCGCGGGTAACGGTCGCCCGTGACACGGAACTTCTTGCCGCCCATGCCAGGGGGCGTCAACATGCTCATGACGGCAGCGTAGTCAGACTTATCGCCACGGCCCAATATGTGATCAGCTGAATTGCTGATGCGGGGCCCGAACGGGGCAACGCCCGGTGGCGGCGCGCCCCCGGCGCGTCAGTCGTCCAGCTCCAGCACCCTGGCGTGCAGCACCTGCCGCTGCTGGAGCGCCGCGCGCACCGCGCGGTGCAGGCCGTCCTCCAGGTAGAGGTCACCCTGCCACTTGACCACGTGGGCGAAGAGGTCGCCGTAGAACGTGGAGTCCTCGGCGAGCAGTGTCTCCAGGTCCAGCTGCTGTTTCGTGGTCACCAGCTGGTCCAGGCGAACCGGGCGCGGGGCCACGTCAGACCACTCCCGGGTGTGGTCCCGGCCGTGGGCCGGATAGGGCCGTCCGTTTCCGATGCGCTTGAAGATCACACGGAGAGCCTACCGGGCGCGGTGCTCCCGCCGCAGCCTCCCGGCGTGGTACGGGCGGAGACGAGGGGGCTGGCGTGGCGTCAGCGGCACGCGGGGCGGGCGGGCGCGGCGCGCGTCAGGGCAGGTGCCAGGCGTAGCGGCCGACGGCGCGGGCGAGCGCGCGGGTGTGGGCGGCGAGGGCCTCGGTCGAGATGTTCTCCACGGTGTCGCAGGCCCGGTGGTAGCAGGGGTCGTAGGGCTCGCCCGCGGTGCCGCCCCAGAGCGCGGCCTCCTCGGCGGTCTTCAGCCCGTCGCCGCCGGCGAAGGTCCCGCCCGCGGGGATGCCCGCCTCCAGGAACGGGGCGTAGTCGCTGCGGCCGTTGAACGGAACGGCACTGGTCCTGGAGGCGTCGCCGTCGCCGAGGAACGCGGCCAGGTCGTCGGCGACGGCGGCCGAACGCTCGTCGGCGCCCGCGCCGTCGTGGACGAAGAGCCCGTGGTTGGGGGAGCCGGCCATGTCGAGGTTGAGATAGAGGGCGGTGGCCTCGCGTTCGGCGGGGGTGAGCCGCGCGACGTGGTGCTCGGCGCCGCGCAGCCCCATCTCCTCGGCCGACCAGAGCGCGAAGCGCACCCGGTGCGGGTGCTCGCCCGCCGGCTCGTGCTCGGCCAGGGCCAGCGCGGTGGCCAGCACGGCGGCGGCGCCTGAGGCGTTGTCGTTGATGCCGGGGCCCTCGGCGACGGAGTCCAGGTGCGCGCCGACCACCACGGTGGTGGCCGGGTCGCCGCCCGGGGTGTCGGCGATGACGTTGAACGTCTCGCGGTCCTCGACCAGTTCGCGCAGTTCGAGCCTGACCGCCGCCGCCGGGTTCTCGGCGACGGCGGCGAGCAGGGCCAGGCCGTCCTCGCGGGTGAGGCCGCCGACGGGCAGGGCCGACGGGTCGGGGTCGCCGAGGGTGCCGGCCAGTTCGCCGGCCTCGGAGTTGTAGACCAGGGCGGCGACGGCGCCGGCCGAGGCGGCGTTGGCCTGCTTCTCGGCGTAGGTGCACTCGCCGCGCTCCAGCAGGGCGACGCGGCCGGTCAGCTCCAGGCCGGCGAAGTCCTCGGCGGCGCAGCCGGCGCCGCCGGTGCCGTGCGCGGTGACGGGGGTCAGGGCGGCGGTGAGCCCGCCGGGCGCGGTGGCGCCGGTGTAGGCCATGGCACGCACCGGGATGTGCCGCTCCGCCTCGTTCCCCTCGCCGGTCGGCAGCAGGGTCAGCCGTTCGGCGAGCGTCTCCCGGTAGGGGAAGGTGAAGCGCTCGTAGCCGACCCGCAGCCCGGCGCCGGTCAGGACGCGGGCGGCGTGCCGTGCGGAGATCTCGTGGCCCCGGCTCCCGGCGGCGCGGTGGCCGTCGGCGGCCTCGGCGGCGGCCTGGAAGGCGTCGAGATGGCGGAACGTGTCGGCTGCGGTGAGGCCGGCGGCCATCGACTCGCCGAGCGCTTCGCCGAGGGACTCGCCGAGCGACTCGCCCCGCTCGGCGGCGGGTGGTTCCCGGTGGTCCGAGGCCGTCCAGGGGGCGGCGAGCGCCAGGGCGAGCGCGGTGGCGACAAGAGCGATCATGTAAGAGGACGTTATGTGAGGTTTATAGGGAAAGGTGGGTGGACGCACGCGTCATTTCGGATTGATTTCTGTCAATGTGCGTCTTGTCTCGAAAGCTGGGCGTCCATTGACGACTGATCGTCGGGCGACGGAGGGTTCGCACATGCGTGGGGTGCTGACCGGTTTTGCGATCATCGCGTTCATCATCGTCGTCGGCTACCTGCTCGGGCGGCGCGGAGCCCTGGGGGAGGACGGCCGCGAGGTCCTCACCCGGCTGGCGTTCCAGGTGGCGACACCGGCGCTGCTCTTCGTCACCGTCTCCGAGGCGGACCTCTCCGCGCTCTTCTCCCCCCAGCTGCTGGTCGCCGCCCTCACCTTCGTCGGGGCCTCCGCCATCTTCGTGGTGGTCGCCCTGGTCCGCCGCTGGGGCGTCGGCCAGACGGTGGTCGGCGCGCTCTGCTCCGGCTATGTGAACGCGGCCAACCTCGGCATCCCCGTCGCCGTCTACGTGCTCGACGACATCTCGCTCGTCGCGCCCGTGCTGCTCTTTCAACAACTGGTCATCTCACCGGTCGTGTTGACCGTTCTCGACCTGACCACCCGGTCGGCCGACGCGCGCGACGGCACGCTGCGGCGGCTGACCACTCCGTTCCGCAACCCGATCGTGCTCGGCTCGCTCGCCGGCGTGGCCGTCGCCGCGTCGGGCTGGCGCCCGCCGACCGCCGTGATGGAACCGGCCGTGCTGCTCGGCAACATGGCCGTGCCGGCCGTGCTGCTCGCCTTCGGCATCTCGCTCTACGGCAGCGAGATCCCCGGGCGCGGCGCCGACCGCGCCCAGGTGCTGCTCGCCGTCGCGCTGAAGTCGCTGGTCGCGCCGGCGCTGGGGTGGCTGCTGGCGCTGGCCTTCGGCCTCGACCGGGGCGCACAGCTGGTCGTCGTGGTGACCGTCGCGCTGCCGACGGCGCAGAACGTGTTCACGTACGCCTCGCACTACGGGGTGGGCCTGCGCCTGGCCCGCGAGTCGGTCCTGCTCTCGACGGCGCTGGCCGTCCCCGTCCTCACGGTGATCGCTGCGCTGTTGGGGTGAGCGGCAGTCGACTACCGGCCTTGCCGGCCTGGGTGGGTGGTCGTGCTCGGCCCGGTGGGTGGTTGCTCGCGCGGTTCCCCGCGCCGGTTTTCGGCAGGTGGCGGCCGTCTTGGGGGCGCGGGGAACTGCGCGGTGCATGTGTGGCGGGGGTCGGGCGACTACCGGCCTTGCCGGCCTGGGTGGGGTGTCGTCCTCGGCCCGGTGGGTGGTTGCTCGCGCAGTTCCCCGCGCCCCTGGTTGTGGCGGGCGTCGCCGGTCAGGTGCCGGTCAGAGGTCGGTCAGGCGACCACGGTGCGGCACCGGTGAGGTGGGTGGTCGTGCTCGGCCCGGTGGGTGGTTGCTCGCGCGGTTCCCAGCGCCCCTGGTCGTGGCGGGCGTCGCCGGTCAGGTGCCGGTCAGAGGCCGGTCAGCGCGTGGACCGGGAGGCCGAGGAGGGCGAAGCCCAGCACCACCAGTGGATACAGCGACGCGCGGTTGAAGACGTCCAGCGCCGTCGGCGGCTCGCTGCACCGCAGCAGCCGCTGCGCCGGCCACACCAGCGCGTAGCCGCCGGCCGCCAGCGTGCCGACCGCGCCCAGCAGGCCCACCACCGGCAGCGCCTCCAGCACCATCCCGACGCTCGCCGCGAACGTCACCAGCAGGCCGACCGCCGACACCAGCCCGCTGCGCCTGCGCCCGTAGACCGTCGGAACGGTCCGCACCCCGAGGTGCTTGTCCTCGTCGACGTCGGCGAGGTCGTTGACGATGTTCCTGCCGCCGATCTCCCAGGCCGCGAGCCACAGCGCGAACAGCCACAGCAGCGGGTCGTTCACCGCGTCCGTCACCGCGAACCAGCCGACGCAGCCGCCGAGCGCCACCATCACTCCGGTGAGCAGCGTCTTGTAGGGGGTGACGCGGGCCAGCTTGCAGTAGACCGCCTCCAGCACACCCGCCGCGACGAACAGCGCCACGCAGACCCAGCTGATCATCGCCGCCAGCACCAGCGACACCGCGCCCAGCGACGCCACCCACGAGGCGGCGACCGGCAGGCTCAGCCGGCCCTGCGCCAGCGGGTGGCGCACCCCCGCGCTGTCGATGTCGTAGCCGTCGAACTCCCGCAGGTTGGAGAAACGTTGCTGGTCGATGTTCCAGTCGATCAGGTCGTTCACCGCGAAGACGGCGAAGTACGCGGCGAACGAGGCGAGCGCGACCAGCACCATCCGCCCGGGCGAGGCGCCGCCGGCCAGCAGCAGGCCGAGCATCGGCTGCGCCACGCTCAGCGTGGCCTGGGTGCCCCGGGAGAAGCCGTAGAGCACTCGGACGTTCTCAACCAGGAGGGTCATGACACCACTCCCGCACCCCTGAGCCCACATAGCGGTGCGCGAAGCGGTACGCGTGCGGTCCTGGCTCGGCCAGCCGGCGTATCGCGGCCAGCCGCGACGTCAGCTCGGCCTCCGGCGCGGCCGACGCCTCCTCCGGCAGGTGGAGCAGCCCCAGCAGCCACTCCGAGAAGCCCAACACCCGGCGCACGTCCGCCAGTCGGGTGGCGCTGTACGCGGCCAGCGGCCCCTCGTCGCCCTCGCGCAGCCGCGCCACCAGCGCCTCGGCGAGGGCGGCGGCGTCGGCGATCGCCAGGTTCATCCCCTTGGCGCCCGAGGGGGTCAGCACATGGCCGGCGTCCCCCGCCAGCAGCAGCCGGCCGTGCGCCAGCGGCGTCAGCACGCTGCTGTGCATCCGCAGCATCCGCACCTCCGGTGTGGCGCCGATCGCGGGCAGCCCCGCCGGGTCCCCGTCCGCCAACCGCTCCCGCAACTCGGCGACGATCCGTGAGGCCGGCCAGGCCGCCACGGCGTCGCCCGGCGGGCACTGGAGATAGAAGCGGCTCAGCCGCGGGCCACGCGGCATCATCCCGGCGAAGCCCGCGCGGTGCACCGCGTAGCGCACGCCCTCCACCGGACGGTCCACCTCGGCCAGCACCGTCAACCAGTCGTACGGATAGCGGCGGTTGTGCGCGCGGTGCCCGGTGGCGGGCAGCGCGGCACGCGATATGCCGCGGAAGCCGTCGCAGCCGACCACGTAGTCGCATTCGATCTCCATGCCTTCGCACTCCAGCCGGGGACGTCGGCCGGTGATGTTCGTTACCGCCCGCACGTTATGGGAGAACAGCGGGGGGGTACCGGCCCGCTCCAACCCGGCGATCAGGTCCCTGACCAGGTTCTGCTGCGGGTAGACATGGTGTTGGCGTCCGTCGGAGTACGCTCCGTAGTCCACTCGAACGGTGTGCCCCAGACAGCGGAAGTCGCACCAGTGGTGGAGGGTCGACTCGGCCAGCAGCCGATCGGCGAGCCCCTGGGAGCGCAACCAGCGCACGGTGCGGTCCTCAAGCAGGCCCGCGCGCTGGCGCTCCTCCACGCGCTCCCTGCTCGCGCGCTCCACCACCAGGCAGTCGATCCCGCGCCGGGTCAACACGTTGGCCAGGGCGAGGCCGGCGGGACCCGCGCCCACGATGCCGACCTCGACGCGCAGCCGGCGCGCCGGCGTGCGCCGGGGCGCGGTCACGACGCGGAACGACCTCTCGGAGTGCGGACAGGCCGCGACATGGGAGGTCATCTCAGGCCGCCGGCACATACGACGGGTGGAACAGCTCGTTGATGAGGACGAGTGGCTCGTCGCCGTGCCAGACCAGATAGGTCTTGAAGCAGGCGGCGCGCTCGTCGCCGCCCTGCCCCCAGGGGCGGCGGCCAGTCTCCAGCAGCGTGCGGCGGTGCCCGGTGCCGGCCTCGGTCAGCGCGCGGCCCAGCGGTACCGAGGTGGAGGTCAGGCAGTGCTCGATGGCCGGCGCGAGGTCCAGCCGGGCGACGACGTGGTTGACGGACAACGGCTCGCCCCCCTGCCGGGTCGTCGCCGTGTGCCGGACCAGCACGCCCGCGTCCTCCTCCACGCCCAGCAGCACCGCGACCCCCTCCCCGGTCTGCCGCGTCGGCACGCGTAACTGGGCGAGACACCTCAGCTGCAACGATTCTCCGGCCAGCGACTCAAGGAGCGTGGTGGTCTGTCCCTCGCTGCTGAGCAGCATCCGCGTGATCGGCGAGGCGAACTCCCCCGGACGGACCAGCGGCCACGTCCGTCTCCCCAACGGGAAGACGACCGGAAAGGCCAAGGGGAAGACACCCGACGGCGTCGGCAACGACATCCTGATCACTCCTCACCGCCGTGCTACGAAAGGGCCAACGGTGTGTACCTCGTTGAGGTCACGGGCGACCGGCGGGGGCGAACAGACAACCGAGCCCTCCGAGGCGGCCGGCGGGGCCGCCCCCAGGGGCGGCGGTGGTTGCACGGGGCCCCTCCCGGGGCGGCCAGGGGGCGCGGGGAACCGCGCCGTGCCGGGGGCCGCGCGGGGAAGCCGCCAGGGGAAACGGGCCGCGGACGCGCGTGGTGCCGCACCGGTCGGACGGGCGGCCCCCCGGGTGGCGGAGGTTGCGGGGGTGGTGGGGACGGCGAAGCATGGCGGGGAGGGCGCGCCCCGCGCCCGGAGGCGGAGGCGAGCGATGGGACAGGCCGAACCGGAGGCACCGTTGCGCGTCCTGGTGACCGGAGCGACCGGCTATCTCGGCGGGCGGCTGGTCCCCGAGCTGCTGGCCGCCGGGCACTCCGTGCGCTGCCTGGCGCGCACCCCGGCGAAGCTCGACGACCGCCCGTGGGTGGGCCGGGTCTCGGTGGTGCGCGGCGACCTGACCGACGGCGACTCGCTGGCGGAGGCGCTGCGCGACATCGACGTGGCGTACTACCTGGTCCACGCGCTCGGCGGCGGTGGTGACTTCGCGGCGCGGGACCGGCTGGCGGCGCGCACCTTCGCCGAGCGGGCGCGCGCCGCTGGGGTCGGCCGGATCGTGTACCTCGGCGCGTTGACCCCGCCGGACGTGCCGGTGGAACGGCTCTCGCCCCATCTGCGGTCGCGGGCCGAGGTGGGGCGGGTGCTGCTCGACTCCGGCGTGCCGACGGCGGTGCTCGGGGCGGCGGTGGTGATCGGGTCGGGCTCGGCCTCGTTCGAGATGTTGCGGCACCTGACCGAACGACTTCCGGTGATGACCACCCCGACCTGGGTGCGCACCAGGGTGCAGCCGATCGCGGTCCGCGACGTGCTGCATCTGCTGGTGGGCTGCGCGCGGCTGCCGGCGCATCTCAACCGGGAGTTCGACATCGGCGGTCCCGACGTGCTGACCTACCAGGACATGATGCGCCGCTACGCGCTGCACGCCGGGCTGCCCCGGCGGGTCATCCTGCCGGTGCGGGTGCTCAGCCCCGGGCTGTCCAGCCTGTGGGTCGGCCTGGTCACGCCGGTGCCGCGGCGGCTGGCGCGGCCGTTGGTCGAGTCGCTGCGCCACGAGGTGGTCTGCCGCGAACAGGACCTGACCTGCTACGTGTTGCCGCCGCCCGGCGGGTTCCTCGGCATCGACCTGGCGCTGCGGCGCGCGATCCGGCGCGTCGGCGGCGCCGAGCCGGTGGCGCCGGCCGAGCGGGTCGCGCCGAGCGACCCGCTGCCGAGCGACCCGTCGTGGGCGGGCGGCAGCCTCTACGCGGACCGGCGGGCACGGGTGGTGCACGCCGACCGGGACGCGCTCTGGCGGGTGATCGAGGGCATCGGCGGGCGGAACGGCTGGTACTCCTCGCCGTTGGCGTGGGCGGTGCGCGGCTGGCTGGACATGCTGACCGGCGGTGTCGGGGCGCGGCGCGGGCGGCCCGACCCGGCGCGGCTGCGGCTGGGCGACGCGCTGGACTTCTGGCGGGTGGTGGCGTTGGAACGCGGCTCGCTGCTGCGGCTGCGGGCCGAGATGCGGCTGCCGGGCGACGCGTGGCTGGAGTTGGGGGTGGGGACCGACGCGGCGGGTCGGACGGTCTACCGGCAGCGGGCGCTCTACCATCCACGCGGGCTCGCCGGCCATCTCTACTGGTGGGCGGTGGCGCCGTTCCACGCCTGGATCTTCGGCGGCATGGTCCGGAAGATCTCGGCGCGCGCCGAGATGGACGCCGGCGTGGAAGCCGGCGCGCACTCGGCCGCCGCGCGCCCCTCGCCCGGCTGAGCACCGGCCGAGCCCCGGCCGGACCGTCCGGCTGACGACGGCCCGAACCGGCCACCCCACACAGGGAGTTCCCCTTGGACGTCTCCATCGCGCTCTTCACCGCCGACCTGCGGCTGCGCGACAACCCGGTGCTGCGCGGGGCGTCGCGCTCCGCCCGCCGGGTCGTGCCGCTGTTCGTCGTCGACCGGGGGATCGCCGCACGCGGCTTCGCCGTGCCCAACCGCGCCGCGTTCCTCGCCGACGCCCTCGCGGAGCTGGACGAGGCGCTGCGGGAACGCGGCGGCCGGCTGGTGGTCAGGCACGGCGACGTGGTGGCGGAGACCGCCGCGGTCGCCGCGGAGACGGGGGCGGGCGAGGTGCATCTGGCGGCGGGCGTCAGCGCCTACGCCGACCGGCGCGAACGGCGCCTGCGCGCGGCGCTCGAACGCGACGGACGCGCCCTCACGGTCCACGAGGCGGTGCTCACCGTCGTTCCGCCCGGCGCCCTGACGCCGGCGGGCAAGGACCACTTCGCCGTCTTCACGCCCTACTTCCGCCGTTGGGAGGGCGAGAGCCCGCGTCGGCCTGGGCCCGCGCCCCGCGAGGTCCCGGTGCCGGAGGACGTGCGCTCCGAGCCGCTGCCCGATGCCGCGGCGCTCGCCCCGGGCGACCCCTCGCCCGCGCTGCCGCGCGGCGGGGAGGCCACCGGCCAACGGCGGCTCGCCGCCTGGCTGCGCCGGGACCTGGACGGCTACGCGGACGGCTCCGACGACCTGGCAGGCGACTCCACCTCGCGGCTCTCGCCCTACCTGCACTTCGGCTGCCTCTCCCCGACCGAGGTGGTGCACCGGGCGCGGTCGCGCGGCGGCGCCGGCGCTGACGCGTTCGTTCGCCAGCTGGCCTGGCGCGACTTCCACCACCAGGTGCTGGCCGCCCGCCCCGCCTCGGCGCACCGCGACTACCGCGGCCACGACGACCGTTGGCGGAACGCACCGGCCGCGTTCGACGCCTGGCGCGCGGGGCGCACCGGCTACCCGGTCGTGGACGCGGCGATGCGGCAGCTGCTCCACGAGGGGTGGATGCACAACCGGGCGCGGCTGCTGGTCGCCAGCTTCCTCACCAAGACGCTCTATCTGGACTGGCGCGCGGGTGCCGCGCACTTCCTGGAGCTGCTGGTCGACGGCGACCTGGCCAACAACCAGCTCAACTGGCAGTGGGCCGCGGGCACCGGCACCGACACCCGCCCCAACCGGGTGCTCAACCCGCTCAGCCAGGCCCGCAGGTTCGATCCGCGCGGCGACTACGTCCGGCGCTGGGTACCCGAGTTGGCCGGTGTCGAGGGGAACGCGGTGCACAGCCCCTGGCGTCTGCCCGAGGAGCGGCGCCCGGCCGACTACCCCCCGCCGATGGTCGACCTGGCGGCGGGCGCGGAACGGTTCAAGGACGCGCGGGCGTGAACGGGGGCGCGGGCGCGTGAACGGGGCGCGAAGTCGTTGGACAGCGCCCCCGAGAGCTGGCAGGTTGCCCGGCATGACCCAAGCAACCACCCCCGATCTGCTGCGCTACGCCGCCTTCACCGACGACCCGGCCGGGGGCAACCCCGCGGGCGTGGTCCTCGACGCCTCCGGCCTCGACGACGCCGCGATGCTGGCGGAGGCGGCCCGCGTCGGCTACTCCGAGACGGCCTTCGTCACCGAGGCCGACCACGCCCGACGCCGTTACCGGCTGCGGTACTTCAGCCCGCTGGCCGAGGTCGCGTTCTGCGGCCACGCCACCGTCGCCACCGCCGCCGCGCTGGCCGAGCGGATCGGCCCCGGGCCGCTGTGGTGCGAGACGCGGGCGGGCGGCATCGGGGTGGAGACCGCCGTCGACGCCAGCGGGCCGCGGGCCACGCTGACCAGCGTGGAGACCGCGTCGGCGCCCGCCTCGCCGGCCGACGTCGAGACCGCGCTCGCCGCGCTCGGCTGGGCGGCGGCCGACCTCGACCCGGCGCTCCCGCCGCACGTCAGCTTCGGCGGCAACAACCACCTGGTGCTCGCCGCCGGCTCCCGGGCCCGACTGGCCGCGCTGGACTACGACTTCGACGCGCTGGCCGCGCTCTGCCGCGCGCGCTCGTGGACCACGGTCCACCTCGTCGCGCGCGACCAGGACGACCCCGCGACGTTCCATGTCCGCGCCCCGTTCCCGACCGGCGGGGTGGTCGAGGACCCCGCGACCGGCGCTGCCGCCGCCGCGTTCGGGGGCTACCTCCGCGCGCTCGGCCTGGTGACCGAGCCCACCCGCTTCCGGCTGCGGCAGGGCGAGGACATGGGCCGCCCCAGCCTGCTGCTGCTCGACCTCGCCCCCGACGACGCCCGTTCCCGCGTCACCGGCCGCGCGGTGCGCATCCCCGGGTAGTCACTCCCCGCCGCCCCCACCGCCGCCGTCCCCGCCACCGCCGCCGGAGTCCCCGCCCCCGGAGTCGCCACCCGAGCCACCGCCCGAGTCGCCGTCCGCGCCCCCGCCTCCGCCGTCGCTCCAGCCGTCGCCGGAGGCACCCGGGCCCGAGTCGTCGCGGCTCTCGCCCAGTCCGGTGTACCAGGGCAGCTCCCAGGTCGCCGGCACCTCGGGCGACGGCTGGCTGTGCCGGCCGCCGAACCGCGCGGTGCCCGTCGCCTCGCCCAACCCCAGGGCCACGCCGCAGAGATGGGCCAGCGCGGCGTCCAACGGGTCCCGCGACCGGTGGCGGACGTCGGCCAACGGCAGCAGCCCGTTCACCGGGCGGCCCGTCGGGCGGGCGATCGTCGCCACGGGCTCCCCGTCGCGCAGCAGCCGCCCCGAGTCGCGTGTCGCGCGGATCAGTTCCCACTCCGTCGCGCCGTCCGAGAAGGTGACCGACCGCCCCCACCGGCCCCAGGTCGGCGCCATGTCCACCGGCCGTTCGCCGATCGTGACCCCCAACCCGGCCAGCGGGTCGCCCGCCCCCGCCGACCAGCCGTAGGGGCCGCGCAACCGCACCGCGGGCGCGCCCTCGACCCACACGTCGGCCCGCACCAGCCGGCGGTCCACGGCCACCGTCACCGGCCGCCCGCCGGGTCCCGGCGCCTGCCTCCGCGCGATCCACAGCGGCACGCCCTCGGCCGCCGCCCGCCGCGCCGCCTCCCGCACCGCGCCCGCGCCGCCGGCGTGCCGCGCCGCCAACTCGCCGAGCGCGGCGGCGAATCCGGCGACGTCGCGCACCCGCAGCGGCAGCGCCGTCCCGCTCGCGCGGACCAGCGGAAGCCGCCCGGGGCCGTGCGGCAGCCCGGCCAGCGGCCGTTCGCTGCCGCCACCGCCCAGCCAGACGCCGCGCAGCCACGCGTCGGCGACGGCCACCAGCGCCAACTCGCCCACCGGCGTGCGCCGCGCGCCGACCCTCAGCTCGTGCTCGGTCAGCGTGACCGCGCGCGCCAGCGGGTTCCAGCCGCGCTTCTCCGCGTAACGCGTCAACTCCATGCCCCGCTACCCCCGTTGCTCGTTGCCGTCGTGCTCTTCGGCGCCCGTTCGATACCCGTTGCGGGTACATCATGTGACTTATTGGGAGGCCGGGTAGTTCCCGAAACCGGGGGGTATGACTGTCTGCCGATCGGGTGACCCCAGCAGACAAACAGAGAAGACACCTCCATGGCACAGCCGTTCGCACTGCCGGACTTCTATCTGCCGCACCCCGCGCGGCTCAACCCCCATCTGGAGCAGGCCAGATCCCACACCACCGCATGGGCGCGGCGGATGGGGATGCTGGAGGGCTCCGGCATCTGGACCGAACAGGACCTCGCCGACCACGACTACGCCCTGCTGTGCGCCTACACGCACCCCGACGCCACCGCCGAGGGGCTTGACCTGGTCACCGACTGGTATGTGTGGGTCTTCTTCTTCGACGACCACTTCCTGGAGATCTTCAAGCGCTCCCAGGACCGGGCCGGCGGCAAGGCGTATCTCGACCGCCTCCCCGCCTTCATGCCGATGGACGACACCCCGCCACCCGAGCCCACCAACCCGGTCGAGGCCGGGCTCGCCGACCTCTGGGCCCGCACCACCCCCGCCATGTCGGCGGACTGGCGCGCACGCTTCGCGGAGAGCACCGAACACCTGCTCAACGAGTCCCTCTGGGAGCTGTCGAACATCAACGCCGGCCGGGTCCCCAACCCGGTCGAGTACATCGAGATGCGCCGCAAGGTCGGCGGTGCCCCCTGGTCCGCCGGGCTCGTCGAGTACGCCGCCGGCGCCGAGATCCCCGCCCGCGTCGCCGGCGGACGCGCGCTGCGGGTGCTGCGCGACACCTTCTCCGACGGCGTGCACCTGAGGAACGACCTCTTCTCCTACCAGCGGGAGACCGAGGAGGAGGGCGAACTCAGCAACGGCGTGCTGGTGCTGGAGAAGTTCCTCGGCATCACCACCCAGGAGGCGGCCGACTCGGTCAACGACCTGCTGACCTCACGCCTCCAGCAGTTCGAGCACACCACCTTCACCGAGCTGCCGACCCTCGCCGTCGAGGCCGGACTCGACCCGGCCGAGCAACTGGCCGTCGCCGCCTACGTCAAGGGCCTCCAGGACTGGCAGTCCGGCGGCCACGAGTGGCACCTGCGCTCCAGCCGCTACATGAACGAGGGCGCCGTCGACGACACCGCGCCCGCCCGCGCCGCGTTCCCGCTGCCGCTCGGGCCCACCGGCCTCGGCACCTCGGCCGCCGACCTCGGGCGCGCGGCCGGCCGACTCGGCACCCGGCGGCTGCGCACGTTCAGCCATCTGCCGCACCCCGTCGGCCCCTCCCAACTCCCCGACTTCGAGATGCCGTTCCAGGTCAGGCTCAGCCCGCACC
Organism: Streptomyces sedi; assembly: GCF_006335015.1. Classification (GTDB taxonomy): domain Bacteria; phylum Actinomycetota; class Actinomycetes; order Streptomycetales; family Streptomycetaceae; genus Streptomyces; species Streptomyces sedi. The sequence goes on from NZ_VDGT01000004.1 coordinate 72,626, forward strand.
TGAACCGCGCACGGCGGCACGTCGTCGAATGGGCCCACCAGCAGGGGCTGTTGCTGCCGCAGCCGGGCCAACCGGCCTCCTACATCTGGGACGAGGCCGACCTGGTCGACTTCGACTTCCCGCTCTGCGCCGCCGGGATCCACCCCGACGCCACCGAGGACGGGCTCAACCTCACCTCCTGCTGGCTCACCTGGGGCACCTACGGCGACGACTACTTCCCCGCCGTCTTCGGCCGCGTCAGGGACCTGGCCGGTGCCCGCGCCTGCGTCGCGCGGATGCCGGGGCTGATGCCGGTCGACGGCGAGCCGTCCGCCGTGCCGCTCGACGCGCTCGAACGCTCGCTGGCCGACCTGTGGGCGCGCACCGCGGCGCCGATGGACGTCGAGGCGCGGCGCACCTTCCGCGCCACCATCGAGACGATGACGCTGAGCTGGATCTGGGAGCTGGAGAACCAGGCGTTCAACCGGGTGCCCGACCCGGTCGACTACATCGAGATGCGCCGCGCCACCTTCGGCTCCGACCTCACGATGAGCCTGTGCCGCATCGGCCACGGCCGCACCGTGCCGCCCGAGGTCTACGCGAGCGGCCCCATGCGTTCCCTGGAGAACGCGGCGGCCGACTACGCCGCGCTGCTCAACGACGTCTTCTCGTACCAGAAGGAGGTCGAGTTCGAGGGCGAGCTGCACAACGGCGTGCTGGTGGTGCAGAACTTCTTCGACACCGACTACCCCACGGGACTCGCCATCCTGCACGACCTGATGAAGGGCAGGATGCGGCAGTTCCAGCACGTCGCGGCGAACGAACTCCCCGTGCTCTACGACGACTTCGACCTGAGCGCCGAGGCGCGCGCGGTACTCGCCGGCTACGTCCAGGAGTTGGAGAACTGGCTCTCCGGCATCCTGCTCTGGCACCAGGACTGCCACCGCTACGGCGAGGCCGACCTGCGCCGCGTCCGGGGACCCAGGGGGCTGGGCACTACCGCCGCCCGACTGCCGCAACTCGCGGGGCGCGCCGCCGCGTTGGGCTGAGTGCGCGCGTCGGTGGTCGGCCCGGGGGCCGGGGAGCGACCACCGACGCCGCTGGGCCTCAGCGCGGGAGCGGGACCTGGGACCAGTCCATGTCGGCGGCGAGATAGAAGCCCGGGTGCGACGGCTGGTTGTAGGTGGTCTGCTGGCGGGCGACCTCGACGCGGTACTGGGGGTCGTGCATCAGGGTGTACAGCTTGTGGTCGGTGACCTCGGTGCTGGTGTAGATCCGGATCGCCGAGCTGTCCTCCGTCCGCAGCAGCAGCTCCTCGCGCCAGTCGCCCCAGATGTCGGCGACCAGCGACGGGTTGCCCTTGGTGTGGTTGTTGGTGCGGGTGCCCTCCGCCGTCAGCAGGGTGCCCCGCTGCCAGTCCTCGACGGTCGGCGTCACCTCCAGTGCCCCGTCCACGAGTTGGGTCGTGGGCTCGGCACCGAAGCGGATGCTGGCGTTGGTGCCCGGGGTCTCGTCCCCCAGCCGTTCGCCGTCCGCGCTCCACAGCCCGACGTCCGAGCCCCAGGTCTCAAGTCCCGGCCGTTCGGGGTCGATGTCCCCGACCATGCCGCGCCCGGTGTCGACGCCGGTGTAGCCGCCGTACAGCACCTCGCCGGTCTCGGCGTCGCGGAGCGCGTAACCGTAGGGCGCGCTCGGCCCGCCCTCGTGGACGGTGAAGATTTCGAGTCCTGGGCGGTGGGGGTCGATGTCGGTGACGTGCATGGCGTCGCCGTGGCCGAGGCGGGCGGTGGTGCCGGGGTTGTCGCTTTCGGGGGGCATGGGGGCGGTGGAGCTGTAGAGGAGTTGGCCGTCGTGGTCGAGGGTGGCGGAGCCGTAGACGATCTCCTGGTGGCCGTCGTGGTCGACGTCGGCGGAGGTGAGGGAGTGGAAGCCCTGGGTGGTGAGGGTGCCGTAGGTGGGGTCGGTGCCGTCGACGCCGTGGGGGGAGTCGTGGAAGGGGTTGGTCATGGGGGTGAAGCCGGAGTCGACGTTCCAGTGGGGGCGGATGCGGTGGCCGTCGAAGTGGTAGGTGGCCAGGGTGGTGCGGGTGTAGTAGCCGCGGGCGAAGACGGCGGCGGGGCGTTGGCCGTCGAGGTAGGCGACGGTGGCCAGGAAGCGGTCGACGCGGTTGCCGGGTTCGATGCGGCTCATGGCGTAGTCGCCCCACATCAGGCCGTCGTCGTGGCGGTCGGGGGTGTAGCGGACGGTGTCGAGTTCCCGTCCGGTGCGGCCGTCCAGGACGGTGAGGTATTCGGGGCCGTGGAGGATGAAGCCCTCGAAGTCGCGGAGTTGGTTGCGTGTGCTGCGGGCGGGGGCGTAGACGTCGACGAAGTGGTCGGCCAGGGCGGTGGCGTCGGTCTGGTTGAGGGGGTAGTCGTAGGCGGGTTCCAGGCCGAGGGCTTCTTCGAGGGTGGCGGGCCAGTTCCCGGCCGTGACCTCGGGGTGGGCGTGCCAGCCTTGGAAGGTGTCGACGAGGTGGTCGAAGTAGTCCTCGGCGGAGAGGCGGTAGTCGTCCGCGTGGCTGACGCCGTCGCGGGTGTCCTGGCGCGGGAGGGTGATCGGGCGGGTGGTGGTGGGGCGACCGGCGGGGTTGTAGCGGGTGACGGTGGTGCCCGGCGCGGTCTTGAGCATGATCTCCGCACGGCCGTCCTGGTCGAAGTCGTAGACCAGGAACTGGGTGTAGTGCGCGCCGGCGCGGACGTTGACGCCGAGGTCGACGCGGTGCAGCAGGGTGCCGTCCAACTCGTAGGTGTCGAGGTAGACGTTGCCGGTGTAGCCGACCTGGGAGACGTCCTTGGAGTTGGAGGGGTCCCACTTGACGACGTACTCGTAGGCGCCGTCGCCGTCGACGTCCCCGACGGACATGTCGTTCGCGGAGTAGGTGTACTCCTCACCGGCCGGGGTCACCCCGCCCGCGGGGCGCCGCAGCGGGATCTCATGGAAACGCTCGGAGGCCGGCGTCACGCTCGCACCAGGACGCCGCGACCCATCACGCTCACCCACCGGCACCACCCGATAACGCGAAACCGAAGTCCCCCCGGCGTCCAGGTAGTTCGTCGAATCCGAAACGGTCGCGACCTCACGCCCATCCCGCAACACCCGAAACTCCACACCCGAGACCCCGCTACCGGTATGCCCCCGCGCCTCCTCACCGAGCAACCGCCAACTCAGAAACACCCCCTCCTCCTGCGCCACCGCCACCAACCCGCGATTCAACGCCTCCAACTCCGGGCCCGAGCGTTCCATCCCGGCGTCCTCGGCCACCGCCCCCGACGCCCCACCACCCCACAACCCGGCGGTCAGCAGGGTCGCGGTCAGCAGCGCGACGCGGGAGCGGCGTCCGCGGCGGCTGCCGCGGCGGCTGTCGCGGCGGCTCTCACGGCGGCGGGCGGGGGGCGCGGCTCGTCGAGGTCTCATGTGCGGCTCCTCCTGGCGGAGTTGAGTCGATTCACTTTTGGGGAGTGAGATCGCTGATTGCAGGGTGCGGTGGAGTGAGTCGTTTCAATGAACGGGTCGCCCGAGGCGGTCGCCGCGACGCTATGAGGGCGCTCGACGCCCGTCAAGAGTCAGGACACGGTGGGTCTGGCGACCGTGCCGGGGGGTGGTGCGAGGTACACCCCGACCGGGTGGGTGGCCGGGCTGACCGTGAACTGTCGCATCGGAAGGATGGTGTGCGACGACGAACACGACCGTAGAAGGCGGGAACGAGATGGCCACCGACACGCTGGGGCGGACGACCTCCGACGGGACCTCCCTCGACGGGGCGGTGCGGGAAGCGGGACGCGACGGTCACCCCGCGCGCCCCGACGCCCCCGCCGAGGGGCGGACCGCCGCGCTCCTCAAGGCGCCGTGGCGCGGGCTCGGCATCGCGCTCGCGACCATCTTCGTCTCGATACCGCTGTTCGCGCTGACGCTGGTCTCGATCTGCCTGATCCCGCTCGGTATCGGTCTCTACACGACCCCCGTGCTCATGGCCTGGATGCGGGACTTCGCCGACTGGCGCAAGTCGCTGGTCGTCGGGTGGGCCGGCCTCCCGGTGCCGGAGGCGCGGCGCCTCGGGTGGGCCGAGGACGCGGGCGCCCCCCGCAGGACGCTGGTGCTGATGGCCGACCCGGCGAGCTGGCGGCAACTGTGGTGGCTGATGGGCGACATGACCGTCGGCCTGCTCGTCGCGCTGCTGCCGTTCGCCATGATCGCCCAGGCCGGCTACGGCTATGTGCTGGCGGCCGGCGTCTGGGAGCCGATCAACGACGCCGGCGGCAGCAACTGGTACGCCTTCATCAAGATCGAGGACCAGGACGCCGCCAACCAGGCCGCGCTGCTGGGCTCCGGCCTGCTGGTCGTCGCCATCCTCATCGCCGGCGCCGTGCTGCGCGGCAACCTCCGCCTCACCCGGCTGCTGATCGGCCGCTCCTGACCGCCGCGGGCCTCCCCGCCCACCCGACCCCCGAGCCCCGGCGCCACTCCATCCCCAGCGCGCCGGGGCTCGGGTCGTCCTGTCTCGCCGTGTCGTACCGGCCGCACCGCCTTGGCGGCACTCTCTCAGCCGTAGTACTTGGTGACATTCGCGGGCGGCGCTCCCTTCTCACGCAACGCCCGCCTGATGCTGCTGGATACCAGCGCGAACTCCTCCCTGCTTATGCTTCGATGGCTGTCGTCCCGCACATCACTTTCCGTCGTGGAAGGCAGGGAGGAACCGTCCACCAGGGACATGCGCATGTCTCCCGCAGGCTCCCCCTCTGCTGTGGACGAGAAAATTCTCCCTCCCTCGACATCGATGGTGACAAAGGTGAACCGTTCGCCGCCGTCGATGATGATCCGATAGATATGGAGACCATCCGTACTGCCGGCCAACTGGGCGAGAAATGACATCATCATGAGTGAGACTCTCCGTTCAATGGGGCCGCTGGAATCCGAGCCCATCCCGCGACGGGGCTTCGCCGTCCCACCCCAAACCGGCCTCAACGGTCGCCCGGTGGGCTTCGTTGTAGCTGGGATTTCCCGTGTCGCGCATGTAGTTCGACTCGTATAGTTCGTGGCGAAGAAGCGTGATGTCCTCCGGGTGTGGAGTGCCTTGCTGAAGGCGTTGCCAGGCCTCCGCCATTCTGGGATTACTCTCGAATCTGGCCACCTCTGCCGGAACCCCGTAGTCCACGTAGTAGTCCAGCAGATGATCCTCCTCGAATACGTGGGACTTGATCTGCGCTATCTCGTCCCGGGTGAACCCGTATTCTGCAACGTTGGCGGCGATCCCGTCCACGTCGTCCGTTGCCCTGATGGAGTCGTACGCCTCGTCGGCCCACGCGTTGTCGAAGTCTTCTTCACTGCGCCAGGGGCGCACCTCCCCTCCGGTTTGACGCCCCGGTGTGAAGACGTCATCGATGCCCCGGCGGATACCGCCCGCCAGGTCGCCCAGACCGCCGCGGGCAAGTCCTCTGAGGCCGGCGGCGAGTCCGCCGAGGGTGGTGAGCCCCTTGAAACCGGGGACGCAGTCAAGAGCCGCAAACGCGACATCGAGAAGTCCGACTTCTCCTCTGACGTACTTGATCAGTGTGTCGGCGAGAACGACCAGCGCCGCCGCGAGGACGACCCAGGCCAACGGGCCGCCGATGATCATGACGACGATGCCGAGCACCGCCACGATCACCTTGCAGATCTCCACCAGGGTGTCCCAGTTGTCGGTCACCCATTTGATGGCCTTCTCCCACCAGCGGCGATTCTGGATACCGGCGTCGCTTGCCTCTTCCACGTCGCGTGCGCATTCGCGGGCGGCCTCCTCCCTCATCTCCAGTGCGTCCGAGGCCAGTTGACGTGCCGCCCTGAGGCGTTCCTCCGCGTCGTCGACGCTTCCCTGGGCGGCTCTGGCCGCCGCCTCGGCGGCCTCGTGGTCGCGGGCGGCAGCGCGGACGTTCGCCTCGTCCGGTGGCTCGACGCCCTCACGTTCCCCTTCGCGCTGGAGACGCTCGGCTTCCTCTCCCGCGCGGCCCAGCCAGTCTGTCGCGTCTCCCAACGCTGACCGCGCGGAGGCGAGATCAGCCTGCGCGGTGACGGCGCGGTCCAGCGCGCGGTCGGCCATGCCCTGAGTGGTCTGCAGCTTGGGCCAGTAGGTGTTCAGCGCCTGCGAACAGAGACTGTAGGAGCCCTCCAGCTTGGTGAGGTTGTCCGGGACACCGTCGAACTCGCGGCGAAACGCCTCTGCCGACAGCCCCGCCCACTCCAGGACCGCACGCTCGGAGGCCAGCCCTCGAATCTTTCCCAACGCCTCTGCGACCTCGTCGGCGAACTCCTGTAACTCGTCCGCTAACTCCCGGACCTCGTCCGGATCGCCCGGAGTCGGATCGCTGTCCATCTCGACCGGTGACCAGTCGCTTGGCCGTGCCATGAGTACCCCCGCATGATGTCGATTGCGACGATTCCATGCCTCTCGACAGCGAACGTGCCCGCCGCCCCTTGTGGCTATGTTGCTTGACACGCCTCCTTTGTCGCATCGGTTCCTCGCAAGGGCCGACGCGTCCCGCGACGAACCGTGAGGAAGTCAGCCGATGATGCCCTCTCCGCGCGACGATGAAATCGACCTGCGGATCGGGGAGGACTGTCTTCGGCTGGTCGCCTGGTGAGAGAAGACCGTTCGGTGACACGGCGTTCCGGTGATCGACATCGGAGTGGATCCACCCTGTGTGCACATGTGCCTGAGTCACGACGACTCGGCGATGGCCGAGTGGGGAACGTCCCGGGGAGTCTTCTCGCGACGCTCATCCGGACTCCGAGGGACGCACCCGTGGCGGAGGCGCGGTGAGGGCAGGGCGCTTCACGTGCCCGGAGCGGGTGAACGGCGGGCCAGGACCTCGGCCAGGGTGCGGTGGCGCAGCGCGGTGGTGGCGAAGCGGTGCCAGGCGTCGGGGTGTGCGGACAGGGCTTCGGTGACGAGGGTGAGCACGGTGGGGAGTCCGTCGTCGGGGGACGGTGGCGGCGCGGTCAGGGCGGGCTGGGCCGGGAGGGCCAGCAGCGTCTCGGCGTCGCGGTGGGCGCTGACCACCACGGCCTCCGTCCAGGCGCCTGCGGCGCCCGGGTGCTCGCCCAGCAGTTCGGGGAGTCGGGTGGTCAGGCGCAGCAGCGCGGCGGTGGGCGCGGAGTGGTGGACGAGGATCGCGTCGAAGTCGGGCCCCGCCGGGTAGCCGCGCACCGCGTGGGCCAGCAGCAGCCTCTCCAGGGTCTCGTCGGTCGCGCCGGGTGCGGCCATCCGGTCGAGGGTGGCGGCGGGTTGCCAACTCAGCTCGTCCAGGGCGAGGTTGGCCGGGGCCTCGGGGTGGTCGGAACGCTCGGGGGCGAGCGACCGCAGCACCGTGTGCAGGGCGCGGTCGAACGCCGGGTCCTCGGCCGCCGGGTAGGCGCCCCGGCGGCGGCGCCGGTGGGCGCGGCCCTCGCGGGCGTCGGCGAGGAACTCCCGCGCGTGCTCGGTGAGCGCGGGGCGCCGGTCGGCGGGGAGTAGCCGCGCCAACTCGGCGAGCCAGGCGAGTTGCGGGGGTTGGCAGAGCGGGAAGCCGGGGCGTGGGCGCCAGAGCGCGAGGGCGGTGAGGGCGGCCTCGGCGAACCGTTGGCGCAGCGCGGTCCTGGTCTCCGGCGGGCTGCGCCAGGGGAGCGCGTGGTCGGTGTCCGGCGCCAGCAGGGGGCGCCAGCGTTCGGTGAGGGCGCGGGCGATCCAGTCGGTCGCCGCAGCCAGGCCGCGTTCCGGGGTGGCGCCGAAGGTGCCGAGATAGGCCAGCGGCAGCCGGCGGTCCGGCTCGGGAAGCGCGGCCAGCTCCTCGGCGACGCGGGCCGCGGTCTCCTCCGGGGTGTGGCCCTCGACGCGCAGCCGGCAGACACGGCTGGTCAGGGCGGCGCCGGCGAAGCGGGCCAGGTCGGCTTCGGCCAGCTCGACCAGCAGCGTGGCGGGGACCGCGTGGGGAAGGGTGCCGAGGAGGAGTTCGGCGACGACGGCCCTGGCCTGCTCGTGCGCGTCGTCGGCCAGCAGTTCCCAGAGCGTGGTGAGACGGTCGGCGTGGGTGGTGAGCACCTCGCGCCAGAGCGTGCGCCAGGCGGCGAGCGCCGCCCCGTGCGCCGACACCCAGGCGTTCAGTTCCTGGCCCTCGGCGAGTTGCGCGGGCGGCCCGGGGAGCAGGGCGACGGCGGTGGCCAGCACCTCGGGCGCCAGGTCGGGGGAGCGCAGCACCAGCCGGGCGGCGTCGGGGCGTTCGACGGTCCCGGGGGTGACGGGCGCGGGGGTCGGAACGCGGCGGTGTAGTTCGGCGACCACGGCGGCGCGCGAAGCGGGGTGCGCGCCGGCGTGCGCGAGGGCGCCCAGCCGTCGGTCCGCGCTGCGGGCGGCGACGGCGGCGTGCCACTCCTCGGGGCAGTCCGGGTGGGCGAGCGCGGCCAGCACCGGGGCGTCCGCCTCGGCCTCGACGGCGGCGGCCAGCAGCGCCTCGGGTGCGGCGTCGGCGCGCGGGCCGGTGAGCAACGCGGCGAGCAGCGCGTCGCGTTCGGGCCCGGCCGGCAGCGTGCCGACCCGATCGAGCGCGAGGGCGACCACCGGCGCCTCGGGCGCCGCACCGGCCACGGCCCGCGTGAGAAAGACGGCCGGCAGCCGCACCCTGGTCTCGTTCCCCCGCGCGTTCCCCGCCGCGCCTCCGGCCGCCGACATCCGCGTTCCCCCGCTCGAAGCCTTCCGGAGCGGGGCGTGCGCCCCGCTCCGGAACAGCCTAGGACCCGGAGCGCCGGCGCTCAGTGGCCCCTGGCGATCCACTCCGGCAGGTGCGGTGCCTCCTGGCCGATGGTGGTGGTGTCGCCGTGGCCGGTGCGGACCACCGTGCCCAGCGGCAGGGTGAGCAGCCGGTCCCTGATCGAGTCGACGATGGTCGGGAAGTCGGAGAACGAGCGCCCGGTGGCGCCGGGGCCGCCCTGGAAGAGCGTGTCCCCGGTGAACACCGTCTCCAGCGCCGGCGCGTGCAGGCAGACCGCGCCCGGCGCGTGCCCCGGCGTGTGGAGCACGGTCAGCTCCACCGAGCCGACGGAGAGCCGCTGCCCGTCGGCCAGTTCGCCGTCGGGGTCGTGGGCGGGGTGGGTCAGCTTCCAGAGCGGCAGGTCGTCGGGGTGGAGCAGGACGGGGGCGCCGGTGCGCGCGGCCAGCTCGGGCGCCGCGTTGACATGGTCGTTGTGCCCGTGGGTGGCGACGATCGCCCGCACCGTGCGGGCGCCGACGGCCTCGGCGATGGCCGCCGCGTCGTGGGCGGCGTCGACGACCAGCACCTCGCTGTCGTCGCCGACCAGCCAGACGTTGTTGTCGACCTCCCAACTGCCGCCGTCCAACTCGAAGACGCCGGAGGTCACCACGCGTTCGACCCGGGTGCCGGTGCTCACAGGACCACCACCGAACGGAGCACGTCGCCCTCGTGCATCCGGTCGAAGGCCTGCTCGACCTGGTCGAGAGCGATCGTCTCGGTGACAAACGCGTCCAGGTCCAGCCGGCCCTGTCGATAGAGATCGATCAACATCGGGAAGTCGCGGGAGGGCAGACAGTCCCCGTACCAGGAGGACTTCAGTGCCCCGCCCCGCCCGAACACGTCGAGCAGCGGCAGGTCGATCCGCATCTCCGGGGTGGGCACCCCGACCAGGACCACCGTGCCCGCCAGGTCGCGGGCGTAGAAGGCCTGTTCGTAGGTCTCCGGGCGGCCGACCGCCTCGATCACCACGTCGGCGCCGAAGCCGCCGGTCAGCTCGCGGATCGCGGCCACCGGGTCGTTCTCCCCCGAGCGCACGGTGTGGGTGGCGCCGAGCCCCTCGGCGATGCTCAGTTTCCGGTCGTCGATGTCGACCGCGATGACCTTCGCGGCACCGGCCAGTCGGGCGCCCATGATCGCGGCGCCGCCGACCCCGCCGCAGCCGATCACGGCGACGCTGTCGCCCCTGCCGACCTGGCCCGTGTTGAGGGCGGCGCCGATGCCGGCCATCACGCCGCACCCCAGCAGGCCGGCGGCGGCCGGCGATGCCTCCGGGTCGACCTTGGTGCACTGTCCGGAGGCCACCAGGGTCAACTCGGCGAAGGCGCCGATGCCCAGCGCCGGGCTGAGCGGGGTTCCGTCGGTGAGCGTCATGGGCTGCTTCGCGTTGTGTGTGGCAAAGCAGTACTGCGGGCGGCCCCGCAGACAGGCCCGACACTGGCCGCACACCGCACGCCAGTTGAGCACCACGAAGTCGCCAGGCTCGACGTCGGTGACGCCCTCGCCGACCGACTCGACGACGCCGGCCGCCTCGTGCCCGAGCAGGAACGGGAACTCGTCGTTGATCCCGCCCTGCCGGTAGTGCAGGTCGGTGTGGCACACCCCGCAGGTGCGGACCCGGACCAGCGCCTCGCCGGGCCCGGGATCGGGGACCAGGATGGTCTCCACGCGCACCGGCTCGTTCTTGCCGGGTGCGATCACACCGCGTACCTCATGTGCCATTTCGGACGCCTCCGGGTCGCTTTGTCGATCACGAGGCAGCCATTGTGCGGCACCGTGGCCGCCAGCGGAAACCCCGCGCGGGGGCGCGGGGTTTCCCCTGACGGGGGCGACGGCGGGCGTGCCGGTGCCCGGCGGCGGCTGGTGTTCAGCGACGGCGGGCGGGCGAGAGGCGGGCGAGGGTCCAGGACGTGACGAGGCCGTAGGCCGCGTGGGGGAGGAGGTCGCTGAGCCAGTCGCCGGCCGACCAGCCGCGGGGGTCGCTGATGCCCAACGCCGCCATCGGCGCGTTGGAGCCGACGAGCGCGCCGGCCGTGGCCAGCAGGGTGGTGGCGGCCGGGTGGCGGGGGCGGGCCAGGCCCAGGGCGGCGCCGACGCCCACGCCGGTGGCGAGGCCGAGCAGCGGGCCGAGGCCGGAGACCCGGTTCTCCCGTGCCGCGCCCTCCCCCGGGATCGGCACGCCCGTCACCTCGGAGAGCCGCTCGACGCTCTCCGTCGGCGTGTCGCTGGCGCCGCGCCCGCGCGCCACCATGTCGAGATAGCTGACGGCGTTGAGCGCGCTGGTGCCCGCCGCGCCCGCGGCGGCGCCGGCGAGCAGCCGGCCGGAGAGGCAACGGCCACTGCGGGCCTTTTGTCCGGTTCGTCTCACGGGTCGAGGCTACGGCGACCGAGGGAGGCGCGCAGCGCGAACGCCGCGCGCCGCCCGCCGTTGTCAGCGGCGGGTGCGAGGGTGGCACCTCGCGGGTCGGCGGTGTCCCTCACGTCCACGGGGGGTGTGGCGGCCACCGCCGCCGCGTCCCGCGCGACGCGAGCGGGCGGGCACCGACACCGAGAGGAACGACGAGATGGCACTGACCCCCGAGGAGCGCGAGAGCTTCCTCGCCGAGCCCCACATCGCCGCGTTCTCCGTGGCCTCGGGCACTCCGGAGCGGGCGCCGCTGACCGTGCCCATCTGGTACCAGTACACGCCGGGCGGCGAGCTGTGGGTGCTCACGGGCAAGGACTCGCGCAAGCACCGACTGGCCGTCGAGGCGGGCCGTTTCGCCATGATGGTGGAGCGGCTGGAGCCGACGGTCCGGTATGTCTCCGTCGAGGGGCCGATCACCGCGATCACCGACGGCGGGGAGGCCGAGCTGCGGGAGATGGCCGCCCGCTATCTGCCGGCCGACAAGGTCGAGGGCTATGTCCGGTACGCGTACGCCGAGCAGGGCGCACACGTGGTGATCCGGATCCGCCCCGAGCGCTGGGTCTCCAGCGACCTCGGCACGGTCTGACTCCTCCGGGGAGTCGGCCGACGGCGGGGGCGGGCGACGCTCCGGGCGGCTGACGCTCCGGGCGGGCGACGCGGGTGGTCGTCCGCGCCCCGGTCACCGACTCCCCCGCGCGGCGACCGCGGTCACCGCTTGCCGTGGTCCTCCGGCCGTTCCACGGGCAGCTGGCTTATGCCCAGGTCGCGCCGCATCACCTGGCGCGCCTCGTACAGCCTTCGCGAGGCCAGGCCCATCAGCTCCGCGATGTCCTCGCCCTCCCCCGGCGAGGACCGCTTCTCCAGGGCCTCCTGGATCCTGAACAGCGGCAGCACCAGCCGCGAGACGGCCGTCAGCACCTCGTCGCTGACCGCGAGTTGGGCCTCCGCGTAGGCCGCGTTCAGCTCGTCGCGGGCCTTCTCGGCGGCCTCGCGCGGCGCCCGCTCCTCCGCTTCGACGCCGGTACGGGCTCCCGGCGAGCGGGCCTCGTACCAGGTGCCGAGCGCCCGGTGGTGCGCGCGGGCGAGCTGGTTGAGCGCCACATAGCTGGCGCGCCGCAGCTCCCGCGCGTCGGCGCGTTCCCGCTCCTCACGCTCCCTGGCGCGCTCGCGCTCGGCGTGCGCCAGCTCGACGCGCGTGGCGCGTGCCGCGGCGCGCTGTGTCAGCAGCGCGGAGAGCAGTGTGCCGAGCACACCGACGATCGCCACCGCCACCGTGGTCGCGCCTTCCATCTCGCCCATGGTAGCGGGCTGTTGGGTCGGCGCGACGGCTGGTGACGGACCTGGAGCGCTCTTCGGGGGCCGCCGCCGGAACCCCCGCGCGCCGGGGGAACGAGGGCCGTTCCGCGGCCCCCGTCGGGTCGCGCCAGGCGAGCGCCCGGGGCCATGCAGCTTGATGCAAGGCAGCTTGTTCACTCTCCTTAGCCGCTGGCAGATTGGCCGGCAGAGTCAATGGGGGTCACTCAGGGGAAACGCCGTAACCCACCGTCGGAAAACGCCACACAGAACGGCTAGCGGGTAACGCTTACCCGGTTTTCCCAGGACCGTTGGCAGAGGTAGTTCCCGGCTATCTGCTTGAGGTGGAAGAACGAATGCCCGTCGGACAGGGGATACCGCTCACGGCCGCTCAGGCGGGAATCTGGTTCGCCCAGCAACTCGACCCGGGAAACCCGATCTACAACGCGGCCGAATACCTGGAGATCCGCGGTTCCGTCGATGCCGACGTGCTGCGCGAGGCGCTGCGCCGACTGGTCGGCGAGGCTGAGGCGTTGCAGGTGCGGATCGTCTCCGACGGCGACGAGCTGTACCAGGTGCTCGACCCCGACCGCCCCTGGGAGCTGGACGTCGTCGACCTCAGCTTCGAGGTGGACCCGGACGCCGCCGCCCAGCGGTGGATGCGGGAGGTCATGGTCGAGCCGGTCGACCCGACGGTCGACCCGCTCTTCCGCTTCGCCCTGCTGCGGGTCGGCACCTACCGCCACTACTGGTTCTACCGCTACCACCATGTGACGGTCGACGGATTCGCCGTCGCGATGCTCGCCAAGAGGGCCGCCGAGATCTACACCGCGCTGCTCGAAGGCGAGCCGGTCGGCGAGAGCCCGTTCGGCCCGCTGGCCGAGCTGGTGAAGGCGGACGAGGAATACCGGGCGGACCGGCGTTTCACCGCCGACCGTGAATTCTGGGCCGACCGGCTGGCCGGCAGCGCCGACGTGGTGAGCCTGTCGGACCGCAAGCCCACGCTGGCGCACGCCCTGGTGCGGCGCTCGGAGTTCCTGCCGGACGACCGGCTGAACGCGCTGCGCGACACGGCGCGCGACGTCGGCGTGACCTGGCCGGCGATCATGATGACCGCCGCCGCGCTCTACCTCCAGCGGACCACGGGCGTCCCGGAGGTCACCCTCGGCCTGCCGGTGAGCGCCAGGACCGGCCGCGCGGCGCGCGCGATCCCCGGCATGGTCTCCAACGTGATCCCGCTGCGGCTGACGCTGGATCCGGCCAGGACGCTGGCCGAGACGCTGCACGCGGTCTCCGCCGAGATGCGGGCCGCCGTCAAGCACCAGCGCTACCGCTACGAGGACCTGCGGCGCGACCGGGGGCTGCTGGCCGGCGACGAGCGGCTGGTGGGGCCCGAGGTCAACATCATGATGTTCGACTACGACCTCCGGTTCGGCGAGACGCCCGCCCTCGTCAACAACCTCTCCATCGGCCCGTCCGACGACCTGGCGATGATCTTCTACGGCCGCCCCGACGGCCGCGGCCTCCAGATCGACTTCGACGCCAACCCCGAGCTGTACCGGGGCGAGGAGATCGCCGCCCACCAGAACCGCTTCCTCGGCTTCCTCGACCAGCTCTCGAAGGCCGACCCCGAGCTGCCCGTCGGCCGCGTCGACCTGCTGCCGCGCTCCGAACGGCGGCTGGTGATCGAGCGGTTCAACGAGACGGAGAAGGCCCACGGCGCGCCCGAGGCGACGCTGACGCAGCTGCTCGCCGAGCAGGCCAAGCGCACCCCGGCCGCCGTCGCCGTACGCCACGAGACGACGAGGCTCAGCTACGCCAGCCTGCACGTCCAGGCCAACCGCCTCGCCCACCTGCTGCGTTCGCGGGGCGCCGGCCCCGAGACGCTGGTGGCGTTGGCGCTGCCGCGCTCCGTCGACCTGGTGGTGGCGCTGCTCGCCGTGCTGAAGACCGGCGCCGCCTACCTGCCGGTCGACCCCAACTACCCGGTGGACCGCATCGCGCTGATGCTTGAGGACGCCGGCCCCGCGGTGCTGCTGACCACCACCGAGACCGAGGTGGGCCTCCCCGACGAGCTGCCCGTGCCCCGGCTGGTGATCGACTCGGTCAAGACGCGCTACCAGGTCACGGGACGCCCCGGCAGCGCGCCGCCCGACCAGCTGACCGGACCCGACCACCCGGCGTACGTGATCTACACCTCGGGCTCCACCGGCCGCCCCAAGGGCGTGATGGTGCCGCACCGCGGCGTGGTCAACCGCCTGCTGTGGATGCAGGACCGGTACGGACTGACCGAGGACGACCGGGTGTTGCAGAAGACGCCGGCCAGCTTCGACGTCTCCGTCTGGGAGTTCTTCTGGCCGCTGATCACCGGTGCCACGCTGGTGCTGGCCAGGCCGGAGGGGCACAAGGACCCCGTCTACCTCAGCCAGTTGATCAGGGACGCCGGGATCACCACGGCGCACTTCGTGCCGTCGATGCTGAGCGCGTTCCTCCAGGAGCCGGCGGCGGCCGACAGCGTCGGGCTGCGCCGCGTGATGTGCAGCGGCGAGGCGCTGCCCGAGGAGTCGCAGCGCCGCTTCCTGAAGCTGCTGCCCGACACCGAGCT
This sequence comes from Streptomyces sedi, assembly GCF_006335015.1. Lineage (GTDB taxonomy): Bacteria > Actinomycetota > Actinomycetes > Streptomycetales > Streptomycetaceae > Streptomyces > Streptomyces sedi. The sequence continues at coordinate 87,705 of NZ_VDGT01000004.1, forward strand.
GCACAACCTGTACGGCCCGACGGAGGCGTCCATCGACGTCACCTCCTGGCAGTGCTCCGACGCGGCCGGCCAGGTCCCGATCGGCCGCCCGGTGTGGAACACGCGGACCTATGTGCTGGACTCGGCGCTCCGCCCGTCCGCGCCCGGCACCCCGGGCGAGCTGTATCTGGCCGGCGTCCAGTTGGCGCGCGGCTATCTCGGCAGGGAGGGGCTGACCGCCGAGCGGTTCGTCGCCGACCCGTACGGGCCGCCCGGGTCGCGGATGTACCGCACCGGCGACCTGGCGCGTTGGGAGCCGGACGGCGCGCTGCGCTATCTGGGCCGGACCGACGACCAGGTGAAGATCCGGGGCTTCCGCATCGAGTTGGGCGAGATCGAGACGGCGCTCGCGCAGCACGAGGAGGTCGCCGAGACCGCCGTGCTGGCGCGCCGCGACCGCCCGGACGACGTGCGGCTGACGGCGTATGTGGTGGCGGCTCCCGGCACCGGCCCGAGCGTCGACGACCTGCGGCTGCACCTGGCGGGCCGGCTGCCCGAGCACATGGTGCCGGCCGCGTTCGTGCTGCTGGAGTCGCTGCCCGTGACGCCCAACGGCAAGCTGGACCGCAGGGCGCTGCCCGCGCCCGACCTGGCGTCGGCCGCCTCCGACCGGGGCCCGCGCACCCCGCGCGACGAGATCCTGTGCGGGCTCTTCGCCGAGGTGCTGGAGTTGCCGCGGGTCGGCGTCGACGACAACTTCTTCCACCTGGGCGGCCATTCGCTGCTCGCCAACCGGCTGATCAGCCAGGTGCGGAACGTGTTCGGCGCCGAGCTGACCATCCGTTCCATCTTCGAGGCGCCGACCCCGGCGCTGCTGGGCGCGCGGCTGGAGGACGGCGGCGGGACCAGCGACAGCCCGCTGGACGTGCTGCTGCCGCTGCGTCCGCACGGGGAGCGTCCCGCGCTCTTCTGCGTGCATCCGGCCGGCGGGCTGAGCTGGTGCTACGCCGGGCTGATCAAGCATGTCGACGCGGAGACCCCGGTCTTCGGCCTCCAGGCGCGCGGCCTGGACGGTGCCGACGAGGAGCTGCCGGACAACTTCACGGAGATGGCCGCCGACTATGTCGAGCAGATCCGCAAGGTGCAGCCCACCGGCCCCTACCACCTGCTGGGTTACTCCTCCGGCGGCATCGCGGCGCAGGTGATCGCGGCGCATCTGGAGAGCGTCGGCGAGGAGGTGGGCCTGGTCACCATCCTGGACACCTACCCGGGCCAGCCCATCGCCGAGCTGGGTGAGCAGGAGATCCTCGCCGACCTGCTGCGCTGGGTCGGCTACGACCGCAGGTACCTGGGCGACGAGCCGCTGCGCTACGAGCAGGTGATGGCGATCCTGCGGCGGCTCGGCAGCTCGATGGCCAGCCTGGAGCAGCGCCACATCGAGAACATCGGCCGGGTCTACGCCAACGGCCGCCACCTGGTGAACAACTTCGCGCCGCCCGTCTTCGGCGGCGACGTCGTGGTGGTCGTCGCCTCACTGGACAAGGTGGACGTCTCCCCGACGCCCGAGAGCTGGCGTCCGTTCGTGGACGGCCGGATCACCACCCACACCCTCGAACGCAACCACAACGACCTGATGAAGCCAGGGGCCATGGCCGAGATCGGCCGGATAGTCGCCGACGAGCTGCGGAAGTTGGACGCCCGCGCGCCCGCGCTTCCGCACGGCGCCCGATGAGGCGGCGCCCGATGGCACGGCGCCCGATGGCACGGCGCCCGAGGGCGTGGCGCCCGATGACTCCCGCACCCCTGGTCCGTCGGAGGGACGACCATGACTGACGCCGCGCGGCACTCGCCGCTCGCCGATGTGATCACGCTGTTCGAGTCCCAGGTGGCCCGCACCCCCGACGCGGTCGCCCTGCGGCAGGACGAGCGGGAGCTGAGCTACGCCGAGCTGAACACCCGGGTCAACCGGCTGGCCCGGCAGCTCATCGCGTTCGGCGCCAGCCCGGAGCGGCTGGTCGCGGTGCGGCTGCCGCGTTCGCCCGAGCTGTTCGTCGCGCTGCTCGCGGTGCTCAAGGCGGGCGCCGCCTATGTCCCGTTGGACCCCGACTACCCGGCGGACCGCGCCGCCTACATCCTCCAGGACGCCGAGCCCGCGCTGCTGCTCGACGAGGCGCGGCTGGCGAAGCTGGAGGAGATGGCCGCCGCGCTGCCCGGGGGCAACCCGGACGACGGCGACCGCCGTTCGCCGCTGCGCCAGGAGCACCCGGCGTACGTCATCTACACCTCGGGCTCGACCGGCCGCCCCAAGGGCGTGATGATCCGCAGGGACGCGCTGGCCAACCTGGTGCTGTCCGTCGCCGACCGCTTCCCGCTCTCCCCCGGGGACCGGATGCTGGCCGTCACCACCATCTCCTTCGACATGGCGGTCGCCGAGATCTACCCGCCGCTGGTCTCGGGCGCCGCCCTGGTGATCGCCGACCGGGCGACGGTGGTCGACCCGGGCGAGCTGCTGGCCCTCGCCGAGCGCGCCGACGCCACCGCGCTCCAGGCCACCCCCTCGCTCTGGCAGGCGCTGACCACCCACCGGCCCGCCGCGCTCAAGGGGCTGCGGATGATGGTCGGCGGCGAGGCGCTGCCCAGGCCGCTGGCCCGCCAGATGCTGGAGCTGGGCGGCGGCGTCACCCATCTCTACGGCCCGACCGAGACCACCGTCTGGTCCACCTCAGCGCGGCTGCGCGCCGAGGAGGGCGAGCCGACCATCGGCGGCGCGCTGCGCAACACCACGCTCCACGTGCTGGACGAGCGGCTGCGGCCGGTCGCCGACGGCGCCGTGGGCGAGCTGTACATCGGCGGGCGCGGCCTGGCCCGCGGCTACCACGGGCGGCCGGGGCTGACGGCCGGGCGGTTCGTCACCAACCCGTTCGACGGCCCGGGTGAGCGGATGTACCGCACCGGTGACCTGGTGCGGCGCCGCCCCGACGGGCAGCTGGAGTACCTGGGCCGCGAGGACCACCAGGTGAAGATCCGCGGCTTCCGCATCGAGCTGGGCGAGATCGAGGCCGTGCTGGGCGACCACCAGGACGTGGGGCAGGTCGCCGTCGTGGCCCGCGAGACCACCGAGGGCGACCCGCTCAGCCCCAGGCAGCTGGTCGCCTACCTGGTGCCGGACGGCGCCGACCCGGGCGCGCCCGCGCTGCGCGCGCACGTCGCCGAGCGGCTGCCGGAGTACATGGTGCCGGCCGCCTTCGTCACGCTGGACGCCTTCCCGCTGACGCCCAACGGCAAGCTGGACCGCAAGGCGCTGCCCGCGCCCGTCTTCGAGCGCGCGGAGAACGGCCGCCGGCCGCGCGACGAGCGGGAGACCCGGCTGGCCGAGGTCTTCGCCGAGGTGCTCGGGCTGCCCGAGGTCACCATCGACGAGGACTTCTTCCTGCTGGGCGGCCACTCGCTGCTGGCGACCCGGCTGGTCAGCCGGGTTCGCGCGGCGCTGGGTGTCGAGGTCGCGGTCCGCACGGTCTTCGAGGCGCCGACGGTCGCCGCGCTCGCCGAGCGCCTGGCGCACGCCGGCGCCGCGCGCCCCGCGCTCACCGCGGGCGAGCGCCCCGCGCGCCCGCCGCTCTCCTCGGCGCAGCGCCGGCTGTGGTTCCTCAACCGCCTGGAGAACCGCGCCGCCACCTACAACCTCCCCTACGCGCTGCGGCTGGTCGGCGACCTCGACGTGGTCGCGTTGCGGCTGGCGCTGCGCGACGTGGTGGCGCGGCACGAGGCGCTGCGCACCCGCTTCCCCGAGGAGGGCGGGGTGCCGTGGCAGGAGGTCGTCCCCGACGAGTCGGCCGAGCCGCCGTTCCTGCTGCACGGCCCCGAGTCGCTGCGCCCCGGCGACGCCGACCCGTTGGCGCACGCGCTGGCCGGCGCCGCGCGGCGCGGCTTCGACCTGGCGACGGAGCTGCCGCTGCGCGCCGAGCTGTTCCAGCTGAGCGAGCGGGAGCACGTGCTGCTGCTGGTGGTCCACCACATCGCGTGCGACGGCTGGTCGCTGGTGCCGCTCGGGCGCGACCTGTCGACGGCCTACGCGGCCCGGCGGGAGACCAACGCGCCGCGCTGGAGCCCCCTGCCCGTGCAGTACGCGGACTTCGCGCTGTGGCAGACCGAGCTGCTGGGCGACGAGCGGGACCCCGAGTCGGAGCTCGCCCGCCAGCTGGCCTACTGGAAGCAGGAGTTGGCCGGCCTGCCCGAGGGGCTTGAGCTGCCGGTCGACCGGCAGCGCCCGGCGACCGCCTCGCACCGGGGCGCCAGCCTCGCGTTCAGCCTGGACCCGGAGCTGCACCGCGCGCTGGCCGGCCTGGCGCGCGAGTCGCGGGCGACGCTGTTCATGGTGCTCCAGGCCGGGTTGGCGACGCTGCTGCACCGGCTCGGCGGCGGGAACGACATCCCGCTGGGCGGCGCGACGGCGGGCCGCCCCGACGAGGCCGTCGACGACCTGGTCGGCTTCTTCGTCAACACGCTGGTGCTGCGGAACGACCTGTCGGGCGACCCGACGTTCCGTGAGCTGCTGGAGCGGGTCCGCGAGGACGACATCAGCGCCTACGCGCACCAGGACGTGCCGTTCGAGCGGCTGGTGGACGTGCTGGCGCCGGACCGCTCGCTGACCAGGCACCCGCTCTTCCAGGTGATGCTGGTCCTCCAGAACAACGACGCCGCCCGGATCGACCTCCCGGGCCTGGACGTCGACATGCGCCGGGTGGACGCCGGGGTCGCCAAGTTCGACCTGGCCTTCGAGATCACCGAGCGGGACTCCGGCGGTCTGGAGGGACTGGTCGAGTACGCCACCGACCTCTTCGACCGCGAGACGGTCGAGGGGCTGGTGGAGCGGCTGGTCCGGGTCCTGACCCAGGTGGTGGCCGATCCCGGGCTGCGGGTCGGCGACGTGGAGGTGCTGGGGGACGGCGAACGCGAACGCGTGCTGGTCGGGTGGAACGTCGCGGGACACGAGGGGACCCGCGAACTCTCCGGGCTGACCGTGCCCCAGCTCTTCGCCCGCCGGGTGGCCGAGGCACCGTCGGCGGACTGCGTGGTCTCGGCCGAGGGCACGCTGTCGGCGGCCGAGGTGGACGCGCGCGCCGAGCGGCTCGCCGGGTATCTGGCGGCCGAGGGCGTGGGCCCCGAGCGGCTGGTGGCGCTGGCGCTGCCGCGCTCCGTCGAGCTGGTGGTCGCGGCGCTCGCGGTGTGGAAGGCGGGTGGCGCCTATCTGCCGGTCGACCCGGAGTACCCGGCCGACCGGATCTCCTACATGCTGGGCGACGCCAAGCCCGTGCTGACGCTGGCCACTTCCCAGACGGCCGGCGTGGTGCCCGAGGGGCATCGCACGCTGCTGCTGGACGCCCCCGCGACCCGCGCCGCCGTCGAGGCGGCCGGGGCGCCGGCGCCCCCCGAGGACAGGGGGCTGCGCGAGACGCACCCGGCGTATGTGATCTACACCTCGGGTTCGACCGGCCGCCCCAAGGGCGTCGTCGTCTCGCACGCCGGCGTGGGCAGCCTGCTGGCGACGCACCGCGAGCGGCTGGCCGCCGGGCCGGGGGCGCGGGTGTTGCAGTTCGCGTCGCCGAGCTTCGACGCGGCGTTCTGGGAGCTGTGCATGGGCCTGCTCTCCGGCGCGGCCCTGGTGGTCGCCGACCGCGAGGAGTTGGGCGCGGGCGAGCCGCTGGCGGGCACGCTGCGCCGCTTCCGGGTGACGCACGCGACGCTGCCGCCGGTGGTGCTGTCCGCGATGGAGCCGGACGAGACGCTGCTGCCCGGCGGTGTGCTGGTCTCCGCCGGTGAGGCGCTCTCCGGCGAGCTGGTCGGCCGCTGGTCGGTGGGGCGCGGGCTGGTCAACGCCTACGGCCCGACGGAGTCGACGGTCTGCGCCTCGATGAGCGTGGCGCTCTCCGAGCCGGTGGTGCCGCCCATCGGGCACCCCGTCGTGGGCTCCCGCGTGTATGTGCTGGACGAGCGGCTGCGGCCGGTCGCGCCGGGCGTCGTCGGGGAGTTGTACGTCTCCGGCCGCAGCCTGGCGCGCGGCTATCTGGGGCGCCCCGGGCTGACGGCGACGCGTTTCCTCGCCGACCCGTTCGCCGGCGACGGCGCGCGGATGTACCGCACCGGGGACCTGGCGCGCTGGTCGCGCGACGGGGCGCTGGTCTACGGCGGGCGCGCCGACGACCAGGTGAAGGTCCGGGGCTTCCGCATCGAGTTGGGCGAGGTCGAGGAGGCGCTGGCGGACCAGCCGGGCGTCGGCCAGGTGGTGGTGCTGGTCCGGGAGGACGAGCCGGGCCGCAAGCAGCTGGTCGGCTACGTGGTGCCGCGCGGCTCCGCCTCGCTGGCCTCCGGCGCGCTGCGCGAGGCGCTGGGGCGCCGGCTGCCGGACTACATGGTGCCGGCCGCCGTCGTCGTGCTCGACGCGCTGCCGCAGACGCCGAACGGCAAGGTCGACCGCAAGGCGCTGCCCGCGCCCGACCTGTCCGCCCAGGCGGGCGGCCGGGAGGCGCGCGACCGGATCGAGGAGACGCTCTGCGGGCTCTTCGCCGAGCTGCTGGGGCTCGGCTCGGTCGGCATCGACGACAGCTTCTTCGACCTCGGCGGCGACAGCATCATGTCGATCCAGCTGGTCAGCCGCGCCCGCGCGGTCGGCCTCGTGGTCACGCCGAAGCAGATCTTCGAGCAGAAGACGGTCGCCGCGATCGCCCCGCTGGTCACCACCGTCGGCGTCGCCGCCAGGCCGGACGCCGGCGAGGACACCGGGCGCGGCACGGTGCCGACGACACCGATCGTCAGCTGGCTGCGTGAACACGGCGGCCCCGTCCGCACGTTCCACCAGTCGATGCTGGTGCAGGCCCCGTCCGAGCTGGACGGGGACCAGCTGACGGCGGCGGTGACCGCCCTGATCGACCACCACGACCTGCTGCGCGCCCGGCTGGTCGACGACGAGGCCCGCCCGCTGGAGGTGCCGGAGCCCGGCGCGCCGGGGGCGCTCACCGTCTCCCGCGCGCTGCGCCGCGTCGACGTGCGCGGGGCGGAGGGCCCGGTGCTGGCCACCGTGATCGAGGGGCACACGGAGGCCGCGGCGGCGCGGCTCGACCCCGAGGGCGGGGTGATGTTCCAGGTCGTGTGGTTCGACGCGGGAGCGGACACCCCAGGCCGGCTGCTGCTGGTCGCCCACCACCTGGTGGTCGACGGCGTCTCCTGGCGCATTCTGCTGCCCGACCTGGCCGCCGCCTGCCAGGCCGTCGCCGAGGGCCGCCGCCCCGAGCTCCAGCCCACCGGCACCTCGTTCCGCCGCTGGGCCGAGCTGCTCACCGAGGCCGCCGCCGAACGGGTCGGCGAAGTGGAGCTGTGGCGGCGGCAGTTGGCCGCGCCCGACCCGCTGCTGGGGGGCCGGCCCTTCGAGAAGGCCCGCGACGTGATGGCCACCGAGCGCTCCGTCACCTTCGCGCTCTCCGCCGAACGCACCACCGCGCTGCTCACCCGGCTGCCCGCCGCCTACCGCGCCGGCATCGACGAGGTGCTGCTCGCCGGCCTCGCGCTGGCCGTCGGCGACTGGCGGCGGCGGCGCGGGCAGGAAGCGGCCGGCGTGCTGGTCGACCTGGAGGGCCACGGCAGGGAGGACGTCGTCGAGGGCGTCGACCTCTCCCGCACCGTCGGCTGGTTCACCAGCCTCTACCCCGTCCATCTCGACCCGGGCGTCACCGACTGGGACGACCTGTGGCGTGGCGGGCGCACCGTCTCCGAGGCGATCAAGCGCGTCAAGGAGCAGCTGCGCTCCCTGCCCGACCACGGCGTCGGCTACGGGATGCTGCGCCATCTGCACCCGCCGACCGCCGCCGAGTTCGCCGCGTTCGCCGGACCGCAGCTCGGCTTCAACTACCTGGGCCGGTTCGACGGCGCGACGGCCGAGCCCGCGCCCTGGGCGCCGGCCGTGGAGTCCGACCCGCTGGGCGGCGGCGCCGACCCGGGGATGCCGATGACCCACACCCTCGAACTCAACGCGCTGACCGAGGAGCACGCCGAGGGCCCGCGCCTGAAGGCCACCTGGTCCTGGCCCGCGCTGCTGCTGGACAACACCGAGGTCACCGATCTCGCCGACACCTGGTTCCGCGTGCTCGGCGTCCTCGCCGACCACGCGGAGGGGCCCGACGTCGGGGGTCACACCCCCTCCGACCTCTCGCTGGTCTCGCTGTCCCAGAGCGAGATCGACCTGCTGGAAGCCGACTGGAGGATCTCCCGATGACGAAGCAGGGCCTGGCGGACGTGCTGCCGCTGTCCCCGTTGCAGGAAGGGCTTCTCTTCCACGCGCTGTACGACCAGCGGGCCGACGACGTCTACACCGTCCAGCTGATCCTCGACCTGGAGGGGGCGCTGGACCCCACCGCGATGGCCGAGGCCGCCACCGGGCTGCTGCGCCGCCACCCCAACCTCCGCGCCGGCTTCCGCTACGAGGGCCTCAGCCGCACGGTGGGGATCATCCCGAACGAGACGCCGCTCGACTGGACCGAGACCGACCTGCGGCGGCTGGAAGGCCCGGCCCAGGACGAGGAGTTGACCCGGCTGCTCGCCGAGGACAGGGCGCGCGGCTTCGACCTGACCAGGCCGCCGCTGATCCGCTTCGCGCTCTACCGGCTCGGCGAGTCCCGCCACCGGCTGGTGCTCACCAAGCACCACATCCTGGTCGACGGCTGGTCGATGCCGGTGCTGGTCAAGGAGCTGTTCGCGCTCTACAGCGCGCGCGGCGACGAGCGCGGGCTGCCCCGGGTCACCCCGTTCCGCCAGTACCTGTCCTGGCTCGGCGAGCAGGACCAGTCGGCCGCCGAGTCCGCCTGGCACCAGGCGCTCGCCGGCCTGGAGGAGCCGACGCTGCTCGCCGGCGAGCGGGAGGGCGGCGAGCTGCCTGCCAGCCAGCCGCGGGCGCTGACCGTGGAGCTGCCGGCCGAGCTGACCCAGCGGGTGCGGGACGCGGCCAGGAGCCACGGGCTCACCCTCAACTCGGTGCTCCAGGGCGTCTGGGGGCTGCTGCTGGCCCGGCTGACCGGGCGGGACGACGTGGTCTTCGGCGCCACGGTCTCCGGCCGCCCGCCGGAGATACCGGGCATCGAGACCATGGTCGGCCTCTTCATCAACACCCTGCCCGTGCGCGTCGAGTCGCCGGCGCGGCGTTCGCTCGTCGAGGTGTTCTCCGCGACGCAGACGCGGCAGGCCGAGCTGATGGCGCACCAGCACATCGGGCTGACCGACGTGCAGCGGCTGGCGGGGCACCCCACGCTCTTCGACACCATCGCGGTCTTCGAGAACTACCCGCTGGACCCGGCCGACCTCCAGCCGTCCGACCCGGAGCTGTCGCTCGCCGACCTCTCCGCCAACGACGCCACCCACTACCCGCTGGGCGTCATCGCCTCCGTCGTGGACGGCCGGCTGCGGATGCGGCTGGACCACAGGACCGAGGTCTTCCCGACCGAGCGGGTGCGGGAGATCGGCGACCGGCTTGCCCGGCTCTTCACCGCGTTCGCCGACGACCCGGAGCAGCCCGCCGGCCGCGTCGACCTGCTCGGCGAGGAGGAGCTGCACCGCACCCTCGTCTCGTGGAACGGCACGGGCCGCGAGGTGGCGCCCGCCACCATCCCCGAGCTGTTCGCGCTCCAGGCCGCACGCACCCCCGCGGCCGTCGCCGTCACCCACGGCGAAACGTCGCTGACCTACGGGGAGTTGGAGGAGCGGGCCAACCGCCTCGCGCGGGCGCTGGCCGCGCGCGGCGTCGGGCCCGAGCGGTTCGTCGCGCTGGCGCTGCCGCGCTCGGCCGAGCTGGTGGTGGCGGTGCTCGCCGTGCTGAAGGCCGGCGGCGCCTATGTGCCGATGGACCCGAGCTATCCGGCGGACCGCCTCGCCTACATGCTGGACGACGCCCGCCCCGAGCTGCTGGTCACCAGCGGCGACGCCGCGCTGCCCGAGGCGCTGGACGCCTCGGGCGTGGCCCGGGTGCTGCTGGACGACCCGGCGTTCGCGGACGAGTTGGCGGGACTCCCGGCCGGCGCCCCCGAGGTGGCGCCGCACCCGAGCCACCCGGCGTATGTCATCTACACCTCGGGCTCCACCGGCCGCCCCAAGGGCGTCGTGGTGCCGCACCGCAACGTGGTGCGGCTGATGGGCTCGACGGACCACTGGTTCCACTTCGGGCCCGACGACGTGTGGACCCTCTTCCACTCCTACGCCTTCGACTTCTCCGTCTGGGAGCTGTGGGGCCCGCTGCTCTACGGCGGCCGGCTGGTCGTCGTCCCGCGGCAGGTCAGCCGCTCGCCCGAGGAGTTCCTGCGGCTGCTGGCCGACGAGGGCGTCACGGTCCTCAACCAGACGCCGTCCGCGTTCTACCAGCTGATGAACGCGGACCGCGAGGCGCCGGAGGTCGGCTCCCGACTCGCCCTGCGCTACGTGGTCTTCGGCGGCGAGGCGCTGGACCTGTGGCGGCTCGCCGACTGGTACGAGCGGCACGACGACGCGGCCCCGACGCTGGTCAACATGTACGGCATCACCGAGACCACGGTGCACGTCAGCCATCTGGCGCTCACCGCGCCGAGCGCGGCGGCCGGCCCCGGCTCGATGATCGGCTCCGGCATCCCCGACCTGCGGATCTATGTGCTGGACGGCGGGCTGCGGCCCGTCGCGCCCGGCGTGGTCGGCGAGATGTACGTGGCCGGCGCCGGGCTGGCGCGCGGCTATCTGGGGCGCCCCGGGCTGAGCGCGAGCCGCTTCGTCGCCAGCCCGTTCGGCGAGCCGGGGGAGCGGATGTACCGCACCGGCGACGTGGCGCGCTGGACGGAGGACGGGCGGCTGGAGTTCGTCGGCCGGGCCGACGCCCAGGTGAAGATCCGCGGCTTCCGCATCGAGCTGGGCGAGATCGAGGCCGTGTTGGGCGACCACCCCCGGGTGGCGCAGGCCGCCGTGCTGGTCCGCGAGGACCAGCCGGGCGACCGCCGGCTGGTCGGCTACTACGTGCCGGTCGCCGGCGACGAGCCGGCCGAGGCGGAGCTGCGCGCGCACGCCGCCGCGCGGCTGCCCGACCACATGGTGCCCTCGGCGCTGGTCGAGCTGGCCCGCTTCCCGCTGACCGCCAACGGCAAGCTGGACGCCAAGGCGCTGCCGGCACCGGAGTTCGCCGGCGAGACGGGCTCGGGCAACGAGCCGCGCACCGCCCGGCAGGAGATCCTCTGCGGGATCTTCGCCGACGTGCTGGGGCTGCCCACGGTCGGCGTGCACGACGACTTCTTCCTGCTCGGCGGCCACTCGCTGCTGGCGACCCGGCTGGTGAGCCGGGTCCGTTCCGCGCTCGGCGCCGAGCTGGCGATCCGCACCCTCTTCGAGTCGCCGACGGTCGCCGCGCTGGCCGCCGCGCTGGAGGGCGCCGACGGCGAGCGCCCCGCGCTGGTGCCGGCCGCGCGTCCCGCGGCGCTGCCGCTGTCCTCGGCGCAGAAGCGGCTGTGGTTCATGCACCGCTTCGAGGGGCCGAGCGCCACCTACAACCTGCCGTACGCCCTGGAGTTGAAGGGCCAGCTGGACGTGGGGGCGCTGCGCGCCGCGCTGCGGGACGTGGTGCTGCGGCACGAGAGCCTGCGCACCGTCTTCCCCGACGACAGCGGCGTGCCGCGCCAGCACGTGCTGGCGGAGGACGAGGTCGACATCGCGCTGCCGGTGGTCGAGGTGGAGCAGTCGGCGCTGGCCGAGGCGCTGGACGCGGCGGCGGCCGAGACCTTCCTGCTGGAGAGCGAGCTGCCGCTGCGCGGGCGGCTCTTCAGGGTCGCCGACGACCAGCATGTGCTGTCGCTGACGATGCATCACATCGCCTCCGACGGCTGGTCGCTGGGCCCGCTCGGCGCCGACCTGGCCCGCGCCTACCGGGCGCGGTGCGAGGGCGGGGCGCCGCGTTTCCCGGAGCTGCCGGTGCAGTACGCGGACTTCGCGCTGTGGCAGGCCGAGGTGCTGGGCGACGAGGACGACGAGGAGTCGCTGGTCTCCCGCCAGCTCGCCTACTGGCGGGAGGCGTTGGCCGGGCTGCCCGAGGGCCTGGAGCTGCCGACCGACCGGCCGCGCCCGGCCGTCGCCTCGCACCGCGGCGGGATGTACACGTTCGGCGTCAGCGCCGAACTGCACGAGGGCCTGGCCGGGTTGGCGCGCGAGTCGCGGGCGACGCTGTTCATGGTGCTCCAGGCCGGGTTGGCGACGCTGCTGCACCGGCTCGGCGCCGGCGAGGACGTTCCCGTCGGCGGGGCGATAGCCGGCCGTCCCGACGAGGCGGTCGACGACCTGGTCGGCTTCTTCGTCAACACGCTGGTGCTGCGGAACGACCTGTCGGGCGATCCGACGTTCCGTGAGCTGCTGGAGCGCACCCGCGAGCTGGACCTCCAGGCGTACGCCCACCAGGACGTGCCGTTCGAGCGGCTGGTGGACGTGCTGGCGCCGGAGCGTTCGCTGACCAGGCACCCGCTCTTCCAGGTGCTGCTGGTCCTCCAGAACACGGGCTCCACGGAGCTGGAGCTGCCCGGCCTGACCGGGCTGCCGAGGGATGTCGGGACCGGTGCGGCCAAGTTCGACCTCTCCTTCGAGCTGGCCGAGCGGGAGTTCGGCGGGCTCAACGGCATCGTCGAGTACGCCACCGACCTCTTCGACCACGACACGGTCGGCCTGCTCGTCGAGCGGCTGATCCGGGTCCTGTCCCAGGTGGTGGCCGACCCGGCCGCCCGGGTCGGCTCGGTCGAGGTGCTGGGCCACGGGGAGCGCGAGCGGGTGCTCACCGAGTGGAACGCGGCCGGCGACGAGGGCCGTCGGGTGCTCGGCGGGCTGACCGTTCCCGAGCTGTTCGCCGCCCGCGTCGCGGGCGACCCGGCGGCCGACTGCCTGGTCACCGCCGACGGCGTGCTGTCGGCTGCCGAGGTGGACGCGCGCGCGGAGCGGCTCGCCGGACATCTGGCGGCCGAGGGCGTGGGCCCCGAGCGGCTGGTGGCGCTGGCGCTGCCGCGCTCCGTCGAGCTGGTCGTCGCCGTACTGGCCGTGTGGAAGGCGGGCGGCGCGTATCTGCCGGTCGACCCGGAGTACCCGGCCGACCGGATCTCCTACATGCTGGGCGACGCCAAGCCCGTGCTGACGCTGGCCACTTCGGAGACCGCCGGGGTGGTGCCCGAGGGGCACCGCACGCTGCTGCTGGACGACGCGGCCACCGAGGCCGCCGTCGCCGCCGCGCCCGCGCCGCCGAGCGTCGGCGCGCTGGGGCTGCGCGAGACGCACCCGGCGTATGTGATCTACACCTCGGGTTCGACCGGCCGCCCCAAGGGCGTCGTCGTCTCGCACGCCGGCGTCGCCGGCCTGCTGGCGACCCAGCGGGAACGGCTGCTGGTCGGCCCCGGCTCGCGGGTGTTGCAGTTCGCGTCGCCGAGCTTCGACGCGGCGTTCTGGGAGCTGTGCATGGGCCTGCTCTCCGGCGCGGCCCTGGTGGTCGTCGGCCGCGAGGGCGTCACCGCGGGCGACCCGCTGGCCGCGACCCTCTCCGGCCTCGGCGTCACCCACGCGACGCTGCCGCCCGTGGTGCTCTCCGCGATGGAGCCCGAGGAGAGCCTGCTGCCGGACGGCGTGCTGGTCTCGGCGGGCGAGGCGCTCTCCGGCGAGCTGGTCGGCCGCTGGTCGGTCGGCCGCACGCTGGTCAACGCCTACGGCCCGACGGAGTCCACGGTCTGCGCCTCGATGAGCGACCCGCTCGCCGAGCCCGTGGTGCCGCCCATCGGCCACCCCGTGGTGGGCTCCCGGGTCTACGTCCTGGACGAGCGGCTGCGGCCGGTCGCGCCCGGCGTCGTCGGGGAGTTGTACGTCTCCGGCCGCAGCCTGGCGCGCGGCTACCTCGGCCGCCCCGGGCTGACGGCGACCCGTTTCCTCGCCGACCCGTTCGCCGGCGACGGCGCGCGGATGTACCGCACCGGGGACCTTGCGCGCTGGTCGCGCGACGGGGCGCTGGTCTACGGCGGGCGCGCCGACGACCAGGTGAAGGTCCGGGGCTTCCGCATCGAGTTGGGCGAGGTCGAGGAGGCGCTGGCCGCCGACCCGCGCGTCGGGCAGGTCGCCGTGCTGGTCCGCGAGGACACCCCGGGCGTGCGCCAGCTCGTCGGCTATGTGGTGCCCAGGGCCGGCGACGCCCCTGACCCGGCCGAGCTGCGGGAGTTCGTCGGGCTGCGGCTGCCGGACTACATGGTGCCGGCCGCCGTCGTCGTCCTCGACGCGCTGCCGCAGACCCCCAACGGCAAGGTCGACCGCAAGGCGCTGCCCGCGCCCGACCTCTCCGCCAAGGGCGACGGGCGCGAGGCGCGCGACCGGATCGAGGAGACCCTCTGCGGGCTCTTCGCCGAGCTGCTCGGCCTGTCGGCCGTCGGTATCGACGACAGCTTCTTCGACCTCGGCGGCGACAGCATCCAGTCGATCCAGCTGGTCAGCCGCGCCCGCAAGGCCGGGCTGATCATCACGCCCAAGCAGATCTTCGAGCACAAGACCGTCGCCCGCCTCGCGGGTGTCGCCGGCACCGTCGACTCGGTCGTCGGCGACGGCCCGGACACCGGCATCGGCGAGGTGCAACTCACCCCGAGCGTGCACTGGTTGCGCGACAGGGGCGGCCCCATCGACAGGTTCAACCAGTCCTCGCTGGTGCACGCCCCCGAGTGGCTCACCGAGGAGACCCTCGTCCAGGCCGTCGCGGTCCTCGTCGACCACCACGACGCGCTCCGCACCCGGCTGATCCGCGACACCGGCGCCTGGAAGCTGACCGTTCCCGAGCGCGGCACGCTGCCCGCCGTCAACCTGGTCCGCCGCGTCGACGTCGCCGGCCTCGCCGCCGACGCGCTGCGCGAGGTCTCCGCCCGCGAGAGCGAGGCCGCCTGGGCCCGGATGAACCCGGACAACGGCGTGATGCTCCAGGTCGTCTGGTTCGACGCCGGGCCCGACGCCACCGGCCGGCTGCTGCTGGTCGCCCACCACCTGGTGGTGGACAACGTCTCCTGGCAGATCCTGCTGCCCGACCTGGCCGCCGCCTGCGCGGCGCTCGCCGAGGGCGAGGAGCCCGAGCTCCAGCCCACCGGCACCTCGTTCCGCCGCTGGGCCGAGCATCTCGTCGAGGAGGCGCACCGCGAGCCGCGGGTCGCCGAACTCGACCGCTGGAAGCAGGTGCTGGCCAAGCCCGACCCGCTGCTCGGCGAACGCCCGCTGGACGCCGGCCAGGACGTGCTGGCCACCCTGCGCTTCCTGACCAGGGACGAGCCGGCCGAACGCGTCGAGCCGCTGCTGACCACCCTGCCCGCCGCCTACCGCGCCGGCGCCAACGAGGTGCTGCTCACCGCGCTCTCCCTCGCCGTCGCCGAGTGGCGGCGCGGCCGGGGCGAGCCGGCCGAGGGCGTGCTGGTCGACCTGGAGGGCCACGGCCGGGAGGACATCGTCGAGGGCGTCGACCTCTCCCGCACCGTCGGCTGGTTCACCAGCCTCTACCCGGTGCGGCTCGACCCGGGCGTCACCGACTGGGACGAGCTGTGGGCAGGCGGCGCCGCCATGGGCGAGGCCGTGCGGAACGTCAAGGAGCAGCTGCGCGCCCTGCCCGACCACGGCATCGGCTACGGCCTGCTGCGTCACCTCAACCACGAGACCAGGGACGCCCTCGCCGGCGTTCCGGGCCCGCAGATCAGCTTCAACTACCTGGGCCGCTCCCCGGCGCCCGGCAGCCAGGGCCCGGCCGAGCCGTGGACCCCGGTCGCCGACGCCGACATGGTGGGCGGCGCCGACCTCAGCGGCGGCCGGCCGGAGCCGGAGAGCCCGATGACCCATGTCGTCGCGCTCAACGCCATGACCGAGGACCACCCCGACGGGCCGCGCCTGCTGCTGGTCTGGTCCTGGCCGAAGACGCTGCTGAGCGAGCGCGACGTGCGCGCCCTGACGGACTGCTTCAGCCGCGCCGTCGCCGCGCTCGCCGCCCACGCGGAACACGCCGACATCGGCGGCTTCACCCCCTCGGACCTCTCCCTGGTCTCGCTCAGCCAGGACGAACTGGACGCCTTCACCCGTGGCGCTTCGGACGCCGACGGCGCCGACGACGCCGAAGCGGACGAGGACGAGGACGACTTCACGGACGAATGGGAGATGGCCAAATGAGCAAGCCAGGCGTCGAGGACGTCCTGCCGCTTTCCCCCCTCCAGGAGGGAATGCTGTTCCAGGCCCTCTACGACGAGGAGGGGCCCGACCTCTACGTGCACCAGCTGCTGCTGGACCTGTCGGGGCCGCTGGACACCCGCGCGCTGCGCGCCGCCGCGCGCGCCCTCCTGAAGCGCCACGCCAACCTGCGCGTCAGCTTCCGGCACGCGGACCTCAGCCAGCCGGTGCAGGTCGTGCACGCCAAGGTCTCCGTCCCGTGGGAGCAGATCGACCTCTCCACGCTCGACCACGAGCAGCAGCAGGCCGAGCTGGCCAGGCTCGCCGACGTCGACCAGGCCAGGGGCTTCGACCTGGAGCGCCCGCCGCTGATGCGGTTCACCGTCTTCCGCCTGGCGCCCGACCGGTTCCGGCTGATGCTCACCAAGCACCACATCCTGCTCGACGGCTGGTCGGTGCCGATCCTGGTGCGCGAGCTGTTCGAGCTGTACGGCTCGAAGGGCGACCCGGCCGCGCTCGGCCCGTTCACCCCGTACAAGGACTACCTGTCGTGGATCTCCCGGCAGGACGAGGACGAGTCGCGCCGGGTGTGGACCGCCGCGCTCGCCGAGATCGAGGAGCCCTCGCACGTGGCGCCCGCCGCGCGCGGCCGGGCCCTGGTGCGGCCCGGCTGGCTGCGCCAGGACGTGCCGGCGAGCACCACCAACGGGCTGCTGGCGCTGGCCCGTTCGCGCGGCCTCACGGTCAACACGGTGGTGCAGGGCGTCTGGGGCCTGCTGGTCTCCTCGCTGACCGGCAAGGACGACGTCGCGTTCGGCGCGATCGTCTCCGGCCGCCCGCCCGAGGTGCCCCGCGTGGACACCATGATCGGCCTGTTCATCAACACCCTGCCGGTGCGCGTGCGGCTGCCCGCCGCCGAGACGCTGCTGGACGCGCTGACCCGGCTCCAGGAGGAGCAGTCCGAGCTGCTGGCCCACCAGCACGTGCGCCTTTCCGACGTGCAGCGGCTCTCCTCCCACCAGGAGCTGTTCGACACCACGCTCGTCTACCAGAACTACCCCGTCGACCCGACGACCGCCGAGATGGAGGTCAACGGCGTCCGCTTCTCCGGCGTCGACGGCAGGGACGGCGCGCACTACCCGTTGAACCTCGCGGCCGGACTGATGGGCGAGGACCTGCATCTGCGCCTCTGCTACGCGCCCGACCTCTTCTCCGAGGACGAGGCGCGCGGCGTGATGGACCGGCTGCTGCGGCTGCTGGAGACCGTCGCCGACGACCCGGGCGCCACCATCGGCCGGCTGGAGATGCTCTCCGCCGAGGAGCGCCGGCGGATGCTGGTCGACTGGAACGACAGCGCCGCGGACGTCGAACCCGCCACCCTGCCCGAGCTGTTCGCCGCGAA
Source organism: Streptomyces sedi (assembly GCF_006335015.1). GTDB lineage: Bacteria > Actinomycetota > Actinomycetes > Streptomycetales > Streptomycetaceae > Streptomyces > Streptomyces sedi. The sequence continues at coordinate 105,277 of NZ_VDGT01000004.1, forward strand.
GGTCAGGGACAACCCGGACGCGCCGGCGCTGCTCTTCCAGGACGAGGTCGTCTCCTACCGCGAGCTGGACGAACGCGCCAACCGCCTCGCCCGGCTGCTGATCGCGCGCGGCGTCGGCCCCGAGGAGTTCGTCGCGGTCTCCGTGCCGCGCTCCGTCGAGATGATCGTCGCGCTCTGGGCGGTGTTGAAGTCCGGCGCCGCCTATCTGCCGCTGGACCCGGACTACCCGGCCGAGCGGCTGGCGTTCATGGTCGACGACGCCCGCCCGAGGCTGCTGCTGGCGACCTCCGCCACGGAGGGGCTGCTGGATGGGGCCGGCGCCGACGTGCCCCGGCTGGTGCTGGACGCCGAGGAGACCCGCGCCGCGCTCGCCGACGGCGCGCCGGAGCCGGTCACCGACGCCGACCGCGTCGCGCCGCTCACCCCGGCGCACCCCATGTACGTGATCTACACCTCGGGTTCGACCGGCCGCCCCAAGGGCGTCGTGGTGCCGCACCACGGCCTGGCCGCCCTGGTCGCCACCCAGGCCGAGCACACCGGCGTCGGCCTGGGCAGCCGGGTGCTCCAGTTCGCCTCCGTCAGCTTCGACGCCGGCTTCTGGGACATCGCGATGGGCCTGCTCTCCGGCGGCGCCCTGGTCCTCGGCACCTCCGAGGAGATCCTGCCGGGCGACCCGCTGGCCGCGCTGGTCCGCCGCCACAAGGTCACCCACGCCACCCTGCCGCCCGTCGCGCTGGCCTCGCTGCCGGCCGACCAGGACGTGCTGGCCGGCGCCACGCTGGTCTCCACCGGCGACGCCTGCACCCCCGAGCTGGTGGCCCGTTGGGCGCCAGGACGGCGGATCGTCAACGGCTACGGCCCGACGGAGACCACCGTCGGCGCCACCATCTCCGGCGCGTTGACCGCCGACGGCCAGACCCCGCCGATCGGCCGCCCGTTCGCCAACACCCGGGTCTATGTCCTCGACGGCCGGCTCAAGCCGTGCCCGGTCGGGGTGCCGGGCGAGATGTACCTGACCGGCGACGGCCTGGCGCGCGGCTACCTCAAGCGTCCCGGGCTGACCGCCGAGCGGTTCGTCGCCGACCCGTTCGGCCCGGCGGGCTCGCGCCTCTACCGCTCCGGCGACCTGGGGCGCTGGCGACCGGACGGCACCCTGGAGTTCGTCGGCCGCGCCGACAACCAGGTCAAGGTGCGCGGCTTCCGCATCGAGCTGGGCGAGATCGAGACCGTGCTGACCGGGCACGACAGCGTCGCGCACGCCGTCGTCGTGGTCCGCGAGGACACGCCGCAGGACAAGCGCGTGGTGGCCTACGTCGCCTCCGCCGAGGGCCGCGCCGCCTCCGTCGACGAGCTGCGCGAGCATGTCGCCGCCAGCCTCCCCGAGTTCATGGTGCCCTCGGCGACGGTGGTGCTGGACGCGTTCCCGCTGCTGCCCAACGGCAAGGTCGACCGCAAGGCGCTGCCGGCGCCCGAGCTGGCCGGCAGCGTGGGCGGGCGGCAGCCCATGTCGCCCGAGGAGGAGACCCTGTGCGGGCTCTTCGCCGAGGTGCTGAGCCTGGAGTCGGTCGGCGTCGACGACAACTTCTTCGACCTGGGCGGCCACTCGCTGCTCGCCACCCGGCTGATCTCCAGGGCCCGTTCGGAGCTGGGCGTCGAGCTGGCGATCCGCACCCTCTTCGAGGCGCCCACGGTCGCCGGCCTCGCCGAGAAGGTCGCCGCCGCCGGCGGCGCCCGCCCGCCGCTGCGCGCCGCCGAGCGGCCCGAGCGGGTGCCGCTGTCCTACGCGCAGGCCCGCCTGTGGTTCCTCAACCGGATGGACACCGAGCGAGGCACCTACAACATCCCGCTCAGCCTGCGGCTGCACGGCGCCGTCGACGAGACGGCGCTGGCCGCCGCGTTCGGCGACCTGCTGGCCCGCCACGAGTCGCTGCGCACCGTCTACCCGGTCGCCGAGGACGGCGAGCCCCGCCAGCTGGTGCTCCCCGTCGAGAAGGCCCTACTCCCGTTCGAGACCAGGGAGTCCGACGAGGACGGCCTGATGGACGTCCTGACGGCCGAGGCGCTGCGCGGCTTCGACCTGGTCGAGGAGCTGCCGCTCCGGGTGACCCTGCTGCGGGTCGCCGAGGACGACCACGTGCTGCTGATCGTGCTGCACCACATCGCCACCGACGGCTGGTCCATGGCGCCGATGACGCGCGACCTGGCCGCCGCCTACGAGGCCCGGCTCGCCGGCCGCGCACCCGAGTTCACCCCGCTGCCGGTGCAGTACGCCGACTACGCCCTCTGGCAGAACCGGATGCTGGGCAGCGAGGACGACGAGAGCAGCGTCATCTCCCAGCAGCTGGACTTCTGGCGGCGCGCCCTCGCCGACCTGCCCGAGCAGCTGGCGCTCCCCACCGACCGGCCGCGCCCCGCGGTCCTCGGCCACGAGGGCGCGGGCGTCACCCTCGCCATGGACGCCACGCTGCACGCCAGGCTGGCGCGGCTGGCGCACGACTCGGGCGCCAGCATGTTCATGGTGCTCCAGGCCGGACTCTCCGCGCTCTTCGACGCGTTGGGCGCCGGCGACGACATCCCGATCGGCACCCCGATCGCCGGCCGCACCGACGACGCGGTGGCCGACCTCGTCGGCTTCTTCGTCAACACGCTGGTGCTGCGCACCGACACGTCGGGCGACCCGACGATGCGGCAGCTGGTGGAGCGCGTCAAGGAGACCAACCTCGCCGCCTACGCCCACCAGGACCTGCCGTTCGAGCGGATGGTCGAGGTGCTGAACCCGCCGCGTTCGCTCTCCCGGCACCCGCTCTTCCAGGTGCTGATGAGCGTCCACAACAACGCGGACGCCGAGCTGACGCTGGCCGGGCTGACCGCCTCGCCGTTCGCCGCCGAGCAGAAGGTCGCCAAGTTCGACCTGGCGGCGCACTTCGCCGAGAGCTTCGACTCGGCCGGCTCGCCCGCGGGTCTTGAGGGCGTTCTCCAGTACAACGTCGAGCTGTTCGACCGCGCGACCGTCGCGACCATGGGCCAGCGCCTGGTCCGGCTGCTGACGGCGGCCGTCGAACGTCCCGACACCCCGCTCGGCCGGCTCGACCTGCTCGCCGACGAGGAGCGCGCCGCGCTGCTCGCCCACGGCACGGGCCCCGAGCTGGCGCTTCCCGACGTGCCGGTGAACGCGCTGATCGAGGAGCGCGTCCAGCGCGACCCGGAGGCCGTCGCGCTGGTCAGCGGCGAGGTCACGCTGACCTACGCCCAGCTCAACGCGAAGGCCAACCGCATCGCCAGGCTGCTGCTCTCGCACGGCGCCGGCCCGGAGCGGGTGGTGGCCCTCGCGCTGCCGCGCTGCGCCGACCTGGTCGTGGCGATGCTCGCGGTGTGGAAGTCCGGCGCCGCCTATCTGCCGCTCGACCCCGACCACCCGGCCGAGCGCACCGCGTTCGTGCTGGCCGAGGTCACCCCGGCGATGGTGATCACCGTCTCCTCCACCGAGGTCAGCCTGCCGGCCGACGACGGCACGCCGCGGCTGCTGATGGACGACCCCGGCACGGAGGCGCTGCTCGCCGGCCACCAGGAGCACGACGTCACCGACGCCGAGCGCCCGATGCCGCTGACCGCCGCGCACCCGGCGTATCTGATCTACACCTCGGGCTCCACGGGCCAGCCCAAGGGCGTGGTCCTGGAGCACCGCGCGCTGGGCAACTACCTGGGCCACGCCGCCCTGTTGAACCCGGCCTTCGGCGGCACCACGCTGCTGCACGCGCCGATGACCTTCGACGGCAGCGTCTCCTCGCTGTACGTCCCGCTGGTGCGCGGCGGCCGGGTCCACCTGGCCTCGCTCAACGAGGGCGCGCGCCGCGGCCCGGACGGCGGCTCGTCCGAGTCGACCAGGATCGCGCTGGCCCGCGACCCGTTGACGCTCTTCAAGGGCACTCCCAGCCATCTGCCGCTGCTCGCCGGGCTGCCCAAGGAGTACAGCCCCGACGAGGAGCTGCTGATCGGCGGCGAGGCGCTGCACGGCGAGGCCGTCGCCGCGCTCCGCAGGGAGCGCCCGGGGCTGCGGGTCAGCAACGTGTACGGGCCGACCGAGGCGACCGTCAACTGCACCATCTACACGGTGGAGCCGGGCGACGAGCTGCCGCCGGGCCCGGTGCCGATCGGCCGCCCCTACGCCAACAACCGGGTGCAGGTGCTGGACGGTTCGCTGCGCCGGGTGCCGCCGGGCGTCGTGGGCGAGCTGTATGTCTCCGGCGTCAACCTGGCGCGCGGCTACCACCAGCGCCCCGGGCTGACCGCCGAGCGTTTCGTCGCCGACCCGGGCGGCCCGGCCGGCTCCCGGATGTACCGCACCGGCGACCTCGCCAGGTGGAACGGCGACGGGCAGCTGGTCTACGTCGGCCGCGCCGACGGGCAGGTCAAGCTGCGCGGCTTCCGCATCGAGCTGGGCGAGGTCGAGGCGCTGCTGGTCAAGGAGTCGACCGTCGAGCGCGCCGCCGTGATCATCCGCGAGGACACCCCGGGCGACCAGCGGATGGTGGCCTACGTGGTGCCGGTCGCCGGCACCGCGCCCGACGTCGCGGTGCTCCGCGAGGCCGTCGCCGCGCGGGTGCCGGACTACATGGTGCCGGCGGCGATCGTGGTGCTGGACGCGCTGCCGCTCAACCACAACGACAAGCTGGACCGCACCGCGCTGCCGAAGCCCGACTTCGGGGCCGGCTCGACCGGCCGCCCGCCGCGCGACGAGCGGGAGCGGGTGCTGTGCGAGGCGTTCGCCGAGGTGCTGTCGCTGCCCAGCGTCGGCATCGACGACGACTTCTTCGAGCTGGGCGGCCACTCGCTGCTGATCATGCGGCTGGCCGGGGTGGTCAAGGAGCGGCTGGACGCCGAGCTGACCATCCGCACCATGTTCGAGGCGCCCACCGTCGCGCGGCTGGCGCACCGGCTCGGCACCGACACCTTCGACGACGCGCTCGGCGTGCTGCTGCCGCTGCGCGTGCCCGCGACGCCGGCGCCGCTGTTCTGCGTCCACCCGGGCCTCGGCGTCGGCTGGGTGTACTCGGGCCTGGTGAAGGAGCTGGAGGCGGACCGCCCGGTCTACGCCCTCCAGGCGCGCGGCCTCACCGGCGAGGGCGAACTCCCCGCCAGCGCCGCCGAGATGGCCGACGACTACCTGGCGCAGATCCGCCAGGTCCAGCCGCACGGGCCCTACCACCTGCTGGGCTGGTCGCTGGGCGGCATGGTCGCGCACCTGATCGCGACCCGGCTGCAACAGCTGGGCGAACGCGTCGAGTTGCTGGCGCTGCTCGACGCCTACGCCTCGGGCCGTTCCCAGGCGCACTTCGAGACCGGCGAGTTCCTGCGGGAGCTGGTCGGCGCCGTCCACGAGGACGCCGCCACCGGCGCCAAGCCGCTCGACTACGAGCTGGCGGCGGCCGTGCTCCGCGAGGGCGGCAGCGCCCTGTCCGGGGTCGAGGCCCGCCACGTCGCCGCGATGGAACGCGTCGCGGTCAACAACCAGCACATCGCCGACTCGGCGCGTTTCGACGTGTTCACCGGCGACGTGCTCTTCTTCCTGGCCAACCGTGGCCGCACCCAGGACGCCCCCCTCGCGGAGTCCTGGAAGCCCTACACGGACGGCCGACTCGACATCCACGAGATCGCCTGCACACATCACGAGATCCCCCTGCCGGGCCCGATCTCCGAGATCGGGCGGATCGTCGCGGCCAGGCTCAGCGGCAACTGAGCCGGCCGCCCAGCAGAGGAACGGAGTGATGTGATGGAACTGGCGATCCACGCGGAGGGCCTGCGGAAGCGCTACGGCGACTTCGAGGCGCTGCGCGGGCTGAGCCTCTCGGTCCCCGCCGGCCAGGTGCTCGGCGTGCTCGGCCCGAACGGCGCCGGCAAGACCACCACGGTGCGGATCCTGTCGACGCTGCTCACCCCGGACGCCGGCTTCGCCCGCGTCGCCGGGTTCGACGTGGTCAAGCAGCGCAAGGACGTGCAGCGCGCCATCGGGCTGACCGGGCAGTACGCGGCGGTCGACGAGCAGCTCTCCGGCCGGGAGAACCTGGTCATGATCGGGATGCTGCAACGCTTCTCGCGCAAGCAGGCCAAGCTGCGCGCCGACGAGCTGCTCCACCAGTTCGACCTGGTGGAGGCCGGCACCCGGCCCTCGGGCAAGTACTCCGGCGGTATGCGCCGCCGGCTGGACCTGGCGGCCAGCCTCATCAACCAGCCGTCGGTGCTCTTCCTCGACGAGCCGACGACCGGGCTCGACCCGGCCAGCCGGCAGACGCTCTGGGCGATCATCCGCAAGCAGGTCGCCGCCGGCGTCACCTGCCTGCTGACCACCCAGTACCTGGAGGAGGCCGACCAGTTGGCCGACCGCATCGTGGTCGTCGACAAGGGGCAGATCATCGCCGAGGGCACCGCCGACCAGCTGAAGGACCAGGTGGGCGGCGCCCGCCTGGACGTCACGGTCGGCGACCCGGCGCAGCAGACGATGGCCGCCCACACCCTCTCCGGGGTGACGGCGGCCCAGCCGACGCTCGCCGAGGACGGCCGCGGCGTCTCCGTGCAGCTCACCCGGGGCATGACGGACGTCGCCGAGGCGGCCGTCGCGCTCCAGCGCAGCGGCATCCCGGTGGTGGACTTCGCGGTCAGGCGTCCCTCGCTCGACGACGTGTTCCTCAGCCTGACCGGCCAGAACAGGGCGTCCGACGAGCAGTCGGCCGCCGCCCCCGAGAGGAGCCCCGCATGAGCACGGCGGTCGTGGACGGCGTCGTCTGTGTGGAACGACACCTGAGGCACCTCATCCGCACCCCGGGCAAGCTGGTCAACGCCGTGCTGCTGCCCATGATCTTCGCCCTGCTCTTCGGCCTTCTCTTCGGCAGCGTCATCGAGGTGCCGAACGGCGGCTACGAGGAGTTCATCATGGCCGGCATCTTCGTGCAGGGCGTGATGACGGCCGTCCCCAACTCGGCGGTCGGCGCGGTCGAGGACCTGCGGAACGGGCTGATCGACCGGTTCCGTTCGCTGCCCATGTCCAACTCGGCGGTGCTGATCGGCCGCACCGTCGGCGACATGGTGCTGCGCGCGCTCAGCTGCGTCGCCATGGCCGGCGTCGGGCTGGCCATCGGCTGGCGCGTCCACACCAGCTTCCTCGAAGTGGCGGCCGGCTTCGCGCTGCTGCTCTTCTTCGGCTTCACGGTGGCGTGGGTCGGCGCCCTGATCGGCCTCTCCGTCGGCAACGCGGAAACCGCCGCCTCGGTGCCCTCGGTGCTGCTGATGCCCGTGATGTTCCTGTCCAACGCCTTCATCCCGCTGACCGGTCTACCCGACTGGCTGCGGGTGGTCGCCGAGTGGAACCCGCTCAGCGCCATCGTCGGCGCCTGCCGCGAGCTGTGGGGCAACCCGTCCGCCTCGAACAGCGGCTCGTTCCCCACCGAGAACCCGGTGCTGCTGAGCGTGGTGTGGATGGTCGCCATCCTCGCCGTGGTCGCACCGCTCGCGGTCCGCAAGTACCAGACGGCCGCGGCCGGCTGACCCGGGAGGACACCCACCATGACCGACACCGTCACCGACCCCGTGACCGACACCCTGCCGGGGAGGCCGGAGAAGGAGGACGTCACCTACGGCTCCTTCCTGCGCCTGCCCGAGCTGCTCACCCTCCAGGGCCGTTCCACCAAGGCCCACGACGAGCTGCTCTTCCAGATCACCCACCAGTCGTTCGAGCTGTGGTTCGCGCTCTCCCTCGACGAGTTGGAGCACGTGCGCACCCGGCTCGCCGAGGGCGAGCTGTCCACGGCGCGCGCCGGGCTGCGCCGGCTGCGGGAGATCACCCGCCTCTGGCTCGGCCACATCGACGTGCTGGACACCATGACCCCGGGCGGGTTCAACGAGTTCCGCTTCACGCTGGAGGACGCCAGCGGCTTCCAGTCCGTGCAGTTCCGCGAGCTGGAGATGGTCTCGGGCCACAAGGACTCCCGCTATCTGCGGCTGCCCGGCGCCACCGGGGACGAACTGGCCAGGCTGCGCCGCCGGTTCGACGAGCCCTCGCTGCGCGAGACCTTCGCCGCGCTGCTGGAGCGCCGGGGCGTGACGGCCGACCAGCTGTACACGGCGCCGGACGACGCCTACGGCGACCTGCGGGACACCGCCGACGAGCTGCTGTCCTACGACGCGATGTTCCACCAGTGGCGCTACCGCCACTGGCTGATCGTCTTCCGGATGCTCGGCACCCGGCGCGGCTCGGGCGGCAGCTCGGGCGCCGGCTTCCTACAGTCGACCCTGAACCAGTGGTTCTTCCCCGAACTCCAGGACGCCAGGGCGGCCGTGTACAGCACGCCGGACGAGCCGTCGGCCGAGGGGGACGGGGACGTGGTCTACGGCTGCCCGATGGGCTACGGCAGCGAGTGAGCCTCGCACCGCGCCCGTCGCACCGCTGACCGTTGACCGCCCACGACCCAGCTCCCCCACACGAAGGAACGCACACGATGACCGCGAGCACCGCCGAGAGGCCCGGAGACGTCAAGGCGCCAGGACGGATCTTCACCACCCCGCCCGCGCACGTGAAGGACCCGGGCGCCGAGAAGTGGTGGGCCTACACGGCCGCCCTGTGGATGCTGATCTTCGCCGGCTTCCACGCCTACTGGGCGCTGGGCGGCACGTTCGGCCTGCCGCCGGGCGAGACGCTGCGGGACAACCTGCCGCTGTTCATCATCGACATCATCGCGATCCCGATGAACCTCGGCGGCGCCGCGCTTGCCCTGGCGCTGGTCCAGCGCTGGGGCCTGCACATCCGACGCTTCTGGCTGCTGCTGGGCGGCTGGGGCTGCGCGGCGCTGATGGTGGTGCACGCGCTGCCGGCGATGGTCGGCCTCGCCGAGTTCTGGCTGGACATGCGGGACACCCCGCTGGAGGGCCTGGAGCGGTTCAGCCTGCTGGTCTACGAACCGTTCTGGATGCTCGGCGGCGTTCTCTTCGCCTTCGCCAGCTGGTACTACCAGCGCCGCACCCGCCCCGTCACCTCCTGAGCCGCCGGGTACCACCCCGAACGCGCCTGCGAGACGCACCCACCGAACGACCCCGGAACGACCCCGGGACGCCCCGGGAACGACCCCCGAACCATCCCCGTCGAAGGAACCCAGAGGGAACGAGGCAGCTGCTATGACGGCCACCCGACTCGACGAGCTGATCCCCGAGTGGGACGTGCGCGACCGGCACACCCAGCCCGTGCGCGCCCCCCGGGCCGAGGTGCTGCGGACGGCCCGCGAACTCCAGTTCAAGGACCTGCCGATGATGCACCTGCTGATGCGGGTCGGCACCCTCGGCACCAAGCGGGGACAGGGCAAGCGCCCGTTCCTGGACAGCATGGTCGCGGGCGGCTTCAGCTGGCTGCACCGCGACGACGACGAGCTGATCGTCGGGGCCGCCGTCCGCACCAGCGGCGACAAGGGCCCCTCGCCGCTGGGCGACGACCCGTTCACCGGCTTCCAGCGGCTGACCGAGCCGGGCCACTACAAGGTCGCCTTCAACTTCCGTGTGGACGACGGCGAACTGTCCACCGAGACGCGGGTGATCAGCACGGACGACGCGACCCGGCGCAAGTTCGCGCGCTACTGGAAGGTCATCCGGCTGCCCAGCGGCGTGATCCGCATCGAGTGGCTCCAGAGCATCCGCAAGGAGTCCGAGCGGCGCGCCGCCGCCGGCCCCCAGGGGCCCGCCGCCGAGCAGCCGCCGACGGCACGCGAAGACCAGACCACCAGCACCCCGGGAGACCAGCCCGCATGACCGCCATCGACCTCGCCTCGGCGCCCGACCCGCTGACGGTCGACCTCACCGACCCCGGCACGTTCGTCCGCGACGACCTGCACGAGATGTGGGCCCGCTTCCGCGCCGAACGGCCCGTCCACCGGCACCCGGAGACCCCGGGCCGGCCGCCGTTCTGGGTGGTCACCCGGTACGCCGACGCGATGTCCGTCTACAAGGACAACAAGAACTTCACCTCCGAGCGCGGCAACGTCCTCGCCACGCTGCTCGCCGGCGGCGACTCGGCGGCCGGCAAGATGCTCGCCGTCACCGACGGCGCGCGCCACCGCGCGATCCGCAACATGATGCTCAAGTCCTTCTCCCCACGCGCCCTCCAGCACGTGGTGGCCGGCGTCCGCAAGCGCACGAAGGACCTCGTCGGGCAGGTCGTCGCGAAGGACTCCTTCGACTACGCCAGGGAGGTCGCCGAGCACATCCCGATGGGCACCATCTGCGACCTGATGGCGATACCCCCGCAGGACCGCCCGCAGCTGCTGGCGTGGAACAAGAAGACCCTCAGCTCCGAGGCGGAGAACGACTCCCTGGACGACCAGGTGATGGCCCGCAACGAGATCCTGCTGTACTTCTCCGACCTGGCCCGCCACCGCCGCCGCAACCTCGGCGACGACGTGCTCTCCACGCTGGTCACCGCCGAGATCGACGGCGAGCGGCTCAGCGAGGAGGAGATCATCTTCAACTGCTACAGCCTGATCCTCGGCGGCGACGAGTCCAGCCGGGTCTCCTCGATCAGCACGGTGCTGGCGTTCATCCAGCACCCCGAGCAGTGGCGGCGGTTCAAGGCCGGCGAGGTCACCACGAACGTCGCCACCGAGGAGGTGCTGCGCTGGGCCACCCCCGCGATGCACTTCGGGCGGCGCGCGCTGGTCGACGTCGAGGTCGGCGGCGAGAGGATCGCGGCCGGCGACATCGTCACCCTCTGGAACACCTCGGCCAACTTCGACGAGTCGGTCTTCGCCGACCCGTTCGCCTACGACCTGGCCCGCACCCCCAACAAGCACCTCACCTTCGGCTACGGCCCGCACTTCTGCCTGGGCGCGTTCCTCGGCCGCGAGGAGCTCAAGGCGCTCCTGGACGAGCTGCGGGAGAACGTCGCCACGATGGAGCTGGTCGGCACGCCGGAGCGCATCCGTTCCAACTTCCTCTACGGCTACCGGAACCTCCCCGTCAGCTTCTCGGCCGCCTGACGCCACCTCCCGGCGGTGGGACTGGCTCCACCCCCGGACACCCACTGGGCCCCGTGCGCCCCGCCGCCCCCGCTGCCAGCGTGGGAGGAGCACGGAGCAGGGACGAACGGGTGGAGATGATGGCGATGCGCGGCGTGCGGAAGACCTGGATCGCGGCGGCGGCCGGCCTCGTGGTGGCCGGCGCGATCCCGGTGGTCGCGGCGGTGGCGGGGGACGACGAGGGGTCCGAGGACCGCCCGGCGGCGGGCGCGGAGTCGGGCGCGGAGTCGGATGAGGCGGAACGCGGCGCGCTCGTCGACGCCGAGCCGCTCTTCGCGCTCCCCGACGGCGAGGCCGCGGCCGACGAGTTGACGGAGAACGGCTTCGACGCCTCGGACACCGAGCACGGCGTCGACCTGTGGCGGCTGACCTACCGCACGGTGGACGCGGAGGGCGCGCCCACCACGGCCAGCGGGGTGCTGGCGCTGCCCCGCGACGCGGGGGAGCGGCTCCAGCTGGTCTCCTACGCGCACGGCACCGAGGTCGACCGGGCCTCGGCGCCCTCGGTCAGCCGAGGCTTCGCCACCGCGCCCACCGTCGCGTACGCCTCGGCCGGCTACGCGGCCGTCGCCCCCGACTACCTCGGACTGGGCGAGGGCCCGGGACCGCACCCCTGGATGGACGTGCCCTCGGAGACCACCGCCTCGCTCGACCTGCTGCGCGCCGCGCGCGAGTTCGCGCCCCGGGAGGGCCGCGAGCTGGAGCCCGAGGTGCTGGTCACCGGCTTCTCGCAGGGCGCGTCGGCGGCGCTCGGCCTCGGCCGCGAGCTGCGCGAGGGCGGCGACGACTACTTCACGCTCGGCGCGCTCGCCCCGGTCAGCGGCGGCTACGACTTCGCCGCGAGCCAGCTGCCCGCCGTCCTCGACGGCCGGGTCGACCCGCGGTGGGCGGTGGCCTACGGCGCCTACCTGCTGGTGGCGTTCGACCGGCTGCACGACGTGTACGGGGCCCCGGAGGACGTCTTCCGCGCGCCCTACGCCGACACCGTCGAGGACCTGTTCGACGGCGACCACCCCGGCGAGGAGGTGATGGCCGGCCTGCCGGCCTCCCTCGACGAGCTGCTGACGGACGAGGGCCGCCGGCTCCTGGCCGAGCCGACCGGCGCGATGGCCGACGCCCTCGCGGAGCTGGACGGCGTCTGCTCCGACTGGGACCCCGAGGCGCCTCTCACCCTCTTCGAGGCGACGGACGACGAGCAGGCCGTCAACGAGAACACGGACGCCTGCCTCGCCTCCTTCCGCGCCGCCGGCGTCGACCCGGGCGAAGTCGACCTCGGCGAGGTCGACTTCGAGGGGTCCCGCCACATCGGCTCCCATGTGGCGGCCATCCCCGAGATCATCGACTGGTTCCACCGGGTCGCCTGACCGGCGGGTCATCTCGCATGGCACCTCGTATAGCGCCGATAGGCTCCTGGTGGGCTTTCGAGGGCCATTTGCGTATCATCGCTATATGGCGAAGGAAGCTTCATCGGCCCAGCGAACCCGCGCGTTGATCATCGAGGCGGCTGCCGACCTACTGGCGGCGTCGCCCAGCGGGGAGTTCTCGACCCGCGAGGTGTGCGTCGCGGCCGGCGTCGCGGCGCCCACCCTGTACCACCACTTCGGTGACAAGGACGGTCTGCTGCGGGAGGTGGCGGCGGACAGGTTCAGCCGCTATCTGGCCCGCAAGCAGGCCCGGGAGACGACCGGGGACCCGGTCGAGGACTTCCGCCGCGGCTGGGACACGCACGTGGAGTTCGGGGTGACCAACCCCGCGCTCTACGCCATCATGTACGGCCGCCTGATGGACGGCCTCACAGCGCCGGCGGAGCACGCCCACGCCGTTCTCGTGGCGATGATGCGCGACCTGGAGCGAGCCGGGCGGCTGCGCGTGCCGGCCGGGACGGCCGCGGACATGGTGTCCTCGGCCGCGGTGGGGGTCACGTTGCATCTGGTCCGCACCCGCGCGGCGGCCGACGACCAGCTGTCGGCCCTCGTGCGTGACGCCGTCACCGCGGCCGTCATCGGCCCGCCGGCCGTCCCCGGGGCGGCTTCGGTGACGCCGGGGCTTGTGCGAGCCGCCGCGCGGCTGGAAGCGGAGATGCCGCACGGCTCCGTCGGCACGCTCCGTGCCTCGGAGGCCGCGCTGTTGCGCGAATGGCTGGCCCAGCTGGCCGTCCCCGGCCCCACGGCGGGCGGTGACCCGTCCTGACGGCGCCCTCCGGAACGACCGGCCACACCGCCGGGGGCCCCCTCGGCCCGCGGAACCTCACAGGAATGAGGAGCACATGAGCACCATCCAGCACCAGCACCAGGAGCGGCGCCAGGAGCAGGCCCTCGGCGAGGGGGAGATCCAGACCATCCTGGACGGCATCGCGCAGGGGTTCGGTCACCCCATGCGCTCGCCGATCCTCAAGACCCCGGGTGACTACGGCCTGGACTTCGAGGAGGTGTCCTTCCCCTCCATGGACGGCGTGCCGCTGGAAGCCTGGTACATCCCCCGCGAGGGATCGGACAAGCTGATCATCGCGAACCACCCCCTGTGGTTCAACCGGTACGGCTTTCCCGCCCACCTGGAGCCGTGGAAGTCGATCGGCGCGAGCACCGGCAACGACTTCGAGGTCGACTTCGTTCCCGATTACCGCATCCTGCACGAGGCCGGGTACCACGTCCTCACCTACGACATGCGCAACCTCGGCCACAGCGGAACCGGCAACGGCGGCATCGGCAGCGGCGGTCGCTTCGAGGCCCGCGACGTCGTCGGCTCGCTGCGGTACGTGCGCGGCCACGAGGACCTGAAGGACATGACCGTCGGTCTGTTCAGCCGCTGCCAGGGCTCGAACGCGACCATGTTCGCCATGCGGATGTACCCCGAGTACTTCGAGGACGTGCGCTGCGTCGTCTCCCCGCAGCCGCTGTCGGTCGGCGTGACCATGGAGCGCACCCTGGAGATGCTGGGCATCCCCGAGCGCATCGACGAGCTGGAGGAGAAGGTCCGCCGGATCGTCAGCTTCCCGTTCTCCGAGATGTCGCCGGTCGAGGCCGCCAGGAGCGTCACCGTCCCGACCTTCCTCTACCAGGTCCACGACGACCTGATGACCCGCCCCGACGACGTCCAGGCGATGTTCGACAACATCCCGATCGAGGACAAGAAACTCGTCTGGGTCCACGGAACCACCGCCCGCTGGGACGGCTACCTGTACTTCCAGCGCGAGCCCGAGGAGATGCTGGACTGGTTCGCCACCCACATGAGGTAGCCCCGGCTCCGCGGCGGGCGGTGGGCTCCCGCGTTCCGTCAGCCGCCGTGGTGGTGGCGGTGGGCGACCGCGTGGCCTCGGCCCCGGGCGATGAGGTGGCGGTTGACGGGGACGGTGGCGACGAACGCGAGGGCCAGGGCCAGGGCGAGGGACCACCAGAAGAGGCGGTCGTCCAGGTGCGCGTCCACCGCGCCGGGCAGGAGCAGCAGCACCGCGTTGTCGACCAGTTCCATCGTCGTGATGGAGAGAGTGTCGGCGGCGAGGGCGACGCCGAGCGCCGCGCCGAGGGACAGCCCGGAGCGGAGCACGGAGCGCAGGGTGAACGAGTAGCCGAAGACGAAGGCGAGGACGATCGCCAGCAGCAGGGTGGGGACGTTGCCCCAGCCCAGTGCCGTGCCGATCGCCATGCCCAGCACCTCGCCCACGGCGCAGCCGGCCAGGCAGTGGCCGGTGGCGCGCAGCGCGGGGCGCCAGCCGGTGGGGGCTGAGGGAGCGTTCATGGCCCGGAACCCTACCCGCGCGCGGCCATTCCCCCGGGGGGTATCTTGTCGGCGGGCGCGTCGTTCCGCCGCTGAGCGGCGTTGCGCTTGACTAATACCCCCCTGGGGTATTCCATAGGCGGTGTCGTCGGTGACTCCGGCGACCCGAGAGGCCGGAGGGCCCCGAGCGACAGGAGATCCGTCATGAGCGCTGCCACCGCGGGCACCGTGGAGACCCGCTACACCGTCGAGGGCATGACCTGCGGCCACTGCGTCAGCGCGGTCACCGAGGAGGTCGGCGCGCTGGACGGCGTCGCCGAGACGCATGTCGAGCTGTCCACCGGGCTGCTCCGCGTGGTCAGCGCCGCGCCGCTGGACCGCGCGGCGGTGGCCGGGGCGGTGGACGAGGCGGGGTACCGGCTGGCGCCGGAAGCGCCCGCCGCCGCCGAGGGCGGCTGCTGCGGCGGTGGCGGCTGCCACTGAGCGGTCGCCGCCCGCCCCACCGGGCGACGCGCGGGGGAGCCAGAACCAGGCACACGGCAGACGGGACCAGCAGCATGAACACCGCGATCAGGGCCGGCGCCTTCGGCGCGGGGGTCGCCCTCACGTTCGGCGCCGCGTTCGGAGTCGGCCGACTGGTCGGCAGCCCGGTCGACGACAAGCCCCCCGCCGCCCACCACGGCGACGAGGCCGCGCCGGACGCGCACGGCGAAGGCGCCGGCGGGCACGCGACGCCCGGTGGCCTCCAGATCTCCGAACGCGGCTACACCCTGGTGCCCCCCGAGGAGCCGCCCGCCGCCGGCGAGCCGACCGACCTCGCCTTCCGGATCGAGGGACCCGACGGCGCACCGCTCACCTCCTACCAGGTGAGCCACGAGAAGAAGCTGCATCTGATCGTCGTCCGCCGCGATCTGACCGGATTCCAGCATCTGCACCCCGAGTTGGGGCCCGACGGCACGTGGTCCGTTCCGCTGCTCCTCGAAGAGGCCGGCACCTACCGGATGTTCGCCGACTTCCTCCCGGAGGGGGAGGAGGACGGCCTCACCCTCGGCGCCGACCTCGCCGTCGCCGGCACCCACACCCCCGAGCCGCTGCCGGAGCCGGCCGCGACCGCCGCCGTCGACGACTACACCGTCACCCTGGAGCCGGCGGACGGCGACGAGGTGCGGGCCGGCGCCGAGACCGCGTTGACGTGGCACGTCCACAGGGACGGCGAGCCGGTCACCGACCTGGAGCCCTACCTCGGCGCCCACGGCCATCTGGTCGCGTTGCGCGCCGGCGACCTCGGCTACCTCCACGCGCACCCGCGCGGCGAGCCCGGCGACGGCACGACGCCGGCCGGCCCCGGGACCACCTTCCACACCACCGTGCCCAGCGCCGGCGACTACCGCCTCTACCTGGACTTCCAACACGAGGGGCGGGTGCGCACCGCCGAGTTCACCCTCCGGGTCGACGCGGGCGCCGGGGCCCAGGGCCACGGGCACTGAGCCCGACCTCACGCACGGAACGACGACCGGCCGCACGCACCGAACGACGACGGAGAGAAGCGGGGGAGACCATGAGCAGCACCGAGACCGCCGCTCCCGGCGCCACCCAGCGGGTCGAGTTGGCCATCGGGGGCATGACCTGCGCCTCCTGCGCCAACCGGGTGGAGCGCCGACTCAACAAGATGGACGGCGTCACGGCCACGGTCAACTACGCCACCGAGAAGGCCAGCGTCAGCTACCCCGAGGGCGTCACGGTGGACGAGCTGGTCGCCCGCGTCGAGGCCACCGGCTACACCGCCGAACCGCCGCCGCCCCCCGCGCCCGCGCCCGACCCGGCGGACGGGGACGCGGACCGGGCCGCCGACCCGGCCGAGGAGGGCCGGCTGCTCGCGCTGCGGCAGCGGCTGCTGGCCTCGGCGGTGCTCACGGTGCCGGTGATCGCGCTGGCCATGGTCCCGGCCTGGCAGTTCACCCACTGGCAGTGGATCTCCCTCGCCCTCGCCTGGCCGGTGGTGCTCTGGGGCGGCTGGCCGTTCCACCGCGCCGCCTGGACCAACCTGCGGCACGGCGCCGCCACCATGGACACCCTGGTGTCGCTCGGCACGCTGGCCGCGCTCGGCTGGTCGCTGTACGCGCTGCTCTTCGGCACGGCGGGCGAGCCGGGGATGACCCACCCGTTCCGGCTGACGGTCGAACGGGTCGACGGCGGCGGCAACATCTATCTGGAGGCGGCGGCGGGCGTCACCACGTTCCTCCTCGCCGGCCGCTACTTCGAGGCCCGCGCCAAGCGCCGCTCGGGCGCCGCGCTCCGCGCGCTGCTTGAGCTGGGCGCGCGCGACGTGGGGCTGCTGGTGGACGGACGCGAGGAGCGGGTGCCGGTCGAACGGCTCGCCGTCGGCGACACGTTCGTGGTGCGGCCCGGCGAGAAGATCGCCACCGACGGGGTGGTGGTCGAGGGCTCTTCCGCGGTCGACGCCTCCATGCTCACCGGCGAGTCGGTGCCCGTCGAGGTCGCCGTCGACGACCGGGTCACCGGCGCGACGATCAACGCGGGCGGCCGGCTCGTGGTGCGCGCCACCCGGGTCGGCGCCGACACCCAACTGGCCCGGATGGCGCGGACGGTCGAGGAGGCGCAGAACGGCAAGGCGCGGGTCCAGCGGCTGGCCGACCGGATCTCCGGGGTCTTCGTCCCGCTGGTGATCGCGCTCAGCGCGGGCACCCTCGGCTTCTGGTGGGGCACGGGCGACGGGGCGTCGGCGGCGTTCACGGCGGCGGTGGCCGTGCTGATCATCGCCTGCCCGTGCGCGCTGGGCCTGGCCACGCCGACGGCGCTGCTGGTCGGCACCGGGCGCGGCGCCCAACTCGGCGTGCTGATCAGGGGCCCCGAGGTGCTGGAGTCCACGCGCCGGGTCGACACCGTCCTGCTGGACAAGACCGGCACGGTCACCGAGGGCCGGATGACGCTGCTGTCCGTGGTGGCCGCCGAGGGCGAACGCGAGGACGAGGTGCTGCGGCTGGCGGGCGCGCTGGAGCACGCGTCCGAGCACCCGGTCGCCCGCGCGGTGGCCGAGGCGGCGCTGGCGCGTTCCGGCGGGGCGCTGCCGGTGCCGGAGGAGTTCGCCAACGCCGAGGGGCTCGGCGTGCGGGGCGCCGTCGAGGGCCACACGGTGCTGGTCGGCAGGGAACGGCTGCTGGCCGAGGAGGAGTTGGCCCTGCCGCCCGAGCTGGCGCGGGCGATGGCCGAGGCGGCGGACGAGGCCCGCACGGCGGTCGCCGTCGCCTGGGACGGCGCGGCGCGCGGGGTGCTGGTGGTCGCCGACGCGGTGAAGCCGACCTCGGCCGCCGCCCTCGCCGAGCTGCGTCAACTGGGCCTGACGCCCATGCTGTTGACCGGCGACAACGCGCGGGTGGCCGCGACGGTGGCGCGTGAGGTCGGCATCGAGGAACGCCACGTGATCGCGGAGGTCCTGCCGCGCGACAAGGCCGACGTGGTCGCCCGGCTGCGGGCCGAGGGCCGGGTCGTGGCGATGGTCGGCGACGGCGTCAACGACGCGGCGGCGCTGGCCACCGCCGACCTCGGCCTGGCGATGGGCACCGGCACGGACGTCGCCATCGAGGCGGCCGACCTGACCCTGGTCAGCGGCGACCTGCGCGCCGTCGGAGACGCGATCCGGCTGGCCAGGCAGACGTTGACCACCATCAGGGGCAACCTCTTCTGGGCGTTCGCCTACAACGTCGCCGCCCTCCCGCTCGCCGCCGCCGGCCTCCTCAACCCGATGCTCGCCGGCGCGGCGATGGCCCTCTCCTCGGTCTTCGTCGTCACCAACAGCCTCCGCCTGCGCGGCTTCCGCGCGACGCGGACGGAGACGGGGCCCGCGGGTGCGGCGACGGCCTGACGCTTCCGTGGGCGACGGCCGGCCCTCGGCCTCCGCCGGCCCCGGTGCACGCCCCGGCTACCGTGGGCCGGCATGACCCACACCGACACCGAGATGACCGCCGAGCTGGTCACCGCGCTGCTGCGCGAGCAGCACCCCGATCTGGCCGACCTACCCGTGGAGTTGGGCGCGCGCGGCTGGGACAACCAGCTGTGGCGGCTCGGTGACGACCTCGCGGTGCGGCTGCCCTGGGCGACGGAGTCCGCCGACGCGCTGCTGCGCAAGGAGTTCGCGCTGGTGCCGGCGCTCGCCGAGCGGCTGCCGCTGCCGGTGCCCGTTCCGTGGCGGCTGGGCGAGCCCTCGCCGCGCTTCCCCCGGCCGTGGCTCGTCACCACCTGGGTGCCGGGCACGCCGGCCGACCGGGCGCCGGTCACCCGGGGGCCGGAGGCGGCCGGGACGCTGGCCGCGTTCCTCACCGCGCTGCATCTGCCCGCCCCGGCGGACGCGCCGGCCGGCCGGCAACGGGGCGGCCCGCTGGCCGCGCACACGGCGGGGATCGAGCAACTCCTCGCCGCCGGCGCCGCGTCGGGTCTGGTCCCCGACCCGGACGCGGCCCGCGCGCTGTGGGCCGACGCGCTGGCGGCACCCGAGTGGCCGGGCCCCGCCGTCTGGCTCCACGGCGACCTGCACCCGGCCAACGTCCTCACGGCCGGCGGCACGCTCAGCGGCGTGATCGACTTCGGGGACCTGTGCGCGGGCGACCCCGCCTACGACCTGTCCGCCGCCTGGCTGCTGCTCCCGGACGGCGCGGCCGACGACCTCCTCGCCGCGTACCGGCCGGCCCCCGACCCGGCGACGGTGCGCCGCGCCCGCGGCTGGGCGCTGGCGCGGGTGCTGTCCGCGTTCCAGATCGCCCAGGCGGGCCGCGAGGGCCGCCCCGGCGGCAAGCCCACCTGGGGCCCACCCGCCACCGCGGCCCTGCGTCGCCTCACGGCCTGAACGGGGTCGAGATCGCCAACGCGCCCGCCCGATCGGACCGTTGGCCACAGATCGGTGAACTTCCTGATGAGTCGTCGGATCTTCGGTAGCGTGCCAGCGCTCCACAGAATTCGGCCATCGAAAGGTCACCGGACATCCATGCGAACTCCTCAGAACGACCCGCCGTCGCCGCCCGTTAGGCCTCCCGGGAGACCGGAATCCAGATGGCGGCATCCGTATGTGATCGTCCTGCTGTTGGTCCTCTTCCCGCCGGTGGGCATCTGGTTGGCCTGGCGGAGTGGCTGGCCGCAGCGGCGGAAGATCGTGGCCATGGGGCTGTCGGCCGTGTGGCTCCTCTTCCTGGTCTTCGCCCCGAGAGAGGAGGCGGAGGACGCAGAGGTGGCCGCGGCCGACGCCGAGGCGGTGGTCGACGAGGAGCCGCGCGAGGTGGCCGACTATGTCGGTCAGAACCTGGCGGTCGCCCGCGAGGCGGCTGAGGCCGCCGGGTACGAGACCGCCGCCCATGACGCGACCGAGGGCGACGCGACGCAGAACGTCGCCGAGGAGTGGACCGTCTGCTTCCAGACCCCGGAGGCAGGCGAGCCGCTCGCGCCGGGGGAGACCATCGACTTCGCGACGGTACGCGAGGGCGAACCCTGCCCGACGGCGGACGGACTGGCCGTGTTGGCGTCGACGGTGCCCTCCGTCGTCGAACTGGACTACGCGGAGGCCGTGGAGCGGCTGACCGAAGCCGGGCTGAGCGACGTGGAGGGCAACAGCTCCTATCGCGACGTGGAGTTGCCGGACGAGTACGACGACTGGTTGGTCTGCTTCCAACGTCCGGCCCCGGGAAGGGAGATCGCGGAGCCGGAGGCGACGACGGCGCGGCTCTCCCTCGTCGAGCCGGAGACCGACTGCCCGGCGGCCGACAACGAACGGCTCAACCCCGAGCCGGAGCCAGAGCCGGAGCCGGAACCGGAGCCCGAACCCGAGCCGGCCCCCGATCCCACGACGGGCGGCGGCGGTTCGAGCGGTTCGGGAGGCTCCGGTGGTGGTGGCTCCGGTTCCGGCTCCGGAGACTCGGGTGACGACGACTCAGGCGGCGGCATCACGCACTACGAGAACTGCGACGCGGTCCGTGCGGCCGGCGCCGCTCCGCTGCACCGCGGCGAGCCGGGCTACGCCCGACACCTCGACCGCGACGGCGACGGAGTGGCCTGCGAGACCTGACACGCGGCGGCGCCGCCACGCGGACCCGGCACGGACCGGGCCCGGCACGGACCGGTGGTGGCCGGCGGTGGGGGGGTGGGGGCACGGCCGACAACCCACCCCCCGTTGTCGGTAGGTCGTCGGCCGCGGTCGGCGTCAGGTCAGATCAGGCCGACCTGCATCGCACGCACCCCCGCCTGGAAGCGGCTGCGTGCGTTCAGCGCGGTCATCGCGGAGGCGACATCGTTGCGCACCGTCCGGACCGAGCAGCCGAGGCGGCGGGCGATCGCGTCGTCCGTCAGGCCCTCGGCCAGCAGCCGCAGCACGATCTCCGAGCGCGGCCGGCGGGTCTTGGTGTAGCTGGCGCGGCCCGCCGCCTGGCGGACGGGCATCCCGCGCTCCCAGAGGCGCTCGGCCACCGAGTTGAGCCACTCCAGCTCGGGCGCCGCCCAGACGAGCCGGGCCCGGTTGTCCTCGCTGACCACCACGGCCGTGGTGCCGTCCATGATCATCGCGCGGATCGGGATGGGGCTGACCGAACGCGGCGGCATCTCCTGCTCGGCGAGCCACTGCGCGTGCCGCGCGCAGGCCGGCGAGCGCAGCGCCGAGGGGGCCCAGATCGAGCGGACCGTCGCGCCGCGCCGCAGCGCCATGTCCGCGATGGGGCGGGAGAGTTCGAACGCGCCGTCGGCCGGGTCGGAGGCGCTGCCGCCCGGCACCAGGAAGACGATGTCCTTCTCGACCCTGGTGATCAGCCGCTCGACCATCGTCGACGCCTCGTCGCGGCCGGTGCCCTGGGTGACCGGGCCCAGCCGGTCGGTGGCCCGCTCGTGGAGGCGCACGAAGCGCTCCACCATCACGGGGCCGGCCTGGGCGGTGTTGGCCTCGCGCATCCGCCGCGCCAGCAGCGTCGGCAGGGCCACGCACGGCTCGATGCCGCGCACCGCCTTCGGGTCGTCACCCGACGAGCTGGCCAGCCCGTCGGCGCGCAGCGTGGCGAGGATGGCGTTGATCTCCGCCTCGGGCCAGCCGAAGTCACGGCTGAGTTCGTGCGGTCGCCATCGCGGGCCCAGCAGCAGCTTGCGGTAGACCAACTCCGCGCGCTTGTCGAGACCGAGCCCGATCCCCGTGTCGTCCCCCACGTCAACCTCCCTGAGCGTCCCCCGGACGGCACGCGGGGTGCTGCGGCCGTCCACTCCGTCCACGCCAAAGTACGGCGGGAGGTGTGATGCGGGTTGCCCGTGGGCACACTTGTGTCCGCTACAGGTCAGAGTTACCGACCGGTTCCCTGAACTCGGCCCAAGAGCGAGGGAGAAGCGGCCACTTGGGGCGTTATCCGCAACCGCCCGCGTGTCCCTCGTCGCCGCCGGGCGTCACCGTGAGGGAGTCGATGTAGGCGGCGAGCAGATTGGCCCAGCCGTCGCACTCGGTGCCGGGCTCCGGCAGCTCCAGATACTCCTGGTCACCCAGGTGGTCGCGCCCGCCAGGGGCGGTGGGTTGGGCCTGCGGCTCGACGGTGGCCTGTGGCTCAACGGTCATCGGAAGTCTCCTTACCCAGCGGAACGGTCCGCATACCTACGCGCCGCCCCCGGGAGGGCCAGCGCCGTCCGTGGCGCACCGCCGGTGGGGGTGGCGCCGCCGCGCACGGCTCGGTTCGGTCAGTTGGTGCGCCGCGACACGTAGTCGCACAGCGAGTCCAGCGCGCGCACGGAGTGGTCGCCGGGGAGCGTGGTGAGTACCCGGCGCGCTCTGGCCAGCCGTTCGTCGAGCACCTTCCGCGCGCTGGGTATGGCGTCGGAGGCGCACAACAGGTCGACGGCGCGGGTGTGTTCCGGGGTGCCGGGCACGGGTCCCGCGGTCAGCAGGTCGCGCAGCTCGGCGTTGGTCGGGGAGGTGTCCTCCAGCGCCAGCAGCACCGGGAGGCTGACCACCCCGCTGGCGATGTCCTGCCCCCGCTGTTTGCCGGAGTCGGACTGTGCCGAGGTGACGTCTATCAGGTCGTCGCCGATCTGGAAGGCGATGCCCAGCTGCTCACCGTACTCTCCGACGCGCTCGACGAGTTCGGTGCCGGCGCCGGCCTCCAGCGCGCCGAGGCGGAGCGCCGCCGAGATCAGCGCGGCGGACTTGCCGGCTATCACCTCCAGGTAGTAGGCCAGCCGGTCGTCCTCGGGGCCGGGACCGATCAGCTCCCGCAGCTGGCCCTCGACCAGCCGCTCGATCGTCTCGGAGTGCAGCCGTACGGAGGTGTCGCCCAACTCGGCGGCTATGCGTGCGGCCTTGGCCATCAGCCAGTCGCCGGAGAAGACGGCGATCCCGTTGCCGTAGCGCGCGTTGGCGGTGGGCCGGCCGCGGCGGGTGGTGGCGCGGTCCATCACGTCGTCGTGGTGGAGGGAGGCGACGTGCACCAGCTCGGCGATGGTCGCCGCGTCGACGAGGTGGTCGCCGCCGGGATCGCCGAACTCGGCGCCCAGCAGCACCAGCAGGGGCCGCAGCCGTTTGCCGCCTGCCTCGATCAGATGGCCCGCGGTGGTGGCGACGAACGGGTCGGTGGCCTCCGTGACGCAGCCGCGCAGCCGCGTCTCGGTGCGGTCCATGCCCTCCCGGAGGCGGTCGGCCAGTGGGGCGTGGGAGATGTCCAGCATATTGAGAAGGTCCGCGTACCCGGCCTCCGGATACGAGAGCGCGTAGTCCGCCATCTCAATCCTCGTCAGTTCTCTGCGGCTGGACCCGAACGGGGGCGCGCCTGGGGTGGTGTTGCCGGTGGCTCGCGAGGGGGCGCGAGGGGCCTGAATGCGGGAAACCCGTCCGCCGCATACCGGCACGATGGCAGTAAATGGTTGAAGCTCGCAATGGAAATGGCAGCTTCGAGACAGCGGGTGACAACTACCGGCAAAATTTTGCTTCGC
This sequence comes from Streptomyces sedi, assembly GCF_006335015.1. Lineage (GTDB taxonomy): Bacteria > Actinomycetota > Actinomycetes > Streptomycetales > Streptomycetaceae > Streptomyces > Streptomyces sedi. The sequence goes on from NZ_VDGT01000004.1 coordinate 128,994, forward strand.
GTTGACATCTCCGTGTCTTCTTAATGACGTCTTGCCGGTGCTTTCCTTCGTTGGTTCTTAGGGACAACGACGGGGCGGCGCCCGTTCGTTCCCCCGGCGCCGTGCTCAAGCATCCCGCACGGCGCGTGGCCCGGGCCTCGCGGGGTCCCGCGCGGCCCGGGCCACGGTGCGGTCGTGCGGCGCATCCACCGCCGCCTCGCAGGTCAGTCGCCCATCGCCTCGGCGAGGCTCTTCGGACGCATGTCGGTCCAGTGGGTGTCGATGTACTCCAGGCAGGCCGCGCGGCTGTCCTGGCCGTGCACCGTGGTCCAGCCCGCCGGAATCTCGGCGAAGGCCGGCCAGAGCGAGTGCTGGTTCTCGTCGTTCACCAGCACGTAGTAGCTCGCGTTGTCGTCCTCGAACGGGTTGGTCGCCATGGAACGTTCTCCTTGAATCGCTGAAGTGCGGTACGAGTGGTCCTGGTTCACGGAAGGGTCACCGGACCATCCCGCCTTACCCGGACCCGGTCGTCAAGCGGTCGTATTCCGTTTTCGTCACGGGCGGTTCTCGGTAAGCCTTGTTCTGTTGTGATCGGGGTCGAGCATGGCAAGTTACCGACCAGAAAGAAACGCTCACCCCTCCCGGCGGTGTTCGACAGCCTTCCGATGCGCGGCCTTCCGATGCGCGGCGGCGAAGCCGGGGAGCCGGTCGACGCCCCAGAACTTGTCGTGGCCCTGGAGGAAGAACGGCACCCCGAAGACATCGTCCCGGTCCAGCGCGCGCAGTGCCAGCAGCCCCCGTGCCCGGACCTCCGGATCGTCGGCCGCCCCGGCCAGCGGCGCGGGGTCGAGCCCCAGCTCCTCGCCGACCTCCACCATGGTCGCCGGGTCGGAGATGTTCCGTCCCCACTCCCAGCGCGCGCGGTACACCGCGTCGACGAACTCCCGCCCGCGGCCCGCGTCCTGGGCGACCAGGTAGGCGAGGTGGGCCACCTCCCAGCGCGGCTCCCGGTCGATCGGCCAGACCATCGTCAGTCCGCGCTCGGCCGTCAGCCGCCGCACGTCCTGGAGGATGTAGAGGTGCTTGGCCTTGGACATCGTGGCGTACGGCAGCGCGATGCCGTCGGCGGCCAGCTCCTTGGCGAACGCCTCCTCGGGCTCCCAGAACGGCAGCCACTCGACGCCGTCGGCGACATCCGGGTAGTGGGTCAGCAGGTCGTGGTACGCCAGCCAGGAGTAGGGGCTGCGGAAGGAGAAGTACCAGCGCGGTGGCCGTCTGGCCATCACTTCCTCCAGGTCTCTTCGTCGGGTGCGGCGGTCAGAGGGTGATGCCCCCGTCGATCTGGAGCACCGAGCCGGTGACGTACGCCGCGCGGTCGGAGACCAGGTAGGCCACCATGTCGGCGACCTCCTCGGCCCGGCCCATGCGGCGCATCGGTATCTTGCCGACGGCCTCCTTGCGGGCCTTGTCGTTCATCGAGCTGGTCATGTCGGTGTCGATGAAGCCCGGCGCGACCACGTTGACCCGCACGCCGCTGCGCGCGACCTCCTTGGCGAGCGCCTTGGAGAAGCCGATGATCCCGGCCTTGGAGGCCGAGTAGTTGGTCTGGGTGGCCTGGCCGTAGACGCCGGCGACCGAGGAGATGTTGACGATGACTCCCGCGCGGCGCTTCATCATCTCGAAGCAGGCGGTGCGGCAGACGTGGTAGACGCCGTCGAGGTTGGTGTCCAGCACCTCGTGCCACTGGTCGTCCTCCATCAGGACCAGCGGGTTGTCCCGGGTGACACCCGCGGCCGTGACGACGGCGGTGACCGGGCCCAACTCGGCCTCGACGGACGCGAACCAGGCCCGCACGGCGGCGCCGTCCGCGACGTCGACGCGGTGCGCCAGCGTCCGGGCGCCCAGCTCCGCGGCCTCCTTCTCGACGAGCAGGGCGGCGTCCTCGGCCGACCGGTAGCAGAAGGCCACGTCGTAGCCCTCCTTGGCCAGTGCCAGCACGGTGGCCCGGCCGATGCCCCGGGTGCCCCCGGTGACCAGGGCCACGGGCCGCTCGGTGGTGCTCATGCGCTACTTCCCGTCTGTGCGGACGCCGCTGCCGGCGGCGCGATGGGTTCGTTCGGTGCGGCCGGTGGGGAGTCGGCCGAGGTCGGGTCGGCCAAGGCCGGGGCGACCGGAGCGGTCGCGGTCGAAGTCGTGGCGGCCGGTGGGGAGTCGGCGGCGTCGGTGCGTTCGGTGGCGGGTTCGGTGGGGCGTTCGGTGGTGGCGGGGCGCAGGGCCTCGGCCGGGCGCAGGGCCATCACCACGCGCTCCACGGTCAGCACCGGCTCCCCCTCGACCGTCGAGACGCCCTCGAAGATCAGGGTGTCGCCCAGCGAACGGCTCAGCAGCACCTCGTGCACCACCACGTCGCCCGGCAGCACCGGGGCGTGGAAGACCACACCCGACATCCCGCCGAAGAGCATCACCTGGCCGGTGAGCACGTCCGGGTTGGGGGCGTCCCAGGTCGCCAGCACCCCGGCGGACTGGCACCAGGACTCGACGAGCAGGGTCTGCGGGTAGGCGAACGCCGACTCGGGGTGGTCGGGGCCCAGTTCGGCGTACCAGGGTTCGTTGCAGGTGACGGCCTTGCGTGCCACCAGGCGCTCGCCGGGGACCACCTCGGTGACGCGGTCGACCAGCAGCATCGGGAAGCGGTGCGGCAGCCTGGCCCTGATCTGGGCCTGCGCCGCGGCGACCGCGCGCGGGGTCTCGCTCACGCCGTTCCCTCCTCGCCGTTCGGGGACTTCTCGCCGCCCGGGGACCTCGCGTCGGTCCCGGGCCGCTCCCCGGCCGGGGCCTCGAAGCGCAACCGGACCTTCGCGGCCTCGCCGCGCGGGCCGGACAGCGCCGCCCGGCACTGCCAACCGGCCGCCTTCCGCCGCCAGTCGAGGGTGATCGTCACCTCGTCGCCGGGGAAGACCGGGCCGGTGAACCGGGTGGACTCGATCTCGGCCATCCCGGTGGGGCCGCCGTCCGCCGGGGCCAGCGGCGCGGGCGCCGTGGCCTCGGCGGCCAGCCGGACGCACTCCACCAGGCAGACGCCGGGGAAGATCGGGAAACCCGGGTAGTGGCCCGGCAGCACCGGCTCGCCGGCCGCGACCGTGAGCGCGGCCCTCGCCGTGCCGCCCTCGCCGTCCGTCTCCCGCGCCAACACCCGCACCGGCCCGGCGACCGGGCCGGCGTACGGCACGGTCCCGGCGGCGGGGGCGGTGGCTGCGTCCGTGGTGACCATCAGCCGGCGAGCTTGCGGCTCAGCAGGTCGAAGGCGGTCTGGAGGGTGGTGATCTCCTTCAGCTCCGACTGGGGGAGCTTGACGCCGTACTTCTTCTCCAGCACGACCACGACCTCAAGCGCCATCAGCGAGTCGACCTCCAGGTCGTCAACGAAGCTGGCGTCGTCCGTGAGGTCGGCGACCTCCACGTCCAGGGCCTGGGCCACGGTGGCGCGCAGGTCTTCCTTCTCCAGAGTGGCCGGAGCGCTCGTCATGGTCTCTTCCGATCTCTCGCTAACGGATGTTTCTGGCAACGCCGGGACGTCGTAGCGTCGACGCCCGGCGGGTCTTGGGCCGGCGCCCCGCTCAGCGGAGGCGCAGCACCGCGCAGCCGACGGAGCCGGCGCGGTCGACGGAGGTGATCAGGCCGATCCGGTCGCCCGAGGGCGCCCGCTCCGCCTCGGAGAGCAGGGTGGCGATGCCGAGCGTGGTGGCGGCGGCGCCGGTGTCGCCTATCAGCTCGGCCGGCAGATGGGTGATCCGCGCCGAGTCGGCGCCGGAGCCGCCCAACGCCTCGCTCACGGCCGTGAGTTCGGCCTCGCCCGCGGTGCCGGGCGCGCCCGAGCAGGCCACCGCCGACACCTCGTCCGGCGTGACCTCGGCGCGCTGGAGGGCGCGGCGCAGGGTGCGCGCGAGCGCGCCCCGGGTGTCGCCGTCCAGCTCCACGCCCAACTCGACGGCCAGCACCTCGGCCAGCACCGGCTGGTCCTCGCCGCCGGCGGGCTCGACCAGCAGCACGGCCCCGCCCTCGCCGAGCGCGGCGCCGGCAGTCTCCCGCTCGGCGGAGCGGTGTTCGAGCCAGGCGCGCGCCGGGGTGAACTCCTCGGCCGAGCCGCACAGCACGGCCCGCGCGCGGCCGGTGGACAGCAGCCTGCGGGCGTAGTTCAACGCGTGGAGCCCGGCGCTCCGGCCGCCGGCGACGGTGGTGTTGGGCCCCTTCAGCTGGTACCAGATGGCGCTCTGGCCCGCGGCGCAGTTCATCACCGTGTTGGGGAAGCGCGCCGGGTCGACGAAGAACGGCTTGTCGCCGGTGAGCGACTCCCTGGTGAAGTCCATCATCGACTGGGCGCTGCCGGTCGTGGTGCCGAGCACGAACGCGGCCTCCTCCCCGGTGCCGACGCGGCGGTTGCGCTCCGCCTCGTCGAGCAGCTGGCCCACGGCGGTCACGGTCAGCCCGGTGACGCGGTCCATGGAGCGGGTGCCCTTCTTGCCCAGCTGGGCGCGGACGTCGAAGCCGGGCACCAGGCAGGCCGTCTCGTGCGGCATCGGGCCCAGCGCGGGGTCCAGGGGGGCGGCCGTGGCGCGGCGTTCGGCCATGCCGGCGTTGAAGGCGGCGCGGCCGACCCCGAACGGGGAGACGGCCGACCAGGCCGTGATGACCGGACGCCGGGTGGCGACGGTGGTGGGGCTCATGTCCGTCTCGTTCCTACTCGCAGGGTCGTCGTGGGGCGCTCGGAGGCGCGGGCCTGGGCATCGGCGCGGTGGTCGGCGCGGTGGTCGACACGCTCGTCGGCGCGGTGGTCGGCGCGGTCATATGAAGAACACCAGCCGGTAGTCGGGCCAGCGCGGGGCCAGCTCGCCGTCGGCGACGGGCACCACGCCCGGCGTCAACCGCGCGGCGCCGCCCGGCAGATACGCCGCCAGCGACGACTCCTCGGCGAGCACCCGCACGCCGTTCTCCAGCAGGGTGACCAGGTCCCGGCGATGGTCGCTGAGCGTGGTCACGGTCGCCTTGCCGAACCGCAGCTCGGGAACGGTCGCCGAGGCCGCCGCGTAGCAGACCGCCTGGCCGCGCAGCAGCAGGTCGAGGCCGCCGAGCTGGCGGTGCATCTCGACCGACAGATACAGCTCGTCGAAGAACTGCTTCTCCAACGCGCCCCGGTAGGCGCGCTCCACGATGCCCAGGCAGCGCCGCTCGTCGGCCTCCTCGACCGTGTCCGCGCCCGCCCCCGAAGCCGGCTTCGTCCCGTGGGGCATCTCAGATCACCCCGATCTTGATGACCCGGCGGGCGGCGGCCACGTTCGCCGCGTACCCGGCCGGGGGCCGCAGCACCACCTGCGGCAGATGGTCGTGGGCGCCCCGGTCGTCGCTGCAGAACCGGCAGCCGTACCAGTACAGCTGGTCGGGGAACGCCTCCAGCATCCCGCTGGCCACCCGGGCCATCGAGGGATAGTCGGTGTTCCAGTCGGCGAGGTTCCGCGGCTTGTCCTCGCCCAGCGCGCGCTGGGTCAGCAGCGTGGCGTAGCCGCACGTCCACACCTGGACGCCGGCGCCGCGCTCCAACAGCGCCTGGGTCAACCGCAGGGCGCTGGTGACCTGGTCGGACGCGTGCGGGGCGCCCATCAGCGTCACCAGCACGTCGGTCTTCGGAATGCGTCGTGCCATCGCTAGTGCCACACCACCTGTACGTCCGGGTCGAGCACCCAACGGGCCAGGTCGTCCATGCCGGCGACCTGGGTCCTGGGACGGAGCGACGCGTCGGCCAGGCCGCGCTGCGCCAGTGAGAAGTCGTCGGCGGCGAGCGTGCCGCCGGCCGCCTGGAACGCGTCCAGCCGCTCGTCGCTGCCGGGCAGGGCCAGCGCCACCCCGTCCTGGACGAGGTAGAGCAGCACCCCCCGCCCGGCGGCGGCCAGCGCCACCGCGTCCCTGCGGAAGCCGAACTCCCCGACGTCGGCGCGGCCCTGGCTCTCCACCAGCAGATGCCGAGGCCGCCCGGCCGCTCCCTCCCAGGTGGTGTTCACGCGTCCCGCACCGCGCCCGTCTCCGTGCCGTTCACCGCGTCCAGCACCCGCTGGTCCAGGCTGACCAGCTTCCAGTCGCGGCGGTTCTCGATCACCGCGTACCCGTGGGTGATCTTCCCCGTGGAGGTGAGGACGGGCTTGCCGTCGCGCACGACATAGGTGTCCATCCGGGAGGTGTAGACGAAGTCCTTGAAGACCTCCTCCACGGTGAACACCGTGTACAGCACCTCCTCCATCAGCGCCTCGTCGGTGAGGGTGATCGAGGAGTGCGGCACGACCGGGATCCAGCGGCGGTCGTCCAGCAGGGACTTGATGGAGATGCCGCGCTCGGCGACGAAGAGGTCCTTGGCCTCCTCCATCAGCCGCAGGTAGCCGGACATCTGGAGGCGCTCCGTGAAGTGGCAGTACGGGTAGGGGATCCGCCACTTCCAGGCGTAGGCGTTGGCGCCCTGGGTGAGCGCGGCGAGCAGCGGGTCGGACGGGTCGTCGGAACGGACGATCGTCGACGGGTCGTGCTCGGTGCCGGCCGCGGCCTCGACCACGGCGGCCGAGGGCTCGACGCCGGTCGCCGCGTGCCCGCCGAGCCGCTCCACGGCGAACCTGGCCAGCGCCTCGGGCGCCGGCTCGGCCGCCGCGAGATAGCCGTCGATCCGCAGCGCGACCCGGACCTTCGAGGTGACGGCCTTCAGGGTCTCCCCGTCCCGCTCGACCTCGATGACGACCTTCAGACCGATGGTGCCGTCCGCCTCCTTGGTGTTCGGCGTGACGGTCGCGGTGGCCAGGTCGTCCATGTGGAACGCGTGCAGGATGCGGGTGTCCAGGCCGACGATGTCCAGGCCGAGACCGTGCTCCTCGTACAGGCCGCGCGCCGGCAGCCCCGACTGCCGGAAGTGGTCGAGGACCGCCTCCTCGACCATGTAGTTGACGTGCTTGAAGCCGATCCAGGTGCAGATGTTGGACCCCTCGTAGCGGGGCCGCACCTGGGTGCTGCTCTTCGTGTCCAGCAGCGCCTTCACTGCGGTTTCGGTGACGATGCTCATCTCTGGGGCTCCAAAGTGCGGGAATCGGATGCCACGGTCGCGGCGAGAAACGCGTTGAGCGTGTGGGTGAACGCGGCGGCGTCCTCGATCATGGGGAAGTGGCCGGTCTCCGGCAGCAGTTCGGCCCGGGCGTCGGGCAGCGCCGCGGCCAGCGCGAGGGCCTCGCCCGGCGGGGCGGCGAAGTCACGCTCGCCTGCCAGCAGCAGGCACGGCACGTCGAACCGGTCCACCCGCAGATCGGGTGTGCGCAGATACAGGTCGAAGAAGCGCATCCACCCGTAGGGGCCGACGAAGTCCCGCACCCGCTCGCCCATGGCTCGCTGGATGTCGGGCGCGAACCGGCCGGCCGAGTGGACCCGGATGCCCTCCTCCATGATCAGGTGGAAGTCGTTGAGGTAGTAGGTGATGGTCTCCCAGTCGAACTCCTCGGCCGAGGCCCGGTAGAACGGCGAGACCAGCGCCAGGGCCCGGGTGTTCCGCTCGGCGAGCGGCGCGCGGCCCTCCTCGGCCTCCCGGTGCAGCACGTCCAGCAGCAGCGTCGCCGCCATGGAGTGCGCGACCACGACCTCGGGACCCCCGGGCACCGCGTCCAGCGCCTGGCGCAGCCACACGCCCGGGTCGCCGCGCCGCGCCCAGTCCTCGACGCCGCCGTTCCGCCAGGGGAGCTGAGCCGTCCAGACGGAGCAGTCGGGCGGCAGCAGCGGCAGGCAGGAGTCCCACAGGGACTCTCCCGCCGCCAGGCCGTGCAGCAACAGCAGCCGGGGCCCGGCGCCGTGCGTGCGCCGAGCCACCGTGACCGGCGGCTCGGCCCCGGTCGTGCCGTTCACGGCGCCCCCGGCGCGATCAGTTCGAGGCCGGCGCTGGCGTCGTCACCGGCCGTGCCGGCCAGCGCCACCACGCGGCCGACGGCGCCCTCGTCGAACCAGCCGACGGCCGTGGCCAGTTGCAGGACGCCCAAGGCGCCCGAGGCGCGCCCCGAGTGCTCCGGCAGGGCGGCGCCGGCCTCCACCGGCAGCGCCGCCGGGGCGTCGCCGCCCGGCCCGGCCTCCGGGCCGAGCCAGCGGGCCTCGTCGCCCGACAGCCTCTCCAGCACGGCGGCCGTGTCGCCGGCCCTGGTCTGCCTCCCGAGGACCGCGCGCGGCGCGACCCCCCGCTCGGCGGCGGCCTCGGCCGCCTCCAGCACGACGGCGGCGCCGCCGTCCACGGCGCGGCGGCCGTCCAGCAGCCGGCGCACCACCTCGTTGTCCGGCTCGACGCCCAGCACCAGCACCCGGCTGACCCGCCCGGCCCTGATCATGGTCGCCGCCCAACGCACCGCGTCCAGGCCCGAGGTGGCGCCGTTGCACACCATCAGGTTGGGGCCGCGCAGCTGGTAGCGGATCGCGATCGAGGAGGCGATCACGTTGCTCGACGCGTTCGGCAGGTCCATCGGGCTGGTGCCGGTCACCGTCTCCTCGCGGATGGTGTCCAGCGCGCGGGCGACGGTGTCCAGATTGCCGTAGTTGGAGCTGGCCACCACGCCGACGGACTCGGCGGGCACGGTGGTCCCGGTGGGCTTCTCACCCTCCACGAGACCGGCGTCGCGCAGCGCGGCCACCGCCAGGCAGTAACCCAGCTGCGTGGCCCGGTCCTTGTACCGCAGTCCCTTCTTGCCGACCAGCCCTGCGGGCGCCGGCGGCTCGCCCCCGGCGGCGGGGCCCGTCAGCAGCGCGGGCAGGGAGTCGGCGCCGGGCAGCAGCACTGCGGCCCCGGTCACCACCACGGACGCGGTCATCGGGCGGCCTCCACGATCGCGACGGCGTTGATGCCGCCAAAGCCGAAAGCGTTCAACTGGGCGACGCGCACCGGCGCCTGGGCCGGCTCGCCCGTGACGAAGCGGAAGCCGGCGGCCTCCTCCACGGGCTGCTCCAGGCCCAGCGTCGGCGGCACCCGGCCCTCCTCCATGGCCCGCACGCCCATCACCAGATTCAGCAGGCCGGAGCCGCCCGAGGTGTGGCCCGTCATCGACTTGACCGCCGTCATCAGCGGCCGGTCGCCGTCCTCGCCCAGCACCTCGGCCATGGCGGTCGCCTCGGCCTCGTCGTTGAGCAGGGTGCCGGTGCCGTGCAGCATCACCAGGTCCACGTCGGCCGGCTTGACGCCCGCCAGCCGGTGCGCCGAGCGGATCGCGGTCGCGATGCCGTCCGGGTCGGGCGCCGTCACGTGGTACGCGTCGCAGTTGACCGCGACGCCCCGCAGCCGGGCGCGGACCGCGCGCTCGCCCGCGGCCTCCGCGTCGCGGTGCAGCACCACGGCGGCGGCGCCCTCGCCCATCAGCACCCCGGTGCGGTGCGCGTCGAACGGCCGCACCCGGTCCGGCGGCGCCGGGTGGACCCGCTCCAGCAGCCCGTACATCGACTCCGTCAGCACGTCGACGCCGGCCACGATCACCGTGTCCGTGTCGTCCTGCTCCAGCAGGTCGGAGGCGAGGGCCAGCGCGTAGAGCGAGGCCGAGCAGGCGTTGGAGAAGGTGTGCGTGTCGTCGGCGCCGAACCGCTCGCGCAGCGCCGTCCCGAAGTGCAGCCCGGCGTCGTCCAGCTCGGCACCGTCCCGCCACCACAGCTCGGCCGAACGCAGCTCCCGCAGCCCGGTGCCGACCAGGATCGGAATCCCGGACAGGTCATCGCCGAGGCCCGCGTCCGCCGCGGCCTGCGCCACCGCGTCCAGCAGCAGCCCCGTCGCCCGCGCCGGCACGTCCACGCCCTCGGGGCCGCGGTCGTCCACCTCGTACGCGTGCCGCGCGCGGAACCTGCTGCGGTCGAAACCGCGCAACTCCGCGTGGCCCGTGCGCCGCGCGCACAGCCCGTCGAACAGCTCGGCCACGCCGCGGCCCACACTGGCCACCGCGCCCATTCCGGTGATCGGACGGCTCAGCATCATGCCTCCCAGGCCGGGGCGGCGCCCGCCGCCTCGGCCGCGGTGTCGTAACGGCCAAGCAGCACCACGGCGTTGTTCCCCCCGAAGGCGAGGCCGTTGTTCTGCACCACGCGAAGCTCGGCGGGGACGGCCTCGTTCGGCACGCAGTCCACCTGGCACTCGGGGTCGGTGGTGACGTGGTTGATCGTCGGCGGGATGAAGTCGTTCTGGAGCGCGAGGGCGCATCCGATGGCGCCCAGCGCGCTCGCCGCGCCCATCGAGTGGCCCAGCATCGACTTCATGGAGACGGTGCGCGGCGGCGTCTCGCCGAACACCTCGCGGATCGCGCCGGTCTCCGTGACGTCGTTCGCCTGGGTGCCGGTGCCGTGCGCGGAGACCAGGTCCACCTGCTCCGGCTTGACGCCCGCGTTCTCGTGGGCGAGCCTCATGCACTCGGCGACGCTCGCCTGGTTCGGCGCGACCGGGTGGTAGGCGTCGCAGTTGAGCCCGTAGCCCAGCACCTCGGCGTAGATGGTGGCGCCGCGCTCCAGCGCGGACTCCAGCCGCTCCAGGATCAGCACGCCGGCGCCCTCGCCGGTGAGGATGCCCTTGCGGTCCACGTCGAACGGCTGGCAGCGCTCGGGGGCGATGGTGCCCAGCCGGTAGAAGCCGGTGAACGTCTTGCGGCACATCGCGTCGGCGCCGCCGCAGAACGCGAACTCGGCCTCCCCGCTGCGCACCGCGTCGAAGCCGTAGCCGATCGCGTAGTTCCCCGCGGCGCAGGCCGTCGGCACCGTCACCGCCTCGACGTCGGGCAGCCCCAACTCCTGCGCGATGACGACCGAGAGGCGCGCCGCCGGCACCCGCCGCGCCGCCTCGCCCTCGAACGCGCCGGCGCCGTCGGCCACCTCGCGCTCGACCAGCTGGTCGAGGTCGTAGGACTCGCCGTCGGTGGTGCCGATCGAGATCATGCCGCGCCGCTCGCGCAGCGCGTCGAGGTCGAGCCCCGCGTCCGCCAGCGCCATGCGGGCGGCGGCGGCGGAGAACTGGGCGGCCCTGCCGAGCTGGGCCGGCTCCAGCCGCTCGATCCAGCGCTCGGGCTCGAACTCCGTCACCTCGCAGCCCTGCGCGTGGGCGAAGCCCTCGGTGTCGAAGACCGAGATGGGCCGGGCGCCGCTGCGCCCGGCACGCAGCCCCTCAAGGAACCGGTCGGCGCCCAGGCCGATGCTGGAGACCACGCCGAGGCCGGTGAGCACCACCCGGTGCCCGGCCTCGTCGCCCGGCGCCTTGGCGCCGGCGTCGAGCCGTGTTGCCGTCATGACTGCCCCTTCACTCCCACGGTCGTGGGCCGCCCGCTGGACGGCCCCCCTCGGACCGCGCCCGCCCGCTGACGCCGGCGACGGCGCTTCACCAGCCGGCGGACTCCGAGACCACCGCGTAGACACCCTTGAGGTTGGTCATGCGGGGCAGCTCGGCCTGGTCGATGACGACACCGAACTCCTTCTCCAGCGCGGCCAGAATCTCGATGGCGCGCAGCGAGTCCGCGTCGTGGTCTTCCTTGAAGAGGCTGGTCTCGGTGACCTCGTCCTCCTCGATCTCCAGAATGTCGCAGACGATTTCCTTGATGGTGGCAAGACGCTCGTCGCGCGTGGTGGCGGGCATACCTGTCCTCTTCTCGGTGAGGGCCCCGTGTCGGGTCCCGTGGTGTGGGAGTGAGAAGTCCGCCCCGCGGCTCACGGGCCGAATGGTCCGGCCGGCGGGCGGATGCTGCTCAAGTGGTGCGGTGTCGCTTGTCGTTCGGGGTGGTGCTTTCTCTCAAAACTTTCTAACGAGGGCGCCCGCACGCTCACAAGGAGCGCTGCAACAAGCTGCTAACCGAGCCCCTGACCAGCCGCCACTTCCCGCGCGCCGAGAAGCCGCCGACGGAGGTCGGCGACCACCTCGGCACGCCGGCCGACGAGATAGAAGTGGTCCCCGGTGAGCACCCGCAGCGTGAATCCGGCCGGCGCCACGTCGCCCCACGCCCGCACGCCGTCCACGGGCGACGAGGGGTCGTCGGCGCCCGCGTAGGCGACGACGGGGCAGCTCACCGGCATCGGGGCACGCGGCCGGTAGGTGCCGACCACGGCGAAGTCCGCGCGTATCGCGGGCAGCAGCAGCTCCCGCATCTCCGGATCGTCCAGCACCGAGCCGTCGGTGCCACCCAGCCGGCGCACCTCGGCCAGCAGCGTGGCGTCGTCCGCCAGATACTCGTCCCTGGGCGCCACCCGGTGCGGTGCGGCGCGTGCCGACACGCAGAGCCCGTCGAGCCGCACGCCGTGCAGCTTCTCCAGACGCAGCGCCACCTCGTAGCCGAGGGAGGCGCCCATGCTGTGCCCGAATATCGCCAACGGCAGGTCGGTGAACGGCAGCAGCGCGCCCGTCACCTCGTTGGCCAGCGGCTCCATCCGGTCGATGCACGGCTCGTGGAGCCGCTGCTGCCGCCCCGGATAGCGCGCCACCAGCACCTCGACGTCCGGCCCGAACGCCTCGCCCCACTCGTGGTAGAAGGCGGCGGTGCCGCCCGCGTGCGGCAGGATCGCCAGCCGCACGCGCGGCGCCCTCGTCCCCCGGTAGTGGCGGAACCAGGGGCTCTCACCTGCCGGTCCATCCGCTCGCATCCCTGGCTGCCCCCTGCTCGCTCCCGCGCCTGGACGACCGGCGTCCGCCGTCGGGAGAACAGCCGGCCCCCCTCCGGCCGTTCTCACGCCTTCCGGCCGCACTCACGGCGCCCTCTCGCCGTTCTAACGGTCGCCGGGCTGCCGCGGAGCCTCGCTTGCAGGAAGCTGCGAGTCGGAGCTCGGGGGGTCGGTGAGCAGTCCCAGCTCGGCGGCGCGCACCCCCGCCTGGAAGCGTGAGGTCGCCCCCAACACCGCCATGATCTCCGCGACATGCCGTCGATAGGTCCGCACCGAGACCGACAGCTCCCTGGCCGCCACCTCGTCGGTCACCCCGACCTGGAGTTTCTGGAGGATGCGGCGCACGGTCTCGGTCCGCACCCGGCCGCCGAAGTCCAACTGCCCCGGCGTGCGGACCGCGTTGCGCCAGACGCCGGCGAAGAGCGTGTTCAACGTGCGGATGACGCCGGGAGCGCGGATCATGGACGCGCGTCGACCGGCGGGGGACTCCGTGCTGACCAGCGCCACCCGGTCGTCCACCACCGTCGCGGTCAGCGCCGGCATCCGGGCCACCCGCGCCTCCCACGGCCGGCCCGTCCCCTGCGTGGAGAGACAACCCGCCTCCACCGCCGGCTGGTTGCACAGCAGCCGCACCCGCACCCCGGCGCGGGCCTCGGCCGCCACCCGAGCGAGGGCCGCGTGCACCTTCCTGGTCCGCGCGGGGTCGGCCGCCAGCACCACGTCCACGCTGTGCTCGGCCTGCTCGACCAGCTCCCGCACGGCCGTCACCAACGCCTCGTCGTCCAGCGTGACCTCACAGACCAGCGACCGGTGGCTGAGCTGGCTGGCGTGCTGGCGTCTGGTCTCCTCGATCAGTGTCCGGATCTCCAACAGCGCACGCTCCAGCTCATCCCCCCGGCTGCCCCGGGGTCTCTCCTGACGGTGCCGCTGGGCGGGCGACCCGGGGTGCAGCGCCTCCTGGAGGGTCTCCGAGAGCGTCGCGGCCAGCGACTCGCGGTCGGGCAGCTCCGCGCGTGCCCGGTCGCCGTCCGGCAGCAGCCCCAGCTCGACGGCCCGCACCCCGGCCTGGAAGCGGGAGTTGACGCCGAGGGCGCACTTGATCTCGGCGACCAGGCGGCGGTAGGTCCGCAGCGACATCTCCAACTCGGGCGCCGCCGCCTCGTCCGTCGCCCCGTCCCGCAGCTGGCCCAGGACCCGCTGCGTGGGCGTCCGCCGCAGCCGTTGGGCCAGCCTCCGGTGCGCGGTCGGCGTCAGCGCGGTCTGCCAGGTGCCGGCGAGCAGCAGGTCCAACGCCCGCACCGTGGCCGGGTCCTCGGTGACGGCGGCCTGCGCACCGTGCCGGTCGCCGCCGCGCAGCAGCGCGACCCGGCCGTCGACGATCAGCGCCTCCTGCACGTCCCCGCCGGTGACCCTGACCTCCCAGCCGGTCGGCTGCGGGGTCAGCCCGACGGACTCCTCCTCGTCCAGCGGGGGCGCCGAGTACAGCATCCGGACCCGCACCCCGCGCTCGTAGGCGGCGTGCAGCCCGGAGAGCACCGCCTGCTCGTCCTCCGTGCCCTGCGGCGGGTGCGGGCCGGCGTAGCTGATCCGTCGCTGGGCCCCGTCGATCAGCAGCCGCGCCGTGCCCGAGGCCGCGAGGCGGCCGGGCAGCATCTGGAGGGAACGGTTGTCGGCGCCGTTGCGGTGCAACGAGACGGTGGACTCGATGAGACGCAGCGCCTGGAGCAGCGAGGACTCGATCTCATCACCGCTCGCGCCCGGCAACGGCCGGAGATGCTCTGCGGCGGATGATGGTGCGGACATTTTCCCCCTTCGAAACTTCCGAGGCCCCTCGAATGAAGCAGGAACGAGACGGAGTGAAACCGGGTTCCCCGACACGCGGAACCGTGGTCGTACGAGGTGTTCTGCCAGGAGTGAAACGGCGGCCGTAGGGGGGTTTCCCGAGGGCCGGGGAATGCGGTTTTAACGTTCAACCGGGCGCGGTTCGGCTTTGTTCGGATGAACCGACTTCCCCGACTTCCCTCGTTCCCCTCAGCCGTTGGCGAGGTGCGGGCAACTCCCGAAAAGCCTTGGGATTGCCGGCCGCGCGGTCACTCGGAGCGGTTGGCGCGCGCTCGCGCTCGGGTGCCCGGGCGGGGTGCGGGAGGCGGTTGGGCCGGGGCCTTCACAGGGTGGCCGATAAGGCGGAGCGTCGCGTGAAGCCCGTGGGAGGCGCGAGCCGCCGGGGAGGCGCCGCTCGTTCGCGCCGGCGTGCGCAGGGGGACGCCGGTCGTCGACCCGGCGCGCTCACCTGGGAGAACGCCCTGTCGTTCGCCCTCGCGCCCGGCGGCGAGGCCGGTGCGGTGGGCGGGGCGTCGGAGGCGGTGTCGTCCGCCTTCGCAGAACTCATCGGCCATCGGCTGTACATGCGTGTGGTCTCCCCCGAGACGAGTCTTCTGTTAGCGCGTCACCCGGCGGAGCGCACTCCGGCGGGGCGTTCGACGCATTCGCGGAGGGCGGGCGGTGCCGCCTTCCGTCGAATCTTCTCCTCCCGGCATATGTGCGGGCGTGCGCCTTGGCATATGCCTTTGCGGTCCCACGTGGGACACGGTCCTTCCCCGTGTCTCCCGGCCGAACCGGAAGCGTTCGACCGCGAGCCGGAGAGGCGCCGGAATCCCGCGCTCACCGCTCGGATGGGCACGCGGCCCACCTTCCTCCGGCTTCCGAATGCGAGTTCGGAAGCCGACGACACCGTAGCAGCCCGAACACGCGACTGAGCGGGACGTCGTCCATGCACGACTCCCCGCGCCCGGCGGGTAAACCGCGGTGGGGGAGGCGCTCGCAAGAACGTAGTCGAAGTTTCCGCGAATACCAGAGAGGGGTTTGGCAACTTGCTGCCAAAGCGGTCATTCGATCGACAGAAAAGAACGCAACATTCAACTTTCTCCGGCGCGGGAGTCCGACTGTTCCCGATTTGGCACAGACCGTACGCCGCGCGGACAACCGAACGTCGCTTCCCGTTGCCCTCCCTCCGACCCGTCGCGCACCGCCCCCCTCGCGCCGGAACGACCGGGGAAGCCAGGGGAACTGTTGACGAACTGTTGCGGAACGACCGCCCGCCGCACTCGCGGCAGGGCCCGCCGCCCGTTGGTTGCCCCGGCGCCGACCGTTCCAAAGGGCCGCCGCCCGACCGATGGTGGCGCGCGCCGGCGTGACGGAGTGGGCCAACGCGAAGGGGCACGCCCGGGGGAGTGTGAATCCCCGAACGCGCCCCTCGGTCGCGGTCGCCCCGGATCAGCCGACGGTGACCTCCGACTCCCGACCCGCGAGTGCGGAGAGCGCGGCCAACAACCCCTCGGCCAGCTCGTTCACCGACTCGCGCGCCCACAGCCCCTCGGGCCAGCGCCAACCGATCACCAGCCGGGGCCCGGACGCCAACTCCTGCACATGGCAGCTGATCTCAAGCCCGTGGGAGAGCCGCGTGCCCCGGGCGCCCGCGGGTCCCGGCAGCCCGACGCCGCCGCCGTCGGCGACCAGCTTCCAGTCGGCGTCGGCGTCCCCCGCCTCGGCGGCGGGGAACCGACCCAGCCACGCGAAGCCCAACTGCGGCTGCGCCGCCTCCGCCAGATCCTCGGCCAGCTCGGGCTCCAGATAGCGCAACAGGCCGTAGCCGAGCCCCTCGTCCGGCACCTCGCCCAGCGTCTCGGCGACCCGCGCCACCGCCTCGTCGCGGCCCACGCCCGCCAGGTCGAGGCGCACCGGGTGCGGCGCCGCGAGCCAACCGACCGTCCGCTCGGCGCCGCTCCTGCGCGCGGTGTCCAACAGGTCGACCAACAGCCCCTGGCCCTCGCTCATCCCGCGCCTCCGCCGCCAGTCACCGACCGACAACGCCAGCCCGGCCAGCAGCACGGCGAGCGGATCGCCCTCCGCGCCGGCGGCCCGGCCCGTGCCGAGCAGCGCGGTGGCGCCCTCCTCGGCGGACAGGCTGACCGTCAGGCTCCGCGTCGTCGCCGGCTCCTCCGGCAGGAACGGGCGGTCGGTCAGCGCGCCGTCGGACCACTCCAGGATCTCCTCCCAGAGCGGGAGTTCGTCCTCGCGCTCCTCCGAGTCCGCGGTGATCCGCTCCGCCCAGGCGCGCACCGAGGTACCGACCGGCGGCAGCTCGGGCGTCCCGCCGTCGACCACGGCGGCGTAGGCGGTGGCCAGGTCCTCCAGCAGCACCCGCCAGGAGACGCCGTCCACAACCAACTGGTGGGCGGCCAGCAGCAGATAGCCCGGCTCGTCGAAACCGCTGTCGAACCAGACGGCGCGCAGGGTCTCGCCCTGCTCCGGGTCCAGCTCGCCGACCAGGTGATCGGCCTCGTCGCGGAGCGTCGGGTACAGGTCCTCGCCCTCAAGGCCCAGCACCTCGGCCCTGGTCAGGCAGAACGCGGCGTTGACCGCGCCCGGCTCGCGGACGCGCAACGTCCAGAACGGCTCGCCCGTCCCCTCCGTCCGCGCCTGGCCTGCCTGGTTCGTCTGGCCTGCCTCGGCGTCGTCGGTGCCGTCGGCCGGCTCGGTGGTGAGGGTGAGTCGCAGCCCGGCGTGGTGGTCGACGACCGCCTGGAGGGCGTCGGCGAGTGACTGCTCGTCGGCGCCGCCCGGCGTCCGCACCAGCACCGACTGGTGGCAGCCGGCCAGCGGGCCGCCGCGCTCCCGCAGCCAACGCGCGTTGGGCGGCAACGGCAGCTCACCGGTGCCGGAGTCATGCGCGACGGCGGGTGCGGGTGCGGGCGCGGGTGCGGGTGCGGGCGCGGGTGCGGGAGGCTCCGCCTCCACGCGTGCCGCCTCCATGTGCTTCGCCGCGTCGTGCGCCACCTCTGTGTGCGCCACCTCTGTGTGCGCCGCCTCTTCGGTCGCCGCCGTGACGGTCTCCGTCTCGGGGGGTGCCGACTCGACGGGTGCCGTCAACGCGGACGGCTCCGGGGCCCCTTCGGCCTGGACGTCCCGCGGCTCCGGCTCGTGCGCCGTCCGCGCGGCCCCCGACGGGGGGCCGCCGGCCTCCACGGTGCCGCCGTTGAGCAGGGTGCCCAGGATCTCCAGCAACGCCGAACCGTCCGGGGCACGTTCACGGAGCGCCGCCAGGTCGTCGGCGGCGCGCAGCGCACGGTCCACGACCTCGCCGTGGGAGACGGAACCGTCCGGGCCCACCAGCGCGGGCTGGTCCACGGCCACCGCGACGGGTGAACGGGGCGCCGGCGTCACGGCGATCTCGGGCCGGTCCAGGGCCAGTTCGCCGGAGCCTGCCTCCGCCGCCACCAGCGTCAGGTCCGCTTCCGAGGTCTCCGTCGACGCGGCGGCACCGCTGGCCAGGGTCGCCAACAACCCGACCACCAGGTCGGCGGAGCGCGCCACGCCCAGCGCGACCTTCGCACCCGGGCCGATCTCCCGACCCATGAGCACGGCGGTCAACCTGCCCACGCGCTCGTACAGTTCGGCGTAGGAGAGAGTGTCGCCGGAGAGCGCGACGGCGGGCGCGGCCGGCGTCTTGGCGACCTGCACGCGGAAGGCGTCGGGAACGGTGGCCCGAGGCCCGGCGCCCAGCGGCGCCCCGCCCGCGTTCGTGCCCGCGTTCGTGCTCCGCGACGCGACCGACGGCGACTCGGCGGCGCGGTCCGTCTCCGCCCTCGGCGCGGGGGCGGGGGCGGGGGCCGTTTCGGGTGCCGGTGCCGGTGCCGGTGCCGGTGCGGCCTCCGGCTCGGAGGCCGGCTCGGAGGCCGGCTCGGCCTCGAACGCCGTCGCCGGGAACGCCGTTTCCGTTTCCGTCTCCGGCTCCGTCTCCGGCTCCGTCCCCGTCTCCGGCTCCGTCCCCGTCTCCGCCTCCGGCTCGCTCACCGCCGCCGGGGCGTCGTTCCGCGGAACCCCGACCTCTCCGGTCGACGGCGCCGCCTCCCGCTCCGGCAGGTTGTCGATGCGGAGTGCGACGGTCGGGTTTGGTGGCTCGGCCGGGACGTCGTTGGTGGCGGGCCGGTCGGCCCCCGGTTCGGGCAGGTTGTCGATGCGGAGTGCGACGGTCGGGTTCGGCGGTTCGGCCGGAGCGTCGTTGGTGGCGGGCCGGTCGGCCCCCGGCTCCGGCAGGTTGTCCACCCGCAGCGCCATCGTCGGGTTCGGCGGCGCCGCCTCCGGCTCGGCCGTGCTCGCCGCGTCAGCCGCCTCCGGCGGCGGCGGGAGCTTCAGCATCATCGTCGTGCCCGGGTCGGCCGCCGGCTCGTCGACCGGTGCGCCCGTCACCCGCGGGTCGACCGGGGCCGGGGACGCGACGGGAACCGGCAGCGTCTGCCGGTAGTCGGGCACCGGGCCCGGCGCCTCCGCCGGGTCCGCCGCACGCGGGGCGGCCCCCACGAGACGCCCGTCCTCCGTCCAGCGCACCACCGCGCCGGTGCGCAGCATCCTGGCTCCCGGCTCGCCGTGCGGGTCGGCGACCAGCCGGGCCGCCGTCGCGCCCGGCTGGCCGGCGTAGCCCCTGGCCAGACTGGGGCCCGTGACATACAGCTCGCCGGCGACGCCGATCGAGGCCGTGCGCAGCAGCCCGTCCAGCACCTGAAGTCGCATACCGGGCGCCGGAGTTCCCCAGAGGGCGGCGCCGTCGAGCCCGTCGAGGCCCTCCGGCCCCTGCGGCCCGGTCACCGTCGCCGGCACCCCGCTCTCCGGCACCGCGCGGGTCACCAGGGCGGCGGGCCGCGCGCCCGCCTCCCTGGCGGTGCGCGGCGTGCCGGGCACGACCACGACCAGCCCCTCGGGCAGCGGTCCCGCCAGCCCGAGCGTGGTCAACTCCTGGTCGCCCAACGTCAGATGGCTCACCGCCGCCTGGCCGAGCAGCGTCGCCAACGCCTGCCCGCCCGGCACCTGCGCCGGCAGCACCAGCGTCGCGCCGTTCAACAGCGCCGCGTACACCGCGCGTTCCGCCTCGGGGTCGCCGGGGCGGGCCGTGGCCAGGGAACGGCTGCCGGCCGTCAACCCGGTCAGCCGCAGCGCGGCGTCCGCGAGCGCGGCCACGCCGGCCTGGGTGACCAGCGCGCCGGGGCCCGAGGCCTGGTCCCTGGCGTGGCTGACATAGGCCGGGCTGGCGCCCCGCAGCGGCGCGACGCGCTCCGCGTCGGTCGGGTCGCCCGCGTTGCCCGCCGGACGGTCCCGGTCGGCGGCGGTGTCCTGGTCGGGACGGCCGCCGGCGACGTCGGAGAGGCGCAGCTGCGTCGTCGCCTCGGAGTCCAACGAGCCGTCCGAGGGGCCGTCCGAGGCCGGCTCGGGGTCGTTCGGCTCGCCGAAGCCGCTGGTCAACTGACGGACCACGCCCGGGTCGTCGAGGATCAGACGCCCGGGGCCGAGCCCGGTGCGCAACCGGCCGCTGTTCGCCTGGTCGGTGATCAGCAGCAGCGGCGCGGCGGCCGTCAGCAGCCGCTCGGTGCGGACCAGGGGCTCCGTCGGGTCCAGCAGCAGGTGCGCGGCACCGGACTTGAGCACGCCGAGCATCGCCACGACGAGATCGGCGGAACGCGGCAGCGCGATCGCGACGACCCGCTCCGCGCCGATGCCGCTCTGGATCAGCAGCCGGGCCAGCCGGTTGGCGCGCAGGTTCAGCTCGGCGTAGGACAGCTCGCCCGCCTCGGTGACCAGCGCGGGGGCGTCACGGCGCTCGGAGACCTGTCGTTCGAACCGCTCGACCGCGGTCTCCGTCGCCCTGGCCCGCTCCGCGCGGCCCTGGAACGCGGTCAGGCGCACCCGCTCCGCTTCGCCCGGCCGGCCCACGGCCGCCGTGCGGGCGCCCGGGGTCAGGGCGAGCGCCGTGAGCAACTGCCGCACGCGGCCCAGCAGCCGCGCCGCCGCGGCGCCGCCCAGCGCGTCGGGCCGGTGGCCCAGCCGCAGCGTGAGGCGCTCGCCCGGGACCACGGCCAACGTGACCGGCGTCGCCTCGGCATCCAGCCTGCCCACGGACGTCAGCCGCGGCTCGCCCGCGTGCGCCGGCCTGGCCGGCTCCCGCACCAGCACAGAGGAGTCGAAGAGCGTTCCGGCGCCGGCCAGTTGACGCAGCGCGGCCAGGGTCACCCGGCCGTGCGGCAGCAGCGCGGTGCGCTCCGCGTGGACGCGCCCGAGCAGCTCCGTAAGGGGCTCGGCCGGGTCGATCCGCACGCGCAGCGGCACCGTGTGGTCGAACGGGCCGAGCGCGCCGGCCGCCTCGGGCGACCGGCCGGGGGCCGTCACGCCGAGCACCACGTCCCGACGCCCGGTCAACGCGCCGAGCGCCAGCGCCCACGCGGCGTGCGCGGCGGCCTCCAGCGGCACGCCCCTGGCGTGAAGTGTCGCCGTCAGCCGCTCGGTCACCGAGTCGGACAGCTCGACGGCGACCGTCTCCCGCGCCGTGTCGGGCGCGCCCGGCGCCTCGGCGGCCAGCGTCGGCCCGCCCAGGTCGGCGAGGACCGCGCGCCACGCCGCGAGGTCCGCCTCCCCGTCGAGCGCGGTCAGCTCCGGCAGCGCCGCCCGGTAGGAGGGGGCCGCGGGGACGGCGGCGAGGTCGTCGGCCGCGTAGAGATGCAGCAGCTCGCCGGGGAGCAGCGAGAGCGAACGGTCGTCGAGCAGCAGCCGGTGCGCGGTGAGCACCAGTTGGTGCCGGTCCGCGCCGAGCCGCACCAGGGCGCCCCTGGCCAGCGGCGGGGCGTCCAGCGCGAACGGCTGGTCGCGCTCGCTGCGCCGCACGGACAGCAGCCTGCCGTCCTGCCGGTGGGCCGGCACGTCGCCCAGGTCGATCTCCTGCCAGGGCAGGTCGCCCGCCGGCCGTGGCGCCTCGGCGCCGGCCGGGGCGAGCCCGGTGCGCAGCGCGTCGTGCCGGCGCAGCAGCGCGTCGAGCGCGCCGCGCAGCCGCGCCGCGTCCAGCGGGCCTTCCAGGTCCAGCGTCAACTGCGCGGCGTGCACCGCCGCCCGGCCCTCGCCGGGCGCCAGCGCGCCCAGCAGCTCCGACTGGCGCGCGGTGAGCGGCCCGGGCCCGGTGAGCGCGGCCGGCTCGGCGGCCGGCGGGCCGGCGTCGGCGGGGCGCTGCCCCGCGAGATCGGCGAGCGCGGCCAGCCAGTGCCCGGCGATGGCGGTCAGCTCCGCCTCGCCCAGGCCGTCGCCGCCGCGCCACTCGGCGGTCAGCACCGGGCCCCGGCCGGACTCCACGGTCCGCACCTCCAGGCCCAGTTGACGGCCGGGCGGCAGCGGGGCTCGGCCGTCCTCGGCGGCCTCGGAGACCGGCAGCCAGTCGGAGTCCTGCCCCGTGCCGGGGGTGCGGCCCCGGTAGCCGAAGACGATCCTCGGCTCCGGCGCCCCCGCCAGCACGGCGGACGTCTCCGCGTTGAGCCAGCGCAGCAGGCCGAAGCCGGCGCCGCGGCCCGGCAGGGCGCGCAGCTGGCCGGCGACCCGGCCCAGCGCCTCGGCCGGCACCTCGCCGGGGTCGACGGCCGCCGGGTAGCTGTTGGCGAACCAGCCGACCGTGCGCGACAGATCGGCCCCGCCCGAACCCTCGCCCCTGCCGTGCTCCACGATCTCCACCAGCGTGCGCCGCCCGCCGCCCAGCCCGCGCTCCGCGCGCCACTCGGCGACCGCGACGCCGAGCGCCGTCAGCAGCACGTCCACCGTGTTCACCGGGAGGCCGGGGACCGACAGTCCGGCGCCGGCGCGCAGCACGGCGGCCGACACCGCCGGGTCGACCGTCACGGTGTGCCGTCCCGCGCCCGCGCCGCCCGGCGCCACCGGCGCGTCCGGCGCGTCCAACACCTGCCGCCAGCCGTCCAGCTCGGCGGAGCGCGCGGCGGCCTGCCGCGCCAGGTCCAGGGCCAGGGCGCGCGCCGAGGTGCGCACCGCCGGCAGATGGGGCGTGGCGCCGGCGGCCAACGCCCGGTAGGCCGCGTGCAGATCGGGCAGCAGCACCCGCCAGGACGCGTCGTCGATCACCAGCCGGTGCGCCACGACCAGCAGCCGCCCGGCCCGCCCCGGCCCGGTGTCCAGCCACACCAGCCGCAGCATCACGCCGTCCCTCGGCGACAGCTCGCCGGCCGCCTCGGCCAGCGCCGCGTCCACCGAGGCGCCCAACTCCCGCTCGTAACGGCCGAACACGTCGACCCGCCGGAACGCGCCCGCCGCGTCACCCGTGCCCGGCTCGGCGATCTCCAGCGCCCAGCCGATCGCGGCCGAGCCGACCAGCCTGCCGCGCAGCGCGTCATGGTGGTCGAGCACCGCGCCCAACGCCCCGACCAGCGCCGACTCGTCCAGCCCGCCGGGCACCTGGAGCACCATCGCCTGGTGCCCCTCCGGGCTTCCGTGCCGCTCGGCGAGCGCCAGCAGCTGCGGCGTCGCCGGCAGCAGCCCGACGCCCGAGGGGCCGCCGGCCGCGCGCCCGGCCGCCGCGCCCAGATACTCCAACTGCCCGTGGGGCCGCCACCGCGCCAGCTGCCCGGTGCGGAACATCCGCGCCCCGGGACCGCCGAACGGGCAGGCCACCAGCCGCTCCGCCGTCGTGTCGGCGCGCCCCGTGTAGCCCCGCGCCACGCCGGCGCCCAGCAGATACAGCTCGCCCGCGACCCCCACCGGCACCGGCCGCAGCGCCGCGTCCAGCACGAACGCCCGCGTCCCGACGACCGGCCCGCCGAGCGACGGCGGCTGCCCGCCGCCCAGCGGCGTGCTGACCACGGCCAACGCGCTGGTCTCCGCCGCCGAGAGGCCGCCGACCAGCGTCCGGCCGCGCGACCAGCGCGCTACCAGCGCGGCGTCCACCTCGGTGCCGTCCAGCACCAGCACCCGCAGCCAGGGCAGCTGCTCGGGCGTGGCGCCCGACAGCGCCGCCGCGTCGACCAGCGCGTGTGTCACCTGCCACTGCGTCATCAGCTCGGTCGGCAGCCGCCGTTCACCCGCGTCCGCGGGCGCGACCAGCAGGGCGGCGCCCGTGGTCAGTGCCACCGTCAGCTCCAGCAGCGAGCCCGTGGAGCCCGGCCTGGCGTACATCAACACCCGGTCGTTGCCGGTGAAGACGAAGCGCTGCGCGGCCGTCGCGCTCAGGCTCGCCAGCCCCGTGTGCGGTACCACCGTCGCGCCCCGTGCCCCGCCGGCGTCCACCAGCAGCGCCGCGTGCGCCGGCTGGAGCCGGCGACGGCGGTCGGAGTCCGTCGGGTTCGTCGACTCGGCCCTGCCCAGCTCGACCAGGGTGTCCGGCGCGTCCAGCGGCAACGTCGGCACCTCGGCGCGCGCCCCCGTCGTGAACGCCGCCGCGCACGCCCGGGTGGTGAGCGTCAGCGCGGGCCGCACCCCGGCCGGCCACGCGTCGCGGCCGGCCGGGTCGACCGGCAACGAGACCGCGCCCGCCTTGGCCACCGCGAGCGTCGCCACCACCAGATCGACGGACCTCGGCAGCGGCAACGCCACCACGTCCTCCGGGCCGACGCCGCGCGCGATCAGCAGCCGCGCCAGCCGGTTGGCCCGCCCGTTCAACTCGCCGTAGGTCGCCAGCCCGTGCTCGCCCAGCAGCGCCGGCCGCTCGGGCCCCCGTTTGACCTGCTGCTCGAAGAGCTCCGGCAGGGTGCGCGCCCACAGCGGCACCCCCGAGTTGTTGAAGTCGACCAGGACCCGCTGCCGCTCGGCCGGGTCCAGCACGTCCACGGCGCCGACCGGCTGCTCCGGGTCGTCGGCCAGCGCCACCAGCAGCCGCTCAAGGCAGCCGGCCAGCCGCTCCACCGCCGGCTGGTCGAAGATGTCAGGCCGGTAGTCGAAGCGCAGCCTCAGATCAGGCGCCGCGCTGCCCAGCACCGTCAACGGCTGCGGTGAGCAGTCCAACTCCCGCACGCCCACCAGCCGGGGACCGCCCGCCGGCGCGCCGTCCGCCAGCGCGTCGGCGACCGAACGCACCCCGAAGCCCACCACCGTGTCGAAGAGCCCGTCCGTCGGCCGCGGCGGCGTCGCGTAGGGCAGCGGCTCCAACGCCCGCTGCCCTTCCGAAACCCGCCGCAACAGGTCAAGCAGCGTCTCCTCGGGCCCGAGCGCCACCCGCAGCGGCAACACCCCCGCCAGCGCGTCCAGCAGCGAACCGCTGCCCGCCACCTCCGCCGGACGCCCCGGCAGCGCACTGCCCAACACGACCTCGGAACGCCCCGTGAACCGCCCCAGCACCAGCGCCCACGCCGCGTGCAGCACCGCCGACAGCGTCGAACCCGTCCGGTCCACCAGCCCGTTCAACCGGTCGGAGAGCCCGACCGGCAGCGGATGCGCGTACGACTCCCGCGCCAACGGCACCCGCCGGTCGCCCGAACGGGTGAGAAAACCGGGCTGCCTGATCTCGCCCAACACCCGCTGCCACGCCGCCGCGTCGGCCTCCGCGTCCCTGGCCGCCTGCCAGTCGAACCAGCCGCGCGACGACGGCGGCTCCGGCAGCTCCTCGTCCGAACCGCCCGCCGCCAGCAGCGCCAGCAACTCGGCGACCAGCAACGGCCGCGCCCACCTGTCCAGCGCCAACTGGTGGTGCGTCACCAGCAGCAGATGCCGCTCGGGCGCCGTCCGCAGCAGCGTGAACCGCACCAGCGGCGGCTCCGCCGGCGCCAACCGCCGCCCGCGCTCCACCTCGGCCAGCCGCGCCACCTCGCGCTCCCGCAGCAGCGGCGGCAACGCGCTCAGGTCGTGCTCGACGAACGGCAACTCGGGGTCCGCCGGGAGGAACCGCACCGGTCGCGCCGCGTCCTCGGCCAGGAACCCGGCCGTCAACGCCGGGTGCCGACGCAGCAACGTGCCGATCGAGGCACGCAACGCCGCGACGTCCAGGGGCCCTTCCCACGCGCACTCCACCTGCCCGGTCAGCAGCGCCAGCGCCTGCTCGTCGGCGAGGGCGCGGGAGAGCAGATCGCGTTGCGAGGGCGACAGCGGAGCGACATCCGCGAGCCTGGACTTGCCCATAACTCGGACTCCCCAATTCCCGGTCCAGCTAGGCTGGCACCGTGCTGGACATACAGCGGTTCCCCCCGTAGCAGACCATCCGGGCGGCCTCCCGTCGGTGCCCGATGCAGCTTCCGGAAACCCTGGCCATCGGTACGACCGGAATCCCTGGCCATCGGTGCAGCTTCAGGAAAACTGGGCCCGCTCCCCGTCATGGGCGGCCGTTCGGTGACAGTCTGGACATCGCTCGTCACACACCAGCGTCACGGGCCTCGCCCCCACACACCCGCTAGCCCCCAGGGCAGGATCGATGGAACTGGCGTTCTTCCTCGTCATCGCCGCCGCCACACTCGCCTTCTTCGTCGCCGCGCTCTCCGCCGGCGCCGGCCGCATCCTGGGGCTGCGTCTCGGCCTGATCAGAGCCACCCTCACGGGCGGTGCCGGCGCCGCCGTCTTCTGGATGGTCGGCCAGCTGATGGGTGACGCCCGAGGCGGCGCCCTGATCACGGTCCAGCTCGGCCTCGCCGCCGTCGCCGCCCTGCTCTTCCTGGCGCTCTCCGAGGTGCTGCTGCCGACCGGTTCCCTTGCCAACGTGGTCCGTTGGCCCGGCCGCATCCGCCGCCAGATCGCCAGGACCCGTCGCTACTCGGCGCTCAGCCGCATCGCCATCCGCCACGGCCTCGGCAGCGCCCTCAGCGGCCGGGGCCGCAGCCGAAAGGGACGCCCGGCCAGCGGCGAGAGCTACCGCTCCACCGCGATCAACCTCAGGCTCGCCCTGGAGGAGGCCGGCGCCACCTTCGTCAAGGTCGGCCAGCTCCTCTCCACCCGCTACGACCTGCTGCCGATGGAGTTCATCGAGGAGCTGGCCCAACTCCAGCACCAGGTCGCGCCCGAGCCCACCGAGCGCATCACCCCCGTCCTCCGCGAGGCGCTCGGCGCCGACCCCTCGGAGATCTTCGCCGAGTTCGACCCCCAGCCGCTGGCCGCCGGCTCCATGGCCCAGGTCTACCGGGCCCGGCTGCACAACGGCGACGCGGTCGCGGTCAAGGTGCAGCGCCCCAGCGCGCGCGACGTCGTCGAGCAGGACCTCGACATCCTCTTCCGCCTCAGCAGCAAGCTGGAGCAACACACGGACTGGGGGAGGAACTTCGGCGCCACCGAGCTGGCCGCCGGCTTCGCCGCCTCCCTCCACGAGGAGCTGGACCTGCGCGTCGAGGCGCGCAACATGGTCGCCATCGCCGCCTCGGCCGGCGCCGACGACCCGGAGATCGACGTCGCCATCCCCCGCGTCTACGAGGAGCTGTCCTCCGAGCGGGTGCTCGTCCTGGAGTGGCTCGACGGCGTCACCCTCGACACGGCGGGCCCCGTCCTCGAAGAGCGCGGCCTCGACCCCACCGAGGTCGCCCGCAGGCTGCTGCGCTGCCTGCTGCAACAGATCATGACCGGCGGCGTCTTCCACGCCGACCCGCACCCGGGCAACATCATGCTGCTGGAGGACGGCCGCCTGGTGCTGCTGGACTTCGGCTCCGTCGGCCGCATCGACCGTTCCCTGCGCTCCTCGCTCCAGACCATGCTGCTGGCGATACACCGGCAGGACCCGGCCGCCCTGTGCGACGCCATGCTGGAGCTGGTCGAGCGCCACGAGGACACCGACGCCGACCAACTGGAGCGCTCGCTCGGCCGGTTCATGGCCAAGCACCTGGCGCCCGGCGGCCCGCCCGACCAGGCCGCCATCTTCGCCGAGCTGTTCGTCATGGTCACCGCGCACGGGCTGCGCGTGCCCCCGGAGTTGGCCGCCGTCTTCCGCGCCATCGGCACCATCACCGGCTCCGTGCAGCGGATCGCGCCCGACTTCGACCTGGTCGAGGAGGCCCAGTCGCTGGCCGCCGGCCAGATACAGGAGAAGCTCACCCCCGAGGCCGCCGGCCGCACCATCGCCGAGGAGACGCTCTCCCTGGTCCCGGTGATCCGCCGGCTGCCCCGCCGGATCGACCGCATCACCGACTCCCTGGAGGGCGGCCGACTCGGCTTCCAGGTACGGCTGTTGGCCGACCCACGGGACCGCCGCTTCATCCGCGGCATCGTCAACGACGTGCTGCTGTCGTTCCTCGGCGGACTCATCGGACTGATGGGCGTGCTGCTCCTCCGCACCGACGACGCCGAGGCCAACGAGATCGCCGGCTCCCTCACCCTCTACGACGTCATCGGACTCAACCTGCTGATGTTCAGCGGTGTCCTGGTCCTGCGGGTGATCTTCTCGATCATCCGCGCCCCCAGATGAGCCGGTCGGCCCGGTCGGACTGTCAGTGCCCTCGCCTACGGTTCCACTGACCCCTTCGTCCGACTCCTCACTCCCCTCCCGGAGCAGCGCCCATGACCCACGCGGAAAGCCCAGCCGACCACCCGACCACGGGACCGCGCGTCGCCGTGCGCGGCGAGGCCCGGCTCGAAGTCGACCCGGAGACCGCGCGGATCGGGGTCACGGTCGGCGCGCGCGGCAGCGACCGCCGCGCCGCGTTGAACGACCTGACGATGCGCAACAACGCGGTGCTGGACCTGCTCCGTTCCTACGGTGACGCGACGGAGAAGCTGGAGACCGGAGCGTTCTCCATCAGCCCCGAGCTGCGCGGTCGCGGCGAGCGGGTGCGGGCGTACCAGGGGAAGGTCCATGTCCAGGCGGTGTTCAACGACTTCACCGCGCTCGGCGAGGTGACGACGAGGCTCGCCGACCTGGAGCTGACCAGCGTCTCCGGCCCCTGGTGGGGCCTGCGCCCCGGTTCGCCCGTGCACCGCGAGGCCCGCCAGGAGGCCGTGCGCCAGGCCGTCGCCCGCGCCCGGGAGTACGCGGAGGCTGTGGGCTCGGAGTTGGCCGGGCTGATCGACATAGCCGACCTGGGCGCGGAGGGCCAGCCCGAGTTCGGCGCCGCCCGCGGCGGCTACGGCGCGGCGGCGGCCCCGGCGGGCCGCGCGGCGGCGTCTCCCGCCCCCGCGGCCCTCGACCTGGAGCCCAGGCGCCAGACGGTCCACGCCCGGATCAACGCGAGGTTCACCATCACCCCGCCGGTGCTCTGACCTCTGACCGGGGTCAGCCCCGAGCGAGACCGAGGAACGCGTCCCAGGCGGCGGCGGGGATCAGCAGGTGGGGTCCGGTGGGGTTCTTGGAGTCGCGGACGGGGACGGCGCCGGGCTGGTCGTCCCGGACCTCCAGGCAGTTGTCCGCGTTGGGGCCACTGTAGGAGGACTTGCGCCATCCACGCGTTGCGGCGGCGACGGGGATGGAGCGGTTGGTCATGGCGTGAGGTGATCCTTCGCGATGGCCCTCATCAGAGTGAGGGAGTCTTCCTGGGGCAAGGCTTCGCCCAACGCCAAATCGTATGTGTTCTGGAGCCTTTGAACTACGGCAGGGGCGTCATGCAACCGGCCGAATTCGTGGCCCTCGCTGTAGGCACATGGCGGCTGGTCTTCGAACCACATGAGGGTCAGCGTGCCCTCCATCAGTGGGTAGGCGTTCTGCAGTGGCATCACATGGGTTCTGATTCTGCCCACCTCGGTTAGCTCCACCAAGTGGCCGATCTGCTGTGACATCACCTCTCGGCTACCTACCGTACGGCGCAGTGCGGCCTCGTCGATCAACGCCCACAGTACGGGTGACACGGGGTCATCCAGTACGCGGGAACGATTCAGGCGAGCGACAACCCGCCTGTCACGCTCCGCCTCACCCACCGGAGGGAAGGCCGATCCCAGAACGGCCTTCGCGTAGTCCTCGGTTTGCAGCAGGCCGGGTACGTAGGACAGGGCGAACTCTCGGATGATCGTGGCCTGTTGTTGCAGTGGCTCGACCGGCTCGAAGTAGTCGGCAAGGGCCCGCTCGTCACCTCCCCCAGGCAGGAACGTGCTGAGCACATCCCCGGTGTTCAGCGCCTTGTCCAGCCTGCGGGCGTCCTCGCGGGACGGGACCCGGCGACCGCCCTCGATGTGGGAGATGTGCGAGCGGGTCATGATCGCCCGCTCCGCCAGCTCCTGTTGTGTGAGGCCGGCGCTCTCGCGTTGGGCCCTCAACCACTCCCCATAGGTGTTGCTCATCGTTGCCTCTCCTGCGACGGGTCGACTGTCACCCGCGACTCTCTGGCCAGGCTAGTTGCGTTGGTTCCAGGCTGTGAGGGGTTCGCTACAGATCGGTCGCCAACTGTCGATCTTCTGCGTCGACCACACCAGAACCTGAGTCAAGGAGCACCCAAGATGATCGTTATCGACGACAAGCCGGCCCGACTGCTGCCCTGGGAGGACGCGTTGGGACGGCCCTGCTATCTCGCCGGCGGCGGACGCGGCCGGGTCACCGCGTTCGCGGACGAGGCCGAGCGGAAGCAGATGCGGTACGCGGAGCTGTTGATCGACCTCAGCGACGGCATGATCGAGGACGAGAGCTGCGAGCGCGCCGATCTCGCCGACCTCGGCACCTGCCTCACCGCCGCACTCCGCGACCTCCACCGCATCGCCCGCAGCCGGGGCAGCCGCCTGGACCACTACCTGACTCAGGAGTTGGAGGCCGAGTCCCCGGAGCCCGACGACCCCACCGCGTCCGACGAAGAGGAAGCCGACGACGGCGACGGAAGCGACGACGGGGAGCCGTCGGCAGGCTGAGACGTTGGGCAGAACCGCCCGTCGAACGGCCGGCCGCCTGCTACGCCCGGCTCCGCCGCGTGCGCCGCCCGGCGGAGCCGTCGCTCGCGCGCCGTCGAATGGCGCGAACACGCTCCCACCCGGGGCCTCGTTCCCGGTATCGCCGTGGATACCCACGGTGACTATGAGAGCGACCATGAGGGCGGCCACGACAGCGACCGTGAGAGCGGGGAGAGACGAGCCCGGACACTACGCCTCCCGTCTGCCGCCGGGAGTCGCGCTGGACGCCGAAGAGCGGCTGGTCGTGATCCCGGGCGGGATGTTGCGCGCCGCCAAGGGGGACATTCCCGATGAGTGACCTCCGTGCTCCGTTCCTCGCTGACGAAACGGGGACGCTCCTGACCCGTTCCGAGTTCAGGCAGGACTTCCGTGAGCGCAGAGCGGTCGTCCGCGGCGCGGACTCGTTCAAGCTCGAACGCCTCCAGCACTTCGAGGAGGTCGACGACCCGAGTCGGGACGCGTTGCGGCGTGGCGACTGGCAGGAGGCGCTGCGCCTCTTCGAGAGCGAACGGGAATCCGCCCGCCGGGCCGCCGAGGAACAGGCGGCGCGCGGCGCGGTCCGGCACCGCGTCCGGGTGGTGGAGCAGCCGGTGACGCCCTATGTCCAGTGGGAGTTGCACTGGCTTCGGATGCGAGCCGAATCGGGCCACTCCGTGCGCGTTCTTCCCGCTTCCGAGATCGCTTTCGACGAGGCGGCGGCCGGGCGGCCCCTGCCCGAGTTGGTGTCACTCGGTGATCGGACCCTCTTCCGCGTGCGCTACGACGACCGGGGTCGCCCGGCGGGGGCGGTCCGCTTCACCGACCGCGAGACCGTGCGTCGCTGGGGCGCTCATCTGCGCGAACTGTTCACGGCCGCCGAGGACGTCCGCACCTTCTTCGCGCGCGAGGTGGCCCACCTGGCTCCCCCACCCCCCGCCTGACCCGGGCCCGCCCGCACGCCCCCGCCGCACGCCCCGCGCCCCCGCCCGGAGCGTGGCCGGGCGGGGGCGGGGTGAGCTGGTCGGGCGGGAACGGCCGGGGCGGCCGTTCGCCCGTGCGCGGGCTCAGCTCAGGACGACGTCCGAGCAGGAGTAGAAGTTCTCCTGGCTGTCGGAGCGGATCCAGTGCACGTAGAGGATGTGCTGGCCGGTCCGGTCGGACGGCAGGTTCACGTCCCAGTAGTAGTGGCCGCCGTCGGAGCCGGCGCCGCCGGTCTGGGGCGGGTCGGTGACGCTGCCGAGGAGTTCGAGGTCGCCCCAGCCGAGGGAGTCCGTGGGGGACCAGCCGCTCTTGGTGATGTAGACGTCGAAGTCACCCGGGTGGGCGGCCCAGTTGCTGTACTGCAACTCGATGGTCGAGCCGGCCTGGAGGTCGGTGCTCGGCCAGTCGTCGCGGGCCGCGTTGTAGGAGGAGAAGTCGTAGGGCCCGTTGCTGCCGCCGCTGCACAGCTCACCGTCGGGGATGTAGCCCTCGGTCCGGCCGCCGCCGTTGGAGTCGAGCACGGCGAACCAGTTGTACAGCGGGTTGGTGCCGCTCTCGGCCACCGCGTCGGCACAGGCCGGGTTGGCCGGCGTGCCGTTCTCGATCATGTCCCGGTAGCAGAGGTACGTCCGCGAGCCGGGGGACATGGCGACGCCGTGCGCCGCTGCGGGGGACGGCAGGCTCGTCAGCACCATGGCGACGAGCGCGGTCACCAGCAGGCTCAGAAAGCGTGCCCTGCGGGCCCGTGTCCCGCCGAGCGGCGAGGTGCGCCGGGCGGAGGTGCTCCGGTCGGTGGGAGGTCGAATGGCCATGTGGGGGGTCTCCTCTAGAGTCCTCCTCGACCTCGGGTCGTGCGACCGCCAACTCCCGTGGCCGGCCGGCGAACGGCTCTCCTGCGCCTCGCCCTCCACCGTGCGCGGCTGTGGGGTGGTGTCGCCCGACCGTGGTCGAGGTATGCCGCCGTGCGTCGTGGGAGCGCTCCCGTTAGCAACGTACCTCCAACCCGGCCACTTCGAAACCACCCCGTCCACAACTCCGTTGCCCGCGATGCCCGTTGGCTTGTTCATGACGGCCGCCGCGTGAGGGCGCGACGGGCGTGCGCGGGGGAACCGTTCCGCCGCCTGACGTCAGCCGGTGAAGTCAGCGCGGTGGTCGTGGGCCCAGGCGGCGAAGGTGCGGGGTGGCCTGCCCAGCACCCGTTCCACGTCGTCGGTCAGGTCGGCGACGCCGCCCTCCGCGACACGACGCGCACCGTCGACGGCGGCCTCGACGAACGCGGGATCCAGCCCCGCGGCGACCAGCCCGTCGCGGTACTCCTCGGGCGTGAGGTCGATGGTCTCCACCGCCCGGCCGAGAACCCGGCCGAGCCGCGCGGCCATGTCGGGCACGCTCAGCGACTCCGGCCCGGTCAGGGTGTGGACGCTCTCGTGGTGACCGGACGAGGTCAGGGCCAACGCCGCCACCTCGGCGACGTCCCCCGGATCGATGACGCCCTGGCCGCCGGCCCCCATCGGGTTCGGCACCGGCGCGCCGCTTCTGAGGGCGTCGGCCCAGCCCAGGGCGTTGGAGGCGAAGCCGGACGGCCGCAGCACCACCCACTCCAGGCCGCTGGAACGCACCGCCTCCTCCCCCGGGAGGTGCCAGTCCCCGACCCGGGCTCCGTGCGCCTCGCCCGTTCCGATCGCCGAGAGCTTCACCACCTTCCGCACGCCCGCCGACCGCGCCGCGGCGAGGAGCGTGGCGTCGTGCCGGGGGAGCCAGGGGCCCGGGGCGCTGAGCATGAACACGGCGTGCGCCCCCTCCGCCACGGCCTCCCACGAGGCGGGGTCGTCGAAGTCCGCCCGCACGACCTCGACCCCGGCGGGCACGGCGGCGGCCCGCGCGGGGGCGCGCGTCGCCGCGCGCACGCTCTCTCCGCGCGCCGCCAGTAGCCGGACCACTTCTCGACCGATGGTGCCGGTGGCACCGGTGATGAGGATCATGATCGCCAGGCTGCCAGGGCGTTTCCGCCGGTTCCTAGGAAAAATCGGCCGGGTCCGGAGGCGTCCCGGGCCGGCGGCGGGGCCTTCGACGGAAGGCGCGACGGGGGTCTTCGACGGAGAGCGCGACGGGGGCCTTCGGCGGAACGCGAGGTGATGTCTTCGGTGGAGCGTGAGGTGGGGCCTTCGGCGGAACGCGCGACGGGCCCGTTCGGCGGAATCCCCCGCAGTAGGGTCGGTGGGGTGAAGACCGTCGACGGCCTGGTCGCGCCCCTCGGGGAGGTGTGCGACCTGAGCGGTTCCACCGACGCCGGGTTCACCCAGCTGCCGGACCCGGCAACGGCCCTGGTCCTCCGCGTGACCCCCGAGGGCGAGGGCGACCTGCTCGTCGTCGGCCCCCGCACCCGTGCCTCCTACCACACGGGCAAACCGCTGCCGGTCTGTCTCAGGTTCCGGCTGCGGCCCGGCGTCACCCGTCCCGTGCTGGGCGTGCCCGTCGGCGAGTTGGTGGACCGGGTGACGCCGCTCGCCGACCTGTGGGGCGCCGCGGGCGCCCGTCTGGAACGGCGGCTGCTGGGCCTCGGCGGTGCCCCCGAGCTGATCGCCGGGCAGCTCGCGGCGGCCCTGCGGAGCCGCCTCGACGCCCACCCGTTCCAGGAACCCTCCCGCGCCCTTCTCATCGCCGACGCCGCCGAGATCCTGTCGCGCCGGGGCCCGGCCCGGCTGCCCGACCTGGCGCACCGGCTGTCCGTCAGCGAACGCCACCTCAGACGACTGCTCACCGAGGACCTCGGGCTGCCGCCCAAGTCCTACGCCCGGATCTCCCGCGTGCGCCGGGCGCTCGCCGACGGTCGGCGGGGCGACCCGGCGACTTTGGCGCGACTCGCCGCGGCGACCGGTTACTACGACCAGTCCCACATGGCCGCCGAGTTCAGGAGCATGGTGGGTGTGCCTCCCGGGGCGTTCTTCGCCGGCCGACTCCCGACGCCCGGGCCTTGTTGATCCGCTGGTGTGCCGTTCACCGTTTCCCGGGGTGACGTGCGGCATGAACGCGGCGGGTGGGGGCACGCTGCGTCCGAAACGGAAACGACGAGGACGCGGGGAACGCCATGACCGGGTTGGGCGAGGGCAACACCGAGTACGGCCGTAAGAAATTTAAGCGTTCACGGAGCCACTTCACCGACCGGATCACGGCGGCGGGCGAGGACGGGTGGCCGGTGGAGGCGGGGCGTTACCGGCTGGTGGTCAGCCGTGCCTGCCCGTGGGCGAGCCGGGCGCTGATCTCGCGGAGGTTGCTCGGGCTTGAGTCCGCGCTCTCCCTCGGGGTGGTCGACCCGATCCAGGACGACCGCAGCTGGCGGTTCACGCTGGACCCCGATGAACGGGACCCGGTACTGGGAGTCCGCTTCCTGCACGAGGCGTATGACGCGCGCGAGACGGACTACCCGGGCGGGGTCAGCGTGCCGGCGATCGTGGACGTGCCGAGCGGGGTGCTGGTCACCAACGACTACCCGCGGATTACCCTCGACCTGGCCACCGAGTGGACGGCCCTGCACCGGCCGGGCGCGCCCGACCTCTACCCGGAGCGGCTGCGGGACGAGATCGACGAGATCGCGGAGGACGTCTTCCGCGACGTGAACAACGGGGTCTACCGCGCCGGGTTCGCCACCGACCAGGACGAGTACGAGGCGGCGTACGCGGACGTCTTCCACCGGCTCGACCGGCTCTCCGACCGTCTGGCGGAGCGCCGTTACCTGGTCGGCGACCACATCACGGAGGCCGACATCCGGCTCTTCACCACGCTGGTGCGCTTCGATGCGGTGTATCACGGCCACTTCAAGTGCAACCGCAACAAGCTGACCGAGGACCCCGTGCTCTGGGCGTACGCCAGGGACCTTTACCAGACGCCGGGGTTCGGCGACACGGTCGACTTCGACCACATCAAGCAGCACTACTACCGGGTGCACACCGGCATCAACCCGACGGGCGTGGTGCCCGCCGGCCCCGACCTGTCCGGTTGGTCGACCCCCCACCACCGCGAGCAACTCGGCGGCTCCCCGTTCGCCCCGGGCGCCACACCGCCGGGCCCGCCGCCGGCGGGGGAGGTGATCCTCTGAGAGGGGGGCCGCACGACGAGATCCGCGGCGGGTGGGCCGCTGCGTGGCCTGCGTGACCGGCGTTGGTCGAGCGGTGCGCGCGGTCACGGGCCGTCGATAGCGGGGCGGGGCGGTGCGAGCGGGCCGGGCACTCGCCGGGGGCTCGCGGGTTCGGTCGGTGCGGGCCGCGCGGACGCGGGTATCGGCGGGCTGGGTGGTTGCGACGGTCGGCCAGGGGGCGGGGCGGTGTGGTCCGAGAGATGTGGTCAGGCCCCTCCCGGTCGATTCCCGGGTAGCCGTGGCGCACGGGCTCATCGTGGATGTGGCGGGAGATCAGCACGGCGGCCACGACCGAGGGGGCGCCTGCGCGAGCACGGCGCGCGCCGGCGCGGCTTTCGAAAGGCGCGCCAGCACCCGAACGGTCAGCCGCTGGCGGCGCCGGCGGGCCCGAGGCGCACGTTCCCGGCGTGCGGCGCGAGCCGGCCACGAACGCGCCCTCTCCGAGGCCGTTCGGTTGCGCGCGAACGGCCGCGGGGCCGCGACATGACGACCGCGTCAGGCGACCATCGCGGTGTGCGGACCGGGGGCGACGCCCACGGGTCGGTCGTCGCGGGTGACGGCGACCACGTCTCGACCCGCCCGACGGCGGGTCGGTTGTCCGGACCAACGCCGCGCGAACTCGGCACCGTCTGCGCGCCGTGACCGACGGCGACACTCACATCCACCAGAACGGCGCCGGCACACGCTCCGCCTCCTCCTCTCCCTCCGCCGCTTCCTCCTCTTCTGAGGACTGAGCCGGCGGCGGTCGCGAGAGGAATGCTGGAAAGTCTGCGACATGCGGGCTGTGCCGACGCGTCTTTATAGGTGGCGGGGCGAGGAGGGCGAGGAGCCCGCTCGCCGGAGAACGCCAGCAGGCCCGCCCAGAGAGAGCCAAGGAGAAGTACGCATGAGCAAGCACAGCCGCGGTACGGAAAGCCGGTCGACGAAGCAGCGCCGACTCGTCGGCATAGCCGCCCTCGTCGCGGCGGCGTTCGCCACGATGGGCGTTGCCGCGACGAGTCACGCCCAGCCCGGGACGTCCGCTGGGGACGTGTCCGGCGAGCGGAGCGCGCCCGCCGAGGCCGATGGTGACTGGGACGGGGAGGACGAGACGGGTTCCGTGGTCCCGATCGAGGAGCTGGAGATCGCGGCCGAGGGGGCGTCGGACGCTGCCGCCGAGGCCGGGGCGGTCGCGGCGGAGGCGGGCGAGGGGGACGACGCGGAGTGGGAGGACACGACCGGTCCCGTGGTCCCGATCGAGGAGCTGGAGGTCGCCGCGGAGGCGGAGCCCGGGGCTGACGTGATCGCCGAGGCCGCCGAGGCCGAGCCGATGCCGGCGGAGGCTGCCGCCGAGGCCGATGGTGACTGGGACGGGGAGGACGAGACGGGTTCCGTGGTCCCGGCCGAGGAGCTGGAGGTCGCCGCGGAGGCGGCGCGCTGACCCTCGGGAGAGCGGGGCGCCGCCGGGAGCGGCGCTCCGCGCCGAGCACTGATCGCCGGGCACCGGTCGCCTGAGCTGCGGGCTTTTTGTGTGGACCCTTCTACGTCAGAGTGGCGGCGGCTTCACAAACTTTTGGGACTACTGCGACATTGAGGCCGGGCTGGAGTGTCTATCCAGGTGGCAGGGTGAGAGGGGAGAAGAGTCCGCTCGGCGGAGGCCCTTCGGGCCCCGCCCGGAGAGCTACGAGGGGTCGAAGCGCATGAGCGACGACAGCCAGAAGACGACGAGTCGGTCAACGAAACTGCGCCTGGCAGGTATAGGCGCCGTCGCGTCCGCGGCATTGGCGACCCTGATCGTCGCCTCGCCGAGTCAGGCCCAGCCGGGGCTTTCCGGTGAGGAGCCGCGGACGGAGCGGGGCGCGTCGATCGAGGTTGAGGAAGGCATCGGCGGATACGCCGACGGAGGCTACGGGTACGGCCCGAGCGATCTGGCCGAGGAGGTCTCGGGCGATGCCGCGGCGGCGGAGGACGCGGTACAGCCTGAGGAAGCCATCGGCGGCTATCCCGATGGCGGGTTCGGCTACGGTCCGCAGGACGAGGCCGAGGCGCCCGTCGACGCGTCCGAGTAGCGGCTCCCGCGGAGTCGCTCCTGCGAGTGACAGCTGTGACGGCGATGTGAGCGTCGAGCTCCCGGGGCGAGCGAGGCGTCGCTGAGTCACGGTGAGCGAAAGAGCTGCGCTGACCAGCACAAATTGGACGATGGTTCGGGTGGCGCCGCCGTTCGGCGGCGCCACCGCCCGGGGGATCGTACGGTCGGCCCGTGGACGTCCCGTTCCCGCGAGAAGACGGCGTGCGCCGGTTCGGAAAAACTCTGCTTCCGCCTGCGACGGCGTGCGTGGGCCGGGACGTCTTCCTGGGTGAGGACGGGACGTGTGAAAGCGCGCCCGCCGAGAGGCCGCGAGGCCCAAGCCCACGAGACCCGCAGGACGGGATATCTATGAGTAAGACGCACGACATGAGTGAGCAAAGCGAGGAGGCCGCAGGACGGCGTTGGTCGAAGCGGCGGTTGGCAGCGGTGGCGGCCGTCACGGCCGGCGCGACGGCCGCCGTGGTCATCGCCTCGACCAGCCATGCCGAGCCGGACAGGTCCCACGCGCCGGTGGCGGAGGACGAGGTGCCCCGTACGGAGAAGGATGTGGTCGAGGCGCTGGAGGAGTTGCTGCCTGAAGGCGTGGAGACCTCGGATGCCGAGGGGCAGGGCGTCGACGAGTACTGGGAGGTCACCGCCTCCCTGCTGGCGGAGGACGAGTCCGCCGGCGCCCCGGTCGATCTGGCCGCCGGGCAGCGGGGCGTGGAGGACTGGCGCGACGAGGCAGGCTGCACGGGCATGGTCGACGAGTTCGACTACGTCTTCTGCGAGGAGACGGAGTTGCCCGACGGCGGCGTCCTCTCCTACTGGACGTGGGAGCCCAGGGGGGAGGAGACCGACGAGCCCGAGCCCGGCAAGTGGGAGGCCGTGTGGAACGGGCCGGGAGGCGAGGCGGACGGGTACCAGACCCTCCGCACGGTCCGGGTGGCGGAGCGGTACCCGGAGGGGAACGACGCCCCGGGCCCGGACGAGATGCCGGTCAGCGTGGACGAGTTGGCCGAGGTCGCGCAGGCCCCGGTCTGGCAGCAGGTGCTGGACCTGGTCGAGGAGGAGTGGGGACCGCCCGACGCTCCGAACGAGCCTCCGGAGGACGACCCCTACCCCGGTGAGGAGTTGCGGGACACCTTCCTCTCCCTGGCGCCCGACGAGGTCGAGGTCACCGACCTGGACTCCGAATGGCCGGGCGTGGCGGACCTTGTCGCCGACGACGGCGAGGGCCCGGGCATGGTCCGTGTCGAGGCCGGCGGCCCCATGCCGGGTTCGTCTGCTGCCGAGGCCGCCGGCGGGGGCACCTCGGCGGGGTCCGCTTCCGCGACGGGCGCGGATGACGCGCGTTGCACGGCCAGCGAGTTGGAGGACGGCAGCACGCTGAGCCTCTGCGAGAAGGAGGCCACCGAGGACACCCCGCTGGCGTACAGCGGTGCCACCCTCAGCTACCCGGACGAAGGCGGCAGCATCGCGCTCACCGCCTACAACCGGGCCGGTGAGAACGAACGGCCCTCGCGGGACGGTACGCCGTTGAGCAGCGAGGAGTTGGGTGACATCGCGGTGGCCGATGAGTGGCGGGAGCTCATCGGCTGATCCGCCCTCCGGCCGGATCGGCCGTAGGCGAGGACAAGGGGGGTGCCGGACCGGCACCCCCCTTTCGCCGTGCCCCGCCGCGTCGTCCTGACGGGGTGGCGGCTCCGCGCACGCCGCCCTGAGCACTCGCCGGTGGCGGCGGGAGAGAAATCTTCGCGAGGGCTGCGACATCCGACGGGGCCTCGAGCGTCTCTATAGGTGAGGGACGAGATAGGTGAAGTGCCTCATCGGAGGAGCCGGGGGATCGGGGGGACGGATCCCCGCAGGGCCCCGAGGTGGGACAGCGTGAGGAAGACGTGCGACATGAGTAAGCGCAGCGAGACGACGCCGGGAGGTCGGCCGCGGCCGGCAGCCGTCGCCGCTCTCTTCGCCTTGCTGGGGGCGGCGGTCGCGAGGGCCATCGTGGTCATCGGTGCCACGGTGCGGACCGCGACGCGTTCGCGGATGCCGGCGTTGACGCCGCCGCGGTCGGGAAGCCCGGCATTCGGGCCAATCCCGAGGCGCGGTGTGTCAGCGGTGAGTGAGGAGGTGAGGGCGGGGGAGCGCGGCGCGTGCGCGGACGAACGGCCGGTGACGACGCTTCGCCTCCTGATATCCGGGCTCTCCGCGCCCGCGCGGTCGCCAGCCGTGTAGGGCGCCGCATCGGCGTCCGTGCCACCAGCGAAGGGGCCACGGTGGCGGACGACACCACGGCCACGGTCCTGAGTAAGAGAGCCAGGGGGATGTGATGAGGCGGCGAGACGAGGAGTCTTTTCGCCAGTTCGCCGCGAGTCGGAGTCAGCGGCTCTTCCGGTCGGCGTGCCTGATGGTCGGTGGCGACACCCACCTCGCCGAGGACCTCGTACAGGAGACCCTGGGACGGATGTTCACCGTGTGGGGCCGCAAGCGCTGCATCGAGAATCCGGATGCCTACGCGCGCAAGGTGCTGGTGCGCGCCTGCGTCACGCATCGCAGGCGGCGTAGCAGCAGTGAGCAGCCCGCGGCCTGGCTCCCGGACGAGCCCGTGGAGATAGGAGACTTCTCGCTGCGGGTCACCTTGATCCAGGCCATCGCGACCCTGCCGCCGAAGGACCGGGCGGTGGTGGTCATGCGCTACCTGGAAGACCTCAGCATCGAACAGACGGCGGCTGCCCTGCGCACCAGCTCCAGCGCCGTCCGTTCCCGCTCCAGCCGTGCGCTGGCCAAGCTCAGGAGCGAGCTGGAGCAGACCGGCTTCGCCGAACTGACCGCCGTCTGAAGCCCGGTGAAAGGGGGGCCCGATGACCAACCAGCCAGACAACGTGCCAAGCAACGAGCCAGACAATGAGCAGCTCACCCCGTTCGAGCGGACGCTCGCCACCCAACTGCGGGCGGCGGGCGGCGGGTTCCGGCCGGACGCCGAGGTGCTGGTGGACGGCGGCCTGCGGCGCGGGCGGGCGCGGCTGTGGCGTCGACGTGCCGCCACCGTGACCGGGGCCGTCGCCGTCGCGGGAGTCGCCGTGCTCGCCACCCAACTCCCCGGCGGCAGCGGCAAGGCGGCGGACGGTGACGGCGTCGCCGCGACGGCGGGGGTGCCAGAGACCGAGGCCGAGCTGACTGCGGCCGTGCGCGGGATGCTTCCCGAGGACGTGCGGGTCGCGCGGACGGTGGCCGTGGGCGTCGACCAGTCGGCGGAGCCCGTCGCGTCGTTCGTGATCGAGTCGGGGGAGGCGAGTTACACGCTGGAGGTGGCACTCTCCCGCGGGCTGACGGAGGACTGGGGCGCCCACGCCGGCTGTGCGCCCGTCGTTCCCGACGAGGCGCGATGTGAGGAGAGCGAGCTGCCCGACGGCTCCGTGCGCTCGGTGACGGAGAGGGATCCAGAGGATCAGAGTTTCGACATCATCGGCCAGGACCAGGACCAGGACCAGGACGGCGGTGGCGCCTCGGAGAGCGGTGATGACGGGGCCCTGCGTCTGGCAGACCAGCGTTCCTGGAGCGTGCGGGTGGAGTCGCCGACGAGTTGGGGGTCGGGGAAGGACGGGTTGCGGAGGCTCACCGTCGACCTCGCCCCCCAGGCGCAGGAGGAGTCCCCGCGCAGGGCGGCCCCGCTCAGCGAGGCGGAGCTGGTCGCGCTCTCCGAAGAGCCCGTCTGGCAGCGGCTCTTCGATCGCGCCGACGTGCTGCACGGCGCGCCCGAGGAGCCCCTCGACCCGGGCGCGAGGGGGGTGGTTCCGTCGGCCGGTTTCAGCGGGCTCTTCCGGGAGTTGGCTCCCAACGGCCTCACGGTCACGGACCGGCCCAACCAGACCTCCGGCGGCGCGGTCATGTCGGTCGCCGACGGCGTCGCCACGGCCCGGGTCGAGGTCAGCGGCCAGGTCGCCGAAAGCACCGGCCTCCCCGGGGAGGCCGGGGAAACGCCGGAAGGCTGCCAGCGGGAGACCTTGGAGGACGGCACCCAGATGTTCCTCTGCGCCGGCGAAGGCGGCGCGGCCGAGACCCGGGTCGATGTCCACTACCCCGACGGCGCCTCTCTCCTCGTTCTGGTCAGGCCGGTCGCGGGCGGCGACTCCCCGTTGACCGAAGACCAACTCCTCGACATAGCCCGAGACTCGGCGTGGCTGGCGCTGCTCGGTTGAGCGGGGCGCGGCGTCCGGTGGGAGTCGGCGGTGCATCTCACTGACTCCGACCCGGTCCCAGCGGGAGGTCCGCTCCGTAAGCTGTAGAGGACCGCCCCAGCCGCACCCTCCGGAGTCAGCGTGACCAGCCGAACCAGGACCGCCCTTGTCGCCGGTGTGGCGGCCGCCTCGTTGCTGCTCTCCGGGTGCGGTGGGGACGGGGAGGAGAGCAGCGAGGAGATACCCGGAGTCGACGAGGGTGGCGGGAGCCCGGGCGGCGACGAGGACCCTGCCGGGGAGCCCCCCGCTCCGCAGGACGACGGCATCGAGCGGCCAGACATCGCGCTGCCCGACGACGTGGACAACGTCTTCGAGGAGGTCGGCACGGAAGACCCGGTCGAGTTGGCGGTGTTGGCCGACCACGAGCGTCGGGTCAACTCGATCGACGAGGCGATCACCAGCGGCGACCTGGAGCGCCCCGCGCTCGGCTTCTACTCCTCGGGGGAGGCGTTGACCTCCGCCGTCGAGTGGGCCCAGTCCCTGGTGGAGAACGACGAGAGCTTCACCGGTACCACCCGCTACTACGAGCGTCAGGTGACCGTGGACGAGGAGACCGGGCGGGCCTCCGTGAGCTACTGCATCGACGCCAGCGAGTCGTTGACCACCACCCGCAGCTCCGGCGAGGCCGATCCCGACTCGGCCGTGACCGTGAAGGTGCACTACGTGACGCAGCTCGATCGGAACGAGGCCGGGGTCTGGCAGACCACCGAGGCCGTGGCGGACCCGGAGACAGACAGATGCTGAGCACCAACGGCCCCGCTCCCGCGGGCGGCCCCGTACCTCCCGGCACCCCCCTGTCTTCCGACCTCGCCATGCCCCCCGGCTCTCCCGCGCCCGCTGGCCTTTCCGCGTC
Source organism: Streptomyces sedi (assembly GCF_006335015.1). Taxonomy (GTDB): domain Bacteria; phylum Actinomycetota; class Actinomycetes; order Streptomycetales; family Streptomycetaceae; genus Streptomyces; species Streptomyces sedi. The sequence goes on from NZ_VDGT01000004.1 coordinate 171,454, forward strand.
CGCACCCGCGCCCGCCTCCGGTGCCGTCGTACCCGCCGGGGCTGTCGTACCCGCCGGGGCTGTGGCCGCGCGGGGGAGCGGCGATGGGGGGAGGTTCCCGGGGCGGGGGCCAGGTGCCGTCCGGTGGTTGGCGGTCGTGCTGCTGGGCGGCGGGCTGGCGTTCGGTGCTCCACTCGTCCTCGCCCCGCAGGCGGCGGCCGAGGGGGAGAACCGGGGCCGGTTCAACGACCACACGGAGAACACGTTTGGCGAGGGGGGCGACGGCGAGTTGGCGGCCGGCGCCGGCATCACCATCACCACCAGTGGCGGCGGCGGAACGAACGGCGGGACGATCAGCAGCGTCGACACCTCCTGGACGCCGCCGCCCTGCTACTACGCCCCGACCTACACCCCCACGGAGTTCAAGGAGAACTTCCAGGACTACCTGAACTCCCCCCTCCACTCCGGCAAGGGCGAGGCCGTCCAGATGCACGAGGAGGCGTACGGGGAGGACAGCGAGTACAACGACCACAACCTCGACCTGGAGGGCGAGGGCATGTGGTGGACCGCCGTGATCAACACGGCCTCCGACGACCACGAAGGCAAACTGGCCTGCAACGAGCCCACGTTCTGGGTCGACTTCGGCGACGCGCCGCCCGACATCCCCGGCGTGCCGACGCCCGAGATGCTCGCCGAACTGGCCTACGCCCAGACCCGGGTGCCTCCCACCGAGATCGAGTGGAACCCGGAAGGCACCCAGACGGTCAACCTCGCCACCTGGATATGGCTCGACCCGGCCGACTTCCAGCCCGTCGAGGTCACGGCCCAGGTCGAGGGGTACGACATCTGGGCGACCACGCACGCCGAGCCCACCGCGTTGAGTCTCGACGCCGGCACCGGGGACGCCACCCTCCACCCCGCCTCCGGCATCTGCCCGACCGGCGACGGCGGCGCCATAGGCAGCCCCCACCCCGGTGGGGAGACCGACCAGGCGCCGCCCTGCGGAATCACCTATCTCCGTGCCACGCACGGCACCGGTCCGTTCTCGCTCGCCGCGGGGCTGACCTGGAGCGTCGCCTGGGAGGGCTCCGGAGGGACGGGCGGCGATCTCCCCGACGGCACCTACGGCACCGAACAGGACGTCGAGGTGCAGGAGATACAGACCATCGTCCGGTGAGCCGACCCGGGGTGAACGAGTCGTCCGGGGTGAACGAGCCTTCCGAGGCGAAGGAGTTGCCCGGGGCGAAGGGGGTGCGTGGGGCGAACGAGTCGTCCTGCGTCGTGAGCCGCCTGGTGTGAGCGACCCGCTCCGGGACGGCCAAGGCGGGTGGGGGCCAGGTCAGCCCATGCTCTTCGCGCCGTCCAGCGACTCCCGGATGATGTCGGCGTGACCGGCGTGCTGGGCGGTCTCCGCGACGATGTGGAGCAGCACCCGGCGCGCCGACCACCTGGCGTTCGGCTCGAACCACGGCGCCTTCGGCAGCGGGTGCGACAGATCCAGGTCGGGGAGGGAGTCGACGATCTCGTCGGTCCGCTCAGCCACCCGCGCGTACTCCGCCAGCACCCCCTCCAGTGTGTCCCCGGGCAGCATCCGGAACTCTGCGGCCCGCTCCGCGAAGTCCTCCTCGGTCATCGCGGAGAAGTCGACCATCGCCGACGGGCCCTCCAGGATGAAGCGCGCCCAGCCGCGTTCCACCGACGAGACGTGTTTGATCAGTCCTCCGAGACACAGCTCGCTCGCCGTGGTGCGCCGCCCGGCCTGTTCGTCGGTGAGGTCCCTGGTGGTGAAGCGGAGGAAGTGCCGCTGGTGGGCCAGCATCGCCCGCAGGTCGGCTCGTTCGGTGCGGTTCCCGGGGGCGGTCTCGCCGACGGCCGTCTCCGCTGAGGTCAGTTCCTGAGCGCTCATGTTCTTTCTCCACCGTCCGTGCGCTTGCGTTTTCGTCGTTCCGGGAACACGGTAGAGACGGCAGCGGACACTTTCTGTCCGCAATCTCGCGGTTCCCCGCGAACGCGGAGGAGGACGGCGCCTTGGCCAACACCAGCGGGCGCACCCTGCGGCTGCTCTCCCTCCTCCAGAGCCATCGGCACTGGTCGGGCGAGGAGTTGGCCGAGCGCCTCGGGGTCTCGCCCCGCACGCTGCGCCGCGATGTCGAGCGGCTGCGCGAGTTGGGCTACCCGGTCGAGGCCAGACGCGGCGTCGACGGGGGGTACCAACTGGCCGCGGGCGCGGCGTTGCCGCCGCTGGTGATCGACGACGAGGAGGCGGTGGCGCTCGCCGTCGGCCTGCACACCGCGGCGCGGGGCGCGGTGGAGGGCATCGCCGAGTCCTCGGTGCGGGTGTTGGCCAAGGTGGTGCAGGTGATGCCCGCCCGGCTGCGGCGCCGGGTGGAGGCGCTGAGCGCCGTAACGGACGCCGTGGAGTGGGGCGGCGCGAGCGCCGGCGTCGACCCGGCCGCGCTGACGGTGATCGCGCTGGCCTGCCGGGACGGCGAACGGCTCACCTTCGCCTACGCCACCGCCGACGGCCGGCGTGGCGAACGCCGGGTGGAGCCGCACCGGTTGGTCTGCGTCGGGCGCCGCTGGTATCTGGTCGCCCACGACCTCGACCGCCACGACTGGCGTGTCTTTCGACTGGACCGGCTGGCCGAACCCCGGGGCACCGGTGGCCGGTTCGCGCCGCGCGTGCTGCCGGCGGCGGACGCCGCCGCGTTCGTGCGGGCCAGGCTGACCGGCCTGCCGGGTCCGTGGGAGGCGGAGGCCGTCGTCGAGGCGCCGGCGGAGGTGGTGCGCCGGCGCATCGGTCGGTGGTGCACGGTGGAGGCGGTCGACGCGGGGCGTTGCCGGGTGCGGATGACCGTCGACTCCCTGAAGTGGGGGGTGATGTGCCTCGGCGCGGCCGAGGCCGAGTTCCGGGTCGTCCGCCCGCCCGAACTGCACGCCGCCGTCGCCGACTGGGGCAGCCGTTTCGCCCGCGCCACCGACACGGTCACGGTTACCGACTCCGGTACCGGCACCGACACCGACACGGTCATCGACTCCGACTCCGACACGGTCACGGTTACCGACTCCGGCACCGACACCGACACGGTCACCGTTGCCGACGGTGCCGGACAGACCGCGACCACGCCGACCGCCCCCGCCCGGGCCACGGTCGGACGGGCCACGTCCGCACCGGGGCCCCCGCCCGGCTGACCCTTCGGGCCTTGGGCCTCGGCCCCGGGCCCCGGGCCGGGTGTGGCGCGGCGACGATCCCCGATCGCCGCGCCACCCGCCCCCGCCCCGGCCGGGCGGCCAGCCCCGCCCGGCCGGGCGTCCGGCCCCGCCTCGGACTCAGCTCACCGAGATGTCCGAGTTACCGCTGCTCTGGTAGCCCTCGGTGGCCATGATCATGTAGTAGCGGAAGTCGCCGAGGTTCATGCCGGACTGGGCCCAGGCGTCGAAGTGCGCGCCGGTGTTGATGGAGCCGCCGACGCGCGGGGACTGCCGGGTGCTCCAGTACTGCGGGAACGTCTGGGTGCCCTCGACCGAGGGGGCGTTGTACCGCATCGTGTGGTAGATGTCGTAGCTTCCGCCGTCGGTGTTGACCGTTCCCCGGTGTTCGCCGGTCGGCCGGTAGGTGCCCCAGCTGTCCACGATGTAGTACTCGACCAGCGGGTTGGACGTCCAGCCGTAGAGGCACAGGTAGCCGTTGCCGGACGGGTTGAAGCTGCCCGAGTAGTTCACGGTGCGGCGACTGCCGTTGCTCCAGCCCTTGCCGCAGACGAAGTTGCCGGTGTTGCTCCACTGGGTGCTGTACTGCCCGCCGTTGCCCATGGTCATGGAGACGCTGCCGGGGGCGTCGGTCCAGAACGAGAAGTAGTAGCCGTTGTGGGTGCCCTCCTGGTTCTCCGTGACCGTCTGCGCCTGTGCTCTGCTCGGCAGCGAAAGCACCGACGCGGAGGCCAGCGCGAGGGCGCCGGCGCCGCCGATGAGCGTCCTGCGGCTGAGTTTGGGGCTGGTGGGGGCGTTCTCCTGGTCCATGCTCGTCCTCCTCGTGGAACGTTGCGGCTCCGGCGGCCAGGGGTCGGGCCAGCGGCACGCGGACGTGCGGTGGCCGGGAACGGCGCGCGGTGGATGGGCCGGTCCCTCGTCCCGCACGTGGACCGGTGAGCTGGGGCGCACGTTCAAGTGGCCGTCGCCGGCGGTGAGTTGGTCTCATCGCCAGTGCCATGACAATGCTCCGGCGGCGACAAGCTGTCAACGCCTTCCGCAAGATTCCCGGAAGGATGAAGCGCTGGCGCGTCCCGCGGTCGGGCTGGTACTGCCAGCTCAGGGCCGGGCAACGCGCGTCACTCGGTCCGCTCGACGGACCAACTCGCCTCGCTGTGCGGCGCATTCGCACACATCCAACCGAGAATTATCGAAAACCTTCCGGACCTCCCGGCGCCCCCGGGGCCCCTCGGCCTCCGCGACGGCCCGTCACCACGCGGCTCTTCCCTCGTGACCGGGTGACGGCATAATCGCGCGCATGACGATCAGGGACTGGACCGTGTCCGAGATAAGCAAGGACCTCCACGCGTGGCTGCCGCCCCGCCGCGGCTGGGGGCTCGCGAACTGCGGGCTGCTGGTCTCGCCCCGCACCGCCCTGTGGATCGACACCCCCTACGACCCGGTGCTGGCCGGGGCGTTCCTCGACCGCAGCCGCGCGCTGCTGCCCGAGGGCGTGTCCGTCGACCGGGTGGTGGTCACCCATGGCAACGGCGACCACTACTGGGGCGCCGGCGTCGTTCCGGAGGCCGAGATCATCGTCACCCGGGGCGCCCGCGACCAGATGTGCTTCGAGCCGCCGCCCCAGCAGCTGCACGCCATGGTCTTCGGTACCGACCCCGACTCCCCGCTGGGCGGCTATCTGCGGCGCCACTTCGGCGTGTTCGACTGGGCCACCACCGAACCCGTCCAGCCGCACACCTACTTCAACGGCGAGCTGGAGCTGTCGGTCGGCGACTACCCCGTGCAGATCAGCGCCCTGCCGCCCGCGCACACCGCCGGCGACCTCATCGTCCACCTGCCGGCGCAGCGCACCGTCTTCACCGGCGACGTGGTCTTCGCGTCCACCCCCGAGCAGCCGGGCGACCACCCGGTGCACTGGGCCGGTCCGCTGGGCAATGTCGTCTCCGCCTGCGAACAGGTGTTGGAGACCGGCGCGGAGATCTTCGTCCCGGGCCACGGTCCGGTGCTCGACCGCGCCGGCGTGCGCGCGCACATCGCCTATCTGGAACGCGTGCGGGAGGCGGCCCACACCGCGCACGCCGCGGGCGTCCCGGCGCACGAGGCCGCGCGCCGGCTGATCGACGAGGGACTGGGGCGCGAGTTGGAGTTGCCGGAGCGGCTGGTGGTGACCATCGGTACCGAGTACCGTCACCTGGACGGCACCCAGCGGCCCAACATCGTGGAAGTGATGACCCAAGTCGCCACCCTGGCCCACCAGTTGACGGCCGACGGCGGTGCTGTCGAGGAGCGGTCCGCCGAGGGCCGGTCCGCCGGTGAGTGAGCTGCCGGTGAGTGACCTGCCGGTGGTTGACCTGGGGCGACCCTGTGAGACGGAGGAGCCATGACGGGCGCGGTGCTCGCGGCGCTGACGACGGCGTTGGTGGTGCTCGCCGGAGCGCTCTGGCAGCGCCGCCGTGATCTCTCACGGCTGCGCGCCGCCGAGGCGCTGGCCCGCGCGGTCGAGGCGAGGGAGATGGGCACGGTGCGCCGCCTCGACGCGGTCACCGGTGAGCTGCGGCGGCTGGCCAGGGAACGCGTCCCGGCCGCCGCGATGGCGCTGACCCACCCCCACGCGCCCGTCCCGCCGCCGCCCTCGGCGGGCGAGATCGGCCCGGAGGCCGTGGCCGCGTTGAACGAGGCGCTGGACGCGGTGCTCGCCGCCCTCGGCGAGGAGCGCGAACGGGTGGACGCCGCCGCCAGGGCCTCCATGCGCGGCGCCACCGCCAAGGTCCAGTCGCTGCTCTACCAGATCCAGAGCCTGCTCCACGAACTCCAGCACGAGAACGACGACCTGCGCCTGCTGGAACTCGACTTCCGCAACGAGCTGGCGCTGCGCCGCATCCAGGCCACCGCCGTGCTCTGCGAGGCGTGGCCGGGACTGGCCCGCACCGACTCGCCGCTGGCCGAGGTGGTCCGCGGGGCGCAGTCCCGGGTGCCCGGCTACCAGCGCGTCAAGGTCACCAACCACCTGCGCGAGCAGCGCCTCGGCGTCGTCGCCCGCGCCGCCGAGCCGCTGGCCATCGCGCTGGCCGAGCTGTTGGCCAACGCCACCGCCTACTCGCACCCCGAGACCGAGGTGCCCGTCACGCTGCAACACGGCGGTGGCCGCGGGGTGTTCCTCGTCATCGACGACGCCGGCATCGGCATGGAGGAGGACGCCCTCACCCGCGCGCGCCGGCTGCTGGTGGGGCCCGAGGGGCTGCTGCTGACCGAGCTGGGCAACCCGCCGCAGGCCGGGTTCGCCGTCGTCGGGCGGCTGGCGCGCCAGTACGGCTTCACCTGCCATGTGGAGCCCTCCCCCTACGGCGGCGTCCGTGCCATGCTGAGGGTGCCGGCCGAGATGCTCACCGTGGTGGAGGACGAGCACGACCTGTCGGTGCTGGCCCCCGAGCCGGTCCAGGCGCGCCCCACCCCGACGGGGCGCGAGGGCCACGGTGTTCCCGTCCCGGGGACGGGGGAGCCGACGCCGCGGCGGCCGGTCGACGTACCGGAACCCGACCCCGACACGGCACGCCTGCCGAGCCGCCGCCGCCGCGCCCCCCGCCACCAGGACGCGACGGGCCTGGCCGACGCACGGGTCGCCGCGCGGACGCCCGAGGAGGCCGACGCCCGCTGGAGCGCCCTGCAACAGGGCACCGTCAGCGGGCGGAACGCCGTCGGCGGCCTGCCGGCGCCGAGGACGGCAGGCGGACGAGACCACGAAGGAGACGAGGGCACGTGAACACCCCCCAAGCCCGCTCGGCGGACGGCCTCGCCTGGGTCCTGACGCCGCTGCTCGAACTGCCGGGCGTCCGCCACGCGGTGATCGCGACCGGTGACGGCCTGGTCGAGGGCAGCTCCCCCGGGCTCGGCAGGGCGTCGGCGGAACGGGTGGCCGCGATGACGGCGACCCTGCACGCCGCGGCCCGCGCCTTCACCACCGCGTTCACCGAGCGGGAGGCGCCCGGGCTCCAGCAGACGGTCGTCGAGTCCGAGCAGGGCTTCGCCATCGTCGTCCCCGCCGGGAAGAACACCTCGCTCGCGCTCTTCGCCGAACCCGACGCCCAGCTGGGCAACATCGCCTACCAGATGCAGGTGCAGGTCGCCGCGCTGGCCCGGGCCATGTCCGCCCCGGCCCGCCAGCCGGATGCCACCACCAGGCCATGAGCCGTGCGCCCCGACGCCGACTCGTCCCCGCCTATCTGGTCACCGGCGGGCGGCAGCTGACCTCGCGCGCGGACCTGGACCGGCTCTCCGTGCTGACCCTGGCCGACGCCAAGCTCACCGAGACACCCGAGGCCACCGCGGGTATCGGGCCCGAACACCACCGGCTGTGCGCCCTGTTAGCGCCCGGTTCCCTCAGCCTGGTCGAGTGCGCCGCCCATCTGGGGCTGCCGGTCAGCGCCACCGTGGTCGTCGCGGCCGATCTGATCGAAAGCGGCCACCTGCAAGCGCGGGGACCGGTGCCCCGGGCGCAAGAGATAGACCGTTCGCTCGTGGAGAGGCTTCTCGTTGGACTCCGCACCCTCCGTTGACCTGGTCGGATACCTGCCAGCCGGCGGACAGACCCTGATGAAGCTGGTGGTCACCGGCCCGTTCGGAGTGGGCAAGACCACCTTGATCCGGACCCTCTCCGAGATCCCTCCCCTGCACACCGAGGAGGCGATGACCGAGACCGGCGCCGGGCACGACGACCTCGCCGGCGTGCCCGACAAGACGACGACGACCGTCGCCGTCGACTTCGGCCGGCTCACCGTCCCGGGCGAGCTGGTGCTCTACCTCTTCGGCACGCCGGGACAGGAGCGGTTCTTCCCGCTGTGGGAGGACATCGCGCGCGGCGCGCTGGGCGCGTTGGTGCTGGCCGACACGCGGCGGCTCGGCGACTCGTTCCCCGTCATGGACATGGTCGAGGAGCAGGGGCTGCCCTACGCGGTCGCCGTCAACCGCTTCCCCGACGCGCCCACCTACGGCGACGAGGTGCTCCGCAAACACCTCGACCTGCACCCGAGCACCCCACTGGTGCAGTGCGACGCGCGCGAACGCCGCAGCAGCGTGGAGCCCCTGATCGCGCTGGCCGAGCACGTACTGACCCGACTACCCGAGGACCGGCCATGACCACCTCGACCCCGCTCGCCCTCTACGGCCCGGACTTCGCGGCCGACCCGGCAGGCCACTACGAGCGGCTGCGGGTGCACGGCCCCGTGGCGCCGGTCGAGTTGGCGCCCGGAGTGCGGGCGCTGCTGGTCACCGACTACCAGGCGGCACTCGACCTGCTGCGCGACACCCACACGTTCTCCAAGGACCCGCGCGGCTGGCAGACCACCGTCCCGCCGGACTCGCCGATCCTGCCGATGCTCGCCTACCGGCCCACCGCGCTCTTCAGCGACGGCGACGTCCACGCCCGCTACCGCGCGGCCATCACCGACAGCCTCGGCCTGATCGAGCCGCACGTGCTGCAACGCCAGGTCTCCACGGCCGCGCAGCGGCTGATCCGGGACTTCTCGGCGACCGGCCACGCCGACCTGATGACGCAGTACGCGCGGCAGCTGCCGCTGCACGTCTTCAACAGCTGGTTCGGCGTCCCGGAGGAGGACAGCGACCGGCTGGTCAACGGCATCGCCGGGATGATGAACTCGGCGGGCAACGCCGCCGCCGCCTACGCCGACCTGGTCGCCGTCGTGACCCGGCTGGTCGCCGACCGCAGGGTCCGCCCGCGCCGCGACCTGATCTCCTGGTTCATCGCCCACCCGGCGGGGCTGGAGAACGACGAGGTGATCCGCCAGATCACCCTCACCATGAGCGCCGGCCACGAGCCCAGCACCAACCTGATCGGCAACGCGCTGCTGCACATGCTGACCGACCCGCGGTACGCCGGCTCGCTCTACGGCGGCGCGATGACCGCCCACGAGGCGATCAACGAGGTGCTGTGGCAGGACCCGCCGGTCGCCAACTTCTCGGCGCACTACCCCCGTTACGACACCGTCTTCCACGGCCGCCAGCTGCGCGCCGGCGAGCTGGTGCTGGTCTCCTACGCCGCCGCCAACCTCCAGTCGAGGCCGCCGGTCGGCCACGACCTGCCGCGCTCCGGGGACAACGCGCACCTGGCCTGGGCGGCCGGCCCGCACGGCTGCCCGGCCCGCCAGCCGGCGCTGCTGATCGCGATCACCGCCATCGAGCAGCTGACCAGCCACCTCACGGACATGGAACTGACCTGCCACCCGTCGGAACTGCTGTGGCGGCCGGGACCTTTCCACCGTGCCCTGACCCATCTGCCGGTCAGGTTCAGCACGTTGACCGGTTGGTGAGCCGCCGGGCCCCGGGGGAACGCGAAAACCCCCGGCGGCGTCCGGCCGGGTGGCCGGGCGCCGCCGGGGGCGGTGGGTTTCGGGGTGTGCGCGAGGGCGTCAGGCCGTCTTCGTCGCGGAGAGGATCGCCGGGACCGGGATCACGTCACTCGGGATCTCGGCCGGGTCCTTGGAGACCGTCGCCGTCACGGTGAACCCGCACTCCTCCAGCCAGCGCCGGTAGACGGAGAGCTTCTGCGGTCCGCCCTGGCCCATGGTGCAGCCGACGAAGAACGCGGGGAAGAAGTCGACGTTGTAGTTGTCGGTGTCGTGCGGGTCCTCCGGATAGACCGGCACCAGCACGTTGACCCGGCCGCCGACGTCCAGCGTGTCGTGGACGCCCCGCAGGATGCGGAAGACGTCGTCCCGGTCGAACATGTCCAGGAAGTGCTTGATCAGCACCACGTCGAAGCCCGAGGGGATCTTCTCGAAGACGTCGCCCCCGACGAAGGAGCAGTGCTCGGCCACGCCGTGCGCCCGGAAGTTGGCCAGCGCCTCCTGCTCCTTCTCCGGCAGATCGAACGTGGTCACCCGCAGACCGGGCGACTTCTTCCACTGATAGGTGTGGATCGCCCCGAGACCGGTGTTGCCCGCGAGATCCAACACCCGGGAGCCGGCGGGGATGTCGGCGTGCTCGAAGAACCAGGGGTCGATCCGCGTGGTGACCGTGTCCATCAGTGTCGCCCAGGACTCGCGCAGGTCCCGGTGCTCGGCGACCGCGCCGTAGAGCGTGCCCTCCGCCCCGTACAGCTCCTTCAGCCCGACCAGGGTGCCCGTTCTGGCGCTCTCCGTCAGATAGAACAGCTGGCGCAGTGCCACCACCTTGATCATGTTCATGTAGGTCAGCGCGCGCCGCAGATCCTGCTCCGGGACCTCGGCGAGCGCGTCCAGCGTGTAGCCGCCCGACTCCTCGTCCCACGCGACGAAGCGCTCCTTCACCAGCAGGAAGAGCAGCTGCTCCACCGCGTCCGGCTTCACGTCGACGGCCTCGCCCAACTGGGCCGCGGTCAGCCCCGGCCGCTCCCGCAGAGCGTCGACGACGCCCAGCTCGAAACAGGACAGCAGGGTCATGAACCGCGCCGGTCCCACCATGTACTCGCGGAAGCGGGCGAGTGTGGCCTCAGGAGTCATTGCACTGGTCCCTTTCGAGTCGGTTGTCGTCGTCACCGCGCCGTCAGCCCCCGCTCTTCCCGGAGCCGGCGCGACAGCTCGGTCCGCCGCACCTTCAACGTGGCGGTCCTGGGAAGTTCGGCCTGCGGGATGTGCACCGGCTCGGCCAGCTGCGGGAAGCCGGCCGCCGCTGCCCGCCACCGCTCGGGGTCCAGCGGCTCGTCCTCGTGGGTGCAGACCACGGGCACCGGCCGCTCGTCAGGGCCGCGCACCACGACCAGCTCGCTCAGCTCGGTCAGTTCGCCGAGCACCTGGTCCTCGACCTCCAGCACGCTGCGCACCCCGGGGATCATGTCGACCTCGCGGTCCAGCATGTGCAGACAGCCCAGCCGGGAGCGGAAGCCGACGTCTCCGGTGCGCCACCAGTCGCCGCGGCGGTTCTCGTCGTAACGCTCCTGCTCGCCGTGGTACGTCTTGGCCAGGCCGTCCCAACCGACCTCGATGAAGCCGGGGTTGCTCGGGGACACCGGCCGCCCGTTCCGGCTCACCAGCCGCACCTTCGCCGACCCCGGCCAGGGGAAGCCCACGCAGCGGCCGTCCGCCTCGTGGGCCGTCCGCCGGAAGTAGGGGCGGCCGACGGCGGGGCCCACCTCGCTCTGGCCGTAGATCTGGAAGAAGACGGGCGCCTTCCGGTCCGAGGCGTGCAGCAACCGGCTCATCGTCCGGGGATGTATCGCGTCGAAGGTGCTGCTGAAGCACTTCACCGAGGAGAACGGGCGGCGGGGATCGTCGGCCAGCCCCTCCCACTCCATCAGGGAGTTGGGCAGCGCCTCGACGAACCCGGGCCGGTGCCGCACGAACTCCGCGGCGACATGCTCGGGGTCCGGGTCGCGCAGCAGCAGCACCGGGATCCGCTTGAGCAGCGCCAGCGACATCGCCGCGAACATCCGCGAGTGCACGAAGGAGATGTGCACCGCCACCGTCTCCCGCATCCTGGTCATCGACAGCAGATGCCACTGCGGGACCAGCCGCGAGCCCATGGTGCGCGGCGTGTGCACCACCAGCTTCGGCAGCCCCGTGGTGCCCGAGGTGTGGGTGATCATCGCGGCCTCGTCGACGGGCCGGAACCGCGCCTCGACCCGCGGGGCGCCGGCCAGCGCGTCCAGCGCGGCGGCGCCGGGCCGTTCGCCCGCGACGACCAGCACCCGTTCCGTCAGCTTCGGAAGCGGCACCCCGGCCAGCCGGTCGAGGGTGTCCACGTCGGTCAGCAGCGTCGGCCGCTCCAGCCGCGCCAGCAGCGCGCCCACCGTCGTGCCGTCCAGGTGCGGCGAGAGCATCACCGGGACCGCGCCGATCCGGGAGCTGGCCGTGGCGAGTATCCAGACGTCGAAGTTGGCGCTCTTGTGGACGGCGACCCGCCCGCCCGGCCGCACCCCGGCGGCCCACAGCCGGGCGGCCAGGTCGTCGACGTGGCCGGCCAGTTCGGCGACCGTCAGCCGCCGCCCCGCCTCCGGCAGGACGTCGAGGTCGTGGTCGAGGGTCAGCGACGTGGTGCCGTCCCTGGCCGCGGCTCGCTCCGGCACGACGCCGAGCGCGAGGCCGTGTTTCCGTATCGCCTTGTGGATGGACAGGCCCTTCATCCTTGACTGTCTCCTTCGCGGTGTGCGGTGAACCGGCGGGCCGGTGGCGCGCGGGCACACGACGCACGCCCCCGGCCGGGCCGGGGGCGTGCGTGTGACGGGGCGGGTGGGGCGGTCAGGTCGTCCAGGGGCGCAGCTTCTCCGGGTTGCGCATCGCCCAGATGTGGGTGACGCGGTCGCCGACCACGTCCAGTGCCAGCACCACCACCAGTGCGTCGCCCTGGCGGGCCACCAGTCCCGGCTGGCCGTTGACCGTGCGCTCCAGGATGCTGAGGTCCGGGGCGCGCTCGGCGATGTCGACGAAGACCCGGGCGACCCGCTCGTCCCCCTCGACCGGGTGGGGTTCGGCGCTGACGATGCCGCCGCCGTCCGCGACCGTGCTGACCTCCGGGTCGAGCAGCCCGATCAGGGCCTCGATGTCCTTGGCCTCCCAGGCCCGCTTGAAGTGGCGCACGACGGCCGCGCGTTGCGCGACGGTGGCCTCCGGCGCGCGCCGGGCGCGGATGCGGCGCCTGGCCGAGGAGGCCAGCTGACGGCACGCGGCGGGGGACCGGCCGACGATCTCGGCCACCTCGGCGAACGGGTAGTGGAAGACGTCGTGCAGGATGAACGCCACCCGCTCCGCCGGCGTCATCGCCTCCAGCACCACGAGAAAGGCCATGTTGACCGACTCGTCGAGGGTGACCCGGTCCGCGGGGTCGACGGTCGAGGCGGCCGGCCGCCCCTCGGCCCACTCCGCGCGGTCCGGCAGCGGTTCGGGAATCCACTCGCCCACATAGCGTTCCCGCCGCGCCCGGGCCGAGCCCAGCAGGTCGAGGCAGACGCGGCTGGCGACCCGGGTCAGCCAGGCGCCGGGCGAGGCGATCGCGTCCCGCTGCTCGGGGGTCAGGGCGTACCAGCGGGCATAGGTCTCCTGCACGACGTCCTCGGCGTCAGCCAGCGAACCCAGCAGCCGGTAGGCGACGTTGATCAACTGCCGCCGCTCACGCGGCACCGCGCCCGGCTCCCGGTCGACCGGGGGGCCCGCGGCCTCCTCCCCCTGCGAAGTGCTCATCGCTCCTCAACTCCCGTCCGTCGGCGTCTCGTTCGGGGGCACGGGGCGACGGCTTCCGGGTCGCGACGCACCTCACCTCACATTACGAGGCGCCGCTTCGTCGTAAGGGTGACCGGCCGGTTCCCCGTCCCCCGCCCGCCCTGGCGGGGGACGGGCGCCGGTCGGGGCCGGCTCCGGTCCCGGAGCCGCTCACCGTCCCGACCCGTCCCGAGCTTTCGAGGAGAACCGTCATGAACGTCGCCCTGTGGATCGTCGCGAGCGTGCTGGCCGTGGCCTTTCTGGCCGGTGGGGCCATGAAACTGGTCCAGTCGAGGGAGAAGCTGGCCGCCTCGGGCTTCGGCTTCGCGGACGACTTCTCCGACAACGCGGTGAAGGGCATCGGCGCCCTGGAGCTGCTGGCCGGCATCGGGCTCGTGCTGCCGGCCGCGGTCGACATCGCGCCGGTGCTGGTGCCGCTGGCCGCCGTCGGGATCGTGCTGTTGATGATCGGCGCGATCGTGGTGCACGGACGCCGCAAGGAGGCCCAGTCGATCGTGGTGAACGTCGTGCTGATCGCCGTCGCGGCCTTCGTCGCCTGGGGTCGCTTCGGTCCCCACTCCTTCTGAACCCTCCTGCCGCTCCGCCCCGCCCCGCCCCGGCCGAGTCGCCAGCGCGGGACGGGCCACCCCGTGAGCAGGCCCCCTGAGCAGGCCACCCCTGAGCAAGCGACCCCTGAGCAAGCGACCCCTGAACAAGCGACCCGTGAGAGGGAGAAGCCGACCGTGGAACCCGTGAGTACCGCCGTCATCTACTACAGCGCCACCGGCACCGTGCACGCATTGGCCGAGGCCGCCGCCGAGGGCGCCGAGAAGGCCGGGGCCCGGGTGCGGCTGCGCAGGGTCGCCGAACAGGCCCCGCCCGAGGCCGTCGCGTCCAACCCCGCGTGGGGCCGCCACCTGGAGGAGACCGCGCACGTCGAGGTGGCCACCCTGGACGACCTGGCCTGGGCCGACGCGGTGCTCCTCGGCACCCCGACCCGCTTCGGCAACCCGTCGGCGCAGCTGAAGTCGTTCCTGGACAGCGCCGGCGGGCTGTGGCACGAGGGCGCGTTGGCCGACAAGGTCTACTCCGCCTTCACCGCCTCCGGCACCGCCCACGGCGGGCAGGAGTCCACCCTGCTGGCGCTGGCCAACGTCTTCTACCACTGGGGCGGCGTCATCGTGCCGCCCGGCTACACCGACCCCGTCCAGTTCCAGACGGGCAACCCGTACGGCACCTCGCACGTGGCGGGCGAAGGCCCGCCCGGCGAGACCACGCTGAAGGCCGCTCGCTACCAGGCCAGACGCGTCGTGGAGACCACGGCCGCGCTCCGGGCCGGCCGCGCCGGCTGACCACGGGGCGGAACACGGCCACGCGTCCCGGGGCCGCCCCGGGACGCGACCGGCCGCCGCCTACTCGGCGGCCAGCGCGGCGGCGGCCGGCAGCCGGTCGGCCGCCGCGCTGGCCACCCCGAGCACCCCGGCGAACCACGGCGCGAAGTGCTCCGGGTCGTCGGCCAGTTCGCGGCGCAGCCGCGCCGGCGGGACCCACCGGACGTCGGCGACCTCCTCCGGGTCCGGGCTCAGCTCCGTGCCGACCGGCACCCGGCCGACCAGCACATGGTCGTACTCGTGCTCGACCCGGCCGGTCGCCGGGTCCTCCGCCCGGTACACGTAGACCCCGGCGCGGTGCAGCGCCGCGCCCCGCACGCCGATCTCCTCGGCCAGCCGCCGCTCGGCGTCCTCGACCAGGGTGTCGCCGGGAGACGGGTGCCCGCAGCAGGCGTTGGCCCAGCGCAGCGCGAACCGCGTCTTGACCTCGGCCCGTCGCTGCACCAGCATGCGCCCGTCCTCGTCGAGCAGCAGCACCGAGAACGCCCTGTGCAGCCGCCCCGGCGGGGTGTGCGCCTCGGCGACGGTGGCGGACCCGGTGGCCGCGCCGTCCGTGTCGACCAGCTCCACCAGCTGCGCTTCCCGACTGCTCATCCTGCGCCACCCGTCTGTCTGGTACCGGGCGGCGCCGTGCCGGCCGGAGTCGAAGGCCCACAGCGGTGGGTCCCGTACACCCACCGGGGTTGAGGCGGTCGAAAGACCTAGCCGCCGTCCTCTTCGGAGTCCGACAACAACATGATGTCCAGCATCTGAGCCCGCCACTGATAGTACGCCTGGACTTTGTGGTACTCCCCGTCGGGCGCCGCGGTGATGGCGTACACGGATCTGCGGTCGTCGCCCTCGTGCGGATAGTGCCGCAGGAAATGCTCGATCTCCGGTTCGATACGGACCGGTAGCGTCAACGGGTCCCGGGTCATCGCGGCGAAGCAGATACGTTCGACGCGCGGGGAGTCCCATCCGAACGTGGTGTAGATGCCGAACGCCTCACGGCCGAGACGCAGCAGCCTCTCACTCGGCTCGGGCAGCCCGATTTCCCGCAGGATCGCGCGCATAGTCCCCGGTTCGAAACAGACGGACGGCGCGTTTCCGAAATAGGTGTTGACCGTGCGGTGCCGGTAGTCGATCCCCACCAGGCTGACCCGGTCGGCCAGCCCGTGGCGCGTGAGGAACTCCAGGTTCTCGCCCAGCGCGGGAGGCATCGACGGCAGCTCGGCCAGCGGCTCCACCCGTTGCAGCGCGTCCCCTGGAAAGAACGACCAGGTCTTCTTGAAACCGCCGACGACCCCGAAGTCTATTCCCGAGGTGTCGACAGGGAATTGCCTGTGGATCTCCCCGAGAAGGCCACCCACGGGATGGTCCGTCTTCGGCGTGAGATCGTGCGCCAAAGCCGTCGCGTAGGGATCGGTATCGGGCGGGAACATCGTGAGACGGCAGTCCAGATCGCCCGCGTTCCGCGCCCCCGTCGCCACCCGGAAGGCGATGACGGACCGCGCGACATGCTCCTCGTAGGCGTCGAGGATCGTGCGGACCTTCGCACGTTCGCACGGAACGCCCAACAGTCCGGCCGCTTTCTCGATATCGGCGTGGACACGCGCCAGCGCCGCGTTCTCGGACATGCGTCCTCCAGGTGTCCGTCTCGGCGGGGATGTACGGGCCGCCGGTCGGCGGCGGGCCCGCTATCGGGCGAGGACCAGGGTGGCCGGCGACGGGGTCGGCCGGAAGGTGACCTCGTCGAAGCCCGCCTCGGCGAGCCAGGCGCGGTAGTCCGCGCGGCGCCACGTCCCGCCCCGCCCGCTCTTCAGCAGCATCTCCGAGGCGAAGACCAGCGGGAACGGCGGGCCCGAACGGTCGTCCTCCACCACGTAGTCGCAGATCACCAACGTCCCGCCGGGCCGCAGCGCGCGCCGCAGCCGGGTCAGGATCGCGATGTTCTCCTCGGGACCCTCCTGGTGCGCGATATGGGAGTACACCGCGACGTCGTGGACGGCCGTGCCGAAGTGCGTGGTGTGCAGGTCACCGTCGACGCAGCGGAAACGGTCGCCGACGCCCCGCTCGGCGACCAGCCGGCGGGCCAGCGCGTTGATCGGCGCCCAGTCCAACTGCGTCGCCCGCGCCTCGGGGTTGAGGCCCAGCCAGATCGCCGAGTAGATGCCGGAGCCGCCGCCCACGTCGAGGATCGAGACCGGTCCCGCCTTCGCCAACCCCAGCTCCTCGGCGGCCAGTTCGGCGACCGGCACCGACTGCGCGGCAATGGCCGGCACCACCTCGGCCCAGTGCGGGTTGTCCGCCACCTCGGTCGTCGGGTCGGCCACGGGGCCGCCGGCCCTGACCACCTCGGGCAGGTCCACCATGCCGCCCATGTGGTCCAGCTTCAGCCGGGCGAAGGCGCTCAGGTCCGCCGGCCTCCCCCGCACCAGGAACGCGGACGCCTCGGGCGAGTTGCGGTAGCCACCGTCCCGCAGCTCGACCAGGCCGAGGCTCACCAGCCCGTCCAGCAGGGTCTGGGCGCCGCGCGGGGAGATCTCGGCGAGCTTCGCCACCTCGTCGGCCGTGGTCGCGCCCGCTTCGAGATGGGTGAAGAGCGCGTGCGTCGCCGCGGCGCCGACGATGCCGGTGGCCCAGTAGCCGTTGATCAGCCGCATCACGCCGTCGGGCGTGGGGGACTCGTCGCTCATGCCGCTCCCTTCCGTTCGTGGGACAGCGCGTCGCGCAGCGCGAAGGCGACCCGTTCGGTCTGCGCCTCGGTCAGCTCGGCGTGCATGGGGATGGCCAGGTTCCTGGCGAACAGGTCGGCGGAGACCGGGCACTTCTGGTCGGTGCCGTAGACCGGCTGGAGGTGGGAGGCCCAGGTGCCGTGGCCGCAGCCGACGCCCCGCGCCCGCAGCCGGGCGGCGACCGCCGCGCGGTCCAGCCGCGGGTCGAGCGTCACCATGTACGACTGCCAGGCGTGGGTGCGGTCGTCCGGCACCGAGGGCAGTGTGAGCAGCTCCTCCTCCGCCAGCAGCTCGGCGTACCGCGCGGCCACGGCGTGGCGCCGCTCCCGCAGCTCCCCGACCCGCTCCAGTTGCACGCCGAGGATCGCGGCGGCGATGTCGGAGAGCTTGTAGTTGTAGCCGATCTCGGTGAACTCGGGGATCGGCAGGCCCACGACCCGCGCCTGGTCGAAGATGCTCCCGATGCCGAACGACGACCGCACCCGCGCGTCGGCGGCCAGCGCGGGGTCCGCCGTCAGCAGCGCGCCGCCCTCCCCGCTGGTGGCGCCCTTGCGGCCGTGGAAGGAAAGGCAGGCCACGGGCGCCAGGGCGCCCGCCGGCGCGCCCCGGTAGGTCGCGCCCACCGCGCAGGCCGCGTCCTCCACCAGGAACAACCCGCGGCGCTCGGCGATCTCGTTCAACTCGGCGTAGTCGGCGGGGAGTCCGACGGTGTCCACCGCGATCACACCGACCGTGCGCGGGCCCACCAGGTCGGCGACCGCGTCCGGGTCGACGGTCCCGGTGTCGGCCCGCACGTCGGCGAAGACGGGGGTCCCGCCGACCCAGCGCACGGCGTGCGCCGGCGCGGGAAAGGTGTAGTCGGCGACGATCACCTCGTCGCCCTCGCGCACCCCGAGCGCCAGCAGGGCGAGATGGAGCGCGGCGCCGCAGTTGCTCGTCGCGACCGCGCCGGGAACGCCGTAACGTTCCGCCAGTTCGCTCTCCAGCGCCTTGCCGCGCGGGCCCTGGCCCGCCGGCCAGCCGCTGGCGAACACCTCCGCCACCGCGGCCAACTCCCGTTCGCCCAGGCTCGCGTGGACGAGGTCGACGTGCTGGTCCCGGTTCACCTCGGCCGTCATCCCGCGGCCTCCACCGTCGCGACGCCCCGGCCGGCGGCCGGCGTCGGGGGCTCGAAGCGCAGCGGCGTGAGCTGCGTGACGTCGTAGCGGTCGCGGAGCGCGGCGACCGCCTCCCGGTCAGGCGGGCCACCCGCGTCGAAGATCCGGCAGATCTCCTCGAAGTACCGCTCGTGGTCGGGCGAGGGCGCGCTCTGGAAGAGCATCCGCGCCGGTCGGTCGGTCGGGTTGCGGAACGCGTGCGGGGTACCGGGCGGCACGAACATGCACGCGCCGGCCCCGGCCCGCACCGGGCGGTCGCCCTCGGGCGACTCCCAGTCGTGCCAGGTGTCCTCCGTGCGTTTCGACGGTTCGAAGGCGAGGAGTTCCAACTCCCCTTCGAGAACGTAGAAGAGTTCCTGTGACTTCCGATGGGTGTGGGCGCCGACATCGAATCCCGGCGGTACCACCACCTCGAACACGGATATCGAAGAGCCGTCCGCCTCGGTGACCTTGAAGGTCACCTCCTGCATGGGGGTGACGAGCTTTCGCCCCTCGCCCGTCGGAAGTATGAGACCGGTCATGGTCAGTGCTTTCCTGTCGTCGGTGTGGACGGTTCTCCGTGGTGCCCTGGCTTTCTCGGGGGACGGGGGAGCGTGGCTGTTCCCAGGGGGCGGCGCGTACTTCACTCAGCGGCCAGGGCCGTCCCCTGACCCCAGCGGCCCACCGCCATCTCGGCGGTGATTCCTGGGCCGAATCCGGCGATCACGCCCGTGGCCCCCGGCATCGGGGTGTCCTCGTCGAACAGCCGCAGCAGCGCGTCGAGCACGACCGCGCTGGCGATGTTTCCGTATTCGGTCAGCGTCGCCCAACTGTGCCGGAACATCTTGCGGTCGACATCGAGAAACCTGCTCAGATCGTCCAGAATTCGGGGGCCGCCGGCGTGCACCACATAGAAGTCCAGATTGCGGATGTCCCATCCGTGGTCCGCCGCCAGGCCGCGCAACACGGGGGCGAGTGGCTCCATCGTTCCCGGGACGCGGCGGTCGAGCTGGAAATGGAATCCGGTGTCCCGCACCGCGTAGGAGATCCAGTCCTCGGTGTGCGGAATGAGATGGGAGGCGTTCCTTTCCAGCGTCACCCCCGTGCCGCCCTTTCCACGGACCACGGCGGCGGCGACGGCGTCGCCGAAGAGGCCGTCGGAGAGCAGGGAACCGACATCGTCATCCGTCGGTTGGTAGCAGAGGGAGCAGAGTTCGCAGGAGACGATGAGGACATTGCCCTCGGGATAGGCCGTCAGAAAGTCGTGGGCCCGGTTGATGGCCGATCCCCCCGCCGCGCAGCCCAACTGCGCGATGGGTATCTGGCGGGTGTCGGAGCGGAACCCCATCGCGTTGATCAGCCAGGCGGTGAGCGACGGCATCAGAAAGCCCGTGCAGGACACGTAGACGATCGCGTCGATGTCGCGCGGTCCCAGTTCCGCGTTGCGCAGCGCCTGTTCGACGACCGGTGGGCACAGTTTCTTCGACTCGGCCTCGTAGACGCGGTTCCGCTCCTCAAGGCCCGGGTGCCGGAGTGTCTTCTCGACGGGCTGCACCAGATGACGCTTCCGTACCCCCGTGTTTCTGATGAGCCGCAGGGCCAGCGGAAGTTGGGGCTTTCCCGCGTGGACCCTCCGGGCGAAGTCCAGCGTCTCCTCCAGTGTGATGACGTGTTCCGGCACACTCACCGACGGCCTACAGAGCCTTGCCATATCGAGGATCTACTTTCTGTGGCGTTTCCTGGAATCTGCCTTCTCCACGCGCCGTTCTCTCGCGGTGATCTCGGTGCGCCCGGGCGTGTTCGGCCGGGCGCTCGTGTGCTCGGGACGTGGGGGCACGCTCGGGGCGTGTCGGGGGGACGGCGCGGCCGGGACGGGCGGGCAGGTCCCGGGGCCGGTGGGGCGGTGGCTGGTCCGCGTCGGGACCGCGGGGGAGGGGCCCCACGGCGCGGGGAACACGCGGTTTCCGCAGGTGAACGGAGCGCGTGGCGATGGTGGCCGACACGTGTGGCGGCCCGCGCCGGCCTCGGGCGAGGTCGCGGGGCGGCGGGGAGTGGCCGTGGGGGCGGGCTGCTCTACGCCCGTGTCGCCCGGGGGCCGGCGGCGGCGGAGGCGCGCGCTCGCGGGGGAGGGCAGAGGCCGGGCGGTGATTGTATGTATAGGTTCTTCGCCCCTGGACTGTCAAGGTGTGGACGGACTCTTCCCGGTTCGCGGTCCGGGCGGTCGCGCCGCTCGCGGAACCGACCCCGGGGGATCGTCGGGCCGGCGAATGCGGTGGCCCGACGCGACGAGCCGGACGCCGGAGCGCCGCGCGTTTCGGCGGCGATTCCGCGGCGCTGCGACGGCCCTGTCACGACTACGCGAAAGCGTCGCGCCGCTCGTTCCGATATCCGCTGCCCGACGGGTTGTCGGCGGCTTGTCCACGAGGTGGGAGGCTGTGCGAACGGCCACCATTCCCATGCGAATGGTGGCCGTTCGGGTTGGTGCCGGTTTCTCTTCGGCGGGGCGGTCGACCCGGCCACGGAGGATCGGGAGGGCTAGCTTCTTCCCCTGTCCGGCCTGTCGTTCAAGTCGTCGAAAGTCGTGGTGACGTCGTCGGGATGGTAGTAGGTGCGGCCGGTGTCGGTGTACCGGCGCCACCGATAGGTGTGCGCGTAGCGGTAGATGGTCCCCTTGGGGACCTTCCAGAGTGCGGCGATGTCATTGACGGTCAGCCCGGCCGCCGGACCCTGGGAATTCACGCGCCGCCCCCTTGCCCGCCACGGACCTGGCGCGCGAGCCGGGCCCAACTCGTGGCCGGCCACGCGTGCTGTGAGGAGACGGAGCAGGCGATTTCCGAGGGCGTGACGTCGTCACGGGAACGCATCTGGGCGACCAGTTCCCCGTCACAGCCGGGGGCCGGGCAGCGTCCCAGGGAGACGCGGCGCACGCGTTCGGAATAGGCGACCTCGTGAGCCTTCCGCGTGAGTTCGCTGATCTCGTCCACGAGTTCACCGGCGGCGGGATGTCGGCTCAGCCACTCGATATGGCGACAGAGGTAACGGGAGAGGGCGGAGACGTCGCGGGCCGGGCGCGCGAGACGGTGTTCCTCAGCGACAAGTCCGGCCCAGGAGGCCAGCGTTCCCCGCATGGCCGACCTGATCTCGGTGGCGACGGAGCTTATCGAGTCGTGTGCCACGCCCCTGCGCGGCGTCTTCCGTATCACCCGCACCACTTTCGGGTTCAGGCCCCGGTTGCAGTCCGAGTAAAGAATAGGTATGTTCAGCAGGTCACTTACGAGGCGGTTCCGACAGTCCGGGCATAACTGCCCGCTTCCGTCGACGCTTCCCCGCCCCCCGGTCGTGGCGCCGCCGTTGCCGCTTCGGCACGAGGCGGCCTGGCAAAGCCCAAGTCTTATCAAGATTCCCCCTTCGACATGCCCCGGTCGGTCCTCAGCCCTTCTGTCCGTGCCGGTCCCCTCCTGGCGTGTGGAGGGAGCACGGGCCAAGGCGTGCGGGAATGGGGCCACTTGTCAAAGCGTCCCTCGCTCGCCTCGCGCGAAGATCTGAGAAGGCTGCCCCACGATCATCGAGATTGAGGGCGCTCGTCAATAGTCCTCCTGGCCACCTCTCCCCGGGCGATGCGCGCACGGATGCGTGAGATGTCTTTCGGGGTAATTTCGTCGGCGATATGTTCTGGTTTGTTCCGATCGAGGGGCGCCCCTCGCGGTTGGCGGATACTCGCCAGCCCACGGGCGTGGAGCCGGCGGGCTGGCCTGAACCGGACCGCCGGTCAACGCCCCCGCCGGGCCGTCGCGTTGACCGGTCCGGCGGAGACCTAACCGGCGTCGCGAGCCCCCGCGGAGCGGTCGGGCGCCGCCCCCGAGGGGGTCGCCCCCGCGTCGGCGCCCCCCGAGTGGTGGCGGCCGATCGGCAGCATCAGCGGGCGGCCCGAGACCGGGTCCTCGATCACCCGGCTGTCCAGGCCGAAGACCGCCTTGACCGTCGCCTCCGTCAGCACCTCCCCCGGCGTCCCCGCCGCGTGCAGCGCGCCGTCGGCGACGGCGATCAGATGGTCCGCGTAGCGGGCCGCGAGGTTGAGGTCGTGCAGCACCATCACGACCGTGGTGCCGCGCGCGTGGTTGAGGTCGGTCAGCAGGTCGAGCACCTCGACCTGGTGGCTGGCGTCGAGGAACGTCGTCGGCTCGTCCAGCAGCAGCAGGTCCGTCTGC
Organism: Streptomyces sedi; assembly: GCF_006335015.1. GTDB lineage: Bacteria > Actinomycetota > Actinomycetes > Streptomycetales > Streptomycetaceae > Streptomyces > Streptomyces sedi. The sequence goes on from NZ_VDGT01000004.1 coordinate 194,276, forward strand.
TGCGCCAACGCCATCGCGATCCACACCCGTTGCCGCTGCCCGCCGGAGAGCTCGTCGACGGCGCGGTCGGCGAGTTCCGCGGTGTGGGTGGCGTCGAGCGCCGCCGCGACGGCCGCGTCGTCCTCCGCGTTCCACCGTGAGAAGACGCCCTGGTGCGGGTGGCGTCCGCGGCCCACCAGGTCGGAGACGGTGATGCCCTCGGGCGCCACCGGCGACTGCGGCAACAGGCCCAGGGTGCGGGCCAGTTCCTTCGCCGGCAGCCGGTGCACCGCCTTGCCGTCCAGCACGACCCGGCCCTCGCGCGGGGCCAGCAGCCGGGTCATCGACCGCAGCAGGGTCGACTTGCCGCAGGCGTTGGCGCCGACGATCACCGTGATCTCGCCCGGCGGCACCGCCAGGTCGAGGGAGGAGATGACGACGCGGTCGCCGTAGCCGAGCGTCAGACGCTCGGCGGCGAGGCGGTGGGTCAAGGTCACAGCGAGCCTCCCGACCGGTGGGTGCGGATGATCAGATAGAGGAGATAGGGGGCGCCGAGCACCCCGGTGACGACGCCGACGGGGTAGCGGTGGTCGAACGCGAACTGCCCGACGAAGTCGGCGGCCAGCACCAGCAGCGCCCCCACCAGCCCCGCAGGGACCAGCAGCGAGCTGCCCGGCCCCACCAGCCGGGCGGCGATCGGCCCGGAGAGGAACGCGACAAACGCGATCGGCCCGGCCGCCGCCGTCGCGAACGCGATCAGCCCGACGGCCGCGACGATCAACGTGATCCGGGTGCGTTCGACCCGCACCCCGAGCGCCGCGGCCGTGTCGTCGCCCAGCCGCAGCGCCCCCAGGTCGCGCCCGCACGCCAGCAGCACCGGCGCGAGCACGGCCAGCGCGACGACGGCCGGCACGGTCTCCTCCCAGGTGGTGCCGTTGAGGCTGCCGGTCAGCCAGCGCATCGCCTCCTGGAGGTCCCACTCGGCGGCGCGGGAGAGGACATAGGAGGTGACGCTGTCGAGCATCGCGGAGATCCCGATGCCGATCAGGATCAGCCGGGTGCCGACCACCCCGTCCTTGAACGCCAGCCCGTAGACCAGCAGCGCGACGCCGAGGCCGGCGGCGATCGCCAGCACGGAGACGGCCGTCCCGCTCAGCGACAGCGTCACGATCGCGACGGCCGCGGCGGCGCTGGCGCCCGCGCTGATGCCGATGATGTCGGGGCTGGCCAGCGGGTTGCGCAGCATCGTCTGGAAGGTGACGCCGGCCAGCCCGAAGCTGAACCCCGCGACGACCGCCAACACGGCGCGCGGCAGCCGCAGTCGGCCGACGGTGAACGAGGCGCCCGGCACCCGCTCGCCGCCGATCACCCGCAGCACCTCCCCGGGCGGGTAGTACGTCTTCCCGTACATCAGGCTCGCGGCAAACCCGGCCACCACCAGGGCCAGCAGGACCAGGACGACGAGTCGGCGCCGGGCGGCGCGCCGCGTCCTGCCCCGGACGACGGCGCGCAGCGTGGTCGACGGCGGGCTCGTGGCGGGGGCGCTCACAGGGCACGCACCTTCTTGCGGCGGACGATGTGGAGGAAGAACGGCGCGCCCAACAGCGCCGTCACGATGCCGACCTCGACCTCGGCCGGGCGGGCGATCACGCGACCGATCACGTCGGCCGCCGTGAGCAGCGTCGCGCCGGCCAGCGCCGAGAACGGCAGCAGCCAGCGGTGGTCGACCCCGACCAGCAGCCGGCAGGCGTGCGGAACGACCAGCCCGACGAACGCGATCGGCCCGGCGGCGGCGGTCGCCGTTCCGCACAGCACCACGGCACCGACGGCGGCCGTCGCCCGCGCCCGTGCCACGCGTTCGCCGAGGCCGGCGGCGAGTTCGTCGCCGAGCGCCAGGGAGTTCAGCGCCCTGGCCGACAGCAGGCAGATCGCGAAGCCGACGGCGAGGAACGGCCAGATGTGGCCGAGCCGTTCGTAGCTGGCGCCGCCCACGCCGCCGACCTGCCACAGCCGGAAGCCGCCCGCGATGTCGTTGCGCGGCAGCATCACGGCGCTGACCAGCGAGGCGAAGGCGGCCGACGTGGCGGCCCCGGCCAGCGCCAGCTTCAGCGGGGTGGCGCCGCCGCGCCCGAGGGAGCCGACGGTGTAGACGAAGCCGGCCGCGACGGCGGCGCCGGCCATCGCGACCCAGACATAGCCGGTCGGCGAGGTGAGCCCGAAGTAGGCGACGCCGACCACCACCGCGAGCGAGGCGCCCATGTTGACGCCGAGGATGCCGGGGTCGGCCAGCGGGTTGCGGGTGACGCCCTGCATCACCGCGCCGGCCAGGCCGAGCGCCGCGCCGACCAGGATCGCCAGCAGCGTGCGGGGCACGCGTTTGGCGACGGCCGCCTGTTCCAGCGACTCCTCGGAGCCGCCGAGCGCGGCGAACACGTCGGACCAGGGCACGGTCCGCGAGCCGAAGGCGAAGGAGGCCAGCACGGTCGCGGCCAGCACCGCGACCACGGCCAGCAGCCACAGCGACCGCACGCGCGCCGGACGCCGCGCGGGGGCGGCGTCCGGCTGGCGTTCGGTCGTGGCCGCCGTGGTGGGGGCGGCGTCCGTCATTCGACGCGTTCCGCTGCCTCGGCGAGCGCCGACACGTAGTCCTCCAGCACCCAGGAGATCGACAGCGGCGTCGGGTTGGCCGCCGTGGCCAGCGGGCTGCTGCCGGGCAGCAGGAAGACCGAGCCGCGCTCGACGGCCGGGATGCGGGACAGCAGCGGGTCGTTCTCCAGCGTCTGGAGCAACTCGCCGGTGTCGTCGCCGTAGCCGGTGATGATGTCGACGTCGTCGAAGAGGTCGATCTGCTCGGCGCTGCGGGTCAGCGCGAACTGGTCGGTGCCCTCGGAGGCGCCGGCGATGCTCTCCGGGGTGGTCATCCCCAGGTCCTCGAAGAAGAGGGTCCTGGTGTCGTGCGTGGTGTAGAAGCCGACCTGGCTCACGTCGTTGGGGTCGACATGCGTCATGAACATCGCCGACTTCCCCTCCAGCTGCGGGTAGTCGGCGACGGTGGCCTCGATCTGGCCCTCCACGTCGGCGATCAGCTCCTCGCCCTCGTCCGCCATGCCGATGGCCTGGCTGTTGACGCGGACGATCTCCCGCCACGGGGTCGCCCAGGGGGCGTCGGGGTAGGCGACGACGGGGGCGATCTCGCTGAGCGTCTCGTAGTCCTGCTCGGTGAGGCCCGAGTAGGCGGCGAGGATCACGTCGGGCTGGGTGTCGGCGACGGCCTCGAAGTCGATGCCGTCGGTCTCGTCGAAGAGCGTCGGCGTCTCGGCGCCCAGCTCCTCCAGTTTCTCGCTCACCCAGGGCAGCACGCCGTCGTCGTCATCGTCGCCGAAGTTCGCCGCGGCCATGCCGACGGGGACGACGCCGAGGGCCAGCGGCACCTCGTGGTTGGCCCAGTTGACGGTGGCCACCCGCTCCGGCTTGGACTCCAGGGTGGTCTCGCCGAGGGCGTGCTCGATGGTGAGGGGGAACGCGTCGGAGTCGCCGCCCGCGTTTCCGTCCCCGGAGCCCGCGCCCGAGTCGGAGCCCGAGGCGCCGTCGCCGTCGGAGTCGGAGGAACCGCAGGCGGTGAGCCCCAACAGGACCGCCGCCACGGCGAGTAGGGGGAGGCGGGGTGAACGCATCGTTCCGTGCTCCACTTCCGTGGGTCTGGGTGCCGGACCTCGCAAACGGGTCGCGGGACGCGGCCGTGGAGCGGTGCACCGTACTGGGGTAGGGGGTTAGGTAAGGCTTACCTTGCCCGTACCTTAGGGAAGTGGTGCGGGTGTCGCAATCGACCTTTCGGGACAGCCGCTGTCGCGAAGAGGACAGAAGAGGACGGCGCCCGGCGGGGCGAACGACCGGGAGGGGCGCGCCCGTCGACCCGGGCGGGGGCCTCAACGGGACCGAAACGCCCCTGGGGTCAGGCCCGTTGTGCGGCGGAACGCCGCGCCGAAGGCGCTCGCCGACTGGTAGCCGACGGCCTGGGCGACGGCGTCGACCTCCCAGCCGCGTGTGAGCAACTCCACGGCGTGCCGGGCGCGCACCGAGGCGACCCAGCGCACGAAGCTGGTGCCGGTCTCGGCGGTGAACGCGCGCGCCACGGTCCGCGAGCTCACCCCGAGCTCGGAGGCCCAACGGGCGAGGGTCCGCTGGTCGCCGGGGTTCTCCCGGACCGCGTCGGCGATGGGGCGCAGCAGCGACGAGACCGGCATCCGGGTCAACAGCGCGTGCGGGGACGGCGTGACCACGTCCAGCACCATCGCCTCGGTCACCGAGCGCGAGGCCGGCGCGAGGCCGGGCTCCGCGAGCCGCTCCAGCAACAGCCGCAGCAGCGGGGTGATCTCCACGGCCACCGGCACCTCGGAGATCGAGGTGGTGCCGACGAAGCCGAAGAAGCTGGCGCGGAACCAGGTCCCCGCTATCGCCGACCCCGAGTGGAGCGTGCCGGCCGGCATCCACAGCCCCAGCGTCGGCGTGATGGTCCACACCCGCGAACCCACCACGGCGGTGGAGGCGCCCCGCTCGTTCCACAGCAACTCGTGCGAACGGTGGGAGTGCGCGTCCCAGGTGGTGTCGCACTCCACGACCTCGTCGTAGCACCTGATCACGAACGGCGCGTCCACGGCGCCCGGCGGATACGACGGCAGCCTGCGGGTCTCCCGCTCCCTGCGTGCCCCGTCGCTGGCGGCGGATGCGGAGGTCGCGGCGGGCATTCGCCCAGCTTAGGCGCCGCCGGGCGACGCCCGTGGGCGGCCGGTGCAGGCGGTTGGCGCAGGCGGTTGCCGGAGTGGGGCCGCGTGGTCCGCTCGCGCGCGCGGACCATGCGGGCCTGCCCGACTCCCGCAGGTCGCGGGGGTGTTACTCGGCGCGAGTGTTACTCGGCGGGCGGGGTGACCGGCTCCCAGCCGTCCGCCTCCTCGACCTCCTCCTGGGTGAGCTGGGTGAGGTCGATCGAGCCGTCCTCGTTCTTCTTCACGCTGACGCCGGGGCCGAGGTCGATGTCGCCCTCGCCGGGCTGGGTGGGGCCGGACTCGGTCTGGCCGGAGGTGGCCGGCTTCTCCTCGGCGCCGTCGGAGGCGTTGGCGGAGGTGGCGGCGAGGGCGGTCAGGCCGAGGGCGGCGACGGACGAGGCGATGATCCCCACAACCTTGAACTTGCGCATGACGGGCTCCCTGCTTCCTGGTGTGCACCGCGCTTCCCGCTGTGCACTGTGTCGGTTCCCGAACTCGACCGTTCGCCGTGTTCGTGCCTCCATCACATCGCGGGCCCACGTTCAGCCCGGTAAACGGACGCACGACCTTGGGGCGACTTTCCTTATCCGGCCGTGACAACGGCCCTTCGGGCCGGCTCGCGCGCGAATTCGACGGTGATCGCGAGCCCGCCGTCCGGGCCCGGCTCGGCGCGGAGCGCGGCCCCGTGGGCCCTCGCTATGGAACGGACGATGGACAGGCCGAGCCCGTGCCCCGTCGTGCCGACGCGGTCCTGCCCGAGGCGGCGGAACGGCTCGAAGAGCCCGTCTACCTGGTCGGCGGGGACGGGGGCGCCGGTGTTGGCGACCGTCAGGGTCGCGCCGTCCAGCGTCACCTCGACGTGGCCCCCCGGGCGGTTGTACTGGAGGGCGTTGCCCACCAGATTGACCACGAGATGGCGCAGGAGCACCGGATCCCCCGTGACCCGCCCGGGATCGCTCAGCCGGGTGCGCAGCGCCAGCCCCTTCTCCTCGGCGACGCGGCGCAGCCCGTCGACCGCCTCCTCGGTCGTCTCGGCCAGCGCCACCTCCTCCCTGTGCTCCAACCCGCGCTCGCCGCGCGAGAGGACCAGCAGCGAGGCGATGAGCCGCTCCGCCTCGCGGTTGGTGGTGAGCAGGTCCTCCCGGGTCTCCACGAGATGCTCGGGGAGGGGGTCGGCCAGGCCGACCTCGATGCTGACGCGCTGGGCGGCGAGCGGGGTGCGCAGCTCGTGGGAGGCGTTGGCCACGAAGCGGCGTTGGCTGTCGAAGGCGGCCTGGAGCCGTGCCAGCATCGAGTCGAACGCGTCGGCCAGATGGTGCAACTCGTCGTCGGGGCCCGGCAGGTCGAGGCGCCGGTCCAGACTGGTCTCGCTGATCCGCAGCGCCGTGTCGGTCACGGCGGTCACCGGCCGCAGCGCGCGCCGGGCCAGCCAGCGGCCGGTGAGCACCACCAGAACGGTCATCAGCAGCAGCCCGATGCCCGACCAGACCAGCATCTGCTCCACCGCGGTCTCCCGCACCGACTGGATGGTCGAGTTGAGGGCCTGTAGCGAGACCTCGCCCCCCGCGAACTCCCCGCCGGCGGTGCCGGCGTCGCCCGCGCCGGAGGACTCCGTCGGCCCCGAGGTCTCCGTCGGCCCCGAGGTCTCCGTCGGCCCCGAGGTCTCCGCCGGCCCCGAGCCCTCCCGCGGATCGCCCTCCTCGGTCGGCAGATAGCCGGTCGTGTCCCGCGGCCAGTCCTGGGCGTCCTCGTCCAGCGCGACGGCGATGCCCGAGGAGCGGGAAGCCGTCCCGTGGCGTGCCAGCGCGACGACGAACGCCAGCAGGGCGGTCCCCGACAGCAGGAAGAGGCCGCCGAAGCCCAACGCGAGCCGGGTCACGAACGGCAGCCGCGACCAGCGTCCCCCGCCCCGCGCGCCCCGACTCCCCGAGCCCTCCGGCCCGTTCCCCGCCCCGCGCGCCGCTCCGGCGTCTTCCACGGCTCCGTCCTCCGCCACGGCTCCGTCCTCCGCCACCGCGCCCTTCCCGTTCACGAGGTGAGCCGGTAGCCGCGACCGGTGTGGGCGGTGATGGTGCCGGGGCCGCCGAGCTTCGTCCGCAGCCGGCTGACCGTGGCGCGCACGGCGCTGGTCTCCGGGTCGAGATGCTCGTCCCAGACGGTGCGCACCAGCTCGCGACGCGAGACCGGCTCGCCCCCCGAGGCCAACAGCAGGTGGAGCACGGCGAACTCCTTCGGGGTGAGGTCGACCGGCCGGCCGTCGACGAGCACCTGGTGGCGGTTGTGGTCCATCTCTATCCGGCCGCTCCGCAGCACCGAGGGCGGAGGCGTCGGCGCGCGTCGGTGCAGCACATGGACGCGGGCCAGCAGCTCGGGGAAGTCGAAGGGCTTCGCCATGTAGTCGTCGGCGCCCAACTCCTCCAGGCCGTAGATCTTCTCCGAGAGGTCTCCTGCCGCCGTCAGCATCAGGACGCGGGGCGGACGCGGCAGCCGCCGCACTCTCCGGCACACCTCGTCCCCGGTCATCACCGGAAGGTCCCGGTCAAGAACGAGCACGTCGTAGTCGGTCAGCTGGCACATCCGCTCGGCCTCGTCGCCCGTCTCCGCCACGTCGACCGCGATCGACGCGCGACGCAGCCCCTTGGCGACGGTGCGGGCCAACACCCGGTGATCTTCGGCAATCAGAACCCTCATGCCCCTCATGCCATCAGGCCGCCTGTTACAGAGATATAAAGACTCGCGCCGACCCTCGCCGTCGGCCACGCTGGGCGTCAGGGGCGCCCGACCGCCGGCGCGGCGCGGGGGTGCGAGGACCGGAAGGTGAGGGGTGAGGGGCCGAAGTGGGGACCACGGGCACGCGGGACACCCGACTGGGGCTGCTTCTCGCGCAGTTCGACCAGGCCAGGGAGATGGCCGGGGTCCGGCTGACCGGGCTCGGTGACGAGGAGTACCTGTGGGAGCCGGTGCCGGACTGCTGGTCCGTCCGGCGCCGGGCCGAGGCGAGGACGCCGAGGGCGTTCGGGCCGGGGGAGTGGGTGCTCGACCAGGGCCTCCCGGACATCCCGCCGAGCGAGTACGCCGAGGTCGCTCGGCAGGCCGCCGGCGGCATGACCGTCGCGAAGATCGCCGAGGACTGGAGCGTCGGCGTCGAGCGGGTGGAGGAGGTCCTGGCGCACCGGGGGGACCCAGAGCCCGGGCCGACGCACGTGACGACGATCGCCTGGCGGCTCGGCCATCTGCACTTCCACTTCGAGGGCGGCTGGGAGTGGGCGTTCGGCCGGCGGCGCGAGCCGAAGACGCTGGTCGACTTCACGCCCTCCGCCGAGCTGGCGCTGGCGCGCTTCTGGGAGACGATCGACCGCTGGCGTGAAAGCGTCGCCACCGTCACCGAGGAGCAGCTCGACACCGTCGGCTTCTCCCGTTATCCCTACGCCTCCGACGCGGACGACACCTATGCCAGCGTGCTGGGGGGCGCGAACCTGGAGTTCATCCACCACATGGCCGAAATCGCCCTGCTCCGCGACCTGTTCCGGGCCCGCGTCCGATGACCCCCTGGGCCGGTTGGGCCGCCGCGACCGCGGGGACCGCCGTCGGCTCGGAGACGACCCGACTGGTCGTGCTCAGGGGGAACTCGGCCTCCGGCAAGTCGACCGTCGCCGCCGAGGTCAGACGCCGGCACGGGCGCGGCATCGCCCTGGTCGGGCAGGACAACCTGCGGCGCGTCGTGCTGCGCGAGCGTGACGTCCCCGACGGGGTGAACATCGGCCTGATCGACACGGTCGCCCGTTACGCGCTGGAGCACGGGTACCACGTGCTCGTCGAGGGCATCCTGTACGCCGCCCACTACGGGCCCATGCTGGAGGCCCTGCGCCGGGACCACCGGGGGCCGACGCACCACTACTACCTCGACGTCTCCTTCGACGAGACGCTCCTCCGCCACGCCGGCAAGCCGCAGGTGGCGGAGTACGGGGAGGCCGAGCTGCGCGGCTGGTACCGGCCGCTCGACCTGCTGCCGGGCGGGGTCGAGACGGTGGTGCCGGAGACGAGCGGCAGCGCCGAGACGGTGGAACGGGTGCTGTCGGACTCCGGGTTGGGCGCCGCGGCGAGCTGAACGGCGCCCGCACGGGGAACGGCAAACGGTCACCCCTCGGGCAGCAGAAACCCCCCGCCGGGCAGGGCCGTCAACTCGCCGCGCCCCGCCCTGCGGCGCAGCTCCGCCCCGAGACGACCTAGCCCCGCGGGGGCGGCGGCGTCGGAGGCCGACTCCAGGTACTGCCGGACGTCGAACGCGCGAAAGCACGCCCCGCCCCCCGGCGCCGCGTCGAGGTGCACGTCCCCGCCGTCGGCGAGGGTGACCGTGTAGCCGATCCCGTGCACCTGGTACTCCCACCCCTCGCCCGTCCGTCCCGCCCTCGGCAACGCCCCCCGCAGGACCGCGCCGACGATCCCCTCCACGGACGCGACCCCGCCCCGTCGCGCCATCGCCCGGCGCCCCTCTCGGAAGGCACTCAGCGCGCGGTCGACCGCCTCGTGTGCCGGCGGGTCGTCGCGGTGCTCGGTCTCCATGCCCCCATGCTGCCGCTCGCCGCCACCCGGCGTTCCCCCTACCGTCTGCCGGGCGCGGCGCAGCGGGTCAATGTTTGTTGCTGCAAATGAACTGCGCCTAGTGTTCGGAGACTTGACGCCGAGGTAGTGCATCTGTGACGTTCCCCCTGTATGCGATCGCTATCAACAGGGGGTTGAGGCAACGGCATGACAGGGGAAGTGCCGAGCGGGGGAGTCGGCGGGCCGGGGCCGCGGTTTCGGCCGGGGGGCGGGTGCCTGGGGGCCGGGTCCGGGGGAACGGGTGGGCCGGCGGGAGGAAACGGGGCCGGGCTCGTCCCGGCGGGAGCGGCGCGACGGGGGTGCGCCGCTCCAGGGGTTTCCCGCCGCCGGCGCCGGGTTGAGAGGACAGGACGTTGTTTCACGAAGTTCAGCAACCGCGACCGGTTCACTACGTTCCGGTCGACGAACTGCTCCCCGCGGACTCGCCCCGCCTGGGCGGACTGGACGAGGACCACGCCCGTGGACTGGCCGAGAGCGGGCGGGTGTTCGAGCCGATCCTGGTCCATCGGGAGCCGCGGCGGGTGGTCGACGGGATGCACCGGCTGCGGGCCACGATCCTGCGTGGCGAACGGCGGATCGCCGTCCGGTACGTCGACGGGGCGCCGGAGGAGATGTTCATCCGCTCCGTGCAGAGCAACGTCAACCACGGTCTGCCGCTGAGCCGGAGCGACCGCAGGGCGGCCGTCGCGCGGATTCTCGCCACCCACGCCCACTGGTCGGACCGGGCCATCGCGACCGTCACCGGTGTCTCGCCCAAGACCGTGGGCGCGGCACGGGGCAGGCTTGCCACCGAGGAATCTCCTCACTCGAACCCGCCGCCGACCCGGGTCGGCAGGGACGGCAGGCTGCGTCCGGTCGACACGGGGGAGCGTCGCGAACGGGCGCTGGCGCTGCTGGCCCAGCGGCCGGGCGCCACGCTGCGCGAGGTGGCCGCGGGCGCCGGCGTCTCCATCAGCACCGCGCACCGGCTGCGGCAGCGGCTGCGCGCGGGCGAGATCGCGCCGGAACGGGCGGCCGACGGTGGCGCTCCGCTTCCGCCCCCGGGGTCGGGGCCGGCGGCGAGGCCGGAGCGGGCACCGGAGCCGGGGTCGGAGCCGGAACGGGCGCCGGAGCCGGGCGCGGCCGAGGCGCGGGGCGACGCCTCGCCGCTGGCCGCGCTGGTCAGCGAGGCGGCGCGGCGCGGGCTCACCTCGCTCCCCGCGGGGCGGCGGCCTGGCGGTGGCGACGAGGAGGACATCGCCCAGATGCGGATTCGCGCGTTGGAGATCCTCTCCAACGACCCCTCGCTCCGCTTCACCGACAGCGGGCGCGCGCTGCTGCGTTGGCTCAACGGGCAGGCCCAGGTGCTGGCCGCCGGGGAACAGCTGCTGGCCGCCGTTCCGCCGCACTGCGCCCAGGCGCTCGCCGAGGTGGCGAGCCACTATGCGCGCGCCTGGGAGCGGTTCGCCGTCGAGATGCTGGAACGGGAACACTCCCGGGACGACCTCGGCGTCGCGCGTTGAACGTCGCGCATTGAACGGCTCCGGTGTTTCCCTTCAGTCGAACGGGAATTCCCGCAGCGGGGAACACGGCGAAGTATTTCCCAGCATGAAAACCCGTTCGTTGACAGTCAGTTGACGGCCCGCTTACTGTGCTTTCGCAATTCCACAACGCCACGGAGGTGTTCAGGCATGGCAGAAACTCTCCAGCTCACGCGGGAGCAGGTCGACTCCGCGCTGCGAGCGGGCTCGACGATCGACGCGCTCATCGGGCGTCTGACCTACGACGAGGACTTCGCGAAGCGCCTCGCCGACGACCCGCGCAACACGATGGAGAAGGCGGGGCTGGCCTTCGACAAGGAGGGCATGGACAGCCTGATGGTCGTCGACCCGCAGCGGTTCGACGGCGCCTGCGAGGCGCTGTTCAACCTGGTCGACGCCGAGTTCCTCTACAAGGTCGCCGCGCCTTCCTGCGACCCCGTCTGAGGGGGCGACGGCTTTGCCGTCGTTTGCCCGCGTGATCTCTGGTAGTTGATAGAAACCGCCGGATAGTCAACGGGTTTCGCGTGACCGTGGCCTGGTGGTCGAAATGTTCGCGCCATCAGGCCACGCCCGCCCTTTCGGTACGCCTTTCCGTTCGGGCCGTGATTCCGGGAATCCCTTCGCGCCCGCGGGAACCGGCGTTTCCCGGACGTCTCCCTTTCTGATCCGTTCACCGCCCACCGTTCACCGCCCACCGTTCACCGCCCACCGTTCACCGCCCGCCGTCCCAGCCGAGGGGGTTTCCATGACTGCCGCCGTTTCGACCGGAGACACCACCGGCCCCAGGCCGTCAGCCGTGCGCGCGCTGCGGCCGGCGGACATGGCCGAGATCCGTGCGCTGACCGGCGGGTTCGGGCTGACGCCCGAGCGGTTGGGGCAGGAGCTGGCGGCGCGCGACGACTTCCGCTGGATGGGTCTGACCGACCCGGACGGAAGGCTGAGCGCCGTGCACCGTGCGATGCGCTGGGGCCCCCTTCTCCTGCTGAAGGGCGTCTTCGTGCGCGAGGACACGCGCGGCTCGGGCGCCGCGATACGGCTCGCGTTGGCGCTGCGGGCGGCGGCCGAGGCGGAGGGGCTGCCGGGGATCGCCGTCTGGTACGAGCCGGGGATGCCGGAGTCGGCCATCGCCGAGCTGCTGCGCGTCCGCCCGCGCGGGCCGCTGGTCCACCGCATCACGCTGCCGCTGCCGACCGAGGAACGCGCCGCCGGCACCGCGCCGGTCGACACCGCGCCCACCGCGTCCGCCGACACCGCGCCCACCGGCACCGCGCCCACCGGCACCGCGCCCGCCGCCACCGCGACGGCGTCGGAAGCCCGACCGCCCGCGTTCCGCGGGGAGTTCACGCTGCCGCCCGAGGCCGTGGAGGGCCCCGCCGCCGAGGGGAGGGTGGATCTCCTCGACGGGCTCGTGCCGGACGCGCGGCCCCGTTGGGTGCTGGACGGCGACCGGCTGGTCTCCAGCGTCGGCCTCGGGCCGGACGGGGTCGCCGCGCTGGTCGACGCGTTGGGCCCGGTCGCGCGGCGGGTCGGCGCGCGCACGCTGGAGTTCCCGGTGCTCGCCGCCGACGTCCTCGGCGCGCTGCGACTCGCGCGCACCGGCGCCCGCCGCCGCAACCGCGTGCCCGTCCGGCTGGGAACGCTGAGCCTGAACGGGTCCCCGCCCGACACGCCGCCCGCGACCGTGCCCGCCCGCGCGACTCCGGAGCCGCGTCATGTCCGGTGAGCCAACCCCGCACGAGGCGCGCGGGCTTGGCGCCGACGGCGACCCGTCCGCGCTGCGCGCCCGCGTCGACCGCGCGGGCCTCGACGCGAACGGCGTGCGGCGGCTGCTGCGCGCCCGTGAGGGCGCCCCCGCGCCGGAGCCCGGCACCCGGCTGGAGCCCCTGACCGACGTCGACGGCCGCACCACCGACATGGCCGTCCACGTTCCGGAGGGCGCGGACCCCGGGACGCTGGGCGCGCTGGTGCTGCTGCACGGCGTCGGCGGCAGCGGCCCCGCGACGCTGCCGCGCTTCACCGAGCTGGCCCGGCGGGCGAACGTCGCGATCCTCGCGCCGACCGCCCGCGCCGTGCGCGACCGCTCCAACCAGCTCGACCTCGCCGGGCTCTTCGGCAACCGCTTCGACGCGCCGAGCTGGGACCTGCGCGGCGCCGACTTCCCGCTCGCGGCGCTGCGTTGGGCGCGGGTCACGCTCGGCGTCGACCCGGACCGCTGCCTGTTCGCCGGCACCTCGATGGGCGCGCTGGCCACCTGGAACCTGGCGATGCGCTACGGCGACCGCCTCTGCGCCGCCGTGCCGATCAACGGGGCGCTGTCGATGTGGGAGACGTTCGGCACCGACCGCCGCAAGCGCGCGCTGCTGCCCAACGTGCTGACGCTGCCGCTGTTCGTGGTGCACGGGGCGGAGGACACGCAGATACCGCCCGCCTTCGACCGGCAGTCGGTGGCGACGCTGCGGGAGTCGGGGCATCCGGCGCTGCGCCACGTGGAGGTGCCGGGCGGCGGGCACGCGCTGGAGACGCTGAACCTGGCCGACGGGGCGGCGCCGCTGCTGGGCGAGTTGGCCGACTGGCTGGCCGGCCGGCGCCGGCCGGGACCCGCCGCGCGGATCACCCACCGCGCGCTGGACGACCGGCACGGCCGGTCGCGTTGGGTCGCGGTGCGGGGCGTCGCGCCGGGGGCGGTCGCCGAGGTGCGCGCCGAGCGGCTGGCGGCGGACGCGGTGCGGGTGACCGTGACCGGCGCCCGCGAGGTGCGGCTCCATCTGGGAAGCGACCTGTTCGCGCCGGGCGAGGTCGCGGTCTCGGTCAACGGGGTGGCGCACACCGTGGAGTTCCGCCCCTCGCTCGACAGGCTGCTCGCCTCCTACCGGGCCGAGGCGGACCCCGCGCTGCTCGACGAGCAGACGGTGACGCTGCCGGTCCCCGCGGCGGGGGACGGCCCGGACGCGTCGCGGACAGGGGAGGAACGATGAGCCGGGGGCACGAGCCGACGACGGCCACCGAACGGTCGGAGCGGGACGAGGGGCGCCCGAAACCGGGCGTCGAACGGTCGGACTCGGCCGTGGAACGGTCGGAAACGCTGGGCGAGCGACCGGAGTTGGCCGAGCTGGTGCTGGAGGGCCGGTCCCGGGTCGACGGCGGGGCGCTCGGCCCCCACGTGGTCGGGGCCGCCGAGGCCGCGCTGCGGCGCGCCGGCGTGCGCCCCGGCGCGATCGTGCTGCTGACCGGTCTGGACGCGGTCGAGGCGCTCGGCGGGATGGTGGCGGCCTGGCGGCTGGACGCCGTTCCGCTGGTGGCGCCCGCGACCCGCCGGCTGCCTCGGGAGGCCCACGGCGTCTGCCGCCTCGGCCCGTCCGCGCAGGCGCTGCCCGCGACCGACGCCGCCCCCGTCGCCGGGCTGGAGCGGACGGCCGTGCTGATGCCGACCTCCGGCAGCACGGGCGAGCCCAAGCTGGTCCGCCGGGGCGTCGCCAGCGTGTTGGCGGAGGCCGAGGGCTATCGCGAGCATCTCGCGCTGACATCGGCCGACCGGGTCGCCGTCCCCGTTCCGCTCACCCACTCCTACGGCTGGGGCGTCGCCATGAGCGCGCTGCTGACGGGCTGCGCGCTCGACACCACGCCGCCCGCCAGGGCGCGCACGCTGGCGCGGCTGATGGACACCGGCGCGGTGTCGGTGGTCGCGCTGACGGCCGCGCTGGCGCGGCTGCTCGTCGAGGTGCGGCGCGACGGCGCACGACGGGTGCGGCTCGCGCTGGTCGGCGCCGGCGGCGTGTCCGACGCGCTGGACACGGCCTTCGCCGCGCGCTTCGGCAGGCGGCTGCACCGGGGCTACGGCTCCACCGAGACCGGCGGTGTCTTCCTCGGCCGCGAGGGCATCGGCCGCCCGGTCGCCGGAGTCCGGGTGCGGCGGCCGGCGAGGGGAGCGACGGGCGAGCTGGTGCTGGAGACGCCGGCGCCTGTGGAGGGCGTGCTGGGCGCCGAGCCGACCGGGCTGTGGCACACCGGCGACCTGGTGCGCCGCGACCCCGACGGGGTCTGCCACCACCTCGAACGGCTCCGCCCCGGGCTGCGGCTCAACGACCGCTTCGTCGACACCGCCGAACTCACGGGCGCCCTGGGCGCGTTGCGCGGGGTCACCGATGTCCAGCCGCTGGTGCTCCCCCGGAGCGGCACCCCCGAGTTCGAGGACCTCTATGTGGTCGTCGAAAGCCTTTCCCCGCTCGGGGAGGACGACTGGGAACGCGTGATGAGCGCACTCCCGGAATCCCTGCCCCGCCCGTGTGTGCTGCGCTGCGAGGCGCTGCCGCGCGATGTGCTGGGAAAGCTCGACCGGGACGCGTTGGTCACCTGGATTCGCGACAAGGAGAAACGTGGGGGAAAACGTGCGCGCTGAGAGCGGCGACTGGGCGGAGAGTCAGGGGAGCGTCGGGGGAGGCTCAGCCACCGAGTTCCGGAATCTGGTCGCCGGGCAACTCGCCCGCACCCTGGTCGAGATCGGAGCCACCGCGTTCTCCCGCGAGGAGATCCTGGCCGACGAGGGCCTCAGAAACCGGGATCTGGTCGGCTTCGGGCTCGGTTCCCTCGACTGGATCAGGCTGGCGGTGCGGGTGGGTGAGGAAACGGGCCTCGAACTCCCGGAGAACACCCTGGTGGACGCGGAGTTCCGCACGGTATCCGGCTGGAGTGCGGCCCTGGCCGAGCTGAAGGGAGAAGGAAACGATGCGTGAGACACACCGTAGGGAGAGGTTTGTCGTCTTCGACGACTTCCTCGACGAGGCGACGCTCGCCGAACTGCGCGGACAGGCCGACCGTTCCACCTTCTCCGAGGTGAGGAGCGTCATCTATCCGGACAGCGACGGCACTGCCCACCGTTCGAGGGGCGCCTACCTCAAGGGCGCCGCGCTCGGCGCCGCGGACGGCGCGGGCCGGCCGAGGGCCTATGAACGGATTCTGCGCACGGTGGCCGAAGAGACCGCGGTATTCGGCGAGCGCGGCGAGGACTGGAACCGCGCCGCCTTCACCTTCTGGCGCTATCCGGCGGGCAGCAGGCTGAGTTGGCACAACGACGTGGGCGGCGGCCGGGTCGGCGAGTACATTCTCTTTCTCCACGAGGAGTGGAGCGCCTCCTGGGGCGGCGAGCTGATGATTCTCGACGAGGACCCGCCGCGCGCTTCGAGCGGCGATTTCGAGGACTTCATCGCGCAGATGGAGCTCCAGGTGCGGAACTCCTCGGTCAGCCCGGTCGCCATCGTTCCCAAACCGAACAGGCTGGTGCTGGTGAAAGCCGGAACGGCGCACCAGATCAACCGCGTCGACCCGACCTCGGGTTCGGACCGCCGCACGCTCACCGGATTCATATCGAAGAAATCGGAAGAGGACACCGAAGCGGCCCGTGACGCCCTGAGGAGACTCGTCCGGGAATCAACGCCGGCGACCCGATGAACGCGCCGAAACCGACCACACACGGGCGCGAAAGGCCAGAGGGAGGAACCATGCGGATCACACAGCGCGGGGAACGCTTCACCGTCGTCGACGACTTCCTCGACGACGAGGAACTCGCCGAGCTGCGCGGGGTGGCGGAACGCTCCGCGTTCTCCGACGCGGTGAACTCGACCGTCTCCGTCATCCAGGCCGAGGACGGCGCGGCCCGCCGCGGTCGCCGCACCGTGGTGCGCGGCGCCACCGACGGGCGCACGGCCGGCGACCCGGCGGCGTACGCGCGGATCCTCCGGCTGGTCGCCGACGAGCCGGCCACCTTCGGCGTCCCGGGCGAGGACTGGGACAAGACGGGGTTCACGTTCTGGAACTACCCGGCCGGCTCCCGGCTCGGCTGGCACAGCGACGCGGGCGGCGGGCGGCAGGGCTCCTACATCCTCTTCCTACACACGGAGTGGCGCGCCTCCTGGGGCGGCGAGACGCTGCTGCTCGACGAGGACGCGTCGAAGCCGAGGGACGGCCTGGACCCGGCGGACGTCGCCGGCTGGGTCCGCGACTCCGACCGCGTCCCCGTCGCCGTGCTGCCCCGCCCCAACCGCCTGCTGTATCTGAGGGCCGGCACCCCGCACCAGGTCAACCGCGTCGACCCGACCGCCGGCCTGGTGCGGACCAGCCTCACGGGGCACGTCTGGAAGAAGCTGCCGGAGAGCGTCACCGAGTCCCGCGCCAGCTTCCGCCGGCTGCTGGGCGCGCTGGACGGAAGCGCGGCGCCGGAGGCCGGACGCGGCACGTCATGACGGGAGGGAGCACCGGCCCGCTGGCCAGGGCGCTCGGCGCGGTCTCCTGGCGCGGCGAGGTCAGGGGCCCGGTCGAACGGCGGCTGGCCTGGGCCCTGATCACGCTGTACGTGGCCACCGGGCTCTCGTTCTCCGTGCTGGTGGTGTACATGCTGCACCAGCAGGGGCTGAGCCCCGCGGTCTACGGCCTGGGCGCGACCGTCGCCGCCGTGCTGGGGCTGGTCGCCGGCCCCGCGATCGGCACGCTGGCCGACCGGGTCAACGGCTGTGTGCTCTACGCCTGTCTGATGTGGACGATGGCGCTGGCCACCCTCGCGCTGACGGTGGCCTCGCCGCTGGTGGCGCTCGGGCTGCTCGGCGTCCTGGTGATGAGCGCCAGGGGCAGCGCCGCGATCCTGGCGGCGCTCGTCGGGCGCGCGGTGGAACGGGAACGCCGGCTGCGTTTCCGGGCCGTGGTCAGGGCGATGAGCAACGTCGCGATGATCGTCGGCCTCGGCCTCGGCGCCGTGGTGCTGGCGCTGGACAGCGGGCCGGCGTTCCGCGCCTCCTTCGTGCTGGAGGGGGTCGCGCTCCTCGTCGTGGGCTTCCTGGTGTGGCGGCTGCGCCATCCGGTCGCCGCCCTGGAGGCCGCCGCGCGGGAGGCCGAGGAGCCGGCGCGGGCGGACGGCGAGGAGCCGGCGCGCGGCGTCCTGCGCGACCCGCGCGTGGTCGCGCTGATGGTGACGGGCTGGCTGTTCTTCCTCGCCGAGCCGATGCTGACGATCGCCGTCCCGCTGTGGGTGGGCGCCCGGATGGACGTGCCGCTGTGGATCGTCTCGGTCGCGCTGGTCGTCAACACGCTGGGCGTGGTGTTCTTCCAGGTCCCCGTCGCGCGCCGGGTCACCACCGTGTGGCAGGCCGCGCGCGCGGCCCAGTGGGGCGCGGCGCTCTTCACCGTCGCCGCCGTCATGTTCCCCGTCGCGGCGTTCGCCTCGGACCGGGCGGGCGTCGCGGCGGCGCTCGGCGCGGTGGTGCTGCTCGCGGTCGCGCTGGTCGGCGGCAACATCCTGACCAACGTGGGCTCCACCGGGCTGCTCTACGAGATCGTGCCGCAGCGCTCCTACGGGAAGTCCCAGGGGGTCTACGGCATGGGCTTCGACGTGGCGAGCCTGACGGCGCCGGCGCTCTTCGGCTGGTTCGCGGCCGGCGGCGGGCCGGCCGGCTGGTACGCGCTCGGCGTGCTCTTCCTGGCCAGCGTCCTCCCGGTGCGGTGGGTCAGCGCGCGCACCGCGGCGGCGAACGACCGGGACAACGAACGGGATCCGGCCGCGACGGACGTCTCGGCGGCCCCGGCCGCCTAAGGAACGGGAGGGTTTTCCCACATGCTTGACGAGCGGGACGTGACCGAGCTTCTGCTGCTCCGCGGAGCGGAACAGGAACAGCTCTTCGCACGCGCCAGGGCGGCGCGGCACAAGGTCTTCGGCGACGGCGTCGTGGTGCGCGGCGTCTCCGAGATCACCAACCAGTGCCGCGTCAACTGCGACTTCTGCCCCATGCGGCGCGACAACACGCGCCACAACAGCGACTTCCGGATGGACGCGGAACGGCTGGTCGACACCGCCGCCTCGATCCGGGCCAGCGACATCGACGTGGTCTTCTTCCAGGGCGGCGAGATCCCCCAGACCACCCGGGTCGTCGCCGAGGCGATCCCCGGCGTCCGCGCCCTCTACGGCGACCGGGTGGAGATCCTGCTCAACCTCGGCAACAAGCGCCGCGACGAGTACGCCCGGCTGCGCGAACTCGGCGCCACCAGCTACATCCTGAAGTTCGAGACCGGCGACCCGGAGCTCAACCGGCGGATGCGCCACGAGTCGCTGGAGTCCCGGCTGAAGTGCCTCACCGACCTGCTGGACCTCGGCTACCGCGTCGGAACGGGCTCGATCGTCGGGCTGCCCGGCCAGGACGTGGCCGCCGTCGCCCGCGACCTGGTCCTCGCCCGCGACCTCGGCGTCCACATGGCCAGCGTCGCGCCGTTCATCCCGGCCCCCGACACCCCGCTGGCCGCACACCCGCCGGGTGACGTGGAGCTGACCCTGAACGCGATCGCCGTCTCCCGGCTGCTCGACCCGAGCTGGCTCATCCCCTCGGTCAGCGCGCTCTCCAAACGCGCCGACGAGGGCCAGTACCGGGGGCTGCGCGCCGGCGCCAACGTGATGACCGTCAACTTCACGCCCGACGAACAGCGCGACCGCTATCTGATCTACGGGCGCGACCGTTTCGTGGTCAGGCGCGACTACGCCGGCGAGGTCATCGCCAGGGCCGGACTCACCCGGAGCGGCTCCGTCTTCCTCGACGCCGAACCCGCCGAGGTAGGGGAACCCGCCACCCACGGCAACCCGCCCGCCACCGCCGCGCACCGCGCGCCGGGGGTGGCGTGATGCGACCGCTCTCGCGCCATGTGCGCAGCGTGGACGACGTGCTGGACCTCCTCGACGGGCTCTTCCCGGCCAACGCCGACCGCTGGACCACCGCCGGCGGCGTCGACTACTGGGACCAGTACTACGCGGACCGGGAACGCGAGGTGCCGTTCTTCGTCAACAAGCCCGACGAACACCTCGCACGCTACGTGGAATCCGGCCGGCTCACCCCCGGCCGCGCCCTCGACCTCGGCTGCGGGCCCGGCCGCAACGCGGTCTATCTCGCCTCCCACGGCTTCCAGGTGGACGCCGTCGACATCTCGCCCGACGCCCTGGCCTGGACCGGTGACCGGGCGCGCGAGGCCGGCGTGGAGGTCGGCCTGCACCGGGGCGACGCGTTCGCGCTCACCCGCGCCGAACTGACCGGCCCCTACGACCTGGTCGTCGACTCCGGCTTCTTCCACCATCTGCCGCCGCACCGCCGCATCAGCTACCTCCAGCTGCTGGAGCGGACGTTGGCCTTCGGCGGACACCTGGTGCTGGCCGCGTTCGCCGCCTGGGCGCCCGGCTCCGGCTCACCGGTCCCCGACCCCACCCTCTACCGCGACGGCAAGCTCTACGGCGGACTCGCCTACACCTCCCAGGAGTTGCGCTGGATCTTCGCCGGCCTCACCGAGCTGGAGATCCGCTCGCTGCGTGAACAGCCGCCCGAGGCCCCGTACTACGGGCCGCCCTTCCTCCTCGGCGGCCTCTTCCAGCGGGACGCCGAGACCCTCACCCTCCCCTGAGCGGGAACCGGAGCGCGCATATGAACAATCCCTATGAATCCCAGCCGCCGCGCGCCTTCTGGCGGACCGCGGTCGCCGAGCCGGGGCCCGAGGGCATCGGCGACCTGTGGCGGCCCTCGTTCACCCTCGGCCAGGACGAGCCCGTGCTGACCGTCGGCTCCTGCTTCGCCGCCCACATCGGCCGCGCCCTGCTGGAGCACGGCATGTTCTGGCACGACGCCGAGCCCCCGCCGCCGGGACTGACCGCCGAGGAACGCCGACGGCGCCAGTACGGCGTCTTCTCCTTCCGCACCGGCAACGTCTACACCGCCGCCATGCTGCGGCAGTGGGTCGCCTGGGCCCACGGCGAGAGCGCGCCGCCCGAGGAGTCGTGGTCGGAGGACGGCCGGCACCGCGACCCGTTCCGCCCCACCGTCGAACCCGAAGGGCACGCGAGCACCGAGGAGATGCTGGCCGCCCGCGCCGCGACGCTCGCCGCGATCCGCGAGGCGGTCGCCGACGCCTCCTGCATGATCATCACCCTCGGCCTCACCGAGGCGTGGCGCTCCCGGCACCACCACGCCACCTACCAGCTCTGCCCCGGCGTGCGGCACGGCGTCTTCGACCCGGAGGAGCACGAGTTCCACCAGCACTCCTACCCCGAGGTGCACGAGGACCTCACCGCCGCCCTCGCCCTGCTGCGCGCCGCCAACCCCGCGCTGCGGGTGGTGCTCACCGTCTCGCCCGTGCCGCTCACCGCGACGGCGACCGACCGGCACGTGCTCGACGCGACCACCCAGGCCAAGTCGGTGCTGCGCGCCGTGGCGGGCCAGGTGGCGGCCGACGACGCGCTCACCGACTACTTCCCCGCGTACGAGATCATCAGCGGCTTCCCGTTCCGCGGCGCGTTCTTCCAACCCAACCTGCGGTCGGTGACCCCGGAGGGCGTCGCCTTCGTGATGAGCCACTTCGTCGGCCCGGTCACCCGGCGCCCGGTGGCGGAACGTTCACCCCAGCAGGCCGCACGGAGCGGAGAGGCATACTGCGATGACGCACTCCTCGACTACTACGGCCCCCACCGGACTTCCCGCCGGACCCCCCGCGAGATTCCTGCTGCTGGGTGACTGCCACGCCGGACCGATCGGCCGCGCCGGCCGGGCGATGCGCGTCCCGTTCCACGGCGGACCGCTCGGCGTCGGCCGGGACTTCGTCACCGACTTCGCCCGACTCACCGACGGCCGGCTGACGTTCCGCGGCCCGCTGGCGCAGAAGCTCTACCGGGACCACCTCGCGCGCTTCGGCGCGCGGGAGTTGGGCGAGGTCCCCGTGCCGCTGGTCTCCACCTTCGGCTGCGCGCTGACCTCCCTCGCCGGAGTGGAACTCTGGCGCGTCCACCGCGTCGGCGACGGCTTCCCCGAGGGCTTCCCCGACGGCTTTCTGGAGAGCCCGTTCTTCCGCACGCTCGCGCGCGCCCTGACGCGCCACGCGCTGGAGTTCTACCGGCACGCCGTCGAGGTCAGCCCACGCGTCGTCGCCGTGCTGCCGCCGCAACGCGTGCCGGAGGGCGCCGACCCCGCCGTCTTCGCCGCGCTCCAGGAGACCGTGCGCGAGGCGGTCGAGGAGTGCGGCGCCGAGATCGTCGACCCGCGCCCCAAGGCCACCGACGAACACGGCCGCCAACGCCCGGAGTTCAGCGACCCCGACTCGCCCCTCCACGGCAACGTCGCCTTCGGCCGGCTGATCGTCGCCGACCTGCTCGACCGGGGACTCTGAACGCGACACCCGCCGCCCACCCCGCGCCCCGAGGACCCCGAACGCGACACCCGCCGCCCACCCCGCGCCCCGGGAACTCCGAACGGGACCACCCGCCGCCCACCCCGCGCCCGGAGGAAGGAACGACCGTGCACCCAGCAGCCCGCCCCCCGGGGGCGCCCGAGTGGCTGACCCGACTGGCCGCCCCGCTCGCCGTGGAACCCGCCGCGCTGACCCGCGCCCTGCCGGCCGGCGGCGTCCCGTTCCGCCTCGTCCACGACTGGCACGCCCGCGCGGTGCTCCCCCTCCTCGCCGAGACGGAGCCACCCGAACCGGTCTACGAACCGCTCCGCCGACTACACGCGGAGGCCGCCGAGGGGCGGCCGGCGCCGGAGGCCGACTGGCGCGCCGCGCTCCACCCCGCGCTGCTCACCCTCCACCGCGCCGCGTTCCCCCACGCCGAGTTCCACGCCAAGGCCCACGCCACCGCCCTCGCCGACGCCACCGGCCACGGGCGCGGCCCCGACGAGGCACGCCGCTTCGCCGACAACACCGCCCGCCGCATCGCCGACACCGACGCCCGCTGCTTCGCCGAGGCCCACGCCCTCGCGCTCACCCCCGCACTGGCCGCCGCCTACGCGGCCTCCGACCCCGCCGCCTACACCGCCACCTTCCCCACCGCCCACGTCAACGCCTACCTCGCCGCCCACCGCCACCACGCCCCACCCCGCCACGGCCACCGGCCCCCCGCCGCACGCCTGGCCACCGCGCTCCTGGAACTGCTCGACGGCGCGGAGGGGTGAACCCCAGCGGACAAACCGAACCGGCCCGCCGCGGACCTTCCGCATCCCCACGCCGCACTCAACCCCCGACGCCCGCGCCGCGCAGTCGCACCCCGGGCCGCAGCCGCTCCGCCCCGGCGCCGAGGAGGCGCACCTTCGCGCCGTGCGGCGGATCGAGCACATCCACCCGCCGCCGGCCTCAGGAGACGACCTCGCCCCGGCGCGCCCACCGCACCTCGACCCCGGGCGGCACGCCCCCCGCTCCGCCGGCCGCCCCCTCGGGCAGCACGAGCACCCGCAGCGCGGGAAGGGCCCCCAGCCATCCGGCCCCGTCCGCGTTCCCCGCCGGAAGCCCCTCGCGAAGCCACAGATGGGTCAGGCGCTCGCCGTCGACGAGTTCCACCAGCTCGGCCGGGGCGCAGTCGAACGCCACCTGCACCCGGCTCCGCCCGCCGAGGCCCCGCAACACCCGCAGATGCTCCGGACGGTGAACGGTGAAGTAGACGTCCCGCTCGTCCACGTGCCGCAGCACTTCCTCGGCGTACCGTTCGGTGTCGAAACGGTGCCAGCACCAGGCGAGTTGGCGGCGTACCTCCAGGCTCGGATGGTCGCGATAGCGCGCCAGCAGCGGGATCGCCGCGTCATCGCCCGTGCGCGTCGCCGCCGCGACGACGAAAGGCGCCTCCTCGTCGCCGCACGACTCCGGCCCCGGCAGCAGCTCCAGCACCGCGCCTCCGCCCCCGTCCGCCAACCGCCGCGCCGCCGCCCAACTCCGAGGCGGAACCAGCTCGGCGGCCCGCGCCACGACCCGGGCCCGCACCGCCGGATCGACGAACCCCGCGTGCTCCAGCGAGGCCGCCGCCAGCAACGCCCCGCGCACGGTGCCGCCCTCGACCAGCCCGTCGAGAATCCGAGCCGCCTCCTCCGGCCGCCCCCGCACCACCGCCATCCGCACGACGTCCTCCCCGCTGGCCTCGTGGGCGTTACCCAGCAACAGCGGGAAGTCCCCCTCCTCAAGAAGGGCCCTCGCCCCGAGATAGTCACGGAAGGTGCCGTGCGCGAACTCGTAGCGGTCGGCGGCCGATTCCCGCAGCACCCCGGACCCCTCCACCAGGGCGTCCCACGCCTCCGCCGGAGAGACGGAAGCGTGCCCCGGCAGGGTGAGCAGCGCCCGTTCGACCTGGCGCAGCGCGTCCCGGCGTTCCACCTCCGCGACCCCGTTGCGGATCATCCAGTACGCCAGCCGCTCCAACAGCGGGACCCGCGCCCCTTCCGCGATCCCGCCCCCGCCCCCGCCCTCGCCCCCACCCGCGCCCGCGCCTTCCGCGCGTTTCCCCAGCATGTGGAGCGCGGTCTCGAAGAGTTCCCCCCGCCCGCTCGGCGGCCAGGCGCCCGCGCCCTCCCGGTGCGACGCGCACAACAGCCCGCACAGCAGCGGGTTCGTCGCCAGCCGAGCCAACCCGCCGTCCGCCCGGACCGCGGCCAGCAGCGACTCCGCGCGCCCCTCGGCCTCCCCGCCGCCCTCGACGGCACCGTGCCAACGACGGACGAAACGCGCGACCTCCCCGTGCCCCATCGGCGACAACGACACCTCGGCGAACCCCTGCTCGGCCAGCCACCCCTCGGGAACCGCCGAGGGCCGTGCCGTCACCAGCCACAGGTTCCCCGGAAACTCCCCGACCAGCTCGTCCACCCAACGACGCGCCTCCGCCCGCGCGTTCTCCGCCACCTCGTCCAGACCGTCGACCAGCAACACCCCGCGCCCCGCGCCGAGCACCCGGTCCACCCACCCGTCGGGCTGCCCGCCGGAGACCGAACTCCCCACCCGGCGCAGGAAATCCTCCGGAAGCGGAAACCGGCCCTCCCGCACGACGCGCCGCAGCGGGAGCACGAAAGGCACCCGGCCGAGCAGATACCCGGGGGTCCCGCCGAGGTCCTGCCGCGCCGCGGCCACCGCCACCCACTGCGCCAGCGTGCTCTTCCCCGCCCCGGCCCCGCCCCGCAGCAACACCCGTTCGTCCCCGGCCAACACCCGTTCCGCCGCCACCGGACCGCCCGGCCCGTCCGCCGTCTCCAGTGACACATAGGCGGCGTCCAACGGCACCCGGGGCCCCGCCGAGACATCGGGCGCCGGCACACTCAACCGCCCGTGCACGCGCACCACATGCTCGGCGTAGCGCGTCTCGAACCGCACATCCTCCGCCGCCCGGCGCGGAACCCGCTCCGCCAGCAGGCCAACGGCCGTGACCAGCCCGTCGATCCTCCGGGTCTGCTCGACCAGCGTCCGGGCGACGAAGGCCGACCGCTGACTGAAGAAGTTCAGCACGTGCAGGCAGGCGACCTCCAACAACGCGTCCAGGTGCGCCTCCACCTCGGCCGACACGTCGTCCACCGGCCGCCGCAACCGCCGCGCCAACTCCCGGTGCCCGAGCGCCACGGCCTGCACATCGTCCATGTCGAGATCCCCGAGGCTGTGCAGAGACCGCACCAACGCCTCGACCAACTCCCGCCGCCCGTCCTCCCCCGGCGCCTCGCGCGGCCCACTCGCCTCAAGGAAACGCCGCACCAACTCCCCGGCCAGCTTCCGCAGCTCCCGCTCCGAAAGCGTGCGCCGCTCCCCGCGGAACGAGACCAACGACGAAACCCGCACCGGCCGGTCCACCACCCCCGCCCCGACCCCGTCCCGCACGAACAACTTCCTGACCAGCGGCCCCACGACACCGGCCGCGACACGGGCGGAGGCGGACGCGATCTCCATACCGCCAGATGCTAGGCGGTTCCCCTCGCACCACCCACCGCCCCGGGCCCCGTGGAGGCAGCCGCCGCGACGAACCCGTCCCACGCGACGGCAGCGCCGCGGGCGGGCCGTCACCGCGCCGCCCCGACAACCGATCCGGGTCACCCGCCGCCGGGTTCGGGGCTCCGTTCCAGCCGCACCACCGCGTCCGTGGTGCGGCAGAGGGCGTCGACGGCTCGGCGCAGCGACAGCCAGGACGCGGCCCACAGCAGGACCCCGGCCGGGGCCGCCGGCCACCACCACGCGCCGAGGAGCACGAGCGCCCCACTCCACACCAGGGCCTCACACGCCGCGCCGTAAGCGTCGCGGGCGGTGCCGGCGGCGCGTGCCCGTACCGACTCCCGACCGAGTTCACCGGGCGGCGCCCACCGGTCGACCCGCCGGGCGATCAGCCGCCGGCCCAACGGCATCAGCCACCAGGGCCAGGCCCCGGACGCGAGCGCTCCGACCGCGTCGGCGGCGACCGGCACCGCGAACGAGGCCGCCACAGCGACGGCCGCCAGCAGCAGTAACGAGGCCAGGCCGTCCGCGGTCCGGTCCCCGGCCGGGCGCAGCGTCTCCGTGAGCCGTTCCCGTGCGAGACCCACGTCACCGGCGTCGCCGTGGCCGAGCTGGCCGCCGCCCACGAACGCGAGCATGACGAACAGCGCCGCCGGCAGCAGCCGACGCAGCAACCACCGGTCCGGTATGCGCGTGTGCAGGTCGCTCAGGAGCCCGATCACCTCGCCGCCACCCTCAGTCGCCCACTAGACGCATCGCTCGATCCGTCAGAACGCAGCACGCATCGTCTCGGCTCACTCCAGGGGTGATGCCGTGCCACTCTCCGGCGACGACGTCGCGGACGACGCGCTGGCCCTGCTGCGCGAGGCCGCGCCCGCGCCTGACGAACCGACCGACCTCGGCAGCGTTCTCGACGTCTTCTGGACGTTCTGGCTGCGCCGCCAACGTGCGGACGACCCCGACGCCTCGCGGAACCTCATGGTCGCCCTGAGTACCTTTGGCCATCTGTGGCCACGGTTGTCGGAGGGCGCACGCGGCCGGCTCCCCGAGGCGCTCGTCGATGCCTTCGAGCCGGACGCTCCCTCCCACGAGGCCCGCTTCGCCGGCGTCGTGAGCGCGGCCCACGCGGCGGCGGGCGCGGGCACCCGGGAGCGGCTGCTCGCGTTGGAACGGGCCCTGGCCTGGGCGGACCACGCCACGGAGCGATGGCCGCGGTACCACGAGGAGTTCCCCGAGCTGGTGCTCCAGATCCTCGGGCTCCAGCTGACCCGCTTCCTGCTCGCGGCAGAGCCCGAGTTCCTCGCCACCGCGGCTCGCCACGCGGCCGTGGCGTGCGAGCGGCTGCGTCACGACCTCTCCACGCACGAGGCCGTGGCCCCGCCGGGGGGCGTGCCCGCAACTTCCCTGGGCGCCGCGGACCGGGCCGTGCTCGTGGCCCTCGACACCGTGGTCAGCGCCGCGTGGCTCCTCGGCGAGCCCTCCCTGACGGAGGTCGAGCGGCTGGTGGAGTCAGCTCCGGCGGCCGGTGCCGTCCCGGAGATCGCCGCGAAGCTGCGCGCGCTGCGGGAGCGGGAGAGCGCGCCCGCCGGAGGACTGGAAGACCGGGACCTCCACTTCGGAACGTTCATCGTCGCCGCGGGCGTGCGCGGACAGGACCCGGACGTGCTGACCCGCGGCACCGAGTGCCTGCGCGCGGCGCTCGCCAGCAGCCCGGCCGGCCACGAGACGCACGGCGCCGCGACCGCGATGCTGGGTCAGGCGCTTCTGGCACTCGGCGGGATGGCGACGGAGCGCGGCGACGCCTCCGCGGCGAGCGAGGCCCTGGGCGAGGGGACCGCGCTCCTGACGGCGACCAACGACATGGCGGGGGCACTCGACGCGGAGGACGCGGAACTCGTCGGCGCGTTACGCGAGTTTCTGGAACTGCCCGACGAAGACGCGGCCGCAATGCCGCTGTCCCGGCGTCTCGTCGAGACGGTGAGCGAGCGGGAGACGCGTCGGGGCGATCCCCCGGACATCGACCTGGAGGTTCTCGCCCTGGCCTCGGGGGGACTCTCCGCCGACTCGCTCTCCGCGGAACGGGTCGACCGGTTCCGGCTCGCCGTGGCCGGGCTTCCCGCCGAGCATCCGAAACGCCACGCCTACGTCGCGGTGCTCGCCGCTCTCGTGGGCTGCCTGGCCCAGAGCCGGCAGCGGGACGACGCCACCGGCGCCGCCCAACTCGCCGCCGAGGCTCGTGACCTCGTCGAGGAGGCGGCAGCCCGAGCCCCCGCAGACTTCGCGCCACTCGGGCTACTGCGGCGCGGACAGTCCGAGCTGGCCCTGGGCGTCGCCCTCGCCACGGTCGCCGCCGACCTGGCGGGGGCGGGCGCGGAGGAGGAGTCAGCGGAGCAGCTGACGCGGTTGACCGACATGGCCTCGCTCCTGTCTGACATGGAAGACAACGACTCCGGCGTTTCCGAGGACCTCGACTCCTTCATCGCCCGACTCCGCACGCTGGGCCCGGCCTTCGGCGACGACCCCTCCGGCAGGGCGTGGTCCGCCGCGTCACTCGGCGCCGCGCTCGCCGCCCGCGCGGCCGAACGCGGCGACTCGTCGAGTTCCGAGGAGATCGCCGAACTCCTGCGATACGCCAGCGAGCACGAGCCCGAGATCGCCGCCGATCCGGAGTTCAGCCGCATGTTCGCCCACGCGCTCAACTCATCGGCGCTGAGGGACTTCGACGCGGAGAAGGCCCGCGAGGCCGCCGTGCTCCTCGCCACGACACGTGCCCAGGAGAACGCGGAGCCCCCCGCAGAAGAGGGGTTGGTCGACGAGCTGGACAGGGCCGTCCTGACCACGCACACCACATTCCACAACGCCCTGCAGAACTACCTCCTCGGCTTCGACCCGGCGGAGCTGCGCCGCGTCGAGGCGTTGGCCGAGCGTCTGAAGGAACTCGGCAGGGAGACGGACGCCCGGGACACCGCGGCCGGCCGCCCGCTCCGCTACCACCTCATGGGCGAGTACTACGCCGGCCTCGTCGAGACGATGGGCCCGGGCGGGCCCCGCTCCGACGTCTCCGACGAACTCGTGGCCCGCTGCCGGCGTTCCTTCGAGGCATGTCCCCCCGAGAACGGGCACCACTTCCTCTTCGCCAGCACGTTCCTGCGCGTGCTCGTGCAGCGTGCCGTCACGGTGCGGGGTCGGGGCGACGAGGCGCGCGCCGGAGACATGCTGGACGAGGCCGAGCGGGTGATCCGTTCGGTCGGGGACCGGGCCCCCGAGGGCTGGGCCGCCACCATGCGCTTCTTCATGGGGCGCCTGGGCGGCGGCGACCGGCAGGCCGGCACGGATACCCCGAGCCATCAACTCCCCGCGCAGATACGCCATCTCGTCGGCGTGCTCGACTTCCCGACGGGCGACGCCCCCGCCGACCCGAGCACTTGGCGGGACCCGGCGACTCCCGCGTGGGTCCGGGCGAACGGCGCGCTCGCCCTGGCGGCAGCGGCGGTCATGAGGGAGGAGAGCGTCGACCGGGCGCTGGCCCATCTGGAGACAGCAGTGGACGCGATGGCCGCCGTCACGGACCGGGGCAGCGACCAGGCGTCCGCCGAGCACGCCCTGACCTCCTTCGACGGCGACATCCGCGGCGTGGCGCAGCTGATCCTCGCGCGGATCGCCCTCGGCCGAGGAGCCGCCGAGATACCCGGCATCACGAGCGCGTTCGAGAATCTCCTCCACCGCGTCGACAAGGCGGGCGAGCCGGGCGAAGCCGGAGGAAAGGGCGGCCCGAACGACGGACTGCTGCCTGATCTCGCGGCGCTCGGCGAGGCGCTGCGCGCCGTCCACCCGGAGGCCCCTCTCACGGGCCCGGAGATCGACCGCACCGCCGAACTGCTGGAACGCGGACGCGGCCTCCTGCTCGCACGCCGAATGGAGGCCCGCGTCGACCTGGGCGAGTTGCGGGCCAACCACCCGGAGCTGGCCGGTGAGTTCGAACGGCTCACCGACCTGTTCACAGCCGTCCCGACGGCCGCGCCGAACACGTCACCGCCGGGCCAGCCCGAGCGGGAGCGACTGGCCAGGCTGCGCGCCTCGCACGAGTTCGACGAACTGGTGGCGCGCATACGCCAGCAGCGCGGCTTCGGAGACTTCCTTCGCCCCCTCTCGGCCGAACGCATCCGCGCGCTCGCGGGCGACGGCCCGATCGTGGTACTCAACCACGCGCACGGAAGATGTCAGGCCATCGTCGTGACACCCCGTTCGATCGTCGCCCTCCACCTGCCCGCCGAAGCGGAGGCCGTCACCGACACGGCCCGACGGCTTCGCGAGGCACTCGACGTCATCCACGCGCGGGGAGCGGAGCGTCCCTCACCGGCACGACTGGTTGCCGCCGGAGCGACGGTGCGCGAGGTGCTGGCCTGGACCTGGCACGCCGTCGTCGGACCGGTGCTCGAACTCGTCGGGGCCGACGGACCGAACGCCGGCGACGGGGTCTGGCCACGGCTGTGGTGGATGCCGACAGGAGCCTTCCACGCCCTACCGCTGCACGCCGCTGAGTGCTCCGCACCCGACTGCGAACGCGGCGGCTGCGGGGCCGCGCTCGAATCGGTGGTGTCCTCCTACGCCCCCGGCTTCCAGACCCTGGCCTACGCCCGCAGCCGCGCGGCACACCGCGCAGAACACCGCGCGGCCCATGCCGCCGGCGCCATGGGCCATGCCACCGCGCTTCTCGTCGCGGAACCGGAGGAGCAACTGCCCGGCGTCGCCGCGGTCGCGGACTACGCCGCCGAGTCGCTCGGCGCACCCGCGCCGCTGGTCGGTGCCGCCGCCGACCGCGACACCGTCCTCGCCGCACTGGGCGGCACGTCGTGGGCGCACTTCGGCTGCCACGCGGCCACCGACCCGTTCGAGCCGTCGGGCGCTCGACTTCACCTACCCAGCGGTGAACAGCTGTCCGTCCTGGAGATCTGCCAAGCACGCCCGGAGTCGGCCCAGTTGGCGTTTCTCGCTGCGTGCGGTACCGCACGCAGCGCGGAGCGGCTGACGGACGAGGCCCTCCACGTCACCAGCGCGTTCCTCCTCGCCGGTTTTCCCACCGCGGTGGGCACCCTGTGGGAGATCGACAGCGCCCACGCGGAACGCGTCACCCGGGGCTTCTACCACCGCATGACGGGCCACGACGCACCCACCGCGGCGTACGCCCTGCACGACGCGGTACGAGCCCTACGCCGAAGGAGCCCCGATCGCCTCCACGCGTGGGCCGCCTACGTTCACGCCGGCGTCTGACGCGACGACGGCCGGCTACGCGGTCCTGTGGAGTCCAGCCTGCTTCTCTCAGGACGCGATCGGTCTTGGGCGACCATCGCCCCGCTGCGGTCGGTCACTCCTGTTATGCCGAACTGGTCGAGTACGTGGCGCGTGACGGGCAGATTTCTTTCGGAATCTGGTGTTTCGGGTTGTCCTCGGCGCGGACTTCCACGGCGGCCATCGTTCCACCACGTGGGTCGACTCCGGCGTTGCGAGCGTGAGAGAGCGCTTCGGCCTCACGAGCGCGTCGGGAGTGGTCTGCGGAAAGCCCTGCCGGGCGGCCTCTCATCGATATCCGACGATGAGTTTGTCCAGTGCCTGATCCCCGCTCTCGGCGAAGAAGTCCACCGCGTCGCGGCCACGAAAGATCGACCCGTCCTCGGCCATCCCCAGGAACAGGTGCCCTTTGGCCATTTCTCCGATGGGGTAGACGGCGGTACCAGCATATTCGCTCATTTCCTCGAAGATGTCGGATTCCCACTGGCCTTCCAGCGGGTTGATCGAAAAAGGTAGGAGAGCTACCTTGGCGCCCGCACCGGTCAGCGCGAATGTGAGGCCGCCGAACTCGGCAAGGAACGCCCGTACTTTCTCGTGTGCCGAGAAACCGTCGCTTTCCCTGAGGGTCCTCTCCCATTGCTCCGTGGCTACGCGGCGCTGTGGAGTCCAGCCTGCTTCTCTCAGGACGCGATCGGTCTTGGGCGACCATCGCCCCGCCATGGTGTTATCCGTCATCAGGTCACTCCTGTTATGCCGAACTGGTCGAGTACGTGGGCGCATGATGGGCAGATTTCTTTCGGCACCCCGTGTTTCGGGTTGTTGGCCGCGCGGACTTCCACTGCCGCCATCGTTCCACCTCGTGGGTCGACTCCGGCGTTGAGGGCGTTGGTGAGTGCTTCTGCTTCGCCGCATCTACCGTGCTGGTTCCCCTGGAGTGCTTCGCGGACGTCTTGCGGGACTCTGTCGTACGCCGCCTGGACGTCCGGGTGGAGATTGTGGTCGCCGCCGCCCTTGATGCTGGCGCCGGTGAAGGTGTGTTGGTTGCCGGCGGCGTCGGTGACGGTGAGGCCAGCCGAGCTGGTGGGGCGGTTGAATTTATTCGCACCTGGCCGGGCCCGTTCGAGGTTGGCCCGGTCGCGTGCCGCGGCGAGGGCGCGTTCGCAGTCGGGGGCGAGGCCGAAGGGGTCGACCTCGTGCATGGGGTTGGCGACGTATCCGCGGGGGTTGGGGCCGGGGGCCAGGCCGAGGGGGTCGAGGGTGGCGTACTGGCCGGTGTCGGGGTCGTAGTGGCGTTGGTAGTTGTAGTGGAGGCCGGATTCGGGGTCGGCGTACTGGCCGGGGAAGCGGAGGGGGCAGTGGGCGCGTTGGGCGTCGGGCTCGGTGCGGGGGGCGCCCCAGACGGTGGCTTGGTGATGCCAGGCGATCTCGCCTGTCTCGTCGACGAGTTCAGTGGGGGTGCCGACGAGGTCGGCGACGATGCTGTAGAAGCGTTCGTCGACCCATTCCTGGGGGCGGTCCCCTGGGGCGACGCTCTCGATCTGGGTGACCGGGGTGAACCGGTCCTGTTCCCAGTCCCAGACGGTGCGATGGATGTCGCCGTCCGGTGTGGTCTCGGTCTGCTCGGCCGGTGTGAAGCGGTCCCAGTGGAACCGAGTCTCGGACTCGACCGTCTGGCCGTCGGCTGCCATGCGGCGTTTGGCGACGCGGCGGCCGAAGGGGTCGTACAGGTAGGTCCAGCGGGTGCCGTCCGGGGTGGTCACCGCGACGAGTCGGTCCTGGCTGTCCCAGGTGTAGTGCCAGACGTCGGCCTTCCGCGACAGCCGTTTGCGGCGGCGCACGACGACGCGCCCCTGGGCGTCGTGTTGGTAGCTGATGTCGGAGCGCGAGCGCCGCCCCTCGTTGCCGGCGCCCACCAGCTCGGCGTCGGCGAGGTCCCCGGCCGCGTCGTAGACGTAGCGTTCCGTCCATCCTTCCGCGCGCACGCCGGTGATCCGGCCGCGGTCGTCGAGGTCGATGGAGCGGTCGCCGCCGAGGCGGTCGGTGATGGCGTTGACCGGCCCGTCCGCGCGGTAGGTGTAGGCGCGGTGCTGGAGGGAGCGGGCGGCGGGGCCGCGTTCTGAGTGGAGGGTCTGGGAGGCGAGCTGTCCGGCGTCGTTCCAGGTCTGGCTCACGCGGGAGGCGCCGACGCGGCGTTCGACCTCGTGGCCGTTGTCGTCGTGTGCGAAGGTCATGCGCCTGCCGGCGCTCGCGACCGAGGTGGGCTGGTCGCGGTCGTCGTATTCCCAATGGCTTTGGTGCCCCGACGGAGTGACGCGTCGGACGCGGCGGCCCCGGGTGTCGTACTCGGAGCGCACGGTCGCCCCGTTGCAGGTCTCGGCGAGGATGCGACCCAACGGGTCGCGTTCGTAGTCGAGTTCGACACCCGGGGCGTGCACGTGCCGCACCTGACCCATCGGGTCGTACGCGAAGGTGGTCCGGCCCTCCGGGGCGTGCTGTTCGAGGATCTTCCCTCGGTGATCGCGGGAGTAGCGGATCGTCTGGCCGGCGGCGTTGACCCGTTCCATCAGCTGCCCCGCGGCGTCGTGGCGGTAGGTCTGGGTGCGCCCCCCGAAGTCGGTCTCGTGTGTCAGTCGCCCGACCGGGTCGTAGGCGTAGCTCCAGGTGGCGCCGCTGCCGTTGGTGACCTCGGTGACGCGCAACTCGCTGTCGTAGGCGAAGCCCAGGCGGGTGCCGTCCGGGTTGATCCTGCTGCTGAGCAGGTCAAGGCCGTAGTAGGTGAACCGGGTCGCCGCGCCGTTGGGGGCCAGGTGTTCGAGGAGGTTGCCCTCGCCGTCGTAACCGCGGCGCTCGGTGCCGCCGTCCGGGTGGACGCGTTCGGTCAGCAGGCCCTCGACCGTCCAACGCGATCGGTCGACGCGCCCGTCCGGCGCGACGCGGGTGGTGACCCGGCCGAACGCGTCCCGTTCCAGCCGGGTGACGGCCCCCTCGGCGTCGGTCGCGGCGACGGGCATCCCCGTCGCGTCGTTCGTCAGGTGCGCGCTGCGGCCGGCCGCGTCGGTGATGGTGACGACGGCCCCGGTGGCGTCGAAGGTGTAGGCGATCCGCCCGCCGGCGGGGTCGGTCTCGGAGGTGAGGTTGCCCCGCTCGTCGTACGTCATCCGCCAGACTCCGCCGTCCGGCTGGGTGACGCTTACCGGCCTGCCCAGGTCGTTGTTCTCCTGCGCATGGCGGGTGCCGTCCGGCTCCACGAGCGCGTTCAGGTGGCCGCTGGCGTCGTACTCGTAGGACGTGGTCCGACCCAGCGGGTCGGTCAACGATCGCAGCCGGTCGTAGCGGTCGTGGGCGCGATGGGTCTGGTGCCCCAACGCGTCGGTCTCGGTGAGGAGTTGGTAACTGTCGTTGAACTGGTGGTGTGGCCCAGCGCGTCGGTGAAGCGCGTCTGATGGGTCTCGGCGTCGTAGGCGATGCGGCTGCTGAGTAGCCCGTCCATCCCATCGGTCGCGACGCAGCGGCCTTCGTCGTCGTACGAGTACCGGTACCAGACGGCGTTGCGGTCCTGCCAACCGGTGATGCGCCGCCGCTCGTCATAGCCGAACTCGGTCGCGGACTCGGACGAGTTGAAGACCTGGGTGAGGTCGCCTCCCTCGCCGTACCCGAAGCGGCGCAGCAGCGGGCGAGCCGGATCGTTGAGCAGATGCAGCGCGGTGACCCGGCCGTCCCGCGTCGTGACGCCGACGTGGTAACCACCCTGGTGCACGACATCGGTCGGCGCGCCGGCTTCGTCGTACGCCACATCGATCCGGTTGCCGTTCCGGTCGCTGATCGCGACCAGCGGCAGCTCACCGCCCGGGCGGCCCGGCACGGGCGCGAAATGCAGGCGCTCACCCGTTCGCGCACGCTTCACCACCAGAGCCGAACCCGGCCCACTCTCCCAACGCAACGGCCAACGCGGACCCTCGACCGGGAGAACGCCCTCCTCCAGGTCCGGGCGCGGGTAGTCCAGGATCATGCCATCGTCGGTGACCAGCCGCAGACCAGCCGGATCGAGCAGCAGACGTTGGTCCAGCGTCGAGGTCCAGGACAGGCCGAACCAGCCTCCGGAGCGGAACCGCGACCTGTGGTGACGCCGGAGAACCAGCGGCAGTGCGCCAGGGAGTTCGACGTCCGTCTCACTCATGACCATCTCACCGGTGGCCATGTCGATCGGGTCCGTGCGGCAGACCAGGTCATCCGCGCCGCGACCGGAGCGCCGCAGGCTGCGGCCGAGGCCGAGTGCGCCCTGGCGCAGACCACGCAGGCCGGTCGATGCCGCACCTCGCAGTCCGCGGGCGAGTCCGCCGAGGGTGGTGAGTCCCTTCATGCCGGGGATGCAGTCAAGTGCCGCAAATGCGACGTCGAGGAGTCCGGCTTCCCCTCTGGCGTATTTGATGAGGGTGTCGGCGAGGACGACGATCGCGGCGGCGAGGACGACCCAGGCGAGGGGGCCGCCGATGATCATGACGACGATGCCGAGGACGGCGACGACGAGTTTGCAGGCGTCGACGAGGGTGCCCCAGTTGTCGGTGGCCCATTTGATGGCCTTTTCCCACCAGCGGCGGTTCTGGATGCCGGCGTCGGAGGCCTCGTCGATGTCGCGGGCGCACTCGCGTGCGGCTTCCTCTCGCATCTCCTGGGCGTCGAGGGCGAGTTGGCGGGCGGCGGAGAGGCGTTCCTCCGCGTCGTTGACCTGGGACTGGGCGGCGCCGGCGGCGGCTTCGGCGGCCTGCTGGTCGCGGGCGGCGGCGCGGACGTCGGCCTCGTCCGGGGGGTCGACGTTGTCGCGTTCGCCTTCGCGTTGGAGGCGTTCGGCTTCGTCGCCGGCGCGGCCGACCCAGTCGGAGGCGTCGCCGAGCGCGGACTGCGCGGAGGCCAGGTCCGCCTGCGCGGTGATGGCGCGATCCAGGGCGCGGTCGGCCATGCCCTGGGCGGTCTGGAGTTTGGGCCAGTAGGTGTGCAGCGCCTGGGAGCAGAGGGAGTAGGAGTCTTCGAGTTTGGTGAGGTTGTCCGGGACGCCGTCGAACTCCCGGCGGAACGCGTCGGCAGACAGCCCGGCCCAGTCCAGCATGGCACGTTCGCCCGCCATGCCCCGGATCTTCCCCAGCGCCTCACCGACATCGTCGGCGAACTCCCCCAACTCCTCGGCTAACTCCCGGACTTCATCCGGATCCCCCGGCGTCGGGTCCCGGTCCATGTCCACCGGAGACCAGTCAGACGGTCGCGCCATGATCCCCCCAAGGCCGCTCTCCCCAGAGCGGACGAAACATTACTCAGAGAAGGCGGTGCGAGCAACGGGTAATCAACGGCGCCGAGGTGGTCGGGCGCAGGAGGGCACAAAGATCAGGGCCCACGTCGCTGACCTGGGCCCTGACCAGGGCTCGGGCCGCGTCTTGCTCCGCACCGTGATACGCGACGGCTACTACGGAACGACCGAACTGGCGAATCCCGCGATTGACCTTTGCAGCGGTCCGCACGCGTCCCTGGGCGCGACACGCGTGTCGAGGCCGAGCACCTCAATGAGACCCAGGCGGCCACGTGGCCCCTCGATACGCAGCACGTGTCGGGTGGGTCCGTCCGGCGAGGGATGCACCGCCAGGGCGAGCGGGGCGGCCGGGTCGGTGTATCCGGCGATGTAGGTGAGCAGCTGGTGTCGGTCTTCGGGAGAGACGTTCCTCTCCACGTATCCCTTGTACTTCGCGTCCACGACGAGGAAACGGGTCGCCGTAGGGATCCCGTTCCGCGAGGGGAAGGCCAGCAGAACATCGGGCCTGAACGACGGGGTCCGGCCTTTGGGCTGTCCATGCGTTCGGATGGTGCCTTCCCCGGGGTGTGCCGCTCGGCCGCCGAGCCCGGCCGCCGCGTCGACGGCCATCCGCCGGACGACGCTCTCCCACAGGACATCCAGGTTGAGCAGCAGGCTCTTCGCCGCGAAGCCGTACGGCAGCAACAGGTCGGTCACTCCGCCGCCGCCGAGCACCATGCGCGCCCAGGCGTGCGCGGCCCGGTAGTGGTTGTTGAGCCGGTTGTACTGTCCCCGAGCGAGCAGGGGCAGCGCGTCGAGCGGCTGTCGCGGGCTTGGGAACCGCGCCGCGGCGTCGAGCAGCCGCCGGATTTGTCGCGGGTCGCTGGACCGACGTGCGGCGACGGTCAGCGCGGCCCCGCACACCATGTTCTCCCACCCGCCCTCCTCGTACTCGAAGGTCTGGAGGTGAAGACGGTCGACCGCGCCATAGCATCGGGTGGCCTGCGCTTCCACGTCGAGCCGCCCCCGCAGGGCCGTGTCGGTGCGCTTCCGGCGTACGTAATCCCTGCGCAGGCCGCGGCGGAGCAGGAGACGGCATTCGTGTAGCAGAGCGGCGGGTACCAGTCCCGCGTATCCATCACTGCCGATGGGCCAGTTCCGCAGGGTCTCGTTCGGTTCGCGCTGGTTGTTGGAGTAACAGAGCCAGTCGATCAGGCGTTTCCCTTCTATAGGAAACTTGGGCTGAAGCACTAGCCGTATCCGGTCGAGCTGGAGCACTCCGACGGTGGAATTCGCCCTGAGCGCGTATCCCTTGCGGCCATCAGTGATGGTGACCACCTTGGCCGACCGGAGCTTGTCGAGGTCGGCTTCGGAGAGTCTGTCGTGTGCGACGGTGACAGACTCGTATTCCCTGAGGGTCACCTCGTGGCGGGCGGCGTTCCAGGGCATTTACCTACTCCCCGCCCGAGATGCCAGAGCCGTATTCACCAGCGGACGCCTCGCCCCCGGATTTGGCGGCAACGAATTCGTCGACCAGCATCGCGGGCAGATCCTGCGGGTTGGTCTGGACGATCCGACCGGTGCTGTCGTTCACCAGCGCACCCAGCACGTTCCTCAGAAGCTCCGGCTGCCCCAGGCAGTAGTCGACCACGAGCGGCACGATCTCGTGGTGGAACGCGTGTGAGAGCTGTTCCACGGTGACGATCGGCCGGTCGTCGGCGAGCAAGTACGCCTGGCCGAGCAAGTGGTCAGGTCCGAAGGCGGTGTCGAGTTTGGCGTTCAGGCCCTCCAGGAAGTCGGCCAAACCGAGTCCTCCGACTTCGCCGTCCAGAACGTCAAGGTCCGGCGACACGTCGAAGAAAGCGAACCTGCGTCGGATCGCGGCATCGATGTGCCCCACGCTGCGGTCGGC
Source organism: Streptomyces sedi (assembly GCF_006335015.1). GTDB lineage: Bacteria > Actinomycetota > Actinomycetes > Streptomycetales > Streptomycetaceae > Streptomyces > Streptomyces sedi. The sequence continues at coordinate 232,349 of NZ_VDGT01000004.1, forward strand.
GGTGTTCATGGTGCCGATGATGAAGACGTTGGAAGGCACGGTCTGCTGTCGGCCGCTGGTGGGCAGGGTGACGGAGACAGAGTTCCGTTTGTCGAGTTCGAGCAGGGTGATCAACTCGCCGAGGATGCGCGGTAGATCGCCGCGGTTGATCTCGTCCACGATGATCAGGAAAGTGTCGTCGGGCGCCGCCTCGGCCGCCATGCAGACCCGGCGGAACAGCCCGTCCGTCATGACGAGATTGAGGCCGGCCCCGTCTGCCGACGTGGCCGGCTTGAATCCCTCGACGAAGTCTTCGTATCCGTAGGACGGGTGAAAGGTAACCATGGTGAGACGAGCCGCGTGTGAGTCCTGGGGAACTGCGGACAACTCGCGGAGCGCCGCCGCGCGTTCCTCTGGTGGGGACTCGATCCGATCTCCGTGCCCGGCCATGGCGAGCGCGACGCTGAGCGCCAGTCGCGTCTTGCCGGTGCCGGGCGGGCCCTGCAGCACGACCTGTCCCTTGTGCTCCAGCAGATCCCTTACCCCGCGCACGGAGGCGGGAAGTTCGGCGTCCGTCTCCGGCGCCGACTCGACGGCTGCGGTGAATCCGGCTTTGCGGCCGCCTCGGATCTCGCGCAGCAGCGTGGCGGGAACCCTGGCGAGGGTTTGCTGCCAGGCGTGCCGTGGCGAGTCGAAGAGCTGGGCGTAGGAGGTGTCCCAGTCCACTCCCACGACGTGCCGGTGTGTCTCGACATCAGGGTTGTAGGAGTACCCCTCGGCGACGGTGCCCAGCGCGAGTACCTCCGACTTGCCCCGGTTGGCGACGATCAGCTCGCCGCGTTCCAGGTCGCGGAAGGCGAGCAACTGCCGGGCGAGCCGCAGATTCCGGCCGGTGCTGTGCGGCCAGTACCGGTCAAGAGCGTTCTTGAGTTCCTGATCACTCTCGTACTGGCCGAGGCTGCCGATCTCGTCCCAGCCGATCCTGATGCGGCGGTTCGCGAGGCAGTCGTCCCAAAGGCTCGCGCGTTCCCCCGGTGCGATCTTCCAGACCGTCCGATCCCTCGGCCTCGGTGCGTGGAAGGCGTACAGGAAATCCACCACCTCGTGCGGGCGCCATCCCTCGAACTCCGGCGTCTCTCGCACGAGATGGAGCAGCTCACGATTGGCCTGCCAGGTACGGATCCTGGTGGCGTGCGGCTGATGTGGCCGGCCGCTCAGCAGCGCGGTGAAGTGGCGGACGTGGGAGGCGGAGAAGACCGGCAGATACGTGTCGGGAACGTAGGTCGCCAATGCCTTCGTGGTCAACGCCTGCCCGTAGGAGAGCGTTTCCAGCTCATCGATGCGCCCGTACGCTCCGCTGGCCGCCGCCGCGAAGGCGGTCACGAACTCGGCGCGTACCTTCGCCCAGGCCTCCTGTACGCCGAGTCCGCGCAGGGTGCTGGGCACGACTCGCCACTCACCTGTGCGGTGCCGGTACACGATGTGCTTCCCCGCACTGCCTCCACGGATGCTGCCGAGAGCGTTGGTGCCGTACTCCATCAGGCCGCAGAAGGTGTACCGCGGACCCCCCTGAGGCGTTGGTCCCAACGCATACCATTCGAGGGGAAGTTCACCCCAGGCATCGAGCGGGAACTCCTCCAGCACCCGAAGCCGTTCCTCCTCCGCACTGTCGGCGGCCCTCGCCGCTGCCTCCCGATCGAACTCGGCGATGCGCCGCGAGAGGCCGTCTCGGAATTCCCCACCCTCAGCCATGCGGGCATTCTGCCCCACCGCGCCCCCGCTGCTGCCGCAGCTCAAAGCGTCCGCGTCCGGGCTTGCTGTTCGGGAGGGAGAGGGACACGTCATCTCGATGGTGCGCGCGCCTTCGGGCTGAGGCGGTGAAGGCTCAGTAAGGGGGTGCCTCGGAGGCTCCCGGTTCTGAGTTCCGGGTTCTGAGAGCTTGGGAGCACGGGGCCCGTCACTCATGGAGCGGGCGACTCTGAAGGACGCCATGGTCAGTGCCGGGCGATTCCCTGGGGAGGCCGCGTTGATATGACAGCACACCGACCGTGAGGGGCAGCACGGGGGAGTCCGGAGAATCGATGCCCAGGTGACGGCCGCGCACAGTGAGAACAGCCGATCCGGTCCACGTCGGGTGCGTGGCGGCTGCCCGGCCCGGCCAGCGTCAAGGCCCAGGTCGCTGACCTGGGCCTTGACCGTGAGAGCGGGCGACGGGAGTCGCACCCGCGCTCCCGGCTTGGGAAGCACTGACCCCGTGCCGGCCCGCCGGCCCGCCGGCCCGTCGCCGACGGCGACAGTCCGGCGGGCCGCGGGGAACCGCCGTTGAGCGTGAACGGCCGCCCTGACAGGCCGGCGTCGGGCGCGGCTCACCGGGCCGCAGGGGCCCTCTCAGCCCGCCGAACCTCGCGCGGGTGTGTCCGCGGGTGTGTCACTCGAACTGTGCGAAGAACCTCCAGATCTCTCCCTTGGTCCAGGTGGCGACGCCGCTTTCGCCGGGGGAGCCGTCGACCGGGCCGGGGATGTGGTCCCCGTCGAACGCGGCCCACTGGACCGGGTACCCGGCACGGCAGTCCGAGTACGTGGTGGTGATGTGCGTTTGGCTGCCCGGCGCGGGTTCGCGCGGGCTCTGGGAAGTGCAGCCGTTGTTGCTGACGAACCTGTCGCGCAGGGACCGTCCTTGCGCGATGTTGAGGACGGAGTCGCTGATGCCGTGGATTCCGAAGTAGGCGACGGGCTGGTTGCCGCCGTCGCACCCGCTGATCTGGGCGCCGGAGATGACCGCGACGGCCCGGAAGTCGTTCGGCCGGGCGCAGGCGAGTGCGTAGCTCATGCCGCCGCCCCAGCTGAATCCCGTGGCGAAACGCTGCGCCGGGTCGACGCAGAGGCCGGACTCGATGCGCCGGATCATGTCGTCGACGAAGGCGACGTCCTCACCGCCCGCGTTGGCCCAGCCGTTGTCGAGGCCCTGGGGGGCGACCAGGATGGCGGTGTTGTCCGACTGTTCCTGCTGGCCGTAGTAGGACCAGGCGTTCCCGCTCGTTCCGCCGGAGGCGACGTCCTGGGCGGTTCCGCCTCGCCAGTGGAAGGCGAAGATCAGCCGGTAGGGGTGGTCGTTGTCGTAGTTGTCAGGGACTCTGAGGATGAAGCCGCGGCTCTTGCCGCCGCTCTGGATCGTGTGTGTGCCGCTCGTCAGCCCCGGGGCGCTGCCGCATCCTTCCTCGCTGCCGGACGACAGCTTGATCATTCGCCATTGCTGGTTGGTGCCGCCCCGGTCGGCGTACTGGATGACGCTGGCGCCGTCGGCGGTGGAGGCGTCCCGCACCTCTACCGCCTTGCCGCTGCCGCGGTTGATCAGCCGGACGTGGTCCGTGTCGGAGTCGGCCAGGCGGAACTGCTGGTTGGCCCCGTTGTGGTCGGCCCACTGCTGGACCGCGGCGCCGTCGGCGGTCGAGGCGTTGGCGATGTCGAGGACCTTGCCCGAATGCCGGGCCTTGAGCCGGTAGTAGCCGTCGCCGGCGTCCACGAACTGCCACTGCTGGTTGGTTCCGTCGTGGCGCGTCCACTGCTGGAGCGCGGCGCCGTCGGCGGTGGAGGTGCCCGCGACGTCCAGTGCCTTGTCGCTGTTGCGATTGACCAGGACGTACCAGGCGTCTGTGTCCACCGCCGCGGCCTCGGCGGACGTCGACAGCGCCTGGGCGGGCGTGGTGATCACCGAGGTGAGCAGGCCGGTCGCGAGGACCGCCGCCAGCACGGCGGCGAACCGGGACCACCATCGGGATCCGTGTGGGCGGGCGGAGCGAACCGCGGCGTAGATTCTCATCGCCTCACTCCCTGGTCAGCGACAGGCCCCATCAGGTGACGGTCCAGCGCTGGTTGCCGCCGTTCCAGCAGGAGTAGAGCTGGAGCGGGGCGCCGTTGCCGGAGCCCGCGGCGTCGAGGCAGAGGCCGGACTGGACGCCGACGATGGAGCCGTCGGAGTTCACGCGCCACTTCTGGTTGTCGCCGCCCCAGCAGCTGTAGATCTGGACTCTGGTGCCGTCGCTGGTGCCGCCGGCGTCCAGGCACTTGTTGCCGTAGACCCGGAACTCGCCGTCGGCGGTGTGTGTCCACTGCTGGTTGGTGCCGCCGTGGCAGTCCCACAGATGGACCTGGGTGCCGTCGGCGGTGCTGGAGTCGGGCACGTCCAGGCACCGCTCCGAATCGCCGCCCCTGATCTGCCCGCCCGGAATCGGCGTGGACGAGCCGCCGTTGAGCGCGTTGAGGACGGCGTCGTAGGCGGGCTTCTTGCTGCCGTCGTTGTTGAACAGCAGCGGCGTGTGCTGCGCTCGCCAGGAGTCGCTGTCGCGCACACCCCAGACGGTGACGCCGACGCAGCTCGCGACCGCCAGGCAGTCGTTGGTCACGTTGGCGAAGGTCGTGGGCGAGGCGCCCTGGATGTCGAGCTCGGTGACGGACACCTCGACGCCGAGCGCGGCGAAACTCTCCAGGGTGGTACGGAAGTTGCTGTTGTAGGGGTTGCCCTCGTTGAAGTGGGACTGGAAGCCGACGCAGTCGATCGGCACGCCGCGCTGCTTGAAGTCCCGGACCATGGCGTACATGGCCTGGGTCTTGGCCGCGTTCCAGTTCTCGACGTTGTAGTCGTTGTAGCAGAGCTTGGCGGCCGGGTCGGCGGCGCGCGCGGTGCGGAAGGCGACCTCGATCCAGTCGTTGCCGCTGCGCTGGAGGTTGGAGTCGCGCCGGGCGCCCGAACCGCCGTCGGCGAACGCCTCGTTCACGACGTCCCACTCGACGATCTTGCCGCGGTAGTGGGACATCACGCCGTTGATGTGGTCGATCATCGCCTGGCGCAGCTCGCCGCCGTTGAGGCTCTGCATCCAGCCGGGTTGCTGGGAGTGCCAGGCCAGGGTGTGGCCGCGCACCTGCTTGCCGTTCTGCACCGCCCAGTTGTAGACGCGGTCACCTGCGGTGAAGTTGAACTGCCCCCGCTGGGGTTGGGTGGCGTCGATCTTCATCTCGTTCTCGGCCGTCACCGAGTTGAACTCGCGGTTCGCGATATTCGTGTACACCGAGTCGCCCAACCTGCCCGAGGCGATGGCGACACCGAAGTAACGGTCGCTCTGCGCCGCCGCGGCGCCGAGCGTGCTCTCGGCGGCGTGTGCGCTCGGCGGGGTGACCAGTGCGCCGACCACCCCGAGGACGCCGACGACCAGCGCTACCAGCAGAACGCGGAACTTCCGGTGGGCGGTGGGTGGAGATATGGCATACGAGCCCATGACTGTGCCTCCAGAGTAGACGTCACGGAACGGTTGAGGTGCGGCGGAGGCGTCGTCCGCCTCCACGCGGCGGGCCGACGAGGCGGGCCGGAACCCGGGCATCACGGGATCACCGGACACCGTGGGCGCGTCGGACACCGTGGGCGCGCCGGAGGGCGGCGGACTCGGCGGGGCGATGAGCGATGCCGATGCCGGGGCGATGTGCGACGCCGACGCCGGGGCGTGGTGGACGACCACGGCCGCGCGCACCTGGCGCGGGACCGTGGCGTGGTTTCGACAGAGGCATGGGTTTCTCCATGGCGGCTCAACCGGCGGACCACCACGCGGCGTCGCCTGCCTCTCCGACGGTGCGAAGAGCCAGGACGCGCTGACGGGAACCTCACCGGATGGGAAAGAGGGGGCGCGGTGCTGTGGTGCGCGGCTCTGCCGTGCCCCACGAACCGCTCGGGGCAGGCTGTTCGAAGGGCGAACGGCAACTGTCTTCTCAGACAGCGAGATTGAGGCTTCGACGGTGGGTCGTCAATCCTCCTCGCGGAAAATATTCCGCGTCTCGACCGAAAACTTCCGGAAGGCTGGCGAGTTGGAAGGAGATCGCGGGACCGCCATCGCCTTCGCCGGTGGGGGGTGTTGGCGCGGGCCCCGACGAAAGGGGTGAAACAGCAGGTCGTCGAGGTTGAGTGGTTCCTGAGGCGGCAGGGGCGTGTGCCGGCCGGTCGCGCGAGGTCGAGCACCGGCCAGGGTCGGGCGTGCTCCCCCAAGCCCGCGGGGGAGGAGCTGTTTATGGACAGATAGGTGACAGGTCTTGACCGAGAGCCTCCACGTTCCTAGCTTGTGGCGCCAAGGAGTCCGTGAAGTTTCGTAAGTTTTCGACGCTTGATGCTTCCCGCCCCGGAGGTCTCCATGGCCAACACCCACCGGACGCCCAGTGGATCCGCTGGCGTGACGGCCCCCTGGCGGTAGCCGTCACCGCCGGTCGTCAGCTGGGACGGCTGAAGGCGGGAGTACCTCTCGTCTCCGTCCACGGCGAAGCGCTCCGGCCGAGTGCCCAGCGCAGCAACTCTTCGGCATACACGGCCGCTTTCGCACCTCCATCCCTGACTCCCGGGGCGGCCGTTCCGGTTCATCGGGGGAACCTCACCCCCGGCCCCAGAAAGGGATGCCTCTCATGTGGCTTCGCCGTCCATCCCCGCTTCGTCTGAGACGCCTGCTCGTCCTCCTCGCACCGTTACTGTTCGTGGCCACGTTCCTCGGTGCCCAGCCCGCCAGCGCGGCGACCATCGACCCCGACGCCTCGTATGTGCTGGTCAACCGCAACAGCGGCAAGGCCCTGGACGTCTACAACCAGGCGACCGGCGACGGCGCCCGCATCACCCAGTGGGCCAGGAACGACCAGGCCCAGCAGCAGTGGCAGTTCGTCGACTCCGGCAACGGCTACTACCGCATCAAGTCCCGCCACTCAGGCAAGGTCCTGGACGTCCACAACTGGTCCACCGAGAACGGCGGCTCGATCGTCCAGTGGGCCGACCTGAACGGCGCCAACCAGCAGTGGCGGCTGGCCGACAGCTCTGACGGCCACGTGAGGTTCATTTCGCGCCACAGCGGCAAGGCCCTCGAAGTGCAGGGCGCCTCCACCGCCGACAGCGCGAACATCGTCCAGTACGACGACTGGGACGGCGCCAACCAGCAGTGGCAGCTCGTCAAGGTCGGCGAGGGCAACAACCCCGGCCCGTGCGCTCTGCCATCGACCTACCGCTGGACGTCAACGGGCGTGCTGGCGGAGCCCAGGCCGGGGTGGGTCTCGCTCAAGGACTTCACCGTCGTCCCCTACAACGGCCAGCACCTCGTCTACGGGACGACGCACGACACGGGGACCAGCTGGGGTTCGATGAACTTCAACCTCTTCGGCGACTGGTCGCAGATGGCCTCGGCCGGCCAGAACGCGATGTCGGCTTCCACCGTCGCGCCCACGCTCTTCTACTTCGCGCCGAAGGACGTCTGGGTGCTCGCCTACCAGTGGGGCAGGGCCTCCTTCTCCTACCGGACCTCAAGCGACCCCACCAACCCGAACGGCTGGTCGGCCGAGCGGGAGCTCTTCACCGGAAGCATCTCCGACTCCCAGACCGGCCCCATCGACCAGACGCTCATCGCCGACGACACGCACATGTACCTGTTCTTCGCCGGCGACAACGGCAGGATCTACCGGGCCAGCATGCCGATCGGGAACTTCCCGGGCAGCTTCGGCTCGACCTCGACCGTGATCATGAGCGATACGACGAACAACCTGTTCGAAGCCCCGCAGGTCTACAAGCTTCAGGGCGAGAACCGCTACCTGATGATCGTCGAGGCGATCGGCGCGCAGGGCCGCTACTTCCGCTCGTTCACGGCCACCAGCCTGAACGGCTCGTGGACACCCCAGGCCGTGACCGAGAACAACCCCTTCGCCGGCAGGGCCAACAGCGGCGCCACCTGGACCAACGACATCAGCCACGGCGAGCTGCTGCGCACGAGCCCCGATCAGACCATGACCGTTGACCCCTGCAATCTGCAGCTCCTCTACCAGGGGCGCAGCCCCAACTCCGGCGGCGACTACCCTCTCCTCCCCTACCGCCCGGGCCTGCTGACACTGCGGCGCTGACGGCGTGACACGACCCCGGCTCCGGCTCCGGCACGGAGCCGACGTGGCGGGCTCGGCCTTCCGCCGAGCCCGCCGGGTCGTGCGGCAACGCGCGCGACCACGGGCGTGACCATGGGCGTGGCAACGTCAGGGCTCCCACGGCACCGGAGCGCGGGCCGCGCCACGCGCACCAGCCGGGGGGTTCCGCTCCAGCGTCTCGGCCTCGACCACCGCGGTGATGGGGAGGAGACCGCGGTGGGACGGGCGGATCGAGAAGAGCCCGGACTCCTGAGCCGCGTGCTGCTGATTCACCGAGACCCCGCCTCATGCGGTGATGCGTTTTCCCGAGCGGCCAGCCCCAGGTCGGTCTTCAGACCAGAGACAGCGACGCCTTGGGAATGCGGGACCTCATCGGAGCTGTCGAGAAGGGGATCCCCGCACTCTCATGCACGAAGGCCCAGGCTCGGGACACCGCCCCTGACCTGGTCCCTTCATTCACTGGGCGGGCGACGAGAATCGAACTCGCGCTCTGGGCTTGGGAATCATCGCGCCTCTGGCGGTTGCCGGGCCACTGATCTGCTGAAACGTCACACTCGGCGCCCTGTTCACCCCCCGCTGGGGAACCCCGTCGACTGCGGGTAACCGTTCTGACGGGCACGCGTCGGGCACGGCACCTGACGGGAGCTGGCAGTCCGCCGGCCCCGAGCGCAATACTCGGTGTCCTCGCCCCGCCTGGTGTTCGGAGCGGAGACAGGAAGCCTGTCGCGCTGCGGCCAGCTCCTCGCCGAGGCTGTGGGCGCGGCTTTCGGGTGGCGGCGGCTCGGCGTTGGCGTTCACCGGTTCCCCGGGACGCGAGTACGGCGCCGCTCCCGGTGAGCGGTGCGGTAGATCTTCAGCCGGCGGCACGGCGGCATGGCGGCACGGCGGTACGGCGACCCACGCCCACGCCGGCGCGTGGTGTGTCGGCGGCAGGGCGCGTCGTCGCGCGGCCACGCGGCACGGTGCCCCGGCGTGCCTCACCAGCTACCCGCGACCGGTCGCCTCTGCCGAACGGGAGAGGCGACCTCACCCCCGGGGCCCAGCGACCCCGCTCTGGCAGACCCGACAATTGAGCCATGGCTCCAACCCCCCACAGCTTCCTCACTGCCCCGGGTGAGCAGCGGCACGGGCGGTGGCGCGCGCTCTGGGAAACGACCGGATCCGGGCTGCTGATGCTGCTCACCTACTCGACGATGGAGGGCTTCACCCCGTCTCTGCCCGTCCTGCCCCTTCTCCTCCTCAGCGGCGCCATCCTCGTCCTCCTCGCTGTCCGCCGCCGCTATCCGGTCACCAGCCTCCTGGGCGCGTCCGCCTTCCTGGGCGCGCTGCCCGCGGCTGGACTGCCGGTCGCGGTGATCGCTCACACCACGGCCAGGCAACTGGCCTCCGCACGGCGCAGAACGTCCGTGCTCTTCGGCGCGACCGGTCTCCTCGTGGTCGTGGCCGCCGTTGTCGCACCGCTCTACGCGGCCGGCAGCCGCTCCTTCGGCTTCGGGCTCGGGCTCGTGCTCGCCGCCACGACGTTGCTGGTCCCCGGTCTCGTCGGCACCGCACGCGGGCAGCAGGACCGCCTGCTGCGGGCGCTGGGGGAGCGCGCAGCCGCCGCGGAGGAGGCCCGGCGGCTCGCGGAGAGCGAGTCCCGCACCCACGAGCGGTCCCGGATCGCCGCCGAGATGCACGACCTCGTCGGCCACCGGCTCAGCCTGATCTCCCTGCACTCCGGCGGCCTGGAAATGGCGTTGGGCAAGGAGTCACCCGAACTGCGCGACGAGGCCGCGTTGGTACGCAAGGCCACCGGGGACGCCATGCGCGAACTGCGCGAGGTACTGGGGGTCCTGGGCCCGCTGGGGCGGGACGACACCGGCACCGGCGCCCTCACCGACGCCACCGGCACCCGGGCCGACATCGAGGCGCTCGCCGAGGAGTCGCGACGGGTCGGCATCGCGGTCGCACTCACCTGGGACGGACCCGATCTCGACGTCCGCCCGGCCATGGTGCGTCGCGCGGTGCACCGCGTGGTGCGCGAATCCCTGACCAACGTGCACCGTTACGCCCCGGGATCCCACGTCACCGTGGCCGTCACCCACACCGACGACCGGGTGGGCCTCCTCGTGCGCAACGGGGCCCCGCCCTCGCCCCCGCCCGCGACGACCGGCCTCGGCACGGGGCGCGGCCTCACCGGTCTGCGGGAGCGGGTGTCCCTGCTCGGCGGCACGCTGGACGCGGGACCGACCGCGGCCGGAGGTTTCGTGGTGACGGCCGATATCCGGCCGGAACCCGACCCTGAGGCGGACCCCGCCGACACGGGCGAACCCGCGCCGGAACCGCTCCCCCAGCCGCCCCCGGCCCGGTCGTTCGACGGGTTCCAGCGCCGCGCGGCGAACGCGCTCACCGGCCTCCTCGGACTCGCGGGACTGGCCGTGCTGATGTTGCTCTCCCTGGCCCTGTTCCACTCGGCTCGCCCCGGAAGTCCCTATGTCCCGCCGGAGGATCCCCGGATCGGGATGTCCCGCGAGGAGGTCGAGGACGCCGTCGGGAGCGACAGCTCGGTGGTCCGCGCGGCGGCGACGGGGCGGGAACCGGCTCGCCCGGACGACGTGACGAGGTGCGTCTACCCCTCGTTGCCGGGCGAGCACATCGTTCCCCAGCATGTACGGGACGATCCCGAGATCGACGCCTGGACCTACGACGGCGCGGCGCACTACCTCATCACCCGGTACTGTTTCCGCGGTGACGAACTGGCCGCCATCGACCGCTTCACCGTGCCGATGGTGTCGCAGAAGCCCCCGTGGGAGGCCCTATGACGGAGCCGCCGGCTCACGACCAGCGCCCGATCCGCGTGCTCCTCGCGGACGACGAGGAGATGATCCGCCACGGCGTGCGGCTGATCCTGCGGCACGCCGAGTGCATCGAGGTGGTCGGTGAGGCCGCCAACGGCGAGGAAGCGGTGCGCCTCGCCGCCGAGACCCGTCCGGATGTCGCGCTGGTCGACATCCGGATGCCCGTACTCGACGGGCTCGCCGCGATCGAGCGGCTGGTCGCCCTCGACCCCCGCCCGCAGGTCGTCATGCTCACCACCTTCGGCGACGAGGAGAACGTGACACGCGCGCTGCGGTCCGGCGCCGCCGGCTTTCTCCTCAAGGACGAAGGTCCGCAGGAACTCGTCAGCGCTGTCCGGGCCGCCGCCGCGGGGGACTCGGTCCTCTCGCCCGGCGTCACCGGAGCGGTCATCACCCGCATGCTCAGGGGCGGAACCGGCACGCCGCGGACCGCGCGCGGGGTGCCGGACCCCGCGTCGAGCCCCGATGCCTCGCCGACGGCCGCGCGACTGCTGGGGAACCTCACCCAACGGGAGCGGGACGTCCTCGTCCTGTTGGGGCAGGGCCTGGCCAACCGGGAGATCGGGAGCCGCCTGGACATCGGCGCGGGCACGGTGAAGACCCATGTCAGTGCCATCCTGGAGAAGACGGGCTCGGAGAGCCGCGTCCAGGCCGCGGTGCTGGCGTACCAGACGGGGTTGGTCTCCTGAGCCGGGACGGTCGGGGCGCGCGATAGCCCCGGGGACGCTTCCCCGGCGTGTGCGGTGGGTGTGCTGAGCCGGGGTGGTCCGCGCCGACGCCGCCCTCCGACTCTCCCGACACCGACCATCCCGACCACGGGTCGGTCGACGGGTGTCGTGGCCTCGTCGGGAGGTGTCGCCCGCCGCTGACCGCCCCCCGCTGACCGGCCGCCGCAGACCGGCCACCCTGGCCCGGACCGGCCATTCTCCAGCCCGAGTTGAGAGGCGCTGGGCGAGCAGCCGCCGTTGACCGGGCCGCGCACGCCCGCGTCCCGGGCCACGGGCCACGGGCCACGGGCCGCCCACGGGTGGCCCGGCGCGGACGACGGCGGTGGCCTCCTCTGCCGGATGGCAGATCCACCGTCCGCAGCGAGGAGGAGGGACCGCCCGGTGCCTGCCTTTTCGGGGACCCGGTATCCACGCCCTGAGGCCCACGTTTCCGGGGCGCGGCGTCGTGAGGATGGAAGCAGCCCAACCGCTTCCGCACTCCTCAGGAGCCGACATGTACAGGCACCCAGCAGCCACCGGCCCCGTCCACACCGTCGCCGCGGCCGAGGCCACCCAGTTGAGCAAGGTCTACGGCGAGGGCGAAACCCGGGTCGTCGCCCTCGACGGCGTCTCGGTCGGTTTCGCGCGCGGCCGGTTCACCGCGATCATGGGCCCCTCCGGCTCGGGCAAGTCGACCCTGATGCACTGCATGGCCGGGCTCGACGCGATCACCACCGGTTCGGCGCGCATCGGTGACACGGAACTCTCCACTCTCGGCGACCGCCAGCTCACCAAACTCCGGCGTGAGAGCGTCGGTTTCGTCTTCCAGGCCTTCAACCTGCTGCCCACGCTGACCGCTCTGGAGAACATCACGCTGCCGATGACCATCGCGCGGCGCAGGCCGGACCGGCAGTGGCTCGACACGATCGTGGACACCGTGGGCCTCTCCGGGCGGCTCTCCCACCGTCCCGCGCAGCTCTCCGGCGGCCAGCAGCAGCGTGTGGCCGTCGCCCGGGCCCTCGCCTCCCGGCCCGAGATCATCTTCGCCGACGAACCGACCGGCAACCTGGACTCCCGCTCCGGAGCCGAGATCCTCGGCTTCCTGAGCGACTCCGTCCGGGAGTTGGGCCAGACCGTCGTGATGGTGACCCACGACCCGGTGGCCGCGGCCTACGCCGACCGAGTCGTCTTCCTCTCCGACGGCCGCCTCACCGACGAACTGCTGGGACCCACCGCGGAGAGCGTCCTGGACCGGATGGGCCTCTTCAAGGCCAAGGACCGCACCACCTGACGCCGGCCAGCCCCACGGACTCCCGCCGCGCGAGCGCGGCCCCGCCACACGATCCAGGACTGAGACACCATGCTGCGTACCGCTCTGCGCAACGTCTTCGCGCACAAAGCCCGACTGGCCATGACCACCCTCGCAGTCATGCTCGGCGTGGCCTTCGTCTCCGGCACCCTCGTCTTCGGCGACACGGTCGCCCAGGCCTTCCGCGATGCCTCCAGCCGGAACCTCCAGGGCGTCGCCGTGTCCGTGACGGCCGAGTACGTGCCGGGCGACGACCGTGACGAGGACGAGGAGGGCCGCAGAACCGCCCTCACCAGCGACCTCGCGGACGAGATCCGCGCCCTGCCCGGCGTCGCCTCCGTCCACCCCACGGTCAACGGCTCGGCCACCCTCGCCGACAAGGACGGCAACCCGCTGAACGTGGAGTACTCCTGGCAGAACCTGGCCACCAACTACGCCGCCGACGAGGCGGACGGCCAGGACAGCCGCTTCCCGATCACCGCCGGTCGCGGGCCCGCCGCCGAGGACGAGATCGCCCTGGCCGACCGCACCGCCGACGAGTCCGGTTACCGGATCGGCGACACGGTCCGCTTCGCCACCGACGGTCCCGCCCTGGAGAAGACCCTGGTCGGCACCGTCTCCACCGACGACCCGCGCGTGAACGCCGGCGGCTCCCTCGTCCTCTTCGACACCCCGACCGCCCAGCAGCTCTTCCTCCACGACGGGCAGTTCGACGAACTGCTGGTGAGCTCCACGCCCGGCACCGACGAGGAGACCCTGACCGCCGAGATCCGCGACCTGCTGCCCGCCGAGGGGGCAGAGGCCACCAGCGGCGCCCAGCTCGCGGAGGACCAGGCCCGGCAGATCACCGAGGCCACCCGGGCGATGACCCAGATGCTGCTGATCTTCGCCGGGATCGCGCTCTTCGTCGGCGTCTTCATCATCGCCAACACCTTCTCCATGCTGATCGCCCAGCGCAGCCGCGAGGTCGCCCTGATGCGCGCCGTCGGCGCCACCCGCCGGCAGGTCGTGCGCTCGGTCCTCGTCGAAGCCACCCTCCTCGGACTCGTCGCCTCCGTCGCCGGGTTCGCCATCGGCCTCGGCATCGCCACCGGTATGCGCCCGCTCCTCAACGCCGGCGGCGCCGGTCTGCCCGACGGCTCTCTGGTGGTCTCCACCGGCGCGCTCCTGTGGTCGCTCGTGGTCGGCGTCGGCGTCACCGTCTTCGCCGCCTGGCTGCCGGCGCGCAAGGCCGCGAAGATCCCTCCGGTCGAGGCGCTGAGCACCGTCGACCAGGCACCGCCGGCCCGCTCCATGACGATCCGCAACGGGCTCGGTGGCGCCGTGACCGGCGTGGGCGTGCTGGTGATGCTGAACGTCCACAGGTTGGACAGCGGCGACGAGGGCGACTTCATGATCGCGATGTTCGGTTCCGTGATCCTCCTGATCGGCGTGATCATGCTCGCGCCGCTGCTGTCGCGGCCCCTGGTCTCGCTCGCCGGCTGGTTCACCACCCGGCTCTTCGGCGCCAACGGCAAGCTCGCCACCGAGAACGCGCTGCGCAACCCCCGCCGTACCGCCGCCACCGCCTCCGCCCTGATGATCGGCCTCACTCTCATCACCGGCCTGAGCGTGGCCGGCACCTCCACCGAGAAGGCCATCGAGAAGGGGGCTGTCGAGGGGCTGACCGCCGACTACAAGGTCTCCATCCGCGAGGGCCTGGACACCGAACTCGGCGACCGCGTCGAGAACGTGCCGGGCGTCGCCGACACGGCCGCCCTCGTCACCGCGCCGCTGGACCTGAACGGCGAGTTCGCCACGATCACCGGCGCCGACCCCGCGCAGCTCCGGAACGTCGCCGACGTGACCTACACCAGCGGCTCCCCCGACGCCGTCGGCCCCGGCCGGGTCGCGATCTCCGAGGACCTGGCCGAGCGGGCCGGCCTGTCCCACGGCGACACGGTGGACGCCGAGCTGGGCGGCGACAGCGATGCCCAGGAGCAGCGGCTGACGATCGTCGGTGTCTACCAGGAGAACCGCGCCATCGACGGCGCGCTGGGCACCCTGGACCAGGTCATGCCCCACAGCTCGTCCGACACGTACGACAGCGTCTACGTCAAGGCCGAGTCCGGTCAGGCCGCCGGCCTCGACCTGGACATCCGGCAGGCCCTGGACAACAGCCCGCTGCTCCAGGTGCAGACCCGGGAGGAGATCACCCAGGAAGAGGCCGGCGGCATCGCCGACCTTCTCAACATGATCTACGGACTGCTCGGCATGTCCGTCCTGATCGCGGTGCTCGGTGTCGTCAACACCCTCGCCATGTCCGTCTTCGAGCGGACCCGCGAGATCGGCTTGCTCCGCGCCATCGGCCTCGACCGCACCGACATCCGGCAGATGGTCCGCCTGGAGTCCGTCGTGATCTGCCTCTTCGGCGCCGTCCTCGGCATCGGCCTCGGCACCTTCATCGCCTGGGCCAGCGGCAACCTCACCAAGTCCTCCCTGGCGACATACGAAACCGTCCTGCCCTGGGTCAGCCTCAGACTCTTCCTGCTGACGGCCCTGGCCATCGGGGTTCTGGCCGCCATCTGGCCGGCCCGTCGGGCCGCCCGACTCAACATGCTCCAGTCGATCAACGCCCAGTAGGAACCCGCCGGCCGGAACCGGACGCCGCCGGTGACCCCAGGGGTCCTGACGGGGCGCGTCATGCGGGACCTGCCCGCCGAACTCGCCGCCCGCGCAACGGCAGGCACCTGGCCGGCGCTGCCCAGGACAACCGCGTCATCCCGCACGCGAGGACGCCGTCCGACGGACTCTCCCACGGCCAACCGGAGCCGCTGCTCCACTTGGTGAAGACACCCACGCAGCGGCTCCGGGACGGTCCCGCCGCCCCGTTCGTGGAAGGCCTGGGGTTGATCGAAGCGGCGAAGTCCAAGGCCGGGTCGTCTCGTTCGGATCTTCGCGGGGGCATGACCTCCCCAGGCTTCGTCCCGGAACGCCCCCAACGTACGAGCTGCGATCCGGCGCCTCGCGATGTACCGCGTCGTAGGGCCCCTCCTCCCAGCCGCAGGGCTGGGGGAGCCGCCCCCTGATCAGCGAAGATCCAAACGTGGCCAATACACCTGCCCCGCGACCCACATGGGCGACCAGAAGAGCACCTTGCCCATACGTCGATCGAGCAGGACCAGGGTCGTCGCGCCCGAACCACCCGTGGCGGTCACCAGCTTCACCGGAGCGCCGTCGAGTTCGTCGAGCCTGTGCGGCAGAGCCTCGACCTCCTGCCTCAGTCGCGAGCCGGCGGGAAGCCGGTTCCGCCTTCGGCGGTAGGTGTGGCACAGCGAGTCGACAGGGATGTCCGTGTCAGCACCCCGCACGTGGGTCACTGTTCCCAGCAGGGAGGCCAGGGCCGGCGACCGCTCGTACGATGCCACAGCCTCGGTGACCCTCTGGTTCAACCGGCTCAGCCCGGACACCGGAACCACGACCTTCCCCCGGTCCGCGGTGACTTCCGCGCCGGTGACCTCGTCCCGGACAAGGTACTCGTTCTCAGAGCGCGTTTGAGATCTGAAGTGCCTCGTCTGGGGCCCGTCGGACCTGACGGGTCAACAGTGGGTGTTGGTGGAGCCGTTGCTGCCGCCGCCTCGGACCGGGCCGAAGGGCGGGCGGCGGGAGAGACACCCGCGTCGTCGCATCGTGGAAGCGATCTTGTACCTGGCCCGGACCGGGTGCCAGTGGCGCTACCTGCCCAGGGACTTCCCGCCCTGGCCCACGGTGTACTGGTACTTCACCCGGTGGCACGACGACGGCACTGTGGAGAAGATCCACGATGCGTTGCGCGACAAGATCCGCCGGGCCGACGGCCGCGATCCCGCACCCACCGCCGGGGTGATCGACTCGCAGTCGGTGCGCGCGGCCGATTCCGTACCGCAGGTCACCAGCGGATACGACGCGGGAAAGCGCCAGCGTGGCCGCAAACGGTTCATCGTCACCGACACCCTCGGCCTGCTACTGGCCATCCACGTTGTCTCCGCCAGCGTCCAGGACCGCGACGGGGCCAGGCGTCCACTGCTGTGGGCGCGTCTGAACCACCCATCGGTGCGCCTGATCTGGGCAGACACCGGCTTCGCCGGACGCCTGGTGGAGTGGACCAACCAGATCCTGTGCCGCACGCTTGAGATTGTCCGTAAGCCGCCTGACCAGCGTGGTTTCGCCGTCCAGCCCCGGCGCTGGGTGGTCGAGCGGACATTCAGCTGGATCACCATGCGCCGCCGGCTGGCCAGCGACTACGAAACCAACCCAGCACACTCCGCCACCATGGTCCGCTGGGCGATGACCGACGTGATACTCCGCCGACTCACCCGTGGCCAACCCGCGACCCGACCCGGACGGCGCCCCTACGACGCACCTCATAACCAGATGTCAAACGCGCTCTTAGCATTCCGGGTTCGCTCCGCCACTGTCGTTCGCGATTCCGCGAATCGCGGCTGCCTCGTTCTTCGCCGGACAGCCTCAGGCGCGATGCTCACGAAGCCCACGAGCGATTTCCATGTCCGCCGCGAGTGCACTGACACGAACGGGGTCTCGGGCGTCGTCCAGGACCACGACATGCACGGTACTGCCAATCTCGGGGAGTGGTTCGTCGTCGAGCCATGCCGGGAGTTTCAGATTGTCAATGAGTCCGGCGATATCGTCGTCGAGCTGAACGAGAACGCCCCAGGGAGCGATCTCGGTGACGACCGCCTCGAACTCCTCATGGACAGAAATCATCTCTTTCGTTGCGCTCCTCACATGGGAATGAACGTCCGTCGCCCGCCGGTGAGCTCGTTGAACCGGGACAATCGATCGGCCGGAATGGCCCACTCTCGAACCTCGCCCCATGACGAAGGCCCAGGAACGGGGCACTGTCCCTGACCTGGGTCTTCACTGCTGGAGCGGGCGACGAGAATCGAACTCGCGCTCTGAGCTTGGGAATCACCGTACGGAACGGGCCGGCGTACCACCTGACCTGTATAGACGCGACCTCGATCGGGTGCTCTGCGGGCTTGGCAGTGCCCCGTGATTGACCGTGGTTCCCTGAGCCTTCTGGTACGCGTCTGGCACGGAGGCTCCGGGCAGCTACAGGTCGTCGGGCAGCAGCCGGAAGGCGTGGTTGCCGGTGAGTGGGGTGATGGCCCTGAAGTCGCGGCGGTCGAGGGTCAGGATGGTCTCGGTGTCGTAAGCCTCGGCCAGGACGACGTTCATCGCGTCGCTGAGGTCGAGTCGCAGGGCCGCGTAGCGGTCCTGGACCTTGCGGGCCTTGCGCAGGGCGTCGGCGGACAGCCCGGGAACGGCAACACGGCCGGTCCGCTCCTGTGCCAACAACCAGTCGTTGACGGTATGCGCTGCCTTGCGGTCGACGTTGCGCGTGGTGATGTGCTCGATCTCCAGGATCACCAGTGGTGACACGACGGTGAGCGCGGCCTGGCGCATGGCGGTGCGGGCCGGCTTGTGCTCGGGATCAGAGGTGTTGAGGGCGGCCACCAGGCCGGACGTGTCGCCGACGACGATCATTCGGCGTCCGCCACGCCGTCCGAGACCGCTCGGTCGATGTCCTCGTCGGTGACCGGTCCGCCGAAGTCCAGGCGAGGAATGTCCCAGTCGTCGTCCCAACGCCGGGTACGCAGGGCCGCGACGTGGAACGCCTCCCGGAAGTACTCCGACTCGGGCCGGCCCTCCCGCGCGGCGGCTTCCTTGATCAGCGCGAGATCTTCCTCGTCGACCATGACGGTCGTCTTCTTCAAAGCCATATGGTTATGGTACCCGGACCATATCTCCGCACTTCGAGGTGGAGAGACGCGCTCTTGTCGTTGGCGACGCCAACCGCCAAAGTCATACATGAAGTGGTATGTCCCTGACAGTGTCGTATGCCCGGGAGGGAAGGCCGTTGTGGACCAAGGCCCTGCTGTGACGTGGGCGCGCAAGATCTTCAACGATTTGACGGAACCGCTGGCGCGCGAAATACCGCGATGTCTGGTCCGAGCCCACCAGCGGGCCAAGCACGGACATCAGGGAGTGGGGACGCAGACTCTGGAGGCGTACGGGCACGGCCTGTACGCTGCGCAGTACGAGGAGTTGACCGCTGGCTTGGAGAATCTGCCGGAGGCAGCCCCTGCCCGTCTCCAGGGGCGAACGGTCATGATCGTCGCAGGCTATCTCCTTTACCCCCTCCGATATGCAAAGAAGGACGTGCCCGTAACGGAGGCGCATCTCCGCCGCGCGACCGGGTTCCGGGCCGACCTGATTCGCCGGCATGGCCCGGAGCCTGTGCAGGCAGAGTTGGATCTGGGGCTGGACGAGCTTCGGGAGGCCGAGGTTCACCGGGATCTTCTCCGGATCAATCCGGACACCAGGCTGGTTCTCCTGGCCTACGCCTGTTCGATGGAACGGGGTGTGGTGCGCGTTGAGTGGGGCGACGCGGAGCTGCGGCATGACGACAAACACCTGTTGTGGCATCACCATGAACCGCTTCCGATGCCTGCGGATGGGGAGCCAAACTGACCCACCGCCGGGCCGTTTGGCACACGGCTCGTGAATCGGACTAGACAACACAACGGCCCAGGCTGGGGATCATGTCCCTGACCTGGGCCTTAACAACTGGAGCGGGCGACGAGAATCGAACTCGCGCTCTGAGCTTGGGAATCAGAGGTACTGTGCGGCGAAACCCCATGTAGACCTGCTGCGATTGGCTGGATCACCCTTCCCCGACATGCCGCCGGTGACCGATTGGGACCGACAGCACGGGCACGCATCGGGCACGGAGTCTGGACCATTGTGGCCGCTCTCATCCGCTGGCGCTTCTTGTGTTGGCCCCGTCCACGTCGCCGCCCGTGGCTAGGCTCTCCGGTTTCCCCGTGTTAATCGCAGCCCGCGCCCCACCCAGTGAACACAACATTTCGACAGACTCTAGCCCGCTACCCACATGGGCGACCAGAAGAGCACCCGGGACATATGTCGGTCGAGCAGCACCAGGGTCGTCGCGCCCGTACTGCCCGTGACTGTCACCAGCTTCACTGGAGCGCCGTCGAGTTCGTCGAGCCTGTGCAGCAGAGCCTCGACCTCCTGCCGCAACGGCGAGCCGGCGGGAAGCCGGTTCCCCCTTCGGCGGTAGGTGCGGCGCAGGGAATCGACAGAAATGTCCCTGTCAGTACCCCGCACGTGGGTCACTGTCACCAGCAGGGAGGCCAGGGCCGGCGACTGCTCGTACGATGCCACGGCCTCGGTGACCCGCTGGTTCAACTGGCTCAGCCCGGACACTGGAACCACGACCTTCCCCGGTCCGTGGTGACTTCCGCGCCGGTGACCTCGTCCCGGATGAGATACTCGCTCTCGCCGTAGATATCTTGCGACTCGACGAATCGCTCGGCGGGAACGTGGTCCTCGGGAATTCTCAGCACGATGCCTCCTGGGCCCATCTCGTCGGCCGCGTCCAGGGCCACATCTTCGAAGTCAGTGGTCCAGGAGGTGAGATTACTGTTGGTATTCCCGCCGTTGTGTAGGGCGGCGTCCGCGTCGCCCCCCAGAGGCACCGCTCGTCCCTCCATGCCCTCGGAGAACTTGTAGTGGTCGCGGCAGAGACCGCGGTACAGGTAGCCGTCGCCCTCAAGTCCGAGCGGGTCCCTCCAGTGCAGCGGATTGGGGACGTACCCGTAGTGATTGATCTGTGGTCGTGGGCCGAGTGGGTCGGGAGTGCAGTACCGGGCGACGGAAGGGTCGTAGTACCGGTAGTGGTTGTAGTGCAGGCCACTCTCGGCGTCGAAGACCTGTCCCGGAAAGCGAAGAGGGCAGTCGGCGGAATCGCCTTGGAACTCCCCCCCACGGTCAGGGACCGGAACGCCCCACAGGGAGGCGCCGTTACGCCACACGACGTCACCGCGCGTGTCGACGAGGTGAGTTGGCGTCCCCACGAGGTCGCTGACGATGCTGTAGAACGCACGGTCATAGTCCTGCTGCTCGTCCAGCCTCAGCGCACCGGTCGTGACTGTCTGCGCGATGGGGACGCCAGCCATGTAGTCCCACGAGGTAGTGCGCGGTGCCGCCGAACCAGAGAACTCCGTCTGCTCCACCAGGGTGGTGCCAGCCCAGACGTACTCCGTGCGGTCGACGGCTCGGCCCCCAGCGTCCCGCCGCCACTTGGCGAGCCGACGGCCAAGTGGGTCGTAGCGGTACTCCCAAACATCGCCCTCCGGCGTTCGCACTTCCGTGAGCTGGTCCTCCGCGTTCCAGCTGTACTGCCACACCGAGGGCGGACGGGAACCGTGGCGCCGCGTGCGCCGCACGGTGCGGCCGGCAGGGTCGTAGTCGAAGGTGGTGTCGCCCGCGCACAGCAACAGGCTTCCCTCGTGGATTCGTTCGCCCGCCACGCCGGCATCCTCGTCACCCACCCAGGCAGCCCTCGTCTGGTAGCCCCTGGAGTCGTAGGTGTAGCTCTCCCACCAGTCCTCGCCTGTCACGGCCGTGACCCGGCCCAGCGGGTCGCTGTCGAGCGTCAGCCGCCCGCGTGTGTCGTCGTGCAACTCCCTCAGCAGGCCATTCGGACCATAGACGAAGCCACGCTCGCTGGACCGACCGTCCGGGGCGGTCATGGTCTGCCTGGTCAACCACCCCTCGCCTGACCACTCCTGCCGCAACGTGGGGCCCTGGCGCACGTGGCGCCCGACCTCGCGCCCCATCGCGTCGTAGTCGAACTCCGTGCTGACCTCGTTCGAGACGAGGCACGTGCGCCGACCTGCCGCGTCATGTACGAACCTCGTGTGGTGCCCGCTCGGCGTGGTGCGTGAGACCAACCGTCCCGCCCTGTCGAAGCGTTGGTGCAGTGTCCGGCCGTTGTGGTGCTCGGCGATGACGCGCCCCACCGAGTCCCGGTCGAGGCGCAACTCGGACCCTGGCCCAGCCGCCGACTGAAGTCGTCCCAGTCGGTCGTAGCGGAACTCGGTGCGGTCCCCTCCGGACTCCTTGACCGCGATTCGCCCCAGTGGATCCCGCTGGTACCGCACCTCCTGTCCCGAGGCGTTCGTCCGGGACACCAGCTGGTCCGCGGCGTCGTGGGAGTAGGTGGTCGCGCGGCCGTCGAAGTCGAACTCCGCGACGAGCCGACCGGCCTCGTCGTAGCTCCTTCGCCATTCCTTGCCGTCGGGAGCCACGACACGGACCAGTCGCAGTTCGCTGTCCCGCTCGTACCTGGTCTCGGTACCGTCAGGCGCCGTGCTGCTGACGCGCTGGCCGAAGGCGTTGTACACGGCCCGGTGTACGGCACCGCCGGGGTCCGTGTAGGCGACGCGGTTGCCCTGCCCGTCATACTCCCATGTGCGGGTGTGGCCGGCGGCATCCGTGGCCGCGACCAGGTGTCCCTCGGCGTCCCACCGGAGCCGGAACAGCGTGCCGTCCGGTTGTTCGACCAGCACCGGCCGCCCGAAGGCGTCACGCTGTTCCGCGGACGTCTGCCCAAGCGGACCCACCGAACTGATCGGCAGGCCCGCCGCGTCGCACTCGATGTGAGTGATGGCTCCCGAGGGATCGGTGATCGACTTCAGCATCCCCCGGGGGCCGTAGCCGTAACGCACGGTGGCCCCCGACGGATCTGTGTACGAGGTGCGGTTGCCCGCCCCGTCGAACGTCTGCTCGCGTACCGAGCCGTCGGCTTCCACCACCCGCGCCTCCAGGCCCGGAGCCGCGTACGTGATGGTGACTTCGCCCCCGTCCGGACGACGGCACCAGACCAACTGCCCCCACTCGTCGTAGGCGTACTCCGCTGTCCGGCCCAACGGGTCCGTGCGCCGAAGCAGGTTGTCATAACGGTCATAGCGATACCGGGTGACGTGGCCCAGAGGGCCGGTCTCGCTCTCCAACCGATAGGCGTCGTCGAACCGAAACAACGTCACATTGCCAAGAGAATCGGTGTACTCGGTCGTTCCGGTGCCGTCCGGGTAAGCGATGGTGCTGCGCAGCGTGCTGTCCGGCATACCCGTTCGAATACAGCGGCCCCGTTCGTCGTAGCTGTACGTGAACGAGTTGCCGTTGCGATCCTGCCAGCCGGTGAGTCGCCGGTGGGCGTCGTGACGCAGCGTGAACAGGTGCCCGGAGGCGTTCCGCACGCCGCTCAACTCACCGTCGCTGGTGTACTCGTAGCGCCGGAGCACGGGTTGTTCCGGGGCGCTCAGCATGACCAGCTCGCGAAGCCGTCCACTCCGGATGGTCAGTCCTACTCGGTAGCCCCCCGTGTGTTCCAGCAGTACGGGGAGGCCGGCCGGGTCATACCGCACGTCCAGCCTGTTGCCGTTGCGGTCGGCGACAGCGACCAGGGAGAGCTGGCTCGCATCGCTGGCCACCGGTTCGAAGTGCAGCGTCCGGTTGCTCTCGTACTGCCGAACCGTCAGCTGGCCGTGGGACTCGCCGTCCCACAGCAGGCCCCAACGCGGTCCCTCCACCGGCATCACTGGGGTCTCCCCATCGGGAAGCGGAACCGGGTAGTGCAGCACCATGCCGTCCTCTGCGAAGAACCGCACGCCGTTGTCGTCCAGGACCAACCGTTGGTCAAGGGTGGAGAACCAGGCAGGTCCAAGCCAGACACCGTTGGCCACACCGGATCGGTGCACCCGGCGGAACAGCAGGTCCAACTTGCCGGACAGCTCCACGTCGGTGACGGACATCACCACTTCGCCGGTGGCCATGTCGATGGGGTCGTTCTTGCAGAGGAGCCGCCGGAACTCGCGCCCCAGGTGGCGCAACCCCTGCCCCATTCCCTGGACACCGGAGGATATGCCTCTCAGTCCGGTTCGTGCCGCTGACCGGAGCCCCCGGGCGAGGCCGCCGAGGGTGGTGAGTCCTTTCATGCCGGGGATGCAGTCGAGTGCGGCGAAGGCGACGTCGAGGAGTCCGGCCTCTCCTCTGGCGTACTTGATCAGGGTGTCGGCGAGGACGACCAGCGCTGCCGCCAGCACCACCCAGGCGAGAGGGCCGCCGATGATCATGACGACGATGCCGAGGACGGCGACGATGACCTTGCATATCTCGACGAGGGTGTCCCAGTTGTCGGTCACCCACTTGATGGCCTTCTCCCACCAGCGGCGGTTTTGGATGCCGGCGTCGCTCGCCTCGTCGATGTCGCGGGCGCACTGGCGCGCTGCTTCCTCGCGCATCTCCTGCGCGTCGAGGGCGAGTTGGCGGGCCGCGGTGAGGCGTTCCTGGGCGTCGTCGACTCTGCTTTGGGCGGCGCCGGCGGCGGCTTCGGCGGCCTGTTGGTCGCGGGTGGCGGCGCGGACGTCGGCCTCGTCGGGTGGTTCGACGTTGTCGCGTTCGCCTTCGCGTTGGAGGCGTTCGGCTTCGTCGCCGGCGCGGCCGACCCAGTCGGTGGCGTCGCCGAGCGCGGTCTGGGCGGAGGCGAGGTCGGCCTGGGCGGTGACGGCGCGGTCCAGGGCGCGGTCGGCCATGCCCTGGGCGGTCTGGAGTTTGGGCCAGTAGGTGTGCAGCGCCTGGGCGCACAGGGAGTAGGAGTCCTCGAGTTTGGTGAGGTTGTCCGGAACGCCGTCGAACTCACGCCGGAACGCGTCCGCCGACAGCCCCGCCCACTCCAACATGGCCCGCTCGCCCGCCATGCCCCTGATCTTGCCGAGCGCCTCACCGACGTCGTCGGCGAACTCCTCCAACTCATCCGCCAGCTCCCGGACCTCGTCCGGATCACCCGGCGTCGGGTCCCGATCCATGTCCACCGGTGACCAATCAGACGGTCGCGCCATGATCCCCCCAGGCCGCTCTCCCCAAAGCGGACGAAACACTACTCAGAGAAGGCGACGCGAGCAACGGGTGACCGACGGCACCGGGGAAGCCGGGCGCACGGAGGCGCAAAAAGTAAGGCCCGGGTCGCTGACCTGGGCCTTAACCGTGAGAGCGGGCGACGAGAATCGAACTCGCGCTCTGAGCTTGGGAAGGTACGTCCGAAGTGGGTCGATGTGGTCGCTGACCTGCCCGAAGACGTTGCCGCAGGGTGTTCGGTGGTGCTTCGTCGTGCCCGGTGTTGGCCGTGATTCCCCTGTCGTTCTGGCACGTATCTGGCACGACCAACGGCTCGGCGGTAAGAGCCTTCGGCGGCAAGGCCAGTCAGCTGCCGGGCAACAGCCAGCATTGGGCGGCCAAACCATCTCAACGGGACTGACCCGACCGCTACAATCAGCTGCGGGGGAGATGCTGGGCGTAACGAGTGGGCAAGCTCAGGTCGCCGTTGCTCAATTCTGTTACGCCCATTTCCCGAAGCTAACGGTCTCAAAATTCGAGAAAAAGATGACTGACGATAACGAAACACTCGAAGATTGGCTTGAGACGGTCCATTACCCAAGTGTGCTTGGGCGGCCTCTCGGTATGAGTGACCTGCTGTTTCCGTCTGATGAAATCAGGGATGAGTTTCTATGTGATGTGCACCTCCGAAGCGAGGATGACGTTATTGCGGTTTTGGATCGCTTTCTCTTCACATCCATGAGATTGCCCATGGTGGATAAGCGAGATTGGGAAATTTGGCGCCACCAGAGAGAGCGCCTCCTCTCCGGGGAAGTGGTAGATGAGAGTGAGCGTCAATCAATCATGGAGGGGCTGAGAAGTCCGCGGGTGATCTTGCTGGCATCTTATTTTGAAGATGGAGAAGAGGATCTTTATACCTGGGAAGGGGTATCGTGGATTCGAGGCTTGCTTCCCGATCACCCGCGTATCGCAATCGATGCGCTAGAGGCGTATGCAATCGCCCACGCCTGGGCAATGACCGACTATTTGATTTGGAGTATTTCTGACGCTCAGGCGCTGATCCACGCAAGATATATTGGAATTCCGGAAAACTCTTCAGGGCGCCGTTCTCTTTTGGCTAATCTGGAACCTCGCCAGTTCGAGGTGATCGTCTATAATCTGTATGGCGCAATGGGCTATGAAGTGACCCTCACGCCGAAATCGAAGGATGGAGGGCGGGATGTGATAGCCGTACGAGAGGCCGACGGAATGCGCGAGACGGTGCTTGTCGAGTGTAAGCGCCGCAAGAAGCCGCGAGGTCCAGAGGAAGTTCGTGCCCTGTACGGCTCCGTCAAGCGGGAAAAGGCTAACCGGGGGGTATTTGTGTCAGTGTCCGGATTTACAAAGGCGGCCCTTGCTGAGGTGAGCGAAGATGGCATCATCGAACCCATAAACGGGTTGCAACTCGTCGTACTTCTCAATGAGTACTTGGGGCATAGTTGGCCAGCGAGGATTGACTACTACGGTCGGGAACCCTCCTTTCTGCCCTGACTCTGCCTATCAAGCGCAGGAGCACCTTCCCATGGCCCTATCCGAGGTGGGGCCGTTCGCGATGCTCTAGATAGTGGCTCAGCCTGAGGCGCTGAGTTTGGTGCATGGGGAGGTCGTCCAATTCGTCCGGCCGGATGAAGTGGAGTTCGGTGGACTCGTCCGAGATCGCCAGTACTCCGCCGGTGATGCGGGCAGTGAAGCACACGTTGAACTGTCGGCGGACCTCCCCATCCGTGTACGCGATGATGTGGCGGGGGTCGGTGTACGTGCCGACGAGACCGGTGATCTCGACATCGAGGCCGGTCTCCTCCTTGACTTCCCGGATGGCCGCTTCGGGGAGCGACTCGTTCATCTCCATGGCTCCGCCTGGGAGCGCCCACAGGTCGTTGTCGCGCCGGCGTTGGAGCAGGATGCGGCCTTGGTCGTCGGTAACGACGGCCGATGCGGCGACGACCATGCTGTTCGGCTCGGGGGCGTTGGGGTCGTCGTAGTACTCGGTGCGTGCCATGGTCAGACTTCCTCGATCGAATCCGCGGTGGCCCAGACCGCGTTGAAGCTCTCGGCGTATGTGTCGAACATTCCGCCGTCGCCGTTGCGGCGCAGGTGCCAGACGGGGGCACCGTACGCGTTCACTCCCCAGACGTGCGCGTTGACGAGCATCTGGTCATCCGCCCGGTAGATGGAGTTGTACAGCGTGGTGCCGTGCTTCCGCACCTCGATGCCCGGAACGCCGATGAGCGGGCGGTAGTGCATGAGGGCCAACCTGCAACGGGACTCGATGCCGTGGCCGAAGCGCTCCTCCTGGCCGCGTTGCTGGACGTTCGGGCTGTCGGCGTCGCCGATGGCGATACGGATGGTGCAGCCGTCGGCGGCACGCTCCTTGAGCGCGTCGTTCAGGCGCGGGTACGCCTCGTGGAGGAACACGGCCGCGTACACCAGCACGTCGATCCGCTCGCGCGCCTGGATCAGCATGTCCGCGAACGCGGAGGTGGGGAAGTCGGCGCGCTGGTCGTGGAGGGCGACGAGTTCGGGGCTGATCGCGCGGGCCGGCCGGGCTTGGCGCAGTGAGGGCCAGAGTGCGTGCACGTCTTCTCCTAGGGTCTCCGCTGCCAGCACGGCCGTGCTGCGACGTGGCGTACGCCCGAGGTTCACCCAGCGCTCGACGGACTTGGGGTCCACCTCGACCTTGTTCGCCAGGTCGGCATACGTCCAGCCTTCGGCTGCCATGACAGCTCGTAGCCGCTCGTTCGGCGCCACAGTTTCTCCCCATTCGTCAGGACGGCACTAGGGACGTTCTACCCGACGCGGGACGTCCCGAAGTGGGGTTTGTCGGAGGTTCCTTCGTCCCATACCGCGCCGCGATGATCACGCAGCAAAGAACCCCGCAGCCGTGGTTGGACGGCCCGGGGAGTGGCCAACGCTGCGAAGGAGCGCCGACAGTGCTGAACCTTATCGCCCGTGTCTTCGAACCGCTGTTGCGATGGCTGGTTCCGGCCTCGGGCCGACATCGGCTGACGGGCGTGCTCCCTGAGTCCGCCAATCCGCGTGGGGACATGCCCACCGTGACGCTCGGACGGGTCTCGTCGTCTGTCCGTCCGGCGGCGCGCTGTGCGGGTGTGGCCCCGTGAGCGCGGGAGAAGTGCCCGAAGTCGGCGCGCTGGCGCGGGACGTCGCGCGCGACGCGGTCGGATGCGTCGCGGATCGCCACGGGGATCGAGTCTGGTTGCGTCCGGTCGGCGGTGGTCGCGAGTGGGATGTCCCGGTGGGCCAGGTGGAGCCGCTGGCAAGCCGTGACGACCGGGAGGGCCGATGACTCCCCGGTCGATCATCAAGGCCGCTGAATGGACGCTGACGGAGGAGACGGCGGAGGGAGTTCCCCGCGCGATCTTCCGCGTCGGGTGCGTCACTTGCGGTGCCGAGTCGGAGTCCATCGACAACGAGCCGGACCCGGTGGAGATCTGGGCGCTGAAGCACACCGGTCTGAACCCCACACACCGTCAGTTCAAGCTCACGACGGAGTGGTTCTGGCGCGTTCGTCCGGCTCCCGGAAACCCGTACTTCGAACTGGAGAAGGACAACCAGGCGCAGGCGTAAGGCCCCTTGCTCAACAACCGCATAGAAGACCGGACCACCCGCTGAACCCTGGCAGGCGAGGGGTGGTCCGGTCTGGGATTCCGCAGAACCCCGGTGCCGATGGTAACCGGGGCTGCGGTCGTTCCGTGTGCGCGGTCACCGTCCGGCGATGCAGGTCAGAACGCAGAGGACGACGGGGAGTTGTGGAGATGGACGGCGCGCGACGCAACGTGCGAGGGCGGTCGGAGAGTGTTGGGGCGGTGTCCTGCCCGGACTGGGGTCGGGCATGTCCAGGGGGCCGTACGCTTGCTCAGCTGATCGGGCGGGGCGGAGCCCTGCCCGGTAAATCCGGCCGATTGGCCCCCTGGGCTTGCTCGACGCGGGGCCCGGTTCGGGGAGGTGCCTCAAGACTCGTAGACCGCCCGGCCCAGCCACCCGGCGGCGCGAGCGGCCGGCCGGCGCGCAGTGGGGCGGGAGACAGGAACGAAGCGGCGGCAGTGCCGCCGCGCCGCGCGGCCCGCCGTGCGGGCCGCCTTGATCCAGTAGAGAAAGTTTGAACGCACCCCGCCGTTCACCTCCGTGGCGCGGTGCGACTGCGCCGGGCGCCACGAAAAAGTTCGGCCTCGCTGTCACAAACAGGCCGCTCCAGCTCCTTGGGTCTAGTGAACCCAAGGAGGGGAGAGGGGGCACGCATCGTGACGTGCATCACATGGGTGGCGGTCACAAAGCCATGGGCGCGGTGCCTTTGTGCTCGCGAATGGGGAAGTGCCAGGACCGGCCATGCCGCCGACCTCGCAACGCGACGAGATGGCGGCCTACGTGGCTTGGGCCTGGCTCGACACAGGAGGAAAAGAGGATGGCTGACAGCACGAGCGGGCTGGAAGGCGCCGAGCCTGCTTCCCGCGTCGGTGGCAGGGAGTCAGGGCCGAGTGCTGAGGATGTGCAGAGCATCGCGAGCAAGGTGGCTGATATGGAGGTCACGCTTGCGCGCCTGGAACGGCTCGTCGCTGAACTGGAACGGACTCGGGTTACTGCTTCGGCTGGTGAGGTCGGTCCTCGGAGAGGTCTGCGACACGAGCCATGAGTTCGTTGATGCGTTGATGCAGGTCGGCGACGTCTTGGACTAGGCGGCGAAACTCTTCGACGCTGACCGTCTCGGTGGCCGGCGGCGCCCCCTCTGCCCTGTCGGAGGAGGGGCGCCGCGACTCCGGGTCGGACACGTAGCTTCCGCGTCCCTGCACGGAGTAGATCAGCCCTTCGTCGCGAAGCACCCGCAGCGCGCTGTGCACAGTCGCGTTCGCGATGCCGAGGGATTCCCTCAGGTCGCGGGACGACGGAAGTCGATCACCCGGCTTGAGGCGCCCTGACGTGATCTCTTCGCGCAGCTTGTCGGCGGCCAGCTGGTAGGGCGGGCGCGGGTCGTTGGGTGGCAAGGCCATGCCGCCCAGGTTAGTCCGCTCTAGAGCGTCCCGACAGTGGGCTCATGCGCGCGACAGATCCAGAGCGATCTGGATCGCCATTGACTGATCTAGAGCGCACCATGTAGAACTGTCCTTGCCGCACCGCGCGGTTGCTTGAGGCAAGGAGCTCACTCATGGCCATGCACCCGATCCAGAAGGACATCAGCAGGTCGTCGTTCCTGCTGGTCACCCCGGCTGCCCCCAAGGTGAAGGACCCGCAGACCGGGGAGATCGCGACGCACCGGGAGACCGGGGAGACGCTCTACACGGTGGGCGTCGTCGAGATGTTGGAGGGGCGCGCCGACGTCCTGAAGATCACGGTTCCCGAGTCGGGTCTGACGAAGGAGCTGGCGCAGGGCGCCCCGGTCCGTCCGGTCCGGTTGATCGCGTTGCCCTGGGCGCGGATCTTCAACGGGCAGCTCAGCGACGGTGTCGCGTACCGCGCCGACGCGCTGGAGGGCGTCAAGTGAGGGCCGGCGCCGAGCGTTTGTATCCGGTCGCGCCGCTGGACGGCGACAACGATCGACGGTTCACGGTGGGTCTGCTCTTCGACATGGCGCGAGTCGTCGAGGCGCACGGCTACCCGCCGCTCACTCGTGGCGGGGATCTGGTGGAGCTGCAGTTGGCGCTGTTCCGGTTCCTGTACGGACCGGGGCTCGGGAGGGCGGACGCATGACTCTGTTCGAGATTGCGGGACTCGTCCCGGTGCTCGCCGGGGCAGTCCTCGCCGCGCTGCTCGTGACGGTGCTCGTGTGGCTCCTCCGCTATGTGCGGGCCGACCGCATGACGCGCGTCAGCATGTGGCAGGCGATACGCGTGCGGCACGGTTGGGCACGCCTGGCCCGGATGCAGGGCTTGACGGCAACCGACCGGACGCCAAGCTTCTGGGCGCAGATCGGTGCGGGCGTCAACGGTGGCCAGATCAAGCAGCACGAGCCGCGTGTGTTGGTGCCGAAGATCCGTGTCAGGTACGACAGGTACGGCGTGGAGGTGCGGGCCAAGGCCCTGCCCCGGGTCGGCCTGGCCGACTACCAGAAGGCCGCGCCCTACCTGGCGGACGCCTGGCGGTGCACCCGGGTTTCCGTGCTGCCGGACGGGCCGGGAGCGGTGCGCATTCGCGCGGTGCGGCATGACCCGCTCGCCGTGCCAACCGAGCACATACCCACCGGCCTTGTGCCCGAGGTCGTGAGCCGATGGAACCTGGGGCTCGACGAGTACGCCTCCAAGGTCGTGGTGAGCCTGGCCGAAGTGCCCGGCGTGGCCATGGCCGGCCTGCCGGGCTACGGCAAGACGTCCCTGATCAACAAACTCGTCTGCGACCTGGCGCCTTCACCGGCGGTGCAGTTCGCCGTGGCGGACGGCAAGGCGTCGACCGTGACCGAGGGCGACTACGCGGACCTGACCGGTCGACTGTTCGCGTACGTCGGGGACGACCTGGCCGCCGGCAACGAACTCTTCGGTCGGATGGTCGAGTTGCGGCGGGCCCGATCGGCGTCGATCCGCAGGACGTTGGGCGTGCGGAACATGTGGCACTGCGGCCCGCGTGCCTCCTGGCCGCTCGTCGTGCTGGTCATCGACGAAGCACACACGTACTTCCGGGACCACAGGGGCAACGACCCGGCGACCAAGAGACTCGCCGCACTGGCCGCCGAGAACGCCCGGCTCGTCGAGGACCTGGTGAAGAAGGGACGTTCGGTCGGCATCCTCGTCATCCTGGCCACCCAGAAGGCCACCGGCGACGCGATACCGACGTTCATCCGGGACGTGTGCCCGGTCGGGCTCAGCTTCGCTCAGAAGACCATCGATGCCGCCGTGGCCGCCCTCGGCGAGGACATCCGCAACTGGCCTGAGGCAAGCCCCGTCGCGTTGCAGGACCCGACGTACGTGGGTGTGGCCGTGATGGCGGTGCAGGGGCGGCAGGGCTTCACGCGCGTCCGCACGCCCTACGTGGACGACTCGCACGTCGCCCACGTCGCCAGCGAAACCGCGCACCTCACGCGGGACCCGGCCGGCCTGCTGACCGGGGGAGCGATCCGCGGGACGGAAGCGGCCTGAGCCGTGCCCCGTCGACGACAGGAAAGGAGGTGAAATCCTCATGGCGGAAGACCGGATGACAGCACGTGTCGTGACCGTGGTCATGGCCCTGATCGCGGGCCTGGCGTTCGTCTTCTCCTTCGGCAACGTCTGGTCGCTGGCGCTGCGTCTCGGCGTCCCCCGCCCCATAGCGCCGCTCATCGCCCCCATGGTGGACCTGTCGGTTCTCGGCCTCCTCGTCGGCCTGCGCGCGCTGTCCCTTCGCGGAGTTCCCGCCGCCGAACTCAAGGGCGCGACTCGGCTCATGCACCTGTCCGGCCTGCTGACTCTGGGGCTCAACGTCGCCGAGCCGATCCTGACCGGCCACTACGGACGGGCCGCACTGGATGCCGTGGCTCCGATCCTGCTGCTGGGCTGGGGCCAGGTGGGCCCGCAACTCCTGCGCCACTTCCACACGATCCCCGGACCGATCCCCGCACCAGTGCCGGAGCCGGCACCCGTGCCACACGTTCCCGCTGACGACGTGACGTCGGTCCCCGCGCCGGCCATGGAGCGGCCGGCGGTTCCCGAACCGCTGATGGCGGCGGCTCGCCGCATCGCGCACGACCACCGCGCCGAGCACGGCGAACCGATCAGCGCCGTCCAACTTCGCGCCCGGCTGGGCGTCGCCCTGCCCCTCGCCGTCGCCGCACACGCTCAGCTTCCGGCCTGAGCCGCTTCCGGCTCGTCCGTTCGGACCGGCCGTCCTCATCACCGAAACGTCAAAGCCCCGGCCAGGGCCGTCTTCTGCCTGCAAGCTCGCCGTCCCTGGCCGGGTGCCCTACCGATCTCTCGGAGGACACCTCAGCATGACATCCCCGACCGTCCCGCCCCCGCGACTCAGCTCCGCGATACGCGACCTGTTGGAGCTGGCCCGCCTCGACGACTTCGACCGCGTTCGCGGCCAGGTCGCCAGCGTCGCGGGGTGTACTCGCCCGGTTCAGCTCGTCGGCCACAGCTCCACCGTGGACGGTACGACCGGAGAGATCCTGCACACCTTCGACACCGTCGAGGAGCCGACCGGTCGCCTCCTCGTCCCGTGCGGCAACCGCCGCTCGACCCGCTGCCCCTCGTGCTCCCGCGTCTACGCGGCCGACACGTTCCACCTCATCCGGGCCGGACTGGCCGGCGGCAAGAGCGTCCCGGACCGCGTGCGGAACCACCCCCGGGTGTTCGCCACGCTCACCGCGCCCTCGTTCGGCCGCGTCCACACCCGGCCCAGCACCCCGACCGGCCGGCGACTGCCCTGCCGTTGCGGCGACTGGCACGCGCCGGACGCCTCCCTCCTGGGCACGCCCGTTGACCCGACGACGTACGACTACACGGGCGCCGTTCTCTGGAACGCGCACGCCTCGGCACTCTGGGCCCGGTTCACGACCTACCTGAGGCGGGAGGTCGCCGCCGCGCTGGGACTGACGCAGAAGGCCCTGCGTTCGGTGCTGCGGGTGTCCTTCGCCAAGGTCGCCGAGTACCAGAAGCGTGGGTTGGTGCACTTCCACGCTGTCATCCGCTTCGACGGTCCGGACGGGTGCGACGGGTCGCCACCCGACAACGCCACGGCCGACGTGCTGATGCGGGCCGTGCGAGGGGCCGCGCGCCGCGTTGAGCTGGCCGTCGCGTCGGATGCTGTCGGTGAACGGACCTTCCGATGGGGCAGACAGCTGGATGTCCGGGAGATCGCCGGCTTCGGTGGCCGGTCGGAACTTACGGACAAGGCCGTGGCCGCCTACGTGGCCAAGTACGCGACGAAGGGCGCCGAGTCCTCCGGCACCATCGACTACCCGCTGTACTGCCGGTCCTGCGACGGTCGGGGGCGCCACGCGCTGAACCGGTGCGAGGTGTGCGACGGCACAGGACGGACTCGACCGGTCGCCTCGCTTCCCGTGGAAAGCCACGTGCGCCAGATGATCCGTACCTGCTGGGAACTCGGGCGACTGCCGGACTTCGCCGATCTCAAGCTGTGGAAGTGGGCTCACACGCTGGGCTTCCGGGGGCACTTCTCCACCAAGTCCCGCCGCTACTCGACGACGCTCGGGGCACTCCGCGACGTGCGCCGCGCCTGGCGACGCGAGCAGGCACGCCAACGGCTCGGCCTGACAGCCTGCGGCGACGGCAGCACGCTCGTCGTCGAGTCCTCCATGAAGTACGTCGGCTCCGGCTACCGGCCTGGTGAGGAACTGCTGGCCGCCACCGTGCGACATGAACGTGGCGTCGTGCGGCAGTTCGCGGAAGGCGGCGCGAACCATGAGTGACCGGTACCTGAGCGTGGACCAGGTGGCCGAACGACTCGGCACCACCGTCCGCTTCCCTCGGCGGCTGATCGCTGAGCGGCGCATCACCTTCGTCAAGGTCGGCCGGCACGTCCGCATCCCCGAGAGCGCGCTGACCGCCTACCTGGAAGCGAACACCGTCCGGCCGATCCAGCGGCGTCGGACGCGGTTCGGTAGGGCGGCCTGAGATGGCGAACAAGAAGGGCAGGCGCCGTCGCTTCGGGGCGGTCCGCAAGCTGCCGTCCGGCCGTTGGCAGGCTCGCTATCCGGGGCCCGACGGCATCATGCGTCCCGCCGATCGGACCTTCGAGACCAGCGGCGACGCGGATGACTGGCTGGCGGAGAAGCAGACCGAGGTACGGCGTGGGGAGTGGCACGACCCGGACGCCGGATCGGTCAACTTCGGGAAGTACGCGCTCCAGTGGATCGAGGAACGGGACCTGGCCGCCACCACGGACGAGCTGTACCGCCGGCTACTGCGGCTGCACCTCGTTCCCACCTTCGGGGGACTCGACGTTGACGAGATCACCGCGCCACGGGTGCGGACCTGGCGGGCGGAGTTGCTGAAGGTGACCGGGGCAACGACCATCGCGAAGTCTTATCGGCTGCTCAAGGCCATTATGGAAACGGCCACGGATGACGAACTGATCCGCCGGAATCCGTGCCGCATCCGAGGAGCGGGCAAGGAATCCGCAGCTGAGCGTCCCGTCGCCACGGTGGACCAGGTGGACGCGCTCGCCGACGCTCTCGGCCCGCGCTGGCGGCTGATGGTCTACCTCGGCGCGTACGGTCCCCTGCGCCCGGAGGAACAAGCCGAGCTGCGACGGTCGGATGTGGACCTGGACGCGGTGGGCGTGTGGGTGCGTCGGGCAGCTCCCGAGCTGACGACGGGTCGTCGGGTGGTCGGCGACACCAAGTCGGAGGCCGGCAAGCGGTTTGTCGTGCTGCCGGCCTTCATGGCCAAGGACTTGCGGCGACACCTGGAGTGGTACGCGGAGAAGGCACCGGACGGATTGTTGTTCGTGGGGGAGAAGGGCAAGCCCTTCCGCCGGTCCACCTTCGGGCGGAAGTGGCGCAAGGCCCGGACCGCTGTTGGCCTGCCCGAGGACTTCCGGTTCTACGACCTGCGGCACACCGGGCACACGCTGTCGACGCAGAGCGGCGCCACGCTCAAGGACACGATGGTCCGCGCCGGTCAGTCCTCGGAGAAGGCCGCCAT
The DNA here is from genome assembly GCF_006335015.1 of Streptomyces sedi. Taxonomy (GTDB): domain Bacteria; phylum Actinomycetota; class Actinomycetes; order Streptomycetales; family Streptomycetaceae; genus Streptomyces; species Streptomyces sedi. The sequence goes on from NZ_VDGT01000004.1 coordinate 267,477, forward strand.
GATCTACCAGCACTCGAACCGCGAGCGACAGAAGGAAGTCGCGGAGGGTATCGACGCTCGGGTTCGCGCCCAACGTGAGGCGGCTGCCGAGAAGCCCGACGGCCGTGCATCTGGCACGGATCTGGCACGCGAGCCGTAGAACGGTCTAGACAACACAAAGGCCCAGGTTGGGGACCATGTCCCTGACCTGGGCCTTAATCATGAGAGCGGGCGACGAGAATCGAACTCGCGCTCTGAGCTTGGGAAGCTCATGTTCTACCATTAAACTACGCCCGCCTGAACCGCCCGCGAGGGCCGTTCCGCTGTCACAGGGTACCCCATCCCGGCGAGGTGCGGGGACGTCGGAGTGCCGCCGTGGGGGTGGTGGGGTGGTCGCCTAGGGTGGCGTGCGTTGTCAAGACGCAGGGGAGATTGCCACGTTGTCTGGTGCCGCCGTCGTTACCGTCGTTCGTTGTGTTGAGGGGCATGTGTTCCGTGCCGAGCGCTTTCCCATGCGGCAGTTGGGGAGCGAACGGATCGGGCCCGGGCGGTTGTTGCGGTGTCCGCGGTGTGCGCGGCTGCGCAGTGTCGTGCCGGTGACCGGGTCAGACGTCGGTGCGGTGGAAGTTCAGGTATGACCTCGACGGTGTCGGCCCCCGCTGCCCCTGGTAGCGGGAGCCGGCGCCGGCGGAGCCGTAGGGGTTCTCCGCGGGGGAGCTCAGCTGGAAGACGCAGAGCTGTCCGATCTTCATCCCGGGCCAGAGCTTGATCGGCAGGGTCGCCATGTTGGAGAGCTCCAGCGTGACGTGGCCCGAGAAGCCCGGGTCGATGAAGCCGGCCGTGGAGTGGGTGAGGAGCCCGAGTCGGCCGAGGGAGCTTTTGCCCTCCAGCCGGGAGGCCAGGTTCTTCGGGAGCGTGATGACCTCCAGTGTGGAGGCGAGCACGAACTCTCCCGGGTGGAGGATGAACGGCTCGTCGCCCTTGGATTCGATCATCCGCGTCAGGTCCGGCTGTTCGACCGAGGGGTCGATGTGCGGGTAGCGGTGGTTCTCGAACACCCGGAAGAACCGGTCGAGTCGGACGTCGATGCTGGAGGGCTGGACCATCGCCGGGTCGAACGGGTCGAGCCGCATCCGGCCCGCGTCGATTTCGGCCCGGATGTCCTTGTCTGACAGAAGCACCCCCCGAGGTTACCGAAGAGGCCCCGGCCGGCGTGGGCCGGGCGAGGCCAGGTGGGTGGGGACGTTCCCGCCGGGGCTTCCGCCGGGGCTTTCGCGGGAGCTTCCGTCGGGGGCGGTCAGAGGGTGCCGAGCTTGATCAGCATCAGCAGCCCGATCAGTTGGATGCCGGAGGCGGCCAACGCCCTGGGCCAGGCGATCTCGTGGGAACGGCTGACCATCATGGTGAAGAGCAGCCCCGCGTAGAGCCAGGTCGCCCACCCCAGCAGCTGCACCGCGGGGTTGCCGCCGCCCAGGAAGAGGGCCAGCGCCAGCCGGGGCACGTCCGTCAGCGTCATGATCAGCATGGCGAGCCCCGCGGTCGGCGCCCACAGGCCGTTGCCGCCGAACTGCCGCGCCAGATGGTGGGTCACGGTGCTCAGCACCAGGGCGCCCAGCACCATCGCGACGCCGGTGAAGAGGAGATACGGGATCAGGCTGGAGACCGTGGTCTCCAGGATGGTGTCGCGGGAGTCGTCGAGGCCGAAGACGGCGACCAGCCCGTAGAGGAAGCTGACGATCAGCGCCGGCCACCACATCTGGTAGTCGCGCATGGTCCAGAACGTGCCGCTGGGCTTGAAGACGATGCCCGTGAGCAACGGACGCCAGGTCAGCGGGTCCGGCGGCGGGCCCTCGGGCGGCTGGGGGCCGCCCTGCGGTGCCGGGGCGCCGTATCCGTCGTCGGCGTAGCCGCCCTGCGGCACCGCCGCGAAGTAGCCGGTGTGCGCGCCGTCCGCGTAGTCGTCGTCCGGCGGCGGGCCACCGTACGGATAGGGCTGGTCGCCCGCGGGGGGCGGGGGCCCCGGCGGGTACCCCTGTCCCGGTGGAGAGGGGTAACCACCCTGCGGGTACTGCTCGTCGCGCTTCCTTCGGAATCCGGCCACGCCCTAGAACGTACCTTCTCCTCGGGGGCGCGAACTCCGGGTTCCCCCGGAGCGACCCCCCAGACCGTCAGCTTCCGGTCGGTTCGGGCGTCGGTTCCGGGGCCGGCTCGTCGCTCGGCGCCTCGTCGGGGCCCGGGGTGCGGACCGAGTCCAGCAGCAGCTGGGCCACGTCCACCACCCGCAGCTCCTCCTTCGCCTTGCCGTCGTTCTTCTTGCCGTTGACCGAGTCGCTCAGCATGACCAGGCAGAACGGGCAGGCGGTGGAGACGATGTCCGGGTCCAGGGCGAGCGCCTCGTCGACGCGCTCGTCGTTGACCCGCTTGCCGATGCGCTCCTCCATCCACATCCGCGCGCCGCCGGCGCCGCAGCAGAAGCCGCGCTCCTTGTGGCGGTGCATCTCCTCGTTCCGCAGGCCGGGAACGCGGCCGATGATCTCGCGGGGCGGGGTGTAGACCTTGTTGTGCCGGCCCAGGTAGCAGGGGTCGTGGTAGGTGATCAGGCCCTCGACGGGGGTGACGGGGGTGAGCCTGCCCTCGTCGACCAGGTGCTGGAGCAGCTGGGTGTGGTGGATCACCTCGAACTCGCCGCCGAGCTGCGGGTACTCGTTGGCGATGGTGTTGAAGCAGTGCGGGCAGGTCGCGACGATCTTCTTGGCGCCGGCCTCCTTCAGTGCCGACACGTTCTGCTCGCCGAGCTGCTGGAAGAGGAACTCGTTGCCCAGGCGGCGGGCCGAGTCACCCGTGCACGCCTCGTCGCCGCCCATGATGGCGAACCGGACGCCGGCCATGTGCAGCAGCTCGGCGAACGCCTTGGTCGTCTTCTTGGCGCGGTCCTCCAGGGCGCCGGCGCAGCCGACCCAGTAGAGGTAGTCGACGTCGGCGAGGCTCTCCACGTCCTTGCCGACGACGGGGACCTCGAAGTCGACCTCCTTGGTCCACTCCAGGCGCTTCTTCTTCGCCAGGCCCCACGGGTTCCCCTTGCGCTCCAGGTTCTTCAGCATGGTGCCGGCCTCGCTGGGGAACGCGGACTCGATCATCACCTGGTAGCGACGCATGTCGACGATGTGGTCGACGTGCTCGATGTCCACGGGGCACTGCTCGACGCAGGCACCGCAGGTGGTGCAGGACCACAGCACGTCGGGGTCGATCACGCCGTGCTGCTCGGCGGTGCCGACCAGCGGGCGCTGGTGCTCGGGGACCGCGCCGTCGGCGGTCTCGGCGAGGGCGGCCTCGTCGGCGCCGGGCAGCAGGTAGGGGGCCTTGGCATGCGCGTGGTCGCGCAGCGACATGACCAGCAGCTTGGGGGAGAGCGGCTTGCCCGTGTTCCACGCGGGGCACTGGGACTGGCAGCGCCCGCACTCGGTGCAGGTGGAGAAGTCCAGCAGGCCCTTCCAGGAGAAGTGCTCGACCTGCGAGACGCCGAACTGCGGCTCCTCCTCCGCGTCCTCGTCGTCGAAGACGGTCTCGAAGTCGATCGGCTTGCCGCCCGAGGTCATCGGCAGCAGCGCGCCGAGGGCCGGGGCGCCGTCCGCGTTCCGCTTGAACCAGATGTTGGGGAAGGCGAGGAAGCGGTGCCAGGCGACGCCCATGTCCGTGTTGAGCGCGACGGTGATCGCCCAGGTCATGGTGGTGCCGAGCTTGATCAGGGCGGCGAGGTAGACCAGGTTCTGGAGGGTGCCGGCGGAGAGGCCGTCGAACGCGGCGACCAGCGGGTAGGTGACGAAGTACGCCGGGTCGTAGCCGTCCACGTGGTGGAGGGCGCCCTCCAGCCCGCGCAGCACGAGGATCGCCAGGCCGATGATCAGGATGACGTACTCGACGAAGTACGCCTGCCAGGCGGTGGAGCCGGTGAAGCGGGACTTGCGGCCCGGTCGGCTCGGCAGGCTGAGCAGCCGGATCACGATCAGGGTGGCGATGCCGAGCACCGTCATGGCCGCGATGAACTCGATGTACATCTCGTACGGCAGGAAGCCGCCGATCACCGGCAGCACCCAGTCGGCCTGGAAGAGCTGCCCGTACGCCTGGACGATGGTCAGTCCGAGGGTGAGGAAGCCGACCGCGACGAACCAGTGCGCGACGCCGACCACGCCCCAGCGGTTCATCCGGGTGTGGCCGACGAACTCCTTGGCCAGCGTCGCCGAGCGGGCCTTCGGGTCGTCGGTCCGCGTGCCCTCGGGCACCGGTTGGCCCAGGCGGAGGAAGCGGACGATCTGCACGGCGGCTCGGCTGAACAGCGCGACGGCGACCGCGGTGAGCGTCAGCGAGATGACGATCGCGGCGAGTTGCATGGTGGCTCCTCGGACCTGCGGACGGGCGGGCGGATGCACGATAGCTCAGACGTATCCTACTGATCGGTAACCGGATTGGCGAACATTCGGGCGAGGGCCCCATGTCGGCCGAACGAAGGGGGAGTTGAGGTCGCGGCTTGACTTCAAGTTGGGTTGAGATCCCAGGCTTGTCGGCATGCAGGGGAGCGCAGGGCTCCCCACGCCGTGGGCGCTCTTCGCGCCCAGACCGGAGGTCAGCCATGTCCACTCCCACTCCCACCGCCGCCACCGCCACCCCCGACGCGGGGGAACGCCGGCCGCTGCGGCTGGCCGTGATCCTCGGCAGCGTGCGGGACGGCCGGTTCGGGCCCACCGTGGCCGACTGGTTCACCGCGCTCGCCCAGGAACGGGCCGGCGGGCGGGGCGACATCGTCGTCGACCGGCTCGACCTGGCCGACGTGCCGCTGCCGCTGGACATGGCGACGCGGCCGGGCGAGGCCGCCCCCGAGGTGGCCGAGCAGCTGGCCGCGGTCGCCGGCCGGCTGGCCGGGGCCGACGCGTTCGTGGTGATCACCCCGGAGTACAACCACAGCTTCCCGGCGGCGCTGAAGAACCTCATCGACTGGCACTTCGTCGAGTGGCAGGCCAAGCCGATCGGCTTCGTCTCCTACGGAGGGGTCGGCGGCGGGCTGCGCGCCGTCGAGCAGCTGCGCACGGTCTTCGCCGAGCTGCACGCGGTCACGGTGCGGCGGGCGGTCAGCTTCCACCACCCGTGGAACTGGTTCGACGACTCCGGCCTGCCCGCCGCCCCGAAGGCGTGCGCCGAGGCGGCCGAGGGGCTGCTGGACCAGCTCGCCTGGTGGGGCGACGCGCTGCGCGCCGCCCGCGAGGCCAGCCCCTACGCGGCCTGAGCCGGACCGGTCCACCCTCGCACGATCACGCGGCCGGCCGCCTTCCTCTCCCGTCGGGCGCCGGCTCGGCCGAATGCCGTCGCGGGGGCCGCCCGATCGGAGGAAGCGGCGGACGGGGCGTCCCAAATCCGATAAGTGGCCCGGTGGGGCGCGCACGATGGGACGAGCGGCCGGCGCCGGAGCCGGCCGCTCGTTCTTTCTTCGGCGTTCTTCGGCGTTCTTCCTACGGAGAGGGTGGACCGAGGTGGCAGTCGTGCGGACCCCGCGACAGCGTTTCTGGTGGTGGCTGTTGCTCGCCGTCGGTGTGCTGCTCGTGGTGGGCTCGACGGTGCTCTGGGCCTCCCCGCCGTTCGAGCGCTCGGGCGACGGCTACGGAGTGGAGGGAGGCAGACGGTGATTCGGGTGCGACGGGTCTACGACGAGCCGGACGGGGACGACGGGGTCCGGGTGCTGGTGGACCGGATGTGGCCGCGGGGGATCAGGAAGGCGGAGCTTCCGCTGGACGAGTGGCCGAAGGAGGTGACTCCCTCGACCGAGCTGCGGCACTGGTTCCACGGGCCGGACGGGGACTTCGACGGCTTCCGCGCGCGCTACCGGTCCGAGCTGGACGACGGGCCGGCGGCCGAGACGCTGCGCAGGCTGTCGGGGCTTGACACGTCGGGGCGCACGTTGACGCTGCTGACCTCGGCGAAGGACCCCGAGCACGGGCACCCGGCGGTGCTGGTCGAGGTGCTGGAGGAGATGCGCTGAGCCCCTCGGGGAGGGGCGCATCGAGATGCGGGGGCGGGGGGCCCGTGCTGGCATGAGGGGGTGACAGTGACCATCGTGGGGGCGGGCCGGATGGCCCGTTCCATAGCGACCAGGGCGCTCGCCGGCGAGTACGCCGTGCGCGTCGTCGACCGTTCACCCCGGAAGGCCGCCGACCTCGCCGACCAGCTGCGTTCGGCGGCCCCCGCCGACGCCGTGCCCGACGTGCGGGGCTCGGACGCCCTCGCGGTCGAGGGCGCCGACCTGGTGGTGCTGGCCGTGCCCTATCCGGCGGGGCTCGCGATCGCCGCCGAGTACGGGTCGGCGTTGGCCGGTTCCGTGCTGGTGGACATCAGCAACCCCGTGGACTTCGCCACCCTCGACGGCATGGCGGTCCCCGCCGGCACCTCGGCGGCCGAGCGGATCGCCGCCGAGGCGGCGCCGGGGGTGCCGGTGGTGAAGGCGTTCAACACCTGCTTCGCCGGGCCGCTGCTCGGCGGCCGGGTCGCCGGGCTGCCGCTGGACGTGCTGATCGCCGGGGACGACGCGGGGGCCAGGCAACGGGTCGCCGCGTTCGCCGCCGCCGGGGGCCTCAACCCGCTGGACGTGGGGCCGCTGCGCCGGGCGCGGGAGTTGGAGGCGCTCGGCTTCCTCCACATGGCCTCCCAGGAACGCCTCGGGCTGAACTGGTCGAGCGCCGTCAAGTTCCTGACCTGAGGCGGCGAGGATGACCGTGCACCGGCTCGCCGTTTTCGCGGCGGTACTGCCCATCGCCCTCGTGGTCACCTGGGACGCCCCCTCGCTCTCCCCGCCCGGCGCCGGCGCCGAGCCGGAACGCCCGCTGCCCGCCGTGGAGCGCCCGACGGCGGCGCCGCACGTGGTCACGCGCGAGGAGTGGGGCGCCGACGAGGAGTCGCGCACCGAACCCGTCACCTACACGGGCCCGGCGCGCGCGGTCTTCATCCACCACACCAACCACCCGGACGACTACGACTGCGCCGACGCGCCCGAGATGCTGCGTTCGATGCAGAGCCACCACGTCAGCTCCGAGGGGTGGGACGACCTGGGCTACAACTTCGTGGTCGACAAGTGCGGCACCGTCTACGAGGGCAGGGGCGGCGGCGTCGACCGCTATGTGCTGGGGGCGCACACCACCGGGTTCAACTACGACACCGTCGGGATCGCCGCGCTGGGCGCCTTCACCGACCCGACGGCGGTGCCGCCCGAGCTGGTGGACGCGATCGCCGAGGTCGCCGCGTGGAAGCTGCGCCCCGGCACCGACCCGAACGGGCGGGTGCGGCTGGTGTCGACGAACGACGCCAGCATGGTGCCGGAGGGGGACCCGGCGGAGCTGGACGTGGTCTCCGGCCATCGCGACATCGTGCAGACCGACTGCCCGGGCGACGCGCTCTACGCGATGCTGCCCGAGGTGCGGGAGACGGCGGCGGGGTTGCGGGTGGCGGGCGCGAAGTGACCGTTCCGGCGCCGTACGGCGGGGTGCGGGCCGAGGTGCCCAGGCAGCTGTGGCTGGTGCCGTGGGTGCTGCTGGGGGTGACGGCGCTGGTGCAGTCGCTGGTGCCGGGGTGGGTGGAGCTGGGGTTCGTGTTCGCGGCGCTGCCGCCGTTGACGGGGTTGATCTACGGGCCGTGGCGCACGGCGGCGCTGGGGGCGGCGACCGTGGGGCTGCTGATGCTGCCGGTGACCAGGCCGGGGCACATCGGGGACGCGGATCTGGGGGCGGTGGCGGCGATCGCGCTGTTCAGCGTGCTGGTGGCCTGGGTGCGTGGCCGTTACGGCAGGGAGCTGACGCGGGTGGGCACGGTGGCCGAGGCGGCGCAGCACGCGGTGCTGCCGCCGGTGGCCGACCGGGTCGGCCCCCTGGCGTGCGCGGGCCTCTACCGGGCGGCGCAGGTCGCGGCGCTGGTCGGCGGCGACCTGTACGACGTGCGGGAGGGGCCCTACGGGGTGCGGGCGCTGGTGGCGGACGTGCAGGGGCACGGGCTCGCCGCGGTCGGCACGGTCGCGTCGCTGCTGGGCACGTTCCGGGAGGCGCTGCTGGACGAGCCGGAGCTGTCGGGGGTGGCGCTGCGGCTGGATCGGCGGCTGCGGATCGAGACGGCGAACGCGGGGGACGGGCCCTCCGAACTCTTCGCGACGGCGGTGCTGTTGGAGTTCCCGCCGGACATGGGGTCGGTGCGGCTCGCGTCCTGCGGGCATCCGCCGGTGCTGTTGCTGCGGGGCGGCGCGGTGCGGGAGCTGGCGGCGGAGCCGGCGCCGCCGCTGGGGCTCGGTCTGGGGCCTGTGGAGCCGGAGCCGTTGACGGTGCGGCTGGCGGAGGGGGACGTGCTGCTGGGGTACACGGACGGGGTGACGGAGGCGCGGGACGCCTCGGGCGCGTTCTACCCGTTGGAGAGCCGGCTGGCGCGGCGCTGTGCGGGGCGGGGGTGGCAGGCGGGGCCGGGGGCGCTGGTGGAGTTCGTCTGGGAGGACATGACGCGCTTCGCGCGGGGCGTCGAGGACGATGTGGCGTTGCTCGCGCTGCGTCCGGAACGCGGCGGGGGCGTCGTGCGTTCCTTCCGTTGAGCCAGGTCAGAGCCGCCTTGATGGACTCGGGGCGAACAAGGTTGAGTCGACTTTGCTCAGGGCGTTTGACCCGGGGGTGGTCGGTGGGGCAGTCTTGAGTCAGCCCCACTCAAGCAAGTAGCTGGAGGAATCCGAAATGGCACGTGCGGTCGGCATCGACCTGGGCACGACGAACTCCGTCGTCAGTGTTCTCGAAGGCGGTGAGTCCACCGTCATCACCAACGCCGAGGGCGCCAGGACCACGCCGTCCGTCGTGGCCTTCGCGAAGAACGGCGAGGTGCTGGTGGGTGAGGTCGCCAAGCGGCAGGCCGTCACCAACGTGGACCGGACGATCCGTTCGGTCAAGCGCCACATGGGCACCGACTGGAAGATCGGCCTGGACGGCAAGGACTTCAACCCGCAGCAGATCAGCGCCTTCATCCTGCAGAAGCTGAAGCGCGACGCGGAGTCCTACCTGGGCGAGAAGGTCGCCGACGCGGTGATCACCGTTCCCGCGTACTTCAACGACCACGAGCGGCAGGCCACCAAGGAGGCGGGCGAGATCGCCGGCCTCAACGTGCTGCGCATCGTCAACGAGCCGACGGCCGCCGCGCTCGCCTACGGCCTGGAGAAGGACGACCAGACCATCCTGGTCTTCGACCTCGGCGGCGGCACCTTCGACGTCTCGCTGCTGGAGATCGGCGACGGCGTCGTGGAGGTCAAGGCGACCAACGGCGACAACAACCTGGGCGGTGACGACTGGGACCAGCGCGTCGTCGACCACCTGGTCAAGCAGTTCGCCAACGCCCACGGCGTGGACCTCTCCAAGGACAAGATGGCCCTCCAGCGGCTCCGCGAGGCCGCCGAGAAGGCGAAGATCGAGCTGTCGTCGTCCACCGAGACCACGATCAACCTGCCCTACATCACGGCCTCGGCCGAGGGCCCGCTGCACATGGACGAGAAGCTCACCAGGGCGCAGTTCCAGCAGCTGACCTCCGACCTGCTGGAGCGCTGCAAGGTCCCGTTCCACAACGTGATCAAGGACGCCGGCATCCAGCTGTCCGAGATCGACCACGTGGTCCTCGTCGGCGGCTCCACCCGGATGCCCGCCGTCGCCCAGCTCGTCCGCGAGCTGACCGGCGGCAAGGAGGCCAACAAGGGCGTCAACCCGGACGAGGTCGTCGCCATCGGCGCCAGCCTCCAGGCCGGTGTGCTCAAGGGCGAGGTCAAGGACGTCCTGCTGCTCGACGTCACCCCGCTGTCCCTCGGCATCGAGACCAAGGGCGGCATCATGACCAAGCTGATCGAGCGCAACACCACGATCCCGACCAAGCGTTCGGAGATCTTCACCACGGCCGAGGACAACCAGCCGTCGGTGCAGATCCAGGTCTACCAGGGCGAGCGCGAGATCGCGGCGTACAACAAGAAGCTGGGCATGTTCGAGCTGACCGGCCTGCCGCCGGCGCCGCGCGGCGTGCCGCAGGTCGAGGTCACCTTCGACATCGACGCCAACGGCATCATGCACGTCTCCGCCAAGGACCTCGGCACCGGCAAGGAGCAGCGGATGACCGTCACCGGCGGCTCCGCGCTGCCGAAGGACGACATCGAGCGCATGATGCGTGACGCCGAGCAGTACGCCGACGAGGACGCGCAGCGCCGCGAGGCCGCCGAGACGCGCAACCAGGCGGAGCAGCTCGTCTACACCACGGAGAACTTCCTCAAGGAGAACGCGGAGAAGGTCCCCGGCGACGTCAAGACCGAGGTCGAGGCGGCCGTCGCCGACCTGAAGGAGAAGCTCAAGGGCGAGGACACCGCCGCGATCCGCGAGTCCTCCGAGAAGGTCGCGGCCACCAGCCAGAAGCTGGGCCAGGCGCTGTACGCCGACGCGCAGGCCGCCGGCGGCGCCCAGGGCGCCGAGGCGGGCGAGCAGGCCGGCGCCGCGGGCGCGCCCCAGGGTGACGACGACGTCGTCGACGCCGAGATCATCGACGACGACAAGCCGAAGGGTGGTGCGGCGTGACTCAGGACCCGCAGGGCTTCGACAAGGAGCCCGAGGTCCCGGACGCCGAAGCGGCGACCCCCGAAGCCGAGAGCGAGTCGAGGGTGCCCGAGGCGGGTGGCGAGACCCCCGCCCCGGGCGCGGCCGAGGGCCAGGAGGACGGTGAGCTGGCTGCCTCCCAGGCGGCCGAGGTGGCGCTCACCGCCCAGCTGGACCAGGCGCGCACCGCGCTGCACGAGCGCACCCAGGACCTCCAGCGACTTCAGGCCGAGTTCCAGAACTACCGCCGCAGGGTGGAGCGGGACCGGATCGCGGTCAAGGAGGTGGCCATCGCCAACCTCCTGACCGAGCTCCTGCCCGTGCTGGACGACATCGGGCGCGCACGGGACCACGGCGAGCTGGTCGGCGGCTTCAAGCAGGTCGCCGAGTCGCTGGAGACGGTCGCGGCGAAGATGGGCCTGGCGCAGTTCGGCAAGGAGGGCGAGCCCTTCGACCCGACCGTGCACGAGGCGTTGATGCACAGCTACTCGCCCGACGTCACCGAGACGACGTGCGTGCAGATCCTCCAGCCCGGGTATCGCATCGGCGAACGCACCATCCGCCCCGCGAGGGTCGGGGTCGCCGAGCCCCAGCCGGGCAAGGCGGCCGAGTCGGAGGACGGAGCGCCGGAGCAGGACGACGACGGCGGCTCGGACGAGGGCTGAGGCGGTGGCTGACACCAGGCACCGCGTGGCCGCGCGGGTCGCGGACCCGCGGGCAGCGGACCGGAAGGAGGGACGCCGGGGATGAGCACCAAGGACTTCATCGAGAAGGACTACTACAAGGTCCTCGGCGTCCCCCGGGACGCCACCGAGGCGGAGATCAAGAAGGCGTACCGCAAGCTGGCCCGGGAGAACCACCCCGACGCCAACGAGGGGGACGCCAAGGCCGAGGACCGGTTCAAGGACGTCTCCGAGGCGTATGACGTCCTCGGCGACGCCAAGCGCCGCAAGGAGTACGACGAGGCCCGCGCCCTCTTCGGGAACGGCGGCTTCCGCCAGGGCCCGGGAGCCGGGGGCCAGTTCAACTTCGACCTGGGCGACCTCTTCGGCGGCGGCCCCGGCCAGCAGCCGGGCGGCGGCGGAGCCGGTGCGCCCGGCGGCGCGGCCGGCGGGTTCGGCGGCGGGCTGGGCGACGTCTTCGGCGGCCTGTTCAACCGGGGCGGCGCGGGTGCCACCCGCACCCAGCCGCGCCGGGGCCAGGACGTCGAGTCCGAGGTGACGCTCAGCTTCACCGAGGCGGTCTCGGGTGCCACGGTTCCGCTGCGGATGTCGTCGAGCGCCGCCTGCAAGTCCTGCTCGGGCACGGGGGACAAGAACGGCACCCCCCGCGTCTGCCCGACCTGCGTCGGCACGGGGCAGATCAGCAGGGGCGGGGGCGGCGGGTTCTCGCTCACCGACCCCTGCGTGGACTGCCGGGGCCGGGGCCTGATCGCCCAGGACCCCTGCGACGCCTGCCGCGGCAGCGGCCGGGCGACCAGCTCGCGCACCATGCAGGTCAGGATCCCGCCCGGCGTGGACGACGGGCAGCGGATCAGGCTGCGCGGCAAGGGCGCGCCCGGCGAGCGCGGCGGCCCGCACGGCGACCTCTACGTGGTGGTGCACGTCGACGACCACCCGCTCTTCGGCCGGCGTGGCGACAATCTCACCCTCACGGTGCCGGTGACCTTCCCCGAGGCGGCGCTCGGTGGTGAGATCAAGGTGCCGACGCTCGGTGGCCCCCCGGTCACGCTGAAGCTGCCGCCCGGCACCCCGGGCGGTCGCACGATGCGCGCCAGGGGGAAGGGCGCGGTCCGCAAGGACGGCACCCGGGGCGATCTGCTGGTCACGATCGAGATCGCCGTGCCACGCGAGATGGGCGACGCGGCACGGAAGGCCCTGACCGAATATCGCGCCGCGGCCGAGGGAGAGGACCCGAGAGCGGGGCTGTTCGAGGCCGCGAAGGGAGACTGACGAGATGGACGGCCGGCACGGACCCAGCAGCAATCCCTACGAACTCACCGAAGAGACGCCGGTCTACGTCATCTCCGTGGCCGCGCAGCTCTCCGGGCTCCACCCGCAGACGCTGCGGCAGTACGACCGGCTCGGCCTGGTCTCCCCCGACCGGGCCGCCGGGCGCGGCCGGCGGTACTCGGCGCGCGACATCCAGCTGCTCCGCCAGGTGCAGCGGCTCTCCCAGGACGAGGGGATCAACCTCGCCGGCATCAAGCGGATCATCGAGCTGGAGAACCAGGTCGCCGCGCTCCAGTCGCGGGTGGCCGAGCTCCAGCAGACCGTGGAGGGCGCCGCCGTCGCCATGCGGCAGCGGGAGGCCCAGGTCCACGCCTCCTACCGCAGGGACCTGGTGCCCTACCAGGACGTGACCCAGTCCTCGGCGCTGGTGGTCTGGCGGCCCGACCGCCGCCGCTGAGCCCTGGCCGGGCCGGCTCGTTCCGGCGCCTCGGTCCTCGCGACGCCCGTTCCCCCTCGGGGAGCGGGCGTTCGCCGTTCCCGGCGCGGTCCCGTTCCGGGCGCGCGGTTCCGTTCCCGGGGTGGGGCCGGGGTGGGGCCGGGGTCAGGGCGCCCGCGGGTAACGGTCCAGGGCGCGGCCGAGCAGCGGGAGGAACGCGCAGCTCAGCGCCGTGGCCAGCAGCCAGCCCGCGACGACGTCCGAGACCCAGTGGACCCCCAGATAGACCCGGCTGAAGCCGATCGCCACCGCCCACAGCGCCGGAACGCCCACCGCCAGCGCCCTCGTCCACGGCCGCCGGCAGCGCGTCAGGAGCGCGACCGCCAGCCCGATCGCGACCAGCGCCGAGGTGGTGGCGTGCCCGGAGGGCAGGGACGGGTTGTGCACATGGATCACCCAGTCGGCCTCCGGCGGCCTTGGCCGGTCGATCACCGTCACCAGCGTGAACCGGAACAGCAACGCCAGCAGCAGCGCGGCCCCGCCGGCCACCGCCCCGAACCACCAGGCGTGCCGGGCGGCGAGCGCCCCCGCCGCCATCGCCAGCAGCACCGCCGGCACCCGGGTGCCGGAGGCGGAGACGACCGTGAACACGTCGTCCCAGCCGGGCGTGCGGTGCCGCAGCGCCCACTCGTGCGCCGCGCGGTCCAGCGCCAGCGGATCGTTCCCGCCCGCCATCACGACCACGACGAGCAGCGCGCACAGCGCCGCGCACAGCGCCGCGGCCGGAACGGCGAGCGGCGGCCGACCAACGGCGGGCGGGCGTCGGGGCACCATGGGCTGATCCTAGGTCAGTGCCTGGGCGCGCACCTGGCTAAACGTCAGCCGGGCGTGCGCCCGCGCGGGTGTCAACATGCCGCGCCACGGGCCGATCCGACATCACCCACTCGTTCGGCGGAGAGTGGCTGGACTTCACCCCGGGGCGATCCGAGGGTGTTCGTTATGAACCTTGTGCGCCTTCCCATAGCCGTCGCCGCCGTCGTGGCGGCGCTGTTCGTCACGGCGCCCCCGGCGGTGGCCGCCGATCCCTGGGGCCAGGGGACGGTGAACACGGTGGGAAAGATCATCTGGGAGGCCGGCGACGGCCGCCTCGGGCTCTGCTCGGGCGCGGTCGTCGACGCGCCCAACGGCAGCGTCGTCGCGACGGCGGCGCACTGCGTCAGCGCGCGGGAGAGCCCGAGCGCGCCGGGGGACGTCTACTTCGTGCCGGCGTACGACCACGGCAGGGACAGCTACCGCGAGGACGGCTGGCGGGTCTCCGCGTTCCATCTCCCCGAGGAGTGGGACCCGAACGGCGAGACGGGCGCGATCCTCCCGCACGACTACGCGTTCCTGACGCTGGAGGAGCGGGACGGCGAGAGCGTCCAGGAGGCCGTCGGCGCCAACGCGTTGCGGTTCGAGCCGGTGCGGGAGAGCGGCGAGGTCGCGGTCCTCGGCTACCCGGCGGCCGACCCGTACGACGGCGAGTCGCTGCGGTACTGCGCGGGCGAGACCAACGTGCTCGACGAGAACGAGGCCGAGCCGGTCAACCTGGGCGGGCTGCTGCTCGACGGCTGCGACCTGACGGCCGGATCGAGCGGCGGGCCCTGGATCCAGGACTACGACGCCGAGACCGAGTCCGGCACGGTGGTCGCGGTCATGTCCGTCGGCAGCGGCGAAGGCCAGGTCGTCGGCCGCCCCTACCCCGAGGCGGCCCGCCCCCTCCTCGCCGCGGCGGGCGCGCGCGAAGCCGAGGACACCGAGACGACGCCGGCGCCCGGCTCCGAGGTGCCTCTCTCGGAGCGGTGAAGCGGAGGGGCGGCGTTGTCAGTGGGCACGACTAACCTGTGGCGGCATGGAACTGACAGGGCGGGACATCCTCCTCGTCGGCCCCTTCGAGGGCTTCGAGGTCGGCGAGTTGCGGCGGCGGCTGGAGGCAGCCGGGGCGCACGTGACCGAGGAGCTGACCGGCGCCACCTTCGCCGTCTTCGCCGGTACGGGAGCGTCGGCCGACACCTATGGCGAGGCCTACGCGCTGGGCGTTCCCCAGCACGACGAGGCCGCGCTGGCCGCGTTGCTCGACGGGCTGGAAGCGAAGCGGACGGGTGCGGTCGGGCCGGGGGGCTTCGCCGAACCCGCGATGCTCGCCGCGGCGGGCCCGGAGAAGCTGGCGGAGCTGCTACGGGGGGCGCGCGTGAGGGCCTTCACGCCGGCGCGTGATCTGCCGCCGCTGCGCCGCAGGTTGGCGGAGCTGGAGGCCGAGCACGGGGTCACCGAGGCGCACCGGCTGGCCACCCGGCTGGTCTGCGGCTCGAAGGCGACGTTGAGCGCCCCCTATCGACACCGGTCGGAGATCACCTCGGTGGCGCTGAGTCCCTCGGGGGCCCACGTGGCCACAGCCGAGTGGGGCGAGGGCGACAGCGGTGTCGCCCTGATCTGGGAGGTGTCGACCGGCAAGTGCGTCAACGCCCTGGAGGGGATCAGCGGCGGCATCGGCTGGTGGGGAAGGTCCGACTGCGTCCAGTGGTCGGCCGACGGGACGCGGCTGGGCATGGCGTTCGACACCAACGCGGTCGGCGTGTGGGACCCGTTCGGCGAGGGGGAGCCGCTGGCCGAGGCGAGGGTGACTGAAGGACACAGCCGCCCACCGGGCTGGGCGCTGTCCCCCGACGGGCTGAGCGCGATGGTCGCGGTGGGCAACTCGGGCCTGTCCGACCGGGTGACAGGCTGCGTCGTCCCTCTGGAGCGGGGTGTGTTGTCCTGGTCGGCCGACGCGGTGGAGGGGACACACCCCTACCTGCTGTCCGACGGGAACCCCGTCGTCCGCGAGGGGGCGATGGCGCGCTGGGACGAGCTGGACACCGACGGAACGCTGTCCTGGTCGGTGGACGGGCGACGGCTGTACGCCGCGGCCCGCTCCGAGGCGTTCGTCGTCGACGTGGCCGGGGGCAGACCGCTGTGGGGGACGCGGGTCGACCGGGTCGCCGCGTGGAGCCCGGACGGCCGCCTCCTCGCCCATCTCGGTGGCGGGAGGTTGCACATACGCGACGGCGCGACGGGCGACCCGGTCGTGGAGCCGGTGCCGCACGCCGGCTCCCGCTTCGACACGTCGCTGCGCTGGGGCGCGCGCGGTGCGACCGCCCGGCTGGCCGTCGTGTGCGACGGGGAGTCGCGGCGTCCCGGCGTCGAGATACACGACGACGGGCGGTCGGTCCACCGGCTGGAGACCACCCCGGCCAGGACCCACGACGTGGGGGACTTCGCGAACTGGGCGTGGGCGCCCTCGGGCGACCGGGCGGCCGTGCTCACGGCGGCCGGCGAGATCGAGGTTTGGGCGCTCGACGACGGGACGCCGCGCCGCCTGCGCGCGTTGGCCGCCCCCGCGGGAACGCGCGGTGTGCTGTGGGGCGCGGAGGAGACCGTTGTCGCGGTGGGGCCCGAGACGCTGCGGTTCCTGCGGGCCGGGAACGGCGCGGTGTTGGGGGACTTCGCGTACATGCTGGAGGCGGGGGGCGAGCCGCCTGTACCCAGGGAGTTCCTGTGGGACGAGCGGCTGGAAGGACGGCTGTTCGCGCTCGACGAGCACACCTGGTGCCTGCCGGTCGGCCCGCACGGGGCGATCGCCCCGCCCGAGCGCCGTGCCGACGTCGAGACGAGGTTGGCCTGGATCGCCGCCGGCCGCTTCGCCTGGCCGCTGCGCTGGGGGGACTTCGCACTCTGGCCGGACGCGGAGACGGCGATGAGCCGCACGCGGGTGTGGACGGACGAGCTGGCCGCCCTGCGGGACGGCCTTCGGGAGGCGGGCGGCTGAGCACGCTCGTGGCGCTCCCCGGTCAGAGCAGGCGGCCGGTGTGGAGGTCGAAGGCGAACGGGTCGGGGAGCGGGAGGGGCTTGCCGTAGGGGACCGAGTAGGTCGCCCGGTAGTCCCGGCCGGCGGGCTCGCTGTGCAGGGTGACGGCCTCCCGCTCCCTGTCGATCAGCAGATAGAGGGGGACGCCCCCGAGGGCGTAGAGGTGGCGCTTGGCCTCCCGGTCCAACTCGGCGCGGGAGCTGGTGATCTCGGCCACGAGGGCGACACCCTCCGGCTCCATCCACGAGGGCGCGTCGTCGAAGAGGGCGAGGTCGCAGGGCGCGAAGGTGGCGTCGGGAACGGTCATGTTGCGCAGCTTCCGACCGTCGCCGGGGAGCGCGAGCCCCTTGTTCCCCGCGACGTCCATGTCGGTGGCCGAGAGCCTCAGCACCTGGCGGACCAGATGGCTGAAGTTCGCCTCGTGGGCGCCGACCGGTGGCGGGGTCACGACGATCTCACCTTCGACTAGCTCAGCGTGGAAGCCCTCCGGCGTGTCCAACGCCAGAAAGCCGGCCAGGAGGGAGTCGTCATCGATCGGCATGGACTGCTCATGCGCCATAGCCGTCATAGTGCACCTCCGTTTCCTCGCTGACCAGCATCCCTGGCAGGGGCGCGGCCGAGGGGGCGTTCCGCTCCGTTCACCTGAAGGAGTTGAACGGGGCGATCCGTTGACCGCCGGCCGTCAGGGCGGACGAGCCGCGTCGACAGGTCGCCCGGAGTTCCGGCGCGGTCGACTGCCCCCGGTCAGAGCAGGCGGCCGGTGGCGAGGTCGAAGGCGAACGGGGCGGGGAGCGGGAGGGGCTTGCCGAGGGTGACCTGGTGGTGCTGTGCGTACCCCTGTGGTGAGGGCTCGCTGAACAGCGTCGCCGCGCGCCGGTCGCGGTCGATCAGCAGGTAGAGCGGGATGGCGCCCCGCGCGTAGGCCAGAAGCTTGTCGACGCGGTCCCGCTCGGGCCGTGAGCCGGTGATCTCGGCGACCATGAGTGTCGTAGTGCCTCCTTCTCCTGCCCGGGAACCCTTTCGTAGGCGCCGTGCCGGGGCCAGCGGCGAGGGCGACCAGCACACGAAAGTGGGTAAGCCCGGCTCTTCGTTGACGGGCTCCCGGGGTGCGGTGATCCTCAACGCACGGCTTGCGCGACGGCCCCCCGTCAGGGGCTTGAGTGAGGTACGCTCAACTTATCGCACGTAAGCTCTGGCAGGGCCGGAGCAGGGTGGCCGTGGGAGCGGAGGAGTACCGCGAAGTGAACGCCGAGTTGACCAACAGGAGTCGGGACGCCATCAGCGGCGCCAGCCAGCGCGCGCTCACCGGGGGGCATCCGGACATCACCCCGGAGCATCTGCTGCTGGCGCTGCTCACCGGTCGGGACAACGAGAACGTGCAGGACCTGCTCGCCGCCGTCGAGGCCGACCAGGCCGCGCTGCGGTCGGAGGCCGAGCGGCTGCTCGGGCAGCTGCCGCAGGTGCGGGGCGCGTCCGTCGCGCGCCCGCAGCCGAACCGGGAGCTGCTGGCCGTGCTCGCCGACGCCCAGGAGCGGGCCGGGCGGCTGGGGGACACGTTCGTCTCGACCGAGCACCTGCTGATGGGGCTGGCGGCCAGGGGCGGCCAGGCCGGCGGGCTGCTGACCGAGCAGGGCGCGAAGGCCGAGCGGCTTGAGGAGGCGTTCCAGGCCGCGCGCGGGGAGCGCCGGGTGACCTCGGCCGACCCGGAGGGGACGTACAAGGCGCTGGAGAAGTTCGGCACCGACCTGACGGCGGCGGCCCGCGAGGGCCGGCTGGACCCGGTGATCGGCCGGGACCACGAGATCCGCCGCGTCGTGCAGGTGCTCTCCCGCCGCACCAAGAACAACCCGGTGCTGATCGGTGAGCCCGGCGTCGGCAAGACCGCCGTCGTCGAGGGCCTGGCGCAGCGGATCATCAAGGGCGACGTGCCCGAGTCGCTGCGCGACAAGCGGCTGGTCTCGCTCGACCTGGGCGCCATGCTGGCCGGCGCCAAGTACCGGGGCGAGTTCGAGGAGCGGCTGAAGACGGTGCTCGGCGAGATCAGGTCGAGCGACGGCCAGATCGTGACGTTCATCGACGAGCTGCACACCGTCGTCGGCGCGGGTGCCGGCGGCGACTCGGCGATGGACGCGGGGAACATGCTCAAGCCGATGCTTGCCAGGGGCGAGCTGCGGATGGTCGGCGCGACGACGCTCGACGAGTACCGCGAGCGGATCGAGAAGGACGCCGCGCTGGAGCGCCGCTTCCAGCAGGTGCTGGTAGCCGAGCCCGACGTGGAGGACTCGATCGCGATCCTGCGCGGGCTGAAGGGCCGCTACGAGGCGCACCACAAGGTGCAGATCGCCGACGGCGCGCTGGTGGCCGCCGCCACCCTCTCCGACCGCTACATCACCTCGCGCTTCCTGCCGGACAAGGCGATCGACCTGGTCGACGAGGCCGCCTCCCGGCTGCGGATGGAGATCGACTCCTCGCCGGTGGAGATCGACGAGCTGCGGCGGGCCGTCGACCGGCTGCGGATGGAGGAGCTGGCGCTGGCCAACGAGTCGGACGTCGGCTCGCGGCAGCGGCTCGGCCGGCTCCGCGCCGAGCTGGCCGACCGCGAGGAGGAGCTGCGCGGACTGACCGCCCGCTGGGAGAAGGAGAAGCAGGGGCTCAACCGGGTCGGCGAGCTGAAGGAGCGCCTCGACGAGGCCCGCGGCGTGGCGGAGCGCGCGCAGCGCGAGGGCGACCTGGAGGCCGCCTCCAAGCTGCTGCACGGCGAGATCCCCTCGTTGGAACGGGAGTTGGCCGCCGCCTCGGAGGCCGAGGAGGAGGCCAAGAAGGACACCATGGTCAAGGAGGAGGTCGGCCCCGACGAGATCGCCGACGTCGTCTCCTCCTGGACGGGCATCCCCGCAGGCCGGCTGCTGGAGGGCGAGACCGAGAAGCTGCTGCGCATGGAGGAGGAGCTGGGCCGCCGGCTGATCGGCCAGCGGGAGGCCGTCACCGCCGTCTCCGACGCGGTGCGCCGCGCGCGGGCCGGGGTGGCGGACCCGGACCGGCCGACCGGTTCCTTCCTCTTCCTCGGCCCGACGGGCGTCGGCAAGACGGAGCTGGCCAAGGCGCTGGCCGACTTCCTCTTCGACGACGAGCGGGCCATGGTCCGCGTCGACATGAGCGAGTACTCCGAGAAGCACTCGGTGGCGCGGCTGGTCGGCGCCCCGCCCGGCTATGTCGGGTACGAGGAGGGCGGCCAGCTCACGGAGGCGGTGCGCCGCCGCCCCTACACGGTGGTGCTGCTGGACGAGGTGGAGAAGGCGCACCCCGAGGTCTTCGACACGCTGCTCCAGGTGCTGGACGACGGCCGGCTCACCGACGGGCAGGGCCGCACGGTCGACTTCCGCAACACCCTGCTGATCCTCACCTCCAACCTGGGCAGCCAGCACCTGACCGACCCGCTGGCCAAGCCGGAGGAGCAACGCGAGGAGGTGCTGGCGGCGGTGCGGGCCGCGTTCCGGCCCGAGTTCCTGAACCGCCTGGACGACCTGGTGGTCTTCCGGACCCTGGACAGCGAGGAGCTGCGGCGGATCGCGGGCCTCCAGGTGGCGGCGATGCAGCGGCGGCTGGCCGACCGGCGGCTGACGCTGGAGGTCACGGACCTGGCGCTGGAGTGGCTGGCGATCCAGGGCCACGACCCGGCGTACGGTGCGCGGCCACTGCGGCGGCTGGTGCAGACGGCGGTCGGCGACAGGCTGGCGCGGCGCATCCTGGCCGGTGAGGTGCGGGACGGGGCGACGGTCCTGGTGGACGCGGCGCTGGACGGCGACCTGACGGTGGAGCCGACGGAGGCTTCGGCGTAGGCGGCTGGGCTCGGGGTGCGGGGGCGCGGTGGGGTGTCGGCCGCCGGCCGTGGACGGCTGCTCGCGCGCTCCCCGCGCCCCCTCGCCCGCCTCCGGGTGCGGCTTGGGGGTACATGCGGCGTTCCTGCTGCTTGCCCGGCGGGGGCGGTGGTGGGAGAGGATGGGGAGTCCGCTAATCCGTACGAAGGGACCCCCCGTGTCCGTTGACCCGTCCGCCATCCCGAACTTCGGGGGGCGGTCCGACAAGCCCGAGCAGCAGGGCGGCCAGCAAGGCCAGCCGAAGGCGGCGAAGCCGACCGGGCCGATCATGCCGAACCAGGACCTGCTCAAGCAGCTGCTCGACCGGATGCAGCTGAAGTACGTGGTGGACAAGCAGGGCGACCTGGTGGCGCCCTGGAAGCAGTACCGGATGTACTTCATGTTCCGCGGCGAGGAGAAGCAGCGCGTGCTCTCGGTGCGCACCTTCTACGCGCGCCCCCACACGCTCGACGACAAGCCGCGGCTGCTGGAGAGCGTCGACGAGTGGAACCACACCACCCTGTGGCCCAAGGTCTACACGCACACCAACGACGACGGCACCGTGCGTCTCGTCGGCGACGTGCACATGCTGCTGGGCGCCGGTGTGGCGTTCGACCACTTCGTGGCGAGCGTCGTCAGCTGGGTCCGCGCCGGCATGGAGTTCGACCGGTGGCTGGTGGAGCGCCTGGGGCTGGCCAAGGACGTCGACGACGCCGAGGGCGCCGAGGGCTCGGACGGTGAGGAGAACGGCGAGGAGAACGGCGACACCGTCGCCGACGCATCCGACGACACCGACACCGACGCCGACGCCGACGGCGGTGTCGACACCCGGAAGCCGGGGGACCAGGCGTGATCGTCGCGTTCTCGGTGACCCCGATCGGCGCCGGTGAGGACGTGGGCGAGGAGGTCGCCGAGGCCGTGCGGGTGGTGCGCGACAGCGGGCTGCCGTACCGCACGGACGCCATGTTCACCTCGCTCGAAGGCGACTGGGACGAGGTGATGGCGGTGGTCAGGGACGCGGTCGCCGCCGTCGAGGCCAGGGCGGGGCGGGTCAGCCTGGTGCTCAAGGCCGACATCCGCCGCGGCGTCACCGACGGCCTGGACGCCAAGGTCCGCCGCGTCGAGGAGCTCCTCGCGGACCCGGCCCCGGACGACGGCACGCCCTAGCGAGGGCCGAACGGCCGAACGGGCGGGCGCCGACCGCGACCGGGTGCGGCGCCCGCCGGGCTCAGTCGTCCTTCGCCCCACCCTCCGGCGTCTCATCCGCCGCCGTCACCCCGGGACCGGACTCCTCGGCGAAGTGGCAGGCCACCGGGTGCCCCGTGCCCCGGTCGCGCAGCTCGGGCTCCTCGGTCGCGCAGATGTCCTGGGCCTTCCAGCACCGGGTGCGGAAGCGGCACCCGCTCGGCGGGTCCAACGGGCTCGGCACGTCGCCGGTCAGCACCGTGCGCCGCCGCTCCCGCTCGCGGCGCGGGTCGGCCAGCGGTGCCGCCGACAGCAGCGCCTGGGTGTAGGGGTGCGAGGGCCGTTCGTAGACCTCGTCCCTGGTGCCGGTCTCGACGACCTTGCCCAGGTACATCACCGCGACCCGGTCGGAGATGTGGCGCACCACCGACAGGTCGTGGGCGATGAACACATAGGCCACGCCCAGCCGTTCCTGGAGGTCCTCCAGCAGGTTGACCACCCCGGCCTGGACCGAGACGTCCAGCGCGGAGACCGGCTCGTCCAGCACCAGCAGCTTCGGCTGGAGCGCCAACGCCCGCGCGATGCCGATGCGTTGGCGCTGCCCGCCGGAGAACTCGTGCGGATAGCGGTTGCCGTGCTCGGGGCTGAGACCGACCAGCTCCAGCAGCTCGGCGACCCTGGCCCGGCCGCCGTTCCGCCACACCCCCTGCACCTTCAGCGGCTCGGCGATGATGTCGTTCACCGGCAGCTTCGGGTTGAGCGAGGCGTAGGGGTCCTGGAAGACCATGCCGGCCTTGCGCTGCACGGGCCGCAGCTGGCTCGCCCGCAGCCCGGTGATCTCCTGGCCGTCGAAGCGGACCGAGCCCGAGGTCGGCCTGATCAGCTGGAGCAGCGCGCGGCCCGTCGTCGACTTGCCGCAGCCCGACTCGCCGACCACGCCCAGCGTCTCGCCCTCGTTGACGGCGAACGACACCCCGCTCACCGCCTGGACCTGGCCCACCACGCGGCGGACCATGCCCCCGCCGCGCACGGGGAAGTTGACCACCAGGTCGGTGACCCGCAGCAACTCCTCCGCCTCGCCGTCCTTCTCCAGCGTGGTCGTCGCGGTCATCGGCCCTCCTTCGGGGTGCGGAAGAACGCCGTGGCGTCCTCGGCCTCGGCCAGCCGGTCGCTGTGGTGGCAGGCGGCCCGGTGCCCGTCGCCGACGTCCTCCAGCCCCGGCTCGTCGGTGCGGCAGACGTCCGTCGCCAGCGGGCAGCGCGGCGAGAACGGGCAGCCGGGTGGGAGCGAGATCAGCGAGGGCGGGCTGCCCCCGATCGGCCGCAGCCGTTCGTCCCGCCCGCCGTCCAGCGCCGGGATCGAGCCCAGCAGCCCGGCGGTGTAGGGCATGCGGGGCTCGTAGAAGACGTCGTCGGTCGCGGCGACCTCGACCGGCTTGCCCGCGTACATCACCAGCGTGCGGTGGGCCATGCCGGCGATCACGCCGAGGTCGTGGGTGATCATCAGGATCGCCGCGTTGACCTCGTCCTTGACCTCCAGCAGCTTCTCCAGGATCTGCGCCTGGACCGTCACGTCGAGCGCGGTGGTCGGCTCGTCGGCGATGATCACGTCGGGGTTGTTGATGATCGCCATCGCGATCATCACCCGCTGCCGCATCCCGCCGGAGAACTCGTGCGGATACGCCTTCAGCCGCCGTTCCGCCTGCGGGATGCCGACCAGGTCCAGCATCTCCCTGGCCCGCGCCAACGCCTGCCGGCGCGGCACCAGATGGTGCGCCAGCACCGCCTCGGCCAGCTGGTCGCCGATGCTGCGCACCGGGTTCAGCGAGGTCATCGGGTCCTGGAAGATCATCGCGATCTTCCGTCCGCGCAGCGCCCGTTGCTCCTTGGGGCGCAGCGAGAGCAGCTCCCGCCCCCGGTAGCGGATCGAGCCGCAGACCCGGGCCGTCTTCGGCAGCAGGCCCATGATGGCCATCGACGAGACGGACTTGCCGGAGCCGGACTCGCCGACGATGCCCAGCACCTCGCGGGAGCGCAGCGTGTAGCTCAGGCCGCGCACCGCCCGCACCACGCCGTCGTCGGTGGGGAACTCGACGGTCAGGTCGTCGACGGTCAGGATCTCCTCGTCCGAGGGCGGCCTGGCGTCGGCCAACGTGTGGGCGGAGTGCACCTCTTCTGCCGCCTCCGTCACCGCGGCCTCCACGGAGGGCGGCGGGGCGGAGGGGTTTTTGATGGGGGGAGTCAGGGACATCAGTCACGCACCCGGGTCTGTCGGGGGTCGAAGGCGTCGCGCAGGCCGTCGCCGATGAAGTTCACCGACAGGGCGATCGCGATGATGAAGGCGCCCGGCCAGTAGAACAGCCAGGGCCGCACGCTCAACGCCGTGCGGTAGTCGGTGATCAGCCGGCCGAGCGAGGTGTCCGGCGGGCGGACGCCCAGGTTGAGGAAGGACAGCGCCGACTCGGTGAGCACCGCGCCGGCGATGGTCAGCGTCGCCGAGACGATGATGATGCCGACCGTGTTGGGCAGGATGTGCTTGAAGATGATCCGCCCCGCGGAGGTGCCGACGGAACGGGCCGCCTCCACGTACTCCTTCTCCCGCAGCGACAGCACCTCGCCGCGCACCAGCCGGGCGATCTGCGTCCACATGCACAGGCCGAGGAAGATCGCGAAGAGCACCACTCCCTTGCCCGCGACGATCACCCCGATCAGCCCGGCGAGCAGCAGCGTCGGCACGGCGATCACCACGTCGGTGACCCGCATCAGCGCGGCCTCGACCCAGCCCCTGAAGTAGCCGGCGAGCGCGCCGATCACGGTGCCGACCAGGGTCGCCACCAGGCCGACGATCACCGCGATCAGCAGCGACACCTGGGCGCCGCGCATCGTCAGGGCGAAGTAGTCACGGCCGACGTTGTCCTGGCCGAACGGGTGCTCGCCGAGGCTCACCCCGCCGCCGCCGAGGAATCCGGGCCACACCGACAGGGTGGGCCGGCCCTCGCCGACGACCGAGCCGGTGGTGGACGGGTCCTTGTCCCACCAGCCGGGGATGGGTCCGGCGCCGATGCTGGTGACGGCGAGCACCACCACCAGGAAGAACAGCACCATGCCGGCCAGCGCGCCCTTGTGCCGGAGGAACCGGCGGCGCACCAACTGGCCCTGGGAGCGGGCGACGACGTTCATCCCGTGGGTGACGGCCGCCCCGCTTCCCGCGTCGTCGGGCGGGGTGTCCTGGGACTTCGCCACCCCGCTGTCCGCGTTTCGCGTCATGGTCAGTCTCCTTTACGACAACCGGATGCGAGGGTCGAGGAAGGCGTAGACGATGTCGGCGATCATGTTGAAGACCACGATCGCGCCACCGGCCACCAGGAAGAAGGCCATGATCGGCATGGGGTCGCCCTGCTCGATGCCCTGGAAGAGCAGCGAGCCCATGGCCGACCAGCCGAAGACCTCCTCGGTCAGTACCGCGCCGCCGACGATGGTGCCGATGTCGTAGGCGACCAGCGTCGTGATGGGGATCAGACCGTTCCGCAGCACGTGGCGGGTGACCACGGCCCGTTCGCTCAGCCCCTTGGCGCGGCCGGTGCGGACGTAGTCCTGGTTCATCACCTCCAACATGCTGGCGCGGGTGTAACGCGTGTAGCTCGCCAGCGAGACCAGCACCAGGGCCAGCGTCGGCAGCGCCAGATGGCCGGCCGAGTCCAGGCCCGACTCCCAGAACGTTCCCTGGTAGTTGGGGGTCTCGGCGCCGATCGTGGAGATCGGTCGGCCGCCGACGGAGTCGCTGTAGTCGGCGAACGACTGGAGCATCCGGTCGGTGAAGATCACCGCGCCGGCGAACAGCCCGGTGAGGATCGAGGCGGGAACGGCGGCCCTGCGGTACAGCTCGCCGCCCAGGAACCAGCCGACGGCGCCGCTGATCGCCACGGTGAGCAGCGCGAGGCCCACCACGGTCAGCAGCTCGGGGTCCTTCAGCACCGGCCTCAGCGCCAGCGAGGCGACCACGCCGACGCCGGCGGTGATCAGCGCCGCCTGGAGCGGCGGCTTCCACTCAAGGCCGCTGACCAGGGTGGTGAAGCCCAACGCGCCGCCGAGCGCGGTCAGCGCGATCACGATCGGCCCGAGCCCCGGGTCGGCGAACCAGCCGGTGGCGGAGAGCACCGCCAGCAGCACCGCCATCGCCGCGGTCGCCGAGCCGAACGCGGTCAGCCGGCTGCGCCGGTCGCCGACCACGAGGGAGCCGCAGGCCAGGCCGACGATCAGCGCGATCGTGCCGATGAAGACGGGGGAGATGGTCGGGTCGGCCAGCCAGTCGTTGAAGTCGAGGGCCAGGAACTGCTTCAGCAGGGTGCCGACCCAGAAGAGCGGCAGCGAGAAGCAGACGAAGGCGACGAAGGTGACGGTCTGGTCGAGCGCCGTGTACTGCCGCAGCGCCGAGACGACGCCGACGGCGATGCCGATCACGATCGCCAACACGGTGGCGCCGGTGATCAGTTGGAGGGTGGCGGTGAAGGCGTTCTCCAGGGCGGCGTTGACCTGCTGGCCCTGTCGGTCCACACCGAGGTCGCCGGTGAGGACGTCGAGGAGCCAGTTGAGGTAGCGGACGATGACGGGGTCGTCCAGGCCCATTCGTTCGGTGATCTCGGCCATCTGCGCCTCGCGGGCACCGTCCGGCAACTGCCGTGCCTCGGCGAGCGGATCACGGATGCGGGTCGCGAGGAAGAAGACCACGACCGTGGAGGCGAGGAAGACCCAGATCGAGACGAAGAGCCGCCGCGCGATGAAGACGAGCATGGCGCAGACTCCTGAGGTTCACGTGGGTGGGGAGTGAGGAGTGGGGAGTGACGTGGGGGGACTGGGGAGTTGGCGCCGGGGCGCGGCGCGGCCTGGTGCGGTCGTGTCCGCGTCCCGGGACGGGAGGCGGGGCCGGGACTGATCTCTCCCGACCCCGCCTTCTCGCTACCGGGCGCCGCCGCGGGCGCGGTCCGGCCGGTCGGTGCTCACCGCCGGTGGCGGTGGCGCACCGGCTCGGTCAGCCCTTGCTCCACGTGTTGGCGTTCCAGACGATGCCGTTCTGCGACGGGTTGGGCACCACGCCGGAGACCTGGCTGCTCCAGGCGGTGATGCCCGGGTGCTGGTACAGCGGGATGGTGACCAGGTCCTCCCAGAGGAAGGCCTCGATCTGGGCGGTCAGGTCAACGGCCTCGGACAGCTCGGAGGTGCGCAGCACGTCGTCCAGCAGCTGGTCCAGCTCCTCGTTGGAGTAGCAGCCGTTGTTGTTGCCCTTGCCGTCGGGGCTGCACTCGACGGCCGTCCGGTAGGTGGAGTTCCAGCCGGAGCGGTCGGGCGAGCCGGACCAGGCGTACATGGCGACGTCGAAGCGGCCCTCGGAGAGCGCGCCGGTGGTGTCGAAGAAGTCGGCGGCGGGCTGGAAGTCCACCTCGAAGCCGGCCTCGTTGCAGCTCGACTGGATCAGCAGGCCGGCGTCGTTGCGGCGCTGGTTCTCCAGCGTGCCGAGCACGATCTCGGTGCCGACCGCGTTCTCCTCCTCCAGGATCTGGCGGGAGCGCTCGATGTCGGTGACGCCGTACTCGTCGAGGGTGGCGGAGGAGGCCTCGACGGCCTCCTGGTAACCCTCGTCCCAGGGCGCGACGTTGCGGACCTGCTTGACGGTGGCGTCCGGGACGACCGGGGCGATCAGGTTGTCCACCAGCGTCTGGTAGGGCACGCAGAGCGCGAACGCCTGGCGCAGCGCGAGGGAGTCGGCGAACGGGCCGTCCTGGAAGTTGAAGTCCAGGTGCTCGTAGGAGTACTCCTCGGCGACCTCGGACTCGATGCCGCCGGCCGCCTCGATCTGCTGGGCCATGTCCACCGTGGGCTGCGGCTCGATGATGTCGACCTCGCCGTTCTGGAGCGCCTGCACCTGCTCCGGCTCGGCGATCGTGCGGATCACGATCGAGTCGGCGGCGGCGGGCTCACCCCAGTACGCCTCGTTGCGGGTCAGCGTCACCGACTGGTCTGCCACGTAGTCGGTGATGACGAAGGGCCCGGAGGACGGGATCAGCGAGGCGTCGGGGAGCGCGCCGTCGATCAGCCAGCCCTCGTTGAAGAAGTCGGCGGCGGCCTGGACGGGCTCCGGGTCGTCGCCCTGGAGCGCGGCGAGGAACTCCTCGGGGGTCAGCCCGCCCTGCTCGGCGACGACGTGCGCCGGCATGATCGCGTTGTTGCCGCGGCCGGGACCCGAGGTCAGCCAGTCGGCGAACGGCTGGTCGTAGACGAGGGTGAACGCCTTGTCGCCGTCGGCGCACTCCGGCAGCGCGGTGTCCTCGATGCCCTGGGTGCCGGGGGCGGAGAAGAGGCCGTCCCAGCGGCCACTCTGCGCGGTCCACCACATCAGGACGTCGTCACAGTCGATGGGGGTGCCGTCGGACCAGGCCGCCTCCTCGTGGATGGTGTACTCCACGGTCAGCGGGTCGTCGGAGGTCTTCTCGAAGGTGCCGAAGTCCTCGTTGGCTATCGGCTGGCCGTCGTCGTTGCCGAACTGCCAGAAACCGGAGAGCACCTGGTGCATCACCTGACCGTTGGCCACGGTGTTGGCCCCGGCGGTCGTCTGGTTGAAGCTGTCCCAGGGCTGCGCCATGGCGTACGTGATGGTGCCGCCGCCACCCCCGGCGTTGGAATCCTCGTTGCTCTCGTCGCTGTCGTCGCTGCATGCTGAGAGGACGAGTGCCCCTCCCAACATGGCCGCGGCGAGCTTGGACGCTCTGCCGAATCTGGTCATATTCGGGCCTTCCACGGTGAATGGCTTCGGGTGAAGTTGCCGAGAGCCTTGTCACCGTCGAAGGCCCCCACAAGTGGGCCGCCGTGACCGTTGTGCAGCCGAGATGTGAAGACGGAGGCGCCCCGGGGAACGAGTAGGTGTATTCACTGGCGCAGTGGGGCGATTCGCCCCGGTCTCCGCGCGTTGACAGCCCCTTGTCGTCCGATAGTCGGACGGCCGATTAGTGGACACCTGACCTAGCCTGTCCCCTCGCGGGGGAAAACCCCCGGAGTTGGGTAAAACGCCTGTGGGCGTGGGGAGTTCCGTGGTTCGGTGGATTCGTTGCTCTTGGGAGGGTCGGGCGCACCGCCCTCAACTGCGTGTCATGCGGGGCGGTTCCATGCTGACGACCATCAACACCACCTTCACCGACACCCGGGCGGGTGACCTTACCTGGTCGCTGGAGTGCGGACCACAGCCGGCGCTGGCCACTCTCGACCTCGAACTCGCGGACACATCCGTGCAGTTGAGGGTCCTCGGCGCCTCGCACCAGGTGCTGCTCAACGGCAGCAGGGGTGCCTGCGCGGAGACCGTGGCGTGCCTCGCGGGGGACAACTCCCCGCTGCCGCTGGGCGTCTCGCGCCGGCTCGGGGAGTTCGACTACGAGTTCGCCGCGCACGTGGAGACGCTGAGCGCCGGCTCCTTCGCGGGGCGGGCGCAGGAGCTGCTCGCGCTGGTGGCCGAACACCCCCACGGGCTGGCCGCGTTGTTCCCCGGCGACCCCAACGCGTTCACCGCGCTGCTCGCCCAGCGGCAGGACGGCCAGGTGCACTGGCGCACCTGGCACTCCTATCCGCAGGAGCGGCGTCTGGTGGCCACCAGGACGCGGGTGGTGGGGGCGCTGCGCACCGTGGAGACCGTCGGGAAGTCCACTCCTGTGGGTGACAGGGCGAGTTCGAGGTGTGACGTAACGTTCGGTTCATGATCGAGACGTCCGAAGCCGAGTGCGCGGGCGATCCCCCCACCGGCGCGACGCTCCCGGTGCCGCCGGGGGTGGGGCGGGCCCTGGTGCTGGCCGCGGTCTTCGTCTGCGCGGCCTGCGGGCTGGTCTACGAGCTGGAGTTGATCGCCCTCGCCGACTACCTGGCGGGCGACACGGTCACCCTGACCTCGCTCGTGCTCTCCTCGATGGTCTTCGCGATGGGCATCGGCTCGCTCGGCGCCAAGCGGCTGCGGCAGCGCGCCTCGGTCAACTTCGCGCTGGTGGAAGCCCTGTTGGCGCTGGTCGGCGGCTGCTCGGCCACGGTGCTGCACCTGTGCTTCCTGTGGACGGGGGAGATCAGGCCGGCGCTGATCCTCTTCTCGCTGACCATCGGGCTGTTGATCGGCGCGGAGATGCCGCTGCTGATGACGTTGATCCAGCGGATCAGGCGGCAGGACGCGGGGCGCGCGGTCGCCGACCTCTCGGCGGCCGACTACGTGGGGGCGCTGCTGGGCGGACTGGCCTTCCCCTTCCTGCTGTTGCCGCTGCTCGGTCACCTCAACGCGGCGCTCTTCACCGGCGTCGTCAACGCGCTGGCCGGCGGCGCCGTGGTGCTCTGGCTCTTCCGGGGCGACCTCGGTCGGGCCACGCTCGGGCGGCTGACGCTGGTGGTGCTGGGGGTGACGGCGGTGCTGCTGTGCTGCACGTTGGCGGTCGACTCGCTGGGCGAGCGCGCCGAGCGGCTGCTGCGCCAGCGCACCGAGGAGCAGGTGGCGACGGTGCGTGGCGAGACGCCTGCGGCGCGCGGTGCGTTTGGCCCGACCAGTAACATATGCGCCGATCAGTGGGTAGGCTCCGCGCCATGGAGCACGAGGTCTACCTCCCGTACGCCCCCGCTGTCGTCCTGAGCGCCCTCGCCGAGCCCCGGCGGTTGGCGCGCTGCGTGCCGGGGCTCCAACCGGCCCAGGCGGGCACGCCCGCCGACAGGGAAGCCGCGCCGGACGCGATCCGCGGCCGGCTGCGGCTGCGCGTCGGCTCCTCCACCATCACCTACCGCGGCGCGCTGACCGTGGCGGCCGACGGCGAGGCGCACGTGGTGCGCGCCGAGGGCGAGGAGGCCAGGGGCTCGGGCAAGGCCACCCTGGAGCTGTCGGTCACTCCTCGCGCGGTGGACGGCGGTGCCGGCTGCGCGCTGGCGGTCGACGGCCGGCTCACGGCGACCGGCCGGCTGGCCGAACTCAGCGACGGTCAGCGGGAGTCGGCGGGGCGACGCCTGCTGGATCGTTTCGCCGCGGCGCTGGCCGACGAGCTGTCGCAGGAGGCGCGGACGCCGCCGGCGACCGGCGGCGGGATCGGCGAGCCGGACGACAACGAGCGGGCGATCCCCGGGATCCCGGCGGCGCCCGGCGGCGAGCCGCCGGCCCCGGCTCCCGGGGCGGCGGGCGCCGAGGGCGCGGGGGAGACGGCCGAGGACCCGGGCGACGCCGGCGAGCCCGCCGGGGAGTCGCGCGGCGAGGCGGCGCCCGCGCCGGGCGTGCCGGCCGCGCCGCGCGCGGAGAGCCCGGCGGAGCCGGCGGCCTCGGAGCCGCTGACGGAGCCGGGGGCGGCGGCGGGGCGTGGCGAGGGCACCCCGTCCGCGCTCGACCCCGAGCGGGCCGAGCCCTCGGCGCTGCCCGCGCCGGAGGCCGACCACGCCAGGCGCACGATGATCGGCAGGAGCGCGGAGGAGGTCGATCACGCCCCACCGCGCGGGCGTTACGCCCCCGAGCCGGCGCCCGAGGAGCGTGGGCGCTCCGTCGCGGTGCTGCGCTGGGCGGCCCCGGCCGCGGCGCTGGCCGTGGCGTCGGCGGTGGCGTTGCGCCGGGCGCTGCGGCGCCGCTGACCGCTCGCGCCGGGGCGGCGCCCGGAGGCGCGGGGGTGGTGTGTGGGGCGCAGGGGGGCGCGCCGTGGGGCGCGGCCATCATTAGTCATTTGATACATCAGATCGTTATCGTCGTGGGGTGACCATCGATGACAGTGAACGTGGGATTCGGCTCCGAGCCGGCGCTGCCGAGTTGACCGTCCGCCCCGACCAGGGGGCGCGGCTGGCGTCGCTGTCGATCGGCGGCCTGGAAGTGCTGCGTCAGGGCGAGCGCTACGGCTCCTTCGTGATGGCGCCCTGGTGCGGGCGCACCCGGCAGGGGAGGTTCCGCAACGGACCCGTCGACCACCGGCTCCCGTTGGACGCGGGAGAGCACGCGATCCACGGCACGGTGCGCCGGCGCCCGTGGCGGACGGCCCGGGTGGACGAGCGTTCGGTCGCTCTCTTCTGCGACCTCGTCGAGCCCTGGCCCTACCCGGGCCGGGTGACGCAGCTGGTCGAGCTGGCCGAGGACGGCGGCTCGCTCACCCTCACCCTCGGCGTGGAGACCGCCGGCAACTCCTTTCCGGCGCAGGCCGGTTGGCACCCCTGGTTCCAACGGCGGCTCGGTGCGGGCGGCCGGCCGGTGGAGATCGACTTCAGCCCGGAATGGCAGGAGGAGCGGGGCGAGGACCACCTGCCGACGGGGCACCGCATGGAGCCCAAGCCGGGTCCCTGGGACGACTGCTTCGGGATGCCGGACGGCGTCGACGTGCGGCTGAGCTGGCCCGAGCAGCTGGAGCTGACCGTGCGCAGCCGCGAGGAGTGGGTCGTGGTCTACGACGAGGTCCCCGAGGCGGTCTGCGTCGAGCCGCAGTCCGGCCCGCCCAACGGACTGAACACCCATCCGCGTCTGGTCACCGAGCTGGAGCCCCTGGAGGTCTCCACCCGGTGGGAGTGGCGGCTGGCATAGGGTCGTGGCCATGAGCGCGCGCACACGACTGCTCCAGCAGATCAAGGACAAGGCCGTCGTCCACGGCCGGGTGATTCTCTCCTCGGGGCAGGAGAGCGACCGCTATCTCGACCTCCGCCGGGTCGCGCTGGACGGCGAGGCCGGCCCGTTGGTCGGCCAGACGATGCTCGACCTGACCGCCGATCTGGAGTACGACGCGGTGGGCGGGCTGACCATGGGCGCCGACCCGGTGGCCGCCGCGATGCTGCACGCGGCGGCGGCGCGGGGCGAGCGGCTGGACGCCTTCGTGGTGCGGAAGGCCGGCAAGGCGCACGGGCTTCAGCGGCGGATCGAGGGCCCCGACGTGACGGGCCGCCGGGTGCTGGCGCTGGAGGACACCTCGACGACCGGGGGCTCGGTGCTCACCGCGGTGGAGGCGCTGCGCGAGGCCGGCGCCGAGGTGGTCGCGGTGGCGGTCATCGTCGAACGCGGCGCGGCGCCGGCGATCGAGGCCGCGGGGCTGCCGTACTACGCGGCGTTCGACCTGGCGGATCTCGGCCTGGACTGACCCGGGTTGGCTTCGACCGGCCTGGGCTGACCTGCGTTCACTACCCAGTGTCACGGTTTCACGTGAAACTTCGGCGGGCAGTTACGGCCGCCTTCCCCCGTCTGGGAAGATGGCCCCGACGATGACGCGCGGGACGCCGACGAAGACGTCTCCTGATGTCGAGTACCAGCCCATCGCACACTCTCCAAGGAGCGGACAGATGCCCATCGCGACCCCCGAGGTCTACAACGAGATGCTGGACCGGGCGAAGGCCGGCAAGTTCGCCTACCCCGCCATCAACGTCACCTCGACGCAGACCCTGCACGCCGCGCTGCGGGGCTTCGCCGAGGCGGAGAGCGACGGGATCGTCCAGATCTCCACCGGTGGCGCCGAGTTCCTCGGCGGCCAGTACAGCAAGGAGATGGTCTCCGGCTCCCGCGCGCTGGCCGAGTTCGCGCACATCGTCGCCGAGAAGTACCCGGTGAACGTGGCGCTCCACACCGACCACTGTCCCAAGGACAAGCTGGACGGCTATGTCCGCCCGCTGCTGGCCATCTCCCAGGAGCGTGTGGACCGGGGGCTCAACCCGCTCTTCCAGTCCCACATGTGGGACGGCTCCGCGGAGACCCTGGGCGACAACCTGGAGATCGCCGCCGAGCTGCTCGCCAAGGCCGCGGCTGCCCGGATCGTCCTGGAGGTGGAGATCACCCCCACCGGCGGCGAGGAGGACGGCGTCACCCACGAGATCAACGACGAGCTGTACACCACCGTCGACGACGCGCTGCGCACCGCGGAGGCGCTGGGCACCGGCGAGCGCGGCCGGTATCTGCTGGCCGCCTCCTTCGGCAACGTGCACGGCGTCTACAAGCCGGGCAACGTGGTGCTCCGCCCCGAGCTGCTGCGCGACCTCCAGCAGGGCGTCGCCAAGGCCACCGGCAAGCAGGAGCCGTTCGACTTCGTCTTCCACGGCGGCTCCGGCTCCACCGCCGAGGAGATCGCCACCGCGCTGGAGAACGGCGTGGTCAAGATGAACCTGGACACCGACACCCAGTACGCCTTCACCCGCCCGATCGTGGACCACGTCTTCCGCAACTACGACGGCGTCCTCAAGGTCGACGGCGAGGTCGGCAACAAGAAGACCTACGACCCGCGCAGCTGGGGCAAGTCCGCCGAGGCGGGCATGGCCGAGCGGGTCACCGGCGCCTGCCGCGACCTGCGTTCGGCCGGCACCAGGCTGAAGTAGCCGCGCCGCGGGGCCGCGTCCGGGAAACCACCGGGGGGACGACTGGGCGCGGCCGTCGCGGAAGGGGCAGACTGGGCACCATGGTCACGCACGAGAATCTGCTCGGGGGACCGCCCCCGACCCATCTGCCCGACGACCCGGAGCCGCGCGAGCTGCTGGCCTCCGGCACGGCCCCCGCCGAGGTGGCGGCCAAGTACCCCACCTCCAGCCTCGCCTGGGCCCAACTCGCCGACGACGCCTTCGTCGACGGCAGGACCGTCGAGTCCTACGCCTACGCCAGGACCGGCTACCACCGGGGCCTGGACGCGCTGCGCCGCAGCGGCTGGCGCGGCCACGGCCCGGTGCCGTTCGAGCACGAGCCCAACCGGGGCTTCCTCCGCGCCCTCCACGCCCTGGCCCGCGCCGCCGGCGCCATCGGCGAGCAGGAGGAGCACGAGCGCTGCACGCAGTTCCTGCGGGACAGCTCCCCGACGGCGGCGGACACCCTCTCGTAGAGACCCCCGGCCCTCGCCCCCCGGGTCTCCCGGGGCCAGCGGGGCAAGCCCGGCCACGCCGGCATCACAAGGCGCTCCCCCGTGGGGCGCCTTCGCTGGTGGGGCGCCTTCGACGGTGCGCGTCGACGCATCGGGAGACGGACGGAGTGCACGTGAACCCACCCGCGAGATCCGCGCGCGACCGCGACGATCGGGACGACCGCCCCACCCGGGCCGCACGGCTGATCGCCCGCGCCGAGGCGCTGGACGCGGCCGACCCGCTGCGCCCGCTGCGGGAGCGCTTCGTGCTGGACGACACGGTCTATCTGGACGGCAACTCCCTGGGCGCGCTGCCCCGTTCCGTACCCGGCCGGATGGCCGAGGTGGTCGCCGAGGAGTGGGGGCGGCTGCGGATCAGGTCCTGGACCGAGTCGGGCTGGGACAGCGCTCCCGAACGCGTCGGCGACCGGCTGGCGCCGCTGCTGGGCGCGGCGCCAGGGCAGGTGGTGGTCGGCGACTCCACCAGCGTCAACCTCTTCAAGCTGCTGGTCGGGGCCGTGCGGCTGGCCGACGACGCGCGGGACGAGATCCTGCTGGACGCCGAGACCTTCCCCACCGACCGCTATGTCGCCGAGTCCGCGGCCCGGATGACCGGCCGCCGGCTGCGGGCGGTGCCGGCCGCCGACCTCGCGCGGGCCGCCGGGCCGCGCACCGCCGTCGCCCTGGTCAACCACGTCGACTACCGCGTCGGCGAACTCCGGGACCTGCCCGCGCTGACGGCGGCCCTGCGCGAGGCGGGCGCGCTCTCGCTGTGGGACCTCTGCCACAGCGCCGGCGCGCTGCCGCTGGCGCTCGACAGGGACGGCGTCGACCTCGCCGTCGGCTGCACCTACAAGTACCTCAACGGCGGTCCTGGCGCGCCCGCGTTCGCCTATGTGCGGTCCGCGCACCTGCCGCGGTTCGACACCCCGCTGCCCGGCTGGTGGGGCCACAGCGAACCGTTCGCGATGAGCCCGGAGTACGCCCCGCACGCCGGCATCCGCCGGCTGCGCGTCGGCTCGCCCGACCTGCTGTCCATGGCGGCGCTTGAGGCGGCGCTTGAGGCGTGGGACGGCGTGGAGTTGGCCGCGGTGCGCGCCAAGAGCCTGGCGCTGACCGACCTCTTCCTGGAGGCGGTGGACGCGCTGGTGGAGCCGGGCGCCGTCGAGCCGTTGACGCCGGCCGAGCACGCCAGGCGCGGCAGCCAGGTCTCGCTGCGCCACGCCGACGCGGCCGGGCTGTTGGAACGGCTGGTCGCGCGCGGCGTCGTCGCCGACCACCGGCCGCCCGACGTGCTGCGGTTCGGATTCACCCCGCTGTACACGGGGTTCACGGAGACGGTCAGGGCCGCGGCGACGCTGGGCGCGCTGCTGGCCGGCGAGGAGGAACGATGACGGGCGGGGCGCCGGAGAGTGGCGTGGACGCGGTGGAGATGGCGGCGCTGCTCGCGCCGTTCGACCCGGTCGCGCCCGAGGCGACCGTGCGCTACGGGGACCACCCGGCGCACCTGGTCGACCTGCACGGCCCCGGCGACCCGGCGGTGGTGGTGCTGCACGGCGGGTTCTGGCGCGAGGCGTTCGACCGTTCCCATCTGACGCCGTTCGCGCGGGCGTTGGCGGCGCGCGGGGTCGCGGTCGCGGTGCCCGAGTTCCGGCGGGTCGGCGGGGGCGGCGGCTGGCCGGCGACGGGCCGGGACGTGCGGGCGGCGCTCGAAGCGCTGCCGGGGGAGCGGCCCGTGGTGCTGGTGGGGCACTCGGCCGGCGGCCAGCTCGCGCTTGTCGCCGCCGACCACCCCCGGGTGGGCGAGGTGTTCGGGGTGGCGGCCGTCAGCGACCTGGCGCGCGCGGTCGAGCTGGACCTGGGCCGGGGCGCGACCACGGCGTATCTGGAGGGCGCCGAGGGCGGGCTCGACGCGGCGCTGGAGGCCGCCGACCCGTTCCGGAGGCCCAGCCCCCCGGTGCCGGTCACGCTGGTGCACGGCGCGGAGGACGGCCAGGTGCCCGCCGAGCTGTCCCGCCGTTTCGCGGAACGCCACGGCGCCGGGCTGGCGTTGCTGCCCGGCGTCGGCCACTACGCGCCGATGGTCCCGGCGCTGGCGGCCGGGACCTGGCTGCTGGACCGGCTGGCGCGGGCCGCCGCCGCCGGGTGTGAGCCGCGCTGTCCGGCGGGGCGTGCGGAACGGGCGGACTGACGGCCAGCGGGACGGGGTGACGGGCCAGCGGGGCGGGGTGGGCGGCAGCGGGCGGGTTGACGGGCCAGCGGGGGACGGCCGCGCTCACCCGCCGTTCCACATCGGGTCCAGCTCCGGGTACGCCTCCGGCTCCAGCCCCGGCTCCAGCCCCTGTCCCGACCCCGGGTCGGGCCCTGGGTCCGGGAGTGGGGCGGGTTCCGGCGCGGGCTCCGCGTACGCGTCGTGGACCTCGGGCGCGTACGTTCCCGAGTCGGTCAGGCGGGCGTAGGCCACGATGTTGGAGTCGTAGCCGCCGTCCTGCGTCCACCGCCCGCCGCAGGTGATCAGGCGGAGCTGGGGCGAGGTCACCGAGCCGTAGACCCGCTCGTCGGGGAAGTCCGACTTCGGGTACTGCTCGACGGAGTCGACCGTGAAGACGGCGACGTCC
Source organism: Streptomyces sedi (assembly GCF_006335015.1). Taxonomy (GTDB): domain Bacteria; phylum Actinomycetota; class Actinomycetes; order Streptomycetales; family Streptomycetaceae; genus Streptomyces; species Streptomyces sedi. The sequence goes on from NZ_VDGT01000004.1 coordinate 304,847, forward strand.
CCGTTGGCCCGGTCGACCTCGATGGTCTCGCCCGGCTGGAGCGAGCCGAGCCCGGCGAAGGCCGCCGGACCGTCGTAGGTGTCCAGATGGCCGACGAGGATGGCGGCGCCGCGTTCGCCCGGCGAGACTCCGCCCGCGTACCAGGCGGCGCGCTGGGCGTCCTCCTCGGAGGGGGAGGGCGGCCCGCCGTCCGGCGTCAGGTCGGCGCCGAACACCTCGACGTCGGTGGCCAGATAGGGGATGCGGATCCGGATGGGCACGGAACGTTCCAGCGGCTGCGCGACCGCGGCCGTTCCCGACTCGCCCGAGCCGCCGAGGTTCGCGGTGGAGCCCGCGTCGGGGGCCGCCGCCGGCGCGTCCACCGCGTCGGGCCGGGAGACCCCCTCGGCGATGTCGCTGGACGCGCGGGCCTCGCGGACCGAGGCGTCGCCGCCGCTCGGGGCGAAGACGCCGACCAGCAGCCCGACCACCACCACCGTCACCGCGACCGTGGTCTCCAGCCGGCGGGTGCGCAGCGACTGCCGCTGGTGCCGGGTGCGGGTGCCGGGCGGCGGGGGCGGCGGCCCGGCGGCGCCGCGCACCGCCGTGGCCACCGCCACCCGCGCCTGGCCGAGCGAGGCGCCGCCCTTCCGGTCCCGCACCAGCCGCACCGTCGCGGGACCCGCGTCGCGCAGGCCGCCCGTCAGCCGCCGCAGCGCCGCCGCCGCGCGGGCCGCCAGCCGCCGCGGCGCGGCCACGCGCCCGGCCGGCGCCGGCCCCGCCGCGTGGCGGGGCGCGGCGAGGCGGGGGGCGGCGCGGCGGGGCGCGGCGAGGTGGCGCCGCACCCGCGCCAGCGCGCGCGGCCAACCGGGGCCGGCGCGCAGCGCGTTCGGCAGCCGGGGAAGGCGCGGCTTGGCTGCCGCGCGCCGGTTCCTAGCCACTGGGCTCCCTTTAGTAGGCGTGGTTGCCGGAGCGACGGCGCCTGGCGAGGAAGACGTACCCCACGCCGCCGGCCACCGCCACGCCGCCGCCGATCGCCAGCGCCGTCGCCTGGGTGCCGCCGTCGCGCGAGCCGCCCGAGCCGCCGAAGCCGGCCTCGGCGCCGCCGCTCGGGGTGCCCGCGGTCGCGGTGAACGTGGCGGTGAGCTGCACCCCGTCGGCGCAGTTCACGGTGACGGGGTAGCCGCGACCGACCTTCAGGCCGTGCTTGATCTTGCCGGTGCCGACCCACTGGCCGGCGTCGCCGCGACGCAGGTTGACCGGCTCCTTGAAGGCGTCGGAACGGGCCGGGCCGTCCGGGCGGCAGTTGGCGCGCACCGTCACCGAGGTGCCGGGGTCGCCGGAGGCGGGGGAGATGGTGAGGGGGGCGACGTTGTCCCAGGCGGGCTTGGCGTCCTCCAACACGGCCAGGCCCTGCTGGGGCACGGCCTCCGAGATCTCGGAGACCTCCTCGGGGGCCGGCTCGCGGTCCTGCGCGATCGCCTGGCCGGAGAGGCCGAGGGTGAGCGCGGCGGTGACGGCGGCCAGCGCCAGCGGTCTGGCCGAGGGAACGAGGGGAATGCGGTTGCGCTTCATGTGCGGGTGACCTCCGGGCTATGCCGCACGCGGGGTGCGTGACGTGCTGTCACCCATGCGAACAGTCAGTGATCGACTCCGCATCCGGAACGGGTCCCCGAGGGTGCATCGCTGCTCCGTCAGGGGGGGTGCGCTCGGGGGCGGCGCTGACCGTCCGTCAGCGCCGCCCCCGTTCACCCCTGGGGGCCGCCCGCCTCAGGGCAGTCCCAGGTCCCTGCGACGCAGCCCGAGCACGCCCAGCCAACTCAGGCCGGTGGCAAGGAAGGTGAGCACCAGCAGCGGCACCGCCTCGAACCCCTCGGCCGGCACGCTCGGCACATGGGTCAACGGCGACAGCTCGCGCAGCGCCCGCGGCAGGTTCACGACCTCCCCCAGGAAGACGACCCCCATGGCGTACCCCGGAATCGCCCACGCCGCCGCCGTCGCCCGGGGGAACCAGCCGTAGAGCGCCAGCGTGACGCCGCCGGTGAACCACACCGCGGGGGCGTAGGCCAACGAGGCCAGCGCCACCTCGGGCAGCAGCGCCGCGTCCCCGACGGAGGCCGCGCCCGCCGCGCCCAGGCCGAGCCCGGCGGCGAGCAGCACCAGCGTGGCGCCCCCCAGCGCGAACGCCAACTGGCCGCCGATCCACGCCGTTCGGGACAGCGCGGTGGCCAGCAGCGGTTCGGCCCTGCCGCCGGTCTCCTCGGCGCGCGCCCTGGTCAGCGCGGCCACCACCGCGGCCAGCCCGGCGCCGGCCAGGATGGTCAGACAGACCGAGATGAAGATGTCGGTGGTCGAGGCGCCGACCAGCTGGGCGGCCATCTCCTCGACCTCCTCCAGCATCTGCTCGGCGTCGGAGAGCACCGACCCCAGCATCACCCCGAAGAGCAGGGCGCCGGCGGCGAAGCCCAGCGTCAGCCCCCGGCCCAGCCGGAAGGCCAGGCCGAACGGCATCGCCAGCCACGCCACCGCCCCCGGGCGGCCCGGCCGCGCCGGTCGCAGCCCCGCGCCCAGGTCCCTGCGGGTGCTCAGCCAGAACGCGGCCACGGTCGCCGCGGCGGCGAGCCCCAGGTGGAGCAGCAGCGGCCACCAGCGGTCGTCGAGGAACGGGTAGGCGCGCTGCGCCCAGCCGATCGGCGAGAGCCAGGAGAACGCCGACGGCCCGACGTCCCCCACCGCGCGCAGCGCGTAGGCCGCGCCCAGCACCGCGCAGCCGAGCCCGGTGGCGCCCCGGGAGAACGGGGTGACCTGCGCCGCGACCCCCGCCGCCCCGGTGAAGGCGAGCCCCAGCGTGGCGGAGGCCGCGCCGTAGAGCGCGGCGCCCCCGGCGGTGACCCCTTCCACGCCCATCGAGGCCAGCGTTCCGGCGAGCAGCGCGCCCAGCAGCAGGCAGGCGCCGCCGGCCACCAGCAGCGCGGCGGCCAGTTGGGCGTGCCGGCCGAGCACCCCGGAGCGGACCAGTTCGGCGCGGCCGGACTCCTCCTCCACCCTGGAGTGGCGGACCACGGTCAGCACCGCCATCAGCCCGACGGCGAGCGTGAAGAAGCCGAGCAGCTGATGGGCGGTCATGGCGCCGAGCGAGTAGCCCCCGTCGAGGTAGCGCTCGGGCCCGGACATGGCCAGGCCGGCGGGGGAGCGGAACGTCTCCGCGACCGTGGCCCGGTCGGCCGGCTCCGGGTAGGTGGACTGGAAGCTGCCGACCGAGGCCGCCGTCGTCAGCGTCAACAACCCGAGCCAGACGGGGAGTCGGACCCGGTCCCTGCGCAGCGCGAAGCGGACCATGGTGCCGGTCCCCGCGAACGGGCCGGCGGGGCCGCCCGCCGGCGCGGGGGCGGTGGCGGGCGCCTCGGCCGCCCCGGCGGCCGGCGCGGTCGCGGCCCCGCTCATCGCCCGGCCGCCCGGGACGCGTCGTCGCGGTGGTCGCCGTTCTCGCCGCCGCGGAGGTCGCCGTGGGGGTCGCCGTGGGGGCTGTCGTCGTGGCGGCTGTCGCCGTGGTGCCGGTCGCCGTGGTGCCGGTCGCCGTAGTGCCGCAGCATCAACTCCTCCAACGTCGGCGGGTGGCTGAGCAGGCTCCGCACCCCGAACCCGGCGAGCCGGCTGACGGCCCGCTCCAGGTGCGGCCCGTCGACGGAGAAGGTGACGCGGGTGGCGTCCGGCCCGGTGCCCTCGGCCGGCGTCACCCGCACGTCGTGGACGCCGGGCAGCTCCTCCAGGCCGGAGGCGGGCCGGCCCGTGGTGGCCTCCACGCTGGTGCGGGTGAGGTGGCGCAGCTCGTCCAACGAGCCGGACTGCACGACGCTGCCCTGGCGGACGATGCTCACCCGGTCACAGAGCTTTTCGACCTGGGCCATGATGTGGCTGGAGAGCAGCACCGTCTGACCGTTCTCCTTCGCCTCCCCGATCAGTTCCTGGAAGACGGCCTCCATCAGCGGGTCGAGACCCGCCGTCGGCTCGTCGAGCAGCAGCAGCTCGGCGCGGGAGGCGAGGGCGGCGACCAGGGCCACCTTCTGTCGGTTGCCCTTGGAGTAGGTGCGGCCCTTCTTCGACGGGTCCAGCTCGAAACGCTCCAGCAGCCGCGCGCGGCGCTTCGGATCGAGCCCGCCGCGCAGCCGGGCCAGCAGGTCGATCGCCTCGCCTCCCGTCAGATTGGGCCACAGCTCGACATCGCCCGGCACATAGGCCAGCCGGCGGTGCAGGGCGACGGCCTCGCCCCAGGGGTCCCCGCCCAGCAGCCGCACGGTGCCGGAGTCGGCACGCAGCAGGCCGAGGAGCACGCGGATGGTGGTGGACTTACCGGCCCCGTTGGGCCCGAGGAAGCCGTGCACCTCGCCCGCGCGCACCGTCAGGTCGAGCCCGTCCAGGGCCCTTGTGGGGCCGAACGTCTTGACCAGATCGGCGATCTCGATCGCGTTGCTTGAGGACTTCATGGCAACAAGCTACGTTCGTTTCACGAATTTGTGAAGTTCGGGAATCCTCGGAAACGCGGCGACGGCTGGCAGGATGGCGGGATGACCATGGACCACCCACGTGACGAAGCGGACCCCTATCCGCCGGCCGTCTCCGAGTTCGTGGAACGGTTCGCCGCCGACCTGTTGGCCGCCGGGTTCCAACGGATGGCCGCCCGTGTCTTCGCCTGCCTCTCCGTCTCGGAAGAGGGCGCCCTCACCTCGTCGGAACTGGCCGAACGGCTGCGGATCTCCCCGGCCGCCGTCTCGGGCGCGGTGCGTTACCTCGCGCAGATCTACCTGGTCAGCCGCGAGCGTGAGCCCGGCTCGCGGCGCGAGCGCTACCGGCTCCACCAGGACGTCTGGTACGAGACCATGACCCAACGCGACCAGTACCTGCGGCGCTGGGAGACCACCGCGCGCGCGGGCGTCGACGTCGTCGGCGCGGACTCCTCGGCGGGGCGCCGGCTGGAGGAGACGGCCGACTTCATGGCCTTCCTGGGGGAGGAGATGAGCGGAATCATGGACCGCTGGCACGCGAGGCGTTCCGTCAGCGGGCACCCGGTAGAACACAACGCGTGAGCCCGGCGGCCCCGCGCCCCGTCAGGGGCGCGCGTTCGCCGTGAGGTGCGGGTTTCTTGGTCGGTGGGGCGGGCCCCGTCAGGGGCGCGGGGAACTGCGCGAATGCTGTGTGGCGGGGGTTGGCCGACTACGGAGCTTCGTGGCTGGGCGGGTTGTCGGCGTGAGCCCGGCGTTGGGTTGCTCGCGCAGTTCCCCGCGCCCCTGCACGGGGTGCGCGTTCGGGGTCACGGTGCCGCGCCGGCCAGGTGGAGCGCTCCGGGGAGCACCGTCCAGGTCCTCGCGCGAGTGGGCCCCAGGTCCACCGCGTTCGCCCGGTAGCTGAAGCCCGTCGGTCCCGAGACCGTCACCGAGCTCGCCCGCGCCCGGACCTCCACCTCCCGGGGCCCCGGCCGCACCACCACGTCCGCGAGGCCGTCCGCCGCCCGCACCGAGACCTCGGCGACCGGCCGGTCCTGGTCCGCCAGCAGCCGCCCGTCGGCCTCCACCCGCAGCCGCTGCTCGGCCCGCCCGCGTGGCCGCCCCTGGCGCGGGGGCCGGGGGAACGGCACCGCGCGCCACCACCCGGAGGCCGGGCCCCTGCCGCGCGGCGCCGGGATGCCGAGCGTTCCAAGCACCACCCCGCCCGCGTCGTCGGTCAGCACGTCGAGCCGGCGGGTGCGCCCGGTCAGCACCGCCCGGGACGCGGCGACCGCGTCCGTCGGCACCCCCAGCGCGCTGGCCACCGCCGTCGAGCCGCCGACCGGCACCACGCCCAACGGCCGCGCGCTCAGGTGCCCTTCGCTGTGCAGCATCCGAACGGCCCGCAGCAGCGCCCGGTCGTCACCGACGATCACCAGCTGGCGGCCGTTCCCCCTGGCGAGCGCCTTCGGCAGCGCCTCGCCCTGCTCCAGCACGCAGACCCTGACCTCCCCGCCGGCGCCCGCGCTCAGCACGTCCCTGGCGATGCGGACCGATTCCCCGTCCACGCGCCGGGCCCTCGGGTCGATGACGATGAACACCTGACTGTTCGCCTCCCGGCTGCGTCTCCCGTAAGCTCTCTGTGCAAGAGCCCCTGTCGCGATTGCGCAGGGGTTTCGTCGATCCGGGGCAGCACAGCGTAGATGCCCCGCTCGAAAGGGGTGTACGCCTGTGCCCGCACTTGTGCTGCTCGGCGCTCAGTGGGGTGACGAGGGCAAAGGCAAGGCCACGGACCTGCTCGGTGGCTCCGTCGACTATGTGGCGCGCTACCAGGGTGGCAACAACGCCGGTCACACCGTCGTCGTCGGCGACCAGAAGTACGCGCTCCACCTGCTGCCCTCCGGCGTGCTGAGCCCCGAGTGCACCCCGGTGATCGGCAACGGCGTCGTCGTCGACCCCAGCAAGCTGCTCTCCGAGGTGCGTGAGCTGAACGAGCGCGGCATCGACACCTCCCGCCTGCTCGTCAGCGGCAACGCCCATCTGATCACGGGCTACCACCAGACGCTCGACAAGGTCTCCGAACGCTTCCTCGGCAAGCGGAAGATCGGCACCACGGGACGCGGCATCGGCCCCGCCTACGCCGACAAGATCAACCGGCAGGGGGTGCGCGTCCAGGACCTCTTCGACGAATCGATTCTCCGGCAGAAGGTCGAGGCCGCGCTCGACCACAAGAACCAGCTGCTGGCCAAGATCTACAACCGCAGGGGCATCGAGGTCGAGCAGGCCGTCGAGGAGCTGCTGGGCTTCGCCGAGCCGCTGCGGCCCTACGTCTGCGACACCACGCTGGTGCTCAACCAGGCGCTGGACGATGGCAAGGTGGTCCTCTTCGAGGGTGGCCAGGGCACCCTGCTCGACGTCGACCACGGCACCTATCCGTTCGTCACCTCCTCCAACCCCACCGCCGGCGGCGCCTGCACCGGCACCGGTGTCGGGCCGACCAGGATCGACCGGGTCATCGGCATCCTGAAGGCGTACACCACCCGGGTCGGCGCCGGCCCCTTCCCCACCGAGCTGCACGACGAGGACGGCGAGCGGCTGCGGACCGAGGGGCACGAGTTCGGCGTCACCACCGGCAGGGACCGTCGCTGCGGCTGGTTCGACGCGGTGATCGCCCGCTACGCGGTGCGGGTCAACGGGATCACCGACTTCTTCCTCACCAAGCTCGACGTGCTCAGCGGCTGGGAGCGTATCCCGGTCTGCGTCGGCTACCGGATCGACGGCCGCGAGGTCAGCGAACTCCCGTACAACCAGAGCGACTTCCACCACGCCGAGCCGGTCTACGAGTACCTGCCGGGCTGGCAGGAGCCGATCTCGGCGGCCAGGTCGCTGTCCGACCTGCCGAAGAACGCCCAGTCCTACGTGGCGGCGCTTGAGGAGATGTCGGGCGCCCGGATCTCGGCCGTGGGCGTGGGCCCGGGCCGGGACGAGACGATCCAGGTGCACTCCTTCCTCTGAGCCCCCCGCCCCTGGCGGACGAGTCACGCGCGAAAGGGGCCGGGTGGTGGTCGATCGACCACCACCCGGCCCCTTTCCTTCTCAGGGTCGTGCCGGCGTCAGCTCTCGCGCTGGGCCGTGAACTCGCCCGCACCGTCGCCGAGCGGGGTGAACGTGATCTCGTCCGGGTCGTCGAGGCCGGTCCAGTGGATGCGGTAGCTGGGCAGCGGGTCGCAGCCGCCGGAGGTGGCCTCGCCGGGGCCCACGATCAGCTGCTCGGCGCTGAGACCGCCGGCGACCAACGGCATCTCCCAGGTGCAGCCGTCGCCCGTGGCGACCATCGCCGTCTCGCCGGAAGGGGCGGTGGTCTCGGGGTCGAAGGTCATGCCGGAGCCGACCCAGTTGGAATCGTAGATGGCGTACGGCATCGCGTCGGAGTTGGCGGAGGTGTCCGACATCGTCATCTCGGCCTCGACGTTGAACCTGGCGGCGCTCCACACCAGGTTGCCGCCGCTCATCTCCATCGTCTGCTCGCCCCAGGGGCTGCAACCGCCGCTGGAGGGCCAGGTCTGCTCGACCGTGTCACTGTTGATCGTGGCGACCGAGTCGTAGCTGACCAGCGCCGACGACTCCTTGCAGACCACGTCCTCCAACGCCGTGTACTGCGTGGTGACGATCTGCCCGGTGGAGCCCTCGGCGATCTCTATGCGCTGGTAGAAGACCTCACCCCGTCCGGTGGTCATCTCGCCTTCCCAGGCGCCGACCATCTCGAACGGTATCTGGCCGCTCCCGCCGCCCCCGGTCGGGTCCTCGGTGGGCTCCGGGTCCTCGGTCGGCTCGGGGTCCCCCGTGGGCTCGGTGGTGGGGTCGGTGGAGCCGGTCTCCTCCGTCGTCGGCCCGTTCTCGCCGTCCGCCTCGTCGTCGCTGTCCCCGCCCAGGGCGAAGACCGCGACGCCGGCGACCACGGCCAGCACGGCGACGGCCGCGACCACGATCCACAGCGTCTGGTTGTTCTTCTTGCCGCCGGGACCGCCGGGTCCGCCCTGCGGGTGGTAGCCGCCGTAGCCGCCGCCGTACGGGTTGTTGGGGTCGCCCTGCTGCGGATAGCCGTAGCCACCCTGCCCCTGCTGCGGGTAGCCGTAGCCGCCCTGGCCGGGCGGGCCGTAGCCGCCGGGCGGCGCGTTGGAGGTCATCGTGGCCATCGCGTCCACCGGGCCGTTCGGCTGCGGGCTCGGCGGCGGCGTCGACGGCACGCTCAACTGGGTGGGCGTGGGCGGCGCGTGGCCGGGAGGCGCCGGGGTCGGCGGCACGTTCGGCATCGCCGGGGTCGGCGCCGCGCCGGGCACCGGCGGGGCCTGCAGCGGGTCCTCGGAGTCCAGCAGCTCTACCGCGTGCCGGCCCAGCTTGGCGATGAGGGCGCCGGGCAGCCAGGGCTCGTCGTCCTCGGGAGCCTCGGTGGCCTCCAGCAGCTGGTCCAGCGTCGGCCGCTCGGCCGGGTGCGGGGCCAGGCACGCCTCGATCAACGGCCTGATGCCCTCGGGCACCTCGGTGAGGTCCTGCTGGTTCTGCACGATGCGCAGCATCAGCGCGGTCATCGCGCTGTTCGCGTCGCCGAACGGGGTGTGCCCGGTGGCGGCGAACGTCAGCACCGAACCGAGGCAGAAGATGTCGCTCGCCGCCGACAGCGTCTCGCCCCTGCACTGCTCGGGCGACATGAAGCCGGGGGAGCCGACGGCGGCACCGGTCCTGGTCAGGCCCTCGTTGGTGGCCTCCAGGGCGCGCGCGATGCCGAAGTCGATCACGCGGGGGCCGTCGATGGTGATCATCACGTTGGACGGCTTCAGGTCACGGTGGACCAGCCCCGCCGCGTGGATGTCGCGCAGCGCCCGCACCAGGCCGTTGGCCAGGATGCGCAGCGTGCGCTCCGGCAGCCGGCCGTAGGTGGTGGCGACCACCTCGTGCAGCGAGGGGCCGGCGACGTAGCCGGTGGCGACCCAGGGCGTCGCCGCCTCGGTGTCGCCGTCCAGCACGGGCGCGGTCCAGTCCCCGCCGACGCGGCGTGCGGCGTCCACCTCCTGCTGGAAGCGCTGCCGGAACTCCGGTTGACGGGCGAGTTCGGGTTGAACGAGCTTGACGGCGACCGTGCGCCCGCGGTCGGAGCGGGCGAGATAGACGCTGCCCATTCCGCCGGCGCCCAATTTCCCCAACAGCCGGTACTGGCCGACGCGTTGGGGATCTGTCGGCCCGAGCGGTTTCATGCTGTCCTACTCCTCTTCGGTCCGGTAAACCTCAAGAGCATACGGGGGGTCCCGCACGGGGAGAAGGACAGAAAGAGAACCGCGATCGGTTCCCGATCTGCCACTTTGGCCCGTAACCGTGTCAATTCGTGACCTGAGGCATACCTAATCGTTGCGTGTGTGCTCGGCTGGATCCTCCCCCAGAGCGTCCAGCCAGGAGATCTGAATCGTGTCCCGATCATCTTCCTTGAGTCGCACACGAATGGCGGCGTACACCCGGCAGGTGGCGTCCTCGCCGGTCTCCGCCAACTGGTCGGGACCAAAGGTCAGCTGCCCGCCCTCTACCCTGACCAGCTTGTTCTCCCAGACGCATTCGATCTCCCCGCTTCCGCGCCTGGTCCTTTCATAGCGCAGAAGCTGGTCGCCGACGGCGCCCTGCTCGATGGTGATCACATCCGACCACTCGTTGTCGCTGCTGTCAGTGAACTCGTGCTTCCAGCCCGCGACCAGGTCTTCGGGAACGGCGCTGTCGGTGCGGTCCGGACCGCGGTGCAACGTTGCCTGTTGTTCTCCGTAAGTCCATGTCGCCTCCTCACCGTTCTCCGAGAGCCGCAGCGTCTGCACCGTGTTGTTGTCCCGGCAGGCCTCGCTGGTCTGCTCCTCGGGGACACTCCAGTTGGACTCCTCGGTGAAGCCCAGCCCCTCGTCTCCGAAGGAGTCGAGCCGCACATCATAGGCGCACAGAATCTCGGGGGTGAGGGTGAGGGCGTTACCCACGAGTTCGCCCTCCGCGCCCTGGGCGATCTCGAAACGCAGCTCCCGCGGCTCGTCGTCGCCGCTGCTGTACTCGCCCTGCCAGACGCCCAGATACGAGTCGTCTATCGCCGTGTCGGAACCCCCGCCGCCCATGCGGACCAGCAGCACCACGGCCAGCACCACCAGGACCAGGCCGGCGGCGGCCAGCGCGCCCAGCGGCCCCTTCCTGGCGCGCCAGCCACCGGAGCCGGAGCCGGTGCCCGCGCCCGTGGAGGGGGCGCCGTAGGGCGAACCGGGCGGCGACCAGCCGCCTGAGCCCCGCTGGTAAGGGCCGCCGTCCGGCTGGGAGTAGGGGGAGGGGATCGGCGTCGGCCGGGGCGCCGGGCGCCCGCCGGGCCAGGACTGCTGGGGCTGCCCGGCGGGCGGCGGCGGGGGGCCGGGCGGCGGCACCGGGTCGGACGAGGGGCGCGGGGTGCGCTCTCCGCTCGGCGGCGCCGGCGGCGCGGGGGGCGCCGCCTCGGTCCTGGGCAGCACCGGGTTGTCCACCCGGCTGACCGGGTTCTCCGAGTCCAGCAGCCGCACCGCGTGCCGGCCCAACTGCGCCACCAGGGCGCCCGGTAGCCAGGGCTCGTGCAGGGCCGCCTCCGGCTGGGTGGCGGCCAGCAGCCGCTCGACGCCGATCCGCTCCTCCGGCTCCTTGGCCAGACAGGCGGTGATCAACTGCCGCAACGAGTCCGGCACCCCGGAGAGGTCGGGGGCCTCCTCGGCGATCCGGAACATCAGGATGTGCACGCCCGAGTCCAGCGCCCCGAACGGGGTGCGGCCGGTCGCGGCGTAGGCGAGCAGCGAGCCGAGGCAGAAGATGTCGCTGGCGGGCGTGACCCGTTGGCCGCGCACCTGCTCGGGCGCCATGAAACCGGGCGAGCCCACGGTGGCGCCGGTCCTGGTCACTCCCGCGCCGGGGCCGGGCTCCAGGGCGCGGGCGATGCCGAAGTCGATCACGCGGGGGCCGTCGATGGTCATCAGCACGTTGGACGGCTTCAGGTCGCGGTGCACCAGACCGGCCCCGTGGATGGCGCGCAGCGCGTGGCCGAGCCCGTTGGCCAGCAGCGTCACGCTGCGCTCCGGCAGCGGGCCGTAGTCGCGGCCCACCACCTCGTGGAGCGAGGGACCGGCGATGTAGCCGGTGGCGACCCAGGGGGTGGCGGCCTCGGTGTCGGCGTCCAGCACCGGCGCGGTCCACTGGTCGCCGACCCGCTGGGCGGCGGTGATCTCGTCCGAGAACCTGCGGCGGAAGTCGGGCTCCTGCGCCAGCTCCCGTTTGATCGTCTTCACGGCCACCGTGCGACCGCGCTCCGAACGGGCCAGGTAGACCTGGCCCATGCCGCCCTCGCCGAGCCTGCCCAGGAGTCGGTACTCACCGATGCGTTGTGGGTCCTCCGGCCTCAGGCGATCCATGTGGAAACAGACTCCCCTGGTGACGACATTGGTTCCCTATCCCGAGGATAGAGGTCAAAGGGCGCCCCGCACACGCCGGTTCACCACCGGAAAGGGCACTTTCCCGCGGCGGTCGGACCCGGGAGGGGACACGGCTCCGAGGGGCGTGTGGGGGTGTGGCGGGCGCCGGCGTGTGGGCACCGGTCAGCGCTCCGGCGGGTGCGCCGTCGTGAGCTGGGCGGCGGCGCTCGGCTCCGCCGCCGCCGGCGCGGTGTCGGGCGTGGATCGGTGACTTCGGGGCGGGGGAAAGGGGCGGCGCGCGCCCCCGACGGTGATGACAGCATCCTGTCAAGTGGGTGAAGGTAGTCTGGGCTGCCGTGATTCAACGCAGCACCCTGCGAGAGCAGCTGGCAGAGGCCCTGCGCGAGGAGATACTCGCCGGGCGCCTCGCACCCGACGCCGAGTTCACCGTTCGGGAGATCGCCGAACAGTACGGGGTCTCGGCCACCCCGGTGCGTGAGGCGCTGGTCGACCTGTCGGCGCAGGGGCTGTTGGAGGTGGAGCAGCACCGCGGCTACCGGATCAAGCAGCTGACCCTCACCGACTTCCGGCAGATGGTCGAGGCCCTGGCGCTGGTCAGCGACGGTGTCTTCCACCGCAATCCGCTGTTAGCCCGGCGGCGGGAGACGGGGGACACGTTCACCTCGATCCGTCGCCGCGCGGTCGCCGCTCGACAGGCCGCCCTCGTCGGCGACCTGGACATCCTGATCGCCTACGACCTCCGCTACTGGCGGGAGTTGGACGCGCTTCTGGACAACCCGCACGTCGGCGAGTTCCTCGACCGGCTGCGGGTGCGCTGCTGGGCCTTCCTCGTTCCCCGGCTGCGTGGCGGGGAACGCCTCGCCGGGCGGCTGTGGGCCGGCCATCTGCCGCTCGCCGACGCGATCGAGACGAGCGACTTCGAGGAGGCGGGACAGTTGCTCTGTGAGTACCGGTCGCACATCCTGGCTCTTGCCGCCGAACTCGGCGGGCCCTGACGCCGGACCGGAAGTGAGCCCGTACGTGGCCTGTGACCTGTGGTTGGTCCCCCTCGTTGACGTCCTGTGCCACAGCCCGGACAATCCGTTCGCCGAGGAGATCGCCGAGTACGACCGGGCCCTGACGGACGCCGGGCTGCCGCCGGTGCCGGTCTTCGGCTATGTGCCGGGGATGGTCGGCGAGGTCGCGCCGGTGGCCGGCTTCGACTACACGGCGCTCCATCTGCTGCGCCGCGCCTATCTGCTCCAGCGCAGCGGGCTTCCGGTGACGCCGGCGAACGCGCTGGACGGCGACTACCAGCAGTTGCTGGAGATGTTCGAGAGCGGCGCGCAGCAGGCGCACCTGGTGTGGCACTTCGACCACGCGGGCGCCTATCTGCCGGTCGACTTCCCCCAGCCGCTGGTCAACGACGCGTTGATGGAGGGCGGCGGGCCGCTCGGCTCCAGCCACGGGCTGCTGCGCGAGTTGGAACTGGTCGCGCCCGCGTTGGAGATCGACCCCGCCAACCCGCCGGCCCCGCCCACCGCGCCGAGCCGCCCGACCCGGCTGGACGAGCCGGCCGCCGTACCGGTCGAGGGCCAGGGCCCCTTCGCCAGGGAACGCCACGTCTGGCTCGGCCTGCACGCGGCGGCGACGCGGAGCCTGGCGCAGGGGTCGATGATCGTCTTCAGCTGAGACCCGGTCTCGTCCGGTCGGTCTCGCTCGGACGGTCTCGCTCGACCCTTTCCGCTCGACCGTTTCCGCTCGACCGTTTCCGGTTCGACCGTTCTCGTTCGGACGGGGCCGTGTCCGTTCGGGGCTTTCCGTTCGGGGCTTGGCGGAGGCCGATGGGCGTGTGGCGGCTTCTGTCGTTGTCCCGTGCTTGTTCTCGCCGTTCCTGACCGTTCCGGCGCGGGCGTGTTCCGGGAGGTGGACGGGGGCGTCGGGCTGTCGGTGGGCGCGGTTAGGCTGCCCGCGTGAGAATCCTCGTCATCGGCGGCGGCGCCCGCGAACACGCCCTGTGTCACGCCTTCTCCCGCGATCCCGCCGTCACCGAGCTGCACTGCGCACCGGGCAACGCCGGCATCGCCGCGTCGGCGACGTGCCACCCGGTCGACCAGCTCGACGGCTCGGCCGTCGCCGAGCTGGCGCTCGGGCTCGGCGCCGAGCTGGTGGTGGTCGGCCCCGAGGCGCCGCTGGTCGCCGGGGTCGCGGACGCGGTGCGCGCGGCCGGCCTGCCGGTCTTCGGCCCCGGCGCCGAGGCGGCCAGGCTGGAGGGGAGCAAGGCGTTCGCCAAGGAGGTCATGGCGGCGGCAGGCGTGCCCACGGCCCGTTCCCACGTGTGCGCCACCCCGGCCGAGGCCGACGCGGCGCTGGACGCCTTCGGCCCGCCGTACGTGGTCAAGGACGACGGACTCGCCGCCGGCAAGGGCGTGGTCGTCACCGACGACCTCGCGGAGGCCAGGGCGCACGCGCGCGGCTGCGAGCGGGTGGTGATCGAGGAGTATCTGGACGGCCCCGAGGTCTCGCTCTTCGCCGTCACCGACGGCGAGACGGTCGTCCCGCTGACCCCGGCGCAGGACTTCAAGCGCGCACTCGACGGCGACCTCGGCCCCAACACCGGTGGCATGGGCGCCTACACGCCGCTGCCCTGGGCGGACCCCGGGCTCACCGACGAGGTGCTCGAAACGGTGCTGCGCCCCACGGTCGCCGAGTTGCGCCGACGCGGCACCCCGTTCTCCGGGCTGCTCTACGCGGGCCTCGCGCTGACCTCGCGTGGCGTCCGCGTGGTGGAGTTCAACGCCCGGTTCGGCGACCCGGAGACCCAGGTCGTGCTGGCCCGGCTGGAGACCCCGCTGGCCGGGCTGCTGCTGGCGGCTGCGACCGGCGAGTTGGCGGCCTTCCCGCCGCTGAGCTGGTCCGACGGCGCCGCCGTCACCGTGGTGATCGCGGCCGACGGCTACCCGGCGGCCCCCCGCACGGGCGACCCGGTCGAGGGCCTTGAGGCCGTCGCCGCCGAGGACGCCCCCGCCGTGCACGTGCTGCACGCCGGCACCCGGAGGGACGAGGAGGGCCGGATCGTCTCCGCCGGCGGTCGGGTGCTCTCCGTGACCGCGCTGGGCGTGGACCTCGCCGAGGCCAGGGACCGCGCCTACCGGGCTGTGGGCCGGATCGGGCTGGCCGGTTCGCAGCACCGCACGGACATCGCCGAGCGGGCCGCCTCTGACCAAAGCCCCACCATCGAGTGACCGATGCTCGGTCCGGCTGACGCGCCCGCCGCACCGCACTAGGGTGCGGCGCACGCCCAACTACCGGGCGGCGCAACGTCGTCGATCCCACCCACCGGCCCCTCAGGCGTTCGGCGCAGCGCGCCTTGCGCTGTCGGTCCCCGGTGTCACAGTGGGAGAAGCGGACGACAGCGGACAAACGGCGGAGGGCCGGGCATGGTGCAGCGCGAGGCGCGTAACCCCACATACTCCGCGCGGGATCACGCGCTGGCCGTGCTGCGGGTGCGCAACACGGCGCTCGCGCTGGCCCTGACGCCGGCGGCCGTGGCGATCGTGCTGGCGGTCGTGGGCGCCCCGGCGGCGCTCCTCCAGGTGACGGCCGCGGTCGCCGCCGCGGTGCTCGCGCTCGCCGGCGCGCTGGCCGCGCGGGTCGCCACCGCGCCGCAGGCGCCGACGCCCAGCGTCCCGCTGCCCGAGCCGGCGGCGCCCGCGCTGCACCGGCTGATAGGCGAGCTGGCGGCGCAGCTGGACGTGCCGCGCCCGGGGGCGATCGCGGTCACCCCCGACTGCGACAGCTGGTTGGAGGAGCCGGTCGGACCGGCGCTCCGCTCGGCCTCGACCGCGCCGACGCTGGTCATCGGCTCCCCGTTCCTGTGGTGGCTGCGGGTCGGCGAGCTGCGGGCGCTGCTGGCGCCCGTGGTCGCCGGCACGGGGCCGGCCGCGCACCCGGACATCGCCTCGGCCCGCCGCTGCCTGCGCGCCTGGGACGCGGCGGCCGGCCGGGCGGAGGAGCTGCGGCCGGTCACGGCGCCGGTCGCCGCGGGCGCCGGCTGGCTGGCCCGCCGGCTGCTGTCGGCCGCGGCCGTCCACTCGGCCGGGATGGAGCACGGCGTCGCCGCCGCCTCGGCCGCCAGGGCCAGGGGGGTCGACCAGGGGCTGCGCACGCTCGCCCAGGAGCAGGTCGGGCTCGCCTACGCGGGCTGGGACCGGCTGCTGACCCGGGTCGCGTTGCCGGCCTGGCGCACCGGGCGCTGGCCGAGCGGCCTGGATGCCGGGGTCGCCGCGGCGCTCACCGAGCTGTCCAGCAGGGACCGGATGGCCGAGGGCTTCGCCGCGAGGCTCGGCCAGCGCCCCGCGTGCGATCTGCTGGAACGTCCCGGCGACGTGGACCGTGACGTCTCGCTGCTGGCCGCGCGGATCTTCCACGGGCTGCCGGTCGACGGGGGAGAGGGCTGGGCCCCCGTAGAGTGGCCCGCCTACCCGGAGGAGGTCGTCGACCGGGTCTGGCGCGACCGCGCGTTCCGTCTCTTCCGGGCGCTGGACGCCACGGAGACACCCACGCTGGCGCGGGCGTTGCACGGCCTGGCCGAGGCGGCGTCGGCCGACGGCGGCACGGACGCGCTGGCCGCGCGGCTGAGCGCGGACGCCGCCAGGGCGGAGGCGGCGCGCGCCCCGCGGCCCTGGCCGGGCGGCGACGGGCGGCAGGGGCCGCTGCCCCTTCCCCCGCAACCGCCGCGCGGGCGGCGGGAGTCGCTGATCGACCACGTGGCCGCGGCGGTCTGCTGCGCGGCGGCCGACACGGCGGGCGCCTCGCCGGGGCTCGACTGGCTGGACGGGCCGGTGCTGCGCACGGCGGGCGGCGCCGTCTCGGATCTGTCCACCACGGTGCACAGCCTGGTCGAGGACGGCGACGCGACGCCGCTGCGCGACTGGCTGGCGGCGGCGGGCGTCCGCGCGGACAAGCCGGTGCGGCTGGTCTGAGCGCGGCGGCGTCGCGCGCCGCCGGCGCGCAACCCGCCGGGCGGCCGGGCGCCGCGCGGCTTCTGCCCCCGAGCGCCCGGGTATGGGGGCCGTCCGCCGCGGAACCACCCGGCTCGCGTCCACGGCGCCGCGTCCCGAACGGCCGCTCCGGGGGTGCGAGTATCACGCAACGGTCAACCACACGACAAACGGTGACCGTACGCTCGCCATATGTGATGTGCTGGGTGCCGGCACGACCACACCGCGGGTGCAGGGAGGGGAGCTTGGACGAGAGCAACGGGCGCATTCGCCGCTGGGAGGTGGCGACGCTCTCCCACGCGGTCTCCGATCCGTACGGGCAGGGCCCGTTGCCCTGGCTGCGGTCCAGCGAGGGGCACTTCTTCGACGCCGGGTACGCGCTGCCGTCGCAACGCGTCGACTCCGGTCCCTACGGGCCGCGCACCGCCGACGACGTGGGCTGCCAGATCAAGGGGTTCGCCTCGGAGGGCGTGGTCGAGCCGGGGCAGGCGCTGGACTTCCGGGTGACGGTCGACCCGCCGCAGGAGTTCACCATCGACGTCTACCGGATCGGCCACTTCGCGGGCGACGGCGCACAGTTACTGCTGCGCAGCCCCAAGCTGAACGGGCTCCGCCAGTCGGACCCGCTGATCGCGGGACGCACCGCCTCCTGCCACCACTGGTGGCTCTCCTGGCGCCTCCAGGTCCCCGCCGACTGGCAACCCGGCGCCCACGTCGCGGTGTTGACCACGGCGGACGGCGCCTTCCGCTCCCATGTCCCGTTCGCCGTCCGCGACGACCGGCCGGCCGACCTGCTGCTGGTGCTGCCCGACGTGACCTGGCAGGCGTACAACCTCTTCCCCGAGGACGGCCGCTCAGGCGCCAGCCTCTACCACGGCTGGGACGCGACGGGTCGGCTCCTCGGCGAGCAGGACGCCTCGGTCGCGGTCTCCTTCGACCGGCCGTACGCGGGCGCGGGGCTGCCGCTGCACGCCGGGCACGCCTACGACTTCATCCGCTGGGCCGAGGGGTACGGATACGACCTCTCGTACGCGACGGCGCGCGACCTGCACGCGGGGCGCGTGGACGCGACGCGCTACCGGGGGCTGGTCTTCTCCGGCCACGACGAGTACTGGTCGGTGCCGATGCGCCGGGCCGTGGAGGAGGCCAGGGAGATCGGCACCTCGCTGGTCTTCCTCGCGGCCAACTCCATGTACTGGCAGGTCGGCTTGGGCCCGCTGCCCTCGGGCGACCCCGACCGGCTGCTGCACTGCCGCAAACGGCAGGGGCCGGGGCGCGCGGTGCTCTGGCGCGAGCAGGGGCAACCGGAGCAGCTGCTGCTCGGCATCCAGTACGCGGGGCGGGTGCCCCGGCCGCACCCGCTGGTGGTGCGCAACGCCGACCACTGGCTGTGGGAGTCGACGGGCGTGCGGGAGGGGCGTGAACTCCCGGGCCTCGTCGCGGGCGAGGCGGACCGTTACTTCCCGCGCACGCCGCTGCCGGACGCGCTCGACCGGGTGCTGCTGGCGCACTCGCCGTACGAGGACGAGAACGGCGCGCGGCGGCACCAGCAGACCTCCCTCTACCAGGCGCCGAGCGGTGCCTGGGTCTTCGCCTCAGGGACCTTCGCCTGGGCGCCGGCGCTGGCCAGGCCCGGACACATCGACCGGGTGATCCGCCGGGCGACCGCCAATCTGCTGGATCGCATCTGCAAACGTGACTGAGGTGTGCCGGCCGGCGACGGCCCCGCACCCGCGTGCGCTGGGGCCCGTCGGTTGCGGAAGAATGCCCATGGACCACGCGGAAGGGAACGAACGGCCAGGACCGGTCCGCATCCCTCCGCTCCGAGCCCCGGGAGGCGCAGTGCCAGGATTCGTCGAGCAGCCCGAGCCCTTGAAGGTTCCGGGGCTTGTGCATCTGCACACCGGGAAGGTGCGGGACCTCTACCGCAACGAGGCCGGCGAACTGGTCATGGTCGCCAGCGACCGGATCTCCGCCTACGACTGGGTGCTCGGTACCGAGATCCCCGACAAGGGGCGCATCCTGACGCGGCTCTCCCTGTGGTGGTTCGACCAGCTGGCCGACCTGGTGCCGGGCCATGTCGTCGGCACCGAACCGCCGCCGGGCGCACCGGAGGACTGGGCGGGGCGGACGATGATCTGCCGGCCGTTGGAGATGATCCCGGTGGAGGCCGTCGCCCGCGGCTACCTCACCGGCTCCGGCCTCGCCGAGTACCGCGAACACCGCACCGTCTGCGGACTCGCCCTCCCCGAGGGGCTGGAGGACGGCTCGGAACTCCCCGCACCGATCTTCACCCCGGCCACCAAGGCCGACGTCGGGGAGCACGACGAGAACGTCTCCTACGAGGAGGTCGCCCGCCGGGTCGGCGCAGAGACTGCCGCCCAACTGCGGCAGACCACCCTGGCCATCTACCACCGCGCCCGCGACATCGCCAGGGACCGCGGGGTGATCCTGGCGGACACAAAGTTCGAGTTCGGACGGTCCGCGGGCGCCGAGGGCGACGAGGCGTCGGAACGGCCGCTGGTGCTCGCCGACGAGGTGCTCACCCCGGACTCCTCGCGCTTCTGGCGGAAGTCCGAGTGGCAGCCCGGACAGCCCCAACGCGCCTACGACAAGCAGTACATCCGCGACTGGCTCACCTCCCCGGCCGCCGACTGGGACCACCGGGGCGACACCCCGCCCCCGCCGCTGCCCGAGCATGTCGTCGAGCAGACCAGGGAGCGCTACGCCGAGGCGTACCAGCTCCTCACCGGCAACCCCTGGTCCTGACCTCCTCACTCGTCCGGGTGACTTCCCGTTCCCGCCCCGCCCGCTCCCGGGCCCGGCGGGAACGGCCACCCGCGCGGGCGCCACGTCGCCCGTGCGGGTGAACTTCCGCAACCGTCAGAGCCAACCCCGCTCCCGCGCACGACGCACCGCCGCATGACGGTTCTCCGCGTCGAGCTTGGCGACCGCCGAGGACAGGTAGTTCCGCACCGTGCCCGGCGCCAACGCCGCCCGCTCCGCGATCTCCGCCACCGGCGCCCCGTCCGCCGCCAACTCCAGCAACTCCGCCTCCCGATCCGTCAGCGGCGAGTCACCCGCGCTGATCGCGTCGGCCGCCAGCTCCGGATCGATGTAGCGATCCCCCGCGTGCACCGCGCGGATGATCTCCCCGAGCCGCTGGGCCGACACCGTCTTGGGGAGGAACGCCCGCGCCCCGGCCGCCAGCGCCCGCTTGAGGTGCCCCGGGCGACCGTGCCCGGTGACGATCATCACGGAGCAGCCGGGGAGATCCGTGCGCAGCGTCTGCGCCACCGAGACCCCGTCCGCGCCGGGCATCTCCAGATCGAGGACCGCGACATCGGGGCGCTGCGCACGCGCCATCGCCAACGCCTCGGGGCCCGAGGCGGCCTCGGCGACCACCAACAGGTCGTCCTCCAGGGCCAGCAGGGCCGCCAGCGCCCCCCTGATCAGATGCTCGTCGTCGGCCAACAGCACCCGGATCACCGACCGTCTGTCGCTCACCGCCGCACCTCTCTCTCCACGTCCCCGACCTTGCCCTCGACCGGCGCCCCGCCCGCGCTCCCGACGCCGATCCCCTCCGCGCCCGTCGCGACGGCGGGGCCGGAGCCCTCCGCGTCCAGGGGAACGCGTGCCGTGAGACGAAAGATCCCGTCCCCGACGCGCTCCGCCGCCAGCGTGCCCCCCAGCGCCGACAGCCGCTCCCGCAGACCGGGCAGCCCCGTGCCCGCCCCGCCGGCGGTGGTCTCCCTGGCCACCGCGCCGTCGTTCTCCACGGACAGCTCGGCCAGGCCGTCCCTGGAGGTGCCGAACGTGATGGTGCACAGCTCAGCCGAGGAGTGCCGCAGCACGTTGGTGACGCCCTCCCGCACCACCCAGCCCAGCGCCGAGCCGGCCTTCGGCGACAGCGCCGGAGCCACCGCGTCCACTCCTACCAGCGCACAGCGGATGTCCGCCGCCTCCAACACCCCGCGCGCGCCCGCCAGCTCGGCCCGCAGGTCGACCTGGCGATAGCCCCGGACCACCTCCCTGATCTCGCGCTGCGACTCACGGGCGATCCGCTGCACCTCGGCCAGCTGGTCGACGGCCACCGGCGAACCCCGCCGCGCCAGCTGCGCCGCCAACTCGCTCTTCAACGCGATGACCGACAGGTTGCGGCCCAACACATCGTGCAGGTCGCGCCCGAACCTCAGCCGCTCCTCCGCCACCGCCAGCCGCTTCTCCGTCTCCCGCGCGGCGTCCACCCGGTCCAGCACCCGCAGCGTCCAGGCCGACGTGCGGAAGGTGGCCCCCATGAAGACCATCACCGCCGACTGCACCACCGCCAGCGCCAGAATCGCGGTGACGCCCGGGCCCTGGAGACCGAAGGCGATCAGGCAGCAGGCGAGCGGCGCCGCCAAGTGGGGACCCATCCGATGCAGCGGGACCAGCAGCCCCACCGGCCCGCCGAAGTAAGCGCAGACGAGGAACGCCACCGGCAGGACCTGCTCCGGCAGCAGGTCGAGGGCGATCGCCCCACCCACCAGCAGCGCGGTGACACAGGTCAGGAAGGCCGTCCAGACCAGCAGCTTCCTGGGCTTGGCGGCCTGGTGGAGATAGTGGTTGAGGCCGTCCCTGGTCGAGAAGAGCATCAGCAGCGTGTGGTGGGTGACCAGTACGCACACGGCCAGCGTCACCCAACCGTCCTTGAGCGGACTGGCGTTGAACAGGACCAGCGCGGTCGACACCAGCTCCATGATGGCGACGAAGTACAGCGAGCTGCGCGTGTACGCGTGCACGCGCTTCTGGTGGCTGGAGTGGCGCATCCTGGACCACCAACGTGGCAAGCGCATCGAGCGGGTCCTTCCCCTCTGGACATACCTCTTTCACCCGGAGCGGGCGGCACCACCGTCCCGGCGGCCCTCCGGGGCACGGACCGGTGCCTCCGGAGGGCCGAAGCCCGACCTCACACGCGTCACTGCCTCGGGTCCCAGCGGAACCAGCGCCTCACAGCAAACACCCCGGCGACCACCCACGCCAAGGAGAGCGCACCGGCGCTCGCCACCTCGGTCCCGTCCAGCCCGCCGATCCAACCGTGACGGATCAGCTCGACCGGCGCGGTCAGCGGCAGCGCCCGGCAGATCTCCGTGATCGCGTCCGGGAAGATCTCCAGCGGGATGAAGAGCCCGCTGCCGACCGCGCAGACCAGCAACATCGGCGTGGTGGTGATCTGGGAGCTGTCCACCGTCTTGGTCAGCCCGGCCGTCAGGACCGCCAGCAGGACCAGCACGACGACGCCCAGGGCTATGCCCGCCAGCAGCACTATCGGCGAACCCGGGGCGGAGACGTCCAGCAGCGCGGTGCCGGCGACCACCAGCACCAGGCACTGGACCAGCGCGACCGTCACCGTCGGCAGCGCGGCACCCATCAGGATCTCGCTGTCCGCTATCTCCCCGGTGCGCAGCCGCTTCAACACGCGCTCCTCGCGCCGGGTCACCAGCGCCGGCACCAGGTTGAGATAGATGACCACCAGCAGCACCATGCCGACGCCGCCGGTCAGCACCGCCTCGCCCTGGCTGAGGCCGGCCTCCGAGAGATCCATCTCCTCGGTCGCCGAGTAGGTCGCCAACACCATCATCAGCGGCATCAGCAACGCCACCCACAGCGCCGTCCTGCTGCGCACCAGCAGCGTCAACTCCGCCCGCGCCAGCGCCCGCATCCGTCGCAACGACGCCGCGCTGATCACCGCCGTCGCCCGCTGGGAAGGGCCCACCGTCCGCTCGGGCCGCTCGCTCCGTGTCGTGCTCATGCTGCCTCTCCCCCCTGAACAGCGGCGGCGTGCCGCTTCCACTCGTTCTGCTCGCCCGCTATCTCAAGGAAGACCTCCTCAAGCGAGGCGGACCTCGCGTCCAGCGCCTCCAGCACCACCCCCTGGGCCCTCGCCCAGAGGAGCAGCTCGGTGAGCGTGGTCTGGAGGTCCTGGGTCCTGATCTCCACCTGCCGGTCGTGCACCGCGGCCGGGAGCGAGAGCGGCAGCTGCGCGGGGGCCAGCCCCGGCGGCAGCAGGAACCTGATCCGCGAGGGACGCGCCGCCATCACCTCCTCCGGCGTGCCCGAGACCGTGATCCGGCCCTCGGTCATGATCGCCAGACGGTCGGCCAGCGCCTCCGCCTCCTCCAGGTAATGCGTGGTGAGCACGATCGTGGTCCCTTCGTCGCGAAGGCTCTTCACCAGCTCCCAGGTGGTGCGGCGGGCCTGCGGGTCGAGACCGGTGGTCGGCTCGTCGAGGAACAGCACCCGGGGGCGGCCCGTCAGCGCGAGCGCGAAGTCCAGCCGCCGCCGCTCGCCGCCGGAGAGCTGCTTGGCCCGGACATCGGCCCGCCCCTCAAGCCCGACCAGGGCCAGGGCCTCCTCGGGCGGCCGGGCGTCCGTGGTGCAGCCGGCCCACATCCGGGCCGTCTCCAGCGCGGTCAGCTCGCTCGGCAGCCCGCCCTCCTGGAGCATGATCCCGATCCAGGGGCGCACCACCGCCCGCTCGTGGAAGGGGTCGAGCCCGAGGATCCGGATCTGACCACTCGTGGGCGGCGCCAGCCCCTCCAGCAGCTCCACCGTGGACGTCTTCCCCGCGCCGTTCGTCCCCAGCAGGGCGAAGACCTCGCCCTGCCGCACGGAGAAGTCCAGGCCTCTGACGGCCTCATAGGAACTCTCGGACCCCCGGCCGGTATAGCTCCTGCGCAGCCCCTGCACCTCGATTGCCGTATCCATGCCCTCAAGGTTTCCGTCCCCACGGCCCCGTCGGCAGTGCGAGCTGTCACCAACCCATGTGACAGATGTCAGTTCCCTCGACCCCGCATCCCGGGAAGAATCGACATACCGGGACAGAGATCCGCTCCCGGGACGGGATGGGGCGGGGGCTCCTCCCCGGAAGGGGACGGCGACCGCGAGGGAGACGGAGCATGCGCCGGGGGGCGAGGAGAGTGAGTGGCGGTCCTGGCCGGTCGGCCGTGACGCGGAGGGGGTGGCCCCGGGCGGTGTTCACCAGGACACGGGCACAGAGCGAGGGCCCGATGTCGATGAACGACATCGGGCCCTCGTGCCGAGCGGACGACGAGATTCGAACTCGCGACCCTCACCTTGGCAAGGTGATGCTCTACCAACTGAGCCACGTCCGCGTGGGCCACCCGCGAGCGGGTGATGCTGGCCTACTGTACCCGATCCGAGGACCGGTCCAGCGGCTGGAGCGGGTGACAGGAATTGCACACTGCGCCTCCCTCTTGGAAAGAGGGTGTTCTACTACTGAACTACACCCGCACGCTCCTCGGGGTTCTTGGCCTTTCGGCCCTTCGCCCCTCGGCGTGCTCCAGACTCTAGCGGATCACCCGGGGTGCATGGCAAGTCGGCTCCGTCCGCCACCCGCTCGGCGGCCGTGCGGGTCAACGAGCCGTCGCGTGCGCCTGGTTGAACGCGTCGTACACCTTCCGGGGGATGCGGCCCCTGGCCGGCACGCCCAGCCCGTTGGACTCGGCCCAGGCGCGCACCGCGCGCGGGTCGGGTGCCACGGCGGTGCGGTGGAAGGCGCGGCCCGAGCGGCTCCGCTTCCGTCCCGCCTCGACGAAGGGGGCGAGCGCGCCGCGCAGCTGCTCGGCGTTGTCCGAGCTGAGGTCGATCTCGTAGGTCTTGCCATCGAGGCCGAAGGCGACCGTCTCGGCGGCTTCCCCGCCGTCGATGTCATCGGAGAGAGTGACCACTACACGCTGTGCCACGGATATCGGTCCTTTCGGGAGTGTGTCGCCGTATCCCCGACGTTCCGGGGCGGGTCGCGCCGGGTATCCCGGCGGCCACGAACTCGGCGCTCCCCTCGTGAGTGAGCTTCTTCTTAATTTGTACTGCGCTGGAGGCGCTTAAGTGAAACGCCGGAAATACCGTCGCGTGTCATCTGACGGACCATCTCGTGATCTCTCCCGCATCTCATGGCGAGAGTCATCACGTACCGGGACCCTACTTTTTCACACTCGTTTCTTGCAGGGGTTTGTTGGCCCGATACCTTAACGTGACCAGTATCCGGTCGTCTACCCGTGTAGATTTCTTCGCCGGGTAGGCTGATCCATGCGGCGTCAAGCACCGTGTCACCTCCGTGTCAGGCTGCGTCGTCCCGTATCACCACCACCGCATCACCACCGGGAGTAACCAGTGGCCCGCGTCGTAGTTGACGTCATGCTCAAGCCGGAGATCCTCGACCCCCAGGGACAGGCGGTCCAACGCGCGTTGCCCCGCCTCGGGTTCGAGGGCATCGCGGACGTCCGCCAGGGCAAGCGCTTCGAACTCGACCTGGAGGGGCCCGCCGACGAGGCGGCCCTCGCCAGGATCAGGGAGATCGCCGGCACGTTTCTGGCCAACACCGTGATCGAGGACTTCGTGGTCCGCGTCGAGGAGCCGGCCGAAGCCGCGTCCGCCGACAACAATGCGGAAGAAGGGGCGGTCCGGTGACCACTCGTGTAGGAGTCGTCACATTTCCCGGATCTCTCGATGACCAGGACGCGGGCCGCGCGGTAAAGCTCGCGGGCGGAGAGCCGGTCGCGCTCTGGCACGGAGACAAAGACCTGCACCAGGTCGACGCGGTGATCCTGCCCGGGGGATTCTCCTACGGGGACTATCTCCGTTGTGGCGCGATCGCGCGATTCTCCCCCGTCATGGAAACGATCATTGCCGGCGCCAGGGAAGGTCTGCCCGTCCTCGGTATCTGCAACGGTTTCCAGGTGCTCTGCGAATCCCATCTGCTGCCCGGCGCGCTGACCCGCAACGACCATCTCCACTTCGTCTGCCGCGACCAGCGGCTGCGCGTGGAGAACGCCGCCACCGCCTGGACCGGGGACTTCGCCTCCGGCGCCGAGATCACCGTCCCGTTGAAGAACGGCGAGGGCGGCTACGTGGCCGACGAGTCCACCCTCGACGCGCTGGAGGCCGAGGGCCGGGTGGTCTTCCGCTACCTGGACGTGAACCCCAACGGCTCCCGCCGGGACATCGCCGGCATCACCAACGCGGCCGGCAACGTCGTGGGGCTGATGCCCCACCCGGAACACGCTGTCGAGGCCCTGACCGGGCCGACCACCGACGGCCTCCCGTTCTTCACCTCGGTACTCAAGAAGCTGGTCGCCTGATGTCCGCACAGTCCAAGCCCGTCCTGGACACCGTCAAGCACGCCACCGACACCCCCGAAGCCGCCCAGCCCTGGGCCGAGTTGGGTCTGAAGGAGGACGAGTACCTGCGGATCAGGGAGATCCTCGGCCGTCGTCCCACCGGCGCCGAGCTCGCCATGTACTCCGTGATGTGGTCGGAGCACTGCAGCTACAAGTCCAGCAAGGTCCATCTGAGGCAGTTCGGAGAGAAGGCCCCCGCCAGCGACGCGCTGCTGGTCGGCATCGGGGAGAACGCCGGCGTCGTCGACGTCGGCCAGGGCTACGCCGTCACCTTCAAGGTCGAGTCGCACAACCACCCCTCCTACGTCGAGCCCTACCAGGGCGCGGCCACCGGGGTCGGCGGGATCGTGCGCGACATCCTCGCCATGGGCGCCCGCCCGATCGGCGTGATGGACCCGCTGCGCTTCGGTGCCGCCGACCACCCCGACACCCGCCGGGTCCTGCCGGGCGTGGTCGCCGGCATCGGCGGCTACGGGAACTGCCTCGGGCTGCCCAACATCGGGGGCGAGGTCGTCTTCGACCCCTGCTACCAGGGGAACCCACTGGTCAACGCCCTCTGCGTGGGCGTCATGCGGCACGAGGACATCCATCTGGCCAAGGCCGCAGGCGCGGGCAACAAGGTCATCCTCTACGGCGCCCGCACCGGCGGCGACGGCATCGGCGGCGTCTCGGTGCTGGCCTCCGAGACCTTCGACTCCACCGGCCCGGCCAAGCGCCCCGCGGTGCAGGTCGGCGACCCGTTCCAGGAGAAGCTGCTCATCGAGTGCACCCTGGAGATCTTCGCCGAGCGCCTGGTCGCCGGCATCCAGGACCTCGGCGGCGCCGGCCTCTCCTGCGCCACCTCCGAGCTGGCCTCGGCCGGTTCCGGCGGGATGCGCGTCGAGCTGGACACCGTGCCGCTGCGCGACTCCTCGCTCTCCCCCGAGGAGATCCTGATGAGCGAGTCGCAGGAGCGCATGTGCGCGGTGGTCGAGCCGGAGAAGGTCGACCGCTTCCTGGAGATCTGCGCCAAGTGGGACGTCATCGCCACCGTGATCGGCGAGGTCACCGAGGGCGATCGGCTGGAGATCTACTGGCACGGCGAGCAGGTGGTGGACGTTCCGCCGCGCACGGTGGCGCACGAGGGGCCGGTCTACGAGCGCCCCTACGCCCGTCCCGACTGGCAGGACGCGCTCCAGACCGACGACCCGGCGCGGCTGCCGCGCCCCGTCGACGGTGCCGAGCTGCGGGAGCAGGTGCTGCGGCTGGTCGGCTCGCCCAACCAGGCCGACGTCTCCTGGGTCACGGACCAGTACGACCGCTATGTCCTGGGCAACACGGTGCTGTCCCAGCCCGAGGACAGCGGGATGCTGCGGATCGACGAGGAGACCAACCTCGGCGTCGCGCTGGCCACCGACGGCAACGGCCGCTACGCCAAACTGGACCCCTACGCGGGCGCCCAGCTGGCGCTGGTCGAGGCCTACCGGAACGTGGCTGCCGGCGGTTCGCGGCCCCTGGCCGTCACGGACTGTCTGAACTTCGGCTCGCCCGAGGACCCCGGGGTGATGTGGCAGTTCGCCGAGGCCACCCGGGGCCTGGCGGACGCCTGTCTGGAGCTGGGCCTGCCCGTCACGGGCGGCAACGTCTCGCTCTACAACCAGACGGGCGAGACCGCGATCCACCCGACCCCGGTGGTCGGCGTGCTGGGCGTGATCGACGACGTCACCCGACGCACTCCGATGGCGTTCAGGACCGAGGGCCAGCTGCTCTATCTGCTGGGCGAGACGGCGGACGAGTTCGGCGGCTCGGCGTGGACGGACGTGGTCCACGGCCATCTGGGCGGGCTGCCGCCGCGGGTCGACCTGGAGCGCGAGCGGCTGCTGGCCGAGATCCTGATCTCCGCCAGCAGGGACGGCATGATCGACGCCGCCCACGACCTCTCCGACGGTGGCCTGATCCAGGCTGTCGTCGAGTCCTGTCTGCGGGGCGGGCACGGGGCGCGGCTCGTGGTGCCCGAGGGGCTGACGCCGTTCACCTTCCTGCTCTCCGAGTCCACCGCACGCGCCGTGGTCGCGCTGCCGCGCGGCGAGGAGGTGCGCTTCACCGACATGTGCGCGGCCCGGGGGCTGCCCGCGGCGCGGATCGGCGTGGTGGACGGCTCGGACATCGAGGTCCAGGGGCAGTTCACGCTCTCCCTGGGCGAGTTGCGCGAGGCGCACGAGCGTCCGCTCCGCGCGCTCTTCGGCTGACCTCGGGGCCGCGGGGCCCCGGCTGGTCGCCGGCCCGCGGACGACGACCCGGCCGAGGCCGCGCGGTCGTCGCCCGCGGGCCGGGCCCGTGCCGGTAGTTCCCGGTCAGGGCCTGGTCTCGTAGCGGGGCCCGAGGTCGGGGTCGTCGGTGCCCTCCAGCTTGGTGACCAGGTGCTGGGAGGTCACCAGGTCGTGCAGGAGCACCTTGGTCCGCTCGTGCGGAAGGCCGGCGACGCGGGCCACCTCGTGGGCGTGCACGGCTTCGCCGTCGTGCCGCCGCTCCGCCTGGGCCACGGCCTGGAAGACCGTCTGGTGTTCCGGCCCGTAGCCGGGGTTCTCCCGGCCGGTGAACGAACGGCCGGGCGGCTCGGCCGGCGGCGGCTCCTCGCGTTCGGCCTCCTGCTCGGCGGCCTCGACCCGCTGCTTGCCGCGCGTCAGGGGCTCCATCCGTTCGTCGTGGTCGAGCGAGTTCCGGTCGGGCAGATGGGTGCGCTGCTTGGAGGCGCCGGTGGTGACGTTGCGGGCGCTGGGGCGTTCCCCCGCCGCCTTGGCGGCCCTGGCCG
Source organism: Streptomyces sedi (assembly GCF_006335015.1). GTDB lineage: Bacteria > Actinomycetota > Actinomycetes > Streptomycetales > Streptomycetaceae > Streptomyces > Streptomyces sedi. The sequence continues at coordinate 333,725 of NZ_VDGT01000004.1, forward strand.
CCGCGCGGCGCTGCTCCTCGTTGCCCTCGACCTTCTTGCGGACCATGGGCCGCACTCCTTCCTGCTCCGCTGGCGCGGGGTCACCGCTGGACCCGCGCGGGATGACCGCGGGAGATCACCGCTGGTGGAGGCCGGTGAGCAGACCGCTGGCCAGCCCGTGCTGGCTCATGGTCCTGTGCACCTGCTCCGCGGTGGCCGCCTCGGGCAGCGGCACCGGTTCCGGCACCGCGTAGAGCCGGAAGCGATAGCGGTGCGGCCGGTCACCCACCGGCGGTTGGGGGCCGTCCCAGCCGCGGTCGCCGAAGTCGTTGCGGTGCGCGGTGCCGCCGTCGGGCACGTCCCCCTCGGCGACTCCGCCGCTGTCCGGGTCGATGCCGGTGACCAGCCAGTGCACAAAGGTGCCGGACGGGGCGTCCGGGTCCTCGCAGAGCAGCACCAGCTCGGTCGTGCCCCTGGGGGGCGTCGACCAGATCAGGGGAGGGGAGACGTTCTCGCCGTCCAGGGCGTAGCGGCCTGGAATCGGCGTGCGGTCGTTGAACGCCGTGCTGTGCAGTTCGATACCAGCCATGCCGTCCGGGGTACCCGGTTGCCGGCGAGGCATTCAGGTGATGCGCCCCTTTTTGCGGGTTTTCTCCCCGGTGTTTCCGTCCCGGCGCGTCCGTCCCGGCGCGTCCGTCTCGGCGTTCCGTCCCGGGGTTTCCTTCGAGGGCGGCCCCTCAGTAGGGCGGCTGCGCCGGCGGCTCGTCGCGCAGGCCGTCGATCGCCTGGTAGACGCGGCTCTTGAGCCCCTCCGGGTCCGGAACGTGCCGCAGCGTCATCATTCCCTGCTCGGAGGCGGACTGGACGCGCACCGTTCCGTAGCGCATCAGCCGCTCCCACAGGGAGGCGGAGAACGACACGTCGTTGACGCGCGCCAGCGGGATGCTGCGGCCCCGCTTGGACAGGAAGCCCGAGCGCTTGTGCAGCCGCTTGGTGGTGAGGAAGTAGATCGTGGCGCGCCACTGGAGCAGGGGGACCAGCCAGAGCCAGATCGCGGCGATAGCCGCCACCCCGAGCACCACCCAGACCGCGGTACCGCCCCAGTCCTCGTCGGTCGGCAGGGCCCAGATGGCCGCGCTCGCCAGAACGATGATCAGACACAGCAGCAGAAACTCACTGACCAGCGTCGTCCAGTGCTGCCTGGTCTCGTAGACGAGTTCCTCGTCCTCTGCCAGATACCGGTCCGCGTACACCATGGCCGCATCCTAGGCCCGCCGCGGCCGGCCGGCCCAGGGAAGCGCCTGGTTGGTATGACCTTGTCACCATCCGAGTCACCGTCCCGCGACGGGTGGCCGACGTAAGCTCCGTGTCATGCCTCCAGCCCGCCGCAAACCCCGCGTCCACCAAGCCGAACGGGTCCGTGACGCGCTGCTCGCCCAGGTGGAGTTCCTGCGGCTGGCCGTGCGTGAGCTGCCCGACGGGCAGCTCACGCGACCGTCAGGTTTGGCGGGCTGGGATGTGCGGGTGCTGCTGGCGCATCTCGCCGAGGAGATGGACGCGCTGCCCCGGCTGCTGGCGCGGCCCGCGCCCACGGCGGCCAGGGCGGAGGTCGACCTGGACCGCTGGGTGCTTGGCACCCGCGACCTCGCCGCTGACCTGGACCGCGACTCCCGTGAGGCCGCCGGCCGCCAGGACGACCACCGGGCGGCGATCGACGGCGCGGCTGAGGAGTTGGACGCGGTCGTCGAGACGGGGGTCAGGGAGGACCTGCTGGTGCCCCACCGTTTCGGCGCGATGCGGGCGTTGGACTTCACGGTGACCAGGGTCGTCGAGCTGGTGGTGCACAGCGACGACCTGACCCGGGCGACGGGCACGCCCGTGCGGCTCGACCGGCAGGCGCTGGCGATCACCGTCCGTGTGCTGGCCGACGCGCTGGCGGCCAAGGCGCCCGGCGCCTCGACGGAGGTGCGGGTGCCGCCGTTCGCCGCGGTGCAGTGTCTCGCCGGCCCCCGGCACACCAGGGGGACCCCGCCCAACGTGGTGGAGAGCGATCCGATCACCTGGCTGCGGCTGGCCACCGGACGCACCGACTGGGCCGCGGCCACCGCCACCGGCCGGCTGCGGGCCAGCGGCGAACGGGCCGCGGTGCTCGCGGATGAACTGCCCGTGCTCGTCTGACCGCCCTGCGTCCGCTTTCCGGCCGATCCGGGCCGGGCATGGGGTATGTCTCACAATCGAGGGGTTCTCGTCGACCCCCCGCTCTGGCCTAAACTCATGGTGTGCCACGTGGTGACGGACGACTCAACCACGACCTCGACCCCGGCGAGAAAGGCCCGAGGGACGCTTGCGGCGTCTTCGGAGTCTGGGCCCCGGGCGAGGAGGTCGCCAAACTCACCTATTACGGGCTCTACGCGCTACAGCACCGCGGACAGGAGTCCGCGGGGATCGCGGTGAGCGACGGTTCCAAGATCCTGGTCTTCAAGGACATGGGACTGGTTTCCCAGGTCTTCGACGAGACCTCCCTCGGCTCGCTGACCGGCCACATGGCCGTCGGCCACGCCCGCTACTCGACGACCGGCTCCTCCACCTGGGAGAACGCGCAGCCGACCTTTCGGGCGACCGGACACGGCTCGATCGCGCTCGCCCACAACGGGAACCTGGTCAACACCGCCGAGCTGGCCCAGCTCGTCGCCGAGCTGCCGGGCGGCCATTCCTCCCGCCAGCGGGTGGCGACGAGCAACGACACGGACCTGGTCACGGTGCTCCTAGCGGGACAGCGCGACGAGCACGGCGAGCCGCTGACCGTGGAGGAGGCGGCGCCGCTGGTGCTGCCCCGCGTCAGGGGCGCCTTCTCGTTCGCCTTCATGGACGAGAACACGCTCTACGCCGCCCGCGACCCGCAGGGCTTCCGCCCGCTGGTGCTCGGCCGGCTGGAGCGCGGCTGGGTGGTGGCCTCGGAGACCGCGGCGCTCGACATCGTCGGCGCCTCGATGGTCCGCGAGGTCGAGCCCGGCGAGCTGATCGCCGTCGACCAGAACGGGCTCCGTTCCACGAAGTTCGCGGATGCGAAGCCTCGCGGCTGTGTCTTCGAGTATGTCTACCTGGCTCGTCCGGACACGGACATCGCGGGACGCAACGTGTACCTCTCCCGGGTGGAGATGGGGAGACGGCTGGCGGCCGAGGCGCCGGCCGACGCCGATCTGGTGATATCGACTCCGGAGTCGGGCACGCCGGCGGCCATCGGCTACGCCGAGGCCAGCGGCATCCCCTACGGCTCGGGCCTGGTGAAGAACTCCTACGTGGGGCGCACGTTCATCCAGCCCAGTCAGACCATCCGACAGCTGGGCATCCGGCTGAAGCTCAACCCCCTGAAAGAGGTCATCCGGGGCAAGCGGCTCGTGGTCGTGGACGACTCCATCGTCCGGGGCAACACCCAGCGCGCCCTGGTGCGGATGCTCCGCGAGGCGGGCGCCGCCGAGGTGCACGTCCGGATCAGCTCGCCCCCGATCAAGTGGCCCTGCTTCTTCGGCATCGACTTCGCGACCCGCGCCGAGCTGATCGCCAACGGGCTCTCCGTGGCCGAGATCGGGGCCTCGCTGGGCGCCGACTCGCTCTCCTACATCTCGCTCGACGGGATGGTCGAGGCCACCACCATCGCCAGGCCCAACCTCTGCCGGGCCTGTTTCGACGGCGAGTACCCGGTGGAGCTGCCGGACCCCGAGCTGCTCGGCAAGGACCTCCTGGAGCAGCGGGGGAACGAAGGCGCCGCGCGGCAGGGCGCCTCGCTGCCCCTGGTCACCGGTCCCGGCGCGGCCGACGCCCTGCGTCGCCCGTGAGCCGACCGGCACCGGTGCCGCACGACCACACGAGAGAGACCTGATGACGACGAACGTGCCCGGAGCCAGCTACGCGGCGGCCGGTGTCGATATCGAGGCCGGCGAGACCGCCGTCCGGCTGATGAAGGAGTGGGTCGCCAAGGCCCAGCGCCCCGAGAGCGTGGGCGGCCTCGGCGGATTCGCCGGGCTCTTCGACGCCTCAGCGTTGACCCGCTACCGGCGTCCCCTGCTCGCCTCCGCCACCGACGGCGTCGGTACCAAGGTCGCCATCGCGCAGCGCCTCGACATCCACGACACGGTCGGCCGCGACCTGGTCGCCATGGTCGTCGACGACCTGGTGGTCTGCGGCGCCGAGCCGCTCTTCATGACCGACTACGTCTGCGTCGGCAAGGTCTACCCCGAGCGGGTCGCCGCCCTGGTGAAGGGGATCGCCGAGGGCTGTGTCCTGGCGGGCTGCGCGCTGGTGGGCGGCGAGACCGCCGAGCACCCGGGGCTGCTCGGCCCCGAGGAGTACGACATCGCCGGCGCGGCGACCGGCGTGGTCGAGGCGGACGCCCTGCTGGGCGCCGACCGGGTCCGCCCGGGCGACGTGGTCGTGGCCATGGCCGCCAGCGGACTGCACTCCAACGGCTACTCGCTGGTCCGCCATGTGCTGCTGCACCAGGCCGGTTGGGGGCTTGAGCGCGAGGTGCCCGAGTTCGGCAGGACGCTCGGCGAGGAGCTGCTGGAGCCGACGCGGATCTACTCGCTGGACTGCCTGGCCCTGACCCGCGCGGTCGAGGTGCACGCGTTCGCCCATGTCACCGGGGGTGGGCTCGCCAACAACCTCGGCCGGGTGCTGCCCGAGGGCGTGCGGGCGGTGCTGGACCGCTCCACCTGGCGGCCGGCGCCGGTCTTCGACGTGGTCGGCTCGGTCGGCCGGGTGGCCAGGGAGGAGCTGGAGCGCACGCTGAACATGGGCGTGGGCATGGTCGCTGTGCTGCCGCGCGAGTCGGTGGACCCGGCGCTGGCGCTGCTCGGCGAACGAGGCGTTCCCTCCTGGGTCCTCGGCGAGATCGTCGCCGCGGAGACCGACGGGGGAACGGCCACGCTCAGCGGGAACCACCCGGGTTGACGGTGGAACCGCACACGGTGGGACCGGAGTCACACCCGGTCCGCACACCGACCACCGCGCAGGTCGCGCCCGTGCGGTGGCGAAAGCGTCCGTGGGGCGCGTGCCGTCGTGCGGACAAGGGCCCACACAATACTGAGTCCGGTCCGGGAGGCTCCCGGACCGGGCCAGTCGTCACGCGTCCATCGGACGCCATGAGTTGGTCGAAGACGAGCGGCGCGGGTCAGGCGCCACGCCGTTTCGAAGAGTCGGGGGACGGCTCTTGGTCGTCTTCCTCGTCCTCTTCGTTGTACAGCTCCGCGTACCGCGAATACAGGTCGTCGTCCAGCTCTTCGTCGCTCTCGGCAGGCTCGCCGTTGGACGGCTGCTGGTCCTGCGTCGGAGAAGCACCCAGCTCTTCGGCCAGTCGAGAAAGGTCCGTCCGGCCGCTGTTGTACTTCAGCTGGCGGGCGACCTTAGTCTGCTTGGCCTTGGCCCGGCCGCGCCCCATTGGCTCGACCCCCTCAACGACGGGGCACGACGGCCCCGGAGTGTTGACATCCGTTCATGATCGAGAGTGGGCCCTTCTCAGAAGCGCCCAGTCCATCGGTCTTTAACCGTACCTGCTTCCGGGACCCCGCGGTACGCCGTCCGCAGGACCCAGCCGCAACGCCCGTTGCCCGATGGACCCTCTCTGCTGGTCAACGGCGATTTTACCTTCTTTCCCAGTACGACTCGTCCGCAGGGGGTGACATGTCTTACGCAAACGGGCGATCCACGCCCCTGGCCTGCGCGATTCGCTGTTCCGCGATCCGGTCGGCGGCCACGGCCGGGGGAACGCCGTCGGCCTCGGCGCGCTGGAAGATCTCGCGCGTGGTGAGCCGGATGTCGGCGGCCTTGGTCTTCGCACGTGCGAAGTCGAAGCCGTGCAGCTCGTCGGCGACCTGGATCACCCCGCCGGAGTTCACCACGTAGTCGGGGGCGTAGAGGACACCCCGGTCGGCGAGGTCCTTCTCCACGCCCGGGTGGTCCAGTTGGTTGTTGGCCGCGCCGCAGACGACGGCGGCGCGGAGCAGTGGAACGGTGTGGTCGTTGAGCACGCCGCCCAGCGCGCAGGGAGCGTAGATGTCCAGCTCCTGGGCGCCGATCAGCTCGTCGGCCGTGTCCACCGCGACGACCGAGGGGTGGGCGGCGAGCACGCGGCGGACCGCCTCGGCGTTGACGTCGTGGATCAGCACCCGGGCGCCGGCCTCGACCAGCTGGTCGACGAGGAGATGGCCGACCTTGCCCACGCCGGCGACGCCGACCGTGCGGCCGGTCAGCTCGGGGGAGCCCCAGCGGTGCTCGGCCGAGGCGAGCATCGCCTGGAAGACGCCGTAGGCGGTGAGCACCGAGGAGTCGCCCGCGCCGCCGTTCTCCGGGGAGCGCCCCGTGGTCCAGCGGCAGGTCCTGGCGACGACGTCCATGTCCTGGACATAGGTGCCGACATCGCAGGCGGTGACGTAACGACCGCCGAGCGCGTCCACACAGCGACCGTAGGCGAGCAGCAGTTCCTCGGTTTTGATCTTCTCCGGATCGCCGATGATCACGGCCTTGCCGCCGCCGTGCTCCAGGCCGGCCAGCGCGTTCTTGTAGGTCATCCCGCGCGCCAGTCGGAGGGCGTCGGCGAGCGCGGCGCTCTCGGGGCGGGGGGAGTCCGGGTAGGCGTGGAAGCGGGTGCCGCCCAGCGCGGGGCCGAGCGCGGTGGAGTGGACGGCGATCACGGCGCGCAGGCCGGTGGGCCGGTCCTGACAGAGGACGACCTGTTCGTGTCCGCCCTGGTCCGAGTGGAACAGGGTGTCGAGCACCTCGGCCTCGGGGGCACTGTCGCCGGCGACAGCGGGACGTACGTCGGTCACGGTGGTGACTCCTGTAGGTCGGTTGAGAAGCCCTCGTTGATGGTGAGGGCTTTGGTGAGACGAGAGTACGGCGGGTCGGGTGCCGGGGATGCCGTGGGTGCGCGGTAGTGACACGATCAGGGGCGGTGCCCACGGCCCCGGGCGGAGGGCGGCCACGGGTCGGACGTGAGCTGGGAGGGTGGCGTGGCGAAGGTTCCGTACGCGGCGTATCTGAGGGTGTACGAGCCGCTCGCGGCCTTTCCCGAGCCGGAGCGCGGGCACTGGGCGGAGTACGCCAGGCGCCCCGGGCTGCCGGGGCTCCAGGACGAGCTGCGGACCGCGCTGGGGGCGGTCGTCGCGACGCCGCCTCGGGTGGCGCCCGCGCGGGAGAGCGCGGACGCGTTCGTGACCTGGCTGGACGGGGTGCTCTGTGTCTGCCCCTGGCGGACCAGGCTGCGGTCCTGGCAGGCGATGGGGGAGGTGGGGCAGTGGCTGATGCCGCAGTCGGTGGTGGACTCGGCGCTGCCGCCCGGCGTGCGGGAGCGCGCCTCGGACGACTACACGCGCTGGCGTGAGCGCAACCCCGACGCGCGCCCCTGGATACGCTCCGCGCTCTGGCATGTGCCGGTGCGCTGGTTCGTGCTCTTCGCGGACGACGAGCGGGAGTTCCGCGAGGCCGAGCGACAGCCGGCGGACGGAGCGTCGCGGATGCGTTACCGAACGCCCATGGCCCAGGCGCGGCGGCGGGTGGCCAGGGGGCTGCGCGCGCTGAAGGAGACGATGCCCGAGGGGCCGATGGTGGGGGCGCTCACCGATGTGGGGCGCTGGCTGGAGGAGTTCCACCCCCGGTCGCTGGTCGAACTGGACTACGGCGGGTTGGTCTATACGATCTCCGAGGACCAGCTGGCGGCCGATCACTCGGCGGCCGAGGTGGCGGAGGGGCTCAGCGCTCTGGCCGCCGGCGATCTGGAACGGGCCCAGGGGATCTACGAAGGGCTGACCGATCGCTGGATGGCCGTGCGAGAACGCCAGTTCGCCAACTGAAAGCGGGGCGTGAGGGGACTAAAGCCCCAAGCGTGATGGAAGGCACTGTACGGACTCTTGCCTTCAAGTACTCCCCTCGTGTCAAAATAGGACAAGGAGTTCGGAGGGGCTCCTTCTGTCCGTCGCGGGGCGGATGGATCGGTATTGCGCCTCCTTGGGAGGGCTGATGGCGACTCATTCACGTTGTGACTGATCGTCACGGCTGCGTGACTGTCCGCTATGGCATGGTCCATCGGCTTCCGCCGAGGTTGAACACCTGAGAGGGCAATTCCATCGGTTTGGCCGACCCGGCTGGACGGATGGTGTAGTTGTAGTGCCGAGGACAAGCCGTTCGTCCTATAACCGACTCGACTCGCGTCTGTCATTTCGGGCAACGCGGGTCAAGGTGCAGAATTTAGAGGAAAGAACCGTGATGGTTCGGTTCTCCCGAGGAGGCCGCTCATGACCGCTCGCACCCCTGATGCCGAGCCGCTGCTGACCCCGGCTGAGGTTGCCACGATGTTCCGCGTCGACCCGAAAACGGTCACACGCTGGGCAAAGGCGGGCAAGCTTACGTCTATCCGCACGCTTGGTGGGCACCGCCGCTATCGCGAAGCGGAGGTGCGCGCACTGTTGGCGGGCATCCCGCAGCAGCGTGGCGAGGCCTGAGCAACACCGCACATCCCAGGTCCCGGGGCCCCCACTCCGGTCCGCCTGGTCTCGATCGCGTCGGACTCCGCCGGGTCCGACGCGATCTTTTTGTGCCCCTGGGGCGGTTCCTGAGGGTCCGTGAGGTTCCCCCAACTCCCGGTGCAATTGCACATATTAAATTGGCGGGTGTCTCTACGGGGTCGAACGAGTCCAGCGCGCAATCAAGTTGAGTGACTCCCGTCACACCCGTCTCCGCTTGCCTCGCGCCCTCCTCGCGGGGTAGTAGGCCCGCTTCGTGCCCGACTTGATCCTTCCCCGCTCCGACATGTCGAAAGCCCGGACCCTCCAAGAGGGGCCGGGCTTTCGGTAAAGAATTGAACTAACGCGGTCCTGACGGGATTTGAACCCGCGGCCTCCACCTTGACAGGGTGGCGAGCACTCCAAACTGCTCCACAGGACCAAGCTGCGTCGGCGACTCTACCCCAGCGGACGGGTCCCGTGCCAATCGGCCCCCGACGCCTGGGAGAAGCGGGCTTCTCCCAGGTCAGGAAGGCTGCGCGGGGGCCAGCGCGTCGACCGCCCTGATGATCCGCTTCTCCGAGACCGGGTACGCCGTGCCCAGGGCGTGGGCGAAGTGGCTCACCCGCAGCTCCTCGATCATCCAGCGGATCTCCGATGCCCGTTCGGGCACCGGCACGCCGGCCGGGAACTGCTCCAGCAGCCACGCGTGTTCGTCCATCATCTCCCTGACCTTGGCCGTCCTGGCCAGGTCGCGCTCCGCCTGGTGCGGCAGCTGCTGGAGCCTGCGGTCGACCGCCTGGAGATAGCGCAGCAGGTCGGGAAGCCGCCGCGCGCCGTGCTCCGTGACGAAGCCCGCGTGCACCAGCCCGTTCAACTGCTCCCGCACATCGGCCAGCGAGGGCCCCAGCGTGGCGCCCCGGACGGTCGCCAACCGGCGCTCACACGTGCCCCACGCCGACAGCACCTCCCTGACCTGCCGGGTCAGCCGCAGCGTCAGCTCCACGATGTCCGCCCGCACCGCGTCGAAGAGCCGGGTGAAGCCCGCCTCGTCCCACGCGGGGCCGCCGTGCGCCGCGACCAGCTGGTCGGCGGCGGCCGTCACCAGGTCGTCGAAGAGCGCGGGCACCGAGCCGTGCGGGGTGCTGGCCAGCGCCAGCTTGCCCGCGTTGTCGAGCTTCCGCTGGGCGAACTTGCCCGGATCGGACGGCAGGTTGAGCAGCACCAGGCGGCGAGTGCCCCTGGCCATGGCCTCCGCCTGCGCCGCCTCGTTGTCGAAGAGCCGCACCGCGACCGAGGTGCCCTCGTCGACCAACGCCGGGAACGCCTTCACAGGTTGACCGCCGCGCCGGGTCTCCATGACCTTCGGCAACGTGCCGAGACTCCAGCGGGTGAGCCCCGTGCGCTGCTCCGGAACGCCCCCGCTCTCCTCCTCACCCCGGTGCGCGCCCCCGCGCGCCGCTCTGGGGCCCTTCGCGCCCCCGTCGAAGGCGCGGTCCAGGGCGGCCTGCGCGCGGGGCTTGAAACGCGCCTTGAGCGCCTCCAGATCCTTGTCCTCGGGCGCGGGCCCCCCGGTCACCTTGCGGTGCCGCTCGTCCACCACGCGGAAGGTGACACGCAGGTGGGCCGGGACCTTCTCCTGGTCGAAGTCCTCGGGCGCGATCCGCGTCCCCGTCAGCCGCGTCAGCCCGTTGGCCAGCGCCACCCGCAGCGGCGCCTCGGTCGGCTCCGGGGTCTCGGCGAGGAAGCGGCGCGCGAAGTCCGGCGCCGGAACGCAGTTCCTCCGCAGCGGCTTCGGCAGCGAACGGATCAGCTCCGTCACCAACTGCTGCCGCAGCCCCGGGATCTGCCAGTCGAAGCCGGCCGACGTCACCTGGTTCAGAACCTGAAGGGGCAGATGGACGGTGACCCCGTCCGCGTCCGCGCCCGGCTCGAACTGGTAGGTCACCCGGAGCCGCAGACCGCCCTGGCGCCAGGTGTCGGGATAGTCGCGCTCGGTGATCTGCCCGGCCCGCTCGTTGATGAGCATCGACTTCTCGAAGTTGAGCAGGTCCGGGTCCTCGCGCCGCTTCCGCTTCCACCAGGCGTCGAAGTGCGCCCCCGAGACGACGTCCTCCGGGATGCGCTGGTCGTAGAAGTCGAAGAGCGTCTCGTCGTCCACCAGGATGTCCCGGCGACGCGCCCGGTGCTCCAACTCCTCGACCTCGGCGAGCAGCCGGCGGTTGTCCTGGAAGAACCGGTGGTTGGTCCGCCAGTCGCCCTCCACCAGCGCGTGGCGCAGGAACAGCTCCCGGGAGACCTCCGCGTCGATCCGCCCGTAGTTGACCTTCCGGCGGGCGACGATCGGCACCCCGTAGAGGGTCACCCGCTCGTAGGCGAGCACCGCCGCCTGCTTCTGCTCCCAGTGCGGCTCGCTGTAGGTCCGCTTGACCAGGTGGCCGGCGAGTGGCTCGACCCACTCCGGCTCGATCCTGGCGTTGATCCGCGCCCACAGCCGGGACGTCTCCACCAGCTCCGCCGACATCACCCAGCGCGGCGGCTTCCGGAAGAGCGCGGAGCCGGGGAAGACCGCGAACTTCGCGCCGCGCGCGCCCAGATACTCGTGCTTCTCCGGGTCCTTCAGGCCCACCTGCGACAACAACCCCGCCAGCAGCGACTGGTGGACCACCTGCGGCGCCGCCGCGGGAGCCTCCTCGCCCGCCGGCTCCACGCCCATCGTCCTGCCGACCTGCCGCAGCTGGCCGAAGATGTCCTGCCACTCGCGTATCCGCAGGTAGTTCAGGAACTCGTCGCGACACATCCGGCGGAACGCCGAGGACGACAGCGCCCGTTGACGCTCCCGCACGTACTCCCAGAGCGCGAGGAGCGCCATGAAGTCCGAGTCCTCGCCCGGGCCCTCCCTGAACCGCGCGTGCCGTGCGTCGGCCTGCTGCTGCTTGTCGGCCGGGCGCTCGCGCGGGTCCTGGATGGACAGGGCGGCGACGACGACCATCACCTCGCGGACGCAGCCGTTCCGTTCGGCCTCCAGCACCATCCGCGCGAGCCGCGGGTCCACCGGCAGCCGGGAGAGCCTGCGGCCCGTCTCCGTCAGCCGGGAACCCGCCAAGGCCCCCAGCTCCTCCAGCAGCTGCACGCCGGCCTTGATGCTGCGGTGGTCCGGCGGGTCGATGAACGGGAAGCGCTCCACCGCGCCCAGGCCCGCCGCGTTCATCTGGAGGATCACCGACGCCAGGTTGGTGCGCAGGATCTCGGCGTCGGTGAACTCGGGCCGGGAGAGGAAGTCCTCCTCCGAGTAGAGCCGGACGCAGATGCCGTCGCTGGTCCGGCCGCAGCGGCCCTTGCGCTGGTTGGCGCTGGCCTGCGAGACCGGCTCGATCGGCAGCCGCTGCACCTTGGTGCGGTGGCTGTAGCGGGAGATGCGCGCCGTGCCCGGGTCGATCACGTAGCGGATGCCGGGGACCGTCAACGAGGTCTCGGCGACGTTGGTGGCCAGCACGATCCGCCGGCCGGCGTGGCGCTGGAAGACACGCTGCTGCTCGCCGTGGGAGAGGCGCGCGTAGAGCGGCAGGACCTCCGTGTGCGGCAGCCGGCGTTTCTCCAGGGCGTCGGCCGTGTCCCTGATCTCGCGCTCGCCGGAGAGAAAGACCAGGATGTCGCCGGGGCCCTCGGCCATCAGCTCGTCCACGGCGTCCGAGATCGCGGTGACCTGGTCCCGGTCGTCGCCCTCCTTCTCCTCGCCGTCCTCCCCCTCCTCCAGCAGCGGGCGGTAGCGCACCTCCACCGGGTAGGTCCGCCCGGAGACGGAGACGATCGGCGCCTCCCGGCCCTCGGCGTCGCGGAAGTGGCGGGCGAAGCGCTCCGGGTCGATGGTCGCCGAGGTGATGATCACCTTCAGGTCGGGGCGGCGCGGCAGCAGCTGGGCGAGATAGCCCAGCAGGAAGTCGATGTTGAGGCTGCGCTCGTGGGCCTCGTCGATGATGATCGTGTCGTACTGCCGCAGCTCGCGGTCCTGTTGGAGCTCGGCGAGCAGGATGCCGTCCGTCATCAGCTTCACCAGGGTCCGGTCGCTGCCCTGGTCGGTGAAGCGGACCTTGAAGCCGACCACCTCGCCCACCGAGCCGCCCAGCTCCTCGGCGACCCGCTGCGCCACCGTGCGCGCGGCGATCCGGCGCGGCTGGGTGTGGCCGATCAGGCCGCGCACCCCGCGGCCCAGCTCCAGGCAGATCTTCGGGATTTGGGTGGTCTTGCCCGAGCCGGTCTCGCCGGCGACGATCACCACCTGGTGGTCGCGGACGGCCGCCAGGATGTCGTCCTTCTTCTGGCTGACCGGCAGCTGCTCGGGGTAGACGATGGCCGGCACGGCGGCCCTGCGCCGCTCGACCCGCCGCTCGGCGGTGTCGACGGCGTCGGCGATCTCGGCCAGCACGGCCTGCCGGGCCTCCGGCTTCCTGACGCGCCGGGCGCCCTCAAGCCGCCGGCCGAGCCGCAGCTCGTCGGCGAGGGTGAGCGTCGGCAGGCGGTCGGCCACGGCCGAGAGGGAGAGGGGGGGAGTGTCGGTAGACATACGGGGTCCAGAATCTCACCTTCGCGCCCCCAGCGGCGAGCCCATATAGGACCGCGCGCGTTCTGTCCCTTCCACGGCTTTCGCGTGATTAGGGTGCCTTCGTGGGGAGTCAGGAGCCGACCGTCGCACGCCCGCCGTCCTCGGGCGGTGAGGCGCTGCTGCCGGCCGTGGTGATCTCGTTGATCCTGGCCGTCTCGGCGGGGATCTTCGCCGGCTCGTACAGCTACGCCATGGCCGACCCGACCCCGCGCGCCGTGCCGATCGCCGTCCCCGAGGAGCCGGCGGACGGCGCGCCGCGGGTGCGGGCCTTCCTGGACGCGCTGGACAGAGGGCTGGACAGCTCGATCGAACGGCGGCACGTCGCCGGTTATCAACAGGCTGTGGACGAGATCGAGGACCAGTCGGCCTTCGCCGTGATCCGGCTCGGGGAGGGCGAACGACTGGAGCTGGACCTCGCCGGCGCGGCCGGCGCCTCGGTCGCCGAGGTCCTCGAACGCGCGGCCCCCGAGGCGGCCCGCTCCGTCGGCAGCGAGATCACCGTCCGCGACATCAAGCCGCTGCACCCGGGCGACCCGCGGGGACTCGCGCTCTTCTACATGAACCTGGCCGTGATCGTCTGCGGCTTTCTCGGCGCCATCCAGCTGGGGGTGCACGCGTCGCGGCTGCGGCCCTGGGAGCGGATCGGCGTGATCGCCTGCTACTCGCTGCTCGGCGGGGTGTGCGTGGTGGCGGCGGTCGACTGGCTCCTGGGCGCGGTGCCGCTGCCGTTCCCCCAGACGTGGCTGATCCTCGCGGGCACGATGTTCACGGCGGGCATGGTCTTCACGATGTTCGACACGCTCTTCCGGCGGTGGGCTCTGCTACCCACCTGGGGGCTGCTGATGCTGCTCGGCAACCCCTCGTCGGGCGGGGCGGTCTCCTGGCCGCTGCTGCCCTCGCTCTTCGGCACGGTCGGCCGCTGGCTGCCACCCGGCGCCTCCGTCAACGCCCAGCACGCGGCCGTCTACTTCCCCGGCCACCAGCATCTCCAGCCCTATCTGGTCCTCGCCGGCTGGTCCGCCCTCTCCCTCGCGGTCTTCCTCACCGGCCGTCGACGCCGGGGGCGGTGAGTGGTGGGGGGAATGAGGAAGACCCCGGCGGGGCTGGCCTGCCAGGGTCTGGGATGAAACGAAGGGATGTGGCTGGGGCCGGGATCGAACCGGCGACCTTCCGCTTTTCAGGCGGACGCTCGTACCAACTGAGCTACCCAGCCGAGCGGTCCTGACGGGATTTGAACCCGCGGCCTCCACCTTGACAGGGTGGCGAGCACTCCAAACTGCTCCACAGGACCCGGCTGTCCGCCGTCGATGGACGATGAAGAAGTGTTCACCGTGTGCCACCGGTCGGCATCGCTGAATCAGCGTATCACGGTGCGGAGGGCCCTCCGCACCGCTTTCCCGGTGGGGCCGCGACGTGTCACCGCGGGGGTGGCGAGGGGTGGAAAGCCGCAGCTCGGAAGGGAGTTCGGGGAGCGGGCGCGGGTGTTCGCCGGCCGTGGGGGCGGCGGCAGAACGGGGGCCACGCGGTGTAGCGGTCCCACGGCGGAGGCGGAGGCGGAGGCGGAGGCGGAGGGGGGGAGGGGGGGGGAGGGGGGAAGCCCGCGGGGGGAGCAGGCGACACGACGGAACGCGCGCCCGGGCTCGGAGCCACGCGTCGGATCGGTCGCGGCCCGTCCCCGCCGAGGACGCCCGGCGCCCTCCTCGTCCGGGACGGCCTCACGACCGCTGCGAGCGGACGAGCACGTTGACCCCGTAGCCCGGACGTAACGCGCCGAGGACGCCCGGCGGCCGGAGGGCTTGTCGGCTCCGGCCGGGGGTGACCGCGAGGTCCCTGTCGAAGAGCGTCGCCGTCTTGGTGAGTCCGCCGCGGGCTTCGCCAACCTGTCGCGCTCCCACGACCTCGGCACGCACATCGACAACGTCGTCGTGGCGCCACCGGCCGTGGCCAGCCGTCGTGGGGCAGAGGAAAAAAAGAATCCCCCTGACGAGCGTTTCCACTGGTCAGAGGGCTGTGAGTGCGTACCCCCGACGGGATTCGAACCCGCGCTACCGCCTTGAAAGGGCGGCGTCCTGGGCCGCTAGACGACAGGGGCCTGATCGCAAGCCCCGCCGATACACCGGCGTGGGCCCGAGCAGCATAGGCGATCGCGCGCGTGATCGGCAAAACGGTTGGTCGCCGCCCGCCGTTCCCCCGGCCGGGGTGGTGCGGGAGAATCGGGGTGTGCTGGAGATGACGCGTGAGGAGTTCGAGGGGCTGGTCAGCGAGGCGCTGGACCGGATTCCGCCGGAGCTGACCCGGCTGATGGACAACGTCGCGGTGTTCGTCGAGGACGAGCCGCCGCCCGAGGATCCGGAGCTGCTCGGCCTCTACGAGGGCACCCCGCTGACCGAGCGTGGCGAGTGGTACGCCGGGGTGCTGCCGGACCGTATCTCCGTCTACATGGGGCCGACGCTGCGGATGGTCGCGCGCGAGGGCGGCGACCGGGAGCTGGTGGTGGCCGAGGTGGAGGTGACGGTCGTCCACGAGATCGCCCACCACTTCGGCATCGACGACGAACGGCTGCACACCCTGGGCTACGGCTGAGCCGGGGCGGCCGGTCCGGCGGGGGCCCGGGTGGCGCGAACGTGGCACGCGAGGCGTGGGCTCAACTCGCCGCCGGGCAGGGGGCGTCGAGGCGCGTTTGCGTGGGAGGCGGCGGCGTGCGTATGCTTGTAGATCGTTTGATCCCACTTGCCCGGCGCCCCTTTGATGCGCGCCGTGTGGCGCGTACCTCCTCTCGCCGTGGCTGATCGCATCGCAGGCGGTCCAGAGCACCTACGGAGCTAAGGCGGCGCGTGCCGACCACCCAAACCTCCGGAAGGTTCTCACCTCGCATGTCCCTCACCACGCCCGAGGCCGTTTTGCCCTTGGACGACGAGCCCACCGTCACGTTCGCCGATCTGGGACTTCCCCAGCAGGTCGTTCGTAAACTCGCGGAGAACGGAGTCACCACCCCGTTCCCCATCCAGGCCGCCACCATCCCCGACGCGATGGCCGGCCACGACATCCTCGGCCGGGGCCGCACCGGCTCCGGCAAGACCCTGAGCTTCGGGCTGCCGCTGCTGACCAGGCTGGCCGGCGGTCGCACCCAGCCCAAGCGCCCGCGCGCCGTCATCCTCACGCCCACCCGCGAGCTGGCCATGCAGGTGGCCGACGCGCTGGAGCCCTACGGCGACGTGCTGGGCCTGCGGCTGAAGGTCGTCTGCGGCGGCACCTCCATGGGCAACCAGATCTACGCCCTGGAGCGCGGCGTCGACGTGCTGGTGGCCACCCCCGGCCGGCTGCGCGACGTGATCGGCCGGCGCGCCTGCTCGCTGGAAGACGTGCAGGTCGCGGTGCTCGACGAGGCCGACCAGATGGCCGACCTGGGCTTCCTGCCCGAGGTCACCGAGCTGCTCGACCTGGTTCCGCCCGGCGGTCAGCGGATGCTCTTCTCCGCCACCCTGGAGAACGAGATCGACACCCTGGTCAAGCGCTACCTGGTCGACCCGGTGAGCCACGAGGTGGACGCCGCCCAGGGCGCGGTGACCACCATGAGCCACCACGTGCTGATCGTGAAGCCGCGGGACAAGGCCCCCCTGACGGCGGCGATCGCCGCCGGCGAGGGCCGGACCATCGTCTTCGTCCGCACCCAGCTGGGCGCCGACCGGGTCGCCGGCCAGCTGCGTGAGGCCGGTGTGCGCGCCGACGCGCTGCACGGCGGGATGACCCAGGGCGCGCGGACGCGGACCCTGGCCGACTTCAAGGACGGCAGGGTCAGCGTGCTGGTGGCCACCGACGTGGCGGCCCGTGGCATCCATGTCGACGGCATCGACGTGGTGCTCAACGTGGACCCGGCCGGTGACCACAAGGACTACCTGCACCGTTCGGGCCGTACCGCCCGTGCGGGGCGCTCGGGCACCGTGGTCTCGCTGGCGCTGCCGCACCAGCGGCGGACCATCTTCCGGCTGATGGAGGACGCGGGCGTGGACGCCGCGCGCCACACCATCGGGCGCGGGGACCTGTTCTCGCAGGACGTGGCCGACATCGTCGGCGCGCGTTCGCTGACCGAGGTGCAGGCCGAGGCGGCGATGGGTGCCGCGACGCACTCCGAGCGCGAGGTCGCCAGGCTGGCGCGGGAGTTGGAGAAGGCCAAGGGCCGTTCGACCGAGCTGGTCGAGGAGGCGGAGCGGCTGACGGCGCGCGCGGCGCGGGAGCGCGGCGACGACCCGGCGGAGGCGATCTCGCAGGCCGCCGAGGCCAGGACCGAGGCGCTCGCCGAGGCGGAGCGCGAGGCCGAGCGGGAGGCGATCCGCGAGGCCAGGCGCGCGGAGAAGGCGGCCCGCGTCGAGGCGGCGCGCAACGAGCGCGGCGAGCGCGGTGAGCGCGGCGGTTTCCGCCGTGACGGGCACCGCGGTGGCGGCGACCGTGGCGGTTTCCGCCGCGACGACCGGCCGCGTGGCGGTGGCGACCGGGGCGGGTTCCGGGACGACCGGCGCCCGCACGGGCGGCGCGAGGAAGGCGGCGGTTTCCGCCGCGACGACCACCGGGGCGGCGGCGACCGCGGCGGCTACCGGGGTGGGGACCGCGAGGGCGGCGGCTTCCGTCGCGAGGGCGGCTTCCGCCGCGAGGAGCACCGCGGTGGCGGCGACCGTGGCGGTTTCCGCCGCGACGACCGGCCGCGTGGCGGTGGCGACCGGGGCGGTGACCGCGGTGGCTACCGGGGCGAGCGTTCCGGCGGCGGCTCCTTCGACCGCCGCGCCGACAAGCCGCGTTGGAAGCGCAACGACTGACCCGGCCGTCCGCCCCGCCGTCTCACCGGCGGGGCGGGCCCGTCTCCGGGGCTTCCGGGCGAACGGGCAGGTCGGCGAGGGAGTGGCACCGTTGGTCCCGAACGGGGCGCCGCGTGGCTGATTCCCCTCGAACCGGGCGAGCGGGGCGGGCTATGCTGCTCCGTGCGGGCCGTTAGCTCAATTGGCAGAGCAGTGGACTTTTAATCCATTGGTTGTGGGTTCGAGTCCCACACGGCCTACCGCGCGAGACACGCGTCGAGGCCCCACCGGGCGGGTTCCGGTCGGGGCCTCGTGGTCGTTCAGGGCCGCCGTCAGGGGCGGGCGAGCCGGTCCAGGCGGGCGAACTGCTCGGGGGTGAGCGCGAGTTCGTCGGCGCCCGCGTTCTCCTCCAGATGGGCGAGCGAGCCGGTGCCGGGGATGGGGAGCATCACGGGGCTCCTGTGCAGCAGCCAGGCGAGCGCGACCTGCGCCGCCGTGGCGCCCAGCTCGGCGGCGACGGCGGCGACCTCGCCGGCGTCGGTGGTGGCGGGGTGGACCGGGCGCCAGGGGAGGAAACCGATCCCGGCCGCCTCGCAGGTGTCGACGACGTCCTCGTACCCGCGGTCCAGCACGCTGTAGCGGTTCTGCACGGTCGCGATCCCGGTGATCGCCCGCGCCTCGGCGAGCTGCTCCACGGTCACCTCGGAGAGTCCGATGTGCGCGATCTTCCCCTGGGCGCGGGCCTCGGCGAGCGTGCCGACCTGGTCGGCCAGCGGCACCCTGGGGTCCACCTCGTGCAGCTGGAGCAGCTCGATCCGTTCGAGCCTCAGCCGCCGCAGGCCCTCGTCGACCTGGGCCCGCAGGAACGCGGGGCGGCCGTCGGGGAGGATCCCGTGTCCGGGGCCCGGTGGCGCTATCCCGACCTTGGTGGCGATCAGCAGCTCCCGGGGGTACGGGTGCAGCGCCTCGGCGAGCAGCGTCTCGTTGGCTCCCCAGCCGTAGAGGTGCGCGGTGTCGATCAGGTCGATCCCCAGCCGCACCGCCTGCCGCGCCACCGCCAGGCCGCGCGCGCGGTCGGCGCCCTCCGTCGGCAGGCGCATGGCGCCGAACCCGAGGCGCCGCACCGTGCGCTCCCCGCCGATCTCGAATGTGCGTGTGGTCAAGAGGCACTCTTGGTAGCGGCCCCCGGGGCCCGGGAAGCCGGGTCGGCAACGTAGCACCGGCCTCGGTCAGCCCCCGGGGGCCGGTGAGAGGATGCCGGCCATGGAACGACGTGCGTGGGAAAGGTTGGGACGGCGGACCTCCGTCGTCGGGCTCGGCACCTGGCAGCTGGGGGCCGACTGGGGTGAGGTCTCGGAGGGCGCCGCACACGCGGTGCTGGACGCCTCGGTCGAGGCGGGGGTGACCTTCTTCGACACGGCCGATGTCTACGGCGACGGCCGCAGCGAGCGGCTGATCGGCGGTTACCTGAGGGAACGGCCGGATGCCGGGGTGCTGGTGGCGACCAAGATGGGGCGCCGGGTCGAGCAGCTGCCGGAGCACTACACGTTGGACAACTTCCGTGCGTGGACCGACCGTTCGCGGAGCAACCTCGGCGTGGACCGGCTGGACCTGGTGCAGCTGCACTGCCCGCCGGCCGCGGTGATCGCCTCGGACGCGGTCTTCGACGCGCTGGACACCCTGGTCGCCGAGGAGCGGGTCGCGGGGTACGGGGTCAGCGTCGAGACCTGCGACGAGGCGCTCGCGGCCATCGCCAGGCCCGGGGTCGCCAGCCTCCAGATCATCCTCAACCCCTTCCGGCGGAAGCCGCTGGAGCGGGTGCTGCCGGCCGCGGCGGAGGCCGGGGTGGCGGTGATCGTGCGGGTGCCGCTGGCGTCGGGGCTGCTCTCCGGCCGGTACACCGCCTCGACGGTCTTCGCGGAGAACGACCACCGCACGTTCAACCGGAGCGGTGAGGCGTTCGACCAGGGCGAGACCTTCTCGGGGGTGGACTTCGCGACCGGTGTCGAGGCCGCCGCGGAGTTCGCCGGGCTGCTGCCCGACGGGGTGGAGCCGGCGGCGGGCGCGCTGCGCTGGGCCGTTCAGCAGCCGGGGGTGACCACGGTGATCCCGGGCGCCAGGTCGGCGGAGCAGGCGGCGGCGAACGCGGCGGCGGCCGGGCTGCCGCCGCTGGACGAGCCGACGCTCGCCGCCGTGCGCGACGTCTACGACCGGCGGCTGCGCGCACAGGTGCACCACCGCTGGTAGCCCGCGCCGGCGCTGGCGACCGTCGCGCGCGGGCGTGGGACCTGGCGTGTGCGCCCCGTTCCGCGACCGGCGCGCGTGCGCGCTCGCTCACCACTCCGGGCGCTGCCGCGCGCCGGTGCGCCCGGCGTTTTCACGCCGGGGGTGACCGGAAATGCTGGTCCTGGCAGCGCGGCGCTGCCGTCGCGTGGGGACAGCAGGGGGCCCGATGAGGCGGTACGGGAGACGGCCAACGGTGGGTTCTGGGGTGCCCGCTCGGCGCTCCCGGGGCGTGTGGCGGCGGATGACTGGCGGCGATCGGCCGGACACCGCCTGATCAGCGCATCGGTGCCGGGCGGCCGAGGAAGGGCCGTGCCATGGCGCGGCCGGGCTGCTGGGGCCCGGCCGCGCCGCGGTCGCGGTCGCGGGGGGTGCGCGCCGCACGCACAGTGGGAGAGTGCGGAGCAAGGGTCCCGGTACTGCGTGGTGGCGGCTCTATCCCGTCTTGCCCGGGGCGCTGCTGCTGGTCGGCGGCGTGCTGGACTACGTGACGCCGGCGCATGTCACCCTCACCCCCTTCTACGTGGCGGCGCCGATCGCGGCGGCGCCGGTGCTGTCGTTCGGGGCGACCCTGGCCTACTCGGTGCTGGCGATCCTGCTGGTCGTCTTCGAGTTGGCGCAGATAGCGCCGAACGGCCCGGAGGCGCCGGTGAAGATCGGCACCGTGGCACTGATGGGCCTCTTCGCCCTCTTTCTGAACCGAATGCTCGCCCGCCGGGACGCCCGGGTGGCCTCCGCGCGACGTATCGCCGAGACCGTGCAGCGCGCCGTGGTGCCGGAACCACCGGAGCGCGTCGGTCCGTTGCGGGTCTCGGCGCGCTACCGGGCCGCCCAGCGGAACGCGCTGATCGGCGGCGACCTCTACTCGGTGCGCGAGACACCGCACGGCGTGCGGATGCTGGTCGGGGACGTGCGGGGGAAGGGGCTCGGCGCCACGGAGGTGGTGGCGGTGCTGCTCGGCGCGTTCCGCGAGGCCGCCGAGAGCGAGGTGGAGCTGAGCGCGGTGGCGGCGCGGATGGAGGACACCCTGATCCGCGAGCGCCGCAACCGCCCGGACCTGGAGTCCAACGAGGGGTTCACCACCGCCGTCCTCGTCGAACTGTCCGCGGGCCCCCCGCTGCGGCTGCGGCTGATCAACCGGGGCCACCCGCCGCCCGTGCTGCTGGTCTCCGGCGGTGAGGCGCGCTATCTCACCACCGAGCCGGCGCTCCCGCTCGGCCTGCGGGAGCTGGAGGAGCACCGCGACCTGACGACCGCGACGGACTTTCCGCCGGGCGCGCACCTGCTGCTGTACACGGACGGGCTGAGCGAGGCCAGGGACGCGGCCGGGGTCTTCTACGACCCGCTGGCGCGTCTCGGGGAGCGGCGTTTCCCCTCGCCGCACGCGCTGCTGGACTGGCTGCTCGACGACGTGACCGCGCACAGCGGGGGCGGCCTCAAGGACGACCTGGCGCTGCTGGCCGCCCAGTCCCCCTCCGCCAACGCGCCCCGGGCGCCGACGCCTTGACCCCGCCTGCCCGGGGCGTTCAGTGGCAACGGCGCCTCGTGCGCCGCGAGTTGACCGAGGAGCGGCGTGGCGCCCCGCCCGCCACACGCACCCCTCCGGTGTCACCGAGGGTGTGGGAGAAGTGCCCCTGCGATAACAACTGACACACCGTCAGGATGCGACTCTGCCCACACTGGTTTGGAATTTTGCCCGTTTTGCAGGAGTTGGTTGGTGATGGTCCCGCCGCCGCCCGTGGGTTTTTCCCGACAGCACTTGGAATCCAGCGGTCCCGTCTATTAACGTTCGATAACGCAGCGCGGTAGTCACCCCCGCCGCCAGAGGTGGGGCCGCGTCGCAATCGCCGAATCCGGCGTGTGCGCCACCAACGCACCGAAGGAACCGGGGAACCACCACTTGGGGTGAATCGGACGGCCGGGGGGAGACCGCCAGCCGCTCGTAGGAGACCTTCCTGCTCCGAACCCGTCAGCTAACCCGGTAGGTGAGAGGGAAGGAAAGGAGAACGCCCCTGTGGCGTCGAACCGGCACGCCTCCGTGGACTCCCTGGACGCCCCGCCACGGGAGCGCACCACCACCCCGGAGGACGGATACGGCACCTATGCCGCCTCCTACGGGACCCACCCCACTTACTACGGCCCCCGGGTCACCGAGGACGAGCCCCGCCCCGAGTGGAACCCGGGCGAGGAGACCCTCCGCCCGGTCCGCGGCCGGCACCGTGTAGCCCGCCAGCGCGGCGGCACCATCGCCCGCAGCCGCGCCGTGCTCGGCGTGGGCGTCATCGCCGCCGTCGGCGCCGGTGGCATGGCCACCGCCAACGAGGAGGGCGCCGGCTCGGTCCCCGGGATGGGCGGCGCCGCCGACCACGTCGCCGAACTGCCCCTGCTGGGCGCGCTCGTCTCCGGTGGCGAGGACGCGGCGACCACTTCCGTCTTCACCACGGCCGGCCTCACCGAGAACGAGGTCGCCGAGGGGCGCGCCGACGCCGGCGAGGCGCTGCGGGCGCGCATCCTCCAGCAGGCCGACCAGCAGGAGGCCAGCGCCGAGACCCAGGCGCGTTCCGAGGCCCAGACCCAGGCGCGGACCGCCGCCGCCGAGCGGGCGGCGGAGCAGGCCGAGGCCGAGCGGGTCGCCGAGGAGGAGCGGCAGCGCGCCGAGGAGGAGGAACGGCAGCGGCAGGAGGAGGAGCGGCGCCTGGCCGAGCTGCGCGCCAGCTACTCCGTGCCGGTCAGCGGCTACCGCCTCACCTCCGGCTTCGGCGAGAGCGGCTCCATGTGGCAGTCGACCCACACGGGCACCGACTTCGCCGCCTCCACCGGCACCCCGGTGAAGAACGTGCACACCGGCACGGTCAAGGAGGCCGCCTGGGCGGGCTCCTACGGTTACCGCATCATCGTCGAGCAGGAGGACGGCAACGAGGTCTGGTACTGCCACCTCTCCTCGATGAGCGTCTCGGCCGGCGCCGAGGTCACCACCGGTGACGTCATCGGCCGGGTCGGCTCCACGGGCAACTCCTCCGGTCCCCACCTCCACATGGAGGTGCGCCCCTCGGGCGGCGACGCGATCGACCCGCTGAGCTGGCTCCGGGGCAAGGGCCTGTCCGTCTGACGGGCCCCCACCGACGGCCGGCGGCTCTGGCGGCGCCCCCCGACGCCAGGGCCGTCGGTCTTTCCCGTGCCCTCTCAAGTCCTCCCGTGTCGCCGAAGACGCGTGAGAGGCTCACGGCATGACGGCTACGACACGCGCCGTGGGCGCGCTTCAGGTCTCCCCGCTCTGCCTCGGAGGCAACGTCTTCGGCTGGACCGCCGACGAGGCCCAGTCGTTCGCGGTCCTCGACGCGTACGTGGAAGGCGGCGGCAACCTCGTCGACACCGCCGACAGCTACAGCTCCTGGGCGCCGGGCAACCCCGGCGGGGTCTCGGAGACCGTCATCGGCCGCTGGCTGGCCCGCCGCGGCCGGCGGGACGACGTGCGGCTGGCGACGAAGGTCGGGGCGCACCCCGACTTCCGCGGGCTCTCCCCGGAGAACATCCACCGCGCCGCCGACGCCTCCCTCACCCGCCTCGGCGTCGACCACATCGACCTGTACTACACGCACTTCGACGACGAGTCGGTCCCCGTCGAGGAGATCATCACCGCCCTCGACGAGCTGGTGACCGCCGGCAAGGTCAGGGAGATCGCCGTCTCCAACATCTCGACCGAACGCCTCGTCGCCTCCCTGGAGTTCTCCCGCGACGCGGGCAAGGCCCGGTACGTCGCGATCCAGCCGCACTACAACCTGGTCTCCCGCGACACCTACGAGGGCGAGCGGCAGGCGATCGCCGCCGAGTGGGGGCTGGCCGCGCTGCCCTACTGGTCGCTGGCCGCCGGCTTTCTCACCGGCAAGTACCGGCCGGGCGTCGAGGTCGCCAGCGAACGCGCTGGCGGCGCGGCCCAGCACCTGGAGACCGAGCGGGGGCCGCGGGTGCTCGCGGCGCTGGACGAGATCGCGGCGGCTCGTGGCGTCGCGCCCGCGACCGTCGCCCTGGCCTGGCTGCGGGCGCGGCCGACGGTCGCCGCGCCGATCGCCAGCGCGCGATCCCTGGAGCAGCTGGGGCCGCTGCTGACCGTCAACGAGCTGACCCTCACCGACGCGGAGGCCGAACGCCTCACCCGCGCGAGCGACTGACCCCAGCCGGCCGCACCGGTCCCCGCCCCGCCGGGGCGGCCCGGTGGCCGGTCGTCGTCCGTGGGCCGCATCGGAGGCGATTTCGCCAACGTTCACCTTCCCGGCACCCGGGAGCAACGCGTTCGGGGGGAGTGGGCGGGAAGGTCGCGGGCATGAAGGCCATCAGAAGGTCGAGGGACACCGGAAGGCCGCTGGGCGCGCACCGGACGGGCGGCACCTGGCCGGGCAGCGTCGCGCGGGCGGAGGACCTCTTCGCCGGCTGCGTCCGGGAGTGCGCCGGGTACCTCAGCCGAGGCGTCCTGGGCGAGGCGGCCCCGGAGACCGGCCGGCTGGTCGCCGCCATCGGTGAGCTGGTGCGCGAACGGGCCGAGGTCGTGCCGTGCCCCGACCGTTCCTTCGCGGCGCTGCTGCGCGCCGGCGAGGCCGCGATACCCGCGGGACAGGTGCGCCTGGCGCGCCGCCTCGCGGACGCGGCCGTCGCGCTGCGCACCCGCTCCGGCGACGCCTGGCTGCTGCGCGGGCGCGCGCTCTCCGCCGACGGGCGCCTCGGCGAGGCCAGCGACGCCTACCGCCGCCACCGCGCCCTGGCCGAGACGGACGTCTCGGCGCAGGCGCCGCTGGCGCTGGCCCCCGAGCCGATGACGGTCGACGGGCTGCGCGAGTGGCTGGCCGGGCGCCGCGTCTGCGTGGTGGGCGGCGGCGAGGCCGTCGCCGCCAGCGGGCTCGGCTCCCGGATCGACGGCTACGACCTGGTGATGCGGCTCGACTCGCAGGTGCCGCACCCGCCGGGCACCGGCGAACGCACCGACCTGCACGCCGTCTCCCACGCCAGCGTCGGCCCTGGCTGGCGGCGCCGTGCCGAGGTGCGGCTGGTCTTCGGCGAACGCCCCGAGCAGTGGGCCGAGGCGGTCAGCCTGCGGCTGGTCCCCGGCGCGCAGAGCTACCTCGGCGACCGTTCGCTCAGCCACCCGGTGCGCGACCCCGCGCTGCTCGGCGAACCCCGCTGGGCCACCGACCCCACCACCGGGTTCTCGCTGCTCAGGCTCCTGGACCACCTCGACGTCAACCCGACGATCGACGTCGTCGGCCTGGCGCTCCCCGGCCAGCTGCGCCCCGAGGAGCACCACTGGCTGCGCACCCGCGCCACCTCCGGCGAGGGCCTGGTCACCAGCCTGCGCTGAGCCGCCGCTCCGCGCCCCGGCCCGCCCGGGGCGCGCGTTCAACGCCGGTGCGCCTCCCGCGCGCCGGCGTTCTCGCGCGCCGTGGCCAGGGTGGTGGCGGACGCGAACTCCCGCTGTTTCCACAGGGTGTGGAGAAGCGCGCGTTCCCGTTCGGCGAAGTCGCGCGGGACCCGGCCGCGCGTCGCCTCGCCCCGCAGCCCCGCCAACTCCGTCGCCGCGCGCTGGTAGTCGCCGAGCGCCCGCGCACCGGCCGCGCCGCGCGCCCGGCGTGCGGCCCTGCGCGCCCTCGCGCGCCCTCCGGGCGAGCCGAGCGCCGACGGCTCGCCGGGCGCCAGCCAGCCGGCCGCCACATAGTGGTTCAACGTGCGCCGCAGCAGGCGCAGTTCACGCCGTCGCACGGTCACGGCCACCCAGCAGAGGGCGGCCAGCACGGGGATCATCAGCAGCAGATAGACCGCGCTGAAGCGGAAGAAGCTCAGCGAGGTCGACGCGTTCCACAGCGAGTGCAGCGCCATCGCCAGGCCGAGCCCCACCAGCGGCAGCGCCAGCCGCCAGCGGCCCAGCCGCGGGCCCAGGACCACCGCCAGCCCGAAGCCGAGCCCGGCCAGCCCGCTGAAGAGCGGATGCGCGAACGGCGCCAGCAGCATCCGCACCACGAACGTCACCACCGTCGCCGAGTTCCACAGCCCCGACACCCCCAGCCGCTCGTCCTGGGCGAAGGCGTTGCCCAGATAGAGGATGTTCTCGGTGAACGCGAAGCCGGCGGCGGCACAGCCCGCCACGGCCAGTCCGAACAGCACCCCGTTGCCGCGTGGCGTCCCGCGCAGCCAGAGCACCAGCAGCGCGCCCGCCTTCGCCGTCTCCTCCACCATCGGCGCGATCACGGTCAGTTCGAGGGTGTCGGGCTTCGAGGGCGCCAGCCGCGCCGGCTCGCCCGTGAGCCAGGCGACGAGCAGCCCGTTGGCCGTCAGCGCGATCAGCGTCGCCACACACGCGCCCCAGCCGAACGCGAACAGCCACGACCGCCACCCCCACGGCGCGACCGTGCGCAGCCAGCGCGCCGCCAACACCACGAACGGCAGCGGCAGCGTCGCCAGGCCGAGCCCGACCAGGAACCCGCCGGTGCCCGTCTCGTCGTGGATCACCGCGCCGACCAGCAGCGCGCACAGGGACAGCAGGACGCAGACGACCAGAGCGGGAGGCCGGCGGGCGCCGAGAAGTGGGGGGAGCGAGAGGCGCACCCCACGACCCTACGGCCTGTCGCCGGCCCGACGCAGTCCCGAAGTCGTGAACCGGCCCGCTGGGCACGGCTCCCCGCCGTCGCTCAGGGCAGCCGGCGGAAGAGGAGGTCGCGGACGCGGTGGCCCTTGGCCAGGCCCTGCCGCTCGAAGCGGGTGAGCGGGCGGTGCGCCGGCCGGGGGGCGAAGCCGCCGTCGGGGGCGGTGTTGGCCAGCCCCTCGTGGCCGTTCAGCACCTCCAGCATCCACTCCGCGTAGGGCTCCCAGTCCGTCGCGCAGTGGAACGTCGCCCCGGGCGCCAGCCGTTCGGCGGCCAGCTCGACGAACGCCGGCTGGATCAGCCGCCGCTTGTGGTGCCGCGTCTTCGGCCAGGGGTCGGGGAAGAAGACCCGCAGCCCGGCCAGCGAACGGGCCGGCAGCATGTCGCGGAGCAGCAGGATCGCGTCCCCGTTGGCGACCCGCACGTTGTCGAGCCCGGCCTGGTCGGCGAGGCGCAGCAGATTGCCCTGGCCGGGGGTGTGCACGTCGGCGGCGAGCACCCCGGTCGCGGGGTCGGCGGCTGCCATCTCCGCCGTCGCCTCTCCCATGCCGAAGCCGATCTCCAGCACCACGGGCCGCCCGTCGAAGAGCGCGCCCGGGTCGAGAGGGGTGCGGCCGTCGATCTCCACCCCCCATCGCGGCCACAGCCGCAGCAGCGCCTGCCGCTGCGCGTGGGTGACCCGGCTGCGCCGGGGCTGGAAGCTGCGGATCGCCCGCTCGGTCGGCCCGCCCTCGGTCGGGTCGGCGGCGGGGCCGACGCCGGGCGGGAACATGCGGGGTCGCGCGTCGGCGGAGACGGCGGACGGCGCGCTGGAGGGATCGGACAGTGAATCGGACACAGTGCCCTCGATGGTACGGCGCGCCGGAACCGCGCGGGCGGGGAGGAACGTCGGACCCAGAAGGCGGGCGTCGAACCAGCCACGACGCTCCCGCGCGACCCGGCGCGTTGGCGCGCGTGGGGGCGCGTGGAGACGCCGACGACACCTACGCGACGGGGGGAGCCGCGGTGGCGGAGGGCGAGGACCGCATAGGAGTGGTGGCCGCGGTCGGAGTGGTGCTGTTGGCGCTGCTCACCGTCTCGGTGGTGGTGCTGACCAGGGAGGACGGCGACCCCGCCGAGGCCGGGGAGACGGAGGCCCCGCCGGACCGGCGGCCGACGCCCCCCGAGGAGCTGGCGCAACTCTGGGCGGCGCCCGCGGTGTTGGCGCCGGTGACCGGGGCGGGCGCCGACGTGATCCGGGTCTGGCCACACGACGGGACGGTGACGGTCGTGACGGCCGGCGCGGTGCGCGGCTACCGGACCGTCGACGGCCGCGAGACCTGGGACGCCGACGCGCCCCCCGGCGCCGGCGCCCCGTGCGCCGCCGCGCCCCGCGCCAACGCCGCGGGCGAGGGCGCCGTGCTCTACGAGGACGCGGACGGCGGCTGCTCGGTGCTGGCCCTGGTGGACGGCGAACGGGGAGAGCTGCGCTGGTGGCGCCAGTTGGCCGCCGGCGACGAGCCGGTCGGGGCGGCCGGCGTGACCGTGGCCGTCGGACGGGAGACGGTCTCCGTCGGGCTGTCGGGGGACGGCGCGCCCCAGGCGTTCCACCGGTTGGCCGTCGCGGACGGCGCGACCTCGCCGCTGCCCAGGCCGCCCGAGCGGGCCGAGGCGGAGTGCCGGCCCGAGCTGCGGCAGCCCGTGACCGTGCGGCAGCGCGGCAACCGGCTGCTGGTGCTCAGCCAGTGCCGGGGCGCGCCGGGCACCCGGGAGCTGAGCGTGCACGACGCCGACTCCGGCGCCTGGGAGTGGAGCCACGAGACGGCGCCGGGCGCCGAGCTGGACCTGCGCGAGGTGGTGGCGGGCGACCCGGTGGTGCTGGTCGAGGGGCGGGGCGCGGAGGCGGGGTTGGTCGCCTACGGCGAGACCGGCCAGGAGCTGTGGCGCCTCCCGTTGGGCTCGACCGGCGAGGAGACGGCCGACGAGGAGACGGCTGACGAGCGGCCCCAGGACGGGAACGGGAACGGGGGCGGAGGCGGGGAGCGGGAGCCGACCCCCGGGCCGCTGCCGGGGGCGCACTCCGTCGTGGCGGGGGAGGTGCTGGTCACCCGCTACCAGCCGGCGCCGGACGCCGAGGTGCCGGCGGACATCTGGCTGTTGGCCGGCTACGAACTGGCCACGGGCGAGCGCCGCTGGACCGTCGAACTCGCCGCCGACACCCAGCCGCTGGGCCTGAACGAGGTGGGCGAGCCGCTGCTCGCCGAGCCGACCGAGGGGGACCGGCTGCGCGTGCGGACGCTGGACCCCGCCACCGGCGAGATCTCGACGGACGGCTCGGTCGCGCTCTCGCCGGACCGCGCCTACGACCACCAGTTCGCCGCGTTCGACGAGAACCAGCTCTACCTGCTCACGGCCATGGCCGCCCCGACCCCGAAGCTACGCCTCCACGCCTACGAACGGTGACCGTTCACCGCCCTCCGGGGCCCCGGAGGGCCACCGGTCTGTGCCGGTGTCATGTGCCCGGTCATGCCGGAGTGGCGAGGAGCGGGCGGGCCTGCTCCTGAAGCTCTTTGACCAGCGGCTCGTCACCGTACGGAGCCAACCGGTGGAGCAGGTTGCGGACATAGTCCGTCGTCCTGGCCGAGGATATCCGCCCGGCCACCTGCACCGCGCGGGAGCCCGCGGCGCACGCCGCGTCCAGGTTCCCCGACTCCAGCTCGGCCACGGCCGCCACCACCAGCCGCAGCCCGTGCGAGCGCACGAACTCCTCCGTGGGCTCCGAGAGCGCCTGCTCGGTGAAGTGCCGCACCTGGCCGGGCACCTTGAGGTCGATGTAGCACTCGGCGGCGTCGGCGGCCAGCCGGTCGTAGGCGTAGAAGTCGAGCCACCCCGGGTCGCCGTCGCCCTCCCGGGAACGCTCAAGCCAGCTCTCCGCCGCGGACAGCGCGGCGCCGCAGCCCGGCGCGTCGTGCGCCTTGGCCAACGCCCGCGCCTCCACCAGGTGGAAGAAGCTCATGGTCCGCGCCGTCGCCAGCGAGCGGTTCCGCTCCAGCGCCGCCTGCGCCAGGTCGACGCCCTCGTCGGCGAAGCCGCGGTAGGTCGCCTGGAGCGACATCGACGCCAGCACATAGCCGCCGAGCGGCACGTCCGCCGCCGCCCTGGCCAGCCGCAACGCCTGGATGTAGTACCGCTGCGCCGCCTCCTGCTGCCCGGTGTCGAAGGCCATCCACCCGGCCAGCCGCGTCAACTCGGCCGTCGCGCGGAAGAGCGAACGGCCCACGTCGTCCGCGTAGCTGCCGAGCAGCAGCGGCGCCGCGTCCGTGCGCAGGCACTCCGGCACCATCGACGAACGCCAGTCGCCTCCCCCGTACTTGGAGTCCCAGCGCCTGGCCTCCTCGGCCGCCTCGCGCAGCTTGGAGACGTCCGTGTGCCCGACGCGGCCGGCGGCGGACGGGCCCTGCGCGGGGGTCGCCCGGCCGACATAGGCGTCGGCCGGGGTGATCAGCCACCGCGAGACCGGGGTCGCGTACGCGGCGACCGTGAAGGATCCCGCCAGCGACTGCCAGATGCCTTTGCCAGGGGCAACATCGAGGCGATACAACTCCGTCGCCGAGTCGACGGCCCCGCGCACGTCGCGCGGAAAGGCCAGCCCGACCTCGGGCGCCGGATCCGTGTCCGCCAGGCCGATCTCGTGCAGCGGGACCCGGCGTCCCAGCTTGCTGCTGATGGCCGCCGCGATCAGATGGGGGGCGGCCCCCTGGGGGATCATCCCCTTCGTCACCCATCGGGCCACCGATGTCTTGTCGTAGCGCAGCGTCAAGCCCCGCTGCGCCCCGAGGTCGTTGACCCGACGGGCCAGCCCGGCGTTACTGATCCCCGCGAGGGCGAGAACCGCGCCCAGCTTCTCGTTCGGCCCGCGTTGCTCCCTGGACATGCGCGCACCCCTGACACACCAACGGCAGCCCCGCGACCAGCGCAGGGCATTCCCGTGCCTCCGCGAACCCAGCGTAGTTCGCCGCCTGCTCACCGTTAAGGGGGTGGATGCCGGTTGGCGGGATTATGTCCGTACCCCCGTACGAGCGCCGTTCGGCCGG
The DNA here is from genome assembly GCF_006335015.1 of Streptomyces sedi. GTDB lineage: Bacteria > Actinomycetota > Actinomycetes > Streptomycetales > Streptomycetaceae > Streptomyces > Streptomyces sedi. Next base: position 364,576 of record NZ_VDGT01000004.1, read on the forward strand.
GAGACCGTGCTCCCGGCATGTGGCCGTGCGCCCGGGTGTGCGCTCTGGGCAGTTTCGGAGGGGAGCGCTTCCATGTTTCCGCGTGGGTCGGCCCGCTGCCCCGAAGGTCGGCGGGTCGGGGGAAGCCGTCGTCTCATTCCCCGCGGACGGCGGTGTGGTCCGGGAGACAGCCAGCGTCTCCCGGACCGCAAGCTCTCCCGAGGTGCGTGACGCTTGATCAACAAGCTTGCCGTCACCAGACTTTGGCCGAAAACAAACGTCGTCTCCGGCGGCGGGACAGAGAGTTCGGCGGGCCTTCCCAGGGCATCCGCCGCGTCCGAGGTAGTTCGCCACACAGGCGAACTACCTCCCCGGTATGCCCCGCATCCGTCCCTCCCATGGCAGCATTGGCCTTGACACCTACGCGACGGCACCGGTCCGCCGGGACCACAGGGCCCGTAAACACAGTGGGGGGAGGCGCCGATGCGGTGGTTGGTCGGGTGGAGCGGGGCGTCCGCCAGCGCGGCCAGAGACATCCAGCCGTTGGGGGCCCAACTCCTGTGGGACGGCCCCGATCCGCTCTGGGCCGTCGGCGACTGGCGGCCCGACGAGATCCGTCTCGTCTACGGCGACGGGGACACCCATCTCGCCGTCTTCGGCTACTGCGGCGCGGACGACGCCACCCTGCGCCGGGCGCTGGTCTCCGCGCGCGCCGGCGCGCTCCGTCAACTCACGACCTGGCCGGGCAGTTACACCGCCGTCGCCCGCTTCGGGCGGCGCACGGTGATCCCCGCCGACCTGGCGGGCAACCGCCCCGTCTTCCACACCGACTGGGCCGGCGGCACCGCCTACGCCACGGCCGCCCTGCCCCTGGCCGACCTCACCGAGGCGCAGCTGGACGTCGGCCACCTCGCGGCCCTGCTCGCCTGCCCCGAGTCGCCGGAGGCGATCGGCGACGGCACGCCCTACGACGGCGTCAGCCGCGTCCCGCCCGGCCACGCGCTGCTGCTGCGCGAGGGCGGCAGCCGCGACATCTCCGACTACGAGCCGACCCAGTCCCTGGTCGTCGCCGCGCCCCCGCTGGAGCGCGAGGCGGCGGTCGCCGGGGTGCGGGAGGCGCTGGTCGAGGCCGTCCGCACCCGGCTCGCCGCGCCCCGGCACGCCCCCGCCAGGGACGCGGGACCGGTCCCCGGGATGGGCCCCGCCGACCGCAGGGCCGCCCGTTCCGGCCGTGAGCCGGCGCCCGGCGTCGGCGCGGACCTCTCCGGCGGCAGCGCCTCCGCCACCCTGGCGCTGCTCGCCGCCGGACTGCCGGGAATGCCCGGCACGGTCTACGGCACCGGCGCCACCCAGGCCGGCGAGCGCCTGCTCGCCGTCACCTTCAACGACCTGCCGCAGCTGGCGGGGCCCGCGGCCGGCGCGCGCGCCTCCGAGTTGGAACGCGCCCGCGCCATAGGGGAGAACCCCCGGCTCCACCACGTGGTGGTCGCCGGCGGCGACGACGCGCTGCCCTTCGGCGACCTGGAGTCGGGCCCGCTCACCGACGAGCCGGGGCCCTCCCTGGTCGGCGCCGCCGGCCACCGCCACCGGCTCTCCGCCGGCAGCGCCGACCACCTCATCGGCAACGGCGCCAGGGAGGTCCTGGACGCCCACCCCGCCCGCCTCGCCGACCTGGTGCTGGACCGCCGCAGACGCCATCTGCTGCGCCCCGCCACGGCGTTGGCCAAGGCGACCGGCGGGGGCGGCCGTTCGGTGCTCGTCCCGTTCACCGTCTACCGCGCGGCCAGGCGGCTGGCCCGCACCCCGTACCACGAGGGGCTGAGCAGCGCCGCCGTGCTGCTGCGCCAGCCGCCCGAGGAGAGCCCCCTCGCCGACGGCGCGTTGGGCGCCTCGCTCGCCGCGCTGGCCTGGTGCCGGCCGGGCCCCGCGGCCCGCTGGCTGACCGGGGAGGCGCTCGCGGAAGTATCGATTCGGCTCGACGCGGTGGCCGCGAGCCCCCGCAGCGCGATGATGGCCGGCCGCCCGGGGGTGCGCAGGGCCCGCGCCGTGCTCGCCAGGCACGCCGCCGACCAGCGGGTCTTCGAGCAGGCCACCGAGCTGCGCCACCAGCGGCTGCACGCCCCGTTCTACGACAACCAGGTGGTCCGCGCCTGTCAGGCGCTGCCCGAGAGCGTGCGCGTGCAACCCGGGGCGCGCGCCGATGTGTTGCGCGCCGTGCTGGACGGCGCGGGCGTCCGCGACCTGCCCCCCGGCTGGGGCGCGACCGGCGCCACCGCGCACCACGAGACCCTGCGCGCCGGGCTCACCGCCCATGTCGGGCCGCTCGTCGACCTCTTCGACGCGCCGCTGCTCGCCGACGCGGGACTCGTCGAGGCCCGCGTCGTCCGCAAGGCCCTGCGCGCCGCCTCGCAGGGCGAGCCGCTGGCGCTCGACGGCCTCGCCGAGCTGGTCTCCGTCGAGCTGTGGCTGCGCCGTCTGCTGCTGCGGCGCGGCTCCTGCTGGACCGCCGAGGGGCACCACGACCCCCGCGCGGTCACCAGCGGCGTCACCCCCTGACGCCCCGGGCGTGCTCCCCGAGGGAACGTGCCCCTCAGCCGCAGACGATCCGGCTCTCGGCCCAGTCCGCCAGGGCCAACGCGCCCAGGGCGCCCCGGGGTTCGACGTCCAGCCGCAGCTCCTTCACGCCGTTCAACGGAACGGTCAGCGGCATCGCGGGCTCCCCGGCGGCGATCTCGGGAGAGCGCCACAGCTCGGCGCCGTCGCCGTACACCGAGAACACGGCCGCGCCGATCCCCTGGCTCAGGTCGTCGATGCCGACCAGCGCCGAGTAGTTCAGGCAGGCGGCGTTCAGGTCGATGACCACCGAGGACGAACTCGGCACCGTCACCCCGTGCGGATACTCGACGCCGCCGACGCTCAGCCGCTCCCGTTGCCAGAGCGGGGTGCTGTCGGCCAGCCGCACCGTGGGCTCGTCCCGGGCGCCCCACAGGTCGAAGGCCAACTCGTGCAGCTCGTACGGCGCGGCGGGCACGGCGGGGGGCGGCGTCGGCTCCGGTTCGGGTTCCGGCTCCGGTTCGGGTGCGGGCTCCGGTTCCGGCGTTGGTTCGGGCTCTGGCTCTGGCTCTGGAGTCGGTTCCGGCTCTGGTTCCGGCTCCGGTTCGGGTTCCGGTGTCGGTTCGGGCTCTGGCTCTGGCTCTGGCGTCGGTTCCGGCTCCGGTTCGGGTGCGGGCTCCGGCTCCGGTGCCGGCACGGCCGGCGGTTTGGCGTCCGCCGCCTCCGGCGGGGCCTTCGGCTCCGGCTCGCCACCCATCATGGCCAGCGCCAGGGCCGCCGCCACCGCCGTCGCCACCACCCCGGAGACCACGCCCGCCTTGACCGGCGCTCCCAGCCCCTCGCTCACCGCGCCGCCCGCGCCGGCACCGCCACCCGCGCCGGCGCCCGCGGCACCCGCACCCGCGCCCGCGCCCGCGCCCGCGGCCCCCGACCACAGCAGCCCGCCCTTCGCGCCCGCGTCGGCGGCGAACCACCCCACGAACGCGACCGGCAGCAGCGCTCCGATGTTCTCGTTGACCGCCCGCACCTCGACGGCGGCCGAGGCACAGCGCTGGCACTCCTCCAGATGCCGGCGGAGCCCGCGCTCCGCCCGGGTGCGCAGCCCACCCCTGGCGTAGGCCCCGAGCCGCTCCGCGTAGCTCGCGCACTCGCCGCCCTCGGTCAGCGTCCGGCTCACATGCTCCTGGAGGAACGCCTGCCGCAGCCCCTCGCGCGCCCGGTGCGCCAGCACCGCGGTCGCGTTGGGCGTCAGCCCCAGCAGCGGCGCCACCTCGCGCGGCGACGCCTCCTCGACCGCGGTGTGCCAGAGCACCGTCTGCCAGCGCTCCGGCAGCGAGCGGAACGCCCGCACCGCCATGCTGCGTTCCGCCTCGCGCATCGCCCGCACCTCGGCGGGCGACTCCTCGGCACCGGGGCGTCCGTCCCTGGTCGCCGCCTCCGACAGCGCGAACACCGCGAAGTCCTCGACCAGTTGCTCCCGTCGGGTGGTGCGCGCCCACTCGGCGGCGACCCGGCGCACCGACGTCAACAGGTAGGCGCGCACCGCCGTTCGCGGCCCGGCGCCGCCCCGCACCGCCTGGAGGGTGGCGGCGAACACCTCGTTGGTCAGGTCGTCCGCCGTGTCCGCGTCCCGGCAGCAGGTGCGTGCGTACCGGCGCACGGACTCGGCATGGCGCCGGTACAACTCGTCGTACGCTCCCGGCTCGCCCCGACGCATCCGGTCGATCAGTTCGAGGTCGGCCGTTCCCGAGCGCTCCTCGCGCTGGCGGGGCACGGTGGACTCCTCGGAGAGTTCGCTCCGACCGTCAAAGTCCATGTGACCGGCCCCCGTTGTCCTCGTGGCTCCCGCGCCGCGTACGCGGGTGTCAGCACCGACGACAGGCTGTCATGACCGCACTCCGGGGAGGAGAGGGCACCCCGCAAACCACCCTTTCGGGCGGTGTACAGGGTGCCCTCGCTGTTCAAGAGGCGCCCGGTGGTCCCACCGGGCGCGCACCCGCCGGCGCGTCTCCCGGCGCGCGAGCCCGGCACGCCACGCGTGCGCCCGTCAGCGCTCGCCGGGACGCAGGCCCTGGAGCAGTATCTCCAACAGCCGCGCCTCGGCCGCCGTCTGCCGCGCGGGATCGTCCAGCCGCGGCGGCGTCGTCGCTATCACCAACAGCAGGTCAGCCACGGTCACATCGGCGCGCAGCTGCCCTGCCGCCCGGGTGCGCTCCACCAACTGCTCGACGGCCGCCAGCAGTTCGCCCGACTCGGCCGGCACATCCTCCGCCTCGTCGGGCACCACCGCCCGCGCCGCCCCGGCCGCCGCCCCCGGCGCCGCCGGAAGAGTCCGCTGCGGCGGCACCCGCTCCCCGCGCCCGCCGGCCGACAGCAGCTCGGGCGGCAGCAACCGCCCCGCGCCCGCCGCCGCCGAACGCTGCACGAACCCGGCCAGCGCGTGCCACGGCTCGTCCTCGACGGCCAGCGCCTCCCTGGCCCGCTCGGTCAGCCGCAGGGTCTCCTCGGCCGCGATGTGCCGGACCAGCGCCTCCTTGTTGGGGAACCGCCGGTAGACCGTCCCCACACCGACCCGTGCCCGGCGGGCGACCTCCTCCATCGGGGCTCCGTACCCCTGCTCGCCGAAGACGGCCCGCGCCGCGCTCAGCACATGGCGCAGATTCCGCTGCGCGTCGACGCGCAGCGGCGCCGAACGCCGCTGACCCTCCTGCCAGCGGCCGTTCGCCACCGGGCTCGACTTCTCTCCGGTCTCACGGCCGTCGGCCGACTCCTTGACACGCATGTGACCCCCCGAAGCCCACCCGCGCGCCGCGCGGCCGGGCAAGTCCTTCGAGGAAGCGGTCGATCCACTTCCCCCGTGCAACACGTCCTCGTCGGTGCTTCTGGTTCTCCGAACCTCCGACGGCACCCTAGGCCGCCCCACTGACACCCCCGTCCCTCGCCGAACGAGCCGACACCCCACCGACCGCGCCGGGCCGCGACACCGCGGGCCGCGCGCACCGCGACCGCCGGAGAACGCCCCCGGACGGAGCCCCTCGAACGGAGACGTCCTGCGTACGACCTGTGGACAAAACTCCGTCCCGCGGTGCCTCATGGTCGTGTGACCAAGCACACCGCGCACATCGTCGTGGCCGGCGGCGGCTACGTCGGCCTGTACTCGGCCCGCCGCCTCCAACGTCGGCTGCGACGCGAGCTGCGCGGCGGTGACATACGGATCACCGTGGTCAGCCCCGATCCCTACATGACCTACCAGCCGTTCCTTCCGGAGGCGGCGGCCGGCTCTCTCTCCCCTCGCCACGTCGTCGTTCCCCTGCGCCGGGTGCTCCCGCACTGCCGGTTCCTGCCCGGTGAGGTCGTCGGCGCCGATCCCGTGACGCGCACCGTGATGGTCCGCACGGCGGCCGAGTCCGACGCGTCCGGCGAACCCCTCCGGCTGGAATACGACGAGCTTGTGCTGGCCCCCGGTTCCATCTCACGCACTCTCCCCGTGCCCGGTCTCGCCGAGCACGGCGTCGGCTTCAAGAACATCGAGGAGGCGATCGGCCTGCGCAACCATGTGCTTGAGCAACTCGACATCGCCTCCTCCACCAGGGACTCCACCGCGCGGGACGCCGCCCTGACCTTCGTCTTCGTCGGCGGTGGCTACGCCGGGGTCGAGGCGCTGGCCGAGCTGGAGGACATGGCGCGATACGCCTGCCGTTACTACCCCAACATCCGCCCGGACGAACCGCGTTGGCTACTGGTCGAGGCCAGCGACCGCATCCTCCCCGAGGTGGGGCCCGAAATGGGAGCCCACGCGTTGCGCGAGCTTCGCGGGCGCAACATCGACGTTCGGCTCAACACCCGCCTGGTCAGCTGCGAGGACCGCGTCGCCATCCTCGACGACGGTTCACGCCACCCGGCCCGCACCCTGGTCTGGACCACGGGAGTCAAGCCCCACCCCGTCCTCGCCGACTGCGGCGTCCCCCTCGACGAGGCGGGCCGCGTCCGCTGCGAACCCGATCTGCGGGTCACCGGCGTCCCCCATGTCTGGGCCGCCGGCGACGCGGCAGCCGTCCCCGACCTCGCCGCGACCGCCGAACCGGCGGAGGCCGCCGGCACCGAGCAGCGGAGGCGTTCGGGAACCACCGCGGACAAGCCGTCACACCCCGATGCGCCCCGCGCCCGTTCCCCGCGCTCCGGCGCGCGGACTCCGATGTGCGCCCCCAACGCCCAACACGCGGTCCGTCAGGCCCGCACCCTCGCCGACAACCTTGTCGCCACCCTCGAAGACCGGCCGACCACCGACTACCGACACCGCCAGGGCGGCTCCGTCGCCTCACTCGGCCTGCACCGGGGCGTCGCACGCGTATACGGCCGAAAACTCAAGGGACTCAACGCCTGGCTGCTCCACCGCGTCTACCACCTCGGGCGGATGCCCACGGGGAACCGCAAGGCGCGCGTCCTCGCCGAATGGGCCCTTGCGGGATTGTTCAAACGTGAGATCGTCTCACTCGGCTCGCTGGAACACCCGCGAGCCGAGTTCGAGCTGGCAGCCGACCCCGACCGCCGCCGAAAGCGCCCCTGAGGCCACGCCCACGGGTCCGACCCGACCCCCGACCGTGTGACCATGGGTGGGACGCCGCTCACCCAAGAGTAAGAAGACAGACGACTCCCGGAACGAATCGGATCGGAACGCTGTGAATTTGACGCGCTGGGGAATCCGGCTGCCCGGAGCACAGCGCCGCCACGGCGCCACCGACGGACGCTCCCCGGCACCGGCCGGCGCCGGCAAGGAGCCGGCGGCCTCCGTCCCGGCGGCCAGGGCCGAGCCCCGTGAGCCGGCCGCCAGGGCCCCGTCGGCCGGCGGCCCCGGCGTCGACGCCCTCGCCGTGCACGAGCTGCTCGGCCAGGTCCCCGCACCGGTCGCCGTCGTCCACGGCCCCGACCACCGAGTCGCCTACGTCAACGAGGCGTACGCCGCGCTCTTCGGCACCCGCCAGCCGGGCGTCCCGGCCCGCGAGTCCCTCACCGAGCTGGTGGAGCTCGGCCTGCTCCCCCTGATGGACCAGGTCCAACGCAGCGGCACCCCGCGCACCATGAAGTCCCGCAGCGTCCCGGGCGACACCCGCGACAGCCACTTCACCTTCACCTGCACCCCGATCCGCCTCACCGGCCCCGACGGCGGCGCCGCCCAGCGCGGGGTGCTGGTCTTCGCCGCCGACATCACCGACCAGGTCGTCGCGGCCACACGCCTCAGGGAGAGCGAGAGCGAACAGCGCGCCGCCGCCGTCACCCTCCAACGCAGCCTGCTCCCGCAGAAGTTGGAGCAGCCGGACGACCTCAGGGTCGCCGCCGTCTACCAACCGGGCGGCCTGGAGGCCGCCGTCGGCGGCGACTGGTACGACGTGATCACCCTCGGCGCCGGCCGCACCGCCGTGGTCATCGGCGACGTGATGGGCCGCGGCGTGCGCGCCGCCGCTGTCATGGGCCAGCTCCGCACCGCCGTCCGCGCCTACGCCAAGCTCGACCTGCCGCCGCACGAGGTGCTCGGCCTCCTCGACGGACTGGCCGCCGACATCGACGCCAGCCAGATCGCCACCTGCGTCTACGCCGTCTACGACCCCAACGAGGCCAGCCTCACCTACGCCTCGGCCGGCCATCTCCCGGCGCTGATCCGCGAGGCGGACGGCACGGTCCACCGCGTGACCGACCCGACCGGGCCGCCGCTGGGCACCGGCGGCTGGATCCACGCCTCCGGCACCGTCCCCTTCCGCCCCGGCGCGCAGGCCGTCCTCTACACCGACGGTCTGGTGGAACGCCGCGACGCCGACATCGACGTCGGCCTCGGCGCCCTGGAACGCGCGTTGGCCGGCGCGGGCGACAGCCCCGGCATCACCTGCCACCGCCTGCTGCGCGCCCTCGACATCACCGAGGACCACGACGACGACGTCGCCGTGCTCGTTCTCACCTGCCCCGAGCGCCACGGCGAGGAGGCCGACCTCTTCCGGGGCGCCGCCCTCGACCTGCTCGGCGGCATCGAGGCCGCGCCCCGCGCCCGCGCCTTCGCGGACGGGGTGCTGGCCAGCTGGCGCTTCCCCGAGGAGCTGAGGGAGTGGGGAGTGCTGGCCACCAGCGAACTCGTCGCCAACTCCCTCAAACACGGCCGCGCCCCCATGCGCCTGCGGCTGCGCCGCACCGACCGCCGGCTGATCGTCGAGGTGACGGACGGGGACGAGCACCTGCCCCGCCGCCAGCAGGTCGAACCGGCCGATGAGGCGGGCCGCGGCATCGCCCTGGTGGCCACCATCGCGGCCGAGTGGGGAGCCCGCCGACTCCCCGAGGGAGGAAAGGCGGTCTGGGCGGAGTTCGCCCTCCCCGACGCGAGTTGACGCCGTAGGGGGGACCACGTAAGGTTCCTCAAGCGCTCGTCAAGGGCGCACTCTGCCGCCATGTGTGGCACCCACTTCGTGTGAACCTGATTCCCGGTGAGGGTCTGCTTCGGCTTGTCCGAGGTATGTCCGAATTGGGGTTCCGGAGCCCGGATTTGGAATTCGGGCGGGGTTGGTTCTAAAGTAGTGGACACAGCGAAGGGAACGCCCGGAGGGCCCTGAGAAGGGTTTGAAGGAAGCGTCCGTTCCTTGAGAACTCAACAGCGTGCCAAAAGTCAATGCCAGATTTTTGAGTTATTTGCGAGGATGTTCGAGCATCTTTGTGGGTGACATCTTTTGATGAAGCATTCAC
>NZ_VDGT01000050.1 GCF_006335015.1 Streptomyces sedi
GCTCAGCACATCGTCCATGTGCTCCGCAGCAGCGCGCCGAAAGACGACCTTGTCACCGCTCCAATCAACAGTCATGGCCCGGATGATCGCAGCTACTCAGCACCCTCAACAGCTACTTCCGATACACAGCCTAGGTGTGTTGTTCGGGCAGGTTGGTGACACGCGTGCTGGGTGCTTGAACGGGTGAGGGCCTTCTGGGTTCGGTGTGGATTGCGACATCTACCGCCGAAGCTCAGGAGGCCCTCGTGTCCCACCGTAACGCCCCGCTGACTCCGACCGGCAGGCTGCGGCTGGCCCGGTGCGTCGTCGATGACGGCTGGCCGCTACGGCGGGCCGCGGAACGCTTCCAGGTCAGCCACACCACCGCCGCACGGTGGGCCACCCGCTACCGGCAGATGGGTGTGGCCGGGATGCACGACCGCTCCAGCCGCCCGCATCACCAGCCGTACCGCACCTCTCCCGCCGTCGAGGCACAGGTCGTGCGTCTGCGCCGCGAACACCGCATCGGCCCCCTTCGTCTGGCCACCCGCTGCAACATCGCCGCATCCACCGCCCACCGGATCCTGCAACGGCATCACCTGCCCGTCCTTGCCGTCTGCGACCGGGCCACCAGCGAACCGATCCGCCGCTACGAACGCTCCCGACCCGGTGAACTGGTCCACATCGACGTCAAGAAGCTCGGCCGCATCCCCGACGGCGGCGGCCACAAGGTCCTCGGCCGTGCGGCCGGCAGCCCGAACAAGGACCGCCGCAACGGCGCGGGATACGCCTACCTGCACACCGCCCTGGACGACCACACCCGTCTCGCCTACACCGAAGACCTGCCCGACGAAACCGCCGCCACCTGCGCCGGCTTCCTCACCCGCGCCACCGCCTGGTTCGCCGCGCGCGGCATCACCGTCGAACGCGTCCTGACCGACAACGCCTGGGCCTACAGCAAGAACACCTGGCGCCAGACCTGCCACCAGCTGGGCATCAGCCCCCGCTGGACCAGGCCCTGGCGCCCGCAGACCAACGGCAAAGTCGAACGCTTCCACCGCACCCTGCTCGAAGAATGGGCCTACCACCGGCCCTACACCTCAGACAACGAACGGCGGGCAGCGTTCCCCGACTGGCTGGACTGGTACAACTACCACCGACCCCACACCGGAATCAGCGGCCACACCCCAGCCAGCCGCGTCACCAACCTGCCCGAACAACACACCTAGGGGGTCGGAGCAGGCACCGTTCCACTTTTCGGGAAGTCGTTCGGCCGTCATCAGCTAGCAACTGGGCCGAGCGCGCCGCGCGGCAGCGCAGTTTGCTTCGACCGAGAGCGGCGTCCGTGTCGGGCTACTCGTCGACCAAGTTTCAAGAACGGGCTCTACGTTGTTGGCGGGTTGGCCGGGAGTCGTAAGGCGGGGGCAGGGACCTCGGCTGTGCCGTCCCGCCGAACGAGCCCGGCTTCGCGTAAGACCCTGCCCGCAGTCTTCGGATCTCATGGTCGCCCACGCGGGGTTCTGGGTGGCTTGCGACGCATGTACAAGCGCAGCCCGGCCCACTCTGCCGTGGGCCGGCGTCCTGCCCGATGCGGGTGTTGCTTGATCTGGCAGCGTCGCGGCGCGGGGATCGTCCGCATCCCTGACCGCCTGGGAGGGCTTCCTGGGGGGAGATGATGGAGGTGGTATCCGCAGCTGGTAGGGGAAGAGAGCGACAACATCGGTTCGGGCCAGCGGGGGGCCAGCAGGGAAATGGGCTGCCCCCCACTCCGAAGCAACCGGGTCTATGGTTCCGAAGAGTCCCAGGTCAGGGGCGCGTTCTCCGCGTGCGAGAAGGTGGGACTCGAACCCACGGCCGACGGATTATGAGTCCCATCCGATGTTGGCAGGCCCGACACCCATCAGGTGGCGCACCCGGTCGACAACCATGGCAGCACCCAACCGACCACCCCGATCCCAGTTCATCGCCCCGGTGTCAGACGTACACCGTGCGGTACATGGCCGGCTCGGCGGTATCCAGGGACAGCCGTAGTTGGACCGAGCCGTTCTTCGACCTGGGTCATTTGATGACCAGTACACTTCTTTAGAGCTCGTAACACGATCTTGTGATGCGGTGCTGGTGGCCGTGTCCGGTGTGAGGATTGGGCCGTTCGTGAGGGTGTGAGCAGGCCGTGGATTGTGGACGACGCGTTGTGGGCGGTGATCGAGCCGC
>NZ_VDGT01000051.1 GCF_006335015.1 Streptomyces sedi
CGGCTGTGGAGTTGCGGAATCGGTTGGGTGCGGCGACGGGGGAGCGGTTGCCGGCGACGTTGGTGTTCGACTATCCGACTCCGTCGGCCCTGGCCGACTATCTCCACACCCAACTCCTCGGCGACCAGAAGGACGAGTCGACCTCATTGGCGACACCGGCCCTTGCCGAACTCGACAGTCTGGAGGCGGCGTTGGCCGCCACTCCACCCGACGGCGCCGGCCGTTCCCGCCTTGTCAAGCGGTTGCAAGGGATTCTCTGGAAGCTGGACAACGCGCGGGACACCTCGGAGACCGCCGTCCGGCAGGACGCGATCGAGTCCGCGAGCCACGACGAAATGCTCGCTCTCATGGAGAAAGAGTTGGGCATCGACTGAGTCGCGTCAGCGCCGCGCCCATTTCCTTACGTTGGAGGCAACAGCCACATGGTTAACGACCAGGAAAAGAAGATTCTCGACTATTCCAAGCGGCTCATGACGGAGTTGCTGTCGACCCGGGAGCGGTTGAAGACCGTCGAGGACAAGATCCGGGAGCCGATCGCGATCGTCGGCATGGCCTGCCGGTACCCGGGCGGGGTGGACTCGCCGGAGGACCTCTGGTCGTTGGTCGCCGAGGGCCGGGACGCCGTGTCGGAGTTCCCGACCGATCGTGGCTGGGACGTGGACGGGCTCTACGACCCGGACCCCGACAGCCCCGGCACGTCCTACACGCGGCACGGCGGCTTCCTGCCCGGCCTGGCCGACTTCGACGCGGGGCTCTTCGGCATCTCCCCACGCGAGGCGCTGGCCATGGACCCGCAGCAGCGCCTCCTGCTGGAGACCGCCTGGGAGTTGTTCGAACGCTCGGGCATCGACCCGCTGTCGCTCGGCGGTGTCCCGGCCGGGGTGTTCGTCGGCTCGATGGGGTCGGAGTACGGCAACACGACCGCGCCCGGCGAAAACGGTGAAGGCTTCGCCGTGACCGGAACGGCGGCGAGCGTGATCTCCGGCCGGCTCGCGTACACGTTCGGCCTTGAGGGGCCGGCCGTCACCGTGGACACGGCCTGCTCCTCGTCGCTGGTCGCGATGCACCAGGCCGTTCAGGCGCTGCGCTCCGACGAGTGCTCCCTCGCGGTCGCCGGCGGGGTGTCGGTGTTGGTCAGCCCGATGGCGTTCGTGGAGTTCAGCCGGCAGCGCGGTCTCGCAGCCGACGGCCGCTGCAAGGCGTTCTCCGGTGCCGCCGACGGCGCCGGCTGGGGCGAGGGCGTGGGCCTGGTGCTGCTGGAGCGGCTCTCGGACGCGCGGCGCAACGGTCATCGGGTGTTGGCTGTGGTTCGTGGTTCCGCGATCAACCAGGATGGCGCCTCCAACGGGCTGACGGCGCCGAACGGTCCCTCGCAGCAGCGGGTGATCCGTCAGGCGCTGACCGCGGCCGGGCTGGAGCCCGGGCAGATCGACGTCGTGGAGGCGCACGGCACCGGAACGACGCTGGGTGATCCGATCGAGGCGCAGGCGTTGTTGGCGACCTACGGTCAGGAGCGGCCCGAGGGTCGGCCGTTGTGGCTGGGGTCGATCAAGTCGAACATCGCGCACACCCAGGCCGCCGCCGGCGTCGCCGGGGTGATCAAGATGGTGATGGCGATGGAGCACGGGCTGCTGCCCAGGACGCTGCACGTGGACGAGCCGTCGCCGCATGTGGACTGGTCCGCCGGCGCCGTCGAGCTGCTGGCCGAGGCCCGGCCGTGGCCCGAGGGCGACCAGCCGCGCCGGGCCGCGGTCTCCTCGTTCGGCATCAGCGGTACCAACGCCCATCTCATCGTGGAACAGGCGCCACCGGACGCCCCGGAGGAGACCGCGCCCGACGCCGGCGAGCCGACGGGCGGCCACGCGAACCTGGTGGGCACGAAGGTCCCCTGGGTGATCTCGGCACGGTCCGAGGCGGCCCTGCGCGAGCAGGTCGAGAGGCTGAAGACGCACCTGACGACGCACCCCGACGCCGGTGTCGTGGACGTCGCCTTCTCCCTCGCCACCACCCGGGCCCACCTGCCGCACCGCGCCGTGCTGGTGGCCGATGACCGCGAGGGCCTGGTGCGGTCGTTGGGGGTGCTTGCGGAGGGTGTGTCGGGTGGTGAT
>NZ_VDGT01000005.1 GCF_006335015.1 Streptomyces sedi
CTGCCCACCGCAAGCGGCGCGGCAGCCACGGCGGCAGACCACCCGCCTTCGACCGCGAGACCTACAAGCAACGCAACACCGTCGAACGGTGCATCAACCGCATCAAACACTGGCGCGGCCTCGCCACCCGATACGACAAAACCGCAACCATCTACCTCGCCGGACTCCACATCGCAGGCATCTTCATCTGGTCCGCACGATGATCCAAACGAAAGTGCCTAGACGTGTGGCACACGATCGAGGACATCGACTACCTTCTCGACGCCGACCGCCGACGAGGCGGCAGTCCTCGACAGGTCGGCGACTGACCGCGCCGACGAACTGACCGCGTCTGACACGGGAGTTCCTCCGCGGGGGCTCCCCCGTCCTCGCTCCCGTCAGTCAGGGCCCCCTGTTCGGGTGCCCCTCCGCAAGCGACGACGCGCTCGGGCAGAGGATCGCCACTCGAATCAACGACGAGGCCGCACGAGACCGGAGGCAATGTGACCGGGCGAGATCCCGCGGAAGGGCACGGCCGCGGCGTCAGCGCGGGGATCGTCGTCGCCGAAGGGCGCGTCCTGCTCGTCCGGCGGCGGGTGTCTGAGGGCGAGCTGTCCTGGCAGTTCCCGGCCGGGAAGATCGAAGCGGGCGAGACCGTCGAGGAGGCAGCCGTCCGGGAGACGCGGGAGGAGACCGGGTTCACCGTCAAAGCCGTCGCGCCGCTCGGTTCACGCGTGCACCCCCTGACCGGCCGCCGCGTGTCCTACGTCGGCTGCCGGGTGCTCCACGGCACGGCGACCGTCGCGGCCCCCGACGAGATCGCGGAGATCGTGTGGGTCACGCGAGGAGAGATGGGCGCGTACGTGCCCCACGGAATCCACGCACCGGTCAGGGAGTGGCTGGGCTGGGGAGCCCGTTCGGGGCCGGGCCCGTCGCGGAACGAACAGTCAACTCGGCGCCTCGAACGTCGCCCTTCTTACGGGTGACGGGGTCTCGGCACCGGTGCGCGACACCACCACGGGGTAGAGGTGAGGCACATGGCCTTTTCGAGGGACAGCACGGACGGCGCCCCCGAGCGCTGTCAACGCGGTCTGCCGCGCCCGGGGAAACGAAGGGCGTTGGCGATGCCCACCGTGATTCACATGACCCGGGCCGAGGCGCTGCGACAGCGGGAGGAGCTGCTCGAACGAGCCGGCCTCTCGTACGAGCGACTCCGCGAGCGCGCGGAGGCCTCCGCGTTGCCCCTCGACCAACTACTGATCTGGCACACGGTCGAAGGACTCGACTACCTCTTGTCGGAAGAGTGAGGTTTCCGCCCTCGGCGATCTCGCTCGCGAGTTCGCCGACCGGTCGTCTGCCCTGGCGCGGGGTGTCCTCGGCGAGGACACCCCGCTCTTACACGCCGCCACCCTGGAGCTCGACCAGGTGGTCGCACCCACGCTCCCCGCGCAGCGGGCGGATCCCCGCCCCCGGCTTTTCCGCCCGTGACCCGTGCTCAACGGATCAGCGCGTCGCGGTGCGCCGTCCAGTCGATGATGTGGACGGCGGCGCCGGCGGCTTCGAGGCCGCGGCAGTGGTGGGCGTGGTGGCGGGTCAGGTCGGTGAGGTGGAGCTTGCCGCCGAAGGCGGGGTGCGCGAGGAGGCGGCGGGCGTAGGCCCACAGGGCCGGGTGTTCGGCGATCCGGTGGACCGCGTCGGCGCCCAGGTGACAGCGGTGGACGGTGTCCAACCGGACCAGGGCGACCCAGAGTTCGACATCGGCGGCGGTCAGCTCGTCGCCCAGGACGAACGGCGCTTCGGCCACCCGCCGGTCGAAGGCGGTGAGCGTCGCGAGCAGTGTCTCCAGTGCCCGTTCCCCGGCCTCTCCCGCGCCCGCCTCGCCCGCGAGTTGGGCGGCCTCCCCGATGCCTCGTTCGCAGCGCAGCGTCAACGCGTCGATGCCGCCGGCCAGTGGGGCCGGGCGCAGCGCGGGGCGGTCCGGGGCGCGGAAGCGGAGGCTGAGGTCGGCGAGGATGTCCGGAACGTGGTTGCTGACCAGTCGCCCGGTCCAGCTGTCGGTCAGCGCCGGGCTGGCGCCGGGTCCCGTGTGGCCGTGGAGGGTGGCCGCGTAGGCGGCGTCGAGCGCGGTGCGCCCGTTGCCCGCCTCGTGGGGCGCGGGCAGCAGGGTCACCGGGAGCACCTCGTCCAGGCCGAGCAGCGCGTGGGTGATCGCCACGCGCAGCCCGTCGGGGCTGGCGAGCGTCAGGTGGAGCCGGTAGCGGTGGGGTGCCGGGTAGTGACCGCTCTTGGCGTCGGTGCCGATGCGTTCGCGGACCAGACAGGGAAGGTTTGTCGGCGAGTTCGGCAGCGGTGCGGGCATGGCTCTCCTTGGGACGTTTCTGCACGAGGGGACGCGAGGGCAGGCGGGCAGGAGAGAGAGCGGTCGCGGGGCCGGGGCCCCGCGACCGCTCCTTGCGGCGGGATTCAGACCGCGCTAGAGACGCGCAGCAGATCGATGTGGCGCCGGCAGGTCAGCAGCCTGGGCGCGGGGAGCGCGGAGCAGGAGACGTCCGCGGCGGGTCGGGAACGGGGCGGAGGAGCGGAGGGCGCGGGAAGCGCGCGTCGCGCCCGCGTCGTTCCGTCCGCCATCGAGCGCTCCGTCCGTTCGGCGAGGACCGCCCCTGGGCAGTCCTTCCTTCGGATTGTCCGGCTCGGGTGTGCGCAGCGTCAAGGGGTGGTGACCGACTCCCCCGACGTGGGAGCGCCGTTCGCGCGCCCCGCGTGCGCCTCTCGGGCCGCGTCCCTGCGCGCCACCTCGGCGCGGACGAGCGGGATCACGTGGCGGCCGAAGTCGATGGCGTCGCCCAACAGGTCGTAGCCGCGTGCGGAGATGATGTCGACGCCCAGCTCGTGGTAGTCGAGCAGCGCCTCGGCGACGGTGTCGGGTGTGCCGACGAGGGCGTTGGAGTTGCCGGCGCCCCCGGTGGCAGCGGCCGGCGCGGTCCACAGGGCGCGGTCGTAGCGTTCGCCCTGTTCGGCGATGGCGATCAGCCGCTGGGAGCCGGTGTTCTCCGGGCGCCCCCCGGCGCCGGGGCGGCGTCGGCGCCCCGCGGGGCCGCCGGCCCGGATGGCGGCGAGGGTGCGGTGGGCCTTCTCCCAGGCGAGTTCCTCGGTGGGCGCGATGATCGGCCGGAAGGCGACCTGGATGCGTGGCGGGGTGGTGCGGCCGGCCGCCGCGGCGGCGGCGCGGACGGCGGCGATCTGCTCGGCGGTGCGCTCCAGCGGCTCGCCCCACAGGCAGTAGATGTCCGCCTCGGCCGCGCCCGCCGCCAGCGCGGCCTCCGACGAGCCGCCGAACGACACGTCGGGGCGGGGCAGTTGGGCGGGGAAGACGTCGCTGACGTAGTCCTGGAAGCGGTAGTGCGCGCCCTCGTGGTCGAAGGGTTCCGTGCGGGTCCACACCTTCTTGACGATCTCGATGTACTCGCGGGTGCGGGCGTAGCGCTCGTCCTTGGTGAGGGTGTCGCCCTCGCGGCGCTGCTCGTGGTCGCTGCCGCCGGTGATGAAGTGCACGGTCAGCCGGCCGCCGCTGATCTGGTCGAGGGTGGCGAAGACCCGGGCGGCGTAGGTCGGGTAGGAGAGGTTGGGCCGGTGCGCCAGCAGGATCTGGAGGCGGTCGAGGCGGGACGCGAGCAGGGCGGCGGCCGTGGCGGGGTCGGCGGTGCCGGAGCCGTAGGCGAAGAGGACCCGGTCCCAGCCGTGGTCCTCGTGGGCACGGGCGATCCGGAGGGTGTAGTCGGGGTCGAACGCGGGCCCGGAGCGGGGTGCGGTCTCCGAGCCGTCGTGGGTGGCGGCGATGCCGAGGAACTCGACGGGCATGGGGAATCACGCCTTTCGGCCGCTGCGCCGGTGCGGCGCGCGGCAAAGCTGGGGTGGGGCGCGCGCGGGGGCGCGCGGGGGCCGGCGGCGGTGCGAACGCCCCGGCGTGGCCTGCTCGTTGACCTCGGTGGTCAGGCGGCGACGCGGCGACACGCAGCGGACCACACTCGACCGAAGTCGATGTGGTCGCGGGTGACCAGCGGTCGCGCGGGCTTCATGCGTTCCAGTGCAGCAGCGCCGGGTCCCCGCGTCAACGGGTGTCCGAGGGCCGAGCCGCGCGTCGGCCGCGCGGGGTGAGGCGCGCGGGAGCGCTTAACGTGCCGGTGATCCGCCCTCAAAGTGGGGGTAACACGTCGTTCCTAGGGTCGCCGCCCATGGACGGCGACCCTTCGGCTTCGGCGGGGCCCCCGGCCGCCGTCTCCGGGGCCAGGGCCGGCAGGGACAGGAGGGCCGAGACGTATCTGCACCTGCGTGACCTGCTGTGGTCGGGCGCGCTCGGGCCGGACGACCGGCTGGTCGAGGTGCGGTTGGCGGCGCGGCTCGGGGTCTCCCGCACGCCGGTGCGGGAGGCGTTGGTGCGGCTGGTGGCCGACGGCCTGGTCGAGCGGCGCGGCGAGGGTTACTACCCGGCCCGGCTGGCCGGGGACGCGCTGGCGGATCTGGTCGAGTTGCGGGCCACCGTCGAGCTGCGCGGTGTGGCGCGCGCATCGGGTCCGCGCGCCGGGGCGCACGACCGGGCGGCGCTGCGCGCGCTGCGGGGGCGCTGGCGGGCGCTGCGCGCCGAACCGCCGGCTCCGGGGCCCGCGTTCGTGCGGTGCGACGAGGAGTTCCACCGTGCGCTGCTGGCCGCCTCCGGCAACCCCAGGCTGACCGAGACGCTGGAGTCGGCGCTGGTCCGTCTGCGTCCCGCGCGGGTGCGGGACCCGCTGACGGCGGAACGGGTGGAGCGGGCCGTCGTGGAGCACCTGGCGATCGTGGAGGCGCTGCTCGCGGGCGAACTGGACGGGGCGCTGGCCGCGTTGGGCCACCATCTGGACGCGGCGTGGCCGGTGCCGCCCGGCGACGGCGGCGGCTGAGCGGGCGCGTCCCGCTGACGCGCGCCCGGGCGCTGCCGCCGGGGCGGGTGGCGGTGCCATCATGGCGGGCATGGGACGGGTCACCGAACGCCGCCGGGTCATCCGCGTCAGGGACGGCGCGGTCTCCGCGCGCGCCGACACCCTGGTAGGCGAGGAACCACTGGAGATCAGGGTCAACGGGCGCCGGCTGGCGGTGACGATGCGCACGCCGGGCGACGACTTCGCGTTGGCCACCGGCTTCCTGGTCAGCGAGGGGGTGCTGGCCGACCCCGCCGAGCTGGCGCGGATCGCCTACTGCGCGGGGGCGGAGGGCCCGGACGGCGCCAACACGTACAACGTCGTCGACGTGCGGCTGGCCGACGGGGTGCCGGGACCTGACGTGTCGCTGGACCGTCGGGTGTTCACGAACTCGTCCTGCGGGCTGTGCGGAAGGGTGTCGCTGGACACGGTGCGCACCACCGCGCGCTGGCCCCTGCCGCTGCCGCCGGGCCCGCGCCTGGACCCGGCGGTGCTGTCCGAGCTGCCCGACCGGCTGCGTGAGGCGCAGCGCGTCTTCGCCCGCACCGGCGGGCTGCACGCGGCGGCGCTGTGCACGGCGGACGGCGCGTTGCTCGACGTGCGGGAGGACGTGGGCCGCCACAACGCGGTGGACAAGATCGTCGGCCACGCCCTCACCTCGGGGTCGCTCCCGCTGAGCGGCACCGTGCTGCTGGTCTCGGGGCGCGCCTCGTTCGAGCTGGTCCAGAAGGCGGTGCTGGCCGGCATCCCCACGCTGGCGGCGGTCTCCGCGCCCTCGTCGCTCGCGGTCGACCTGGCGGCGGAGACGGGGATGACCCTGGTGGGCTTTCTGCGCGGGGCGTCGATGAACGTGTACAGCGGCGCGGAGCGCCTCGGTCTCGCGGACGAGGCCGGTCTTCCCCCGGAGGGGGAGACGCGCGGCGAGGTCGTGGAGGGAACAAGGTAGCCCCCTGTCCTGGTTTGGGTAGGCAGGGTCGTGATAGCCAGGAGAGGCACCCCGAATCGAACATCCATGATCAGAGAAGGACAAAATCGCACGTGAGTAGCGCCCCCGTCCCCACCCCCGTCCCCGAAGTCACCCTCAACAACGGTGTCCGGATGCCCCAGCTGGGCTTCGGCGTCTGGCAGGTCCCCGACGACCAGGCCGAGGTCGCGGTGAGCCAGGCGCTGGCCGCCGGCTACCGCAGCATCGACACCGCCGCCGTGTACGGCAACGAGGAGGGTACCGGTCGCGCGCTGGCCACCTCCGGACTGCCGCGCGAGGAGCTGTTCGTCACCACCAAGCTGTGGAACACCGACCAGGGCTACGACACCGCGCTGGCCGCGTTCGACACCTCGCTCGCCAAGCTGGGCCTGGACTATGTCGACCTCTACCTGATCCACTGGCCGGCGCCCGCGCACGACCTGTACGTGGAGAGCTGGAAGGCCCTGGAGAAGATCCTGGCCGACGGCCGGGCCCGCGCGATCGGCGTCTCCAACTTCAAGCCGCCGCACCTGCGCCGGCTGCTGGACGAGACCGAGATCGTTCCCGCGCTCAACCAGATCGAGCTGCACCCGAACTTCCAGCAGGAGGAGTCGCGCGCGCTCCACCGCGAGCTGGGGATCCTCACCGAGGCGTACTCCCCGCTGGGCTCGGGCAAGGGGCTGCTCGACGCCCCCGAGCTGCGGCGGATCGCCGACAAGCACGGCCGCACCCCGGCCCAGGTGGTGCTGCGCTGGCACCTCCAGCTGGGCAACGTGGTGATCCCGAAGTCGGTGACGCCGTCGCGGATCACGGAGAACTTCGACGTCTTCGGCTTCTCGCTGGACGACGAGGACCTCGCGGCCGTCGCGGCGCTCGACACCCCGCACCGGATCGGCACCGACCCGGACAAGGCCAACTGGCGCTGAGCCCCTCCGGGGCGGGCCGAGGACGACAACCCACCTTGCCGGTGCGGCACCGTGGTCGTCCGCCCCCCCGCCACGAATGCACCGCGCAGTTCCCCGCGCCCCCAAACAAGCCGCCCACGGCAGTGCAGGGGCGCGGGGAACGGCGCGAGCAACCGACCAGCGGGGTGTAGACGACGACCCACCTAACCGGCGCGGACCATAGTCGACCAACCCCCGCCACCAATGCACCGCGCAGTTCCCCGCGCCCCCAAACAGGCCGCCACCTACCGAACGTGAACCCGCAGCTGACCGACCACGCCCACCACTACCAAGGGGCGCGGGGAACTGCGCGAGCAACCCAACACCGGGGCGAGGACGACACCCCACCCCGGCCGGCCAGGCCAGGCGTGGGTGGACCCATCCGGGAGGGTGTCAGCGACGAATGAGGGGGAGCGAACGGCTGCCGCCCGACCCGGAGGAACCATGACGTCAGCACCACCCAACCCACCACGCCCAACCCCGCGCGGGCACGCGCCCCGCGGGCACGCGGGAGGTGCGGCGCGGTGAGACGGCCGGCCAGGATCGGGCAGGAGCAGCCCCAGACGCCCGACCTCTCCGCGCTGCTCGGGGAGGTCGCCAAGGGCGACCACGAGGCGTTCGCCTCCGTCTACGACGCCGTCGCCGGCCCCGTGCTGGGGCTGGTGCGCAGCGTGCTGCGCGACCCCGCGCAGTCGGAGGAGGTCGCCCAGGACGTGCTGGTCGAGGTGTGGCGGCAGGCGCCCCGTTACCGGCGGGAGCGCGGCTCGGCGATGGCGTGGGTGATGACCATCGCGCACCGCAGGGCGGTGGACCGGGTGCGTTCCGCGCAGGCCGCCACCGACCGCGAGCACAGGGCCGCGCTGCTGGATCGGACCCCGCCGTTCGACGAGGTCACCGAGCAGGTCGAGACGCGGCTGGAACGCGAACAGGTGCGGCGCTGCGTCGACGGGCTCACGCCGCGCCAGCGGGAGTCGGTGACCCTGGCCTACTACCGGGGCCTGACCTACCGCGAGGTCGCCGAGCTGCTGTCGCTGCCGCTCGGCACGGTCAAGACACGGCTGCGCGACGGACTGATCCGGCTGCGGGACTGCCTGGGGGTGACGGCGTGAACATGTCGCACGATGTCGAACCGCACACGCTGAGCGGCGCCTACGCCGTGAACGCGGTGCCCGAGGAGGAGCGGCGCGGATTCGAGCGCCATCTGGAACGGTGCGCCTCCTGTGCCAGGGAGGTCGCCGAACTCACCGAGACCGCCGCCCGGTTGGGCACCGCGATGGCGACGGAGCCGCCGCCGGCGATGCGGCGCGCGGTGCTGGAGCGGATCGGCAGGGTCCGCCAGGAGCCGCCGCGCGGCGCGGTCCGGCGCGCCGTCCGCGGGCTGCCGCCGCTCGCGCTGGCCGCGAGCCTCGCGGCGCTGCTGCTGGGCGGGACCACGGCGTGGCAGTGGTACAGCGCCGAGCAGGCGCGCGAACGGGAGGCCAGCGCCGAGCGGTTGGCCGAGGAGCTGACGGCCGTGCTCTCCTCGCCGGACGCGCGGATGACCACGGGCGCGGTGCGGGGCGGTGGTTCGGCGACGGTGGTGGTCTCCCCCGACCACGACCGGGTGGCGTTCCTCGCCTCCGGGCTGCCCGCGCCGCCGGAGGGGCGGGTCTACCAGCTGTGGTTCGCCGACCAGGAGACGATGCGGCCGGCCGGCCTGCTGGACGCGGGCGCCGACGAGCAGGCACTGCTGATGGACGGCCGACTCGGCGAGGCGACCGGCATGGGCATCACCGTCGAGCCGGCCGGCGGCTCCCCGCAGCCGACGTCCGAGCCGCTGGCGTTGATGGAGTTCGCCGGCTGAGCAGGCCGAGCCGACCGGACCGGCAGCGGCGACTGGACCGGCTGGGCCGACTGGACCGGCTGGACCGGCTGGGCCGGCCGAGCGGCGCGCCGGTCAGCCGCCGCTGCCGCCCCGGGGCGTGCGGGGCGGCAGCGGCAGGAAGCCGGAGGTGCGTGCGGCGTAGGCGCGGTAGCCGGGGCGTTCGGCGAGCTGCCGTTCCAGCAGGGCCTTGCCGCTGCCGAAGACCAGCAGATAGCTCATCACCAGCGGGGCGGGCAGGGCCAGTGCCGCGAGCGGCCAGGTGGCGGCGCTCATCAGGTACAGGCCCCACCAGACGAGGAAGTCGCCGAAGTAGTTGGGGTGGCGGGTGTAGCGCCACAGTCCCCGGTCCATCACCCGGCCGCGATGGGCCGGGTCCGCCTTGAAGCGGGCCAGCTGCCGGTCGCCGACCGCCTCGAAGAACAGGCCGAGGGACCAGACCGCCACCCCGGCCCACAGCGCGGGGTCCGGCGGCGCGGCCACGTACTGGCCGGCCTGCACCGGCAGTGAGACCAGCAGGATCAGGGCGCCCTGCAGCAGATAGACCATGCGCAGCGCGTACCAGGCGCGGCTGCCCGGCGCCCGGTCCAGCATCCGCGCGTAGCGCGGGTCCTCGCCCTGGCCGCGTGCGCGGCGCGCCAGGTGCAGGCAGAGCCGTCCGCCCCACAGCACGGTGCAGGCGGTGAGCAGCGCGCGCCTGGTGGGGTCGCCCTCCCCCGCCGACAGCGCGAAGCCGACGGCGGCGACGAGCGCGAACCCGGCGCCCCAGACGGCGTCCACCACCCGGTGGTGGCCGTGTCCCGAGACGACGGCGGCGAACGTGCCCAGCAGCAGCACGGCCAGCGCCGCCGCGGAGACGGCGAGACCGAGGCCGAACGCCGCCCAGGCGGTGTCGTGGCTCACCTGGCCCCGCCCCCGCTCGCGGCCGGCGGCGTGGGCCGTTCGGCGAGGATCTGGTGCACGCCCTTTCTCCGTTCCTCGAACGCCAGCCCGCCGCCGGCCAGATAGAGCCGCCACACCCGCGCCGTCTCGCGCCCCACCAGGGCGACGAAGCGGTCCCACTCCGCCTCCAGCGTGGCCCGCCAGGCGTCGACGGTGTGCGCGTAGTCGGCGCGCAGCGACTCCACGGTGAGGGTCTCCAGGCCGGCGCTTTCCAGCAGGTTCAGCGTGTCACCGAGGGGGCGCATCGTCATGTCGGGCGCGATGTAGGTCTCGATGAACGGGCCGCCGCCCGGCGCGTGACGGCCCCTGGCCATCTGCTGGAGCAGCAGCCTGCCGCCGGGGCGCAGCCGGTCGTGGAAAAGGGCGGCGAAGTGGGGGTAGGAGGCGTCGCCGACGTGTTCGCCCATCTCGACGGAGGCGACGACGTCGTACTCCCCGGGGCCGGCCAGTTCGCGGTAGTGCTGGTGGCGCACCTCGACCCGTTCGCCGAGCCCCCGGTCGAGGGCCGCCCGGCGGACGTGGGCGGCCTGCTGCCCGGCGAGGGTGACGGCGGTGACGCGGGCGCCGTGGTGGGCGGCGGCGTGCAGGGTGAGCGAGCCCCAGCCGCAGCCGATGTCGAGCAGCCGGGCGCCCGGGGTCAGCTCCAGCTTGCGGCAGATGGCCTCCAGCTTGTCGTGCTGGGCGTCGCCGAGGGTGTGGCCCGGGGTGCCGGGGGGCTTGGTCCACAGCGCGCAGGAGTAGGCCATCGAGGGGTCGAGCAGCAGGGCGTAGAACGCGTTGGACAGGTCGTAGTGGTGGCTGATGACGGCGGTGTCCCTGGCGCGGCTGTGCCGCCGGCCGCGCGGCCTGGCCGGCCGGCCGGGCGCGCGCGGCGGCGGGCCGACGGCGCCCAGCCGGGCGAGGGTGGCCAGGGCGCGGGCCCGGTCGCCGGGACGGAGGCCGGGGCGGGGGGTGCCGGCCCGGCCGGCGGCCCAGGCCGTGCGGAGCGCCTGGGCGAGATCGCCCTCGACCTCCAGGTCGCCGCTGATGTACGCCTGGGCGACGCCGAGTTCGCCGGGCTGCCACAGCAGCCTGCGCAGTGCGCGCCGGGAGGTGAGGGTGACGGTCTGCGCGTCGGCCGGTCCCAGCGCGCTGCCGTCCCACAGGCGCAGCCGCAGCGGCGGCGGGCCGCCCAGGAGTCGGTCCACGAGGGGGGCGAGTCGGCGGGCGGCGGTCATCGGGTGCCTCCGGTGCGCGGGTCGGTGAGCAGCAGCTGGCGGACGTCGAGGTAGCCGGAGCGGAAGCCGGCCTCGGAGTAGGCGAGGTAGAGGGTCCACATCCGCAGGAAGGTCTCGTCGAAGCCGAGGGCGAGCACCTGTGCGCGGCGGGCGGCGAAGCGTTCCCGCCAGAGCCGCAGCGTCTCGGCGTAGTGGGCGCCGAAGCCGTCGTCCCGGGCCGGTGTCAGCCGGGTGTGGCGGGCGGTCAGGGCGGTCAGCGCCTCGCGCGAGGGCAGCAGCCCGCCGGGGAAGACGTACTTCTGCACCCAGGTGTGGGTGGAGCGGGAGGCCAGCATCCGGTCGTGGGGCATCACGATGGCCTGGAGCGCGACCCGGCCGCCGGGGGCGGTCAGCCGGTCCAGGACGCGGAAGTACGTCGGCCAGTGGCGGGCGCCGACGGCCTCGATCATCTCGACGCTGACCACGGCGTCGTAACGGCCCTCCAGCTGGCGGTAGTCGGCGAGTGCGACGGTGACCCGGCCGGCGTGGCCGGCGTCCGCGATCCGCCGGCGGGCGAGGAGCAGTTGCTCCTCGGAGAGGGTGACGGTGTGCACGGTGGCGCCGCGTGCGGCTGCGCGGAGGGCCAGCTCGCCCCAGCCGGTGCCGATCTCCAGCAGCCGGGTGCCGGGGCCCACCCGGGCGAGGTCGAGCAGCCGGTCGATCTTGCGGTGCTGGGCGGCGGGCAGGGCGTCCTCGGCGGCGGGCAGGGCGTCGAAGAGCGCCGAGGAGTAGCTGAGGGTGGGGTCGAGGAAGAGGGCGAACAGCTCGTTGGACAGGTCGTAGTGGTGGCCGATGTTCCGCCGGGCGTCGTCGGGGGTGTTGCGGGCGGCGGGCGGCTGTCTCACCGCCCACAGCCGGCGCAGCCGTTGCAGGGGCCCCGGGACCAGGGTGGCGGCGTTGACGGCCAACTCGGTGAGCAGCGGCACCAGTTCGGGCGAGTCCCACTCCCGGGCCAGATAGGACTCGCCGAAGCCGATCAGCCCGTGGCGGCCCAGCCTGGCGTGGAAGGCGCCGGGGTCGGCGATCTCCAGCAGCGGCCCCGAGGCTCCGGCCGGCGGGCCGCCGGCGGTGGACACCCGCAGCTCCAGGCCGCGCAGGGCGCGGCGGACCAGGGCGCGGGTGGTGGCGGCGCGGGCCGGGGAGACGGCCGGGACGCGGGCGACGTCGGGCCAGCGCGCGGCGTCGACGGGGGTCGGTCGGTGGGGGTGGGTGGTGGACACGGGGTTCCCTTCCGTCCCCTCGCGGGGGTGGGTCTGTGGGGCGGGGCCGGACGGTCGGGGGCGCACCGGCAGTCCGCGCAGCCAGAGGCGGACGCCGTGCCAGCGGATGTGGGCGGAGACCGCCAGCGTGGAGGCGGGGTTCCGCAGCCACGCGCGCAGCAGCCCGGCGGCGTCGGCGCGGCGCGCGGTGCCCCGGACGGTCGCCACGAACGCCGGGCCCCCGGCGCGGTCCAGCCGCACCGACAGCGCCAGCCGTTCGCCCGGCGGGGGCAGCCGCAGCCGGTAGGCGCCGTCGACGGGGAAGAACGGCGAGACGTGGAACTCCTTGGCGGTGTGCGCGGCCCCGGACTCGTCCGGGTGGAGCAGATAGCGGTGCCGCTGGCCGTAGGTGTTGTGCACCTCGGCGACCACGCAGGCGAGGGTGGAGTCGGCGCGGTGGCACCAGTAGACGGTCAGCGGGTTGAAGACATGGCCGAGGACCCGGGCGTGGGCGAGCATCAGCACCCGTCCCCCGGGTGGGGGTTCGCCGCGTGCGGCGAGGAAGCCGTCCAGCCCGCGCCGGATCTCGGCCGGTCCGCCGGGGGCTCCGTCGAGATGGTCGCGGGCGTCGAAGCGGGCCAACGGGCGCAGCACGCGCGGCGTTCGGGGCGGCGCGTCCAGGTCGATCAGCCACAGATAGGTGCGGTGGCGCAGCGCGTGGCGCACGGGGCGGAGCCTGGTGTGGGTGATCAGCACCTCGTAGAGCAGGGGCGGCGCGGGCCTCGGGGGCGGTGCGGTCACCAGTGCGCCCCCAGCGACCGCGCGGCCTCGGCGCCCGAGCGGCAGCCGTCCTCGTGGAAGCCCCAGCCGTGGTAGGCGCCGGCGAACGCGGTCACCCCGTCGTTGAGGGAGGGAAGCGCGGACTGCGCGGCGACGGACTCCGAGGTGTAGAGCGGGTGTGCGTAGGTCATGCGGGCCAGGACCGTGTCGGGGTCGACGCGGGTGCCCGGGTTGAGGGTGACGACGTAGCGCCGGTCGGCGGTCAGCCGCTGGAGCCGGTTCATGTCGTAGCTGACCAGCACCCGGTCCGAGGGTGCGGCGCACGACGGCAGCAGGTAGTTCCAGCTGGCGCCGGCTCCGGGGCGGCGCGGCAGCAGCGAGGCGTCGGTGTGCAGCCAGGTGACGTTGGAGGAGTAACGGAACGCGCCCAGCGTCCGGCGCTCCCGCTCGGTGGCGTCGCCGAGCAGCGCCAGCGCCTGGTCGGCGTGGGTGGCGAGCACCACCCGGTCGACGTCGTGTGTCGCGCCGTCCTCGGTGAGGACGCGGGCACCGTCGGCGTGGCGCAGCACGGTCCGCACGGGCGTGCCGGTGCGGACGGCCGTCAACCGCTTGGCCACGCGCTCCACATAGCTGGCCGACCCGCCGTCGACGACGCGCCAGCGCGGCGAGCCGCCGACGCTGAGCATCCCGTGGTGGTCGAGGAAGCGGAAGAGGTGGACCGCCGGGTAGCGGGGCGCGAGCGCGGGCGCGCAGGACCAGACGGCGGAGACCAGGGGCACGGCGAAGTGCCGGGTGAAGTAGCGGGAGAATCGGCCGCGGTCGAGGAACGCGCCCAGCGTCAGCGGGGACTCGGCGTCCTCGGCCAGCAGCCGGCGGGCGCGGCGGTGGAAGCGCGGCACCTCGGCGAGCAGCCGCAGGAAGCGGGGGTCGGCGACGTTGCGCGGCCTGGCGAGCACGCCGCGGACGCCGCGCGCGCCGGCGTACTCCAGGCCGCAGCCCTCGCAGCGGATCGACATGCTCATCTCGGACTCGCTGGTCGCGACGTCGAGTTCGCGGAAGAGGCGGCGCAGCAGCGGATAGGTGCGGTCGTTGTGCACGATGAACCCGGAGTCCACCCCGTGGGTCGCGCCGGTGCCGTCGGTGAGCCGGTGGGTGTGGGCGTGGCCGCCGAGTCGGTCGTCGGCCTCGAACAGGGTGGTGTGGTCCCGCGCGCCCAGCAGGTAGGCGGCGGTCAGGCCCGCTACTCCCGCGCCGATGACCGCCGTTCGCCGGCCGCTGTCCGTCATCCGTTCCACGCTCCCTCCCGCCCCCGGCGGGGGCGCTCCCCCGACATTCGGTGCCGGAGGCGCGGTGGACGGGTCGCGGAGGAAAGTTCTTTTTCTTTCCCTCCGACCCCATCCGCACCGGCGTCACCCACGAAGCAGGGGTGTGAGAGACCGAGGGAGACAGGGCGCGCTCGCCGCGCTGGCCGGCCTGCTGGCGGTGGTCGCGGCACTGGCCGCCGCCGAGGCGCTGGCCGCGCTCGCGGTGCGGCGGGAGGCCGGGCCGGTCACCGCCGTGGGCGGCGCCGCGATCGACCGGACGCCGGCGCCCGTGAAGGACTGGGCGATCCGCACCTTCGGTGACCAGGACAAGCTGGTGCTGCGGCTCGGCATCCTGACGGTGCTGGCGCTGCTGGCCGCCGTGGCCGGGGTGTTGGCGCTGCGCTGGCGGCGGCTGGTCGCGGTGGGCGCCCTGGCGATGGGCGGGGTCGGCGCGCTGGCCGCCGCCGAGCGGCCGGACGCGGGGGGCGGGGACTTCCTGCCGGCGCTGCTGGCCGGCGCGGTGGCGGGCGCGGTGCTCTTGGTGCTCGTCGGTTGGCTGGAACGGCCGGGCGGCTCCGGGGTGTTCACCCCGGGAGACGGCCGGCGGCGGTTTCTGGCGACGGCCGGCGCGCTGGTGGCGGGTTCGCTGGCGGCGGGGCTGCTCGCCCGGTGGCGGAACGCGTCCGATGCCGCGGAGGTCGCCGCCGAACGGGCGGCGCTGCGCCTCCCCGAGCCGGTCTCGCCCGCCCCGCCCCTGCCGGAGGGCGCCGCGCTGGACGTGCCGGGCCTGGCCCCGTTCCAGACGCCCAACGGTGACTTCTACCGGGTCGACACCGCGCTGGCGGTGCCCCGCGTGGACGTGTCGTCCTGGCGGCTGCGGCTGCACGGCCTGGGCGTGACCCGGCCGTTGGAGCTGAGCTTCGAGCAGCTGCTGGCACGCGACCTGGTGGAGCGGCGGATCACGCTGACCTGTGTCTCCAACGAGGTGGGCGGCCCGTATGTGGGCAACGCCACCTGGCTGGGCGTCCCACTGGCCGAGCTGCTGGCCGAGGCCGGCGTGCGCTCCCCCGAACAGGGCGGCGAGGCCGACCAGTTGGTGGCCCGTTCGGTGGACGGCATGACGCTGGGCACCCCGTTGGCCGCCGCGCTCGACGGCAGGGACGCGCTGCTGGCGGTCGGGATGAACGGCGAGCCGCTGCCGTTCGACCACGGCTATCCGGTGCGGATGGTGGTGCCCGGGCTCTACGGCTATGTCTCGGCCTGCAAGTGGCTGGAGGAGCTGGAGCTGACGACGTTCGAGGCGTTCGATCCGTACTGGGTCAGGCGCGACTGGGCGCAGGAGGCGCCGATCAAGACGCAGTCGCGGATCGACACCCCGCGCGCCACCGAGCGGCCGACCGCCGGTGAGCCGATAGCCGTGGCCGGGGTGGCGTGGGCGCAGCACACCGGGATCGACCGGGTGGAGGTGCGCGTCGACGACGGGCCGTGGGAGGCGGCCGAGTTGGCCGAGGAGGACTCGGTCGACACCTGGCGCCAGTGGCACTGGCGCTGGACTCCGACCTCCGGCACCCACCGCGTCGAGGTGCGCGCCACCGACCGGGGCGGCGAGACCCAGACGGCCGACCGGGTCGGCACGGTGCCCGACGGCGCCACGGGACGGCATTCGGTGGTGGTCCGGGTGGACTGACCGAGCCCAGGCGCCGACAACCGCCGCCAACCACGGATACCTGTCGATAACTCGACAACAACCCGAGACAACTACCCATGACAACCACCGACAGCTTTTGTCGACAAGGGAGTTAAGCCCCATGCGTATCACCCGAGTGAACCGCGTCCGCCGCACCGCCGTCGCCCTGGTGGCCGTCGCCGCCCTGCCGATGGGGCTCGCCGCCTGTTCCTCCGACGACGACTCGGACCAGAACGAGAGCAGCGAGGAGAACGCGCCGGAGGAGGAGACCGACGGCGGTGCCGAGGACGGCGCGGACGACGGCATGGAGGAGGACGCCTCCGGCGACATGGCCGCCGAGCCGTTCGGTCCCGCCTGCGCGGCCGTGCCGGAGGACGGCGCCGGCAGCTTCGACGGGATGGCCCAGGACCCGGTCGCCACCGCCGCCAGCAACAGCCCCGAGCTGTCCACGCTGGTCAGCGCCGTCGAGGCGGCAGGCCTCGGCGACACCCTCAACACCACGGAGAACCTGACGGTGTTCGCGCCGGTCAACGACGCCTTCGCCGGCATCCCGCAGGAGGACCTGGACGCGCTGCTGGCCGACGAGGCGGCACTGACCGACGTGCTCACCTACCACGTGGTGCCCGAGCGGCTGGCGCCCGAGGACCTGACCGAGGGCGACGTCGAGACGCTCCAGGGCGGGACCGTGGCCGTCAGCGGCGAGGGCGAGTCCTGGCAGATCAACGACGCCTCGGTGGTCTGCGGCAACGTCCAGACCGCCAACGCCACCGTCTACCTGATCGACGGCGTGCTGATGCCCCAGTGAACCGTCCCCACGGTTCCGAACGGCACGGCTGCACGACGGCACGACGACTGACGGGTTGACCGGCTGAGCGGCCGGGCGAACGCGCGGCGGGCCGCCCCTCTCACACCGGGGGCGGTCCGCCGCGTTCCGGCGTTCCCGCGTTCAGCGCGCGCCGTGCCCCGCGGCGATCTCCTCGATGCGGGTGGCCAGTTGGGTGTCCAGCTCGGTGACCTTGCCGCCGACGCTGTGGGTGTTCACCGAGACCCCGAGGCTGTCGTAGGTCACGGTGAGGTCGGCGTGGTGGTCGAGCCGCTCCTGGAGGGTGGCGATGTGCACCAGGAGCGCCACCGCCTCCAGATGCCCGTCCAGCCGGTACTGGCGCACCAGCCGGTCGTCTCCGAACGACCAGCCGGGCAACCCGCCGAGCACCTCGCCGATCTGGGTCTCGTTCAACGGCTGCGGCGCCATGGGCGGCCCCTCCTCTGACTTCGCTGGCTTCCCCGTCGTGGCTCCCAGGTTAGAGCCGGTCGGCCCCGCGCGCCTCGTGGGCGGCCGGATCGGGGTCGGCGGCGGCCGACTCCGCCAGCCAGCGGCGCAGCACCCGGTGCACCGCCTCGGCACCCACCAGTTCGCCCTCGGCCGTCGGCGGGGAGAGCGCCGGGGGCGCGAGCAGGAACGCCAGGCTCTGCTCCCCGCCCAGCCCACCGTGGCACCCCAGCTGCTCCTCGAAGGCGTACACCGCGCCGCTCTCCGGGTCGCAGGCCGAATTGACCACGAGGTCAGGGCAGTTGGCGAAGCCGGCGGTGCGCCGCACCGCGTCCGCCGCGCCGGGGCCGAACGGAAGCAGCGGATCGGCCCCCAGCACCTTGCCGCTCGCCAGATGGTGCTCGGCACCGCCGGCACCCAGCACCACCGGGCCGTGCCGCTCGTCGTCGACCAGCACGAAACCGATGCCCGGATGCTCGGCCAGGCTCCGCAGCAGGGCCGGGTAGCGGCGTTCCACGGCCTCCCGCCCCGCGCGGCCCGGGATGTCGGGGAAGGCGACCACCCCGAGGTTCCCCGAGGCCAGCACGACGGGGGCGGTCGCGCCGCCCGGCTCGGCGCCGCGCTCCGGCGGCTCGGCCGGCTCCTCCGGCCGGTGCAGCGCGGCCCTGGCCACCCCCCTGGCCTCGGCGCCGCTCTCCTCCCGGCGCGGCACCCCCGCGACGGGCCGCCCGCAGCCGATCCGCACCAGCTCCTCCAACGAGTGGCCGAACGCGGCGGCGAACGTGGGCCCCTGGCTCTGCCCGTGGTCGGAGAGCAGCACCAGATGGTAGGGGCGCGGGGCGTGCGCGACGGCCTGGAGGATCAGCGCCACGCAGCGGTCGAGGCGCGCCAGCACCTGCCGGGTGTCCCGGCCGCGCGGGCCCGAGTGGTGGGCCACCTCGTCGTAGGCGACCAGGTCGGCGTAGACGGCGCCGCGCCCGTTGAGGATGTCGCCCACCACGGCCGCCGTCACCACGTCCCGCTGCACCACGGTGGCGAACGCCCTGATCAGTGGGTAGAGACCGGCCCTCCGCACCCGGGGGCGCACGCCGGCCAGGCGCGCGCGGGTGGACTGGCAGATCTCGCGCACCAGTTCCACCACGAACGCGCCGGCGGTGCGCGCCGCGTGCGCCGGGTCGGAGAAGTAGGCGAAGTACCCGGCGCGCGAACGTTGACCCGCGCGCCGGCGTGCGGCGACCGAGAGCACCAGGGCGGCCTGCCCCGCTCCCCCGGTGAACAGGTTGCCCCGGCTCGCGCCGTCCTCCGCCAGCAGCCCGGGCGAGCCGGTGCGCAGCTGTGCCCGGCGTTGCAGGGTGGCGGCGCTGGAGGGCCGGTTGCTGACCAGCACCTCGCCGGTCTCCTTCTCGTACCAGCGGAACGCGGGCACGTCGGCGTTGCTGCCGTGCAGGATGCCGAGCTGCGAGGCGCCCGTCTGGCTCGACCAGTCGGTGCGCCACGGGGCGAGCCGGTGGCCGCGCGCGAGAAGCCCCGCCACGGTCGGCATCAGCGGGCGCTCCCCCGCCGTCGCCTCGCGCAGCACGTGGTAGCCGATGCCGTCGAGCTGGAGGAAGACCACCCCCGCCGTGCGGCGCGCCGGCACGGGCGCCGGCCGCCCGAACCGCAGCCCCGCCATCCGCCGCAGCCGCCGCCTGGTCGCGCCCTGGTCACGCAGCACCAGGAACGCACCGGTCGCCGACGAGGCGACCGAGGTCGCGGCGGCCACCACCACCGCGGTGCCGGCCCCCGCCTGCCCGCGGCCCGGTACGGCGCTGAGCGCCAGCAGCATCAGCGCGCCGTTGAGCAGGAACACCAAGGAGCCCAGCGCCAGGGCCGGCACCAGCAGCAGCGCGCGGACCAGCCACGGCCACACCAGGGCGTTGAGCAGGCCGAAGAAGCCGGCGCAGAGTGCCGCGGTCAGCCCGACGCGGGTGAGGCTGTCGCCGTCGGCCGACTGGAGGCGGAAGGCGGGCAACACCAGGGAGAGCACGACCAGCGTGGCGGTGGCCACCGCCCACACCGCCGACACCCGCAGCAACGCGGCCCCCGCGCTCCGCCACCGCCCCATCCGCCGCACCACCGTCCGTTCCCGTCACGTTCACCACCGCGTCCCATCCTCACCGATGCGCCGCCCGCGCGGGCGGCGTCACCGACCACAGGCACACGCACACCTGACCGACCACGCCAGCCCAATCAAGGGGCGCGGGGAACTGCGCGAGCAACCCACCACCGAGCCGCACCCGACCACCCACCCAGCCACGAAGCTCCGTAGTCGACCAACGCCCGCCGCACAGCATTCGCGCAGTTCCCCGCGCCCCCAAGCAGGCCGCCACCTACCGCAAGCGAACCCGCACCCAACCCACCACGCCAGCCCCAACCAGGGGCGCGGGGAACGGCGCGAGCAACCCACCACCGGGCCGAGGACGACAACCCACCCAGACCGGCAAGGTCGGTAGTCGACCAACCCCCGCCACCCCCGCACCGCCGGGATGGCACCCTTGAGCGGAGAGGCGTCGGCGAAGGAGAGCCCCCGTGTCCGTGGAGATCACCTGGTGGGGCCATGCCACGGCCACCGTGCGGGACTCGGGCACCACGCTGCTGACCGACCCGCTGCTGACCCGCCGCTGCGCCCATCTGTGGCGGCGCCGTGGCGCGCTGCCGCCGCGGGCGGCCGTGGCCGCGGACGCGGTGCTCGTCTCGCATCTGCACAGCGACCACCTCCATCTGCGTTCGCTGGCCCGGCTGCCGGCCGGCACCCCGTTGTTGCTGCCCACGGGCGCGCTCGGCGCCGTCCCGCTGCTGCGGCGCCTCGCCGAGCGGCTCGACCCGCGCGAGCTGTCGCCGGGCGACAGCCTCGCCGTGGGCCGGGTCGCGGTGCGCGCCGTGCCGGCGGCGCACGACGGGCGCCGGCTGCCGTTCGCGCGGCGGCGGGTCGCGCCGCTGGGGTTCGTGGTGGAGGGCGAGGGCCGCACCTACTTCGCCGGCGACACCGATCTCTTCGGCGGGATGGCCGGCGAGGTCGGCCGTGTCGACACGGCGCTGCTGCCGGTCGGCGGCTGGGGCCCGGGGCTCGGGCACGGGCACCTCAACGCCGAGCGGGCCGCCGAGGCGCTGGCCCGGCTGCGCCCGCGCAGCGCCGTTCCCGTGCACTACGGCACCTACTGGCCGTGGGGGATGGCGGCGGTGCGCCCGCACGAGTTCCACGCTCCGGGCGACGAGTTCGTCCGGCACGCGGCGCGGCTGGCGCCCGAGGTGGCGGTGCACCGGCTGCGGCACGGCGAGAGCGTGCGGCTGGCGGCCGGCGGGTGAGCGCCTGGATCGACCTGGCGCGGGCGGCCGAGGAGACCGTCGACACCGAGACGGCGCAGCAGGCCATCGGCTATCCGTCGTTGTTCGCGCTGGTGCTGCTGGGTTCGCTGGTGCCGGTGGTGCCGACGGGCGCGCTGGTCTCCTCGGCGGCCGTGGTCGCCGTCCACCACAGCGATCCGGTGCCGACCTCGCTGCTGGTCTGGGCGGTGGCGGCGTGCGCGGCGTTCCTCGGCGACGCGGCGCTCTACGGTCTCGGCGCGCGCGGTTCGCGCTGGCTGGAGCGGATCAGGGGGCAGGTGGCGCCGGCGACGCTGACCGGCGCGCAGCGGAGGCTGGAACGCGGCGGGGCCACCGTGCTACTGGTGTCGCGGCTGGTGCCCGCCGGGCGGCTGCCGGTGATGCTGGCCTGTCTGCTGTCGGGGATGCCGGCGCGCCGCTATCTGCGCGGCAACCTCCCGGCGACCGTGGCCTGGGCGGGCGTCTACGGCCTGCTGGGGGTGGTCGGCGGGGCGGTCTTTCCGCACCCGTGGCAGGGGGTGCTGGCCGCCGTCGCCCTGACGTTGCTGATCGCGGTCCTGCCCCGGCTGCGCCGCACGCGCTGAGCCCGGGCGGTCTCCCGCCCCCGTTACTCCAGCACCCGTGCGCCGCCCACCGGCAGGTCCCACAGGTCGTCGGGCAGCCGCCCGGAGGCGCGCCAGGCCGCGCGGACCCGGGCCAGCGGCTCAAGCGGCGGTTCGGCGGAGAGCGAGAACGTTCCCCAGTGCATCGGGGCCATCCGTTCCGCGCCCAGGTCGTCGCAGGCGCGGACCGCCTCCTCGGGGTCGGTGTGGACGGCGCGCAGCAGCCAGGGCGGGGAGTAGGCGCCGATCGGCAGCAGCGCGAGGTCGATCCCGGGGTAGCGGTCGCCGATCTCGCCGAACCAGTGTCCGTAGCCGGTGTCCCCGGCGAAGTAGACGTGTTGTCCCCGTCCGTCGGAGAGCACCCAGCCGCCCCACAGGGTGCGGCAGGTGTCGCGCAGCCCGCGCCGCGACCAGTGGTGCGCGGGGACGAGGTCGAAGCGGACCGGGCCTTCGGGGGCGGGGAGTTCGGCCGACTCCCACCAGTCAAGCTCGGTGACGTGCAGAAAGCCCCTGCGGCGGAACCAGTCGCCCAGCGCCGCGGGGACGAAGACGGGGGTGAGGCGGGGCAGCCGCTTGACGGTGGGGGCGTCGAGATGGTCGTAGTGGTTGTGGGAGATCACCACGGCGTCGACCGGCGGCAGTTGGGACCACTCGACGCCGACCGGGGTGAGCCGGGGCGGGGTGCCGAGGATCTTCTTCGACCAGACGGGGTCGGTGAGTACGGTCAGCCCGCCGATCCGCAGCACCCAGCTGGCGTGTCCGACCCAGCTGACGGCGACCGTCGCCGGGTCGACCTCGGGCACCGGCTCCGGCGCGAACGGCAGCCCGGCCGCCGCGTAGCGCGCCGAGGCGCCGGGGCGCAGCGCCCCCTGGCGCGCGGCGCGCAGCATCGCGCCGAGGCCGGGGAGCGGCTCGGTGAGCCGGTCGGTGAAGTCGCGCGGCCACGGGCGTCGCCGGTAGAGCGGGCGGGGGTCGTCCCGGTGGGTGGGCTCGGTCCGGTCGGTCATCTGGCCTCCGCTTTCCAGGTCTCCGGGCTTCCAGCCGCCCCCGCTCCCCCTCCGCCGTGCGCGTTTCCCGCCGTGCGCGTTTCCGGCCGTGCGCGTTCTGTCGTCCGGACTCCCAGGGCACCACCGGCCCGGTGCCGGCTCATCCGGGCGGCCGTCGCGTTGGGCCGATCCAGCGACGTTGTCCGCTTGACGGAACACTCTTGCTCACGATGCGAGACGTCCGGCAGGCTGGCGCCATGGCGCGACACCAGCTCACCTCAGGCGAGGAGCCAAGGGAGACCCGCTATCTGCACGGCCACCACGACTCCGTGCTCCGTTCACACCGCTGGCGCACGGCGGAGAACTCGGCCGCCTATCTGCTCCCCCGGCTCCGCCCGGGGTCCGAGCTGCTGGACGTCGGCTGCGGGCCGGGGACGCTCACCGCCGACCTGGCGGAACGGGTGGCGCCCGGCCGGGTCGTGGGCGTGGACCGGGCGGAAGAGGTGCTGGCCGAGGCGCGGACGCAGGCGGCGGCCCGCGGCCTGGACGGGGTGCGGTTCCGCACGGCGGACGCCCTGGCGTTGGACTTCGCCGACGACTCGTTCGACGTGGTCCACGCCCACCAGGTGCTC
The DNA here is from genome assembly GCF_006335015.1 of Streptomyces sedi. GTDB lineage: Bacteria > Actinomycetota > Actinomycetes > Streptomycetales > Streptomycetaceae > Streptomyces > Streptomyces sedi. The sequence continues at coordinate 22,722 of NZ_VDGT01000005.1, forward strand.
CAGCATCTGGCCGACCCGGTCGGCGCGCTGCGCGAGATGCGCAGGGTCTGCCGTCCGGGCGGGGTGGTCGCGGTCCGCGACGCCGACTACGGCGCGATGAGCTGGTTCCCTGAGGTGCCCGGCCTCGCCGCCTGGCGGGAGCGCTACCGGCGGGTGGCCTCGGCCAGCGGGGGCGAGCCGGACGCCGGGCGCCGGCTGCTCTCCTGGGCGAGGGCGGCGGGCTTCGCCGAGGTCACGCCCTCCGCCTCGACCTGGTGCTTCGCCACCGAGGGCGACCGGTCGTGGTGGAGCGGGCTGTGGGCGGAACGCACCGTCGCCTCGGCCTTCGCGGAGCGGGCGCGGGCGCTCGGCCTCGCGACCGCGAGGGAGCTGGACGAGTCGGCCGCGGCGTGGCGCGCCTGGGGCGCCGACCCGGACGGCTGGTTCCTCGTCCCCCACGGGGAGTTGCTCTGCCGGCCGTGACCCCGCCGGCGGCTCGGGTGGCGGACGGCGACGGTCCCGGACGGTCCCGGTCTCACGGTCGTCCGCACCCCGGTGGGTGGTTGCCCGCGCGGTTGCCCGCGCGCCGCCGCCGGGGTCACCGGCGCCACAGCAGCAGGCCGGTGCCGACGAGCAGCGCGACCCCCGTGGAGGCCACCGCGCGCAGGTTGTTGAAGCGGACCCAGCGGGGCGCGAAGTCGGCCCACAGCTCGGCCGCGCGCTCGGCCGTGTCGGCCGGCCCGGCGGCCAGCGCCTCGTTCAGCGGCACGTTGACCGCCGCCGTCGGGGCGATGACGCCCAGCACATGGACCAGCGCGGCGGCGGCGAACGCCAGCGCCGCCGCGCGTTGCCCCAGCGTCCACAGCACGACGGCGGTGAGCGCCGCCACCAGGGGCAGGGCCACGAAGGGGGTGAGGAAGAGCGGGCTGAGGATCTTGTCGTTCATGCCCCGCATCGCCGCCCCCGCCCGCTCGGGCCCCAGGGTGCCAAGGCCCGGCAGGACGGAGACGGAGAAGGCGAAGAACGTGCCCGCGAGCACGGCCGCCATGGTCAGGGTCGCGAGGGCGGCGCCCGCGGCGAGAAGGGTCATGCCGACCAGCCAAGCCGCTCACGCCGCCCCGCGACCATCGCCGACGCGCTCACGCACATGCGCGAGCATCCACGGCGCGCACGGCGCGCGGTCGGCCGGTGTTAGGGCCGGACCACGATCTTGCGCCCCTTGCCCGCCGCGAAGCGGTCCAGGGCGGCCGGGTACTCGTCCAGCGGGAGCCGGTCGCTGATGAACACCGCCGGGTCGAGGACCCCGGCGGCGAACAGGTCGGCGGCCCGCTCGTAGCTGTGCAGGACGGCCATCGAGCCGGTGATGGTGATCTCCTGGTTGTAGATCTTGTACGGCTCGATGACGGCGGTCGTCGCGTAGTCGGCGACGCCGAACTGGAGGAACGTACCCGCCTTGGCGACGCGCCCGATGCCGTCCTGGATGGCGGCGGCGTTGCCCGTGGCGTCCACCACGATGTCCCAGCCGTCGGGCCGGTCCAGCTCGTCGGCGTTGCCGGCCGTCTCCGAGCAGCCCAGCGCGGCGGCGGTCGCCAGCCGGTCCGGGTTGATGTCGACGACGTCGACGCCGCTGGCGCCGGTCCGCTTGGCCAGTTCCAGCATCATCAGGCCCATGGTGCCCGAGCCGTAGATCAGCACCCGGGCGCCCAGCGCCGAGCGCAGCACGTCGTAGCCGCGCACCGCGCAGGACAGCGGCTCGATCAGCGCGGCGTCCTCGGTGGCGACATGCTCGGGCAGCGGCACGCAGTTGGCGACCGGTGCCACCGCGTACTCCGCGGCGCCGCCCGGCACCGTCACGCCGATCGCGGCCCAACGGTCACACATGTTGTTGTGGCCGGTGCGGCAGTAACGGCACTCGTGGCAGTAGAGCGAGGGGTCGACCGCCACCCGTTCGCCCACGGCGCGCTCGGTGACCTCGGTCCCGACGGCGACCACCTCGCCGGCGAACTCGTGGCCGGGGACCACGGGCAGCGTGGGGGCGAACTCGCCCTGACGGATGTGGAGATCGGTACCGCACAGCCCGCAGGCCGCGACCTTCACCACGACCTGGCGCGGCCCCGGGGTGGGGTCGGGCACGGTGGTGACGTTGACCTTGCCCACGGATTCGATGAGTGCGGCTTTCACTTGACTGCTCCTAGCGACAGGCCCTGGACCAGCTTGTCCTGGGCGGCGAAGCCGGCGGCGAGCACCGGCAGGGAGATGGCGACGGCCGCGGCCGAGAGCTGCGCCAGGAAGAGGCCCTGGCTGGTGATGAACCGGGTGAGGAAGACCGGCGCGGTCTCCGCCACCACCCCGGTGAGCACCCGGGCGAAGAGCAGCTCGTTCCAGCTGAAGATGAAGCAGATCAGCGCGGTGGCCGCGATACCGGGCAGCACGATGGGGGCGATGACCCGTCCCAGCACCACCGGCAGCCGGGCGCCGTCGAGTTGGGCCGCCTCGATCACCGAGACGGGAACCTCGGCCAGGAAGGACTGGAGCATCCACACGGCGATGGGCAGGTTCATCGACGTGTAGAGGAGCACCAGCAGCCAGACGTTGTCCAGCATCCCCACGTTCCTGGCGAACAGATAGATGGGCAGCAGGCCGGCGACGATCGGCAGCATCTTGGTGGACAGGAAGAAGAACAGCGCGTCGCGCCACGCCTTCACCGGTCGGATCGCCAGCGCGTACGCGGCCGGCAGCGCCAGCAGCAGCACCAGCAGGGTGGACGCCAGCGAGGCGGTCATCGAGTTGATCAACGGCGGCCAGGGCTCGCTGTCGAAGAACTCGCGGTAGCCGTCCAGCGTCAGCGGCGCGGTGATCGCCGGCGGGTTGCTGGCGGCGTCCGGCTCGCTGTGGAACGACGTCAGCACCATCCAGGCGACCGGCAGGAAGAGCACCAGGCCCCCCAGCCAGGCCACCAGGGCCAGCGCCGCGTTCTTCAGCGAACGTGGCTTCGCGGCCTTGACGAGCGTCGGACGGGACGTCGACTTGTCGGTAGGAGCGGTGAGTTGAGTCATCCCCTGCTCCCCTCCTCCCGGAAGAGCGAGGACACCACGCGCAGGGCGAACACGGCGATCAGCAGGGAGCCGAGAACGACCAGCACCCCGGCCGCGGAGGCGACGCCGTAGTCCTGCGCCTTGTAGAACTCGCGGTAGATGACGAACGGCAGGTTGGCGGTGTCCAGGGCACCACCGGTGAGCGTGTACACGGCCTCGAAGTTCTGCACGACGTAGATCGAGCCGAGCAGCGCGCCGAGTTCGAGGTAGCGCCGCAGGTGCGGCAGGGTCAGATAGCGGAAGACCTGCCAGTTGCCGGCGCCGTCGATCTTGGCGGCCTCGGAGAGTTCCGGCGAGCGGCTCTGGAGGCCGGCCAGCAGGATCAGCATCATGAACGGGGTCCACTGCCAGATCAGCGAGATCTCGACGGCCAGCAGCGGCATGTCGGAGATCCAGTCGGGCTGCGGCGCCTCGAAGCCGAAGAGGTCGCCGAACTTCCCCAACATGCCGTTGAGCAGCCCGTACTCGGGGTTGAACAGCAGATGCTTCCACATCAGCGCGGCGGCGATGGGGACCACCAGGAACGGGGTGATCGCCATGGTGCGCACCAGCCCGCGCCCCTTGAACTTGCGGTCCAGCAGCAGCGCGAGGCCGAGGCCCAGCAGCAGGCTGACGATCACCACGGTGGCGGTCAGCAGCGCGGTGGTGAAGACCGCGTTGCGCAGGCTGGACTCGCCGAGCACCGACTCGTAGTTGTCGAGTCCGCTGAACGCCCGGTCCTCGGGGTAAAGGGCGTTCCACTCGAAGAGCGAGATCACCAGCGTGGCCGCGAACGGGAGCTGGGTGACCAGGATCAGGAAGACCAGGGCGGGCAGCAGCGGTGCCCTGGTCGCCCACGCCTTGGCCCGGCCGGGGCCCGGGCGGGGGGCGCGGGGTCGGCGGGGGCCGACGGCGGTCTTTTCTTCGGTGGTGGTCATCGTTCGCGGTACCTCTCGGTGGCGGACTCGGCCATGTCCTGGGAGGCGTCCAGGGCGTCCTGGACGCTCTGTTGGCCCGCGATGGCGGCGCTGATCTCCTGGGAGACCAGCGTGCCGAGGTCGGAGAACTCGGGGATGCCGACGAACTGCACGCCGGGCGCGGGGCGTTCCTGCACCCCGGGGCTGACGGGGTCGGCCTCACTGATGGCGTCCCTGGTCACCTCGTAGAACGCGGAGGCGGCCTCCTGGTAGTCCGGGTGCTCGAAGGTGGAGGACCGCTTGCCCGCGGGCGCGTTCTCCCAGCCGAGGGTCTCGCCGACCAGCTCCTCGAACTCGGCGCTGGAGGCCCAGGAGATGAACTCCCACGCCTTGTCCGGCTTGTCCGACGCCTGCTGGATTCCCCAGGCCCAGGTGTAGAGCCAGCCGGAGCTGTCGGTCTCCTCGACCGGGGCGGCGGCATAGCCGATGTCGCCGCGCACCGGCGAGTTGTCGGCCTCCAGCGAGCCGGCGCCGGCGGTGGCGTCGTACCACATGGCGGTGTTGCCCTGGACCATGTTGTTCAGGCACTCGGCGTAGCCCGACTGGGCCGCGCCGGACTCGCCGTGCTCGCGGACCAGGTCGACGTAGAACTCGGTCGCCTCGACGAACTCCGGCGCGTTCAGGCGGGGTTCCCAGTCGGCGTCGAACCAGGTGCCGCCGTGCGTGTTGACCACGGTGGTCAACGGGGCGATCACCTCGCCCCAACCGGGCAGCCCGCGCAGGCAGATGCCCTTCATGTCGGCCTCGGCGGCGTCCACGGCGGCGGCCAGCTCCGCGACCTCGGTCCAGGTCGGGCGCTCGGGCATGGTCAGCCCGTGCTCCTCGAAGACGTCGGTCCGGTACATCAGGAAGGAGGACTCGCCGTAGTACGGCTGCGCGTAGACCTGGCCGTCGTCGCCGGTGAGCGACGTCTGGATCGGCTCCAAAATGTCGTCCACGGCGTAGTCGGTGTCCTCGGCCAGATACGGGTCCAGCGGCTCAAGCCACTTGTTCCTGGCGTAGATCGGCGTCTCGTAGTTGGAGATCGTCGCCACGTCGTACTGTCCCGACTGGTTGGCGAAGTCCTGCCCGATCTTGTCCCTGACCTCGTTCTCCGGCAGCACGGTGAAGTGCACGTCGATGCCGGTCTCGGCGGTGAAGTGTTCGGCCGTCAGCTCCTGGAGCGTGATCATCTGGGGGTTGTTGACCATCAGCACGTTGATGCTGTTCTTCCCGCCGGATCCGGGTCCGCCGGCTCCCGCGCAGGAGGTGAGCAGCGCGCCGACGGCCGCCGATGCCAGAAGGACGCGTCGTTTGCGTCGTTTTCCTGGGGACATGAGGGGGGCTCCTGGGGTCATGTCGGCCGTGCGGGATCGCCCCACCCGCCGGCCGGGTCGGTTGTCGGGGCGGGGCTTGGGTCAGACGCGGATGACCTGCGGCCCCTTCAGGACGTAGCGCTGCGCCTCAGCCGCTGGCAGGCGCAGACTGGTCACGACGGTGTCCAGGTCGGACACGTCAGCGAAGCGGCAGAAGCTCGCCGCTCCGAACTTGGTGTGGATACCGGCGAAGACGCGGCGTCGGGAGACCGCCACGGCCTGTCGTTTGACCTCGGCCACCGCGGGGTCGGGGGTGGTCAGGCCGTGCTCGCGGGAGATGCCGTTGGCTCCGATGAAGCCGAGGTCGATCACGAACGTGCCGAGCATGTCGGTGACCCAGTGGTCGACGGTGGCGAGCGTGGCGTCGCGCACCCGGCCGCCCAGGAGCAGCACGCTGAACTGGTCGACGGTCGCCAGGGTGCTGGCCACCGCCAACGACGCGGTGACCACCGTGAGTCGGCGGTCCCGCGGCAGGGACTCGGCGATGAGCTGGGGGGTGAAGCCCTCGTCGATGAAGATGGTCTCGGCGTCGCCGACCAGTTCGGCCGCCGCCGTCGCGATCCGGCGTTTCTCGGGCACGTGTCGGGTGGAACGGGCGGCGAGCGTGGTCTCGAAGCCGGCGCTCTCCACGGGGTACGCGCCCCCGTGGGTGCGGCGCAGCAGGCCGTGGGCCTCCAGCACCCGCAGGTCGCGTCGGATGGTCTCCCTGGCCACCCGCAGCTCGTCGGCGAGCGCGGTCACCTCGACCGAGCCCGCCCGGCGGGCGGCCCGCACGATGGCGCGCTGCCGTTCCACGGCTGCCATGCCCGCCTCCCGCTTCCGTACATCTCGTCGCCCGGTGCCCGAGTGGGCCCGTACGGAGATTTGTACCGGGGTCGGGCGGTGAGGCACAGGGGGTACCCCTTGATGATCGCGCCTGCTTCTGCCCGTTTCCACCGGGGAGGGCTGCCGTGCGCCCCCTGGTCAACAGGCCGCCACGGAGCCATGTCCGGCCCACCGAACGCCCGTTTCGCGCCCCGGATGCGCCCGCTTCACGCCCGCATCGGCCCGCGGCGCCGCGCACGCCCCCGGATGTCCGGTCGGGCAGCGGGCGCCGATCGGGCGCGGTGGCGCGTCGCGCCGCGCGGTGGGGCCGGCGCGGGAACGGTCAGCGGCGGCGTGCGGCGTAGAGGCCGCCGAGCGCCCCGATGAGCAGCGTGAAGAGCAGCGCCAGCCACAGCGGCATGGTCACCTCGGGCACCAGCAGTCTGATCTTCGTCTGCCGGGTGTTGCCGAAGATGAAGATCAACGTGAGCGCCGCGACCACCAGCATGATGATCCGGCCGGGCGTGAGGAACGCGTGGGAGCGCGGGGCGCGCGGGGGCTCGGTCGTCATGCTCCCAGGATGCGAGCGAAACGGGACGCCCGCCCGCCGGGAGCGGCGGGCGGGCGAAGCGCGTCAGGGCGCGTCAGGGCACCTCAGGGAACCTCAGGAGTAGACGCGCTCCGCGAACTCGGCGATCTGGTCGTCGGTGAGCGTCCTGGCGAGGTCAGCCTCGCTGATCATGCCGACGAGCCGCTTGTTCTCGTCGATCACGGGCAGCCGGCGGATCTGGTGCGCGACCATCTCGGCCAGCACCTCCTCGTCCTCGGCCAGGGTCGACACCCAGCGCGGGGTGCCGCGCACCAGGTCACCCGCCGTGGTGTGGGCCGGGTCGTGACCGGCGGCGACGCAGCGCACGACGATGTCGCGGTCGGTCACGATGCCGCAGAGGCGCTCGTTGGCGTCGCTCACGGGGAGCGCGCCGACGTCCAGCTCGCGCATCAGCTGCGCGGCGCGGTCCAGGCTCTCCGTGGCGGGAATCCACTGCGCGCCGGGGTTCATGATGTCGGCGGCGATGGCCATGGGTTCGTTCCTCTCCTCGTCGCGGGGGCGATCAGGGATCGTCTCGTTCTCATGCCTCACGTCCCACTGTGCCGCCCCCACCCCCACTCCGCCATTCGGGTGGTCGAGCCGACCCTGCTCACGCCGCCACCGGCCATGCAGGGGCGCGGGGAACGGCGCGAGCAACCGACCACCGGGGCGCAGACGACAACCCACCCAGGCCGGCAAGGCCCGTAGTCGACCAACCCCCGCCACACAGCATTCGCGCAGTTCCCCGCGCCCCCAAGCCGCCCACCGGCCTGAAGGGGCGCGGGGAACGGCGCGAGCAACCACACACCGGGGCGCACCCGACAACCCACCCAGCCACAAAGCTCCGTAGTCGACCAACCCCCGCCACACAGCATTCGCGCAGTTCCCCGCGCCCCCAAACAAGCCGCCCACGGCAGTGCATGGGCGCGGGGAACGGCGCGAGCAACCCACCACCGGGGCGCACCCGACAACCCACCCAGGCCGGCAAGGCCAGTAGTCGACCAACCCCCGCCACAAACGCCCCGCGGGGCCCCGGTCAGGTCGACAGGCCCAACGGCTCCACCCCCGGAGGGACAAAGCCGAACGCCCTCGCGTAGAGCGCCAGTTCCGCCTCCAGCACCCGTTCCACCGTCTCCGCCCTGCGGAACCCGTGGCCCTCGCCCGCGAAGCTCAGATAGGCGTGCGGCACCCCTCGCCCCGCGACGGCCGCCAGCAGCGCCTCGGCCTGTTCCGGCGGGCAGATCACGTCGTCCAGGCCCTGGAGCAGCACGAACGGGGCCACGATCCGCTCGGCCCTGAAGATCGGGGACCGCTCGCGGTAGCGTTCGGGCACCTCGGCCAGCGGGCCGACCAGCGACTCCAGGTAGCGCGACTCGAAGTCGTGCGTGCCGCCGCCGGCCCAGGAGGCCAGGTCCAGCAGCGGGTAGCTGATCGCGCCCGCCGCGTACAGCCCCGCCGTGCCCGGGTCGCTCAGCGAGGCGGCCGTCGTGTAGCCGCCGGCGCTGCCGCCCCTGATCGCCAGCCCGGCGGCGCTGCCCTCGGCGACCAGCGCCCGGGCGACCGCGGCGCAGTCCTCGACGTCGACGACGCCCCAACTGCCGCGCAGCCGCTCGCGGTAGGCGCGACCGTAGCCGGTGGAGCCGCCGTAGTTCACCTCGGCGACGCCGATACCGCGCGAGGTGAAGTAGGCGACCTCCAGGTCCAGCACCAGCGGCGCGGCCCCGGTGGGCCCGCCGTGCGCCCAGATCACGAACGGCGGCGCCTCGCCGGAGGGGCCGCTGTGGTCGGGGTGGCGCGGCGGATGGATGTGGGCGTGCACCTCGCGCCCGTCGGGCCCGGTGAAGACCCGCGCCTCGGGTTCGGGCAGATAGCGGGGGTCGACCCGGTCGCGGTGGCGCTCGGCCAGCACCCGGCAGTGCCCGGTCGCGGTGTCCAGCGCGACCACCTCGGGGTGGCGCGTCGGGCCGGCGGCGATGCCGACGACGGACTCGCCCGAGACGGCCAGCGTCGGCGCCCATTCCGTCCACGGCCCGACCGCGTCGGCCAACTCCCCCGTGGTCGGGTCGAGTACGGCCAGCCGCGCGGCGCCGACGCCGTGCAGCACGGCGAGCGTGCCGTGCGGGAGCGGGGCCATCCAGCCGGAGCCGACCTTCCACAGCGGTCCGGCGAACTCCTCGGCGCGCCCGCAGAGTCGGACGGCCGAGCCGGTGGCAGGGTCCAGGCGGTAGGGCTGCCACCAGCCCTCGCGGTCGCTCAGCGCGAGCAGCGTTCCGTCGCCGTCCCACTCGACCTGGGCCACCGACTCCGTCGGCCCGCCCATCGCCGCCCGCGGCCGGCCGGGTCGGCCCTCCGCGTCCACGTCGGCGACCAGCAACTCGGTGCCGTCCCAGGGCATTCGGGGGTGGTCCCAGGCGAGCCACGCCAGCCGCGTGCCGTCGGGCGACAGCCTGGGCCCCGTGACGAAGCGGTGCGCGTCGTCCGTCAACTCCCGTATGGCGGAACGGTTCTCGGCCGCCGAGCCGTCGAGGGGCACCGCGACGAGCAGCCGTCGCACCTCGCTCGGGCCCTCGCCGGTGAACTCCTCCAGCACGCACCAGACCTCGCCGCGCTCCGGCAGCACCAGCGGGTCGCACCAGCGCCGCCCGCCGCCGATCTCCGAGACGGGCGTCAACGGCCGGGGCACACCGTCCCCTTCGGGTTCGACAACATGCAGCCGCTGGTCGGCGAAGTCGGTGAAGACCACCAGCGGCCCGTCCTCGGCGCGGGCCGCCCCGGCCCAGGGCCGGCCGCCGTACTCGTGCACCCGGTTGCGCACGTTCCACGGCGCGGGCAGCACGTCGACCGGCTCCCGGTCGCCCGGGCGCAGCCTCAGCAGGGCGCGGCGTCCGCCCTCGGCGGGCCGGGGCGCGGTCCACCAGACCTCGTCGCCGATGACGCCCAGCGCGTCGGGGCTTCCGTCGCGCGCGGCGACCAGCGCCGCGTCGACGGGTGAGGGCCAACTTCCGTACGGTGCTTGCGGCATGGGAGACATCCTCGTCGTTGTGCGGAGGAACCGGCCAGGGAACGGCGCGCGTTGACGGGGTGTCAGAGGGACCGGATCGCCCGGTCCAGCACGCGGACCCCGAAGTGCAGCGCGGAGACCGGCACCCGTTCGTCGACGCCGTGGAACATCGCCTGGTAGTCGAAGCCCTCGGGGAGCCGCAGCGGCATGAAGCCGTAGTTCTCGACGCCGAGTCGGGAGAACTGCTTGGCGTCCGTGCCGCCCGACATGCAGTAGGGCACCACGTGCGCCTCGGGGTCGAAGTGCAGCAGCGCCTCCCGCAGCGCCCGGTAGGTGGGCGCCGCGACCGGGGCCTGGAGCGGGATCTCGTGGTGCAGGAAGTCCCAGTCGACGTCCTCGCCGGTGAGTTGGTCCAGCGTGGCGGCGAACTCCCGCTCTGTGCCCGGGAGTACGCGGCCGTCCACATGGGCCGAGGCGCTGCCGGGGATCACGTTGACCTTGTAACCGGCGTCCAGCATCGTCGGGTTGGTGCTGTTGCGCACGGTGTTGGCGACCAGCGCCGCTGCCGGGCCGATCCGTTCCAGCAGCGCGTCGACGGAGCGGGCGAGCCGCTCGGGGTCGGGATCGGCGAGGTCGGGCAGCGGCACGTCGTGCAGGGCGGCCAGCTCGGTGAGCCCGGCGCGGACGGTCTCCGTCAGCCGCACGGGCCAGCGGTGCTCACCGATCCGGGTGACGGCCGAGGTGAGGCGGGTGACGGCGTTCTCCCCGTTGATCTTGGAGCCGTGTCCCGCGCGCCCCTTGGCGGTCAGCGTCATCCACGCGGTGCCGCGCTCCCCGGCGGCCAGCGGGTAGATCCGGCGGCCGTCCCCCGGGTGGAAGGTGAACGCGCCCGACTCGCCGATGGACTCGGTGCACCCGGCGAAGAGGTCGGCGTGCTGGTCGGCCAGGAACCCGGAGCCGTAGGCGGCGGTGTCCTCCTCGTCGGCGGTGAACGCCAGCACCACCGGGCGCCTCGGTCGCACGCCGGCGCGCGCCCAGGCGCGCACCAGCGCGAGCACCATGGCGTCGGCGTCCTTCATGTCGACCGCGCCCCTGCCCCAGACCACGCCGTCGCTGACCTCGCCGGAGAACGGGTGGACCCGCCACTCGTCGGGGTCGGCCGGCACCACGTCGAGGTGCCCGTGGACCAGCAGCGCGTCCGCCTCCGGGTCGGTGCCCTCGATCCTGGCCACCACGTTGGTGCGGCCCTGGCTCTTCTCCAGCAGCAGCGGGTCGAGCCCGGCCTCGGCGAGCCGCTCGGCGACATACTCGGCGGCCGGCCGTTCGTGCCCCTCGCCGCCGCCCCTGTTGGTGGTGTCCATCCGGATCAGCTCGGAGGTGAAGCGGACCACCTCCTCCAGCGCGGTCGCGTCCACCGGTCCGGCGCCCTGGGCGGGCGCGGCCGGGTCGGGGTGGTCAGCCCTGTCGGGGTGGTCAGCCATACCATTCCTCCACTGCGGCGGACACCATGGTGGTGACCGTCTTGAAGCACCGGATTCCCTCGTACATGGTCGACGCGGTGTAGGCGACGCGCCGTTCGCCGGTCTGCTCGACGCCGGGCACCAGGGCGGCGGCGCCCGCGAGTTGGGCGGCGTCGAAGTCGATCTCGACGCGGCGCGGCGTCGGCCCCGCCGGCGCGTGCCGCACCGCGAGGGCGGCGGCCCTGGTCGCGCCCTCGGTGATGTCGGCGGCGGTCCTGGTCGGCGTGCGGCAGACGGCCGCGTACCGGGAGACATGGTCCTTGACCGCGACGCCCACCGCCTCGGGCGCGTAGCCCCGGGCGTCCGCGCAGGTCAGGTCGTCGCCGGTGACCAGCACCACGGGGGTGCCGTACTCGGCGGCGACCAGCGAGTTGAGCAGGCCCTCGCTGGCGCGCACCCCGTCGACGAAGACGCCGGTCAGCGAGTTCCCCAGGTAGGTGTGGGCGAGCACCCCGTCGTCGCCGGCGCCGGTGTGGTAGCCGACGAACGCGATGCCGTCCACGTCGCCGTGCTGGACGCCCTCGACCATGCTGAGGTCCTTGTGGCGGCCGGTGAGCAGTTGCGCGCGGTCGTCGAGCCGCTCCAGCAGCAGGTTCCGCATGGTCATGTGCGCCTCGTTGACGAGGACCTCGTCCACGCCCCCGGCGAAGAACCCGGCGATCGCCGCGTTCACGTCCGAGGTGAGCAGCGGACGGCAGCGCTGCCACTCGGGCGTGCCCGGCAGGCAGTCGGCCGGCCAGGTGACCCCGGTCGCGCCCTCCATGTCGGCCGAGATGAGGATCTTGGTCATGGGGGGAGACGTTACCTCCGGGCGGGGTCGCCAGCCAGGCCCCGGACACCGTCCGGTGCGCCGTTCACCTCCTCGGCGAGGCGGCGCAGCGCGGCGCCGGCGGGGCCGGCCGGGTCGGCGCTGAAGACGTGGAGCTGCTGGCCCGGCCGGCCGTCCAGCGGCGGCACGTGGAGCGTGGCGTAGTCGAGGTCGAGGACGCCGACCAGCGGGTGTCCGAACCGCTTGGCCCCCGCCCCGCACATCCGCACCTCGCCGTCCGCCCAGAGCCGGCCGAACTCCTCGCTTCCCTCGCTCAACTCCCCGATGAGGGCGATCAGTCGGGGATCGTCGGGGTAGCGGCCCACGGCGTGGCGCAGCAGGGCGACGATCTCGCGCCGGCGCTCGTCGAGGTCGAGGAAGGCCGTGCCGGCGCCCCCGTCCAGGAAGAGGTGGCGCGCCTGGTTGCGGTCCCGTCCTTCCGGGTCGTCCAGGCCGCCGAAGAGGACGCCGCCCAGCCGGTTCCAGGCCAGCAGGTCGAGCCGCTCGTCCTGCACGACGGCCGGCAGGCACGGCATCCCGTCCAGGACCCGGCGCAGCTCGGCGCTGATCGGCTCGGGCGGCGAGGGCGGCGGGGGGACCTCGGCGGCCACCGGGCGCGGGGGGCGGGCCAGGAGGTCCAGGTGGGCGCGCTCGACCGCGTTCAGCCGCAGGGCCCGGGCCAGCGCCTGGAGCACCTCGGCCGACGGCTGGTTGGCCCTGCCCTGTTCCAGCCGCACGTAGTAGTCCACGCTGATCCCGGCGAGCCGCGCCAGCTCCTCGCGGCGCAGCCCGCGCACCCGGCGACGGGGACCGGGGTCCACCCCGACGCTCTCCGGCGCCAGGCGTCCGCGTCGGGCGCGTAGGAACGCTCCCAGTCCCCGTCCGCCGTCCCGTACCGCCTCCGTCGTCATCCCTCCAGTATGCGGCGCGCCGTGAGGGTGGTCCTCGTGGTACCGGGAAGGCGGGTCCTCCGGTTGGACGGGGTACTGGCTACGCCCGTCGCGGGCTGCGAGAACTGTGGTCATGAACGGCATGACCGAATCGAAGGAACCGACCACACGCACCGCCGAGGGCGGCCGGCGGGTGCTGATCGTCAGCGCGCACCCGGACCCGCGCTCGCTGACCGCCTCGCTGACGGGCTTCGCCGCGGACGAACTGCGTGCCGCGGGGCACGAGGTGGAGATCTCCGACCTGTACGCGATGAAGTGGAGGGCGGTCACCGACGCCGACGACTACCCCGAACACCCGGCCGGCGCCCGGCTCGACGTGGCAGCCGCGTCGCAACACGCCTACGAGAACGGGTCGTTGACCGCCGATGTGCGGGCCGAGCAGGAGCGGCTGCTCCGGGCGGACGCGGTGATCCTCCAGTTCCCGCTCTGGTGGTTCTCGGTACCGGCCATCCTCAAGGGCTGGCTGGACCGCGTCCTCAGTGGCGGCTTCGCCTACGGGGACGGCGTGCCGCAGTACCGGGACGGGCTGCTGTCGGGCCGTCGGCTGCTGCTGTCGGTCACCCACGGGGCGACCGCTTCCGCGCTGGGGGCACGCGGCGCGCACGGGCCGCTGACGGATCTGCTCTTCCCGCTCCAGCACGGGGTGTTCTTCTTCACCGGCATGTCGGTGCTGGAGACGTTCGCGGTCGCCGACACGGCGAACCTGGAGGAGGAGGGCTACCGGGCGGCGACAACCGCGTACCGGGAGCGGCTGGCCGGGCTCTTCACCGAGGAGCCGCTGCCCTACCGGCGGCTGTCGGACGAGGAGTACACCAGGACCATGGAGCTGAAGTCCGGGCGTGAGCGTCCCGGCACGACCGGCTTCGCCCTGCACCTGGCCTGACCCCTCCCGCAGGGAGGCGGGGCGGGCCCGTGCGGGCCCGCCCCGCCGTCGCGTCAGGAGGACTTGGCCTCCTGCTCGACCTCGGCGGCCAGGTTCTCCAGCAGCCGCTCGTAGACGCCCTTGAGGACCCGCGGCGCGAAGAGCCGCTCGAAGAACCCGCCGATCCCACCGGAGCCCTCCCAGACCGTGCGGACCGTCGCGCGGCAACGGTCGTCGCCGCCGTCGGGGGTGACGGTCCAGGTGGTCACCAGCGTGGACTGACGGTCCGTCTCGACCAGGGTGCGCTCCTCCGGTTCGCTGATGTCGACCAGGCAGTCGCGCACGCGCTTCTTGGTGGCGTGCAGCTTCATGGCGACCACGGTGCCGGCGCCGCTGCCGCCCTCCCTGACCTCGTAGTCGGTGAACTCCTCGGGCAGCAGCCTCGGATGGGTCTCCCGGTAGTCCGCGAGCGCCGCGTACACCTCCTCCGGCCTGGCCGCGATATCCCGCGCCGCCTCGACCTCGATCTGCGCCATGGTCCACACTCCCCTGCCTCGTCGCGGCCCCGTGGGTGGGACCTACCCACAGGGAGCCTTCCACCTCGCTCAGCGTCACTCGAACCGGGGTGGTTCCTTTCCACGTTCGACGGCGACGTTCGACGGTCGCCCGGAACGAGGTGTCAACCGGCGGTTGACACCGCCCGAGTGTCAACCTAAGGTTGACAGCATGACGGAAGCCAGCCGACCGGCACCGCCGGTCCGCCTCGACGATCTGATCGGGGCCATCAAGAAGAGCCACACCGACGCGCTCGACCAACTCGCCGACGCGGTCATCGCCGCCGACCACCTCGGTGAGCTCGCCGACCACCTGATCGGCCACTTCGTCGACCAGGCCAGGCGCTCCGGGGCCTCCTGGACCGAGATCGGCCAGAGCATGGGCGTGACCCGGCAGGCCGCCCAGAAGCGCTTCGTCCCCAAGGCGCCGGCGGGCGCCGAGGGGGGCGGGGCGGACGCGGGCGAGGGGTTCGCCCGCTACACACCGCGCGCCAAGAACGTGGTGATGGCGGCGCACGAGGCGGCGAAGGACGCGTCGAACGCGGAGGTCACCCCGGCGCACCTGGTGCTGGGGCTGATCTCGGAGCCGCAGGGCATCGGCGCCGCCGTGCTCGTCGACCAGGGCGTGACGCTGGAGGCGGTGCGGGAGGCCGCGCGGGGGGCGCTGCCCGCCCCGGTCGAGGAACCGCCCTCACTCGTGCCGTACGACGCGGGCGCCCGCAAGGTGCTGGAGCTGACCTTCCGTCAGGCGCTGCGCCTGGGCACCCACCACGTCGGCACCGAGCACCTGCTGCTGGCGCAGCTGGACTTCGAGGACGGCTCGGGGCCGCTGAGCGACCTCGGCATCGACAAGTCGACTGCGGAGGACCGGATCCGACGCACGCTGGAGCCGCTCACCGGCCAGACGCCACAGCCCTGAGCACACACCTCACAGCAGCGTCAGCTGGGTGACCCCCGGGTCGGGCTCGACAGCCGGCTCGGGGGCCTCGGCGCGCTCGGGGCGCGGCGAGCGGTGCGCCCCGGCGCGGGCCGGGCCGATGCCGTACTCGGCGGCCAGCTCGTGCACCTGGCCGGTGATCCGCCGCTGGTACCAGCGCGGGGCGTAGGCGCCGCCCGCGTAGAGCACCTCGTACCGCCGCACCAGCCCCGGGTGGCGCTCGGCGAGCCAGGCCATGAACCACTCGCGCGCGCCCGGCCGCAGATGGAGCGCCAGCGGCGTCACGGAGGTGGCGCCGGCCGCGGCGATCGCCCGGACGGTGGCGCGCAGTTGGGCGGGCGAGTCGGCGAGATACGGCAGCACGGGGGCCATCAGCACCGAGCAGGGGATGCCGTGCTCGGCGAGGGTGCGCACGACGTCCAACCGGCGCTCCGGCGCCGGCGTGCCGGGCTCGACCGTCCGCCACAGCTCGGCGTCGACCAGGCCGACCGAGACGGAGATCCCCACGTCGGTGACGGCGGCGGCCTCCCGAAGCAGCGGCAGGTCGCGCAGGATCAGCGTGCCCTTGGTGAGGATGGAGAACGGGTTGGCGCGGTCCCGCAGCGCCTCGATGATCCCCGGCATCAACCGGTACCGGCCCTCCGCCCGCTGGTAGCAGTCGACGTTGGTGCCCATCGCGATGTGGTCGCCGTTCCAGCGCGGCGCCGCCAGCTCCCGGCGCAGCAGCTCGGGGGCGTTCACCTTGACGACGATCTGCGAGTCGAAGCCGGCGCCGGTGTCCAGGTCGAGATAGCCGTGGGTCCTGCGCGCGAAGCAGTAGACGCAGGCGTGGGTGCAGCCGCGGTAGGGATTGACGGTGTGGGTGAAGGGCATCCGGGAAGCCCCGGGGACCCGGTTGATGATCGTCCGCGCCCGCACCTCGTGGAAGGTCACCCCGCGGAACTCGGGGGTGTCGATCGTCCGGCTGACCACGTCCGTCCCGAAGAGCGCGGACGGCGCGTTCGGCGTTCCCTCGCCCAGCTGGTTCCAGCGCATGGTGGCCTCCTCGCCGCGTTCGTACGAATAGAACACAGGTTCGAACGCGGCGTTGTCAAGCCCGCTTTCGAGGGAGATGTCCGACCCGGCCCCCAACTCCCCCGCCTGGCGGTCTCGTTGGCCCGTTCCCCGGCGGCGGGTAAATCCGTCGACGACCGGCCCCGGGTTCCGGGAGGGTGGCCCCATGCGCGACGACACCCCGCAGGAAGAGATCTGGGACGACGAGGCCGCCGACGGCTACGACACCCCCGGCACCGGCATGTTCGCGCCCGAGGTGCTGGGCCCCGCGGTGGAACGGCTGGCCGCGCTCGCCGAGGGCGGGCGGGCGCTGGAGTTCGCCGTCGGAACGGGCCGGGTGGCCGTGCCGCTCGCGGAGCGCGGCGTGCCGGTCACCGGGATCGAGCTGTCCCGCCCGATGCTGCGGCGGCTGCGCGAGAAGGTCGACGAGGAGACCCTCCCCGTGGTGGTCGGCGACATGGCGACGGCCTCGGCCCCCGGCCCCTTCCGGCTGGTCTACCTGGTCTTCAACACCATCTCCAACCTGCTGGAGCAGTCCGCCCAGGTCGAGTGCTTCCGCAACGCCGCCCGCCACCTGGCGCCCGGCGGGCGGTTCGTCATCGAGCTGGGGGTGCCCGACCTGCGGAAGCTGCCGCCCGGCCAGGACGGCGTGGTCTGGAGCACCGGCGACGACTATCTGGCCCTCGACTCCTACGACGTGGCGCGCCAGCGGCTGGTCTCCCACCATGTCCGCGTCGACGGCCGGGGCGACGCGCGGGTCTTTCGCAGCCCGCACCGCTACATCTGGCCGGCCGAGCTCGACCTGATGGCCCAACTGGCCGGCCTCACCCTGGAGTCGCGCCACGCCGACTGGGAGGGCGCCGCGTTCACCGCCGACTCGCCCTCGCACGTCTCGGTCTACCGGCTCCCGGACGCCGACTGACCCCGGCGGACGGCGGACCCGGCGGGGGTCAGCCGGGAGGCCAGGCGCGGAGGGCCGCGTCAGCGACCCGCTGGAGCTCCTCCCGGGTGGCACCGGCGGCGCCCTGGACGGCGATGCCGTTCGCCACGGTCAGCAGGTAGTGCGCGAGAACGTCCGGGTCGGCGCCGGCCGGCAGGTCGCCCTCGTCGACGGCCCGCTGGAAGCGGTCGCGCAAGACCGCGCGGTTGCGGTCCCGCCAGGCGACGAGCGCCTCGCCCGCGCGGGGCCCGAGGCGGTTGATGACGAGCGACGCGTGGACCCCCAGGCAGCCGGCCGGACAGTCGTCCCGGGTGGCGCCGACCACGGAGGCCGCGAGGTAGGAGCGGGCCACCTCCCCGGCGGTGGCCTCCTCCCCCGCCCGCGGGTCGTAGGCGGCCCGCTCCTCGGCGTAGCGCTCGACGGCCCGCCGGAAGAGGTCCTCCTTGTTGCCGAAGGCCGCGTACAGGCTCGTCTTGGTGATTCCCATGGCGCGGGCCAGGTCGCTGAGGCTGACACCGTCGTAGCCGCGCTCCCAGAAGGTGAGCATGGCCCGCTCCAGGGCCTCCTCGGTGTCGAACCCGCGCGGCCGTCCGATCGGCGCCTTTCCCGTAGCTTCCACGCCCCCCATCCTAGCTTTTCGTTCCGGTCGGAACAGAAGTGCTAGGGTTATGTTCCGTTCCGACTGGAACACAACTCTGGAGGGGTACACCCATGGGAACGCTCGAAGGCAGGACGGCGGTCGTCACCGGCGGCGGCACGCGGGGCATCGGCCGGGCCACGGCCGCGCGGCTGGTGGCCGAGGGCGCGCACGTGTTCATCACCGGCCGTCGGGAGGCCGAGCTGAAGGAGGCGGTGGAGGCCATCGGCCCCTCGGTCACCGCGATACCGGGCGACATCACCGACCCGGCCGACCTGGACCGGCTGTACGCGGCGGTCAGCGCGCGCGGCCGGGGCCTGGACGTGCTGTTCGCCAACGCGGCCACCGCCTCGTTCGCGACGCTGGAGGAGGTCACCGACGAGGAGTTCGACCGCGTCTTCGGCGTGAACGTCAAGGGCACGCTCCAGACCGTGCGGAAGGCGCTGCCGCACCTCAACGACGGCGCCTCGGTCATCCTGAACGCCTCCACGGCCGCCGACCGCGGCGTGCCGGCGTTCGGCGTGTACGCGGCGTCCAAGGCCGCGGTCCGCTCCTTCGCGCGGACCTGGGCCAACGAGCTCACCGGCCGGGGCATCCGCGTCAACGCCATCTCACCCGGGCCGATCGACACCTCCGGCGTCACCGAACTCGTCGGCGAGGAGAACGCGACCGCCTACAAGACGCAGATCGGGGCCGAGACCCCGATCGGCAGGATCGGGGACCCGGAGGAGGTCGCCGCCGCCGTGGCCTTCCTCGCCTCCCGGGACAGCGGCTTCGTCCTGGGCGCCAACCTCTACGTCGACGGCGGCGCCAACCAGATCTGAGCCGTCCGCGCGCGGCGCGGGGCCCTCCCCCGCGCCGTGCGTCGCGCCACCGGAAAGGGCCGGCCGGACGCACGCGCAGGCATCGCGGTCGCGCGCCCATGTGAGCGCGCGCCCCTCTCGTGTTCCGTGGTCACCATGACGCACGCGACCTCCCACGAAGCGCCGACCCTGCTGGTCACCGCACACCCGGACCCCGCGTCCCTGACCCACCACGTGGCGGAGCGCCTCGCCTCCGCCCTGGCCCCCGGGCCCGTCGAGGTGGCGGACCTGCACGGGGAGGGGTTCGACCCCAGGTTCGGCCACGCCGACCGCGTCGCCTACCGCGAGGGCGGCGACCACCCTCCGGACGTCGCCCGCGAGCACCGGCGGCTGGACCGCGCCAGCCATCTCGTCCTGGTCTTCCCGGTGTACTGGTGGTCCATGCCGGCGCTGCTGAAGGGGTGGATCGACCGCGTCTTCGTCAGCGGCTGGGCGTTCGCGTACACCGACGCCTCGGGGCCGCGCCCGATGCTCCAGCGGCTCACCACCCATCTGGTGGCCGTCGCCGGCGCCGACTCCGGCACCTACGAGCGCCACGGCTACGAGCGGGCGCTGCGCACGCAGTTCACGCACGGGCTCCTCGACTACGTGGGCAGCCGCCGGGGCGCCGCCGCGTTCATCCACGACGCGGAGCAGCCCTCGTCCGAGGCCACGGAGGCGAGTGTCACGCGCGCCGTGCGGGCGGTCGCGGAAGCGGTGCGCGCCGGCGCGCCGGTCGCCTGACCTCACCCCGTGGCGCCCGCCTCCCAGCGCGCGGTCACGCCGGCCAGCCACCCGAGCAGCACCTCGTTGACCTCGTCCGGCCGCTCCTGCTGCACCCAGTGGCCGCAGCCGTCCAGCAGGTGCCTGCCCGCCAGGGCCGGCAGCGTGCGGTCGAAGGCGTCGACGGCCTCCGCCAGCCAGCGCAGCGAGGCGTCCTCGGCGCCGGCGACGAAGAGCGAGGGCTGGCGCAGGGGCTCGCCCTCCCAGGCGGCGAGGTCCTCCCAGTCGCGGTCCATGTTCCGATAGCGGGCGAGCGCGCCGAAGAAGCCGGTCCGCTCGAACTCGCCCGCGTAGACGTCCAGTTCCTCCTCGGCGAGCCAGGGGGGAAGCGGCCCCTTGGCGAAGCGCTCGCGCATCTCGCCACCGCGCGGCACGAAGTGCGGTCCCGGGCCCTCCACCGGGGCCGAGCCGGAGAGCGAGGTGTAGAAGCCGGCGAGCCACCCCCGCACGTCCCGCTCGATCTCCGCCTCCGCCGCTCCCGGGCGCTGGAGGTAGGGAACGTAGAACTCGTCGTCTCCCGGCATCGCCGCGAACACCTCGGAGGGGCGGGGCCCGCCCGGCGGGGTGTAGGGGACGCCGAGCAGCGCCACCGCGGGGAAGACCTCGGGCCGCAGCAGCGCGGCCTGCCCGGCGAGCGTCGCGCCCCAGTCGTGGCCCACCAGGACGGCCCGCCGCTCGCCCAACTCCCTGACCACGCGCACCGTCTCGCCGACCAGGGCGACCGCCCGGTAGGCCTCCACGGAGCCCGGCCGGGCCGAACGGCCGTAGCCCCGGGCGTCGACGGCGACCGCCCGGTAGCCGGCGGCGGCGAGCGCCGGCAGCTGGTGGCGCCAGGAGTACCAGGACTCGGGGAAGCCGTGCAGCAGCAGGACCAGCGGGCCCCGCCCCTGCTCCACCAGATGCACCCGCCCGCCCGGCAGCTCCAGCAGGCGGCGCCGCGCGGGCGCGGGGGATGTCGCGGAACGGGTCGCCATGGGGGCCTCCGGGGTCGGTTCGCGGGTCCGGTCGCCCCGAGCATCACCCCGCGCCGATCCGCCGCCCAAGCGACGTTGCCGAAGCGGCAACCCACCCCACCCGGACGCGCCGAGGGGGCCCGCCAGCACCACGTTCGGGGGGTTAACACCACCCCGGAGAGACGGGCGGACCGCATGGTCCGCCGCTCCCCGTCTTCCTAACGTGGTGTCACACCAGGGAAGCGGCGCCCGGGAGGGCGCCGCACGGAACGGACAGAGAAGGAACGGACTCATGGCGCGGTTCGGCGGACGGATGACCAAGGCGTGGGCACTCACCGCGGGGGCGGGTGTGCTCGCCACGGGGGCGGCCATGGTGGTCGCGCCGCAGGGCACGGCGTTCGGGCTGCCCCACGGTTCGGACGGCGGCGCCGAGTCCTCGCTCCAGCGGGACGCGGAGGCCGTGGTGGAGACCGGGGCGACCGGGCTGACGGTCGAGGTCGGCGACGCGGAGGGGAACACCGAGCGGGCGCGGGCCGGCGTCGCCGAGCTGGGCGGCGAGCAGCCGGTGCCGTGGTCCCCTTACTACCGGATAGGCAGCGACACCAAGACCTTCGTCTCCACGGTGCTTCTCCAACTCGTCGACGAGGGGAAGGTCTCGCTCTCCGACACCGTGGAGCGGTGGCTGCCCGGCGTCGTGACCGGCGAAGGCAACGACGGCTCGCGGGTCACGGTCGAGAACCTGCTGCGCCAGACCAGCGGACTCGCCAACTACACCGACGTGGTCTTCAGCGACCCGGAGGCGCTGACGCCCGAGGGCCACCACGAGGGCCGCTTCGCGCGGATGACCGCCGAGGAGACGGTCGCCCTCGCGATGACCCAGCCGCCCGGCTGGCTGCCGGACGCCGAGGACCCGGCCGGCGAGACCCGGTGGGCGTACTCCAACACCAACTACGTGCTCGCCGGCATGATCATCGAGCAGGTCACCGGGCACGTCTGGGAGCAGGAGGTGCACGACCGGATCATCGCCCCGCTCGGCCTGGACCACACGCTCTCCCCCGGCACCTCCCCCTACGTGCCGCAGCCGACCGCCCACGGGTACGTGCAGTTCCCCGGGCAGGAGGAGCTGACCGACACCACCCTGGGCACGGACGCCGGCGCCGACGGCGCGTTGATCAGCACGCCGGACGACATGAACACCTTCCTGCGGGCGCTGCTCGACGGCACCCTGCTGTCGGAGGAGCGGCTCGCCGACATGCGGCGCACCGTGCCCGCCCCGGAGTTCGGGGAAGGCGCCGAGTACGGCCTCGGCCTGGCCCGGGCCCCGCGCTGCGGCGAGGGCGAGCCGGAGCTGTGGTTCCACGGCGGGACCTCGTTCGGCACGGCCTCCGAGGGCGCGGTCACGGAGGACGGCTCGGCGGCGGCCAGCTCGGCGATCTTCACGGTGCGCTTCGGCGACCCCGAGCGGAACGCCGCCCAGAGCGAGGCGGCCAGGGAGATGGTGGACAACGCCCTCTGCTGAGACGGGCGTTGACCACGGACGAGGACAGGGGTGTGCCCCGCCCCGGGGCTGACCGGCCCGGGGCGGGGCCGCGGTGCGGCACGGGCGGCGACGGCCCACGGAAGGGGTGGGGGGCCGTGGTCGCCCGCGCCGGTTCAAGGGGGCCGGTGGAGCCCGTTGGGCCGCCACCGGTTCAGGCCGCGGCCAGGTCCGGCTTCAACAGCACCTTGGTCCAGCCCGGGTCGCGGTTGTCGAAGTGCCGGTAGGCGTCGGGCGCCTCGGCCAGCGGCAACCGGTGGGAGACGACGAAGCCGGGCTGGGCCCGACCCGCGACGATCATGTCCCGCAGCTGCCGGTTGTAGCGCTTGACGTCGGCCTGGCCGGTGCCCATGCGCAGGCCCTTCTCGAAGAACTTGCCCATCCGGAAGAGCAGTTCGCCCTTCCGCGCGCTCTCGGTCGGCCCTCCGGGGTCCGCCGGGAGGTAGAGCCCGACGACGCCCAGCGCCCCGGTCGCGCGCACCGCGTCGACCAGGGTGTTGAGCACGGTCGCCGGCTGCTCCTCGCCCTCGCGCACGGTCGCCTGGTAGCCGACGGCGTCGATGCCCTTGTCGGTGCCCTCGCCGCCGTTGAGCTCCTTGATCTGCTCGGCGGCGTCGCCCTGGGAGAAGTCGACGGGGATCGCGCCGGCCCGCTCGGCCAGCGCCAGCCGGTCGGGCTGCCGGTCGACGACGAACACCTTGGAGGCGCCGCGCAGTTGGGCCGAGTAGGCGGCCATCAGGCCGACCGGGCCCGCGCCGAAGACGCAGACCGTCTCGCCCGGGCTGACGTCGGCCAGCTCCGTCGCGTGGTAGCCGGTGGGGAAGATGTCGGCCAGCAGCGCGAAGTCGTCCTCGAACTGCTCACCGGGCGGCAGCTTCAGGCAGTTGAAGTCGGCGAACGGGACACGCAGGTACTCCGCCTGCCCGCCCCGGTAGGGCCCCATCGAGACATAGCCGTAGGCGCCGCCGGCGAAGCCCTCGTTGACCGTGAGGCAGAAACCCGTGTCGCCCGCCAGGCAGTTCCGGCAGAAGCCGCATCCCACGTTGAACGGGAGGACGACCCGGTCCCCCTTTCTGACCCGCGCGACGCCGGGGCCGACCTCCTCGACCACGCCCATGTTCTCGTGGCCGAACACGATGCCCGGCTCGGCGCCGGTGCGGCCCTCGTACATGTGCAGATCGGAACCGCAGATGGCGGCCGTGGTGATCCGCACGACCACGTCGTTCGGGTCCTCGATCCGCGCGTCGGGGACGTCCTCGACCGCCACGGCGTAGGGCTCCTGGTAAACGACCGCCTTCACAGCAACCTCCCGAACACACGCGGTTATGCCCACTTTGAGGCGTTATGTCCCACGGTAGTGCGACCGGCGCCGGGCTGCGACCCGAACGGAGAGGACGGCCGCCAGGGCCGTCCGACGGACGGTGTCACGAGCGCGGCGCGCGGGGGATGGAGTACGTTCCCTTGCATGTCTCGCACGGTGAAGTCCGCTCGCAGCCAGCACTCCACGCAGCGGCGGAAGGTGCGTGGCGACCTCGCGTCGGCCGCGCTGGAGCTGTTCGCCACCAAGGGGTACGAGGCGACCACGGTCGACGAGATCGCCGCGGCGGCCGGGGTCGCGCGGCGGACGTTCTTCCGGCACTTCCGCTCCAAGGAAGAGGCGATCTTCCCCGACCACGACGACACGCTGGAGCGGGTCGAGGCCGTGCTGCGCGGCGCGCCGGCGCAGGAGAACCCGATCGACACGGTCTGCCGCGGGATCAAGGAGGTGATGCGGATGTACGCCGCCTCCCCCACCCTCTCGGTGGCCCGCTACCGCCTGACCCGCGAGGTGCCGGCGCTGCGCGAACGGGAGATCGCCTCCGTCTCCCGCTACGAACGCCTCTTCACCCGCTACCTGTTGGCCCGCTACGACGACCGCTCGCACCTGGGCGACGAGCCGTTGCTCGCCGAGGTCGCCGCCTCGGCCGTGGTCACCGCGCACAACCACGTGCTGCGCCGCTGGCTGCGCAGCGAGGGGCAGGGGGACGTGGAGAGCGCGTTGGACCACGCCTTCACCATCGTGCGCCGGGCCTTCGGCGACCTGCCCTCGGCCGGGCAACGCCCGCCCGCCGCGCGGGCGGCCACGGACGGCGAGGTACTGGTCACCGTCGCCAGGACGGACGCGCCGCTGCCCGAGGTGATGCGGGCGATCGAGCGGGCGTTGGACCAGCGGGGCTGAGCGGCGGCGCGCGGACCCGTCGTAGGGTCAACGGCGCAGGTCCCGCACCTCGTTCCCGTTCGCGCCGCCCGCTGGAGGAACCCCCGATGACCGACGCCGCCCCGCCCGCTCCCCGGCCGCGCCGCTCCTGCCTGGCGGTGCCGGGCAGCAATCCGCGCTTCCTGGAGAAGGCCCAGGGCCTCCCCGCCGACATGGTCTTCCTCGACCTGGAGGACGCCTGCGCCCCCGCGGCCAAGGAGGGGGCGCGCGACCTGGTGGTGAGGGCGCTCAACGAGGGCGACTGGGGCGCGCGCACCCGCGTGGTGCGCGTCAACGACTGGACCACGCACTGGACCTACCGCGACGTGATCACCGTGGTCGAGGGCGCGGGCGACCGGCTGGACTGCCTGCTGCTGCCCAAGACGCAGAACGCGGAACAGGTGGTGGCGCTCGACCTGTTGCTCACCCAGGTCGAACGGGCGGTGGGCCTGCCGGTCGGCCGGATCGGCATCGAGGCCCAGCTGGAGAACGCCAGGGGCCTGCTCGCCGTCGAGGCCATCGCCGCGGCCTCGCCCCGGCTGGAGACGCTGGTGCTGGGCCCCGCCGACATGATGGCGTCCCTGGCGATGCGCACCCTGGTGGTCGGCGAACAGCCGCCCGGCTACCCGGCCGACGCCTACCACCACATCATGATGCGCATCCTGCTGGCGGCCCGCGCGCACGGCCTCCAGGCGATCGACGGCCCCTATCTCCAGATCCGCGACCCTGACGGCTTCCGCGAGGCGGCCGGCCGTTCGGCGGCGCTCGGCTACGACGGGAAGTGGGTGCTGCACCCGGACCAGATCGCGCTGGCCAACGAGATCTACGCGCCCTCGCAGTCGGACTACGACCACGCGGAGCTGATCCTGGACGCCTACGCCCACGCGACGTCCGTCGCGGGCGGGGCGCGGGGCGCGGTGATGCTGGGCGAGGAGATGATCGACGAGGCCAGCCGCAAGATGGCCCTCGTGGTCGCCGGAGCGGGCCGGGCCGCGGGGCTGCGGCGCACATCCGTCTTCACACCCCCGGAGGCGTGAGCCGTCCCCGACGGGTGGCCGCGCCGCCCCGGGGAGGCCCACCATCGCAATCCGGCCATTTCGGGGCCCTCGCGAGGCGCACCACGCCGAAGCCCCGGATTTTTACCAGATGATGAGGGAACACCGCCGGGCCCCCGGACCGCCCTCGCCACCGGATCGCCACGTCAGACCCCTTCACACCCCGGCCGCGCCCCTCGCGCGCGCCGGGGGCGCGCACCCGGGCCGAGCCCGCGCTCCCTCCCTCTCGCCCGCGCGCCGAACGCCGCCGCACCCGCCCTGCCTGCGCAAAGCCGCAGCGCACGGCGACAGGGAGCGATCCCCGCGTGACCGAAACCCATGGGTTTCGGGCGTGGCTTTCGACCACGCGCCCCGTTCGTCCGCCGCGTTCCGCACCGAAAGAGGGCGTGACCAACCCCACACGAGAAGTCACCCACAGTGGTCAATCGGTGAAGAAAGCACCGGAGAAGCAAAGACGATCTTGCCCCGAAGCCCCGCCGGAGCCGCGCGGATTATCCCTTTCATCCGCCCGCTGGACGGTGCCCCGAAGCCACCGCGAAGCCCCGATGAGCCCGCTGGCTTGCCGAGTTACCGCCGTGGGCCTATAGCATCGGAGGTAAGCCGCTTCGCTTCTGACGGGTGCGGCACTCTCCGCTACGAAGGTCTCTCATGCCTCTCCGCTCTTCCTCTCTGCCCAGCGGCCGGGTACGTCTGGCCCGAGGTGCGTCAGCCTGGCTGCTCCCCACGGTCGCCACCGCGGCAGTGAGCCTCGTCAAGGCGCGCGGGTCCGCCCGTTGGGCGACCGTTGCCGTGCCGACCACCGCTCTGGCCGCCGGAATGCTGTGGTTCTTCCGTGACCCGGAAAGGGAGATCGGCCAGGGCCGGGTGATCTGTCCCGCCGACGGGGTGGTGCAGAGCATCACCGACTGGCCGGACGGCAGGACGCGGGTGGCGATCTTCATGAGCCCGTTGAACGTGCACGTCAACCGCGCGCCGGTCTCCGGCACCGTGGCCTCCGTGCAGCACATCCCCGGCGGTTACGTGCCCGCGTTCGACAAGGAGAGCGACAACAACGAGCGCGTCGTCTGGCGTTTCGACAGCGAGCTCGGCGACCTGGAGATGGTGCAGATCGCCGGCGCGGTGGCCCGCCGGATCGTGCCGTACGTGCCGCAGGGCTGCAAGGTCGAGCAGGGCGAGCGGGTCGGGCTGATCCGTTTCGGTTCCCGCGTCGACGTCTACCTGCCCGAGGGCATCGAGCCGGCCGTCGAGGTCGGCCAACGCACGACGGCGGGAGTGACACGTCTTGACCGTGATTGACCGCAAGCTCACGCGACGCTGGGCCGGCGCCGAGGAGGACGTCGATGACGACGACGCGATGTCGTTGTCGATGCGGCTGTCGATAGCGGACACCCTCACCCTGCTCAACGCCACGTGCGGGTTTCTCGCCGTCTACTTCACCACCACGGGCGTCCTGATCCCGCACCTGACCAACAGCGGCGACGCCGGGGTGGTGCGCAACAACGCGGCGACCGCCGTGCTGCTGATGCTGCTGGCCTCCGTGTTCGACCTCTGCGACGGGCTGGTGGCGCGGAAGCTGCGCTCCTCACCCATGGGCGCGGAGCTGGACAACCTGTCGGACCTGATCAGTTTCGGTCTGGCCCCGGCCTACTTCGTGCTGGTCTGGGGGATGGTGGTCGGCGATGTCCACGAGCCGCTCTCCGCACTGGCCGCGACGGTGGTGCTACTGGCCGTGGTGCTGCGGCTGGCCCGGTTCTCCTGTGTGACGATGCCGGACGGCGTCTTCCAGGGGATGCCGAGCCCCTTCGGCGCGCTCACGGTCGTCTCCATCGTCCTGCTCGAACTGCCCTTCACCCCCACGCTGCTGGCGATCGGCGGCGTCGCGTGGCTGATGGTGAGCCGCGTCGAGTACCCCAAGCCGCGCGGCACGCTCGCCGTCGCGATGCTCTCGTGGATCGTGTTGAGCATGGCGCTCCTCACCGCCTGGGCCTTCGACGCGCCCGGCGGGCTGCTGATGCTCCAGACCGCCTGCTCGCTCCAGCTGGTGCTGGGCGCGGTGATCCCGCTCTTCGCCATGTGCCGCCGGGTCTTCGCGTTCCGCGACAACCGTCGCGAGGCACGCGCCGGCGCCCAGTCCTGAGCCGCCGCCACGCTCTTCACTGACAGCCGTCGGGGACTCCCCGGCGGCTGTCAGTGCTCCCGTGCACAATGGCGGCATGAAGCTGACCAAGAAGGGCCACGCGTGTGTGCGGCTCACCGAGGGCGAGCGCACCCTGGTCATCGACCCCGGCGCCTTCAGCGAGCCGGACGCGGCACTGGGCGCCGACGCGCTGCTGATCACGCACGAGCACCCCGACCACTTCGACGAGGGCAGGTTGCGCACCGCGCTGGAGGCCGACCCGGGGCTGCTGGTGCACGCGCCGCGCGCCGTCGCCGAGCGGCTGGACGGCGCCTTCCCCGGGCGGGTGCGCGTCGTCGGCCAGGGGGACGCCCTGGAGATCGCCGGCTTCTCCGTCGAGGTCCACGGCGAGCTGCACGCGGTGATCCACCCCGACCTGCCGCGCGTGGCCAACGTCGGCTTCCTGGTGGACGGCGCGGTCTTCCACCCGGGAGACGCGTTCACCCTCCCCGGCCGGCCCGTGGAGACGCTGCTGCTGCCGCTGGCCGCCCCCTGGAGCAAGTTCTCCGAGGTCGTCGACTACGTGCGCGAGCTGGCCCCGCGCCGGGCCTACGCCGTGCACGACGGGCTGCTCTCCGACATCGGCCTCACCGTCTACGGGCGGAACCTGGGCCCCCAGGGCCCCGGCGTCGGCCCCACCGAGTACGCCAGGCTGGCGCCGGGCGAGTCCGTCGCCCTGGCCTGACCCGGCCCCCGCCCCCTCCGATCCCCGAGCGACCACCGATCCCCCGAGAGAGCCGTCATGCGCATCGCCACCTGGAACGTCAACTCGATCACCGTGCGGCTGGAGCGGCTGCTCGCCTGGCTGGAGCGGAGCCGGACCGACGTGCTCTGCCTCCAGGAGCTGAAGTGCGACGCCGCCGCCTTCCCGGCCGAGCCGCTGCGCGCCGCGGGCTACGAGGCCGCGGTCCACGCCGACGGCCGGTGGAACGGCGTGGCCGTCCTCTCCCGGGTCGGGCTGACCAACATCGCGCGCGGCCTCACCGGCGGCCCCGCGTTCAACGGCTCGGCCGAGCCCCGCGCGGTCGCGGCCGACTGCGGCGGGGTGCGGGTCTGGTCGGTCTACGTGCCGAACGGGCGCGAGGTGGGCCACGAGCACTTCGCCTACAAGCTGGCCTGGTTCTCGGCGCTGCGCGAGACGGTCGCCGAGGACGCGGCCGGCCGGACGCCGTTCGCGGTGCTCGGTGACTTCAACGTGGCGCCGACGGACCACGACGTCTACGACATCGGGCAGTTCGAGGGCGCGACCCATGTGACCGAGGCGGAGCGCACCGCCCTGGCCGAGCTGCGCGGCACGGGCCTGACGGACGTGGTGCCCCGCCCGTTGAAGTACGACCGCCCGTTCACCTACTGGGACTACCGGCAGCTGTGCTTCCCGAAGAACCGCGGGATGCGCATCGACCTGGTCTACGGCAACGCGCCGTTCACCGCCGCCGTCTCGGACGCCTATGTGGACCGGGAGGAGCGCAAGGGCAAGGGCGCCTCCGACCACGCGCCGGTGGTGGTGGACCTGTCCCTCGACGCGGGCTGAGCGACCCCACCTCCAAGTGGCGCCGCCTCACGTGGAGTTTGTGAACGGCGAGTGGCGAGAACCGCGCGCCGAGGCTGCCATTCGGTGTCCGGAGTGCGACCCTTGGGACATGAACATCCCTTTCCTGGACAACTGGCGCAGGCGGACGACGACCGTGACCGACGCCTGGTCGGACACCGAAGGGGTGGCCGCGCTGCTCGCCGAGTGCGAGCTGCTGCGGGCCCGGGCGCAGCGGGCCGGGCTCGTACTGGCCGACACTCCGGTCTCCCTGGAGGCGCTCGACCAGTTGAAGCCCCAATGGCGGGACGACCCCGAGGAGTTGCCGTGGCTGGCCAACGACGCCGGCCTCTATCTCGGCACGGTCATCGTGCGCTGCGTGCCGGGCGCCCGCTGGGGCCCCGGGCCCGACGGCCGACCGGTGGTCGTGATGGCCTCGGGCCGCCGGGTGGACGTGGCGGCGGTGGGCCAGGAGTGGGCCGAGGCCGGCGCCCCCGAGCTGTCGCAGGTCTTCGCCGAGGTGGCCGAGACCTGAAGGAAAGCGGTCGGAGACGGCCGGGAAGGCGTCAGCCGCCGAACGGAATGACGTACTCCAGCCGCCAACGGTCCCCGGGGACGACCGTGTCGGAGGTCTCGACGGCACGGTCGTCCGCGTCGTAGTGGGTGCGTTCCACCGCCGTGACGCACTGGCCGGGGGAGCAGCCGAGCGCCTCGGCCTCCGCGCCGGTCGCCGGCCGGGAGCCGACCACCTCCCGGGCCCGCACCACCCGCACGCCGATCGCGGCGAACCTGCCGCGCACGCCGCGCCTGGCGTAGGGGCCGCGCTCCGGGTAGGCCACGTCGGTGTTCTCGGTGAGGGCCAACGGCTCCCAGCTGGTGGCGAGTTGCAGCGGCCGGCGGTCCGCAAGGTACTCGTACTGGGTGCACATCACCCGCTCGCCCTGGGCGACGCCGAGCCGCTCGGCGATGCCGGGCGGCGCGACCGTGGGGGTGGAGACGGCCTCCCAGGTGATCTCCGGGTGGTCGGCCAACTCGCCGACCAGCGCCGTGACACCCGCCGCCAGCGGCGAGTCCACGGTGTCGGTGGAGCGCAGCAGCGCGCCGATGGGCGCCCGGTCGCTGACGAAGACCCCCCGCCCGAACTGGCCGGTGGCGTACCCCGCCGCCTTGAGGACCCGGACCGCGCGGTCCACCGTCTGGTCGCTGGCCCCGTAGGCGCGCTTCAACTCGGCCCGGGAGGGGATGCGGGCCCCCACCCGCAGTGCCCCCTCGTCGATCTGGCGGCGCAGATCGTCCGCGATGCGCTGGTACATCGGCCGGCTGTCGCCCATCCGGGAACTCCCTTTCCACGGAGGCGTCCGTCCCCGCCCGCACAGGCTACGTCACACCGCGTCAGAGTTCCTTACTGGTGGTGAGCTTCGATGGCCGACTGGTGGCCGCCTTGGTGACATCGGCGACCGTTTCCACCACATCCGCGCCGTATGCCTGGGAGTTGACGACCTTGAGCAGCAGGCAGAAGGTGCCGGAGGTGCCGTGCTTCCGCGCCAGCCGCGCATGGTGCCGGGCGAGATGGCGGGTGGCCGCCTGGTGGGTGACGGCGCGCTGGCCGCAGGCGAGGAAGACCGGGCGCTCGCCCTCCCCCGCGGTGAGCCTGGCCAGCAGGACGTACTCGGTGACTCCCGGCTCCAACCGGTAGCGCTCGCTGCCGATGTGGAGCGCACCGCGGTCGGGCCCCTCCGCCTCGGTGTCCACCAGCACGCCGGGGAGCAGGCTCGCGAGGTGCGCGGCCGTGCGCCGGTTGGCGACGGGCCCGCCGAGGCAGAACTCCGTGCGCTCCCCGAGGCTCTGCTGGGCGCCCTCCCCCGAGACGAGCTGGGCCGTGGCCCCGGAGTCCCTGACGACGGCGGACAGTTCCATGAGCGCCAGCACGTCGCCGCGGGAGACCGCGCCGTCGGCCGAGGCGTCGCGGCCGACGACCAGCAGACACTCGGAGTTGTCGGGGAGCCCGAAGAAGTTCTGTCGCCGGCGCCGGGAGCGGGCGGCCAGCCGGCCGCGCAGCGCGACCCCCAACGCGAGGGCGACCAGCGCGGTGCCGGACACCGCTGCCACGAGCCGAAACGCTTCGTCATCCATGGCCGGGAATCTACCGGCGCACGGGAGACGACACGAGCCCCTTCGCGCGGCAACGCACGGGGGTAGGCGCGGGAACGCGGGGCGCACGACGGGCGGTTCGCGCGGGTTTGGTGCGCTGTCGCACCGATTGGTTCCGGACAGATCTCGGGTTCAGCCGTCCTCCGTCTCCCCCGCGTAGCGACGGGCCAGCCCGTGGACCGCCTCAGCGACGGCGGCACGCAGCCCTGGCGGGCCCAGCACCTCGGCCTCCTCGCCCAGCCGCAGCAGGTCGCCCACCGCGATCACCCGGTTCTCCACGGGGAGTTCGACGACGCGCCAGCCGCGGACGTCCTCGGGTCCGGCGGCGGCCACGGCCTCGACGCCCGCCGCGCCGAAGAACATGGGGAACAGCCGGGCCGCGCGCGGCGAGATCCGCAGCCGCGCCACCTCACGGAAGCGGGCGGCCGTCAGCCGGTCGGTGAACTCCTGCCAGGAAGCCGCCAGTTCGAAACCCTCCGGGCGTTCGAAGCGCTCGCTCCCCAGCCGCACCCCGGTGAAGCGTGCCACCCGGTACCCGCGCACCCGCCGCTCCTCCTCCCCCGGGTGCCGGCGGAGGGCCATCAGGTACCAGATCCCGCCCTTGAGGACCAGGCCGAGCGGCCACAGCTCCCGTTCCCCCTCCCGGCGCCAGCTCCGGTAGTGGGCGCGGGCCGGCAGCTGCTCCCAGACGGCGCGCGCGAGCGTGGCCAGGTGGGGAACGGGCTCGCCCTCCCGGAACCAACCGGGCGCGTCGAGGTGGAAGCGTTCGGCGACCCGTTCCGCGCGCTCGGCCAGCTCGGCCGGGAGCGCGGCGCGGAGCTTCAGCTGGGCGGCGGCCAGTTCGGCACCCAGCCCCAACTCCCGTGCGGCGCCCGGCACTCCGGCGAGGAAGAGGGACTCGGCCTGCCCGTCGGTCAGTCCGGTCAGCCGGGTGCGGTACCCCTCAAGCAGCCGGAACCCGCCGGCCGGCCCCCGGTCGGCGACCACCGGCACCCCGGAGCCGGCCAGCGCCTCGACGTCGCGGTAGACGGTCCGCACCGACACCTCAAGCTCGGCCGCCAGCTCGGGGGCGGTCAGCCGTCCCCGGTTCTGGAGCAGCAGGATCAACGAGAGCAGTCGGTCGGCGCGCACGTTCCCCATTGTGCTCCGGTACCTGACAGAAGGTGTCAGGTACCGAAAGCAGAGTGGTCGCCGCACGACATGGAACGGTCATGTCGGCCAACTCTGGAGATCAACATGTCCACTGACTCGATCGACCGCGCCGTCGCCACCCACTCCGTCCGGATCACCGGCACCTTCGGCTACGCCGACTGGCAGGAGAGCCAGCTCTCCCCGGAGGGCGCGGAGGGAGCGAAACTGGCCACCGCCACGGTGCGCAACAGCTACACGGGAGGCATCGAGGGCGAGGGACTGTGCACCTACGCCATCAGCTATCTGCCGAACGGGACCGGCGGCTTCACCGGGCTGGAGCTGGTGACCGGGACGCTGGACGGCCGCGCCGGCTCGTTCGTCCTGCGCGAGCGGGGCACCTTCGCGGAGGATCACTCGCTGACCTGCGAGTTCACCGTGGCGCCCGGCAGCGGCACGGGGGCGCTCACGGGGCTGACGGGGGCGGGCGGCTTCGTCTTCGCGCCCGGTACCCAGGCCGTTCCCTTCGCCTTCGGCTACACCCTGCCCGAGGCCGGGTAGCCGGCGCGGCGACCGGGTACTCGGCGCGTTCGGCGGCCACCGGCGCGACGGCCGGTGGCCGGGAGGCGAGTGGAAGGAGCCCCCCGCATGTCCAGGACGTCGATGTTCCCGCAGGCCCCGGTAGAGGAGGCCGACGCGACGGCCGGGCGGCCGGTGGTGGGCTCCTACCCCGACTACCCGGGCGCGCAGCGCGCCGTGGACTTCCTCTCCGACGACCACTTCCCGGTGGAGCGGACCGCCATCGTGGGCACCGACCTGCGGATGGTGGAGACGGTGCTCGGCCGACTGACCCGGGGCAGGGCGGCCGGCGCCGGCGCGGGGGCGGGCGCCTGGTTCGGGCTGCTGATCGGCCTGCTGCTGTCGCTCTTCGCCGGCGGCGGCGCGAGCGTGCTGCTGCTGATCCTCAGCGGCGTGGTCTACGGCGCGCTCTTCGGCGCCGTCTTCGGCTTCGCCGGCCACGCGATGACCGGCGGCCGGCGGGACTTCGCCTCCCGCAGCCGGATCGTCGCCGCGCACTACGACGTGGTCGCCGACCCCGAGGTCTCCGAGGACGCCAAGAACCGGCTGATCAAGCTGGGGTGGCGCGAGAGCTGAGCCGGCCCAGGGGCGGTCACCCGGTGCGGGTGGCCTTCCACAGCTCCTCGCTCGGCCAACTCCTGGCCCACGCGGCGGTGACCTCCGGGTAGTCGCGGGCGCCCGCCTCCGGCGCGGCGACCTCGATCAGCTCGTCCACGGTGAAGCCGTGCTCCCGCAGCAGCCGAATCAGCTCCCCGTGCGGCAGGGTGAACTCGACCCCGCCGCCGTGCGGCAGCCGCGAGGCCCCGAAGTAGGGCCGCAGCAGCCGCGAGTCGGCGGCACCCGCCTCGGGCCGGCAGACGGCGAAGAAGGGGGAGCGCCGGCTGAACGCCAGCCGCCCGCCCGGCTCCAGCAGCCGGGCGGCCTCGGCGATCCAGCGGTGCGGGTCGCACCAGAGGGAAGCGCCGTAGTCGCTGATGACCAGCGCGAACCGGCCGCCGCGCAACGACACCCGTTCGGCGTCGGCGAGCACCAGATCCATGGCCAGCCCGAACTCCTCGCGCAGCGCCCGCGCGGTGGCCAACTGCGCGGCGGACACGTCGACCGCGACGGGGCACGCCCCGGCCCTGGCCAGCCACGCCGACACGTAGCCCGTTCCGCAGCCGAGTTCGACCACCCGACGCCCCGCGATGTCGTCCGGGATCAGCCGAGCCCTGGACTCGGGCGTCGCCCACAGCCCCCAGGTCGGCTCCCGCTGCGCCCAGTGGGAACGGGCCAACGGCGCGTGGTAGGCGGCGCGTTCCTCGTCCCAGTGCACTCGGTTGCGCGCGACGTGGTCGGTGGGTTCGCTCCCGGGATCGGCCATGCGGTCATCACACAAGCGGGTGGTGGTCGACCGCAACCCGATAACCGGCGGCAGCCATGGTCGGCCAACCCCCGCCACACAGCATTCGCGCGGTTCACCGCGCCCCCAAGCCGCCACCGGCAGTACAGGGGCGCGAGGAACGGCGCGAGTAACCCACCACCGGGGCGCACCGACAACCCGCCCCGCCACAAAGTTCCCGACCGCCGGGGCGAGGAGGGCGCCCCACCGCGCCGCGTCCGTCGACGGGCACGGTCGGGCGCGGGGTCACGTGGTCCGACGGGTCGGGCGGGTGCGCAGGCCGTGCATCCCGCCGTCGACGGGGAGGGCGGTGCCGGTGATCGCCGAGGACCAGGGGCCGGCGAGGTGGGCGATGGCCTCGGCCACCTCGACCGCGGTGACCAGTCGGCCGGTGGGCTGGCGCGCCTCCAGCGCGGCGCGCTCGGCCGCCGGGTCGTCGGCGGCGGACAGCAGTCGTCCCACCCACGGGGTGTCGACCGTGCCGGGGTTGACGCAGTTGACGCGGATGCCGTCCGGCAGGAGATCGGCCGCGGTGGCCCTGGTCAGCGCTAACACCGCGCCCTTGGTCGCCGAGTACAGCGCGCGGTTGGGCAGCCCCGTGGTGGCCGCGACCGAGCAGGTGTTGACGATCGCCGGTGCCGACGAACGACGCAGGTGCGGCAGCGCGGCACGGGTCACGCGCACCACGCCGAGCAGGTTGACGTCCAGGACGCGGTGCCACTCCTCGTCGGGGTTGTCCTCGACGGTGCCGGCGGCGCCGATCCCCGCGTTGTTGACGACGATGTCCAGGCCGCCGAGCGTCTCGGCGGCGGTGGCGACGGAGGCGCGGACGGAGGAGTCGTCGGCGACGTCCGCGCGGAGGCCGAGCAGCGGCTCGGGCACCTCGGCGGTGAGGTCGAGGCAGGCGACCCGCGCGCCCCGTTCGGCGAGCAGGGTGGCGGTGGCCAGGCCGATGCCGGAGGCCCCGCCGGTGACCAGGGCGGAGAGTCCGGCGAAGGGGAGCCCGCCGTCGGGGGCGCTCGGGTCCTGGCTCACGTGGTCTCCCTCCACACGGGTCCTTCGGGGTAGCGGTGGTCGGCGACCGAGGCGGGGTGCAGTTCGGCGCCGAGGCCGGGTGTCAGTGGCGCGAGGTAGTGTCCATCACGCAGAGTGACCGGAGCGGTGAAGTGTTCGTGGAGGTGGTCGACGTACTCGATGACCCGGTTCTCGGTGGTGCCGCTCACCGCCACATAGTCGAACATGGCGAGGTGTTGCACCATCTCGCAGAGGCCCACGCCACCGGCGTGCGGGCAGACGGGGACGCCGAACTTGGCGGCCAGCAGCAGGATCGCGACGTTCTCCGTGACGCCCGCGACGCGGGACGCGTCGAGTTGCAGGATGTCGATGCCCTCGGCCTGGAGCAGTTGCTTGAAGACGACCTGGTTCTGGCAGTGCTCGCCGGTCGCGACGCGGATGGGTGCGACGGCGCGGCGGATCGCGGCGTGGCCCAGGATGTCGTCCGGGGAGGTGGGCTCCTCGATCCAGTACGGGTCGAAGGGGGCGAGCGGGCGCAGCCGTTCGATCGCCTCGGTGACGCCCCACGCCTGGTTGGCGTCGATGGCGATGCGGATGTCGGGTCCGACGGCCTCCCGTGCGAGCCGCAACCGCCGCGCGTCGGCCTCGGCGTCGGCGCCGACCTTGAGCTTGATCTGGCGGAAGCCGTCGTCGACGGCCTCCTTGGCGAGCCGTACCAGCTTCTCGTCGGTGTAGCCGAGCCACCCGGGGGTGGTGGTGTAGGCGGGGTAGCCGTGCGCCAGCAGGTGCTCGGTCCGCTCGGCGCGCCCGGGGGCGGCGGCGCGGAGGATGTCCAGCGCCTCCTCGGGGGTGAGGGCGTCCCTGAGATAGCGGAAGTCGACCAGGGAGACGAGCTGTTCGGGGCTCATCTCGGCGAGCAGCCGCCACACCGGCTTGCCCGCGATCCGGCCCGCGAGGTCCCACACGGCGTTGTCGATGGCGGCTGCCGCCATGTGGATGACGCCCTTGGACGGGCCGAGCCAGCGGAGTTGGCCGTCGTTGACCAGCCGTCGGTTGAACGCGCCGAGGTCGCCGAGGAGTTCGGGGACGGACTGCCCGACGACCAGCGGGGCGAGGGCGGAGACGGCGGCGGCCTGGACCTCGTTGCCGCGGCCGATGGTGAAGGCGAGGCCGTGGCCCTCGGCTCCCCCGCTGGTGCGGACCGTGACATAGGTGGCGGAGTAGTCGGGTTCGGGGTTCATGGCGTCGGAGCCGTCCAGTTCCCGCGAGGTGGGGAACCGCACGTCCGTGACGTCCAACGAGACGATCTGCTCAGTCATGGTGCCTGCCGGGCTGCTGGTGGTCTGGGACGGGTCCTTGGCCCCTCGCCGGGAGCGTCGCGTCGCCGGAGGAGAGCCATAGACATGGGATCTATTGATAGGGGCAGCGGCCCGCAACGTCCACCCCTGACGACAAAACTGCTGGTTATCGATTTTGTCGACTACCTCCGCAAGCGGCGGACATCACACCCTCTCGCCGAAGGTGGGATCTTTCTGTTAGGGTCCTCGCGTCCGAATTCCCCTGCGAGGTTGAGCAGATGTCGCTGACCGACAACGCCATCGCCCGCATCCGGGAGCTGATCCGGTCCGGCGCGCTACCCCCGGGGGCCAAGCTGCCGCCCGAGCAGCAGCTCGCCGCCGAGCTCGGCCTGTCGCGGAACCTGATGCGTGAGGCCGTCAAGGCCCTGGTCGTCGCCCGGGTGCTGGAGATCCGCCGGGGCGACGGCACCTATGTGACCAGCCTCCAGCCGAGGCTGCTGCTGGAGGGGCTGGCCGTCGCCGTCGAGCTGCTGCACGGCGAGACGCTGCTCGAACTCACCGAGACCCGGCGCCTCTTCGAGCCGGTGGCCACCGGCCTCGCGGCGCGGCGGATGACGCCCGAGGCGCTGGCCGTGGTCGCCCGCGAGCTGGAGGCGATGCGCGCCGCCAGGGACGACGTGGAGCTGCTGGTCCACCACGACGCCGCGTTCCACAGCGCGGTGCTGGCCGCCACCGGCAACGAGACGCTGGTCTCGCTGCTGGACGGGATCTCCGGGCGCACGCTGCGCGGTCGGATCTGGCGCGCGCTGGTCGACGAACACGCCTCCGCGCGCACCCTCACCGAGCACGAGGCCATCTACGACGCGCTCGCCGCGGGCGACGCCGCGCTGGCCGAGGCCACCGCGCTGGTGCACGTGAGCAGCACCGAGCACTGGTTGCACCGTCACCTGGACGCACAGCGGGCCGTCAAGGCGGAGGCCGAGGAGGCGGACGAGCCGGCGCCGCTCCCCCTCCCCGCCCCCGCGCCGGAGCGCACGCCGGCGGTGGGACGGTGAAGACCGCCGGCGGGCTGACGACGCTGGGGCGCTCCGGCCTGACCGTGGGCCGGATCGGGCTCGGCACCGCGCCACTCGGCGGGCTCTTCACCCCCGTCTCGGACGCCGACGCCGAGGCGACGCTGGAGGCCGCCTGGGACGCGGGCGTGCGGTACTTCGACACCGCGCCGCACTACGGTCTCGGCGTCGCCGAGCGGCGGCTGGGCGCGTTCCTCGCCGACCGCCCCCGGAACGAGGTGGTGGTCTCGACGAAGGTCGGCCGGCTGCTGCGCCCCGGGTACTCGGCGCCGGGCACCGACGGCTACCACGGTGCGCCGACCGACCTGGCCAGGCGCTGGGACTTCAGCGCCGAGGGCGTGCGCGCCTCGCTCACCGAGTCGCTGGAACGTTCCGGCCTGGACGCCTTCGACCTGGTGCTGCTCCACGACCCCGACGACCACGGCGAGCAGGCGCTGGCCGAGGCGTATCCGGCCCTCGCCGAGCTGCGCGCCGAGGGGCTGGTGCGGGCCATCGGCGCGGGAATGAACCAGACCGGGATGCTGACCAGGCTGGTCAACGAGACGGAGCTGGACGTGGTGCTGGTCGCCGGCCGCTACTCGTTGCTGGACCGGAGCGCGGCCGAGGCGCTGCTGCCGGCATGCGAGGCGCGCGGGGTCAGCGTGCTGGTGGGCGGGGTCTTCAACAGCGGGCTGCTGGCCGCCCCGCACGCCGGCGCGACGTTCGACTACGCGCCGGCGCCCGACCCGCTGCTGCGCCGGGCGCGCGCGCTGGCCGCGCGTTGCGCCGAGTTCGGGGTGCCGCTGCCCGCCGCCGCGCTCCAGTTCCCGCTGCGCCATCCGGCCGTGGGCGGGGTGCTGCTCGGGGCGCGCAACGGGCGCGAGATCACCGAGAACGTCGCCCACGCCGCCACCGAGATCCCCGAGGAGCTGTGGCGGAGCCTGGAGGCGCCGCCGTCCGAGGAAGCCGAGGAGAGCGGGAGCACGCAATGACAGGCCAGGGCGGAGTGATCGACGCGCACCACCATCTGTGGGACCCGGCCCAACGGCCCCAGCCCTGGCTGTGGGAGGCGGGGATGGCCGCGCTCCACCGCCCGTTCGGCACCGGGGACCTGGAGGCGGCGACGGCGGACGCCGGGGTCGTCGGCACGGTGCTGGTGCAGGTGCTGCCGGAGTTGGCGGAGACCGTCGACTTCCTGGCCGTCGCCGCCCGCACTCCGCTGGTGGCCGGGGTCGTCGGCTGGGTCGACCTGACGCGCGGCGCGGACGCGGTCGCCGAGGACCTGGCGCGGCTGCGCTCGGCACCGGGCGGCGAGTATCTGGTCGGGGTACGGCACCTGGTGCAGGGCGAGGAGGACCCGCGCTGGCTCTGCCGGCCCGAGGTCCGCGACGGGCTGACCGCGGTCGAGGAGGCCGGGCTGGTCTACGACCTGCTGGTGCTCCCCCACCAACTCCCCGCCGCCGTCGAGACGGTGCGCGCCCTGCCCGGGCTGCGCTTCGTGCTGGACCACCTGGCCAAGCCGCCCATCGCCGACGGGACGCGGGAGCCGTGGGCGGCGCTGCTGCGGCAGTTGGCGGCCGAGCCCGGCGTGAGCTGCAAGCTCTCCGGCATGGTGACCGAGGCCGAGTGGAGCGGCTGGACGGTCGAGGCGCTGCGCCCCTACGCGGAGGTCGCGCTGGCCGCCTTCGGGCCCGACCGGGTGCTCTTCGGATCGGACTGGCCGGTCTGTCTTGCCGCCGCCTCCTACACCGACGTACTGGGCGCGGCACGGGAGTTGACGGCGGCGCTGACCGCGGCGGAGCGGGCGGCCGTCTTCGGGGGCAACGCCCGCCGCGTCTACGGCTTGAAGGGCTGAGCCTCCGGGGCCGTGGCGCACCCCCGGCGGGGCGCGCCACGGCGAACGGCCGCGCGCCGCCGCGCTCCCCCGTTCGCCACCGCACCGCTCCCCCGCCCGTCTCCCCCCGTCGGGTCCGCCGGGCCCGTCGACGGGCACTCCCCGGAGACCGGCCCGGACGGTCGGTGACCGAGTGTGGGCCGGTTTCGGACGGGCTTTGCCGATCATTTGCCGACCGCCCGGCGCCCCCGGC
Organism: Streptomyces sedi; assembly: GCF_006335015.1. Taxonomy (GTDB): domain Bacteria; phylum Actinomycetota; class Actinomycetes; order Streptomycetales; family Streptomycetaceae; genus Streptomyces; species Streptomyces sedi. The sequence continues at coordinate 62,562 of NZ_VDGT01000005.1, forward strand.
GGCCGGTCAGAGGCGGTCCACCCGGGGGAACGCCTCGACCGGCGTCATCTCGTCCGGAACGACGAAACGCAGCCGCGCGCGGGCCGCGGTGGGCGCGTCGATCAGCACGGCCGAGCCGCAGCCGGCGGGCAGCCGTTCCCCCTCGACCCGCGCCAACAGCCGAGCCAGCGCCCGGCGGTGACGGCGGAACGCGTAGCGGGAGACCGAACGCCCGCGCCGGCGCTGGCCGGCCAGCGCCGACTCGGCGGGAACGTCGAAGAGCAGCAGGTGGTAGGGCTCCCCGCGGCGCCACGCGTGCCAGGCGAGCCATGCCCGCACCCAGCCCAGCCGCCCGCAGTCGTGGACCAGCACGGCCGCGTCCCGACGCAGCGCGAGCCACAGCCTGAGGTAGTGCGCCAGACGCACCAGCGGGCGGTAGACGGCGTACGGCAGCCGGTGCCCCAGGCGCACGTCCCAACGCTCCCTCACATCCTGGGAGTCGATCGTCCGCACCCCCGCGCGGGCGCCGCCGGGGCCGTGGGCGCGCCGCATCAGCGTGGACTTGCCGCACCCGGGAAGGCCGCTCACCACCACCCGGTGGCCCGCGGGCCAGCACAGGGAGAGAAGCCGGTCGCCGGGCTCGCCACGCAGGTCACGGACGCGGGGAGGGGCCGGGTCGGCCACGGTCTGGTCCATCATGTCCCTTCACCCGGCCGCGGTTCGGCCTATCTGGCTGATTCTGCCCGCTTCCAGGGGTGACCGGACGTCCGCATGGCTCAACTGTCCATCCAGCGACGGGCGATGGGCCAGAAACCATCGATCCGATGTCCGGGACCCATCGCCCGCCCAAGGAACGGCCGCCCGGGATCGCACGCCGTCGCGCATCCCGAACGGCCGTGTGCCTGACGCGCGTTCAGCAGCCGGTGCGGGTGGTACCCACCGCCACGTCGTCGTACCAGAGGGTGTCGGCGCCCTCGCCGTAGCTCTCCCAGCCGAGACGCAGGTCGACCACGTCCGGCGACCACTCACCCCGGTTGAGCCACTGCTGGTCGACGTCCTGCGTCGGCTCGCCGTCCACCACCAGCCCCTCGACCTGTTCGCCGTCGAGCCAGGTCTCCAACAGGCCCGCCGACCCGTCGAGTTGGAACTCCAGACAGGACCACTCGTCCACCGGCAACGGCGCGCTGAGCGCCACGCCGGCCGGGCTCTGCGCGGGCAGGGTCGCGTCGTCGGACTCCCGGTTCCACTGGAGCGCCGCGTTCTGACCGCCCATCCGCAGATCGCGTGAGCCGTCGCCCACGTCCTCCATGGCGAGGAACGTCACGTGCTGCTGCGGGAGTTCGGTGGTGTGACGGACCCAGAAGCGGACGTAGAGGCCGCTCGCGGTGTCCACGTCGGCCAGTTCGGTGGCGACGAAGACGTGGTTGCAGTAGCCGTCCGCCCCGTCGATCCGCAGCGCGCCCCCTCCCTCGCGGCCCGCCTCGGTGTCGACGGTCGCGGTGCCGAGGCCGGAGCAGTCGCGGGTCTCCACGGCCCAACGGCCCGACGGGGCGCCGCCGTCCATGGCCTCGAAGTCCTCGCAGAACCCGTCCGTCGCGCACTCGGCGAAGGCCGCCGGTTCCGTTTCGGGCTGACCGCCGAGGGCGGCGCTCGTTCCCGTCGCGGCGAACGCCAGGGCGCAGGCGACCGCGACGGCGGCCCTCCGCCGCCCGCGCGGCACGACCGTCGGGGAGACGGTGGCGGTGACGGCGGCGGCTTGGCGCGCCGGGGTCTCGTTGGGGGGAGGCGTCATGTGCAACTCCTGCTCGCTGGGGGGACGATGCGGCCGACGACCATGGCGCGCGCGGCTGTCCCGTTGAACCGCACGACCATGGGAGCGCTCCCAGCATTCGAAGGTAGCCCTCCCCCACCCCGGGGTCCAGAAGCGGGCAACGGGAAGACGGCGCCGGCCGGCGCGAAGCCCCGCCGGCGCGGGGCGGGGAGCGCGGCACCGGGGCGCGGGAGTCGCCCCGGGCCGGTCGCGGTCCACGGCCGTGAACGTGCGTGGACCGCGACCGGTCACCAGAGCCCGACCGTCACGAGTAGCCGACCGTCACCAATGCCCAACGGTCACGAGTAGCCGACCGTCACCAATCCCCAACGGTCACGAGTAGCCGACCGTCACCAGTGCCCGACCGGTCACCAGCTCCCGGCGGTCAGGAGCCCTCGGAGGTCACCCTGGCGAGGACCACGCCGCCGACGATCAGGGCGAGCGCGACGAGGCGGCCCGCGGTGACGGGGTCCCTGTGGACGACGATGCCGAGGGTGACGGCGCCGACGGCCCCCATCCCGGTGAAGACCGCGTAGGCCGTGCCGACCGGGAGTTCCCTCATGGCCAGCGAGAGCAGATAGACCGCGACGGCGGCGAGCGCGAAGCAGACGAGCGTCGGCAGCGGCCGGGTGAAGCCGGCCGTGGGCTTGATGGACTGCGACCAGGCGACCTCGACCAGTCCCGCGGCGATGAGCAGCGGCCAACTCATCGCGTGCCCCCCAGCTTCCGCGCGGTCGCCAGGGCCGTCGCGCGGGACGCGTCGTGGTCCCGGCGGCGGCCCGCGAGGGCGGGATCGGTGCGGGAGTTGACCAGTTCGGCGCCGACGAAGGACATCGCCTCGTCCGGGATGGCGAAGTGACCGGCGAGGAAGTCGCGCAGGTAGCGCTCGTGGTGGTCGTAGGGGTGGCGCGGGGTGCCGGGCCCGTACGCCCCGCCCCGGGCGTAGGCGACGACGAAACGCCGCCCGGCCAGCGACATCCGGGGGAAGGCCACCTGGTCGATCCACGCCTTGAGCGACGCGGGGACGGAGAAGTTGTACATCGGGGCGGCGATCAGCACGGTGTCGGCGGCGACGAGTTCGACCAGCAGCGGCTCGACGATCGCCCACGCGGCGGCCCGGGCCGGGCCGCGCACCGCTTCCGGGTAGCGGGCGATGTCGGTGATCTGGTGCGCCAGGACGTGGTCGCACAGCTCCGTCCACGCCTCGGATATCTGCGGGACGGGGTCGAGCGCCAGGTCGCGGTGGAGATAGGCGCCTTCGGGATGGGACGAGCGCCAGGCGTCGGCGAAGGCGTCGCCGATCTCCCGGCTGAGGGAACGGCGGCGCGCGCTCGCGTCGATGTGCAGCAGCGTCGGCGGGGAAGCGGTCACGGGCGGGTCTCCTGTCACGAGGACGGACAACAACCGGACGCCACGTCCGGTTCCACTCGTCAACTGGACACCACGTCCGCTTATTCCGGGCGCCGACGTAGGCTGAGGCCGTGGAGACGAGAGAACGCGCGGACGCGGCCCGCAACCGCGCCAAGGTGCTCGCCGCCGCGGCCCGGCTGTTCGAGAGCGAGGACCCGCGGACGGTCACGATGGAGGACATCGCCCGCGCGGCCGGCGTCGGCCGGGGCACGCTCTACCGCCGCTACCCGGACGTGGCCTCCGTCGCGGCGGCGCTGCTCGACGAGCACGAGCGGCTCCTCCAGGACGAGCTGCTGCGCGGCGCACCGCCGCTGGGCCCCGGCGCCCCGCCGCCCGAGCGGCTCGCCGCCTTCTTCGCCGCCATGATCGACCTGCTGGACCGGCACGGTCATCTGGTTCTGGGGGCCGAGACCGGGGCGAAACGCTTCGCCGTGGGCGCCTACGGCTTCTGGCGTGCCCATGTCGTGGCGCTCCTGCGCCAGGCCGGCACCCCGGACCCCGAGGCGCTCGCGGACACGCTGCTCGCCCCCCTGGCGCCCGAGGTCTTCCTCCAGCAGCGCTCCCAGGGGGTGACGCCCGCCCGGCTCAAGGCCGCGCTCGCCCGGCTGGCACGGGTGGCCACCCCGTGACCACCCGCGCCCACCCGGCGAACGCGGGGGCGCTGGTCAGCGGGCCGCGCGGAGGAGGCGGAGCTGGCCGATCTCGGCCGCGTTCTTGGTCAGTTCGACGGCCGCGAAGGAGTAGAGGTGGGCGCGGGTGAGGCCCGCGTCGGCCGGCCAGGGGTAGGCGGCGGGCACGGCCAGATCCTGTTCGTCGGTGCCTTCCAACACGTCGCGCCAGGTGTCGTGGAGTCCGCGGAGCCAGGCCACCGTCGGCTCCCCGGGCCCCGGCCAGAGGATCTCCTCGCGCGCCCGGGGCGTGCGCCCCCGCGCGTGGTCGCAGGCGGTGCTCCACCACCAGCCGAGGTGCCAGCTCACCCAGCCGATCGTGGGCACCGGGATCGGGTCGGGCTCGACCTCGGCGAAGTCGGGGCGCCAGCCGCCGTCCTCGGTGGGGTGCATCGTCCAGACCAGGGGACCCGGTTCCCAGAGGAAGTCCTCGGGGGCGAGCCGCTGGAGGTGGTAGTCGAAGAACGACCAGGCGAAGTCGAACTGCCAACGGGCCTGATCAGCTGCGGTCGTCGTCATGGTCGGCGACCCTGACACAGGCGGCCGGACGGGCGCCACGAGTTATCGGGCGACGTGGCGCGCCCGCCCGAGCAGGCCGGGGACGGCGCGGAGACGACGCCCTACTGCGGTCCGCGGGCCGCACGTATGCTCCGCGCATGTTCACCACACGGCCCACGCTTCAGGGCACTTTCGGCATGGTTTCCAGCACCCACTGGCTGGCGTCCCAGTCCGCGATGGCCGTTCTGGAGGACGGCGGCAACGCCTTCGACGCGGCGGTGACCGCCGGGTTCGTCCTCCAGGTCGTGGAGCCGCATCTCAACGGCCCCGGCGGCGACGTGCCGATCCTGCTGGCGCCGGCGGACGGCGAGGTGCGGGTGCTGTGCGGGCAGGGACCGGCGCCGGCGGGGGCCGGCATCGACCACTACACCGGGCTGGGGCTCGCACTCGTGCCGGGCACCGGCCCGTTGGCGGCCGTGGTGCCGGGCGCCTTCGACGCCTGGCTGACCCTGCTGCGCGACCACGGGACCCGGAGCCTGGCGCAGGTGCTGGGGTACGCGATCGGATACGCGGAGGGCGGTCACCCGGCGGTCGAACGGGTCGGGGCCACGGTCGAGTCGGTGCGGGAGCTCTTCGAACGGGAGTGGACCAGCTCGGCCGCCCTCTATCTGCCCGGCGGACGCGCCCCGGCGCCCGGCGCGCTGCTGCGCAACCCCACGCTGGCGGCCACCTGGCGGCGGCTGCTGCGGGAGAGCACGGGCGGGGGCCGCGGCCGGGAGGCGGAGATCGACGCGGCCCGCCGGGTCTGGCGGGAGGGCTTCGTCGCCGAGGCGATCGTGGCCCACGCCGGGCGCCCGGCGATGGACTCCTCGGGCGAGCGGCACGCCGGAGTGCTGGACGGGGACGACCTGGCGGGATGGCGGGCCGACTACGAGGAGCCGGTGCGCTACCGCTGGGGCGACTGGACGCTCTGCAAGGTCGGCCCCTGGTGCCAGGGCCCGGTGCTGCTTCAGCAACTGGCGCTGCTGGACGGCGGGATGACCGGAGCCGACCACGGCACGCCGGACTATGTGCACTCCCTGATCGAGGGGAGCAAGCTGGCGATGGCCGACCGCGAGGCCTGGTACGGGGACGCGCGTCCCGTGCCGCTGGAGGCGCTGCTCTCCCCCGGGTACAACGAACGACGGCGGCGGCTGGTCGGTGCGGAGGCGTCGCTGGAGCTGCGCCCCGGCGCGGCCGAGGGGCGTGCGCCCCGGCTTCCGCGGCTGGCCGAGCGCCTGTTGGCGCCCGGCGCGGACGCCGCGCGGGTGGCCGGCGCCGGGGAGCCGACGGTGGCGCGGGACGGCGAGCCCCCCGTGGGCGCCGACGGGGAGACCCGGGGCGACACCTGTCACGTGGACGTGGTCGACCGCTGGGGGAACATGGTCTCGGCGACGCCGAGCGGCGGCTGGCTCCAGTCCAGCCCTGTCATACCCGAGCTGGGGTTCCCGCTGGGATCCCGGCTCCAGATGACCTGGTTGGAGGAGGGGCTGCCGGCCTCGTTGACGCCGGGCCGCCGGCCGCGCTCCACGCTCAGCCCGACGCTGGCGCTCCGCGGCGACCGGCCGGCGCTCGCGTTCGGCACCCCGGGCGGCGACCAACAGGACCAGTGGCAGGCACACTTCTTCCTGGCGCTCGCGCTGCGGGCGCCGGTGCGCGGCGGTTGGGACCTCCAGGGCGCCATCGACGCGCCCAACTGGCACCAGGACGCGTTCCCCAGCTCGTTCTTCCCGCGTACCGGCCAACCGGGCAGCGTGACGGTGGAGTCCAGGATCGGGGAACGGGTCGTCGCCGAGCTGCGCCGCAGGGGGCATCGGGTGACGGTCGGCGAGCCCTGGTCGGAGGGGCGGCTGAGCGCGGTGGGGCGCGATCCGGAGACCGGAGTGCTCTCCGGCGCGGCCAACCCCAGGGGGATGCAGGGGTATGCCGTCGGACGGTGAGAGCGCGCGTGCGCGCCGCCGAAGCGCGTGCGCCCCGCGCGCCCTTCCGTGCGCCGACGCCGAAAACGTTCTGTAGCGCCCCGGTAACAAGCCCCGTAACACGGCTTGGGTTCAGTACGCCCATGCCTGATGTGCGCACGATGGAACGCGAGTGGGCCGACTCCCTGGCGGCGTTCACCTCCGAGCTGCGGGCACTGGTCGGGGTGCTCGATCCCGCGACCGGCTGGCTCGCGGTCTTCCGCCGCAGGAACGCCGCCGAGTTGACGACCTGGCTGGCGGGTGGGGCGCTGCCGCCCTGGGACGCGGTGGCCGACCTGCTGCGCGACCTGACCACGCGCGGCGGGGCGGCGGAGGCCGAGCGGCCGGCGGCGCGGTTGCGGGCGCGCTACGGCGACGCGGTGCGGGCGCGGGACGCGCTGCCGGGGGGTCGGGAGGCGTTGGCCGTGCTGCTGGCCCAGCTCGACCGCTCGGCCCGCGAACTGGACGCCAGGCTGGGGGCGTTGACCAGCGCGGAGAAGACGGCGCTGGCGACCGGCAGGGGCGGCGAGGCGCGAAGGTTAGCCGCGCTCGCCGCGTGGGCGCGGGACGACAGGGAACGCGTGGACGGCCGCCGTTCCGAGGCGGGCGCCCGGCTCGCGGCCCTGCGCGCCGCCCACCCGCCGACGGAGGAGGGGGCGCGCGAGACGCCAACGAACGAGGGGGCGCGCGAGACATCGGCGCGCCGGCGTGAGAAGCCGGCGCGTCGGCAGCGAGGGGGCGCCCGGTTCGCCGGCATCGAGACTCCGCGGGACGAGCCCCCCGCGCGGGCGCCGGACGTCACTCCCCCGGCGACGCCGACCGCCGTTTCCCCGCTGCCCCCTCCGCCGAGCGGCTCCCGGTTCGCCGGCGCCCTGCGCGACCATCGGCCGACCCTCGCCGACCGGGTGACCGAGGACGACCTGGCGGCGGCGGCCAGCGCCGTCGAGAGGCTGCGCGCGCTGCGGGCGGACGGCAGGAGCGGCGCCGCCCACGGCGTGCTCTCCGAGGTCGTCGGCGGGCCCGCGGTCCGACTGCCGCTGCTGCTGGACGCGTTGGAGCGCGCCGGCCTTGAGGCGGAGGGGGCCACGCTGCTGTGGGAGGCGGGCTCGCTGCCACCGGCGTCGTTGGCGGCGGCGGCCGAGGCGCTGGGGCTGGCGGGACGGGATGAGGACTGCGGGCAGCTGCTGCGGCAGGGCGCCGCGCGGCCCGCGGCCGAGGTGGGCGCGGTCGCCGTCGCGCTGCGGGCGCGCGGGCTGGAGGGGGAGGCGGTGGCGCTGCTGCGGGCGATCCTGCGGGCCCGCACGGCGGAGGAGGTGGCGCAGGCGGCCCACCCCGCGCCCGAGGCGCTGGTGCCGGTGCTGCTGACGGCGGCGGGCGAGGTCTCCGCGCACCATCGTCGCGCGGTCGCCAGCGAGCTGCGCCGGGCCGGCATCCTGTGAGCGCCGGCGGGACGACGGCCGGGTGGGACGGGACGGCGACAGCGCCGCGCGCGGCGTCGGCCGGGTGGTCGGGGCCCGGGCCGGGGCGGGGTGGCGGGGCGTGGTTCGATGGGCGGGTGGATGCAGAAGAGCTGGTGAAGCGGGTGGCCGAGGCGGTCAGGCGGGTCGCGGCCCAGGAGATCCTGCCGCGCTGGCGGCAGTTGGCGACGCACGAGGTGACGCAGAAGTCGGGGCCCCACGACCTGGTGACCGTGGCCGACCGGGAGGCCGAGCGGGTGCTCACGGCCGAGCTGCTGGAGCTGCTGCCCGGCTCCGTGGTGGTGGGCGAGGAGGCGGTGCACGACGACCCGACCGTCTACGCCGCGCTGGAGGGCGAGGCGCCGGTGTGGATCGTCGACCCGGTCGACGGCACCCGGCCGTTCGTGCGCGGGGAGACCGGCTTCTGCACGCTGGTGGCGCTCGCCGAGCGCGGCGAGCTGCTGGGTTCCTGGACGCACGCACCGGCCACCGGGCTGTTCGCGCACGCCTGGCGCGGTGCCGGCGCCTACTGCGACGGCGCGCGTCTCGCCGCCGGCTCCCCCGCCCCCGGGCGGCCGTTGCGGGTCGCCCACTCCCACCCCGACTACACCTCGCCGCGCCAGAAGCGCGCCCTGAGCGTGCTGAACACCGAGGGCGTCGCACCGCGGCCCTGCGGCGCCGCCGGGCTGGAGTATCTGGCCGTCGCCCGCGGGGAGTCGGACGCGATCGTCTTCGACTGGGAGAACGCCTGGGACCACGCGGCCGGGCTGCTGCTGGTCGAGGAGGCCGGCGGCGCGCAGGCGACGCGCTCCGGTGAGAGGTTCCGCCTCGCCGGCGCCAACGACGTCCCGTTCACCGCGGCGCGGGACCGTGCGACCGCCGACCGCCTGCTGGCGCTGCTGCGCACCCACGAGGAGCCGCCGGACGCCCCGGACGGCCCCGTCGCCGCCTGAGTCGCCCCCCGGCCCGCGCACCCGGGGCGGCCCGCGCCGGCGTGCGCGCCGCCCCGGGTGCGCGGGGCGCGCGAGGCCGGGGGACGGCGCGACGCGCCGCGCCGGGCGGCAACTGATGGCCGGCCCGCGTGAGTTGACCTTGCGGCAGTTCGGAGGCGGTGGCGGCGTATCCTCGGGGGGCTGGTCCGCCTGTCGCTCACCGTTGAGGGGAGAGCCGTACGTTGCCTGCGTTGCGTGACGTGGTCGTGGTGGGGGCCGGGCCGAACGGGCTGACGGCCGCCGTTGAGCTGGCGCGGCGCGGGATGTCGGTCGCGCTCTTCGAGGCCAAGGAGACGGTCGGCGGCGGCGCGCGGACCGAGGAGCTGACGCTGCCCGGCTTCCGGCACGACCCCTGTTCCGCCGTGCACCCGATGGGCGTCGGCTCACCGGCGTTCCGGGCCATGCCGCTGGACCGCTACGGCCTGGAGTGGGTGCAGCCCGATCTGCCGTTGGCACACCCCTTCCCCGACGGGAGCGCCGCCGTGCTCGCCCGGGGCGTCGGCGAGACCGCGGCGAGCCTCGGGGCGCGGGACGCCGCCGCCTACCGGAGGCTGCTCGCGCCGTTCCTCGGGCGGTGGGACACGCTGGTGGCCGACTTCATGAAGGTGCCCTGGGACGGGCTGCCGCGCGACCCGCTGCTGCTGGCCCGCTTCGGGCTGGCGGGGACGCCGCCGGTGTCGTGGCTGACCAGGCGGTTCTCCGACGAGCGGGCCAGGGCGCTGATGACGGGCCTGGCCGGCCATGTCGTCGCGCCGACCTCCACCCCGGCGACCGGCGCGGTGGCGCTGGTCTTCGCCCTGGCCGCGCACGAGGTGGGCTGGCCCCTCGCCCGGGGCGGGTCGCAGTCCATCGCCGACGCGCTCGCCGCCTATCTGCGCGACCTCGGCGGCGAGATCCACACCGGCGTGGAGGTGCGGCGGCTCGACGAGCTGCCCCCGGCGCGCGCCTACGTCTTCGACACCTCGCCCTCCGCGCTGGCCAGGATCGCCGGGCTGGGCCGGGCCTACCGCGGTTTCCGCTACGGCGCGGCGGCGTTCAAGGTGGACTACGCGCTGGACGGGCCGGTGCCGTGGACCTCGCCCGAGGCGCGGCGGGCCGGAACGGTCCATCTGGGCGCCACCAGCGGGGAGATCGGGCGCGCGCTGAAGGACGCGGCGCGCCGGGGCGAGGCCCCGAAGGTGCCGTTCCTGGTCACCTCGCAGCCCACGCTCTTCGACCCGAGCCGCGCCCCCGAGGGCAAGCACGTCTACTGGGCGTACGGGCACGTGCCGAACGGGTGGGACGGCGACCTCACGGAGGCGGTGGAGCGGCAGATCGAGCGGTTCGCGCCCGGCTTCCGCGACCTGGTGCTGGCCAGGGCGGTGGCCGGCCCCGCGGAGCTGGCCCGGCGGAACGCCAACTACGTGGGCGGCGACATCGCCTGCGGCGCCTTCTCCGGCACCCAGACGCTCTTCCGCCCCCGCGTCGGCCTCCGGCCCTACGCCACCCCGCATCCCCGGGTCTTCCTCTGTTCCTCGGCGACCTGGCCGGCGCCGGGGGTGCACGGCATGTCCGGGCACAACGCGGCCAAGGCCGTCTGGCGGCGGCTGCGCGCCGGCGGTTCCTGACCCGCCCCCTGCCGGGGTGCCGGGGTCGGTGACGCGGTGTGCGCGGCGCCGTGCCCAGCGACCATGGTGGTCGAGGACCACGGCGGATAGGGTCCGTGTTCGACCGCAACGACCACAGGGACCTCAGAATGACGCAGAGCTGGAGTGTGCTGATCGCCGCCGACAAGTTCAAGGGCTCGCTGTCAGCCGCGGAGGTGGCGGAGCATGTCGCGGCCGGCATCCGTCGCGCGCGCCCGGAGACGGCGGTGACCGCCCTGCCGGTCGCCGACGGCGGCGACGGCACGGTGGACGCGGCGGTCGCCGGTGGGTTCGAACCGGTGGAGGTGGAGGTCACCGGCCCGTTGGGCCTGTCCGTCGCGGCGCGCTTCGCGCTGCGCGGCCGGACCGCCGTGGTCGAGATGGCGCAGGCCGCCGGCCTCTCGCTCCTCCCGCCGAGCACCTTCGCGCCCATGACGGCGACCACCTACGGCACCGGCGAGTTGATCGCCGCCGCGCTGGACGCGGGGGCCACCCGGATCATCCTCGGCGTCGGCGGCTCGGCGACCACCGACGGTGGCGCGGGGATGCTGACCGCCCTGGGCGCCAGACTGCTGGACGAGGACGGCGACCCGATCCCGTGGGGCGGCGCGCCGCTGCGGGAGCTGACCAGCGCCGACCTGTCGGGTCTCGATCCGCGGCTGAAGGACACCGAGTTCGTCCTGGCGAGCGACGTGGACAACCCGCTCACCGGCCCCCAGGGCGCCGCCAGCGTGTACGGCCCGCAGAAGGGCGCCGACCCGCTGGAGATCGAGATCCTGGACGGCGCGCTGACGCATTTCACCGAGGTGCTGGCGCGCGCCGAGGGCTCCCGTGTCGAGGAGTTGGCCAAGGCTCCGGGCGCCGGTGCCGCCGGCGGCATCGGCTTCGGCGCGCTGCTCGGGCTGGACGCCGCCTTCCGTCCCGGCATCGAGGTGCTGCTTGAGGTGCTGGGCTTCCGCGAGGCGCTGGCCGCCGCCGATGTCGTGATCACCGGCGAGGGCTCGCTCGACGAGCAGACCCTCAGGGGGAAGGCCCCGGCCGGTGTCGCCGCCGAGGCGCGCGCCGCGGGCAAGCGGGTCCTGGCGGTCTGTGGCCGACTCGCCCTGGACGAGAGGGCGTTGGCCGGCGCCGGCATCGAGGCCGCCTACCCGCTGAGCGCCCTGGAGTCCAACCCGAGCCGCAGCATGGACGAGGCCGGCCCGCTGCTGGAGCGCGTCTCCGCCCAACTCGCCGAGGAGCGCCTGAAGTAGCCGGGGAACGCCTGCGGTGGCCGGGGAACGCCGGGAGTAGCCGGGGAAACGCCCGAGGTGGCCGCCCCACCGGACCGGAGGGGCGTCACGCGACCGGCCCCGCCGGGTCCGCGGCGCCTCCGGCGGCGGCCGACCGCGGACGGCTCACTCGGCCAGCAGCAGGGCCTCCCCGCCCACCGGGCGGAAGCCGGCCGCCTGGAAGGCGCGGACGCTGCGCGCGTTCCCCGGTGGCTGCTGGGACCAGAGCTGTTCGCCCGCCGGCAGCAGGTGCCGGCCGGCCAGGGCCAGCGCCCGTCCGAGTCCGCGCCCGCCGGCCGTGCCCTCGACCTCGACGGCGATCTCCCAACGGCCGGCCACGCCCCGGCCGAGGGCCAGCAGGCCGCCTTCGGTCGTCCAGACCCGCACCTCGTCGCGGTGCGCCCGCGCCCTGACCACCCGTGGGTGGTCGCTCTCGGTGACCTCGGTGAGCGGCAGCGTGGGTGGCCCCGGGAGCGCGGGCGCGACAGTCAACATGTCGACGATGTTGACCCGGCGCCCGGTGTGGGCGCCCAGCGCGACGAGGAACGCCGGGCCCAGCGGCGCGGCCAGGGGGTCGGGCGAGGCCGCCGCCAGCGTCTCCCGCACCCGGTCCGGGTCGACGTCGGCGAACACCACCGCGTGCGCGCTCATCCCCAGGACGCCCGCGTCCCTGCCGTTGGGCTGGGGTACGAAGGTGACGCCGCCGTCCGCCGGCGGGAACTCCCCGCGCGCGGCGGCGCGCAGTATCCGGGCGAGCGCGCCCGGGTCACGCGACAGCGCGCGCCCCGGGGCGCCGGCGCGCGGGGGCGTGGTCGCGCCGTCGCCGACGGCGTCCGCGCCGCTCACGGCTCCGTGACGGAGTACGCGAAGACCCGGGGCCGTTCCTCCTTGGTGAGGTCGACCGTGATCGCCACCTCGGGCTCGTGCTCCGACTGGCGCACGATCGTGCCCGCGTAGATCCTGCCCGGCTCGTCGAAGGCCCAGCCGACGGTCTGCGCCTCCCGGGAGGGGATGGTGACCGTCCCCTCGACGAGGCCGGCCCTGCTGGTGCCCAACTCCTCAAGGAACCCGCTCAGCTGGCTCGGCGAGCAGCGGAACTCCACGTACATGGCGCTGCGGTCCCAGGCGTTGGTCTCGAAGTGGCCGACATAGGCCGAGCCGCCGGGGACCGGGACATCGTAGATGCGGCGCTGGACCTTGCTGGGCCACTCGTAGACCAGGGTGCGCGCCGAGGACGAACGGGCCTTGTCCTCGCCGCTCTCCCGGCTGACATAGGCCGAGTGCACCATGTACCCGGCGGGGATGGCGATCAGCAGCAGCACGATGAGGGCCACCAGCCAGCGGTGGCGCGGCCGGTGCGGCGGCCGGAGGGGCACCTCGGGGGTGCCGCCGCCCGGCGGCGTGGTGCTCGGCGTCGTCACCGCTCACCCGCCCGACCGCGCGGGGTGAGCCGCAGCTCGAAGGCGGGGCTCTGCGCCCGCTCGGCGCGGCGCCGGTTGGCCCGCCGGAAGCGGCGCGCGACCAGCCGCGCCAGGTCGGCGGCGCCGACCATGCCGGCGTCCGCCCCCAGCGCCGCGCGGACGATGGTGGCCTCGGGTCGGTATCCACGCCCGGTCAGCTGGCGCCGGAACGCCTCCCTGGCCGGGCCGATCAGCAGCTCGTCGGCGTCGCTGACCCCGCCGCCGACCACGAAGCGCGCCGGGTCGAGCGCCGCCGCCAGATTGGCGATGCCCACACCGAGCCAACGTCCGATGTCCTGGAGCAGTTCCACGCACATCGGGTCGCCCTCGCGCGCCAGCTCCGTGATCAGCGGTCCCGTGATGTCCCCGATCTGGCCCTGGACCCGCTCCAGGATGTGGTGGGCCACGGGGGAGTCGGCCGCCGCCAGCTCGCGCGCCTCGCGGACCAGCGCGTTCCCCGAGCTGTACTGCTCCCAGCAGCCGCGGTTGCCGCAGGGGCAGCGGTGGCCGGCGGGCACGACCTGCATGTGGCCGAACTCGCCGGCGACGCCGTACGCGCCCCGTTTGACCTTGCCCGTCTCCAGTATCCCGCCACCGATGCCGGTACCGAGAGTGATCATCACCAGGTGGTCGGCGCCCCGGCCGGCGCCGAAGCGCCACTCGCCCCAGGCCGCGGTGTTGGCGTCGTTGTCGACCATGATCGGCACCGCGAGGCGGGCCGCGAGGGCGTCCCGCAACGGCTCGTTGCGCCAGGCGAGATGGGGCGCGAACAGGACGGTCGAGCGCTGGGCGTCGACCCAGCCGGCGGCGCCGATGCCGACCGCGTGCACGTCGTGCCGGTCGGAGAGGTCGAGCACCAGCTCGGCGATGGTGTCCTCCACCACCTTGGGGCTCTTGGACTTCTCCGGCGTCTCGGTGCGGACCCGCTCCAGGATCGCGCCGTCGGCGTCGACGACCCCCGCCATCACCTTGGTGCCGCCGATGTCGATCCCCACGGTGGGCACCCGGGGCGCCGAAAGGTGTGAGGAGCGCTCCCGGCTGGCGATGGCGCGCAGGACGGACGCCCGCGCCGTCTGGCGGTGAGCGCGCTCACGGTAGGTACTCATCGGCTTGATTGTGCCCTACCCCGCCGACGGGTGGCGGGCTGCCCACCTGCTGGCGGCGCACCGGGGAAGGCGGGGGAAAGCGCCGGTGACGGGGTGGAGGACACGGGGCGAAGCGGCGGGTAACGGCGGGCGCCACGACCTGGTGAACGCCCCCGCGCCCCGACGCGCTACCACGCGCCGGGGCGTGCGCGCCGGATCTCGTTCCGCGCCCCGCCCCGGCCCGTTCCACGCCCGGGGGCCGTTCCCCCGTGGCCGGGCCGCCCGCCCAGCCGTTCGGCGGGGCGGTGGGCCGGGCGGGCGCGGGAGCGGGGATCATGGCGGAGGCCGCGTCGAGCCCACCCCACCGCTCCGGCGGACGGCCGCGAGGAGGTCCGTTGAAACGCCCGACCATGCAGGACATCGCCCTCAGGGCCGGGGTCACCAAGGCCGCCGTCTCGTTCGCGCTGAACGGGCGCCCCGGGGTCTCCGAGGCGACCAGGGGGCGCGTCCTGGCCATCGCCGAGGAGTTGGGCTGGCAGCCGAGCAACGCGGCCAGGGCGCTCTCCGACGGCAGGGCGGGGGCGTTCGGTCTGGTCATCGACCGCCCGGCGCACACGCTGGGGCGCGAGCCCTACTTCATGCGGCTGATCTCCGGCATCCAGTCCGAACTCGCCACGGACACCACGCCGTTGCTGCTGACGATGGCGGAGGACCAGGCCGCCGAGATCGCGCTCCACCGGGCGTGGTGGGCACGACGGGCGGTGGACGGGGTGTTCCTGGTCGACCTCCGGGTGGACGACGGCCGGGTGCCGGTGCTGGAGGGGCTGGGGATGCCGACGGTGGTGATCGGCGCGCCGGTGGGCACGGGAACGCTGCCCGCCGTGTGGAGCGACGACGCGTCGGCGGTCGCCCTGGTCGTTGCCCATCTGGCGGAGTTGGGCCACCGGCGGCTGGGGCGGGTCTCGGGCCCCGAGCGGCTGCGGCACACGTCGCTGCGGACGGAGGCGTTCGCGCGGGAGCTCGCCGAGCGCGGCCTGACGGGCCGCACCGTGGCGGCCGACTACAGCGGCGAGGGCGGCGCGGCGGCGACGCGGAGGCTGCTGGAGGGGGAGGACCGGCCGACGGCGCTGGTCTACGACAACGACGTGATGGCGCTCTCCGGGCTGGCGGCGGCCCAGGGCCTGGGGCTGCGGGTGCCGGCCGACGTGTCGGTGGTGGCCTGGGACGACTCGGCGCTGTGCGCGCTGGTCAACCCGCCGCTGACGGCGCTGAGTCGGGACATCGGGGCGTACGGCGCGCGGGCGGCGCGCTCGCTGCGGGCCGCGGCGGAGGGGCGGCGGCCGGGCGACCAGCGGGACGCCGGGTTCTCGCTCACGTCCCGCGGCTCGACGGCGCCGCCGCCCGGGCGGCCCTGAGCGGCGCGTGCCCCCTCCCGCGCGGGAGGGGGCGCGGCGCCGGGACCGGTGGGGACGGTCCCGGCGCCGCCGTGGGGGGACGTGGTCTTCGGTGGTCGGCTCAGCAGCCGTAGTCGATCAGGTCGAAGGACTCGTAGTGGTCGGAGGTGTAGTAGTCCTCCGCGGAGGAGTCACCGGTGACGACCCGTCGCGCGCCGCGGTGGTCGATGCCGGGGGTCTCCACGGTGTACTCGTGGTAGTAGCCGGTCGGTTGACTCGGCAGCAGGCCCTCGCGGTTCTGGAAGACGCCGCCGTCCTGCGGGTACGGGTAGGGGCCGCCCTGCTCGATCAGGTCCAGGGTGTCGTGGGCCTGCGACGGCAGGGAGCCGTAGCAGATGTCGCCGACGGCCCACGGCTGGAGTGAGGCGGCGACGGTCGTGGGGGTGGGGGCAGGGGAGCTCGGGTGGGGGGTGGCGGTCGCTACGCTCTGGCCGCCGACCAGGAGTGCTGCGAGGAGGGCGCTGAGGGAGCCGACTCGGGCCGCCCTGGCCGTCCTTGACGCGTGATTCATGCCCATGCCAATAGTGTGACGCGCGTAGCATCACGCGCGTCAACCGTGCGGGCGAGGATTTTCCCGAGAGTTCACAGGACGCCGACGGGGCGACCACCTCGCGCCGGGGGCGCCACCGGGGCGCGCGGCGGCGCGGGGGTCCACGGTCGTGCGCGCCCTGGCGCGCGCCGAGTTGGCGCCAGCCGTCCTCGGCCGGGTGCCGTGCGGCGGCACGGCGGCGGTCCGGCCGTCGGCCACGGCGACGGCGGCGGGGCGCACGCCCTCGGGCGTGACCCACCCGGCGGGCGCGCGGCGGCAGGTCGACCGGAGCGTCCCGTGCGACGACTGGGACGACGTCGCTGGTCAACGGGCCACCTCCGAGCGGTCGCTGACGAAGAGGGGCTGCGACGTCGTGAACGAAGCCGCCGGTGTCGGTGGTCGGCCGACCGGGGCGGGGCCGTCGAGGGCCGGTAGGCTTCCGGGTGACCGCAGCCCGCCCCGTCAGTCCGCTGGAGGAATAGCGCCGTGTCGCCGTCCGAGGTGCGCAGACCCTCCGCCGGAAGCGGCGGGGTGCAGTCCCTGGAAAGGGCCTTCGCGCTGCTGGAGCTGATGGCCGACGCGGGGGGCGAGACCGGGCTGAGCGAGCTGGCCGCCAGCAGCGGGCTGCCGCTGCCCACCATCCACCGGCTGATGCGTACGCTGGTCGCCTGCGGCTATGTCCGCCAACAGCCCAACCGCCGCTACGCGTTGGGCCCCCGGCTGATCCGGCTCGGGGAGGCGGCGGCGCGCCCGCTGACGACCTGGGCGCGCCCCTATCTGGCGCGGCTGGTGGCCGAGACCGGCGAGACGGCGAACATGGCGCTGCTCGACGGCGACGAGGCGGTCTATGTGGCGCAGGTGCCGTCCCGGCACTCGATGCGGATGTTCACCGAGGTCGGCCGACGGGTGCTGCCGCACTGCACCGGTGTCGGCAAGGCGCTGCTGTCCGGGCTGGACGACGACGAGGTGCGGGCGCTGCTGCGGCGGACCGGGATGCCGGCGTCGACCGAGCGCACCCTGACCACCCCGGAGGCGTTCCTGCGGGCGTTGGGGGCGGTGCGCGAGCGGGGCTTCGCCGTGGACGACGGCGAGCAGGAGACGGGCGTGCGCTGCATCGCCGTCGTGCTGCCGCACGCGCCGACCGCCGCCGCGATATCGGTCTCGGGGCCGGCAGGGCGGCTGACCGACGAGGCGGTGGAGAAGCTGGCGCCGCTGCTGCGCGAGGTCGCGGCGGAGCTGGGCGCCGCGCTCGCCACCTCGCCGGAGAGCGGGGAGTGACGCACCCCGGCGCGGTCCGTCCCTGACCCCTCGGGCCCGAAGCGGCTGACCGGAGGAGGTGGCGGTCCTTGCGTCGGACGGTGGCCGGGCCGCTGTTGGCGCCCGGCGGGGGTGGCGGCTCGGGGGGCGCCCGAAGGCGTTGCCGCGTCATCGGGGGCGCCCACTGGTCGAGTTGGCGTGCGACGGGTTGCGCGCGGCCGGTTGTGCGCCGGTGGTCGTGGTGGTGGAGGCCGGCGCGGACGAGGTGCTGGCCGGGGCACGGCTGGACGGGTGCCGGGTGGTGCGCACCCCGGCGCGGGAGTCGGGCGTGGGCTCCTCGCTGCGCGCCGGCCTCGCGGCGCTCGCCGCGCCGACGCCGCCCACGGCGGCGCTGGTGGCCCTCGTCGACCAGCCCTTCGTGGGCGCGGCGGCGATGGCACGGGTCGCGGCGGTGTGCGACTCCCCCGACGTCCTGGCGGCGGCGAGCTACAGGGGCGCGCGCGGCCACCCCGTGCTGCTGGGCGCCGCGCACTTCGCCGGCGTGACGGCTGGCGCGCGCGGCGATCGGGGGGCGCGTGACTATCTGCGGGCGCGTGCCGACCGGCTGACACGGGTGGAGTGTGGTGACGTGGGCAGCCCGGAGGATATCGACCACCCCGCCGACCTGGGACGACTGAGCGAACCTCCACCCCATCGTTGATCTTCCACAATGTAGAAACTACTATCCATTTTTGCTGCCCCAGAGGTGGAACCGTCACTAAGGAGTTCCCATGTCAGCCGTCACCGTGGAAGCCCGGCACCAGGTGCCGCGCCAGGACGAGGTGCTCACCCCCGAGGCGCTGGACTTCCTCGCACAGCTGCACCAGCGGTTCACCCCGCGCCGGGACGAGTTGCTGGCCCTGCGCGCCGAGCGTCGCGCGGAGATCGCCCGCACCGGCCGGCTGGACTTCCTGCCGGGGACGGCGGAGGTCAGGGAGGGCGAGTGGTCCGTCGCCCCGGCGCCGCCCGCGCTCCAGGACCGGCGGGTCGAGATCACCGGCCCCGCCGAGCGCAAGATGACCGTGAACGCCCTCAACTCCGGCGCCCGGGTCTGGCTGGCGGACTTCGAGGACGCCCTCTCCCCCACCTGGGAGAACGTGATCGGCGGCCAGCTGTCCCTCGCCGACGCCTACCGCCGGCGCATCGACTTCACCGACGAACGCGGCAAGCGCTACGCGCTGCGCCCCGACGCCGAGTTGGCGACCGTGGTCGCCCGCCCCCGGGGCTGGCACCTCGACGAGCGCCATCTCACCGTCGGGGGCCGGGAGATCCCCGGCGCGCTGGTCGACTTCGGGCTCTACTTCTTCCACAACGCCCGCTGGCTGATGGACATGGGCAAGGGCCCGTACTTCTACCTGGCCAAGCTGGAGTCGCACCTGGAGGCGCGGCTGTGGAACGACGTCTTCGTCTTCGCCCAGGAGGCCCTGGGCCTGCCGCACGGCACCGTGCGGGCGACGGTCCTGATCGAGACGGTCACCGCAGCGTTCGAGATGGAGGAGATCCTCTACGAACTGCGCGACCACGCCTCCGGTCTGAACGCCGGCCGCTGGGACTACCTCTTCTCTATCGTGAAGAACTTCCGGGACGGCGGGGAGGGTTACGTCCTGCCGGACCGCAACGCGGTGACCATGACCGCCCCCTTCATGCGCGCCTACACCGAGCTGCTGGTGCGGACCTGCCACAAGCGCGGCGCCCACGCGATCGGCGGGATGGCCGCGTTCATCCCGTCCAAGGACGCCGAGGTCAACAAGGTGGCCTTCGAGAAGGTGCGCACCGACAAGGAGCGCGAGGCGGCGGACGGCTTCGACGGGTCCTGGGTCGCGCACCCGGGCCTGGTGCCGGTCGCCGAGGGCGCCTTCGACGCGGTGCTGGGCGCGCGCCCGCACCAGAAGGACCGGCTGCGCGAGGAGGTGCGGGTCACCGCCGAGGAGCTGCTGGACATCGGCTCGGTCCCGGCCCGCCCGACCGTCGAGGGGCTGCGCAACGCGGTCCAGGTCGGCACCCGCTACCTCCAGTCCTGGCTGGCCGGCCGGGGCGCGGTCGCCGTCTTCCACCTGATGGAGGACGTGGCGACCGCTGAGATCTCGCGCTCGCAGATCTGGCAGTGGATCAACGCCGGAGTGCTGCTGGACAACGGCGAGCGGGTCACCCGCGCCTACGTCCGCCAGGTCGCCGCCGACCAGCTGGTGGGGATCCGCGACGAGGTGGGCGAGGACGCCTATGTCGCCGGGGGCTGGGAGCGCGCCTACGACCTGCTGATGGAGATCGCGCTCGACGAGTCCTATGTCGACTTCCTGACCCTGCCGGCCTACCGGCTGCTGGACTGACGCGTGCCGCCGGCTCGCCGGCCGCTCAGCCGGCGAGCCGCAGCACCACCGTCCGCGACACCCCGCCGTGCCCCGCGCGTTCGTCGACCACCCGAAGCCCGGCGGTCGCGCACTGGCGCAGCACCCACTCGTGGGAGACCCGCAGCTTGCGGTAACTCCCCGTCTTCAGCGTCCAGTTCTCGCCGACGTGCTCGCGCACATGCACCAGGTCGTGGACGACCACGGTGTAGTCGTCGAAGTCGTCCGGGTACTCCAGGAAACACGTCATGATCCGGTCCTCCGTGGCCCGCACCGGAAGGAAACGGTCGGTCCCGGTGAGCGGAACGGTCAGATCCCGGTAGGAGAGCACCACGGTGCCGTCCGGGGTGAGCGCGGCGGCGATGTCGTTGAGCAGCGCCGCCACGTCGCCCCTGGTGGGCAGGTGGGTCAGCGTGTCGCCGAGGCAGACCACCGCGTCCGCCGTACCCGGGCCGACGTGCTCGCGCAGCGCGGTGCGCAGGTCGGCGTGGACCGGGCGCACGGCCGGCACGCCGGCCGCGTGCCGGCCCAGCTCCTCCAGCAGCGGCCGGCTCAGGTCGACGGCCAGCACCGTCCCGAAGCCCAGCGCGGCCAGCGCCAGGCTGGTGTGGCCAGGACCGCAGCCGAGGTCGACGGCCCGCCGGCCGGCGCCGTCCGGCAGCACGCCCCACTCCGCGAGCAGCGCCCGCTGCCCCGCGACCAGATCCGGCAGGTCGCCGCCCAGCATCCAGGTGTAGTGCTCCGCGAGCAGCCGGTCGTAGTGGTCGACGGCGAGGGTGGTGGGCGGCATGGCGTCCCCTTCCACGGTTGGGGCGGCGCGGTCTGGCCCCCGAACCTAGCCCGAGGTACGTCCACATGGAGGACTGACCGAACGATGTTCGGAGTTGGTCGCAGAATGGCGACCATGGACGACACTGATTCGGCGCTCCTCGGGCATCTCCAGCGTGACGCACGGCTCACCAACCGTGAGTTGGCGCGGCTGACCGGCATCGCGCCCTCGACCTGTCTGGAGCGGGTGCGCAACCTGCGGGCCCGGGGCGTCATCACCGGGTACCACGCGGCCGTCGACCCCAGGGCGCTCGGCCGTTCGCTCCAGGCGTTGATCTTCGCCCGGCTGCGCCCGCTCAGCCGGGAGGTGATCACCAGCTTCCGCGGCTATCTCTCGGGGCTGCCCGAAGTGCTGTCGGTCCTGGTGGTCTCCGGCGACGAGGACTTCGTGATCCATGTCGCCGTGCCGACCATCGAGGATCTGCACGCGTTCCTGATGGACCGGGTCAGCGCCCGCCGCGAGGTGGTGGACTTCCGTTCGTCCGTGATCTACCAGCGGACCGTCACCCAGGTGCTGACGCCGCTGGGCGGGGCGGACGAAGGCTGAACGCCCCCGCGGCGCGGGGGCGTTCGACTCAGGCGGCGGTCACCCGCACCGGGTGGTGGACGACCGCGTCGAAGAGATAGCCCTGCTCGTTGAAGACGGTGCGCTCCGGCTGGCGGGCGCCGGTGGCGTCGGTGGCCCTGGCCAGCAGCGTCGCGGGCCCCGGCTCGGTGGGCGTCCACGGCACCGACCAGCGCACCCAGCGGTCGGCGCGCGGCGCGTCCCGCAGGCGCGCGGGCCGCCAGCGCGCTCCCCCGTCCACGCTGACCTCGACCGAACGGATCGGTGCCGCGCCCGACCAGGAGCGGCCCGTGAGTCGCTGGGGCACGCCTGCCGTCAGCGGCGCGTCCCATTCGAGCTCGAAGGCGCTCTTGAGGGTCTGCCTGGTCAGCGGCGCCGACCCGCCCTCGGGGTGGTCGGGTCCGAAGAGGCGGTAGAGGTCGGTGTTCCACGGCGAGTAGAGGGGAACGGTGGAGACCTCGATGTCGCCGACCCACTTGATCGACGCGATCCCGACCCAGGACGGCACCACCACCCGCACGGGATGGCCGTGGTCGGGCGGCAGCGGCTCGCCGTTCATCTCGTAGGCGAGCAGCACGTCGTCCAGCGCCTTGGCCAGCGGCAGCGGACGGCGCACCCTGCCGAGCGCGTTGCCCGAGGAGTCCTCGTAGGGGTCGTCGAGGCCACGCGGCTGAACGTCGACGGCCTCCGGACGCAGCCCGGCCCGGCGCAGCACCTCGGCCAGCCGCACCCCGCGCCAGCGCGCGACGCCGATGGCGCCCAGCTTCCAGGCGGTGCCGGAGACCGTCTCGCCCTGCTGGGAGGTAAAGAAACTGCGCCCGTTGCCGGCACACTCCACGGCGGCGGTGTGCTCGGTGGCGGGCAGCGCCCGCAGCTCGTCCAGTCCGAACTCCACGGAACCCGCGCGCACCCCGTCGCCCCAGACGGTCAGCCGCCAGTCGTCGGCCGAGAGGGCGGGGGTGGCCGTGTGGTTCCGCACGAAGAACAGCTCGTTGGGCGTGTGGTAGCCCGCGTTCCGCAGCGCGGACCAGCGGGTTTCCGCGTTGGTTCCGTGCACGACGAAGTAGTCGTCGGGCAGCGGCTTGACGATGCCGGGCGCCGGGTCGTCGGCGGTGCGCGCCGGGCGCGCGGCGCCGAGGGTGCCGCCGGCGGCGGCCAGCGCCCCGCCGGCCGCCAACAGCCGCAGCAGCACCCGGCGTTCGACGCCCTCGGCGCGGGCCCTTCCGTCGAGGAACTGCCGCAGCCGGCGGCGGTCGTGGTGCCTCTCGTCGATGGTCATGGCCCGGCATCCTGCGTCAACGGCGCGCGGGATGCCATTGCGGCGCCTTAAGGCCGTGTGAACTTTCCGTCAACCGGCCGCCCGCGCGGCCAGGCGGTGTGCCTGGCCCCTGGCCTCGACGGCGACCGCGGCCTGGTCGGCGGTGACCAGCACGGCGTCCTCCACCACCGGCACGCCGTTGACCAGCGAGAGCGCAACGGGCGCCGGCGGGCCGCGCACCAGGTCCCTCGGTCGTCAACGGTTCGTTGAAGTCGGGGCTGGACGTGTCCGCGTCGGGACGCCCTCCGACTCAGCCGCCGGTGGCCCTGTTGAGGTAGTTGTAGACGGTGAACCGGCTGACGCCGAGCGCGGCGGCGACCGTCTCCACGCCGTGCCGCAGGGCGAAGGCGCCGCGCTGCTCCAGGCCGCTGACGATCCGTTGCTTGGTCCTGCGGTCCAGCTCGGCCAACGGGCGGCCGTGGCGGCGGCGCAGGTCGTCCAGGAGGTGGTCGAGCGAGTCGGACAGCAGCGGCAACCGCACGGCGGCCACGGTCGCGCCCTCCCAGCACAGCGGCACGTCGTCCTCCCCCGCCTCCAGCGGATCGACCAACTCCCCGCCGATGGCGGTCAACAGCGGGCCGATCGCGGTCAGAAAGCGTTCCTCCTCGGTCGGGGGCAGCTCGTCCGTCTCCCCCATCCCCTCCTCCGGGAGTCCGGGCGGCTCCCACGGCCGGCGGCTCCCGCGCTCGCCCGCGTTCACCGGGGCCTCTCCCCGTCGGCGGGCGGCCGGGAGCCGGTGTCAACGGCGTCAACGGACTCGACCTGAACGGATATTCGGGTGGCACCGGCGTCGAAGGCACGGCGCAGCAGGTCGTGGACGGCCTCTATCACCGCGTCCCGCCCGCCCTCGGCGCTGTGGCCGAACGGCCCGACCTCCACCGCCTCCAAGCCGGCCTCGCCGACCACTTCGCGGGCGACCAGCGCGTGGGGCGGCGCCTCACCGAGGTCGAAGGGCTCCGTCGAGAACTCAAGTCTCAGTCGCACGCGCCCACACTAGTGGCGCTCCCGGTCACGCGGCGGCACTTGGCCGGGAGTCGCCCCCGCGCCGGTCGCCGCGGTCAGGCCAGCCGGCTGTGGCGGGCCAGAGCCGCGTTCAGCTCGGCCCGCTGCCGGTGGGTCATCGGCCCGAGGACGCAGACGGGGACCAGCCGGTGGGCGCCCGTCCCGACCTCCTTGAGGCGCGGCGGCCAGCCGGCGGGCCGCCTCGACGCGGTGGGCGAGGCCGCGTCCTTCACGAACTCGACGTGCAGGCCCGTGTAGCGGTAGAGCGGCTCCTCGTAGTCGATCTCCTTGACGACGGTCCTGCGGAACTCGTGCCACCCGTACGCGCGTTCCTCGTAGTCGCTGGTGGTCTCAATGCCCTGCGGCCCGACGCGCAGCGCCCAGGCGGGCTTGCGGTGCGTGAGCCTGTGGAAGAGGCGAAAGGCGAGCAGGGTCGGGGGGGCCATCACGAACGTGACGGAGGACACCACGAACAGAGTGAGCCATCCCTCGTTCTCCTCCCCCTGCCGCGGCTCCACCTGGCCCGCGCTCGCCACGAACCACGTCCCGAGCGCGCCGAGCACCGCGGCGACCACCAACCCCCAGGTCCAGGCCCGCAGCGTGCGTGTGTCGGTGTAGTGGGACAGGGGCTCCCGCCCCGTCCAGGAGAGCTCGAACGTCTCGGCGGAGCCGTTCGGTCGGCGCCCCTCGTCCAGCCGGTCGTCCAGCGGGCGCGTGGAGAACGAGCCGCCGTCCACCGTCTCCCGCCCCGCGACGCCGGTCTCCTCCCGGCCGCCGTCGAGGCCGGCCCGCAGCCGCCCGAGGCGTTCGCGCACCTGGCGCGCGGTCTGGGGGCGCCGGTCGGGGTCGCGGTCCAGCAGCGCGGCGACCAGCGCCGTCACCGCCGGCGGCAGCTCGGGGCGGAGGGTGTCGAGCCGGGGCGCGTCCTCGTGCAGCTTGCGCTGGACGATCGCGAGGGGGTGGTGTCCCGTGAACGGCGGCCGGCCGCTGAGCAGGGCGAACAGCACGCCGCCGAGCGCGTACAGGTCGGAGCGCGCGTCGCCGCGTTCGGTCAGGAACTGCTCGGGCGCCCCGTACTCCGGGGTGCCGGCCGGGGACAGCAGCGAGGAGCCCGCCACGGAGGTGACGGCCTGGAGGAACCCGGCGATCCCGAAGTCCACGACCTTGACCCGCCCCTCCGGGGTGAGCATCACGTTGTGGGGCTTGATGTCGTAGTGGATGACGTGCGCCTCGTGCGCGGCGGTCAGCGCCGCGCAGATCTCCTCGGCGATCTCCAGCGCGCGGGCCACCGGGACCCCGGCGCGCAGGTGCCCGGTCAGCGTCGTGCCCTCGACCTTCTCCATGACCAGGAAGCGCGTGTCCCCGTGGACCCCCTGGTCGTGCAGGGCGACGACGTGGGGGTGGTTGATCCGCGCGGCGGCGACCGCCTCGCGCGCGAAGCGGCGGGGCAGGTCGGGGGAGACGGACTCGTCGAGGTGGAGCAGCTTGAGCGCGACCTCGCGGTGCAGGGCGCGGTCCCGCGCGGTCCAGACCTCGCCCATGCCGCCTCTGCCGAGCCGTTCGACCAGCTCGTAGCGTCCGGCGACCAGCTCACCTACCCGCTCCACGGCCCACCCCCGCCCGCCACGGCCGTCGGGCGCGGGGCCCTGCCCAGGGGGCGCGCGGGGCCGTCGCTCGAAACCGTTTCCCTCGAACTCGCGGACGAACGTTACCCGTTGACGCTCATCGGCAAACCAGGTGCGCGGTGGCCGCGGTCAGTAGGTGGCCTTCGGCCACGCCCCCGGCGCGGCGCCCCAGCGCGGCTCCTCCGGTGGGAAGCGCGGGACGCCGAACAGCTCCAGCGCGCGGCGGAACTCGGCGACCGCCGGCGCCAGCGCGCTGACCGAGCCGAGCGCGGCGGCGATCTCCAACAGCGCCTGCCGCAGCGTCTCCACGTCGGGAACGCCCGCCAACGACAGCTCGTCCAGCCGGCTCAGGCGCTCCATGGCGACCTCCCGGTCGGCCAACGCGACCCGGTAGCCGCCCAACTCACGGCGCAGCCGGTGAACGGCGGCGCGCAGCGTGGTCACTCGGGGGTCGAGCCCGGCCGCCGGTGCGGTGCGCGTCCGTCCGGCCGTCTCGGCTTCTCCTGCCACCCAACCCTCCCCAAAACCGTTTACCCGTCATTCGTAAAGCCACCCGAAACGTGCGGGATTCCCGCGCACATGCGCCAGAACGTGAAGAACCCCGCAGGGAAAGTAAATATCACTGTCCGCGCATCACGCCATACGGAGGGCTAGATCGCGTGTCACATTCCGATGAACAATGAGGCGCTGTTTCGGGCTGAGAAGCGGTGTCCGGAGTGGCCCGGACTCGACCGGCCGCCGGGGGGCGTGTGAGAGTCCGTTCATCAGGTTCGGTTGGGGGAGCGCCCATGGCCAGAAGCGTGTTGCTGCGATGCCCGGTGTGCCGGCGCGAGCACCGCTATGTCCCGCCCGAGTATCCGTGCGCCTGTGGCGCGCCCGTGACCCTGCCGGTGGCGGGCGACGGCGCGCCGGTGCGGGTGGCGCACCGCTCGTGGGCGGACGCCTGGACGGAGTTGGAGTGCCCGGCCTGTGGGCGTTCCGGGCACTGGCCGTGCCCCGGTTTCGACTGCGCCTGCGGGGCGATGGTGCGGCTGACGCCGGCCGCCCCGCGGGTGGCGGGGCCGGCCTGGGACGGGCCGTCGGACGACGCGGATCCCCACCCGGAGGCCGGGCGGGCGGCAGGGGAGAACTCGGCATCTGAGGGGGCGAGTTCGGCCAAAACGGAGCAGGCGTGCACGGACGGCGCCGAGGACGCGCCTCCGGACGCCGAAGAGCCGCCGGCGCACGAGCCGCCCGAGGACGGCGTGCGCCCCGCGTCGCGCGCGCCGGGGGCGCCCGGCAGCAGCGCGGCACGGGAGTTCGCGCAGGGGCGCAGGGCCGCGCGCGGCACCCCGGGGCCGGCGGACGACGCGGCGGGGCCCGGCTCGCGGCGGGGCCCGTTCCGCCCGTTGACCATCCGCACCGGCTACGACGCGGTGGCCTGCGCGGCTCACTTTCTGCGCTGGCTCGGCTTCGCCGGGGTGCGCACCGCCGTGCCCAGGACCGCGTCCGGGCTCGACCTGCGCGGCCCCTCGGTGGTCGGGCTGGTCAACGCCACCACCGCGCCGACCGAGGACGGGGAGTTGGAAGTCCTCTGGCTGCACGGCCAGTTGGGCTCGGCGCTGCCGGTGGCGTTCTCGCTCGCCGGGTACGGCGGGCCGGCCAGGACGCTGGCCGACCGGCTGCGGCTGCCGCTCTTCGTGCTCGACCTGAGCGGCACCCCCCAGCCCGTGAACCAGCCGGGCGAGGCGCTACTGCGCGACGGCGTCGAGGCCGAGCCGTAGGGAAGGCGAGCGGGGCGCCGGCCCGCGCAACGCCCGCAGCAGCGCCGGGACATCGAACCGCGGGTCGTGGGTGAGCACGCACACCGCGTCGCGCCCGGTCAGCCGTTGCGCGTCGAGATAGCGGTCCGGCCGGTCGTTGACCACGTCCGCCGCCTCGGGAAAACGTTCGGCGGTGGCGAAGACGGACCGCGCGTCACAGACCGTCACCCGGTAGTCGAGCGGCGTGGCGGCGCGGGCCAGCGCGGCGGCCTCCGTTCCTCGGGGGTGCCCGGGGCTCGGCCCCCGGGGAGCCCGTTGTCTCAGGTTCCGGTCAGATGCTCGGGGCGGACGGGGACGCGGGTGAGGGGCAGGCGCGTCGCCTGACGGATCGCGGCGACGATGGCCGGCGTCGCGGAGAGCGTGGGCGCCTCACCCGCGCCGCACCGCCCGTAGGGGGCGTGCGCTTCGGCGAGTTCGAGGATGTCGAGCGGCATCGGCGGGACGTCCAGGATGGTGGGGATCAGGTAGTCGGTGAACGACGGGTCGCGGACGAGGCCGTCGGGGCCGACGAGGATCTCCTCCAGCACGGCGAGGCCGAGGCCCTGGGCGCTACCGCCGTGGATCTGGCCGCGCGCCGCGCGCGGGTTGATCGCGCGCCCCACGTCCTGGGCGGCTGCCAGCTCGACGACCCTGACCAGGCCCAGCTCGATGTCGACGTCGACCACGGCCCGATGCGCGCAGAACGAGTACTGGACATGGCCGAAGCCCTGACCGGTGGCGCGGTCGAACGGCTCGGCGGGGCGGTGGCGGAACTCCAGCTCCCGCTCCACGGCCTCCTCCCCCAGCACCTCGGCGAGGGAGGCCAGCACCTCGCCGCGCGGGGTGACGACCTCGCCGCCGACCAGCCGCAGCCCCGGAGCGTTCCAGGCGGCCTCGTTCCCCCGCCAGGGGCCGGGCTCCCCCCGGCGCATGCGGTCGCCGGCCAGCCGGACCCCTGCCGTCGAGTGGTCGTCGAAGCCCTCGGCGAAGCCGACGTTCTCGATGCCGACTCCGTAGCCGACGCCGCGCACGATCCCCTCGCCCACGCTGGAGTTGGCCAGCCCGCCGGGCAGCGCCCTCGGGTCGACGCCGTCTCCGGTCTCCCAGGGCCGCGGCGGCGGCAGCGGCCGGTCGCGGACCAGGCGCAGCAGTTCGGCGACGGGGGCGGGCGCGTCGACGCGCTGGCCTGTCGGCATCGTGTCGCCCTGGGTGAGGGCGTTGCGTCGGCGCAGCTCGACGGGGTCCATGTTGAGGGCGACGGCCAGCCGGTCCATCTGCGCCTCGTAGGCGAAGCAGGCCTGCACCGCGCCGAGGCCGCGCATCGCGCCGCAGGGCGGGTTGTTGGTGTAGAGGGCGAGGGCCTCCATCGCGACGTGCGGCACCCGGTAGGGGCCGACGCCGAGGGAGGCGGCGTTTCCGACGACGGCGGGCGAGGAGGAGGCGTAGGCGCCGCTGTCCAGGACGATCCGCCCCTTCACGTAGACCAGCCGGCCGTCGAGGGTGGCGCCGTGCTCGTAGCTGAGGGTGGCCGGGTGGCGGTGCACATGGCCGAGGAACGACTCGTGCCGGTCGTAGACCATCTTCACCGGCCGGCCGGTGTGCAGCGCCAGCAGGCAGGCGTGGGCCTGCGTCGACAGGTCCTCGCGGGCGCCGAAGGCGCCGCCGACGCCGCCGAGGGTCAGCCGCACGCGTTCCGGCTCCAGGCCGAGAACGGGGGCGAGTTGGCGCTGGTCGGCATGGAGCCGCTGGGTGGCGACATGGAGGTCGACCCCGCCGTCCCCCGCCGGCACGGCGAGACCGGACTCCGGGCCGAGGAACGCCTGGTCCCGCGTCCCGACGGTGTAGTCGCCGCGCACCACGACGGCGGCCACCGCGTGGGTCGGGTCGCCGGCGAGCACGGGCTGGCGGTAGACCACGTTGGGGTGCGGCACGTGGGCGGCATGGTGGTCGTCGCGGTCGGGGTGGAGCACGGGCGCGTCGGGGGCGGTGGCGGTGGCCTCGTCGTGCACGACCGGCAGCGGCTCGTAGACGACCCGGACGAGGGCGGCGGCGCGGCGCGCGGTCTCGGGGTGGTCGGCGGCGACGAGGGCGACGGGCTCGCCCTGGTGGCGGACCCGGTCGTCGGCGAGCACCGGCTGGTCCGTGAACTCCAGGCCGTAGTGGGTGGCGGCCGGCAGGTCGGCGTGGGTGAGGACCGCGTGGACGCCGGGCAGCGCCAGGGCCTCTGCGGTGTCGAGGGAACGGATCTCGGCGTGCGCGTGCGGGCTGCGGAGGGTGCGGCCCCAGAGCATGTCCTCGTGCCGCAGGTCGGAGGCGTAGGCGAAGTCGCCCGTGACCTTGAGCACCCCGTCGGGGCGCCGCGTCGACTCCCCGGCGCCGCCGGCGGCGCCGGGGGCGGTGTCGCCGCACCGGGTGAGCCCGTCGGGCGGCGGGACGACTCCCATGGTCAGGGCCTCCGTTCGGGGTCGGCGGCCGGCGCGGTGGCGCGGGCGGCGGCGAGGCGGACGGCGTCGAGGACGCTCTCGTAGCCGGTGCAGCGGCAGAGGTTGCCGGCGAGCGCCTCGCGGATGTCGGCGTCGGCCGGGCGCTCCACGCGAGCCAGCAGCTCCTCGGCGGCGAGCAGCAGTCCGGGCGTGCAGAAACCGCACCGGACGGCGCCGGTCTCGACGAACGCCGCCTGGATCGGGGCGAGTCGGCCGTCCGCGTCAGCCAGCCCCTCGACGGTGCGCACCTCGCACCCCTCGGCCTGGCCGGCCGCGACCAGGCAGGAGCAGACGAGGTCGCCGTCGAGACGGACGGTGCAGGAGCCGCATTCGCCCTGTCCGCAGGCGTTCTTGGAGCCGGGGAGCCCGAGCCGTTCGCGCAGCACGTACAGCAGGCTCTCGCCCTCCCAGACGTGGTCGGCGCTCCGCTCGCGCCCGTTGACCGTGAGGGTGACCCTCATGCCGGTGCTCCCTCGGCGCCCGCCCGGGCGCGCCAGGCGCGGTCCAGGGTGCGGCGGGCCAGCACGCGCACCGCGTGGCGGCGGTAGTCGGCGCTGCCCCTGACGTCGTCGACGGGCGCGCAGGCGGCGGCCACCAGGGCGGCGAACCGGGTGGCGGCGGCCGGGGGCGGAGGGCGTCCGGTGGCCCAGTGGCCGCCCTCGGCCAGCACCCCGTTCAGGAACTCCTCCGCCTCCCTGGCCCGCAGCGGGGTCGGCGCCGCCGAGCCGATCGCGGCGCGCACGGTGCGGGTGTCCGGGCGCAGGGCGAGGGCGACGGCGCAGACGGCGATGACCATGGCGTTGCGGGGGCCGACCTTCGCGAACTGCTGGGGTCCGGTCGCGGCGCGCACGGCCACGGAACGGATCAACTCGTCGGGGGCGAGCGCGTTCCGCTTGGGCCCCAGAGAGAACTCCTCCACGGGCAGGGTCCTGGTGCCGCGCGCGCTGGCCACCTCGACCTCGGCGCCGGCGACCAGCAGCGCGGGGTGGGCGTCGCCGGCGGGCGAGGCGGTGCCGAGGTTGCCGGCGAGGGTGGCGCGGTTCCGGATCTGCGGGGAGCCGACGGTGCGGGCCGCCATGGCGAGGGCCGGCAGCTCGACGGCCAGCCGGTCGATCACCGTGCGGTAGGGAACGCCGGCACCGATCCGCACCGTCCCCGACTCCCGGCGCCAGTCGCGGAGTTCGGCGAGGCGGGAGAGGTCGAGCAGCAGCTCGGGGCGGCGCCGGTCGAGGTTGATCTCCACCATCAGGTCGGTGCCGCCGGCCAGCGGCACGGCCTCGGGGTGCGCGGCCTTGACGGCCAGCGCCTCCCGCCAGGTGGCCGGGCGAAGGAACTCCACCGGTCGGCTCCTTCCGCCGCGGGGCCGGGTGCGGTGTCGCCGACGGCCCCCGGCCCTCCAGTACAGCCCGGCGGGGGCGGCCGGTGACAGTCACGGAAGAACCGAAGCGCACTGCTGGCGGCACGACCGTTCTTGTAGGTTCGTACGAAGAACCGTTCCGGGCGTCGTCCGGCGCAGGGCCGTCGGCCGCGCCCGCGCGAGGGAGGCGAGATGCGACTGCGCGCCCTGCTGGAGTCCGACCGGCTCGGGCTGCGGCTGCTGTGGGGGCGGGAGGAGCTGGACCGGCCGGTGCGGGGGGTGATGACCACCGACCTGCGGGACCCCAGCCGCTATCTGCACGGCGGGGAGCTGGTGCTGACGGGGCTCGCCTGGTGGCGCGGCGGGGGCGACGCGGAGCCCTTCGTGCGGGTGCTCGCGGCGGCGGGGGTCGCCGGACTGGCCGCCGGCGAGGCCGAGTTCGGCTCCGTGCCGGACGAGCTGACGGCGGCCTGCGCCCGGCACCGGCTGCCGCTCTTCGCCGTCGCCGAGGAGGTCGGCTTCGCCGACCTGACGGAGCACGTGGTGCGGCAGGTGTCGACCGCGCGCGCCGGGGACCTGGCCGCGGTGGTGGAACGGCACCGGCGGCTGATGTCGGCGGGGCCGGCGGACGGCGGTCCGCGCGCGGTGCTGGCCCTGCTGGGCTCCGATCTGGACCTGGCCGCCTGGCTGTTGACGGCGACCGGCCGCGAGGTCGCCGACTCCGGCGCGGGGCCGCTGCCGCCCGGCGTCGCGGCCGGGTTGGCCGCCGAGCGGCTGGCCGAGGCGCCCGACGGCTGGCCCGAGCCGCGCCGGGTGGCGTACGGGGGCGCCGTCTACTCGCTCTTCCCGGTGCGCGGCGAACGGCCGGCCGCCGGCCAGGACCCCCGACGGGCGCTGCTGACCGACTGGCTGCTGGCGGTCCGCGCCGACGCCACGGAGTGGCCGGCGGAACGGCGCGCGCTGCTGGAGGGGGTCGCGGAGTTGGTCGCGGCGGCGCGCGACCGGGGAGAGGCCGCCAGGGGCGTGCGCCGGCGGCTGGCCCAGCAGGTGGTGGAGTTGCTGGGCTCGCGGGCGCCGGCGGCGGAGGTGGCGGCCCGGCTGCGGATCGCCGCTCCCCTGCTGCTGCCGGGGAGCTCCGGGCGGGACTGGCAGCTGGTCGTGGCCCGGGTGAGCTGGCCGGACGCCGACTTCGACACCGGCCCCCTGGCCAGGGCCGTGTTGGAGGAGTCGCTGTGCGACCCGACCGCCTCGGAGCCGGAGGCGGCGGTGGCGCACACCGGGGGCGAGGCGATCGCGCTGGTGCCGGTCTGCCCGCTGGACGAGGAGGAGGAGGGGGCCGGTCCGCTGCGGGCGGAGCCGTTCGAGGCGGCGCTCCGCCATCCGCTGACCGCGGGGCTCGGCGGCGGTCGGCTCACCGTCGGCGTCAGCTCCTCGGTGCCCGACGCCGAGGGGCTGCGCGGTGCGTTGCGCGAGGCGCGGCACGCGCGCCGGCTGGCGGAGGCCAGGCCGGAGGCGGTCGCGGTGGCCGGCCACGAGCGGCTGGCCTCGCACATGATGCTGCTGTCGTTCGTCCCGGAGGACGTGCGGGAGGCGTTCAGCGACCGGCTGCTCGCCCCGTTGCGCGAGTACGACACGCGCCACCGCTCCCAACTGCTGCCGACGCTGGAGGCGTTCCTCGCCGAGGACGGCTCCTGGACCCGCTGCGCCGCCCGGCTGCACCTGCACGTGAACACGCTGCGCTACCGGATCGGCAGGATCGAGCAGCTCACCGGCCGAGACCTGGGCCGGCTGGAGGACGCGACGGACTTTCTGCTGGCGCTGCGGCTCGGCTGAGGGCACCGTCGAGAACGCGCCACGCCGATCGGCCCCGGAATGGCTTGTTCCCCACCCAACCGCACCGCCTACCACCTCCGTCTTCACCCCAATCCTCCGGCGCGCGCCAGAACTTGTGAACTGTTTCACGCTCCCCTCTTGGCCGAGCACCGTCCCGCGTGCTGAGATGCACTCACATCAGGTGTGGCCAACAGCACAACGACGCGCTGGGAGGGCGATGTGGCGGATACCGCACATCCGGTTCTGGAGACGGCGAGCGGAACGGCGCTCGACAGTGCGGTATGGCGGCTGCGGTCACGAGGCTGTTGGGACGACGCGGCCGAGCTGCTGACCCCGACCGTGCGGGACGACGCACGCGCCGCCCTGCTCCGCGCACGGCTGCTGGTGGAGCGGTGCATGTTCACCGGCCAGGGCTGGGAGCGCGCCGAGGAGGCGGTGCGGGCGGTCGAGAAGATGCCGCTGAACGACGAGGAACGCGGCACCGCCGCCTGCGAGCGCGGCTATCTCGCCTACGCCGCCACGCTGTTGCGGGTGCGGGACCGGGCCGACGAGGCGCGCGCCGCGCTGGGCCGCGCGGCGGCGCTGCTGGCACCCGACTCCCCGGGACGGCCGCTGCTGGACTTCCGGCGCGGGCTGATGGCCGAGCACGTGGGCGGCAACCCGCAGGCCGCCGAAACCGGCTACCGGCGGGCGCACAACGAGGCGCTCAACCGTGACGACGCGCTGCTGTGCTCCTACACCTGGCGCCATCTGGCGGCGCTCGCCCTGAAGAGCGGCGACGTGGAGGCGGCCCGCCACGGCTTCGCCGAATCGCTGCGACTGCGCGAGGAGTTGGGCTTCCTGGTGGGGATCGCGCCGGCGCTGGTCGCGCTGGCCGAGGTCCAGCCGCCGGAGGAGGCGGCCAGGCTGCGCGCCGAGGCGGCCAGGCTCCACCGGCTGCTGGGGAACGTGCCGTCCTGGCTGGCCGCGCAGCTGCCGACCGACGTGCCGGTCGAGCCGCCGCCGGAGGCGACCGCGCCGCCGGCGCCGGAGAAGTGACCGGCGCTCACGCGCGCCAGGCCTCACCGAGCGGACTCGTGGGCGAGGCCGTCACATGGGCGTGGGCCAGGCGTTCCACGGCGGGCAGGTCGCCGCGGACCAGGGCGTCCAGCAGCACGCCGTGCTGGCGGGCGTCGGCGATCAGCTCGCGCGCCCCCGGCGGGCGCCCGGGGACGGTGGGGCACTGCGTCTTGCGGTGCAACTCCTGGGCCACCAGGATCAGTTGGCGATTGCCCGTGGGCCGCAGCAGCTCGCGGTGGAAGCGCCGGTCGGCCTCCGCGTAGCCGACCAGGTCACCGTGGGCGGCTACCCTGACCGTCGACTCGGCCAGCGGGCGCAGCTCCTCCCAGCGCTGCGAGGGTAGCTTTTCGGCCAACCGCAGCACCGCGGGGACCTCCAGCGCCGCCCGCACCTCGGCCAGCTCGGCCATGTCGCGCGCGCTGCGCCCGGCGACCCGGAAGCCGCGGTTGGGCACCGTCTCGACCAGCCCCTCGCTGCACAGCTGCTGCATGGCCTCGCGCACGGGGGTGGCCGAGACGCCGTACCGCTCGGCGAGCAGCGGCGCCGAGTAGGTCTCGCCGGCGCGCAGCTCACCCGTGGCCAGCGCGTCCCTGAGCGCGGCGAGCACCTGGGCGCGCACGGAGCGGCGGACCGGCAGCGGCGGGCTGCGGAGCGGCGGTGTCTGTCGTGGTCTGGGCCGCTTCCTCTGACCCACGGCTGCAACCCCCGAAATGGCCGATTCCACCGGGCTGGGTTTCATCTGCCCGCTCCATCCCTCTCGCCCCCGAATCAAGTGGGTTCCAGCACCCTAGGCGCAGTTTCCGCCGCCGCAAACCCCTCGAACCGATCGGCCGCTTGATCGGCTAAGGTAAGGCTTACCTGTACCAACAAGGGATCGATGGCCCGATGACCGTCCCCGCCGTGACCGTGACGACGCCGCTCACGCCCGCCTACGCCCGGATGGGCGAGGTGCTCCCCAGCCTCGCGGTGACCGAGGGCGAGCCCCGTTCCGACGGCGGCTGGACCAGGGGCGACGCGCTGGCCGAGGGCGGCGCCGCGCTGGACGCCTTCCTCGCCGACGAGGCCCGCGCCTCGCACGCGGCCTACGGCGCCGAGGCGCGGCCCGACGTGGTGGCGACCTTCGGGCTGCACCGCTACGCGTGGCCGGCCGCCGCGCTCTTCACCGTTCCCTACTTCCTGCTCCGCAGGGTCCCCCACCTGGCCCCCGAGGACGTCTCGCTGCGCCGGGACCCCACGCGGCTGACCGTGCGCGTGACCGCGTTCTCCTGCCTGCCGAACGACCCGCTCGCCGGGCACCCGGGCGCGCTGGTGGCCGCCGACGAGTCGGCCCTGCGCGCCGAGGTGCGGCGCGCGGCGGCCGACCATCTGGGGCCGCTGCTGGACGCGTTCGGGCCCCGGATGCGGCGCCGGTCCCGCGCGCTGTGGGGCGCGGCCACCGACGAACTCGTCGAGTCCCTCTGGTACTTCGGCCATCTGCTGGGCGAGGAGCCGCGCGCCGTGCGGGAGTTGGCACGGATGCTGCCGGGCGCGACGCCGCCGTTCGCCGCCGGCGCCGGGTTCCGCGAGCTGGCGGGCCCCGAAGGGGAGGCGCTGCGCACCAGGGACCGCGCGAGCTGCTGCATGTTCTACACTCTGCGTCCCGCCGACACGTGCGCCACCTGCCCCCGGCTCTGCGACGAGCAGCGGGTCCGGCGGCTGACCGGCTCCTGACGGCCGACCGCAGGCGCCTCCCGGCGTACGGCTGATAACAGATCATTCATCAACGGGCGGCAAGTTCCGCTGGAATACCACTCGTTGGTGCCATTCCGCCCGAATCGGTACTGACGGTTACTCAGGTACCATCACGCTTTCCTCCAGGGGCGGTTCGCGAACCGCGCCCTGTGAACTGAGATCGGGCGGCGCCCGCGGAGGTGCGCCCGCACACCCCGTCGAGGGACACACATCGCGGTGAAGGTGACGGACGTGACTCCACCCACGCGTCAACGCGCGGGCTTCCTGCGTCGGTGGCTAAGCCGCCGCACAGAGGGCCAGCCCGGCCCTGTCGAGGATGTTCGTCGCGCCGACGTGGTCCGCGTTCGCCGCGAACCCGCACGCCGTGCACGGGAACGTCGCCTGGGTGACGCGACTCGTCCCGTCCACGTGTCCGCGGCCCCGTTCATCGGCCTTCTACCGGACGAGTTCGTCCAGGCGTTCCGCGACCCGACCGCCGAGGACCGGACGGCGGTACTTCGGGCACCACACCACGTCGGGCACGAGGTCGTACCCGCCGCCGGAGAACCGGCGAACCTTCCTGGGCCCGGTCACGCGTCGATTACGCACGTGTCGCTTGTGTGACGGGAAGGGTGCGCCGTGACCGAGGTGAACACTGCGGATCCGTGCAAACAGCCGAGGTCAGAGCAGACCAAAGAAGCAATTCCCCCACCGGCCAAAGCCGGTGGTCCCCTTGCTAGGAGATCTGATGGAGTTCAGTTGGGTGTTGGCCGCCGCCGTGGCCCTGGGAGGATTCCTGGTGGCGACGGCGCTGCTCACACGCGGCCGCAAGCCCGACAAGGAGGAGCGTGAGCCGGACTCCTCCTGGGAGAAGATGGAGGCGCGCAGGCGGCGCAAGGAGCGGGTCTACGCCTCCGCCTCCTACACGCTGCTCTTCTGCTGCGCCGGTGTCGCCGCCGCGCTGTCCTTCCAGGGGCTGGTCGGCTTCGGCCGGGAGAACCTCCAGCTCTCCGGCGGCTGGGAGTACCTGGTGCCGTTCGGGCTGGACGGCGCGGCGATGTTCTGCGCGGTGATCGCCGTGCGGGAGGCCAGCCACGGGGACTCCTCGATGGGGTCGCGGATGCTGGTGTGGCTCTTCGCCGGCGCCGCCGCCTGGTTCAACTGGGTGCACGCGCCCCGGGGCACCGGCCACGCCGGCGCGCCGCACTTCTTCGCCGGGATGTCGCTCTCCGCTGCCGTCCTCTTCGACCGGGCGCTGAAGCAGACCCGCCGCGCCGCGCTGCGTGAGCAGGGCCTGGTGCCCAGGCCGATGCCGCAGATCCGTTTCGTCCGCTGGCTGCGGGCGCCGCGCGAGACGTTCGGCGCCTGGTCGCTGATGCTGCTGGAGGGCGTGCGCACGCTGGACGAGGCGGTCGACGAGGTCCGCGAGGAGCGGCGCAAGAAGGAGGAGAACAAGCGCAGGGAACGGGAGCAGCGGCAGCTGGAGCGCGCCCGGCTGCGCGCCATCGGCGGCTCGCGGTTCGGGCGGGGGCGGCGGGAGCTGCCCGCCACGGTGACGGCCGAGCAGGCGGCGCCGGAGCCCGCCCCGCACGAGCCGGCGGCGCTGGAGGCCGCCGCCCAGCGGAGGGCGCTGGGCAGCCGCGAAACGGAGTCCGGTTCGCTCTCCACGGCCGCGCCCCGGCTGGACACCCTGGAGGAGAAGCTGGCCAGGATCGAGCGGCAGTTCCCCTGACCGGGCCCGCTCCCCTCTGACGCGCCGACGGCCGTCGTGCCGGGACCGTTTCCACGGTTCCGGCGCGGCGGCCGTCGCGCTGGCCCGGCGGCTCAGTCGAGCAGGACGCCCTCGTGGACGAGCAGCCGCCGCTTGCGGTCGAGGCCGCCGGCGTAGCCGGTGAGGGAGCCGCCGGCGCCGATCACCCGGTGGCAGGGGCGGATCACCAGCAGCGGGTTGGCCCCGACCGCGCCGCCCACGGCCCGCACCGAGCGCGCGGGCATCCCGGCCGCCGCGGCCAACGCGCCGTAGGTGAGCGTCGAGCCGAGGGGGATCTCGTCGAGCGCGGCCCAGACCCGCCGGCGGAACGGAGTGCCGGGCGGTTCGAGGGTCAGGTCGAACTCCTTCAGCTCGCCCGCGAAGTAGGCGTCGAACTGCTCGGTCGCCTCGCCGAAGGCCGCGTCGTCGAGGACCCACTCCGGCTGGACGGTCGCGCCCCCGCGCTGCCCCGGCACGGTGACCGAGGCCAGCACGCCGGGGCGCGGCCCCGCGATCAGCAGCTCGCCGAGCGGGCTGGGGTGGATGGTGTAACGCATGGGGTTCTCCGTCACTCGGTTGACTCTTTTCACTCCGTCGACTCGGCTCACTTCGTCGACTCGGCTCACTCGCTGGTCGCTGTCGCCGCGTGGCCGGCGGGGTGGGCGGGGCGACGCGGCGGCCCGGCGGCGGCGGCGCGCCAGAGGTGGTGCAGCGCGTAGGAACGCCAGGGCCGCCAGCGTTCGGCGTCGCCGAGGTCGCCGCCGACGAGGGCGAGGCCGTGGCGGACGCCCGCGTCGCCCGTGAGGAAGACGTCGGGATCCCCCAGCGCCCGCATCCGGATGTAGCCGGCCGTCCAGGGGCCGATGCCGCGCAGCGCCAGCAGCCCGGCCTCGGCCTCCTCGCGGTCGGCGCCCGGGTCGAGGGCGATCCGCCCGTCGGCCAGCGCGGCGCCCAGCGTCCGCAGCGTCTCGCGGCGGGCGGCGGGCATCCCCAGCTCGGTCAGAGGCGCCTCGGCCAGCGCCGCGGGCTCGGGGAAGAGATGGGTGAGTCCGCCGTCGGGCCGCCCGAGCGGCTTGCCCAACGCCTCGACCAGCCGGCCGGCGAGGGCGCGGGCGGCGCCCACCGTCACCTGCTGGCCGAGCACCGCGCGGACCGCCAGCTCCTCGGGGCTGACGGCGCCGGGCGAACGCTGGCCCGGCTCGGCGGCGACCAGTGGCGCCAACAGCGGGTGGGCGCCCAGGTGTTCGGCCACGGCGTAGGGGTCGGCGTCCAGGTCGAAGAGCCGCCGCAGCCGTTCCACCGCGCAGCTCAGGTCCCTCAGGTCGGTCAGCTGGAGCCGGCAGGGCAGCCAGCGCCCGCCGCCCGGGCCCGGCGCCTCGTCGACCTCGGCGATCCCGCCGCCGTGCGGCAGCGCCAGGGTGCGCCGGTAGGTGCGGGCGCCGGCGGCGCCGACGACCTCCTCGACGCCGGGGACGGCGCGCCGCTGGAGGAAGTCGAAGACCGCGCCCCCCGCGTACGCCCCCCGGTGGGCCAGCCGCAGTGGGACGCCCCCGCCCTCCGCCGCGGCCCTGCCGCCGGCGGGGGCGGCGGCGCGCAGCGCGCTCGGGGTGCGGTCGTAGACGGTGCGGACCGTGTCGTTGAACTGGCGGACGCTGGCGAAGCCGGCGGCGAA
Source organism: Streptomyces sedi (assembly GCF_006335015.1). Classification (GTDB taxonomy): domain Bacteria; phylum Actinomycetota; class Actinomycetes; order Streptomycetales; family Streptomycetaceae; genus Streptomyces; species Streptomyces sedi. The sequence continues at coordinate 101,418 of NZ_VDGT01000005.1, forward strand.
CGCGATCTCGGTGACCGGCAGCCGGGTCGTCTGGAGTAGCACCCGCGCGGTGTGCGCGCGCCGGGCGCGGGCGAGGGAGACGGGGCCGGCGCCCAGTTCGGCGACGAGCTGCCGCTGGACCTGGCGGGCGCTGTAGCCGAGGCGGTCGGCGAGTCCGGCGACGCCCTCGCGGTCCACGACGCCGTCGCCGATCAGCCGCATCGCGCGGCCCACCGCGTCGGCCCGCGCGTTCCACTCGGCGGAGCCGGGGACGGCGTCCGGGCGGCAACGCCGGCAGGCGCGGAAGCCGGCGCCCTGCGCGGCGGCGGCGGAGGGCAGGAAGCGGACGTTGGCCCGCAGGGGGGTGGTCGCCGGGCAGCTGGGGCGGCAGTAGATGCCGGTGGTCACGACGGCGGTGAAGAACACGCCGTCGAACCGTTCGTCACGGCTGCGCACCGCCTGGTACCTGCTGTCGTCGTCCATCACGCTCCCCAGTGTGCGGGGCGCACGGCCCCGCACACTGGCGGGATTCGGACACGGAGGTGGCGGTGGCCGCCCGGCTCAGTGCGTGGCCAGGCGGGCCGGGAATCCGCCGGTGGCGACCGGGCCCCAGCGGACGGGGGTGACCCGGATGAGGGACTTGCCCTGGCGCGTCATGGCCTGGCGGTACTCGTTCCAGTCCGGGTGCTCCCCGGCGATGTTGCGGTAGTACTCGACCAGCGGCTCCACCGCCTCCGGCACGTCGAGCACCTCGGCGGTGCCGTCGATCTGGACCCAGGGGCCGTCCCACTCGTCGGAGAGCACCAGCACGCTCACCTCGGGGTCCCGCCGGGCGTTGCGGGTCTTGGCGCGCTCCGGGTAGGTGGACATCACGACGCGGCCGGAGTCGTCGACGCCGCAGGTCAGGGGCGACCCCTGGGGGGAGCCGTCGGCCCGCCTGGTCAGCAGGATGGCACGGTGCCTGGCGCGGACGAAGTCCAGCAGGCTGTCGAGATCAACGCGCGTGTTCGTCGCGATCGAAGGACTCATAACGGCAGACCATACGCCCACCTCGGCTGGCACCGTACGGGGGCGTCGGGTTGGGGGCGCCGGGGCGTGCGGCGCCGGCGGGAGTGCGGGCGTTTCCGCAGCTCAACACCGGTTCCCCGGTGGGCGATCGGCGTTGTCAGTGGCCGCCGTTAAGGTGGCCGCTTCCTGATGATCAAGGTGCCGTCCGCGCCCGAGGCGCGGCGGCACGCCCGAGGAACACGGAGGACGTGTGATGACACAGCACGCGGTGGCGACCGCGCGACGACGCGGCGCCGCGGTGACGGCGCTCGCGCTGGCCGGGAGCCTGGCGCTCACCGGCTGCGGGAGCGACGACGACGGGGGCTCCGGCGGGGGCGACGCGCCGGAGAACGCGCTGACCCAGCGCTGGGAGGCCGACCCGTCGACCGCCGGCAACAGCGAGGCGGGCGCGACAGGACCCACGTTGTGGGTGACGGAGGAGACGGTCGCCGCCGTCGGCGTGACCGACGTGGTGGCCTACGCGGCGTCCGACGGCTCGCCCGGCTGGGAGCTGACCCCGCCGGAGGGAGCGGGCGAGATCTGCGCCGTCTCCCCCGCGTTGGACGACGGCGTCGGCGCCCTGCTCTTCACCCCGGCCGACGATCCGGAGAGCTGCTCCATCGTCGTGGCGGTGGACGTCGAGGGCGACGGCACACCGCTGTGGACCGAGACGGTGGAGACCGAGTCCGGCTCGGTGTACGGCGCCTCGGTCACCGTCGCGGACGGGATCGTCACCGCCGACGTCGGCGAGGTGGTGCGGTTCGGCACCGACGGCGAGGCGCTGCCGATGCCCGAGATACCCGGCGGCCCGGAGTGCCGGGACGGACTCGTGGACTGGCTGTCCAACGACGCCGCGCTGCTCGCCTTCGCCGACTGCGGCTCGTTCGGCGAGAGTCAGCAGCTGAGCGCGTTCGCCCCGGCGACGGGCGAGGAGCTGTGGACGCTGCCGGAGGCGCCGGACGAGTACGACATGGCCAAGCGGGTGCCGGGCGAGACGGTGTCGCTGATGACCGATGACCATGTGCTGGTGACGTTCGGGGACGGTGGCGAGGTGGTCTCCGAGATCGCTTCGGACGCCCTCTTCCCCTCCTACGACATCGATATCGCGGGCAACAGAGCGGTGTACAGGGGCTCGCTGCTGATCGCCGCCGACGACGCGATCTCGGCCGAGGAGTCGGAGACGGTGGGGATCGAGCTGACCACGGGCGAGGAGTTGTGGCGCGTCCCGACTCCCCCACTGGTCTCCTTCGCGGCGGGGGCCGAGGAGATCGTGACGTGGCACGGCGAGAGCGAGTCGCGCACCGACTACTCCGTCGGGGTCTCGCTGCTGAACGCGGAGAACGGCGAGCGGTCCGAGGTGGGCGCGCTGGCCAGCGCGGACATGCCGTCCGACATGGCCGTCCAGGGCGACAGCCTGTACGCGCTCGCGGTGACCGACGAGGGCGCGATGCGCGTGGAGTCGTACGAACTCCCCGGCTGAGCCGTCCCGTGACACCGGGCGGTGCCCCTCACGCGCGCGTGAGGGGCACCGCTCCCGTCGCGGCCGTCGGCGGGAGGGGGCTCGGGAGGAGGCCGACCCGTTTCCGCCCCGGGGCGTTCGGGCACCCGACAGGGTCCGCGGCACCACCAGGACGATCGAGGGAGGCCCTCATGTTCCGCGCCATCGCCGACGTGTTCCGCATGGTCGGCGGCGCACTCGCCACGCTCGTGTCGTTGCCGTTCCGCGCCGTCGCCCGCCTCTTCGGCGGGGCGTCGCGCGGCGCCGGGGGGCGCCGCTGAGCGCCCGCGCGGGTCACAGCTCGCGCAGCGCCTCCCACAGGAACCGCTCGGTCTCCTCGGGCGGCAGGGCCTCGACCGCCAGCCGGTTCATCACGTGCCGGTACTGCTCGGCCTCGCTCGGCTTGTCCGGGTAGGCGCCACCGGTGAGCTGCTCCAGGTAGACCACGTCGGGCAGCTCCCCGCCCGGCGGGCGCAGCACGGTCACCGGGCCGGCGATCGCCGAGTGCGCGCCGGCGGCGAACGGCACCACCTGGACCGTGACGTGCGGCATCCGCGTCGCCTCTATCAGATGGGTCAACTGCCCGCGCATCAGCGCCCGGCCGCCCATCGAACGGCGCAGCGCCGCCTCGTCGACGATCACCCAGAGGGTCGGGGGCCGGTCCCGGTGGAGCACGTGCTGGCGCGCCATCCGCAGCTGGACCTTGCGCTCCCGCCGCTCCGGGGTGTCCGGGTCGAGGCCGATCACCGCGCGGGCGTAGTCCTCGGTCTGGAGGAGTCCGGGGACGAACTGGAGCTCGTAGCCGCGGATCACGGTCGCGGCCTGCTCCAGGCCCAGGTACATGTGCAGCCAGCTCGGCACCACGTCGTGGTAGAAGTTCCACCAGCCCTGGCTGTTGGACTCGCGGACCAGTGCCTGGAGGGTGGCGCGTTCCGCCGTGTCGTACACGCCGTAGAGGGTGAGCAGGTCGTCCACGTCGCGGTGCTTGAAGCCGATGCGGCCCATCTCCAGACGGCTGATCTTGGAGTGCGAGGCTCTGATCTCACGCCCGGCGTCGGCGCCGGTGATGCGCTGGGCCTCGCGGAGCGCACGCAGCCGATTGCCCAGAATCATCCGGGGCACAGTTGGCCCGGTCTGGCGAAAATCCAGCGCCATCGGAGGCGGACTCAGCTCGCTGAGGGTGTCTGCGGAATCCAGCTCCCACTCCATGTGTCGCTCCCTGCCTTCGCCGCGAACGCCCCACTGTACTAGGGGAGTCGGCGATCGGTACTCCCTGGTGAGCGGGTTGTCGGCGTGACGGGGCGACCGGCTCCCCCTAACGTGGGTCCATGACGCCCAGCACCCACGCGGTCACCAACCAGGTCCCGCCGCTCCTCGGCCACGACGTCTTCTCCTCCGACGCCGCACTCGTCGAGGGCTTCGCCCGCCAGGTGACGCCCGAGGTGGCCGAGGAGGCCACCGCGGAGCTCCGCGCGCTCGGCCGCTCGGCCGGCTCGGCCGAGGCCGCCGAATGGGGAAGACTGGCCCACGAGAACCCGCCTGTCCTGCGGGTTTTCGACGCGGTCGGCCGTCGGGTCGACGAGGTGGAGTTTCATCCGGCGTGGCACGCGCTGCTGGAGCGCGCCGTGGGCGCGGGGCTGACGGACGCGTGGTCGCGCCCTTCCGGCCAGTTGCGCAGAACGGCCGGATTCATGGTGTGGACCCAGGTCGAGGCGGGGCATGGCTGCCCCGTCTCGATGACCCATGCGGCGGTGCCGACGCTGCGCGCCTCGCCGGAACTCGCCGCCGTCTGGGAGCCGTTGCTCACCTCCCGCGGCTACCGCCCGGGGCTGGAGGCGACGGCGGTCGAGAAGGGCGGCGCGCTCGCCGGGATGGGCATGACGGAGAAGCAGGGCGGCTCCGACGTGCGGGCCAACACGACCCGCGCCGAGCCCGCGGGCGAGCCGGGCCTCTACCGGTTGACGGGCCACAAGTGGTTCTGTTCGGCGCCGATGTCGGACGCGTTCCTGGTACTGGCCCAGGCGCCTGCCGGGCTGAGCTGCTTTCTGCTGCCCCGCGTGCTGCCCGACGGCACGCGCAACGCCTTCCGGCTCCAGCGGCTCAAGGACAAGCTGGGCAACCGTTCGAACGCCTCGGCCGAGGTGGAGTTCGACGGTGGGACCCTCGCGTGGCTGGTCGGCGAGGAGGGGCGGGGGGTGCCCACCATCATCGAGATGGTCGCGGCGACCAGGATCGACTGCGTCAGCGGCTCGGCCGCGCTGATGCGGCAGGCGCTGACCCGCGCGATCCACCACACGGCGCACCGTTCGGCGTTCGGCGGTCCGCTGGCCGACAAGCCGCTGATGCGCAACGTGCTGGCCGACCTGGCGCTGGAGTCGGAGGCGGCCACCGCGCTCGCGCTGCGGCTGGCCTCGGCCGCCGACGCGGCGGCGGCCGGCAGCGCCCACGCCCGCCATCTGCTGCGGCTGGCGGTGCCCGCGGCCAAGTACTGGGTCACCAAGCGCTGCACCCCGATGGTCGCCGAGGCGCTGGAGTGCCTGGGCGGCAACGGCTATGTCGAGGACTCCGGGCTCCCCCGGCTGCTGCGCGAGTCGCCGCTCAACTCGCTCTGGGAGGGCTCGGGCAACGTGCAGGCGCTCGACGCGCTGCGCGCGCTCTCCCAGGAACCGGGCGCGCTCAACGCCTATCTCACCGAGGTCGGCCAGGCGGCCGGCGCCGACCACCGGCTGGACGCCGCGCTCAAGGACCTGCTGACGGAGCTGTCGGACCTGGAGGGGGTGGAGGTCAGGGCGCGGCGGATCGCGGAACGGCTCGCGCTGGTGTTGCAGGGCGCGCTCCTGGTGCGGTTCGCGCCCCCCGAGGTGGCGGACGCGTTCTGCGCCTCCCGTCTCGGTGCCGAACGGGGCGGCGCGTTCGGCACGCTGGCGGGCGGCGACCTGGGCGCCGTGGTGGCCAGGGCCGCCGTGGCGGAGGCCGGCTGAACGCCGGCGCCCGCACCGCGCGTCGAAGTCAACTCCGTTGCGTGCGGGGAGGTTTGGAAGGTCTCGGACCGGTAACGCGCTTGGATGTCAACCTCGCCGAGAGGATCTCTGCGAAAGGGACGTCATGGCAGTCTTGATCATCATCATCCTGAGCGTGGCGGTCCTCGCCGCCGTCGCGCTGGCGCTGGTCCGGTCCACTTCGGCACCGGGCGGCGCCATGCTGCGGCGGCGTTTCGGCCCCGAGTACGAGCGGGCCGTGGCGCGGCACCAGGGGGACACCAAGGCCGCCCACCGGGAGCTGGGCACCCGGCTGCGCCGGCACCGGCGCTTCCGCCCCGCCGCGCTGCCGGCGGGAGCGCACGAGCGGTACCGGTCCCGGTGGGCCAGGGCGCAGGAGCAGTTCGTCGACTCCCCCGCCGGCGCGATCGCCGAGGCCGACCAGCTGCTCAACCAGCTGATCAGGGAACGCGGCTACCCGTCCGACGGCTACGGCGAGCAGTTGGCCGCCGTCTCGGTCCACCATCCGCAGCATGTCGACGGCTACCGGCAGGTGCATCTGCTGGCCGGCCGGGAGGATCCGGGCCGGGACGCCGAAAGGACCGAGGACCTGCGGTCCGCGCTGCTGGCGGCGCGCCGGCTGTTCGACGCGCTGCTGGACGAGCGCCCCGAGGCCGCGGCGACGACCGGCGCCGACAGCCCGGCCCCGAACGCGGCGACCGGCACCGGCACGGGGAGCGAGTCCTGATGCGGCTGATTTGGAAGGGCGACGACCGCCCCGGGAAACCGGCGCCCGAGACCGGGAGCGAGACCGCGTCCGCGCCCCCGAGCGGGGCCGGGGACACGCCCGCCCCCGAGAGACCGGAGCGACCCGTGAGCGACGAGAACGTGAGCCACGAGAAGCCGCCCGAGGGCTCGGACGCCGGCGAACGGACTTCCGACGGCGAACGGACCTCCGACGACAGGGGGACCTCCGCGACCGGCATGGGCGGGACCGCGGAACCGCCCGCCGCGCGCGCCGCGTTCGACCCGCTGGCCCCCGAGCCGGAACGGCTGGCCACCGCGCCGATGTTCCCGGCGGAGGCCGCCGACGCGCTCCGCGCCGAGCTGGGCGAGGCGGTCGCCGGCTTCGTCGACGACCCGGCGAGGTCGGTGGCCCGCGCCGACGCCGCGTTGGAGGAGGCGGTGGCGCGGCTGACCGAGGAGTTGGCGCACCGGCGCAGGGCGCTGCGCGACGGCTGGCAGTCCGAGGGGGACGCGACGGGCGCGACGACCGAGGAGCGACGTACCGCGCTGCGCGACTACCGCGACCTGGTGGATCGCCTGCTGCGCTGCTGATCCACCGCCGCACCCCCACCTGCGGCCCCGGGCGTCCCACACCCCGGGGCTGCGGCCTGCCCCGACACCGCACCGCCGCCCGCACCGCCGTCGCCGCCCACGCGCCCGCATAGCGAGACACCCATGTCCGAATCGCGGACAATGGTGGACGGGCGCGTGGCCGCGTGCAACGCTGCCGTCATGTTGCGAGCGGGAATTGCCTTGGTGAGCCGTCGCCATGTTGATCTCGGTCGGATGTCCAGCGCCATCTGTTCCCCGTAACGAGCGCCCGCGCGCCGCGCCCTGGGCGCCGCCCGGTTCCTCCGCCCCGGCACCGCTGTGCCGGCGACCGTTCCCGCCGCCCTCGACTCTGCCCTGCCCGCCGCGCCGTCGCGGCGGACTCCCGGGCGGAGCCTGTCGGCTGCCCACAGAAAGACCGTGACCATGTCGGACTCCGTCCAGAAGCCCGTCGGGACCTCCCGCCGCAAGGCCGGCCGCCACCGTGGCGAGGGGCAGTGGGCCGCGGGGCACCTCACCCCCCTCAACGCCAACGAGCAGACCAAGAAGGACGACGACGGTCTCAATGTGCGGACACGCATCGAGACGATCTACTCGCGGCGCGGCTTCGACTCCATCGACGGCGCCGACCTGCGCGGCCGGATGCGCTGGTGGGGCCTGTACACCCAGCGGCGCCCCGGCATCGACGGCGGCAAGACCGCGATCCTGGAGCCGGAGGAGCTGGACGACGAGTTCTTCATGCTGCGGGTCCGCATCGACGGCGGGCTGCTCACCACCGAGCAGCTGCGGGTGGTGGGCGAGATATCGCAGGAGTTCGCGCGCGGCACGGCCGACATCACCGACCGGCAGAACGTGCAGTACCACTGGATCCGCATCGAGGACATGCCGGAGATCTGGCGGCGCCTGGAGGGCGTCGGGCTCTCCACCACCGAGGCCTGCGGCGACACCCCCCGGGTGATCGTCGGCTCCCCCGTCGCCGGTATCGCGGCCGACGAGATCATCGACGGCACGCCCGCCATCGAGGCCATCCAGCGCCGGGTGATCGGCAACAAGGCGTACTCCAACCTCCCCCGCAAGTTCAAGACGGCGATCTCCGGTTCCCCGCTGCTGGACGTGGCCCACGAGATCCAGGACGTCTCCTTCGTCGGCGTGGTCCACCCCGAGCGCGGCCCCGGCTTCGACCTGTGGGTCGGCGGCGGGCTCTCCACCAACCCGAGGATCGGTGAACGGCTCGGCGCCTGGGTCCCGTTGGAGGAGGTCGCCGACGTGCACGAGGGTGTCGTGGGCGTCTTCCGCGACTACGGCTACCGGCGGCTGCGCAACCGCGCCCGGCTGAAGTACCTGCTGGCCGACTGGGGCGCGGAGAAGTTCCGCCGGGTGCTGGAGGACGAGTACCTGCTGCGCCGGCTCGTCGACGGCCCGGCGCCCGAGCAGCCGCCCGGCGAGTGGCGCGACCACATGGGGGCGCACCCGCAGAAGGACGGGCGGTTCTACGTGGGCTTCGCGCCCCGCGTCGGCCGGGTGGACGGCACCACGCTCACCAAGATCGCCGACCTCGCCGAGGCACACGGCTCCGGCCGGGTGCGGACCACCGTCCAGCAGAAGATGCTGATCCTGGACGTGCCCGAGGACCAGGTCGAGCCGCTGGCCGACGAGTTGGAGACGCTGGGCCTGACCAGCCGGCCCTCCACGTTCCGGCGCGGCACCATGGCGTGCACCGGGATCGAGTTCTGCAAGCTGGCGATCGTCGAGACCAAGGCCCGCGGCTCCTGGCTGATCGAGGAGCTGGAGCGCAGGCTGCCCGAGTTCGACGAGCCGCTCACCATCAACATCAACGGCTGCCCCAACTCCTGCGCCCGCATCCAGGTGGCGGACATCGGTCTCAAGGGGCAGCTGGTGCGGGACGACGACGGCCGGCAGGTCGAGGGCTTCCAGGTGCACCTGGGCGGTTCACTCGGCCTCGACCCGTCGTTCGGCCGCAAGGTCAGGGGGCTGAAGGTCACCGCCGCCGGGCTCGCCGACTACGTCGAGCGGGTGGTGCGGGCCTACTCAGCGCAGCGGGAGCCCGGCGAGCGCTTCGCCCAGTGGGTGGCCCGCGCGGACGAGGGGGACCTGAAGTGAGCGAACGCGCCGCCCCGTTCTACTGCCCCTACTGCGCCGAGGAGGACCTGCGCCCCAGCGAGGCGGGCCCCGGGTCCTGGGAATGCGCCGCCTGCAACCGGGCGTTCCGGCTGTCGTTCCTCGGCCTGCTGGCCGGCGGGGTGGCCGCGACGTCCCCCGACGGCGGCGCGGCCGACGGTGGTTGAGGAGGCCGCGATGGATACCGGAACGACAGGACGAGCGCGTGCGGAGGAGCTGCGCGCGCTGGCGGAGCACGCCGGGCGCGAGCTGGAGGAGGCCGACGCGCTCACCGTGCTGCGCTGGGCCGCCGACACCTTCGGCGACCGGTTCTGCGTGACCTCGTCGATGGAGGACGCGGTCGTCGCGCATCTCGCCTCCCGCGCCAGGCCGGGTGTGGACGTGGTCTTCCTCGACACCGGCTACCACTTCACCGAGACCATCGGCACCCGCGACGCGGTGGCCGCCTCGATGAACGTCAACGTGCTGACGCTCACGCCCGAGCGGACCGTCGCCGAGCAGGACGCCGAGTTCGGCCCGCACCTGTACGCGCGCGACCCGGACCGCTGCTGCGCGCTGCGGAAGGTCGCGGTCCTGGAGCGCGGCCTGGCCGGCTACGAGGCGTGGGCCACCGGGCTGCGCCGCGACGAGTCGCCGACCCGGGCCCACACGCCGGTCGTCGGCTGGGACGAGCGCCGGGGCAAGGTCAAGGTCGCGCCGATCGCCCGCTGGACCCAGGAGGACGTGGAACGTTACGTCGCCGAGCACGGCGTGCTGACCAACCCGCTGCTCCAGGACGGCTACGCCTCGGTCGGCTGCGAGCCCTGCACCCGCCGCGTCGTCGAGGGCGAGGACGCGCGGGCCGGCCGCTGGTCGGGGCTCGGCAAGACCGAGTGCGGGCTGCACGGCTGATGGGCGAGACGACACCGACGGGCAACGGGAGACGAGGAGTACGGAGATGAGCGGGACCGACCTGGGCGCCACCGTCTGGCTCACCGGCCTGCCCAGCGCCGGCAAGACCACCCTCGCGCGGGCGCTGGCCGAGCGGCTGACCGCCGAGGGCCACCGCGTCGAGGTGCTCGACGGCGACGAGATCCGCGCGTTCCTCTCCGCCGGCCTCGGCTTCTCCCGCGAGGACCGGCACACCAACGTGCGGCGGATCGGCTTCGTCGCCGAACTCCTCGCCTCGCACGGCGTGAAGGCCCTGGTCCCCGCGATCGCGCCGTACGCCGACAGCAGGGAGGCCGTCCGCAAGCACCACGAGGCCGCCGGCACCCGCTATCTGGAGGTGCATGTCGCCACCCCGGTCGAGGTCTGCTCCGCACGGGACGTCAAGGGCCTGTACGCCAAGCAGGCCAGCGGCGAACTGACCGGGCTGACCGGCGTCGACGACCCCTACGAGGCCCCCGTCGACCCCGAGCTGCGGATCGAGACCCACGAGCGGCCGGTCGCCGACTCGGCCGCCGCGCTCCACGCGCTGCTGACCGCGCGGGGGCTGGCGTGAGCGGCACGGCGCGGAGCACGGAGCGCGCGGCCCCGGGTGGCGCGAGAGACCGAACCGGCGAACGAGAGGAACCCCCCATGACGGCGGCAGTCCCGGTCACCGAAGGAACCGGCGGGCCCTTCGCCCTCTCCCACCTGGACGTGCTGGAGTCGGAGGCGGTCCACATCTTCCGCGAGGTCGCCGGGGAGTTCGAGCGTCCGGTGATCCTCTTCTCCGGTGGCAAGGACTCGATCGTCATGCTGCACCTGGCGCTCAAGGCGTTCGCGCCGGCGCCGCCGCCGTTCTCCCTGCTGCACGTCGACACCGGGCACAACTTCCCCGAGGTCCTCGCCTACCGCGACCGGGTGGTGGCGCGGCACGGGCTGCGGCTGACCGTGGCGCTGGTGCAGGACCTCATCGACAGCGGCGAGTTGCGCGAACGCCCCGACGGCACCCGCAACCCGCTCCAGACCGTTCCGCTGCTGCGGGCCATCGAGGGCAACCGCTTCGACGCGGTCTTCGGCGGCGGCCGGCGCGACGAGGAGAAGGCCAGGGCCAAGGAGCGGGTGTTCTCGCTGCGCGACGAGTTCGGCGGCTGGGACCCGCGCCGGCAGCGGCCCGAGCTGTGGCAGCTGTACAACGGGCGGCACGCGCCCGGCGAGCACGTGCGGGTCTTCCCGCTCTCCAACTGGACCGAGCTGGACGTCTGGCAGTACATCGCCAGGGAGAAGATCGAGATCCCGGAGATCTACTTCGCCCACCGGCGCGACGTCTTCCGCCGCGACGGGATGTGGCTGGCCCCGGGCGACTGGGGCGGCCCGAAGGACGGCGAGCCGGTGGCCTCCCGCCGGGTGCGGTACCGCACCGTCGGCGACATGTCCTGCACCGGCGCGGTGGAGTCGGAGGCGGAGACCGTCGAGCAGATCATCGTCGAGATCGCCGCCTCCCGGCTCACCGAGCGGGGCGCGACCCGGGCCGACGACAAGCTGTCGGAGGCCGCCATGGAGGACCGCAAGCGCGAGGGGTACTTCTGATGACCGCGGCCGAGACCGCCGACACGGCGGCGATATCCGCCACCTCCCTGCTGCGCTTCGCCACCGCCGGCTCCGTCGACGACGGCAAGTCGACGCTGGTGGGGCGGCTGCTGCACGACTCCAAGTCGGTGCTCAGCGACCAGCTGGCCGCCGTCGAGCTGGCCTCACGCAACCGGGGCCAGACCGCGCCCGACCTGGCGCTGCTCACCGACGGGCTGCGCGCCGAGCGGGAGCAGGGCATCACCATCGACGTGGCCTACCGCTACTTCGCCACCCCGCGCCGCCGGTTCATCCTGGCCGACACCCCGGGGCACGTGCAGTACACGCGCAACATGGTGACCGGCGCCTCCACGGCCGAGCTGGCGATCATCCTGGTCGACGCGCGCAACGGCGTGGTGGAGCAGACCCGCAGGCACGCGGCGGTCGCCGCGCTGCTGCGGGTGCCGCAGGTGGTGCTGGCGGTCAACAAGATGGACCTGGTGGGGTACGAGGAGCCGGTCTTCGCGCGGATCGCGGAGGAGTTCGGCCGCTACGCGGCCTCGCTCGGCCTCCGGGACGTGACCGCGATCCCGATCTCGGCGCTGGCCGGGGACAACGTGGTGACGCCCTCGGCCACCATGGACTGGTACGGCGGGCCGACCGTGCTGGAGCACCTGGAGACGGTGCCCGTCGCCCACGACCCGTCGGCCGAGCCGGCGCGGTTCCCCGTGCAGTACGTGATCCGGCCGCAGTCCGCCGACCACCCCGACTTCCGCGGCTACGCGGGGCAGTTGGCCTCCGGCGTGCTGCGCGTCGGCGACCGGGTCACCGTGCAGCCCTCCGGGCTCACCAGCACGGTCACCGGGATCGACGCGCTGGGGCAGGCGGTCGACCTGGCCTGGGCGCCGCAGTCGGTGACGGTCAGCCTCGCCGACGACCTGGACATCTCCCGGGGCGACCTGCTGGCGCCCGCCGGCTCCACCGCGCCGACCAGCCAGGACGTGACGGCCACCGTCTGCCATCTGCACGACCGTCCGCTGCTGCCGGGCGCCCGGGTGCTGTTGAAGCACACCACCCGCACCGTCAAGGCGATCGTGCGGGAGGTCCCGTCCCGGCTGACGCTGGACGACCTCTCCCCGCACCCGGAACCGGGGCGCCTCGAGGCCAACGACATCGGCCGGGTGGTGCTGCGCACCGCCGAGCCGCTGGCGTTGGACGACTACGCGCTCTCCCGCACCACGGGCTCGTTCCTGCTGCTGGACCCGGCCGACGGCGCGACACTGACCGCCGGCATGGCGGGCGAGGCGTTCGCCGACACCGCGACGGGGCCCGAGGCGGGCGCCACGGACGACGGGTGGGACTTCTGACCATGCTCAGGGATGTCTTCTCGACCTTCGCCAAGGAGGGCGGACGCGTCGGCAGCGGCGCGCTCGGCGCCGGCCACGGCGGGATAGCGCGATGTGCCGGCTGAGTTGACGCACCCCCGCGTCCGCTCCGCCGCCGTCCCGCCCCTTCCCGTCCGCCACGTCGTCCGACGCGTGGGCCACCGCCCACGTCCCCGAGAGGAACCCGCGCCATGTTCGCCACGTCACGCCGCTCCCGCCGGAGAGCGCCGCTGCTCGCCCTCGCCCTGCTGCTCACCCCGTTGGCCGCCTGCGGCTACGGCTCCGACGCCGAGGACGACGAGCCGGCCTCCGACGGCGCGGCGAGCGGTCCCGCGCTCTCCACCGACGAGGTGCGCATCGGGTACTTCGCCAACATCACCCACGCCACGGGCGTGATCGGCCTGGGCAACGACGGCGCCATCCGCGAGGAGCTGGGCGGCACCGAGATCTCCACCCAGGTCTTCAACGCCGGCCCCTCGGCCATCGAGGCGCTGAACGCCGGCGACCTGGACCTCACCTTCATCGGCCCCAACCCGGCGATCAACGGCTACGCCGGCTCCGGCGGCCAGAGCCTGCGGGTGGTCGCGGGCGCGGCGTCCGGCGGCGCCTCGCTGGTGGTCAACCCGGAGACGGTCGACGGGCTCGACGACCTGGCCGGCAAGCGGATCGCCACCCCGCAGCTCGGCAACACCCAGGACGTGGCGCTGCTCAGCTATCTCAACGACGAGGGCTACGAGGTGGACCCGCAGAGCGGCCGGGGCGACGTCTCGGTGCTGCGGATCGCCAACTCCGAGATCCCGGCGGCCTTCGACGGCGGCGACATCGACGGCGCCTGGGTGCCGGAGCCCACCGCGGCCAACCTGGTCAGCCGTGGCGCCGAGACCCTGCTGGACGAGGGCGAGCTGTGGGACGACGGCCGCTACGTGGTCACCCACGTCATCGCCTCCCAGGACTTCCTGGAGGAACACCCCGACGTCGTCGAGGCAGTGGTGCGCGGCGTGGTGCGGACCAACGCCTGGATCAACGACAACAGGGACGAGGCCAAGACGCTCTTCAACGAGGCGCTGGGCCGGATGCCCGGCGGCAGTGAGCTGCCCGCCGAGGTGCTGGACCCGGCGTTCGACCACGTCGAGTTCCTGGACGACCCGCTGGCCGAGACGCTGCGGGTGGGCGCGGAGAACGCCACCGAGGTCGGGCTGCTGGAGGAGACCGACCTGAGCGGCATCTACGACCTGTCCCTCCTCAACGGGGTGCTGGCCGACGAGGGCCTTCCGGAGGTCGGCGACGCCGGCCTGGGCGTCGGCTGAGTCGCGCACCGCTCCTCGCGGCCATCCGCCACGTTCATCCGTTCCTCACCCAGGAGGTGACTCCCGATGACCCTCGCCCTCGACAGCACGGTCGACGAGGACGCCACGGCCGAAGCGGACTACGCGGTGCGCTTCGCGCACGTGTCGAAGTCCTTCGGCCGGCCGGGCAAGCAGCAGTTGGTACTGGACGACATCAGCCTCGACGTCGCGCCGGGAGAGTTCGTCACCCTGATCGGCGCCTCGGGCTGCGGCAAGTCCACGCTGCTGAACCTGACCGCCGGGCTGGACGCCGCCTCCACCGGGCGGATCTCCGTGCCGGGCGGCCGGCCGGCGCTGATGTTCCAGGAGCACGCGCTCTTCCCGTGGCTGACCGCCGGCCGCAACATCGAGCTGGCGCTGCGGCTGCGCGGCGTGCCGAAGGCGGAGCGCCGCGAGGAGGCGGAACGGCTGCTGTCGCTGGTGCGGCTGAACGGCTCGTACGGCAAGCGGGTGCACGAGCTGTCCGGCGGGATGCGGCAGCGCGTCGCGCTGGCCAGGGCGCTCGCCCAGGACAGCCAACTGCTGCTGATGGACGAGCCGTTCGCCGCGCTGGACGCGATCACCAGGGACGTGCTGCACGAGGAGCTGACCAGGATCTGGTCGGAGACCGGGGTCTCGGTCCTGTTCGTCACGCACAACGTACGGGAGGCGGTCCGGCTGGCGCAGCGCGTCGTCCTGCTCTCCTCCCGCCCCGGGCGGGTGGTCACCGAGTGGCGCGTGGACATCGAACACCCGCGCCGCATCGAGGACGCCGAGGTGTCCGCGCTCTCGGTGGAGATCACCGAGCGCCTCAGGGAGGAGATCCGCCGCCATGGCCAGCAGTGAGACGGCCGCCACCGCGGCGGAGGAGAAGGACGCGGACGCCGGTTCCGCCGAGGCGAGGGGGCGCCCGGACTCCTCGGGTGACCTGGCGGGCCTTGAGGCGGGACTGGACGCGTTGGACAGCGGGGGCGGCGGCGACCGGGTCCCGGTCGGGCGGGTGCTGCTCACCCGGGTGCTGCCGCCGATCGTCGCGATCGCGCTGGTGCTGACGGCGTGGCAGCTCACCTACTGGGCGGAGGTGCAGCCGGACTACCTGCTGCCCAGCCCGGGCGACGTGGGCGCGGTCTTCGCCGAGATGTGGCGGGAGGGCACGCTCCTTGAGTACATCTGGACCAGCGTCTCGCGCGGCCTCCTCGGCTTTCTGATCGCCATCGCGGTCGGCACCCCGCTGGGGCTGCTGGTGGCCAGGGTGAAGCTGGTGCGCGCGGCGATCGGACCGGTGCTCACCGGGCTCCAGTCACTGCCGTCGATCGCCTGGGTGCCGGCGGCGATCATCTGGTTCGGGCTGACCAACGGCACCATCTACGCGGTGGTGCTGCTCGGCGCCGTGCCCTCGATCGCCAACGGCATCGTCGCCGGCGTGGACCAGATCCCGCCGCTCTATCTGCGGGCCGGGCGGATGCTGGGGGCGCGGGGGCTGAGCAGCGTGCGGTTCGTGCTGCTGCCGGCGGCGCTGCCCGGGTACCTGGCGGGGCTGAAGCAGGGCTGGGCGTTCTCCTGGCGTTCCCTGATGGCGGCCGAGCTGATCGTGCACTCCCCCGATCTGGGCACGGGGCTCGGGCAGTTGATGGAGAACTACCGCACCATGCAGAACATGTCGGGCGTGCTGGCCACCATCATCCTGATCCTGGTGGTGGGCGTGGCGATCGACCTGCTGTTCTTCTCGCCGCTCGAACGGCGGGTGCTGCGCTCCCGAGGGCTGCTGGCCAGGGTGTCGTGACCCGGACAGGCTCCCCGGCGCTGCTGCTGGTCGCCCACGGCAGTCGGGACCCGCGCCACGCGGCGACGGTGCTGGCGCTGACCGAGAGGGTGCGGGCGGCGGCCGGCGGGACCGAGGTGGCCTGCGGCTTCCTGGACTTCGCGCTGCCGGAGGTGGGCGGCGCGCTGGGCGGGCTGCGGGCGGCCGGCCACCGCGCGGTGGTGGCGGTGCCGCTGCTGCTCAACCACGCCTTCCACGCCGCGTCCGACCTCCCCGAGCTGCTGGCACGGGAGCGGGCGCGGCTGCCGGGGCTCGCGGTGTGGCAATCGGAGGTGCTGGGCCCCGATCCGCTGCTGAACGGGCTGCTGGAACGGCGGTTGGCCGAGGCGAACGGCGGCCCGCTGACCGCGCGTGCGGAGACGGGGGTGGTGCTGGCCTCGGCCGGCACCTCCGACCTCGGGGGCCGGGCGGCGCTGGAGCGGCTGGCGGAACGGTGGCGTGCCGAGGCCGGCTGGGGCGCGGTCGTCTCGGCGTACGCCTCGGCGGGCGCGCCCGATCCGGGGCGCGCCGTGCGGGAGTTGCGCGCGGAGGGGGCGCGCCGGGTCGCGGTCGCGCCCTACGTCATCGCGCCCGGCCGGCTGCCGGACCGCGTCCTGGCCGGCGCGCGGGAGGCGGGCGCCGACCTGGTGGCCCCGGTCCTGGGCGCCGCCCCCGAGCTGGCCCGGGTCGTGCTGGACCGCTACCGCGCCGCCGTGCGGCGCCACTCGGCGCTGCCCCTGGCGGGCTGAGACGCGGGTGACGCCCCACGGCCGGTGCCGTGGGGCGTCACCCGGGGGTCCGCCGGGAATCAGCTCGCCGGGGGCACGTACTTGTAGCCGACGCGCCGCACCGTGACGATGCGCTCCCGGTAGGCCGCCCCCAACTTCCGCCGCAGCCTGGCCACATGGACGTCCACGGTCCGCTGGTCGCCCACCGGCCCGTAGCCCCAGATCGTGGCGACCAGCGACTCGCGGGTGTAGACCCGGTGCGGGTGGCGCACCAGGTGCGCCAGCAGTTCGAACTCCAGATAGGTCAACTGCAACGGCGCGCCGTCCACGGAGGCCGTGCGTTCCTCGGTGTCCACCACGATGCCGCGGGGCGCGGGCCGTTCCTCGGGCGGGACGGCGGCGGGCCGGTTGGCGGGGGGTGACGAGGACGCCTGCGCCGCGAACAGCTCGCTCAGCTGCGCGGGTTGGGTCCCGGCCGGGGCCAGCACCAGATAGCCGACCAGCGGCACGGAGCCGTCCGCCGTCTGGCTCTCCGGTGCCAGGGTCACCGTCACGTCGGAGAGTTCGGACAGGTCGGGGAGCGCGGTAAGGTGCCGCATCTTCGGCTCCTTCCTTCCTTGGGTCGTCGCACCCGGCGCGGACCGTGGCTGTCGCCGGGTCCGCGCCGGGTGCGGGGAGGTCAGGCCGCCGAGGCGGGGGTGTAGTGCTCCGCGACGTCGCCCTCGACGACACGGCTGCGTCGGCCGTCCACGCCGACGGGAACGTCTCCCGCGACCGTCACCCGGTGGAGCAGGCGCGGCAGGGTGCCGTAGTCGTCGGGCGCGTAGTGCTGGGTACTGCGGTTGTCGAAGGCCACCAGGTCGCCGGGGGCCCAGCTCCAGCGGACGACGTTCTCCGGGCGGGTCACATAGCCCTGGAACAGGCGCAGCAGGTCGCGGGAGTCGTCGGCGTCGAAGCCGACCAGGCGCTGGGCGAACCCTCCGATGAACAGCCCGCGTTCGCCGCTCTCCGGGTGGACCCGCACCACGGGGTGGGCGGTGCGGTATGTGCGGGAGACGAACCGCCTGCGGTGCTCCGCGGCGCGCTCGGTCCTCGGCTCCGCGTAGTCGTGGTCGTTGGTGTGGACGGCCCAGAGGCGGTCGGCCAGCTCGCGCAGCGGCTCGGGCAGGTCGCGGTAGGCGGTGGCGCTGTTGGCGATCAGGGTGTTGCCGCCGTGCGGCGGGACCACGAGGGCGCGCAACGTGGTCACCCGGGGCGGGGTGCGCAGGAAGGTGACGTCGGTGTGCCACCGGTTGGAGCGCACCCCCTCGCCGTCGACCGCCAGCACGTGCGGCTGGCCCTCGGCCGAGGGGACGGTGGGGTGGGCGGTCGTCAACTCGCCGAAGAGCGAGGCGAACCTGAGCTGCGCCGCGTCGTCGAGGGACTGGTCGCGGAAGAAGAGCGCCTTGTGCGTGATGAGCGCGGCGTTGATCTCGTTGACCACGGCGGGGTCGAGGGGCGCGGAGAGGTCGACGCCGAGGATCTCGGCGCCGATACGGCCGCCCACCTGACGGATGTCGAATTCACCGCGGGAGCTCGGGGAGTGAGCGCTCGGGGAGTGAGAACTGTGGGACATGGAACTGCACTGCCTTTCCCGTGGGAAACGCCTTCTGTGACGGGTGGGGCCGAAAGGGACCCTCGGCAGCCTTCGAAACTCCCCGGCCCACCGGGAACCCGCGTGGTGGTCTGTCCGCCACGTGTTCGCCCGGTCGTTTCCGCGCGCCTCGGGGCTGTCTGACCGCGAGGCGTGGAACGGGGCGAACGGATTCCGGTGGGCCGGCGTCACCCGTCGCGCACGCGGGGAGGCGATGCGGGGGTGAACGGCGTCGGGAGGAGCGTCGGCTGGGCGCTGTTCGAAGGGTCAGCGTGCGTCGGCACAGATCGCGCTGGCCTGCCGTCGAAGGTCGACGTGCAGCCGCGTCACGAGAAACTCAGCCTGGCTCACGATATGTGAGGATGCCAGTACCCGTGGAGCACGTCAAGATTGCGCTCCCGCGTCTCACATCACGGACAGCAGGCGTCCACTTCCCGATACGCCGAACGCGTGCCGTTCGCCCCCGGGTCGCGCCCTCCGCCCTTCTCCCGCACGGCCCTTCCCCGGGTCCTCCCAGCGGGCCTCCCCCGAGCCTTACTTGACCGCCGCCGGCCTCTCGCGGTACTCCTTTCGCCATGCCGACCAGCAAGCGCCTTTTCTCGCGGTGCCATGTGGACCTCGTCCGCGTGGCCAGCGCGCTGTGTCGCCCCGGCCGTCGCTGAGCGCGGCCCCGCCGGCAGCGGCCGGCCATCCGTTCGAGGATCGCCCCTGAGTCGAGGGCGCCGCCCACCGGTGTCCGCACGGCTGCCTCCGCCTCGCGCTCGACGACCCCACGCGCCCACCCCCCTCGCTCCTCGTCCTACCGTGAGGTCCTCCCATGCCCACCGTCGCGCCCACCCCGCCGGCCGTCGTCGAGAACCCCCGCACCCCCCACGAACTGGCAGCCACCGTACGTGCCTTCGCCGCCCGGAGGGAGCTGTGGGAGCCGCTGGTCCGCTTCACCAGGCCCGAACGCTGGTACCAGCGGCTGGCGGTAGGCGCCGACCACGAGGTCTGGCTGCTGACCTGGCTGCCGGGGCAGGGCACCGAGATCCACGACCACGGCGGCGCCTCGGGCGCGTTCGGCGTGGTCAGGGGCGAGCTGACCGAACGCACCTTCGCCCTGCCGGCAGTGGACGCGCCCCGCCCGCCCCGGCTGCGCAGCCTGACGCCCCCGGCGGTGCGCGCCTTCGGGCCGCGCCACGTGCACCAGGTGACCAACCCCGGTCCGGAACCGGCGGTGAGCATCCACGCCTACGCCCCGGCCCTGGCCACCATGTCGTACTACACAGAGACTGACGAGGGCGCCCTCCAACTGGAGCGCACCGACGGCGTCGACGACTGAGGGGACCGCGGCGATGGAGAGGACTCCGCAGGCGGAGCGGGCCGGGGGGACCGGGACGCACCACGACGACACACCCGGACGACGCACCACCATCGAGGCCCAACTCGCCTCGGCACGCGCCACCTTGGACCGCGTGACGGCGGAGGACGCCTACCGGGAGTGGGGAGCCGGGGCCGTGCTGGTGGACACCAGGATCCACGACCAGCGCGCCGAGGACGGCACGGTGCCCGGGGCGCTGGTGATCGAACGCAACCACCTGGAATGGCGCTGCGACCCGACCAGCGGGGCCAGCGTCCCGCAGGCGGTCGACACCGAGGTGCGCTGGATCGTGCTCTGCGACGAGGGCTACGCCTCCTCGCTCGCCGCCGCCTCGCTCCGCTCGCTCGGGCTGCGCCGGGCCACCGATCTGATCGGCGGCTTCCAGTCCTGGCGCGCCGCCGGCCTGCCGGTGACGCCGCCCGGTCAGGAGGCGCGGCCACGCGCCGCCTGACGCCCGCCCGCTCCGCCGGGGCGGGCGCCCGACGGTCCCCGTCTCCCCGTCCCTCAGCCGAGGGCCGCGGCCTCCTTCTCCTCCGGCAGGCCGACCGGGAACGGCGCCCGCCCCACACGGCGCCGGGAGGCAGCGCCCCGAGCCAGGCCCAGGTGTCCCTGACGGTCTCCACGACGGGACGCACGGTCAGCCCCGCGGCCAGCGCCCGGGAGACGTCCGAGCCGTGCAGCGCGGCGTGCGACGGCCCGGGCGGCAGCCACACCGGCAGCTCGGTCCAGGGCGCGATCCCGGCCGCCGCCACCCGCTCGGGCGTCACCCACCGCAGGGTCGCCTCCGAGCCGGTGACCGCGCGGCAGCCCTCCAGCAGCTCGCCCATGGTGGCCGCCCCGGGCGGGCTCACCAGGTCGAAAGGGCCGTGCAGCCCGTCCCTCGCCGCGTCCCATGTCCAGGCCGCCATATCCCTGATGTCCAGGTACTGGAGGGGTAGTTCGGCCGGCCCCGGCGCCAGCACCTCGCCGCCGCGCGCGATCCGCCGCAGCCACCAGGGCAGCCGCCCCACGTCCTCCCCCGGGCCGAGCAGCAGCCCGCAGCGCACCAGCAGCGCCCGCTCGCCCCCCATCTCCCGCTCCACGGCCAGCTCCGCGCCACGCTTGTCCGCCGCGTACCCGCTCCCGTGCGCGTCGGGTGAACCCTCCACCAGAGGGGCGGTCTCGTCGGCGCCGGCGGGCGCCGGGAAGCGGTAGACGGAGCGGGAGGAGACATAGGCGTAGAGGCCCACCCGGTCGGCCAGCAGCCGCGCCGAGTCCCGCGCCACCCGGGGCGCCCCGCTCCAGGTGTCGACGACCAGGTCCCACTCCCCGCGCTCCAGGGCGCCCAGGCCGTCGCGCGCCAGCCGGTCGCCGCGCAGCGCCCGCACGCCAGCCCGGTCCGGGGAGCGCCCCCGGTGGAAGGTCGTGACCTCCCAGCCCCGCGCCAACGCCTCGTCCACCAGGGCGGGACCGGCGAACGCCGTACCGCCGAGCACCAGTACTCTCATGGCTTCGAGCCTGCCCCGCGCGGCGCCGGACGCCCACCCCGCTCGGCCCGGAGCGAATTCGCCCACGGCAGAGCCGCGCCAGCGCCCCGCACCACGCCCGCATAACGGCGGCCGGGCTCCGACCGCCCCGCCGTCCCGCCGTAGTCTGGGGTCCGTGAAGGATCTCCTCTCCGCCGCCGGCGGTCTGACGCTGCGTCCCTGGCACGAACGTGACCTGACGGCCGTCCGCGACGCGTTCAACGAGCCGGGGATGTACACGCAGTTCGGCTCGGTGCTGGACGAGGGGCAGGTCGACGACGCGGCGGCCGGGCGCTGGATCGACCGCCACACCGAGCGCTGGGAGCAGGGCAGCGCCTTCTCCTGGGCCGTCGTGGAAGGCCCCGCCGCCGACGCGCCGCTGCTCGGCAACGTGGCGGTCTCCCAGGTCAACCACGTCCACGACGGCGGCTGGATCTCCTACTGGACCGTCGGGGCCGCCAGGCGCCGGGGCGTCGCCGGCGCGGCCCTGCGGGCGCTCAGCACCTGGTGCTTCGAGGAACTGGGGCTCTACCGGCTGGAGTTGGGGCACCGGGTGGAGAACGACGCGTCCTGCAGGACCGCGCTGTCCGCCGGCTACCTCGTCGAGGGGCGGCAGCGCGCGAAGCTGCGCTACGGCACCACCCGTCACGACGTGGAGCTCCACGCCCGGCTGGCGACCGACTGACCCCGCCCACCGGCCAGCCGTCCCCGCCGTCGGCACCCCCCGTCGACCGCCGCCCACATCGCCCCCGCGCGGCAGCGCCACCCGGGTCACCGTTCCCACTCGCTCACTCATGGTGACGAAGATAGGGGCCACCACTGACAATCCGTGGCGACAGCGGCGAAGGCCCAGCTCAGGACACGGACCTGGAGTGCTCCCAGGCCCACTCGAACTCCTCGCGGTAGGTCTCGAAGAGGCTCAGCTCGTCGCCCGAGGTCTCCTGGCCGACCAGCTCACGCCCCGCCCTCCGCAGCACCAGCGCCGGCGTCTCCACACCACGGCTCCGCCGCAGATACGACTGGACCACCGCGACCCCGTCCGCGCCGTCCCCGTCCACGAAGTAGGCGCTGAACCGGGGCGTGTCGTCGAACACGTGGATCTCGAACGCCTCCTGGTCCCGCAGCCGGGCGCGCACCCGGCGGACCTGAAGGATGTTGGTCTCCACGGCCCGGCCCAACTCGCCACGCTTGAGCCCCAGTTCCCGTTCGCGTCGCCGCATGGCCCCGCTGGCCGGGTTCAGGAAGAGCAGCCTGGTGCGGCACCCCGACTCGGCCAGGCGCACCAACCGGCGCCCGGGGAAGTTCTGCACCAGCAGGCCCAGCCCTATGCCCATCGCGTCCAGCCGCCGCGCCCCGCCGAACAGGTCCTCGGCCGGCAGTTGCCGCTGGAGCCGCACCCGGTCCGGGTGGACCCCGGCCACGTCGGTGAACCGGTCGCCGACCAGCTGCTCCACCACGTCCGCCGGCAACCGCCCCTCACCCGGCGGCGCGCCGGAGTCCAGCAGCCGCAGCAGCCGGGCGCAGCCGCGTTCCGCCTGTTCCAGCACGGCGCGGTTGATCCCGCGGTTGCGGCTGACGGCGCTGCGCGCCACCTCCAGCTCGTCGAGCGTCAGCTCGACCTCGCGCCGGTTGTCGAAATACGGCGCGAAGCAGGGCCAGTGCTGCACCATGAGTTCACGCAACTGAGGCAGGGTCAGAAAGGCGAGCACCGTGTCATCGGCAGGATCGAGCAAGTGTCCCTTGCGGCGGCTCACCTCGCGCAGCGCCGCCGCCCGCTGCACCCACTCCTGGCCGGTCGGACCGGCCGCCGCCGTCTCCCACTCGGCGCCGTGCACGGGCTCGTACACCGGGCGCAGCACCGCGCCGACCACCGAACGCAGGCGCTGCTCCACCAGGTTGAGCCAGACGTACGCGCGGCCGGCGCGCTCGACGCGCAGCCTGACGTCCGACCAGTCCTCGGCGCTCCACTCCAGGTCGGCCCCTATCTCCATGGGGCGCGGCACCGGTACGGCCCCCGCCGGCGCCTCGGCGGTCTCGCCGCCGTTGCCCGATGGCAGCTCCAGGCCCGAAGAGCCCACCTCGCGTACCGCCTTCCACGCCACTGATGGATCAAGGAAGCCTACTGTGGCACGTCCCGGCCACGCAGCAAGATCCCACATCCCCCGCGCTTGCCCGCCCCCGGCCCGGGGCAGGCGCATCTCATGACGTCCCCAGCGGTTCCCACGTCAACGTACCGGCTCCAGCTGGGTCCTGACTTCCCGTTCGCCGCCGCCGAGCGGACGGTTCCGTACGCGGCGTCGTTGGGCGTCTCCCATCTGCACCTCTCCCCCGTGCTGGACGCCGTCCCCGGCTCCGAGCACGGCTACGACGTCGTCGACCACGGCCGCGTGCGCCCCGAGCTGGGCGGCGAGGAGGGGCTGCGGCGCCTGGCGGCGACCGCCCGGGACCACGGGCTCGGGCTGGTGGCGGACGTGGTGCCCAACCACATGGCGCTGCCCGCCGACACCCGGCTGAACGGGCCGCTGTGGCAGGTGCTCAGGGACGGGCCGACGTCACCCGCCGCGCGGTGGTTCGACATCGACTGGGAGGCCGGCGGCGGCCGGCTGCTGCTGCCGGTGCTCGGGGGGCCGTTGGGCGAGGAACGGGAGCGACTGTCGGTGGTCGACGCTACGCTGCGTTACGCCGATCACGTGTTCCCCCTCCGCCCCGGCACCGAGGAGCTGCCCCTGGCCGATCTGTTGGACGCCCAGCACTACCGCCTGGCCTGGTGGCGGCTGGGCCGCAGCGAGGTGAACTACCGGCGGTTCTTCACCGTCAGCGACCTGATCGCCATCCGCGTCGAGGACCCCGACGTCTTCCGGGCCAGCCACGCGCTGCTGCTGCGCCTGATGACCGAAAGGGTGATCGAGGGACTGCGGGTGGACCACCCGGACGGGTTGGCCGACCCCGGCGCCTATCTCACCCGGCTGCGCGAGGAGACGGGCGCCTGGATCGTCGCGGAGAAGATCCTCGGCTCCGGCGAACAGCTGCCCGGCGGGTGGCCGATCGCCGGCACCACCGGATACGACGCGCTGCGGCACCTGGACGCCCTCTTCGTCGACGCGCGCGGCTGGGGCGAACTCACGGAGCACTACCGGGCGTTCACGGGCGCCCCGCCCGACCAGGGCGGCGCTTGGGAGGCCACGGTGCGCCGCGCGGCATACCGCATGATCAACCACGAGCTGGTCGCCGAGCGGGAGCGGCTGGTGCGGGTCGCCAGGCGGATCTGCCGCTCGGTGGACGGGCTGCGCCACCGCGACCACGCGCCGTGGGCGCTGCGCACCGCGATCACCGAGCTGCTGGTGCGGCTCCCGGTCTACCGGCCCTATGTCACCGCCGACGCGCCGCCGTCGCCAGTCGACGAGGCGCTGCTGGCCACGGCCGCCGACGGTGCCAGGGCGGCGTTCCGGGTGCCGGCCGAGGCGTCGGCCGTGGCCACGGTGCGCGACCTGGTGCTGGGCCGCTTCGGGGAGGACACCGACCGCGCGGACTTCCGGGTGCGCTTCGCCCAGGTCTCCTCGGCGCTGCGCGCCAAGGCCGTGGAGGACACCGCCTGTTACCGCTATGCCCCGCTGCTCTCGGCGGCCGAGGTCGGCGGCGACCCCGGCGCGCCCGCGCTGCCGCCCGCCGCCTTCCACGCCTTCTGTGCCCGGACGCAGCGCGACTGGCCCCGGACGGGCACGGTGTTGTCCACGCATGACACCAAACGCAGCGGCGACGTACGAGCCGCCCAGGCGACGCTCAGCGAACGGCCCAGAGACTGGGCCGCGTTGGTCACCCAGCTCACCGAGGCCACCGCGGCCACCGGGGTGCGCGCCCCCGATCCGCACCTCGCGTGGACCACCTGGCAGCAGGCGTTCGCGCTGGGCGCCCCGGAGCGCGAACGGCTGCTGGCCGCCCAGCTGAAGACCGTGCGCGAGGCGGCCCTCCACACCAGCTGGACCGAGCGCAACGAGGAGTACGAGGCGGCGGTCGAACGCTTCGTGCTGGCCGGGCCCTGCGGCCAGCCGTTCTCGCGACTCGCAGACTTCGCCGCCGAGTTGGCGCCGGCCGTCCGGGCCAACGTGCTCGGGGCCGCGTTGCTGCACCTCACCATGCCCGGTGTACCCGACGTCTACCGGGGCAGTGAGGGCCACTATCTGGCCCTCGTCGACCCCGACAACCGCACACCGCCCGCCCTGCCCACGGACCGCCTCGCCGACTGGGACGGCGAACCACCCGCCCTGGCGGACGACCTGTCCACCGCGAAGTCGCGGCTCACCGCGACGGCGCTGCGGCTGCGGCGCGCGCACCCGGAGTGGTTCGGCGAACGGGCCGGCTACCGGCCGCTGTCGGCCGAGGGCCGGGCCGCCGACCACTGCGTGGCGTTCGCCCGCGCCGGCCGGGTCGTCACCGCCGTCACCCGGCTCTCGCACCGTCTGGCGGCCGAGGGCGGCTGGGGAGGGACGACGCTCGCCCTTCCCCCCGGCACCTGGCGCGACGCGCTCGACGGGCGGCGGCACGAGGGACGGGTGGGGTTGGCCGAGCTGTTCGCCACCGCGCCGGTGGCGCTGCTGGTCGCCGCCGAGAGCCAGGACTGAACGGCCTGCGCCCCCATCCCTGGGAGCGCTCCCGAGAGCGCGGGACCGGAGGACGGCCGACGTGGGCGGCTGGCCACCGCGCCGCCCACGCGCCCGCCCTGGGCGCGCCACAAGCCCCGGAACAACTCCCCACGGCGGGAGGGACGCCGGCGGGAACGGATGGCGCACGCGTCTTTACACGCGACCGAGAGGCACGTTACCTTCCAGAACTGGGAGCGCTCCCACTCATGGCTCCCGTCACGGTCACCCCCACCTCATCACGGCGAAGGGACGCAACGCGATGAGCGACCAGAGGAAGCACCGCCTCCGCGGGATCGGGCTGCTCACGGCAGCAGCCACCCTGCCCGCCATGGCCGCCGTGGTGTTCACCGGCGGCAGCGCCGCGGCCCACGGCGCCCCGATGGACCCCGGCAGCCGCACCTATCTGTGCTGGAAGTACAGCGTCGGCGAGAACGGCGCGGTCGAACCCACCAACCCGGCCTGCGCGGCGGCGCTGGAGGCGAGCGGCGCCAACGGGTTCTACAACTGGTTCGCCGTGCTGCGCTCCGACGGCGCCGGCCGCACCGAGGGCTTCATCCCCGACGGGGAGCTGTGCAGCGGCGGCGCCACCGTCTACGACTTCTCCGGCTTCGACATCCCGAGCGAGGAGTGGCCCACCACCCATCTGACCTCGGGCGCCGACTGGGAGTTCACCTACAACCCCTGGGCCCACCATCCGGGGACCTTCCACCAGTACGTGACCGTCGACGGCTGGGACCCCAACGCGCCGCTCGGCTGGGACGACCTGGAGGACGCGCCGTTCCACTCCGAGACCGACCCGCCCTACCGGGGCGGGGTGGGCGACGCCGAGTCCGAGTACTACTGGGACGCCCAGCTGCCCGAGGGCAAGGAGGGGCGCCACATCATCTACACCGTCTGGGAGCGCTCCGACAGCGAGGAGACCTTCTACGGCTGCTCGGACGTCGTCTTCGACGGCGGGAACGGCGAGGTCACCGTCCCCGGCGACGACACGGCCGCCTCCCCCGAGGCGATGACGGCGTTCACCGCGCCCGTCGACGCGCGGGAGACCGGCGCGCACGACGCACACGCGGGGCACGCCGCCCACTCCCCCGACTCGGGGGCGACGGGCACCTCCGCCCTGGCCGTGCTCCAGGGCTTCCTGCCGGGCGCGGCCGGCTGACCAGCCGGCCCCGGCCGGCGATACTCCGGCCTGCCGCCTCACCTCCCAGCCCCCGCTAGAGGCGGCAGGCCGGCTCAGGCCCCCGCCCGGGCACGCGCGACGCCCGGGCGCGAGGGGCCCATGCGGGCCCCGAAGGGCGCCGTGCGTAAACGGCCGGTGCCCGGGCGCGAACGGCCGCCCTCAGTCCGTGGGTTGACGGTCGGCCAGCCGGTAGGACACCGCGCCGAAGCGGACCTGGTCGCCCGGGCGCACCGGAACGTTGTCGGCAACCCGGCGCCCGTTGACCCAGGTGCCGTTGGCCGAGCCGAGGTCGCGCAGTGTCCAGCCGGTCGGGGTGCCGCGCAGCTGGGCGTGGTAGCGGGAGACGCTGGAGTCGTTGAGGCGCAGCCCGGAGCCCGCCGCGCGGCCTATCGCCAGCGGCTTCGGCCCGGGTGCCGGAAGCACCAGTTCGGGCAACTGCTCGGCGCGCCAGGCGAGTCGGACCCGGTGGTGGAAGGCGGAGAGCCGGGTGACCGAGTCCAGCAGCCATCCCCTGTGCGGGGGCGCCGGCTCGCGGTGCGGCAGATCGCCGACCACCTCGGCCAGTTCCTCCGGATGCCGGGCCGCCATGATCAGTTCGATGCGGCGCACCAGCGTGTCCGGCGAGATGCGCCCCTCGGCCATTCCCTCCTTGAGCACGTCCATGGCCTTCTCCCGGTCCGCGTCGGAGACGCGCGGGCGTTGGGCCTCGGAGTCGTGCGTGGTCATGTTGCGGATTCTCGGTGAAGTCCCGCCCGGCTGTCCAGAATCGCCCTCGCGGGGTACGGTGTCGCCGACGCCCAGGAAGTCGGCCGCCGTGCGGCCACCCGGACGAGAAGGGAGGCGTTGACGATGCATGACGACACCACTGTCTGTCGCGTCCCGCGCCTCCGCCCGTCCAGCACCGGGCGTCCCAGCGACTGAGGCGAGCGCGGGGCGTTCCTCCCGAAGGGAACCCCGTGACCGCACTGGTCATCCGTCCGCTCGCCGAAGGCGAGACCGCGGACGTCTTCCGCTCACTCACCCCTGCCGTACCCGACACCGCGCTGGTCGGCCGCTCCCTGCTGCCGTATCCGAGGAACCTGTTCGAACTCGCCTCCGCCGGCGGCGAGTACCGTCCCGGGTGGAGCTGGGTCGCCCTGCGCGACGGCGTGGTGGTGGCCCGCGCGGCCTACTGGGGCGCGCCGGCCGACGAACTCCCCAAGGTGCTGGAGCACTTCGACTTCCTGGACCACGCCGACGGCGTCGCGCTGCTGCGTGCCGCCCCGTTCGACGCCGAGTACGAGCTGCTGCTCCCGTCGGGCTGGCGGGACGACCCGGCGGCGCGCCGGGCCGCCGAGCGCCGGATGGCGGCGGCGGAGGAGGCCGGGTACCGCCGGCTGACCGAGCGCTTCCGCTACACCTGGACGACGGAGTGCGGGCTGCCCGAGCGGCCGGGGCGGCTGGTCTTCCGGCCCGAGCCCGACGACGACGTGGTCCTGGACGTGCTCGCCCGGGTGCACAGCGACACCCGGGACCACCACGCCCTGCGCGCCATCGAGGCGGGTGGAGGCCCGGAGGCGGCGGCACGCGGGGAGTTGGCGTTCATCCGATGGTGTCCCTCGCCGCGCGAGTGGCTGCGGCTGGCCTACACCGAGGAGGGTGAGCTGGTCGGCATCCAGGTGCCGGCGCACAACCCGAGCGGCCCCTGTGTCGGGTTCATCGGCGTGGTGCCCGAGCAGCGGGGCCATTCCTACGGCTACGACCTGCTGGCCGAGTGCACGCACACGCTGGTGGCCGAGGGCGCCGAACGGATCGCCGCCGCCACCGACGTGGGCAACGTGGGGATGGCCGCCTCGTTCGCGCGGGCAGGTTATCCGATCACCCTGCATCGTTACTGCCTGGTGCGGGGCTGACGGCACCCGACTCCCCGGCGGGGGGTCTGGCCCCCGGGGTGGGTGGCGCCCAGCATGGACCCATGCTCTTCGAGGTCTGGGCGCCACGAGCCCGTGAGGTCACGCTCCGGTTGGACGGCCGGCCGCATCCGATGCGGCCGGCCCACGGCGGCGAGGGGTGGTGGGAGGCCGAGGCGCCGGCCGCGCCCGGCGCGCGCTACGGGTTCGCGCTGGACGGGGGCGAGCCACTCCCCGACCCGCGCGGGCGCGCGCTCCCCGACGGCCCGGAAGGGCTGAGCGCCGTCGTTGACCCGGCGCGCTTCGACTGGCACCACGCCTGGCCGGGGCGCGCGCTGGCGGGCGCGGTCCTCTACGAGCTGCACGTGGGCACCTTCACGCCGGCCGGCACGTTCGACGCGGCGACCGAACACCTCGCCCACCTGGCCGAGTTGGGCATCACCCACGTGCAGCTGATGCCGGTCTGCCCGTTCCCCGGGGTGCACGGCTGGGGGTACGACGGGGTGGCGCCCTGGGCCGTGCACCAGCCGTACGGGGGGCCTGAGGGGCTGGCGCGCTTCGTGGACGCGGCGCACGGGCACGGTCTGGGCGTGGTGCTGGACGTGGTCCACAACCACCTGGGCCCCTCGGGCAACCGGCTGCCCGCGTTCGGCCCCTACTTCACCGAGCGCCACCACACGCCCTGGGGAGCGGCGGTCAACCTGGACGGCCCCGGCTCCGACCAGGTGCGTTCCTACTTCGTCGGCAGCGCGCTGGCGTTTCTGCGCGACTTCCGGCTGGACGGGCTGCGGCTGGACGCGGTGCACGCGCTGGTCGACGACCGCGCCGAGCACGTGCTGGCCGAACTGTCGGCGGCGGTCGACGCGTTGGCCGAGGCGGAGCGGCGGCCGATGTTCCTGGTCGCGGAGTCGGACCGGAACGACCCGCGCACCCTCGCGCCCCGCCACGCGAACGGCCTGGGGGTGCACGCCCAGTGGAACGACGACTTCCACCACGCGCTGCACAGCGCGGCCACCGGCGAGGCGCAGGGCTACTACGCGGACTTCGCGCGCGCCCCGCTGACCGCGTTGGCCAAGACGCTGACCGGTGGCTTCTTCCACGACGGCGGGTACTCGTCGTTCCGCGGGCGGCGGCACGGCAGGCCGTTGGCGCGCGGGACGGTCCTCGGGCACCAGCTGCTCGGGTACGCGCAGACCCACGACCAGGTGGGGAACCGCGCGCTGGGCGACCGGCTCGCCGCGCTGCTGGGGCCGGAGGCGGTGGCGCCGCTGGCGGCGCTGGTGCTGTGCGGGCCGTTCACGCCGATGCTCTTCATGGGCGAGGAGTGGGGCGCCACCACGCCCTGGCAGTACTTCACCGACCATCCGGACCCGGCGCTGGCGGCGGCGGTACGGGACGGGCGGCGACGGGAGTTCGCCGCCCACGGCTGGCCGGCGGACCGGGTGCCCGACCCGCAGGACCCGGCGACCCGGGACCGTTCCGTACTGGACTGGGACGAGCCGGTACTGGACCCGGCGAAGGCGGCGCTGCTGGAGTGGTACCGACGGCTGATCCATGTGCGCCACCGCCATCTCCCGCCGGACCTGCCGCTGTCGGCGGTGCGCTGCGAGGCGGACGAGGCGGCGCGCTGGCTGGTGCTGCACAACGGCCCGCTGACCGTCGCCGTCAACCTGGCGGAGGACGCGGCGTCCCCGCCGCTGGGCCCGGGAACGTTCACCACGCTGGCCGCCAGCCACGGCGAGGAGCGGTCGGAGCCCTCGGACGGCGCGCTGGCGCTGCCGGCCGGCGGCGCCCAGGTGCTGCTGCGGACGTGAGGGCGCGACACACGCGCCCCGCGGGCCCGGCCGCGGGCGGCCGGGCCGTGGGGCGCGTGACCGGCTAGCTGGTCGGCTCCAGGCGGACGGCGATGGAGTTGATGCAGTACCGCAGGTCGGTCGGGGTGCCGTAGCCCTCGCCCGCGAAGACGTGGCCGAGGTGGGAGCCGCAGGTGCGGCAGAGCACCTCGGTACGCGGGCGGCCGGGCAGCGAGTCGTCGGACCTGGTCTCGACGGCCTCGCTGTCCGCCGGGTCGAAGAACGAGGGCCAGCCGCAGTGCGACTCGAACTTGGTGTCCGAGCGGAACAGCTCGGCGCCGCAGGCACGGCAGTGGTAGACGCCCTCGGTCTTGGTGTCGGTGTACTCACCGGTGAACGCCCGCTCCGTGCCCGCCTGGCGCAGCACCCGGTACTCCTCGTCGGACAGCTGGGCGCGCCACTCTTCGTCGGACTTCTCGACCTCGTAGGCCATGGTTCTCCTCCGTGTTCTTCCGTGGGGGCCGGGTGACGCCGGGGCGCCTCAGACCGCGAGGCGTCCCAGGACGAGCGGACCCAGCTCGGTGACGTCGCCCGCGCCCATGGTGAGAACGAGGTCACCGGGGCCCGCGATTCCCGCGACGGCGTCCGGAACCGCGCTCGCGGCGGCGACGGGGGTGACGTCGGCGCCGTGGTGGCGGGCGGCCTCGATGATCAGGTCGCTGGTCACGCCGGGGATCGGGTCCTCCCTGGCGGGGTAGATGTCCATCACCAGGCTGGCGTCGGCCAGGGCCAGCGCCTGTCCCATCTCGGTGCCCAGCTCCTGGGTGCGGCTGAAGAGATGCGGCTGGAAGACGACCAGCACCCGCCCCTCGCCGGCGCCCGCCCTGATGGCCTCCAGGTCGGCGGCCATCTCGGTGGGGTGGTGCGCGTAGGAGTCGATGACCCGCACGCCGCCCGCCTCTCCCTTGAACTGGAGCCGGCGGCGCACCCCCGTGTAGCTGGCGAGCGCGCGGGCCAGCCCGTCGGCCGGCACGCCGGCGGCGACGCCGGCGGCCAGCGCGGCGACCGCGTTGTGCGCGTAGTGGCGTCCGGGCACCGAGACGCCGAAGGTCAGCGTGCGACCGCCGAGTTCGACGGTGACCTCGCTGGTCAGCCCGTCGGGCCGCAGGTCGGTCACGCGCACGTCGGCGTCCTCGGCCTCGCCGTAGGTGACCAGGTTCAGCCCGGGGCGGCCCGCGAGCCTGGCGGTGAGCTTGCGGGCGCCCTCCTGGTCGGCGTTGATCACCAGCGTGCCGTCGGGGCGCACCCGGTCGACGAAGGTCTCGAAGGAGTCGTAGATCTCGTCCATCGACGCGTAGTTGGCGTGATGGTCCAGCTCCACGTTGAGGATGATCGCCACCTCGGGGCGGTAGTGGTGGAAGCTGCGGTCGCTCTCGTCCGCCTCGGCGACGAAGAGGTCCCCGGTGCCCTGCTCGGCGTTGGAGCCGGGGGCGTCCAGGTCGCCGCCGATCGCGTAGGAGGGCGAGAGGCCCAGCGCCGTGAGGGCGACGGCCAGCATCGAGGTGGTGGTCGTCTTGCCGTGGGTGCCGGCGACGGCGATGGCGCGGGTGTCCGCCATCAGCGCGGCCAGCGCCTCGGCCCGGTGGACCACGGGCAGCCCGCGCCCGGCGGCCTCGGCCAGCTCCGGGTTGTCCTCGCGGATGGCGCTGGAGACCACCACGCAGGTGGCGTCGTCGGCGAGGTGCTCGGCGCGGTGGCCGACGTGCACGGTGACGCCGAGGGCGGTGAGGGCGGCCACCGTCTCGGAGGCGCGGGAGTCGCTGCCGGCGACAGCGGCGCCGCGTCCGGCCAGCAGTTTGGCGATGCCCGACATGCCGGCGCCGCCGACGCCGATGAGGTGCGGTCGTTCCATGCCGGGCGGGATCGCCGTGGTCATTCGTCAGTCTCCCTGCTAGACGCGTTGGCTGCCCGATTCTCGCACCCGCGCCCGGGGAAGCCGCGCAGGCCGGCGCCCGGCTACTCGGTGTGCGCGAAGAGCCGCAGCACCGGCACGCCGACGCGGTGGCGCGCGCGGGAGGCCCAGTCGCGGTGGAACAGCTCCTCGACGTAGTGCGGCGCGGTCAGCACCACCACCTCGTCGGCGCCCGTCTCGCGCACCACGGAGGCCAGCACCGCGAGGGGGCGCTCCTCGACCAGCTGGCCGACGGCGTCGGCGCCGCTGTCGCGCAGCGCGTCCAGCGACAGTTCGAGCCCGCGCGCCGCGGGGGGCACCGCCGCCCCGCCCACCGGCTCCCTCGGCTCCCTGACGGCGTCGCCCAACTCGCCGAGCGCCACGTCGTCCAGCGCCCGCAGCAGCTGGTCCTGGTCGCCGCGCGGCTGCATCAGCACCACGAAGGACTGCTCCTCGTCGCCGTGCAGGGTGGTGACCAGCTCGGTGTCGGTGGGCACCAGGGGTTTCTCGATCATGAGGACAGTCGTGATCACGCTCTGCGCCCTTCGTCGGCCGGTCCGCGCTCCCCGTCGGCGGAACGCCGTGCTGAGACGGCGCCGCGCCCTTTCAGTCTGCCCACACCAGAATAAGCGGAACGTCACATTCCGCAGATTGTCAGACCCTCCCGAGTCAGTCCTCGGTCCCCACGGGCCCCGGCGGCTCGGCGGCTCGGTAGCGGTGGAAGAGAAAACCGTCCTCTTCCAGCAGGTCGGTGAGGTGGAAGTCGAGGGGCGAGGGAAGCTCGGGCCCGGTGGTGATCCGGGGCGCCGCGCCGAGTGCGATCCGGGGCGCGACCGTCAGGCACAGCTCGTCCAGCGCCCGCGCGCCGGCGAACGCGCCCAACACCCGGGGCCCGCCCTCGGCCAGCAGCCGGGTGAGCCCGCGGGCGGCGAGGCCCGCCCTGATCCGGTGCGGCTCCGCCGCGGCCCCCTCGCCGGCGACGACCACCTCCACGCCGGCGTCGGCCGCCGCGGCCAGCCGCCCGGTCGGCGCCCCGGCCCCGGTGAACACCAGGGTCGGCACCGAGGGCGCGGCGAAGAGCGGCGCGGTGAAGTCTAGGTCGAGGGCGGCGGAGACCACCGCGATCGCGGCGGCCGGCGCCTGCCCCGCGGCGGCCCGCCGCTCCGCGAACTCGGCGCGCACCCGCGCCGGCCGGTACCCCTCGCTCCGGACGGTCTCGGCGCCCACCACCACGGCGTCGGCCAACGCCCGCAGCACGCCGAAGATCCGCATGTCGGCCGGCCCGGAGAGCGGCTGGGAACGGTTGCCGTGATGGGCCGCGCCGTCCGCCGAGGCGACCATGTTCGCCCGCACCCAGCAGCCGTCGGCCGCGACGGGCGCCGGGTAGGCGTACGCCTCGGCCAGCTCGGCGAGCCCCGGCGTGGGCAGCGCACCGGGGGGCGCGGGGGCGTGCGGGGCGGCGGGCGGGGCGCCCGAGGGGGCGGGGGGCGGGGGAAACAGCCGGCGCATGGGGCGCAGTCTGGCACAGCGGTGCCGCACGGCCCGGGCCACCCGTCTGGCGTAGAATCGAAGACCGTGTCCACCCCCAGCGCACCCCAGCCGACCAGCCACGAGGGCGAGCCGCCGGCGCTCAGCGCCCGTTCACCCCAGGTGCCGGCCGAGCGGCTGGTGGCCGAGATGGTGCCGCCGCCGCGCTTCGACACGGTGCGCTTCGACACCTATGTGCCCGACCCCGCCCAGCCCAGCCAGCGCACCGCGATCAAGGCGCTGGAGGACTTCGCCGGCACCCTCGGCGGAAGCGCGACCAGAGGCGCGCGGCGCGGGCTCTTCCGCGCGCGCTCCCGCAGGAGCGAGCCGGCCGGGCCGCGCGGGATCTATCTGGACGGCGGCTTCGGCGTCGGCAAGACCCATCTGCTGGCCTCCCTGTGGCACGCGGCGCCCGCGCCCCCCGAGCGGAAGGCGTTCGGCACCTTCGTCGAGCTGACCAACCTGGTCGGCGCGCTCGGCTTCCAGCAGACCGTGCGCACCCTCGGGGGCCACCAGCTGCTGTGCGTCGACGAGTTCGAGCTGGACGACCCCGGCGACACGGTGCTGATCTCCTCGCTGCTGTCGCGGCTGGTCGACGAGGGCGTGGCGCTGGCCGCCACCTCGAACACGCTGCCCGGCAAGCTCGGCGAGGGGCGCTTCGCCGCCGCCGACTTCCTGCGCGAGATCCAGGGGCTCTCCGCGCACTTCAGGGCGTTGCGGGTGGACGGCGACGACTACCGGCACCGGGGCCTGCCCGAGGCGCCGGCGCCCCGGCCGACGGACGAGGTGGTCGCCGCCGCGCGGGCCACCGAGGGCGCGACGCTGGACGACTTCTCCACCCTGCTCGCACATCTGGCACGCGTGCACCCCAGCCGCTACGGCGCGCTCTGCGACGGGGTGGGCATGGTCTGCCTCACCGACGTGCGGCCGGTCGCGGACCAGGCCACGGCGCTGCGGCTCGTGGTGCTCGCCGACCGGCTCTACGACCGGGAGGTGCCGGTGCTGGCCTCGGGCGAGCCGTTCGACCGGCTCTTCAGCGAGGAGATGCGGCGGGGCGGCTACCGCAAGAAGTACTTCCGCGCCATCTCCCGGCTGACCGCTCTCGCCAGGGACGCGCACAGGAACTGACCCCGCCCGGTCCTCTTCTCTCCCCATCCGGTCGCCAACCGGGCGCCGCCCGGCGGGGGTTCGGGCGCGCGCCGGGCGGCGTTCGGGCGGGAAAGCTCAACTCCGCCTCAGCTCAGGCTCAGAAGTACCTCAAATCGTTCGCACCCCCCGGTTGCCCCGCCCAGCCTGGGGGATGAGCGAGTGCACGGACGGCCGGTGGGGGCCGGGGCACAGGGGAGGTTGTCCATGGGGGCGGACGCGAGGCTGGGGCTGGGGATCGGCTGGCGACCGGAGTTGGCGGAGTCCATCGAGGCGTTGACCGGAATCGACTGGGTCGAGGTCGTCGCGGAGAACATCTGTGTCGACGGGCTCCCCGCGGCCCTGGAGCTGCTCCGCGCCAGGGGCACCACCGTGGTGCCACACGGCGTGGGCCTCGGCCTCGGCGGCGCCGAACGCCCCTCGCCCGCACGGCTGGTGCGGCTCGCCTCCGTCGCGGAACGACTCAGGTCGCCGCTGGTCACCGAGCACATCGCGTTCGTCAGATCGGGCGGCGGGCTGACCGGCACGCCGTCCGTCGAGGCCGGCCACCTGCTGCCCGTCCCCCGCACCCACGACGCGCTGGACGTGCTCTGCGCCAACGTGCGCATCGCCCAGGACGCGCTGCCCGTGCCGCTGGCGCTGGAGAACATCGCGGCCCTCGTCTCCTGGCCCGACGAGGAGCTGACGGAGGCGCAGTTCCTCGGCGAGCTGGTCGAACGCACCGGCGTGCGGCTGCTGATCGACGTCGCCAACCTGCACACCAACCACGTCAACCGCGGCGAGGACCCCGCCGAGGCCCTGGCGGACCTGCCGCTTGAGGCGCTGGCCTACGTCCATGTCGCCGGCGGCGTGGAACGGGACGGAGTGTGGCACGACAGCCACGCGCACCCCGTCCCGCCCCGGGTGCTGGAGGTGCTGCGCGAGCTGTGCGCGCGGGTCGTGCCACCGGGCGTGATGCTGGAGCGGGACGCGGACTTCCCCTCGACGGGCGAGCTGGCCGGCGAGCTGGCGGCGATCCGCGCGGTGGTCCAGGCGGAGGTGGCGCGCCATGGCTGAGCCGCCCGAGCTGCTGGCGGCGCGGCGCCGGCTGGCCGCCGCGCAGGACGCGCTGCTCGCCTCGCTGGTGGGCGGCGCGCCGCCGCCCCCTGGCTTCGACCGGGACCGACTGCACGTGCAGCGGCGGGCGTTGGTCGCCAAGCGGGCCGCGGTGCTGGCGAAGGTGGCGCCCGAGCTGCCGGAGATCCTGGGCACCGCCTACCGCCCCGCCGTCGTCGCCCACGCGGCCCGACAACCGCTGAGGGACGGCTACCGGCCGGACGCGATCGCCCTCGTCCGGGGGCTGCTGGGCCCGGAGCCCGGCCTCGCGCTGGACCACGAGACGCGCCGGCGACTGACCCGCTGGCTCGCGGAGCACGAGCCCCCCACCCGCGGAACCGGCGCGCTGCGCCGGGCGGTCGGGGGCATGAGGCCGCGTGCGCGGCGGAAGGAGAGGTGAGCGCGATGACATGGCTCGCGTTGACGATCGTCCCGGGGGTGGTGGCGCTGCTGTCCCTGCTCCAGGCGGGAAGGCGGCGGTCCGGCTCCCGGCCGAGCGCCCCGGTGACGGCGAAGCCGGGAGTCGGCACCCTCGCCGAGGCCGCGTTCCTCGCCGGCGGCCCGAAGAGGGTCGCCGACACCGTGCTGGTCGCCCTCTGGGAGGACGAGCGGGTGACCATCGAGAACGACGAGATGCGGGTGGTCAGGCCCGTGGCCAGGGACCCGCTGGAGCGGGTCGCCATGGGCAGCGTCGGAGAGAGCTGGGGCGTCCCGCTGAAGCGGGTGCGGGCCGACATCCTCGCCTCCCGCGCCCTGCGGGACGTCGCCGACGGGCTGGTGGCCAGGGGGCTGATCTACCCGCCCGAGGAACGCGCCGCCTGGGAGCACGCGATCCGAAGCGCGCGCCTGATGGCCGGCCTCGCGCTGCTCGCCGCGCCCCTCGCGCTCGCCAACATCGACACCGGCTCGACCCCCGCGTTGTCCGGCGCGCTGCTCGGCTTCGCGCTGGGCGCGGCGGCCCTGCTCGGCTCCTGGGTGCTGGCGCCCCCGTCGAGCGCCCTGCCCCCGCTCGGGTACGAGACACTGCGGCAACTCCGCGAGCAGCGGCCCCCGTTGGTCGACAGCGAGGCCGGCCTGGTCGCGCTGGGCGGGGTGGCGGTGCTGAGCAGGAAGCTGCGCCGCTCGCTGAAGAGCGCCGCCGTCGAGGGCGGCCAGGCACACACCAGCTCGTCCACCGGCTGGGCCGTCGGCTGCGGCTCGGTCGACGCCGGCTCCGGTGGCGACTCGGGCGGCGGGGCCTCCGGCTGCGGCTCCAGCTGCGGCGGAGGCGGCGGCTGTGGCGGGGGCGGCGGCTGAACGGGCCGCCGCCGACCGACCGCTCAGGCCAGCCCGGCCACCAGCTCGGCCAGGGACCTGCGGCGCCCCGTATAGAAGGGAATCTCCTCCCGCACGTGCTGCCGCGCCTTCGAGGCCCGCAGATGGCGCATCAGGTCGACGATCCGGTGCAGCTCGTCGGCCTCGAAGGCCAGGATCCACTCGTAGTCGCCCAGCGAGAACGAGGCGACCGTGTTCGCCCGCACGTCCGGATAGCCCCTGGCCATCTTGCCGTGCTCGGCCAGCAGCCCCCGCCGCTCCTCGTCGGGGAGCAGATACCAGTCGTAGGAGCGGACGAACGGGTAGACGCTCACGTAGTCGCGCGGGGTCTCGTCGGCGAGGAACGCCGGGATGTGCGACTTGTTGAACTCCGCGGGCCGGTGCAACGCCATGTTGGACCAGACCGGCTCCAGCCGCCGGCCGAGCGCGGTGCGGCGCAGCAGGTTGTACGCCCGCTGGAGCGCGTCCGACGTGGGCGCGTGCCACCAGACCAGCACGTCGGCGTCGGCCCGCAGCCCCGAGACGTCATAGGTGCCGCGCACCACCACGTCCTCGGCCGCCAGCCGCTCGAAGAGCGCCTCCACCTCGTCCGCCAGCCCCGACCTGTCCTCGGGCAGCGCGTCCCGCAGCCGGAAGACCGACCACAGGGTGTAGCGGATGGTGTCGTTGAGTTCCTTGGCGCGCTTGCCGGTCGGCTTCTCGGGTGCGTTCGTCATGACGCCCATTCTCCCGACTCGCCGCGCGGCCCCGTCGGCAGGGTGCGCAGCAGCTCGGCCGCCGCCCGCTCGGCGCCGCCGACACACGCCGGCACGCCCACCCCGTCGTAGGCCGCGCCGCACAGACCGAGGCCGGGCAGCGCCGCGAGGTAGCCGCGCACCCGCGCGATCCGCGTGTCGTGGCCGACGGTGTACTGCGGCAGCCCCTGCCGCCAGCGGGTGACCACGCGGTCCACGGGCGTCGCGCGCAGCCCGGCCGCCTCTCCCAGGTCGTCCAGGGCCACCCGCACCAGATCGGCGTCGTCCCACGCCAGCGGGGACTCCTCGCCGAAACGGCCGACCGAGGTCCGCAGCACGAACAGGCCGGGGTCGGCGGCGGCTGCCCAGTCCCACTTGGCGCTGGTGAAGGTCGCCGCCTTGATCGTCCGCCCCTCGACCGCCGGCACCAGGAAGCCGCTGCCGCGCGGCAGCGTGGCCAGCTCGGAGCGGCGGAAGGCGAGCGTGACGATCGCCATCGAGGCGTACTCCACCGCCCCCAACTCCCCCGCCGCCGCCGGAGCCTCGGCCGCCAGCAGCCGCGCGGCGGCCGGCGCCGGCACCGCGAGCAGCACCCCGTCCGCGACCAGCGAACGGCCGTCGTCCAGCGCGGCGGCCCAGCCGCGCGCCGTGCGGCGCAGCCCGGTGACGCCGACGCCGGTCTCGATCACG
This sequence comes from Streptomyces sedi, assembly GCF_006335015.1. Taxonomy (GTDB): domain Bacteria; phylum Actinomycetota; class Actinomycetes; order Streptomycetales; family Streptomycetaceae; genus Streptomyces; species Streptomyces sedi. The sequence goes on from NZ_VDGT01000005.1 coordinate 140,568, forward strand.
GCCCCGCGCCCCGCCACGTTCTCCGCGACGGCGGCGGCCAGGGTGCCGACGCCGCCCTCGATCCCGACGAAGACCGGCGCCCGCGCGGCCTCGGGCGAGGGCGCCGGGCGCAGGGAACGGACGGCGGCCAGCAGCGAGTCGTGCGCGCGCACCGCCTCGTAGAGCCGGGGCACGGAGGACCGCAGCGAGATCCGGTACGCGTCGCCGGCGTAGACCCCGCCCAGCAGCGGGTCCACCAGCCGGTCCACCACCTCGCCGCCCATCCGCTCGGCGACCAGCGCCCCGATCCCGACGTCCTCGTTGACCCGCAGCGGCGGCAGCTCCGCGTCCCTGGCGATCCGGGCGAGGCCCGCGTCGGAGAGCACCCCGGCCAGCGCCGCCGCGCTGTCGGGCACCCCCATCACCTGGCCGCGCGGCATCGGCCGCAGATCGCCTCTGGTCCAGATCGCCGCGCTGGTCACCGACGGCGGTCGCAGCGCGTCCCCGAGCCCGACGGCCTTGGCGAGCTCGGTCGCCTCGGGGCGTCTGGCCAGCAACGACTCGGCGCCCAGGTCGACCTGGACGCCGGCGATCTGCCCGGTGCGGAGTTTGCCGCCCAGTCGGCGGTCGGACTCGACGACGGTCACCCGCACGCCGGCGGCCAGCAGCCGATGGGCGGCGGCGAGCCCCGAGATCCCGCCGCCGACGACGATCACATGCATGGCACTACTTTCCCAGACCGCCCCGACCGCCCGTCCCGCGAGGGCCCTTCACCCCGTCAGAAACGCCCGGAACCCGCCGTTCGGAAACCCGGGGCCCCGGAAGAGAGGCCCCTGAGATCGTCTCGGCCCAGCGCTAGCGCGCCGTCCGCTCGTGCACATAGGCCGTCAGCCGGGTCAAGGCGTCCGGGTCGGTGTCGGGGAGCACGCCGTGGCCGAGGTTGAAGACATGGCCGGGCAGACCCTTCGCCGCGGCCAGCACCCGGTCGGTCTGCTCCTCGACGGCGGCGGTCGGCGCGAAGAGCACCGCCGGGTCCAGGTTCCCCTGGAGCGCGTACCCGGGGCCGACCCTGCGGGCCGCCTCGTCCAGCGGCACCCGCCAGTCCACGCCGATCATGTCCGCGCCGGCCTCGGCCAGCAGCGGCAGCAACTCGCCCGTCCCGACGCCGAAGTGCACGCGCGGCACCCCGTGGTGCGCCACCGCGTCGAAGATCCGCTTCGAGGCCGGCAGCACCGAGCGCCGGTAGTCGGCCGGCGCCAGCGCGCCGACCCAGGAGTCGAAGAGCTGCACCGCGGAGGCGCCCGCCTCGATCTGCACGGACAGAAACGTCGAGGTGATCTCCGCCAGCCGGGACAGCAGCGCTTCCCACAGCTCCGGGTCCCCGTACATCAAGGCCTTGGTGTGCTCGTGGTTCTTCGAGGGCCCGCCCTCGACGAGATAGCTGGCGAGCGTGAACGGCGCGCCGGCGAAGCCGATCAGCGGGGTGTCCCCCAGCTCCGCCGTGGTCAGCCGCACCGCCTCCGTGACATAGGAGACGTCCTCGGGCGTCAGCGGGCGCAGCCGCTCCAGGTCCGCGCGGGTGCGGAACGGCTCGGCGACCACCGGGCCGACGCCCGGCTTGATGTCCAGGTCGACGCCGATCGCCTTGAGCGGCACCACGATGTCGCTGAAGTACACCGCCGCGTCGACGCCGTGCCTGCGCACCGGCTGGAGGGTGATCTCGGTGACCAACTCCGGCCGCGTGCAGGAGTCCAGCATGGCGATGCCCTGCCGCACCTTGCGATACTCGGGCAACGAGCGGCCCGCCTGGCGCATGAACCACACGGGGGTGTGCGGCACCGGCTCACGGCGGCACGCCTTCAGAAACACGGAGTCGGTCACAGTCACGGAAGAAGTCTCGCACGGCACACGGTTGGGCCCGCTCCCCCGGGTGTGGCTACCGGCGGCGGACCGCTCGGGCGCCTAGGGTTACCGGCCATGGCAGCGTCACGCACTCACACGGCGGAGGAGTCGGCGGAGATGAGCGACCCCGGGGCTGGGGCACCGTCCACGTTCCGACAGGCGGTGGCGGCGCTCGACGCGGTCCGCCCCAGGCCGGAGGTCACGCTCTCCCCGCTGCCCCCGCCCCGTCGCCTCGCCCCGTACGCGCACGCGATGGGCGCCTCGGTGACCGAGGGCGGCGAGGAGCTGGCCGACGGCCGTTTCGTCCTCCTGCACGATCCGGCGGGCGACGAGAGCTGGGGCGGCGAGTTCCGTGTGGTCACGCTGGCCAGGGCCGACCTGGAGCCGGACGTGGCGGGCGACCCGCTGCTGCCGGAGGTGGCCTGGTCCTGGCTGACCGAGGCCCTCTCCGCCAGGGCGCTGCCGCTCGACCTGCCCAGCGGGACGGTGACCAGGGCGGACTCCGCCTTCTTCGGCGGTCTCGCGGAGCGCGAGGGCAAGGCGGAGCTGGAGCTGCGCGCCTCGTGGACCCCGGCCGGCCCGGGGGACGCGGCGGGTCATCTCCTCGCCTGGTGCGGGCTGTTGGCGCAGTGCGCGGGGCTGCCGCCGGAGTCCAGCGGCACCCCGGTGACGGCGCTGCCCCGCCGGCGCGGACCGCGGCCGAGCTGACCCGTTCGCGGGGCGCCCGGTGACACGCCGGCTGTCAGGGCGGTGAAGCGGAATCACCGGTTCGTGATCATCCCTAAAGGCGCCGGAGCTTCGTGCCGAAGAGGTCTGTGACCCTTCCATCCGGATCGCCCCGACTCCTCACCTTACGACGGGTCGGGTTCCTTCCCACACCACTTCCCGGGAGGCCCGGTGTCTGTTCTCCTTGAGCACCCCGCAAGCCTGGTCGCCTACCGCCCCAACAAGCCGACCGCCATGGTCGTCGTGGCCGACCCCCGCGTCCGTTCCACCGTGACCCGCCATCTGTGGGCTCTCGGGGTCAGGGACGTGATCGAGGCGTCGTCCATCGCGGAGGCCCGTCCCAGAGTCGCGAACCCCCGCGACATCTGCGTCGCCGATGTCCACCTGCCCGACGGTTCGGGCCTTACCCTCCTCTCCGAGACCAGGGCCGCCGGCTGGCCCAACGGTCTGGCTCTCTCCGCCGCCGACGACATCGGCGCGGTGCGCAACGCACTCGCCGGTGGAGTCAAGGGCTACGTGGTCACCGGCACCCGTAACAACCTGGGCCCGCCCACCCGCCACGGCGCGGCGCACATCGGCGCCGCCGCCCGGATGCACCGCCGACAGCCCGGAGCCCCCGCCCACCAGGGCGGATTCCGCGAGCTCTCGGGCCGCGAGGTCGAGGTGCTGCGACTGGTGGCGGAGGGCCAGTCGAACAAGGCCATCGGTGTCTCGATGGGCCTCTCGGCGCTCACCGTCAAGAGCCACCTGGCCCGGATCGCCCGCAAGCTGGGCACCGGGGACCGCGCCGGCATGGTCGCGGTCGCCCTGCGCACCGGCATCATCCACTGACCCCCGCTCTCGGCGCGCGCCCCCAGGCGTGCGCCGGGGGCGCGGGCGACACGTTGTACTCCATGAGCGCACAGTTACCCTTGACAGGTGAGCGACGCCCAACAGATCACCGAGTCAACGTCTGAAGTGCCCTCCCAGGAGGCCGCCGGCCCCGCGCCGGTACCGCTGCTCACGCCCCGGGAGGGCGTCCCCCCGGTGGTCGCCGACGAGGCCGCGCTCGACGCGGTGGTCTCCGCCCTGGCCGAGGGCTCCGGCCCGGTGGCCGTGGACGCGGAACGCGCCTCCGGCTACCGCTACGGGCAGCGCGCCTACCTGGTGCAGTTGCGCCGCGAGGGCGCCGGCACCTCGCTGATCGACCCCGTCGCCTGCCCCGATCTCTCCGCGCTGGGCGAGGCCGTCTCCGACGCCGAGTGGGTTCTCCACGCGGCCACCCAGGACCTGCCCTGCCTACGCGACATAGGCATGCGTCCCACCCGCCTCTTCGACACCGAACTGGCCGGCCGGCTCGCCGGGTTCGCCCGGGTCGGCCTCGGCGTGATGGTGGAGACCGTCCTCGGCTACAGCCTGGAGAAGGGCCACTCCGCCGTCGACTGGTCCAGCCGCCCGCTGCCCGACCCCTGGCTGCGCTACGCGGCGCTCGACGTCGAGCTGCTGGTCGACCTGCGGGACGCGCTGGAGGAGGAGCTGGGCCACCAGGGGAAGCTGGAGTGGGCGCTGGAGGAGTTCGCCGCCATCGCGGCGGCCCCGCCCCCGCCGCCGCGCAAGGACCCCTGGCGCCGCACCTCGGGCGTGCACAAGGTGCGCAGGCGGCGGCAGTTGGGCGTGGTGCGGGAGCTGTGGGAGGCGCGGGACGAGACGGCTCGTCGCCGGGACCTCTCCCCCGGCAAGGTGCTCGCCGACGCGGCGATCGTCGCCGCCGCGCAGGCCATGCCGAAGGACACCAGGACGTTGGCCGCGCTGCCCGGCTTCGGGCACCGCACGAACAGACGCCAGCTCCAGCAGTGGCAGGCGGCGATCGACCGGGCCAGGGAGCTGCCCGAGGAGGAGCTGCCGCAGACGGCGCAGCCGCCGCAGGGCCCCCCGCCGCCGCGCGCCTGGGCGGAGCGCGACCCGGTCGCCGCCGCCCGGCTGACGGCGGCCCGCGCCGCCGTCACGGCGCACGCCGAGGAGCTGAGGATGCCCCAGGAGAACCTGCTCACCCCCGAGTTGGTGCGCCGGGTCTGCTGGGAGCCGCCGGCCGACGGCGGCCCGGAGGCGGTCGGCGCCGCGCTGCGGGCGCTGGGCGCCAGGGAGTGGCAGATCGGGCAGACCGCCGGGCTGCTGGCGAAGGCGCTCTCCGAGTCCTGAGCCGGGCTCCGCCCGTCACCGAATGTGATCTGCGCCCCGTGCGGAGGGCGGCACTTGCCTGACGGTTACCCGCTAGTAGCATGGGCGCAGGATCGCAATGTCTCGGCGTGGAGAGAGAGGGCATCGTGCCGCGTACCGCTAGGGACGTCGTGTTCGTCGACGGCGTCCGTACCCCGTTCGGCAAGGCGGGTCCCAAGGGGATCTACCACGAGACCCGCGCCGACGACCTGGTCGTCAAGTGCGTACGGGAGCTGCTGCGGCGCAATCCGCAGCTCGCGCCCGAGCGGGTCGACGACGTGGCCATCGCCGCCACGACACAGATCGGTGACCAGGGTCTGACCATCGGCCGCACGGCCGCGCTGTTGGCCGGGCTGCCGCAGTCCGTGCCCGGCTACTCCATCGACCGCATGTGCGCGGGCGCGATGACGGCCGTGACCACGAGCGCCGGCTCGATCGCGTTCGGCGCCAGTGACATCGCCGTCGCCGGCGGTGTGGAGCACATGGGCCGCCACCCGATGGGCGAGGCGGTGGACCCCAACCCGCGCTTCGTCTCGGAGAAGCTGGTGGACGAGTCCGCCCTCTTCATGGGGATGACGGCGGAGAACCTGCACGACAGGTTCCCGCACCTGTCCAAGGCGCGGGCCGACGAGTACGCGGTGCGCAGCCAGGAGAAGGCGGCGAAGGCGTACGCGGACGGCAAGGTCCAGCCGGACCTGGTGCCGGTCTCGGTGCGTCGCACCGAGGGCGAGGGCGAGCTGGGCTGGGGCCTGGCCACGGCGGACGAGCCGATGCGCCCGGGCACCACGCTGGAGGGCCTCGCGACGCTCAAGACCCCCTTCCGCCCGCACGGCCGGGTCACGGCGGGGAACGCGGCGGGTCTCAACGACGGCGCCACCGCCTCGCTGCTGGCCGCCGAGGACGTCGCGACCGAGCTGGGACTGCCGGTCAAGATGCGGCTGGTCTCCTTCGCCTTCGCCGGTGTCGAGCCCGAGGTGATGGGCTTCGGCCCGATCCCCGCCACCGAGAAGGCGCTGGCCAAGGCCGGCCTGTCGATCGACGAGATCGGCCTCTTCGAGATCAACGAGGCGTTCGCCGTCCAGGTGCTGGCGCTGCTCGACCACTACGGCATCGCCGACGACGACCCCCGGGTCAACCAGTACGGCGGCGCCATCGCCTTCGGGCATCCGCTGGCCTCCTCCGGGGTGCGGCTGATGACGCAGCTCGCCCGGCAGTTCGAGGACCAGCCGCACGTCCGCTACGGGCTGACCAGCATGTGCGTCGGCTTCGGCATGGGCGGCACGGTCATCTGGGAGAACCCGCACTGGGAGGGCGCGTGAGCGCGCTTTCGGCACCCCGGTCGAGCGAGAAGGCGAAGGAGTCACAGTGAGTACCGCTGAGCAGCTGCGCGGAGCGGCCGAGAGCTTCCCCGACGAGGTGGTCACCCAGGCGCACGTGCGCCATCTGGAACTGCCGCACGGCGCGGGCCGGTTCGCGCTGATCACCCTGGACAACGGCTTCGACCACAAGAAGCCCACCACCTTCGGCCCCCGGTCGCTGGCGAACCTGGACGCGGCGATCGACCAGGTCGCCGCCGAGGCGGACGCCGGCGAGATCGTCGGCGTCGGCCTGACCGGCAAGCCGTTCGTCTTCGCCGTGGGCGCCGACCTCAAGGGCGTCGAGGTCATCTCCGAGCGGGAGCAGGCGCTGGCCATCGGCTCCAGCGGCCACGCGATCTTCCGCCGGCTCGGCGGGCTGGCCGTGCCGACGTTCGCCTACTACAACGGCGCCGCCCTCGGCGGCGGCGTCGAGGTCGGGCTGCACTGCGACTACCGCACGGTCTCCGCGACGCTGGGCGCGTTCGGGCTGCCGGAGGTCTTCCTCGGCCTGCTGCCCGGCTGGGGCGGCTGCACCCTGCTGCCGAACCTGATCGGCGCGGAGCGCGCGGTCCGCGTGATCGTGGAGAACGCGCTCAACCAGAACCGCATGCTGTCCGGTCCCCAGGTCTACGAGCTGGGCATCGCCGACGCCCTCTTCGAGGCGGCGGACTTCCTGGAGCAGTCGCTGCTGTGGACCTCCGCCGTGCTGCGCGGCGAGATCGAGGTCGAGCGGCAGGACCCGGACCGGGGCGAGGCCTGGGACCAGGCCGTCGCCAGGGGCAGGGAGATCGCCGACGAGAAGGTGCACGGCGCCGCCCCGGCCGCCTATCTGGCGCTGGACATCATCGCCCAGGTGCGCAACGGGGACCTGCGGGCCGGTTTCGACGCCGAGGCCCGCGCCCTGGCCGACCTGATCATGAGCGACGAGCTGCGCAGCGGGCTCTACGCGTTCAACCTGGTGCAGCGCCGCGCCAAGCGCCCGGTGGGCGCTCCGGACAAGTCGCTGGCCCGCAAGGTGACCAAGGTCGGGATCGTGGGCGCGGGGCTGATGGCCTCGCAGCTGGCGCTGCTCTTCGCGCGACGGCTCCAGGTGCCGGTGGTGCTCACCGACATCGACCAGGAGCGCGTCGACAAGGGCGTCGGCTGGGTCCACGAGCAGCTGGACATGCTGCTGCTGAAGGGCCGGCTCAACCAGGACCAGGCGAACCGGCTGAAGGCCAACGTCACGGGTTCGCTGGACAAGGCGAGCGCCTTCGCGGACGCGGACTTCGTGATCGAGGCCGTCTTCGAGGAGATGGGCGTCAAGCAGCAGGTCTTCGCCGACCTGGAGGCCGTGGTCCCCGAGCACGCCATTCTGGCCACCAACACCTCCTCGCTGTCGGTCACGGAGATGGCCTCCCGGCTGAAGCGCCCCGAGCGGGTGGTGGGCTTCCACTTCTTCAACCCGGTCGCGGTCCTGCCGCTGCTGGAGATCGTCCGCGCCGAGCGGACCGACGACGCGTCGCTGGCCACGGCGTTCGCCGTCGCCAAGGAGCTGAAGAAGTCGGCGGTGCTGGTCAAGGACGCCCCGGCGTTCGTCGTCAACCGCATCCTGACCCGGTTCATGGGCGAGGTGCTGGCCTCCATCGACGAGGGCACTCCCGTGGAGGTCGCGGACAACGCGCTGGCGCCGCTGGGCCTGCCGATGTCGCCGATGGTGCTGCTCGAACTGGTGGGCCCGGCCGTGGCGCACCATGTGGCGGGCACGCTGCACGAGGCGTTCCCCGAGCGGTTCGGTGTCTCGGAGAACCTGGGCCGGGTGGTGGCCGCCGGCAAGCGGACGCTCTACGACCACTCCGGCGGCAAGCCGGAGTTGGATCCTGAGGTGGCGGCGCTCTTCGAGGTCGGCGACCGGGTGCTGTCGGAGGAGCAGGTGCGGACCCGCGCGCTGGACGCGATCGCCGAGGAGGTCGGGCTGATGCTCGACGAGGGCGTGGTCGCCGAGGCGCAGGACATCGACCTGTGTCTGATCACCGGCGCCGGCTGGCCGTTCCATCTGGGCGGGATCACCCCCTATCTGGACCGGGCCGGGGTCTCCGAGCGGGTGCTCGGGCGCAGGCTGTTGGCGCCGGGGGTCGCGAGCCTGCCGCAGTAGAGTCCGTGGAGTGACGGACGGAGAGACGAAGCGCGCGGCGCCCGACCCGGTGGACCCGGGGCGGGCGCCGCTGCTGTTGGTGGACGGCGCCAACGTGGTGGGCTCGGTGCCCGACGGCTGGTGGCGGGACCGGCGGGGTGCCGCCGAACGGCTGCGGGACCGGCTGTCGCGCCGGGGCGGCGACGAGGAGCTGGTGCTGGTCGTCGAGGGCAGGGCGCGCGGGGTGGAGTCGCTGCCGGGGGTGCGGGTGGTCTCCGCGCCGGGCAGCGGGGACGACACGATGGTGGAGCTGGTGGCGGCCGAGGGGGCGGAGCGGAGATGCCTGGTGGTCACGGCGGACCGGGGGCTGCGGGACCGGGTGCGGGCGCTGGGCGCCGAGGTCGTGGGGCCGCGTCAGCTTCTCGCCGAAGTTTCACCTGACGGGCTGTAAGTTTTCACCGGGTGGCCGGTATGTTCTCCCAGAGGCCACCGCGAACGATGGTGGCAGAGTGAAAAGGGAGCGCTATGGCGACCATGATTTTCGTGAACCTTCCGGTGAAGGATCTCGACAAGTCGAAGGACTTCTTCACCAAGCTCGGATACTCCTTCAACCCGCAGTTCACGGACGGCAACGCCGCCTGTCTGGTGATCAGCGACACCATCTTCGCGATGCTGCTGACGGAGGAGCACTTCAGCACCTTCACCAAGAAGCAGATCGCGGACACCGCCACCCACCAGGAGACGTTGATCGGGCTGAGCGCCGACAGCCGGCAGGCCGTCGACGAGCTGGCCGACCGCGCCCTGGCCGCCGGTGCCACCGCGGCCGGCGACGCCGTGGAGCTGGAGGGCATGTACGGCCGCAGCTTCTTCGACCTGGACGGCCACCACTGGGAGGTCACCTGGATCGACCCGGCGACCGCGCAGGCCTGACGGCCCGGGGGTCGGACGGTCTGAGGACCCGACGACCTGAGTGAGGCCGTCGTCTGTCCCCGGGGGCGCGGGCGGTGGCTGTGTGAAGTGAACTGGTAGGGCGGCCTGTTGTGGGGGCCGCCCTCCTCTGGTGTCCGCGCCGTTGTACGGCGGCGTCGGGCGCCGTCGGACGTCGGGTGCCGTCAGACGTGGTGCGCCGTCAGACGTTGTGCGCCGTCAGACGTGGTGCGCGCTGTCGCCGCCGAGGCCGGCGGGGGCGAGCCTGCCCTCCAGCCGGGCGACGAGACCGGTGACCTGGCGCGCGATGTCCGGCCCCGTGAGCCCCACCTCGGCCAGCACCTCGTTCCTGCTGCCGTGGTCGAGGAAGCGCTCGGGGATGCCGAAGTCCCGCAGCGGCACCTCCACGTCGGCGTCGCGCAGCGCCTGGGCGATGGCCGAACCGACGCCGCCGGCGCGGCTGTTGTCCTCCACCGTGACGATCACCCGGTGCTCGGCCGCCAGCGCGGGCAGCTCCGGGTCGACCGGCTTGACCCAGCGGGGGTCGACGACGGTGGCGCTGATCCCCTGCCGGTCCAGCAGGTCCGCCGCCTCCAGGCAGACCGGGGCCAGCGCGCCGACGGAGACCAGCAGCACGTCGGGCCGGTCGCTCCCGGCCTCGCGCAGCACGTCCATCCCGCCGATCCTGCCGACGGCCGGCACCGGGGTCCCGACCTTGCCCCGGGAGTAACGGACCACCGTGGGCGCGTCCTTGACCTCGACGGCCTCCCGCAGCTGCGCGCGCAGCTGGTCGGCGTCGCGCGGGGCGGCCAGCCGCAGCCCCGGCACGACCTGGAGGATCGACATGTCCCACATCCCGTGGTGGGAGGCGCCGTCGGGCCCGGTGATGCCCGCGCGGTCCAGCACGAACGTCACGCCGCAGCGGTGCAGCGCCACGTCCATCAGCAGCTGGTCGAAGGCGCGGTTGAGGAAGGTGGCGTAGACGGCGAAGACCGGGTGGAGCCCGCCGGTGGCGAGCCCCGCGGCGGAGACCGCGCCGTGCTGCTCGGCGATTCCGACGTCGAAGACCCGCTCGGGGAACTCCTCGGCGAAGCGCTTGAGCCCGACCGGTCGCAGCATGGCGGCGGTGATGGCGACGAGGTCGGGACGCTCGCGCCCGATCCGCACGATCTCGTCGCCGAAGACGGAGGTCCAGTCGGCGCCCGAGGCGCTGACCGGGAGGCCGGTGTCCGGGTGGATGACGCCCACCGCGTGGAACTGGTCGGCCTGGTCGTCCCTGGCCGGCTGGTAGCCGCGGCCCTTCTCCGTGAGGCAGTGCACGATCACCGGGCCGCCGAAGCGCTTGGCGCGCTGGAGCGCGGACTCCAGGGCCTGGATGTCGTGGCCGTCGATGGGGCCCAGGTACTTGATACCGAGGTCCTCGAACATGCCCTGCGGGGCGATGACGTCCTTCAGCCCCTTCTTGGCGCCGTGCAGCGTGCCGTAGAGCTGCCGGCCGACCACGGGGGTGCGGTTGAGCACCTGGCGGCCACGCTCCAGCCAGCGCTCGTAGCCGTCGGTGGTGCGCAGGGTGGCGAGGTGGTTGGCGAGGCCGCCGATGGTGGGGGCGTAGGAGCGCTCGTTGTCGTTGACGACGATGACCAGGGGGCGGTCCTTGGCGCCCGCGATGTTGTTGAGCGCCTCCCAGGCCATGCCGCCGGTGAGGGCGCCGTCGCCGGTGACGGCGACGACGTGCCGGTCGATGCCGCGCAGTTGGTTGGCCTTGGCGAGGCCGTCGGCCCAGCCGAGGACGGTGGAGGCGTGGCTGTTCTCGATGACGTCGTGCTCGGACTCCTGGCGCGAGGGGTAGCCGGAGAGGCCGTCCCTGGTGCGCAGCCCGGAGAAGTCCTGGCGGCCGGTGAGCAGCTTGTGCACGTAGGACTGGTGGCCCGTGTCCCACAGCACGCGGTCCGCCGGGGACTCGAACACCCGGTGGAGCGCGATGGTCAGCTCGACGACGCCGAGGTTGGGGCCGAGGTGTCCGCCGGTCTTGGAGACCTCCTGGATCAGGAAGGCGCGGATCTCCCCGGCGAGCTCGACCAGCTCCTCGGGGGTCAGCCCGTCCAGGTCACGCGGTCCCGAGACACCGGTCAGCAACGACACCGTTCCTCCTCGTTTCTGGGCACTCCCATCACCCGGAGAGTCTAGTGCGCCACCCGCGTTGTGGCGTTCTCAGGATGCGGGATGGGTCACCCGGGCCGTCGCCGACCCGGGTGACCTGCCTCTCGCCTGAACAGGAACTATGTTCGACCAGCCGTGCGTTGGGTGCGCCGGGAGATCGAGTCGAGGACGACGGCGACCAGCAGCACGGCGCCCGTGATCATGTACTGGATCTCGCTGGCCATGCCCATCAGGTTCAGGCCCGTGGTGATGGACTGGATGACGAGGGTGCCCAGCAGCGCCGACCAGATCCAGCCGCGTCCGCCGAAGAGGCTGGTGCCGCCGATGACGGCCGCGGCGATGACGTTCATCAGCAGGTTGCCGGAGCCCAGGCTCTTCGAGGCGCCGCCGGCCTGGGCCGCGTAGAAGAGGCCGCCGAGGGCGGCCAGCGCGCTGGCCAGGGTGAAGACGGTCAGCCTGACCCGTTCCACGTTGATGCCGGCGCGGCGTGCGGCCTCGGCGTTGCCGCCGACGGCGAAGATCTGCCGGCCGTAGGTGGTGCGGCGGATCATGAAGTCCGCGGCCAGCAGGATCGCCAGGAAGATCACCAGCGCCAGCGGCAGGCCGCGGTGCTGGTTGAGGGTGTAGGCGGTGACGAACGCGGCCACCGCGACCAGGCCCGCCCGCAGGATGATCTCGCTCAGCGGCCGGGTGGGCAGCGTCGCCCGCTCGCGCCTGCGCTCCTGGAAGAGCAGCGCCCCCAGGTAGCCGAGGCTGAGCACGGCGGCCAGCCCGTAGGCGGCCGAGATGTCGGAGAAGTAGAAGTTGTTGAAGTCCCGCACCAGGCTGTCGCGGGGGATGTTGATGGTGCCCTCGTCGCCCATCACCCAGATCTGGAGCCCGCTCCAGCCGAGGAAGCCGGCGAGGGTCACCACGAAGGCGGGCACCCCGATCTTGGCGAAGAAGAAGCCGTGCAGGGTGCCGACGGCCGCGCCGGCCAGGATGGCCAGGACGATGGCGAGCAGGTCGTTGACCCCGTGGCTGACGGAGAGCACCGCCCAGACCGCCGCGGACAGGCCGGCCATGGAGCCGACCGACAGGTCGATCTCGCCGAGCAGCAGCACCAGCACGATGCCGACGGCCATGATGCCGGGGCCCGCGATGTAGACGGAGATGTTGCTGATGTTGCGCGGCGAGAGGAACGTGCCGGTCTGGGACTCGAAGACCACGGCGATGATGATCATGCCGATGATCACCGGGATCGAGCCCAGCTCGCCACCGGTGATCCGGCGCCGGAAGTCCTCCAGGTAGCCGGCCAGGCCGCGTTCCCGCACCAACAGGCGGGGGTCGGGCGCGAGTTTGTCGCTCATCAGGCTTCCTCCCCCGCGCCCTCGGCGTCGGTGTTCTGCTCGGGCTCGGGCTCGGGCTCGGCCTCGGAACCCTGGTGGTCCCTGCGGAGGCTTCGTCGGGTGACCGCGTTGTCCGTGGCCCCGGTGATGGCGGCGATGATCTCCTCGCCGCTGGTCTCGGCGGCCGGGAAGACGCCGTTGTTGCGGCCCAGCCGCAGCACCGCCACGTCGTCGGCGACGGCGCGGACGTCGGCCACGTTGTGGCTGATGAGGACGACGCCGAGGCCACGGTCACGCAGCCGCTCCACGAGGTCGAGCACCTGGGCGGTCTGCTCGACACCGAGCGCGGCCGTCGGCTCGTCGAGGATGACCACCTCGGGCGAGCCGACCAGCGCGCGGGCGATGGCGACGACCTGCCGCTGCCCGCCGGAGAGCGACGCGACGGGGATGCGCACGCTGGGGATGCGGATGGAGAGGGTCTCCAGCAGTTCGCGGGCCTCGCGCTCCATCGCGACCTGGTCGAGGATGTGCGCGGTGCGCAGCTCGCGACCGAGGAAGAGGTTGGCGACCACGTCGAGGTTGTCGCACAGGGCGAGGTCCTGGTACACGGTGGCGATGCCCAGTTCCTGGGCGTCGTGGGGCTTGGAGATCCGGACCTCCCGCCCCTTCCAGGAGATGCTGCCGGCGTCGATCGGGTGGACCCCGGCGATGGTCTTGATGAGGGTGGATTTTCCGGCGCCGTTGTCGCCCACGAGGGCGGTCACGCGGCCGGGACGGATCTCCAGGTCGACGTCGGTCAGTGCCTGCACGGCACCGAACCGCTTGGAGACGCCGTGCAACGCCAGAACGGGTGCGGCGGTCATGCGTGGGGTCAGCTCCTTGCGCTGCGTCGGCCGGCCCCGCCCCCGACGGTGGTGGGGCGGGGCGGGGTCCGGACGGTGCGACGGTCAGCCGAGGCCGACTTCCTGGCAGGCGTCGGCGAACTCGGCGGTGCAGATGTCGGCGGGGGCGTAGAACTCGTCCGCGATCACGGTGTCCTCGATGGTGTCCAGGGTCACCGGGACGGGCTCCAGCAGGGTGGACGGGATACCCTCGTCGGTCGCGCTGTCGGCGCTGTCGGGCGTGAGCTCGGCGAAGTCCTCGCCGCGCAGCAGGCGGACGGCGACCTCGGCGGTGATCTCGGCCTCGGGCTGGAGCGCCTTGTAGATCGAGAACGTCTGCGCGCCGGTGACGATCCGCTGGAGGCCCGCGAGTTCGGCGTCCTGGCCGCCCACGGGGACGTCGGAGATGCCGGCGGCCTCCAGGGCGTTGATCACGCCGGCGCCCATGCCGTCGTTGGCGACGTAGACCGCGTCGAAGCCGTCGGCGCCGAGCGAGTCGATGGCGGCGTTCATCTCCTCGTTGGCCAGGGCGGCGTCCCAGCCGTCGATGTCCTGGGAGAAGACGATCTCGGCGGTGCCCTCAAGGACGGACTCGGCGCCGGACTTGAACTGCGCGGCGTTGGGGTCGGTGGGCGAGCCGTTGATCATCACGACGCGGGAGCCCTCGGCCTCGTCGCCCAGGGCGTCGAGCAGGGCCTGGCCCTGGAGTTCGCCGACCCGCTCGTTGTCGTAGGAGACATAGGCGTCGATCGGGCCCTCGGCCAGCCGGTCGTAGGCGACGACGGGCACGCCCTCGGCGTCGGCCTCCTCGACCCAGGTGGAGGTCGTCGAGGCGTCCACCGCGTCCAGGATGATCACGTCGACGCCGTCGGTGAGCATCGCGTCGAACTGCTGCTTCTGGAGGTTGGCGTCCTCGCTGGCGTTGTTGTACTGGACCGTGCAGTCCGGGCACAGCTCGCCGATCTTGCCCTCGATGAAGGGGCGGTCGAAGGACTCGTACCGGGTGGTGCGGTCCTCGGGGAGCAGAAGGCCGATGGTGCCACCACCGTCCCCGCCGCCGCCCTCGTTGTCGTCGTCGTCGCCCCCGCCGGCTTCCCCGCAGGCGGTCAGCGCCAGGGCAAGGGACAGGGACGCGACGCCGAAGCCGGCAAGTCGCTTGTGTTGACGCATCGTTCCTCAAGCCTCCCGCTCGGGCCGCGAGTTGACGGCCATATCGGTCGGTTGAGAGCTAACTCCGACGACTTGTTGCCGTCAATACATAAATCCAGCTTCAACCAAATCGAGATCTTCCCTCGGGCCGGAAGAGAAGGTTTACGGCGAGGTTTCGACGGGAATTTGACGGCCCGCGCCGCGAGGCGTCGCGGGAGCTTCACCCGTTCTTCCCTCGCTTTACCTCTTGAAGGTTCAACGAGCAGGGTCCGACGCTCAGCCGCGCGCGTTCAGCCGCCCCGACCCGAGCCGAGCAGCATCCCGTCGCCCATCTCCCGCAGCACCAGGGCCAGCGCCCCCAGCACCTCGGCCCGGCCGCCCAGCGCGCCGGCGGCCACGGTGAGCTGGCGGGCCGCGCTGGGGATGGCGTAGCGGCCGACGGAGTCCCTGATGGGGCCGAGCACGATCTCGCCGGCCTCGGCGACGTCCCCGCCGAGCACCACGCGGTTGAGGTTGAGCACGTTGCACAACTGCGCCACCGCCGTGCCCACATGGCGGCCGACGTCGGCGATCACCCGCTGGCAGCCGGGGTCGCCGTCGCGGGCCAGCTGGACCACGCGCCGCATGGTCAGCTCGGTGCCGTGCACGGGCGCCAGCAGCGGCAGCACGTGACGCGCCGCGGTGTAGGTCTCCAGACAGCCCCGGTTGCCGCAGCGGCAGACCGTGCCCGACTCGTCGAGGGTGATGTGACCTATCTCCCCCGCCGTGCCGCCAGAACCCCGGTACAGACGCCCGTTGATCACCAGACCGGCGCCGACCCCGCTGGCCACCTTGATGTACGCCAGGTCGCCCGCGCCGCGCCCGCTCCCCCACACCGACTCGCCCAGCGCGCCCAGGTTCGCGTCGTTGTCCACGTGCACGGGGACGCCGGTCCTGGCCCTCAGCTCCTCACGCGGGTTGGTGCCGCGCCAGCCCGGCAGTATCGCGGTGGAGCCGATGGCGCCGCTGGTCATGTCGATCGGCCCCGGCACGCCGAGACCGATACCGATGATCTTGGAACGGTCCATCCCCGCCACCGCCAGCAGCCGGTCGACCAGCTTCTCGGCCCGGTCGAAGCCCTGGTCGGCCGAGGCGTCCACGTCCAGCGGCTCGGCCTCCTCCGCGAGTACCTGGTGCGCCAGGTTCCCCACGGCCACCCGCAGGTGGGAGTGGCCGAAGTCCACGCCCACCACGATCCCCGCGTCACTGGAGAGCGAGACGCTGCGGGCCCGCCGGCCACCCGCCGAGGTGGAGCGCACCTCGACCGTGCCCAGCTCCTTCAACTCCCGAACGATGTTCGAGACGGTGGCCGCCGAGAGACCCGTGGTCCTGGCGATGTCGGCCTGGGTGAGCGAACCGGCGGCCCGGACCGCCCTGATCACCCGTTCCAGATTGGCCCGGTGCAGCGAGGACTGCGATCCCGGAGTCTTCACGGCTCACTCCACTTCCCACATACCGAGCGTCCCGCCGCCCCAAACGGGCCGGCGGCTCGCCTCCCAACGGCCGTCCCACCTGCGACGGAGGGCGACGCCGGGCCCACTATAGGAAGTCGGCGCCTTTCGTGGTGGTCGCGTGCGGGAATCGACCGAAGTCCGGAACCGCGGTCGTCATCGCACCGCGCCCGCCGTCAGGCCGTTCTGCACCTGCCTCTGGAACGCCACGTACACCGTCAGCACCGGCAGCATCGCCAGCGAGACGCCCGCGTAGAGCGCGCCCCAGTCCCCCTCGTACCCCTGCTGCACCATCAGCGCGGCCAGGCCCTGCGGCAGCACCGCGTCGTCCGGGTCGCCGACGTTGAGCACCCGGGGCAGCACGAACTGGTTCCACTGGCCGAGGAAGTTGAAGATCCCGATGCTGATCAGGCCCGGCTTGGCCATCGGCAGCATGATCTGGAAGAACGTCCTGCTGTGCGAGGCGCCGTCCAGCATCGCCGCCTCCTGCACCCCGCCGGGCAGGGTGCGGAAGAAGGAGACCAGGAAGAAGATCGTGAACGGCAGCGAGTAGGCGATGTAGACGAGGATCAGGCCCTGGCGCGTGTTGAGCAGGCCCATGTTGTTCAACACGAAGAACAGGGGCACCAGCGCGAGGAAGATCGGGAACATCATCCCGCCGACGAACAGCAGGTGCAGCAGCCTGTTGCCGGGGAAGTCGAAGCGGGCCAGCACATAGGCGGCCATCGCCCCCAGCAGCATCGTGCCGGTGAGGGAACCCGCCAGGATGATCAACGAGTTGAGGGCGTAGCGGCCGATGTTGGCCGAGGTCCAGGCGTTGGTGAAGTTCTCCCACTCCAGGCTGGTCGGCAGCCCGAAGGGCTCCGAGACGATGTCGCCGTGCGGGCGGAAGCTGTTGAGGACGACCAGCACCAGCGGCGCCGCCGCCATAAAGAGCCAGACGACGAGGAAGGTGTGCGAGAAGACGTTCAACGTGGTGCCGGTGACGCTCCGGCCGTGCTGCTCGGGCGACCGCTCCGGCTCCTCGACCGGCCGCTCCTCCGTGGTTTCGGTGACGCTCATCTGCGGTGCTCCCAAAGGCGGTTGGCGTGGTGGATACGAGGCCCCGGGGCGTCGGGCGGCGCCCCGGGCACCCGCCTACATCTCGATCCGGTCCCGGCGGCCGATCCGCATCATGACCGTGGCGAACACCAGCGTGATCAGGAAGAGCGCCACCCCGATGGTGATCGCGTAGCCGGCCTGACCGTCCCTGAACGCCTTCGAGAACAGATAGCTGGGCAGCACGTCCATGCCGTGCTCGGGCACCATCACGTTCACCAGCGCGAAGGCGTCCAGCGCCTGGATGCCCATGTAGACCCACCCGGTGCGGACGGTCTCCCAGGTGAGCGGGAAGGTGATCCGGAAGAACGTCAACGACCGTCCCGCGCCGTCCAGTCGGGCCGCCTCGTAGATCTCGTTCGGGATGGAACTCATCGCCGCCGAGAACAGCACCACGTAGAAGCCGACGAACGACCAGCACAGCACGATCAGCACGCACCAGATCGCCCAGGAGCTGCCCAGCCAGTCCTCGCGCTGCCAGGAGCCGAGGCCGACGGCGTCCAGCCCGGCGTTGAGCGCGCCGCTGCGCGGGCTGTAGATCCGCGCCCAGATCACGGCGATGATCGCCAGCGAGAGCACCTGCGGGAAGAAGTAGACGATCTTGTAGAGCCCGGAGCCGGTGACCCCCGCCACCGCCTCGCTCCGGCGCCGACCGCCGGCGGTGAGCATGTACGAGAAGAAGAGCCCCAGCGCCAGCGTCACGACGGGGGCGATCACCAGCAGCAGCAGGCTGTTCTTGGTGGCGTCCCAGAACTTGTCGTCGTTCCACATCCTCTCGTAGTTCTCGAACCCGGTGAAGTTGTAACTGGAGCTGTATCCGGTCCAGTCCGTCATCGAGTAGAAGAACGCCTGCACGAAAGGCGATATCACGAATATGCCGTACACCAGAAGGGGTGCGGCGAGAAACCAGACGATAAAACGGTACTGGTCGAGTTTGCGGTAACGCCGGTCGTAGCGGACGCTGTCCGGCGTGAAGCGGGGCGGCAGCACGAACGCCACGGCCAGTCGGAGTCTCATCCCCGGGGTCAGGCGGTCCTCGCTCCCGCGCCCACCGCTCCCGGTGACGTCCTTGCCGGCCCGCTGCGTTGTGTCTTCCATGCCGCCCCCTTCGCGCTCAGACGTGCTGGAACTTCTGGACGGAGTCGTCGCTCGCGGTCGCGTCGGCGGCGCGCTGGCAACGGTTGATGGCCTCGTCGGCGTCGATGTCGCCGGCCATCATGGCGGCGACGGCACCGCCGACCTCCTCGTCGTTCAACTGCTTGTACCAGTCGGGCAGTCGGGGCACGAGCAGGTTCTCACCCGCCGCCTCGAAGACCTGCTTGGCGCTGGCCAGGCCGGGCGGCAGCTCCAGGTCGTCGGCCGCCCCGCGCACACAGGTGAGCGAGGAGACCAGCTCGGTGAAGTTGCGCGCCGACTGCTGGCCGAGCATCACCCGCAGGAACTCCAGGCCGCCGATCGGGTTCTTGGCGTCGGCCGGCACGAAGAACGGCTCGCTCGCCGAGGCCCAGAGCGTCTCGAACGGCATGGCGTCCGAGGAGTCAAGGCTGGTGGGCGGGCCCACGGCCATGTCGAAGTCCTCGGGGGTGTTCCGCCGCGACTCGTTCTCCACCCAGGAGCCGTTGGGGATGAAGAGGGCCTGGTAGCCGTTCCACTCGTCCTGGGACTCCTCGTGCGTCATGCCCGGGCTGCCCCGCAGGACATAGCCGCGCGCGGCCAGCTCGTGGTACGCCTCGAAGGCGGCCTTCACCGCGTCGTGGCGCCAGGCGTTCGGCTCCAGGTTGTCGATCGCCTTGAGGACGTCGGGGCCGCCGATCTTCCCGATGAACGGGTAGAGCGTGAAGTTGAAGTAGTACGGATAGACGCCCGCGTAGGTCCAGCCGGCCATTCCCTGCCGCTTGGCGGCCTCGCAGACGGCGATCATCTCGTCCCAGGTGCGCGGGTACTCGACCTCCAGGCGCTCCAGGGCGGTGCGCGAGTACCACTGGCCGTAGACGGTGAATGCGTAGTTGAGCCGCCAGACCTCCTGCGAGCCGAACTGCCCCATCTCGACCGTGCTCGGCATCAGGGTGTCGCGCACGGTGACGTTGGGGTCGTCCAGCGAGGGGGCGTCCAGCAGCTCGTTCAGGTCGTAGATCTGGTCGTTGCGGGTCAGCGCCGCGATGTCCATGGCGTCGGCGCCGCTGTTGTTGACGACGTCCGGCGGGTCGCCCTGGTTGAACCGGGACTGGAGCCTGGTCTGGATCTCGGTCGTCTTGACGTGCGCGACCTGGCCGTAGCTCTCCTGGTATATCGCCTCGGCGTCCAGCGCGTACTGGTCGCCGAAGCCGCCGTCGAAGATGACGACCTCCAACTCGGCGTCCGGATCGACGCCCAGCGGGTTGCCCTCCGAGGTCTCGCCGCGCTCGACGGTGTTGTCGTCACCACCGCCGCTGGCGCAGCCGGAGAGGGCGCTCACCGCCGGCACCGACAGCAGGCCGGCCGCGGCGGAACGGGTCAGCAGGGAACGGCGGTTGAGTGGGGACGTCATATGCAGCCTCGTCTTCCTCTGGGAGCCGAACGGGATGGCCGCCGGTGCCCGACAGGTATAGTCCACTTGGCGCGTGCACGGAAGATCGGGAGCCAAGATCGCCCGGAGGCTTTTCCGAGTTGAGATCTCCCTGACACACGCGAAGGACCGGCCACGTCCGAGTGAACCTCGAACGACCGGCCGGCCCTTGGGCTGAGCTGCGACTTCCTTCGTTGTGCCGAGGGCGGCGCGGGCCGCGCCGCCGCCCGGGAACGCCGGGTCGCGATGACCCGGCGGTGACCCGGACGAGAGCGCGAACCGCCCGCCCGCGCCCCCTACTTGCGCAGCAGGGAACGCAGCACGTACTGCATGATCCCGCCGTTGCGGTAGTAGTCCGCCTCGCCGGGGGTGTCGATCCGGACGACGGCGTCGAACTCGACCCCGCTGTCCGTGGTGACCTTGACGGTCTCGGGCGTGGTGCCGTCGTTGAGCGCGGTCACGCCGGTGAAGGAGAAGGTCTCCTCGCCGGTGAGGCCCAGGGTGGCGGCGGTCTGCCCGGCCGGGAACTGGAGCGGGAGCACGCCCATGCCGATCAGGTTGGAGCGGTGGATGCGCTCGTAGGACTCGGCGATGACGGCGCGCACACCGAGGAGCGCGGTGCCCTTGGCCGCCCAGTCGCGGGACGAGCCCGAGCCGTACTCCTTGCCGGCCAGCACGACCAGGGGCACGCCGGCCGCCTGGTAGTTGCTCGACGCGTCGTAGATGAACGACACCGGCGCGCCGTCCTGGGTGAAGTCCCTGGTGTAGCCGCCCTCGGTGTCGGGGGCGATCTGGTTGCGCAGCCGGATGTTGGCGAAGGTGCCCCGGATCATCACCTCGTGGTTGCCCCGGCGGGAACCGTAGGAGTTGAAGTCCCTGCGCTCGACGCCGTGCTCGGTCAGATAGCGCCCGGCGGGGGTGTCCGCCTTGATGGCGCCGGCCGGGGAGATGTGGTCGGTGGTGACCGAGTCCCCCAGCTTGGCCAGCACCCGCGCGCCGGCGATGTCCGAGACCGGCTCCGGGTCCCTCGTCATGCCCTCGAAGTACGGGGGCTTGCGGACGTAGGTGGACTCGGCGTCCCACTCGAAGGTCGAACCGGTCGGGATGGACAGCGCGTTCCACTGGGCGTCGCCGGCGAAGACGTCGGCGTAGCTCTGGCCGAACATCTCCTGGCCGATGGCCGAGGCCACGACGTCCTCGATCTCCTGCTCGGTGGGCCAGATGTCCCGCAGGTAGACCGGGCGGCCCTCGGTGTCGGCGCCCAGCGGCTCGCTGGTGATGTCGACCTTCATCGAGCCGGCGAGCGCGTAGGCGACGACCAGCGGCGGCGAGGCCAGGTAGTTCATCTTGACGTCCGGGTTGATCCGGCCCTCGAAGTTCCGGTTGCCGGAGAGGACCGAGACCACGGCCAGGTCGTGCTCGTTGACCGCCT
The DNA here is from genome assembly GCF_006335015.1 of Streptomyces sedi. Lineage (GTDB taxonomy): Bacteria > Actinomycetota > Actinomycetes > Streptomycetales > Streptomycetaceae > Streptomyces > Streptomyces sedi. Next base: position 161,852 of record NZ_VDGT01000005.1, read on the forward strand.
GCGAGATCTCCTCGGGCAGCGGGCCCGAGTTGCCGATGCAGGTGGTGCAGCCGTAGCCGACCAGGTTGAAGCCGAGCTTGTCCAGGTAGGGCGTCAGACCGGCGCGGTCGTAGTAGTCCATGACGACCTTGGAGCCGGGCGCCAGGGTGGTCTTCACCCAGGGCTTGCGGGTCAGCCCGCGCTCCACGGCCTTCTTCGCCAGCAGGGCGGCACCGACCATCACCGAGGGGTTGGAGGTGTTGGTGCAGGAGGTGATGGCCGCCACGGTGACCGCGCCGTGGTCCAGCTGGAACGAGCTGCCGTCCGCCAGGGTCACCGTGACCGGGTCGCTGGGCGTGCCGTTGCTGACGGCGGGGGCGTCGGAGGCGGGGAAGGACTCCTTGCCCGCCTCGTCGGCGTCCGCGTGCGGGACGTAGACACGCACGTCGTCGCCGAACTTGGCCTTGGCCTCGGAGAGGGCGATCCGGTCCTGGGGACGCTTGGGGCCCGCGATGGAGGGCACCACGGTGGACAGGTCCAGCTCCAGGTACTCGCTGAACTCCGGCTCGCTGGCCGGGTCCAGCCACAGCCCCTGCTCCTTGGCGTAGGACTCGACCAGCGCGAGCTGCTGGGCGTCCCTGCCGGTCAGGCGCAGGTAGTTGATCGTCTCGGCGTCGATCGGGAACATGGCGGCCGTCGAGCCGAACTCGGGCGACATGTTGCCGATGGTGGCGCGGTTGGCCAGCGGGATGGCGCCGACACCCTCGCCGTAGAACTCCACGAACTTGCCCACCACTCCGTGCCTGCGCAGCATCTCGGTGATGGTGAGCACCAGGTCGGTCGCGGTGGTGCCGGTGGGCAGCTGGCCGGTGAGCTTGAAGCCGACCACGCGCGGGATCAGCATGGAGACCGGCTGGCCCAGCATCGCGGCCTCGGCCTCGATGCCGCCGACGCCCCAGCCGAGCACGCCGAGGCCGTTGACCATCGTGGTGTGCGAGTCGGTGCCGACCAGGGTGTCCGGGTAGGCCTGACCGCCGCGCACCATGACGGTGCGGGCCAGGTGCTCGATGTTCACCTGGTGGACGATGCCGGTGCCCGGCGGGACCACCTTGAACTCGTCGAACGCGGTCTGGCCCCAGCGCAGGAACTGGTAGCGCTCGCGGTTGCGGCCGTACTCCAGCTCGACGTTCTGCTGGAAGGCGTTGGCGGTGCCGAACTTGTCGGCGATGACGGAGTGGTCGATGACCAACTCGGCCGGCGCCAGCGGGTTGATCCGCGCCGGGTCGCCGCCCAGCTCACGCACCGCCTCCCGCATGGTGGCCAGGTCCACCACGCAGGGCACGCCGGTGAAGTCCTGCATGATCACACGGGCCGGGGTGAACTGGATCTCCTGGCTGGGCTGCGCGGCGGCGTCCCAGCCGGCCAGGGCCCTGATGTGATCGGCGGTGATGTTCGCCCCGTCCTCGGTCCGGAGCAGGTTCTCCAGGAGCACCTTCAGGCTGTAGGGCAGTCGGTCCGAGCCCGCCACCTTGTCCAGCCGGAAGATCTCGTAGGACTCGTCGCCCACCCGCAGGGTGCTGCGAGCGTCAAAGCTGTTCGCCGACACGACTGTCTCCTTCACCACATGATTCGCACGATCTACCGCAATCCTGCCGTGCGCGCCGGGCCACCACTCGCTAAGGGAACCCTAAGTAGGCCCCTCGGAAAGGCGCGCCGCCAGACGGTCCTCGTGTTCCTTCGGCGTCGAGCTCGACGCCAGGTATCTCGATGTCGAGATAACCCTAACCCATCACCCCCTCCGACCGCGGAGGCGGACCGGGGCCCCCGTCGACTTGCCTACCTGGAAAGTAAGTGTTAGCTTTCCTGGCAGGAAAGTCAAGCTGGGTCACGGAGAGCCAACTCCGGGGCCCGGAAGGGGAGGGCGACGGCCATGAGCGCGACGATCGACGCCGAGCAGGCGTGGCGGGACCTACAGCGAGTGAGGGTTCCGCAGGAGCGGGTGTACGACGAGGTGGAGCGCTCGGTCTCCGGCGGCGCCGATCCGTCCACCTGGGGCACCGCCGCGCTGCTGTGGCTCTTCCTCGCGGGGATGGGCCTGGATCCGCCCCTGTGGGGCGTGCTGCTGGCCGGCACCGTGTATGTCGCGCTGCTGGCCGCGCTGGCCAGACACGCGCACCGGGGCAGCCGGGTGCGGCTGCATCACACCCGGTACAACTGGCGGGCGTTGGCCACCCTGGTCGCCGGCGCGCTGGTCACCGGGGGGACCGTCCTGCTCACCGGCCGGTTGGCCGCGCCGCTGGAGCCGGCGTGGGCCGGCCTGACGCAGGCCACGGTGACGGCCGCCGTCTTCCTGCTCTTCATCGGCCCGGCGAGCCGCTGGTCCACGGGTTCGCTGCGCGGCCACGGTCAGCGTGTGGAGCGCGAGGGGGTCCGCTCATGAGCACCCCGGCCGGCTTCGACGAGCTGATCCATCCCTCCACCCGGCTCTCCGTGGTCGCCCTGCTGGCCACCACGGAGTGGGCCGACTTCGCCTTCGTCCGCGACAGCCTCTCGCTCAGCGACTCGGCGCTCTCCAAGCAGCTGCACACCCTGGGAGAGGCCGGGTATCTGGAGATCCTCAAGGAGGGCGGAGGGAGGAAGCGCCGGACGCGGGTGCGGCTGACGGGCCGCGGCAGGACCGCCTTCGAGGGCCATGTGGCGGCGCTCCGGGCGATCGTCGAGGGCGCCGGGACCTTGCCGGACGCGGTGCCGGGCGCCGGGGCCGCGAAGGCCGCCGCGCCGGGGCGGGAGGCGGCGCGGTGACCGGGCGCGCGGCGGACGCGGTCGTCCAGGCGCGGGGGATGACGATGTCCTACGGCGGGAGGGACGTGCTGCACGGCGTGGACCTGGACATCCGGCGCGGTGAGGTCTTCGCCCTGCTCGGGCCGAACGGCGCGGGCAAGACGACGAGCGTCGAGATCCTGGAGGGCTTCCGGCGGCGCTCGGGCGGGGAGGTCCGCGTCCTGGGCGCGGACCCGGAGCGGGGCGACGACGCCTGGCGCGCCCGCGTCGGGCTGGTCCTCCAGTCCTGGCGCGACCACGGGCGCTGGCGGGTGGCCGAGCTCCTGGCGCACTTCGCGACGTACTACCGCGGGCCGCGTGACCCGGCGGCGCTGCTGGCGCTGGTCGGCCTGAGCGAGCAGGCCGGCCAACGGGTGGAGCGGCTCTCCGGCGGTCAACGGCGGCGGCTGGACGTCGCGTTGGGCATCGTGGGTCACCCGGAGCTGCTCTTTCTCGACGAGCCGACCACCGGCTTCGATCCGCGGGCGCGACGCGAGTTCCACGCGCTGGTGGAGCGGTTGGCCCACGAGGAGGGCGTCACCGTCCTGCTGACCACCCACGACCTGGCGGAGGCCGAGCGGCTGGCCGACCGGATCGCGATGCTGGTCGCCGGCCGGATCAGGGCCATCGGCACCCCGGCGGAGCTGGCCAGTAGCGCCGCCGCCCGGGCGGAGGTCCGGTGGACGGACGCCGAAGGGACGCCCCGCCGCGAGCGCACCGGCGATCCGTCGCGGCTGGTCTGGGAGCTGCATCGGGCGGCGTCGGGGCCGATCGCCGATCTGGAGGTCAGCCGACCATCGTTGGAGGACACCTATCTGCGCATGGTCCACCGGGAGGGCGACGCCGCCGCCGGGGCGGGCGGGGGCGTCGGGCATCAGGACGGGGCGATGACCGAGGAGGTGTCGGCGGCATGACGGGCACGACGACGGCGGGCGGAGCCGGCGCGCGAGGGGTGGCGCCCCCGGGGCGTGCGGCCCCGAGGCACTGGCGCGCCGGGCTCCTCAGGGGCGGGGTCGAGCTCCGTCATCTGCTGCGGAACCCGAAGGAGCTGTCCGGCCACCTCACCAACGTGGTGGTCGCGTTGCTCCTGGTCGGCTACATCGGCGGGGAGGTGGCCGACACCGCGACGCCGATGTCCCATCTGGTGCTCGCGGGCTTCGCCGCCTATCTGCTCTTCCAGATCGGCCTGGTCAACCTTCCGCAGATGCTGGTGGCCGAGAGGGAGGAGGGCACCCTGTTGAGGCTGCGCGCCACCCCCGGCGGGATACCGGCCTATCTGGTCGCCAAGTGCCTGCTGGTGGTCACCGTCGCCGTCGGCACGCTGGGGTTGCTGCTCGTGGCCGCCGCGGTGGTGGCGGAAGGTCCGCTGCCGCGCGGGGTCGAGGGCTGGCTGACGCTGCTGTGGGTGAGCACGCTCGGGCTGCTCGCCGTGGTGCCGCTGGGTGCCGCGATAGGGGCCGTGCTGCCGAACCCGCGCGAGGCGCTGGCGTTGATCGTGCTGCCGACGATGGGACTGCTGGTCACCTCGGGCGCGGTCTTTCCGATCACCTCGCTGCCGGCGGTGGTCCAGCAGGTGGCCTCGGTCTTTCCGCTGAAGTGGATGGCTCAGGGACTGCGTGCGGCGCTGTTGCCGGACGCGGCGCGGGTCGCCGAGCCGGCCGGCTCCTGGGAGTTGCCCATGGTGGCGATGGTGCTGACCGCCTGGGCGATCCTCGGGTTTCTTCTGGCGATACCCCTGCTGCGCCGCGCGGCACGGCGTGAGTCCGGCTCCCGGCTGAGCGCGCGGTGGCACAAGGCCGCCCGAAGCGGTGCGGTGCCGGCTTAGGCCGTCTCGTCTGGATCTTCGCGGCGGCGCGACACGCCGGCGCGCGGAGCGTCGGGAGGTTGCGGGCACTGTCCGCGTGGTTTTCCGAGGACCGACCCGGGCGGTAGCCGGTCTCCACACGGGTCAGGCGCCGCTCGGCGCCGTCCGGAGGAACTCGGAGGCGGGAACGGCCCGTCGGCGTGTCACCACTCGAATGGAGCACCCCGAAATGAGAGATCTCATATGTGAGATAGGCTCGAAGGCATGATCGATGACTACCTGGCCCGGATCGGACAGCTCATTCGGGACGCCCGCCAACATCGCGGCTGGACACAATCACAGCTGGCGGAGGCTCTCAGCACCAGCCAGAGCGCGGTGAACCGCATCGAACGAGGCAACCAGAACATCAGCCTTGAGATGATCGCCCGCATCGGCGAGGCCCTCGACAGCGAGATCGTGTCCCTGGGTTACGCCGGCCCCATGCATCTGCGGGTGGTCGGCGGCCGGCGGCTCAACGGCGCGATCGACGTCAAGACGAGCAAGAACGCGTGCGTGGCGCTGCTCTGCGGCAGCCTGCTGAACTCCGGCCGCACGGTGCTGCGTCGGGTCGCCAGGATCGAGGAGGTCTTCCGCATCCTGGAGGTGCTCAACTCGATCGGGGTGCGTACCCGTTGGATCAACGAGGGCGCGGACCTGGAGATCACGCCGGCGGCCGAGTTGGACATGGACGCGATCGACCTGGAGGCGGCGCGGCGCACGCGGAGCATCATCATGTTCCTCGGACCGCTGATGCACCGCATGGACCAGTTCAAGATCCCGTACGCGGGAGGCTGCGACCTCGGCACCCGCACGGTCGAGCCCCACATGATGGCGCTGCGCCGCTTCGGCCTCGAAGTGACCGCCACCGAGGGTGTCTACCACGCGACGGTCACCCCCGGCACCTCCCCCGACCGCCCCATCGTGCTGACCGAACGCGGCGACACCGTCACGGAGAACGCGCTGCTCGCCGCCGCCCGGCACAACGGCACCACGGTCATCCGCAACGCCAGCTCCAACTACATGGTCCAGGATCTGTGCTTCTTCCTTGAGGAGTTGGGCGTCCACATCGAGGGCGTGGGCACGACCACCCTGACCGTGCACGGCGTTCCGCACATCGACAGGGACGTGGACTACTCCCCTTCCGAGGACCCGGTCGAGGCGATGAGCCTGATCGCAGCCGCCGTGGTCACGGAGTCGGAGCTGACGGTGCGACGGGTGCCGCTGGAGTTCCTGGAGATCGAGCTGGCCGTGCTGGAGGGCATGGGCCTGGACCACGACCTCGGCCCCGAGTACAAGGCGGACAACGGCCGCACGCGCCTGGCCGATCTGACCGTGCGCCCCTCGAAGCTGGAGGCGCCGATCGACAAGATCCACCCCATGCCGTTCCCCGGCCTGAACATCGACAACGCCCCGTTCTTCGCGGCGATCGCGGCCACGGCGCACGGTTCGACGATGATCCACGACTGGGTCTACGACAACCGCGCGATCTATCTGACCGACCTCAACCGCCTGGGCGGCCGGCTGCAACTCCTCGACCCGCACCGGGTCCTGGTCGAGGGCCCCACCCGCTGGCGGGCCGCCGAGATGATGTGTCCGCCGGCGCTGCGTCCGGCGGTCGTCGTGCTGCTGGCGATGATGGCGGCCGAGGGCACCTCGGTGCTGCGCAACGTCTATGTGATCAACCGCGGTTACGAGGACCTCGCCGAGCGGCTGAACTCGGTGGGCGCGCAGATCGAGACGTTCCGCGACATTTGATGTACGGATGCCGCCGTACCCCCTCTGACCCGCTGTTGAGCGGGTCAGGGAGTGGTACGGCGGCATCTGTGGGACCTCTTGGGGGCTTTGGGCCTGCGGCGGGCCCCGAGCCACGCTCCACGGGCGGCTTGGGCGAGGGCGACACGGTGCTGATCCACGGTGCCGCGGGGGCGTCGGTCTCGTGGCCGTGCAGCTCGCGGTGACCGCCCGCGCGATCACCGGTCCCGGTACGCGACGGATCGGGTGCGTGGACGGCCTGCGACCAGCTCGTCAGGTGTCCAGGTCCTCGTTCTTGGCGCTCCATTCGATCAGCGGATGCAGGACACGCATCAGGCTGGCGCCTTGCTCGGTGGGCCGGTACGTGATCTGGACCGGCGTCGTCGGTACCACGAGCCGCTCAATGAGTCGGTGTCCCTCAAGCTCACGCAGACGCTGGGACAGAAGGTGGTTCGAGATTCCGGGGATCCGCGCTCGGTAGTCGACGAATCGGCGCGCGCCCCGCATCGCCGCCAGAAGCACCGCGGCGCTCCACTTCTTGCCCACGGTCTCGACCGAGCGCTGAAAACTGCGGCACACGTCGTCGTCGATGTGTTCATAGCCCGCTTCCGGGCGGCTCTGGCCCGCGGTGGCGGTGGAATCTTCGGGCTGTCGAGGATCGGCCATACGGTCACGATACGGGAGCTTGTCACTTTTGATGACCTGGTCATGTCCCGCTTGTTGCCTGTGATCACCGCCGTGCAGCCTTGGCCCATGAACGCACACTCGGTCTGTCACCTCGCGCGATGAACTACGGGCACGGGTCGAGGTTCGGGCCGCACCTGTCCTCTGACGCCGACTGCGGGCCCGGCCGGTTGGCCGCAGTGGCGGGCCCGGCCGAGCAGTGGGGACCGGACTCGCTGGTCGTCCCCGCCGGAACCGCCGGCGACGATCTCGAACCGTCGACTGTGGCGTCCCGGATCGCCGCGCCGACGGAGCTGTTCGGACGCCGCGAGGAGACCGCGGCTCTCGACGGGCTGCTCTCGCGGGCCCGCGGCGGGAGCGGTGGCGCGCTCGTGGTGTGGGGCGAGCCGGGCATCGGCAAGTCAGCTCTGCTTCGCCACGCGCACGGCCAGGCCGCGGACTTCGTCCGGCTGAGCCACTCGGCCACCCGGCCCGAGTCGGACCTGGCTTTCGCGGGGCTGCACGGGCTGCTGCGCCCGCTGGCCGATCGTGTCGAGCTGCTGGCGACGGACCAGGCCGCCGCTGTGCGTACCGCGCTCGGGCTGAGCGGTGAGCCGACGGACCGCCTGGTGGTCGGGGCGGCCGTGCTGTCGTTGCTCTGCGGACTCGCCGAGCGGCAGCCCGTGCTCGTCGTGGTGGACGACGGGCAGTGGCTCGACGAGGCCACCGCACTGTGCCTGGGGTTCGTCGCCCGACGCGTAGGAACGCATCCCGTGGTCGTCGTGCTCGCCGATCACAGCGATCCGGCCGCCCGGCCCTGGGAAGGCGTGGCCGACATGCGGGTCGACGGCCTGAGCGACGAGGGCGCGCGGCAGCTTGTGGCGGCCGTGGCGCCGCTCACCGACGAGGCGGCGACGCGGAACATGGTCCGAGAGGCCGGGGGCAACCCCTTGGCGCTGCACGAACTGGCCACGCTCGGGGGCGACCTCGACGACGCCGAGCAACGCCGGAAGCGAGGACGACCGCCCGTCGGGCCGCGCCTGCGGCGGGCTTTCCGTGCCGGGATCGAGGCCCTGAGCCCTCCGGCGCAGTTGCTGACCGTGCTCGCGGCGGCCGAGGAGCACGGCGACCGGCTCACGGTGCGGCGGGCCGGCCGTGCGTCGGGTGCCGGTGACGCCGTCTGGGACGAAGTGACCAACGCGGGCCTGCTCCACGTGGCGGGCAACCGCGTCGGTTTCCGGCACCCCGTCGTGAGCAGAGCCGTCTACGAGGGCTGCGGTGCCGCGACGAGGCGCCGGGCTCACCGCGCTCTGGCCGCCACGATGCCGGAGGAGGCGGAGGAGCGCGCATGGCATCTCGCCGCCCTGGCCCACGGACGCGATGAGGACGTCGCGCGGCTCCTCGAACGGACCGCCGCCCGCGCCCGGCTCCGCGGGGCCACGAGCACGGCGGCACGGGCGTGGTGGCGGGCCGCCGAACTGTCGGCCGCACCGATCGACGCCTCACAACGCCTTGCCGAGGCGGCCAGGGCTTCCTGGGACGCCGGGTGGGCAGCCACGGCGGAGCGCCTGCTCGATGACGCGGAGCGGCTGGCCCCCGGTGCTCACGTCGCCCGGCGGAGCCGGGGTCTGCGGGGGGTCATGGAGTTCGCCCGGGGTATGCCCGAGATGGCGCACCACTTCCTGGTCACCGACATGAAGCGCGTCCCGGAACCGGGAACGGCGCTGGAACTGGGCACGCTGGCGATGCGCGCCGCCTGGTCCGTCGGACGCGGCGACCTGCGGGACAGCGCGCTGGAACTGCTGCTCGAAGGCGACGTCGAGGGCCGGACCGGATTGCCCGGCGCGCTTGCCTGGTGGAGCGACGACGTGCCCGCCGACGCGGCGCCGGCGGACACCCCCGACCTCGGTGATGCCGCCGCGCGCGCCCGCGCGACCATCCCGCCGTTGCTGCCGCCGACACCCCTCGCCCTGGCCTGGGGGATCGACAAGCCGATGGCGGACGCGCTGCGCCGCCGGTTACCGCACCTGCGGCGGCGCGGCGAGCGCGCTCGGCTCGCCGCCGCCCTGGCCCAGACCGCGATGCTCGACCACGCCGCCGGCCGCTGGCCGCAGTCGGAGTCCTCGGCCGCGGAGGGACTGCGGCTGGCCCAGGACCTGGGTGCCGACCACATCGCCTCTCACTGCCGCACCAGCCTGGGCTGGCTCGCCGCGGCGCGTGGTGACGAACGCGCCGTCGCGGAGGCCACCGCCAGGACTCTGGAGACGTCACTCCCGCAGGGCGTCCGCGCGCTGAGCGCCGCCGCGTACTGGAACCGCGGCATGGCCTCGCTGTTTCGCGAGCGTCCAGAGGAAGCACTGGACATCCTGGTGCGCCTGACCGAGCCGGGCCATGGCGCGGAGCACCCGACCTTCGCGCTCCTGGCCGCACTCGACACGGCCGAGGCGGCCGTGCGCGTCGGCAGAAGCGACCTCGCGGACGAGCGGGCACGGGTGCTCGAAGCCTGGGAGCGGCGCACGGGAGCGCCGTGGGCCCGCTGCGCCGCGCACGTCGCGCGCGGGCTCCTCGGCGGCGCCCGGGCCGAGGGTGCCTTCCGGGCCGCGCTCGACGTGCCGGGCGCCCGGTCCCACCCGCTGCTCTACGCGCGCGCTCAGTTGTCCTACGGCGAGTGGCTGCGACGGGGCCGCCGGCGGACCGATGCGCGTGTCCGGATCGGCGCCGCCCTGGAGGCGTTCGACCGGCTCGGTGCCGAACCGCTGCGCCAACGCGCGCAGCGCGAGCAGGACCTCACCGGATCGCCGGGACGCCGGGGAAGCTCGGACACCAGGGCGCTGAACCGGCTCACCGCCCAGGAACAGCGCGTCGCCCAGCTGGCCGCCGAACAGCTGACGAATCGCGAGATCGGCGTGCAGCTGCGGATCAGCCACCGCACCGTGGGCCACCACCTCGGGAACGTGTTCGCCAAGCTCGGCATCAACACCCGAACCGAGCTGAGCCACCTCCACGCCGCTTGCGAGCCGCCGTGAGCGCGGGGAGGCCGCAGCGGGGCGGGCGCGCGACGCCTCCGGCGGAAACGACGGATCGCCCGCCCGATTCGCTCACCGGCCCTGATTTGTAGCGTCGCTGACGTTGTCCCGCGGACCCGCGGCGAAACGCCGCGCGACGCATGACGAGAGGTCACCTCATGCCCCCATCCGAAACCCTGCCCCACGCGCGCCACTTCATCGACGGGCAGTGGCAGGACTCCGGCTCCCGCGGCGAGTCACGCGGCCCCGCGACCAACGGCCTGCTCGGCACCTTCGCCGACGGCGGTGCGCGGGAGGCGAGGGCCGCCGTGGCCGCGGCCCGAAGGGCCTTCGACTCCACCGCCTGGTCCCGCGACCGCCACCGGCGTGCGGCAGCGCTGCACGAACTGGCCGACCGGCTCGAACAGCGCAAGGACGAACTGATCACCCTCCTGGCGCGGGAGAACGGGAAGCTACTCGCCGAGGCGGCCCTCGAAGTCGAGGGCACCGTGCCCAAGCTCCGCTACCACGCGGCGCTCTCCCTCACCGACCACGGCAGGGCCGGGGAAGTGCGGCCCGGCGTGTACTCGATGACCCTGCGCGAGGCCGCGGGCGTCGCCGCGGTGATCGTGCCGTGGAACTCACCGGTCATCCTCTCGGCGCGATCCTTCGCCCCCGCCCTGGCGGCCGGCTGCACCGTGGTCATGAAGATGCCGGCGCAGACCGGCCTGGTCAACGGAGTGCTGAGCGAGATCGTCGCCGACACTCCGAGCCTGGACCCGGGCGTGTTCAACGTCTTCACCGAGAGCGGCAACGCCGGGGCCCCGGAGCTGGTCTCCTCCCCGGACGTCGACGTGGTCAGCTACACCGGCTCCACCGCGGTCGGCCGCGTGATCATGGAACAGGCCGCCCCGACGCTGAAAGCGCTGTCCATGGAGCTGGGCGGAAAGACGCCGATGCTCGTCTTCGACGACGCCGACCTGGACGCCGTCGTGCCCGTGCTCACCAAGGCCGTCACCATGTTCGCGGGCCAGTTCTGCATGACGGGCAGTCGGATACTGGTCCAGCGCGGCGTGGCCGACGAACTCAGGCGGCGGCTCGTCGCCGCCCTCGAAACGGTCCGGGTCGGGCCCGGCGACGATCCCGCCAGCGAGATGGGCGCCATGATCGACGAAGGAAACGCCCAACGGGTCGAACAGACCGTGGCCGCCGCGGCCGGCTACGCCACCGTCCTCGTGCGGGGCAAGCGGGATCGGGCGCTCCTCGGCCCGTCCCTGATCGAGGTCGCCGACGTGTCCTCGCCGATCGTGCAGCGCGAAGTGTTCGGGCCGGTCGCCACCTTCGAGGTGTTCGACTCCGAGGCCGAAGCCGTGGCGCGTGCCAACGCCACCGAGTTCGGCCTGGCCGCGAGCGTCTGGACCCGTGATGTCGACCGCCCCCTGCGCGTCGGCCGCGAACTGCGGGCCGGGACCGTCTGGACCAACACCTGGGCCATGGTCCACGACCAGTTCGAGGAGGGCGGCTTCAAGCAGTCGGGAGTGGGCCGTCTGAACGGCGTCCGCGGGATCGAGGAATTCCAGGAGACCAAGCACCTCGTGCATGTGGCACCGCGGCTCTGACAGCTCTCGACGGCGGAAGGACAAGCGATGACCGAGACGGACGACGTCGGCCCGGCCGACGTCACCCTGCTTACCGCGCGCGCTGTGGAACCCGGCTACGAGCGGGACTTCCGGGACTGGTTCGGGCGGGTGACCGACACCGCCTCGGCGTTTCCCGGACACCTGGGGGACGGGTTGTTCCGGCCTGCCACGGCCGCCGGGCCGTGGGTTCTGATCCACCGGTTCCGCGACCAGGAGTCCGCGCGGCGCTGGACGACGTCACCTGAGCGGGCCGCACTGTTCGACGACTGCGAGGGCCATCATCAGAGCGAGGTGGCGCGCCGCGAACTCTCCGGCATGGAGACCCTGTTCACCACCGCGCACGACGCGCCCACGAAGGCGCCGCCTCGGTGGAAGATGGCGCTCGCCGCCTTCGCGGCCGTACTCCCGATCTCCCTGGTCGGCAACGGTCTCCTGGGGCCGGCGCTCAGTGCTTGGCCGCTTGTGGCGCGGGTGCTGGTGCTCGCTCTGCTGTTCAGCACGTTGATGACGTATCTGATGATGCCGGCCGTGACCCTCGTCCTTCGCCGTTGGCTCTATGCCGCCACCTCGACCGCGCGCGAGGGACCGACGCGATGACGCGGCCCCCCGGGGCGGACCGCGCCGTCTTGCGGCTCGGCTTTCAGCGGGACAGCCGAGGTCCCGCTGGTCGGCGGAGTTCTTCGACACGGTGCGGGTCAGCTCCGTGTGGTCAACTCAGGGCCAGCTCGCGGATCGCCGTCTCCCCCGGGTCCTGCGGCTGTGCCTCTCCCGGGTTCAAAGATCGGAGTTCGTTCGGTCGGGGCGGGACAGATACTGCCGATGACCTGTTTCAGCGGCCCGTGTGATCGCTTCGAGTACCCGGTGGCGATCGAGCGCGACCGCGAAGTCCGGCACGTCGGCGGTTCCGTCGCGGAGGTCGGCGGCGAACTGGGCGTAGAGGCGGGCAACCCCCGCTGCGGGTGCGTCGAGTCGCAGGTCAGGAGCCGCGTAGGCGGGGGGAACCTGGAGCACTTGGACAGGCTCGCTGCCGCGGGCCAGCGTGATGGTGGGATCGGTGAAATGGAGGTAGCCCGACGCCGACTCCACACGCACACTGCCCTCGGTGCCCTGGATCTCCCATACCGTCGCCGGGCCGGGAGACTGCCCGGCGCTGTAGTGCAGCGAAGTGACGATCCCGCCTTCGAGAACGCCGGCGACGACGATCTCGTCCGGCGCGTCCTTCGGCAGCGGCGCGCCATCGGAGAGGCGGACGCCGTCACCGCGCTGATTGGCGACGACGGCGGACAGACTCTCGAACGTGCCGAGCACGCGCGCGAGCGGTTCGAGCGCGTGGCCGAGCATGATGCTCAGAAGCGTGGCGCCATGCTTTGCGCGAGCCATGTACTCGACCGGCGGGTCATATCGGCCGGCCCACATGTCGTCGGTCAAGTGCGCTCGGATGCTCGTGCTGAGCGGCTCGCCAATCACGCCTTGCGCGATGAGGTCGCGAAGGAAGAGGTTCGGCGGGTGCAGGCCGCCCTGCAACCCGACAACCGTCCGCAGCCGCCGCTCGCGGGCAAACCCCTCCAGCGCTTCGGCCTCCAATAGGTTTCTCGCGAGCGGCCATTCGCAATAAACCATCTTGCCCGCGGCCAGCGCGTCGGAAACAATCTGCCTGTGCTCCGGCACCTTGACCGCGACCACCACCAGGTCGACCTCCGGTCGCACGACCAGAGCCTCGTGTGTGTCGAAGGCGAGATCGGCGCCCAGCCGACGAGCGGTCGCGTTCGCGCTCTCCATACGAGTCGTACTGACGGCGCGGATCTGGAACGCGTCGAGCGCCCGCAGTGCCGGGAGGTGAGCAATTCCGCCCCAACCCCGGTCGGCACTGGCCCCGACAATGCCGACGCCGATCCGGGCATTTGCTGAATTCTTCATCAGGATGCTCCTGCCGCGTGCGGCCCCGGCAACGCTCTCCGGGCCGCGTCACGATGATTCGTTTCCGGACAAGTGCGTGGGCACTCGGGCTCACCATGGCGAGCGAGCGATTACTGCCGTTCGCGCAGCGACCGCGGGGTTTGAGCCCGAGTGACCCAGGCGCGGGTTCTACACGTGAGCCCAGTGGGCCTCAAGTTCGCGCGCGACATCGGCCGGACGCTCTATCATCGGCCAGTGCGAGCTGCGCAGCTTGAAGACGGCACGTGCGCGCGTGGCATTACCTAGCTCGTCGGCGAAGCGGTGGGGAAGAAACGGGTCGTCAAGGCCCCAGATCACGAGCGCTGGTGCGGTCACGTTGCTCAGACCCGGCTTCCACTCCGCCCCGACCTCGATCGCCGAACGGTAAAGGGCGAGAATGCTTGCCCTCATGGTGGCATCGAGATGCCGGACCGATTCGTTTGCCGCGTCGATCGGCATCTGCGCCTCGTTGAGGCTTGCCGCGAACTCCTTGAGGTCGAGGTCCGCCATCCACTGCTCGCCCTCGCCTGGCGTCTGCCAGATCCTGGCAAGATGGTGCCAGGGATATTCCGGATCGATTGGTCCGCTGATGCCCGTCCATGTCCTCACCAGATCCGGCCGGATAGACGCGAGACGGCCCGTCAGCAGGGACCCCCAGTCATGACCGACCAGGTCGACGGGTTCGCCGATTTCTTCGATCTTCTTGACAAGCCAATCGAGATACTCTTCCTTCGTCGACGTGAACCCCTCCGGCAGGGGTACGCCGAACCCGGGGAGATCGATCGTCACGACATCTTCGCGCTGGAGATAGGAACGGACGGTGTCCCAAAGCCGGTGGGTATCAGGTACACCATGGACGAGGACTGCGGGCATTTCGGATTCTCCGATTGACTGTTGTCGCGGTTGAACGGCCGGTCGGCCGGGTCAAGGAAGGAGGACGACCTTGCCGTGGGTGTGGCCCGTGGCGACGAGGCGATGAGCCTCCGCGGCCTCGTCGAGTGGGAAGCTCCGGCCGATGCGTGCGGTCCACGCGCCGGCGGCGATCAGATCCAGGGCTTCCTGGACAGGGCCGCTTTCGCGGTTCCCGCTGCCCCCGGGACTGAATGCGACGCCGTGTTGTGCGGCATCGCGGTCGGCGAGCGTCACGATCCGGTCGGGGCCGCCGAGAAGCTCGACGAGGGCGGGAAGGAGCCCCTTGCCGGCGGTGTCGAGCGCGGCGTCGACCCCGCCCGGAGCGGCGGCACGGATGCGATCGACCAGGCCCGGGCCGTGGGCGACGGGGGTCGCTCCGAGACTCCTGACGAAGTCGGCGTTGGCAGTCCCGGCGACGCCGATCACCGTCACACCCCGCTGTCGCGCGAACTGCGCCGCGGCGCCGCCCAGAGCACCGCTCGCGCCGGTGACCACGAGCGTTTCCCCCGGGCGCACGTTCAGGAGCCCGAGAGCCCTCGCCGCGTTGTCGGCGCCGATGACAGTGGCCGCCGCCTCCTCGAAGGAAACGCCGTCGGGGATCGTCGCGAAGTTGCCGCTGACCGTGTACTCGGCGTAGGAGCCCTGGGTGGCGGAGTCCGGCCACCCGGCGACGCGGTCGCCGACCACGCCCTCGTCGACGCCCGGGCCGACCGCCTCGACGACGCCGGCGAACTCGAATCCGATGATGGCGGGAGCACGCAGGCCGAACGCTCCGGCGCGTGCCTGGATCTCCGCCGGGTTCACCCCCGCCGCGTGAACCCGCGCCAGTACCTGACCCGGACCCGGCACCGGTCGCGGAGCCTCCGCGACCCGCAACACGGAGGGTTCGCCGAACGAGGTGATGACGGCGGCTCTCATGATGATCCTTCTCGTATACAAGGGCTGTTCGCTCACACCGTTCAGAAAGGTGTCAGGTCAGGAAGACCGGAGGGTTCTCGCCCCGCAGGCGGTAGTCGGGCCGGGGCCGTTCGAGGCGGATCGATTCCAGCACGGTATACGCGTGGTACTTGGTCTGGGTGGTGGCTCCCGCCAGCCGTTCCCACCAGAGCCGGCCGTCGCTCGTCTCCTTCTCCAGGACGTGGCGGGTGGTGTAGTTCGCCATGGAACTGATCCAGTTCTCGGTACCGACGAAGATCCTGTTCCAGCCGGTGCCGGTCACGATGTCGGCGAGCGCGTCCGAGCGGCTGAACCGCTCGACCGCCGCGGTCGCCCCCTCAAGCACGTCGGCGAAGTACTCCACGCACAGCTTCACCTGCTCGTAGGTGCCGTAATGCATGTGGTGCCCGCCGACAAAGTAGTCGAAGTCGTATTCGAGGATCTGGGACTGGGCTTCGTACCAGCCGGAGATGTTCTGCGAGGCGTCGCAGTGCATGAACGTGACGCTTCCCGGACTGATGATGTCGACGGCCGTGAGCACCTTCTGCCGCGGCGCGTAGATGAAGATGTTGCCGGGGCAGTGGTTCTCTCCCCGGTAGGAGAGCTCCAGGCTCACGCCGCCCACTTCGAGGACGAGTTCGTCGTCGAACGTCCTCGTCGGCAGGGGGCGCTTCGGGTCGGGGAAACGCTCCAGGAGTTCCTTGGTGATGCGGTGGGCGACGATCTCGACGTCGGGACCGAACACGGAGGCCGCGCCGATGTGATCGGCGTGCCAGTGGCTGTAGATGACGTGGGTCACCGGTCGGTCGGTGACGTCCTCGATCGCCGCCAGCATGTTCTCGCCCAGCGTCGGGGGTGCGTCGATCGCGACCACACCCTCCTCGGTCACCACGAATGCGGCGTCGTAGCCGGCACTCGTGACCCAGTAGAAGCCGCCGCGCAGTTCCTCCACGTGGTAGCCGTACTTCTGGAAGTGCTCGCTCTGGAAATACGGGGGGTAATAGCCCTCGGGGTCCAACGGGTCGTCCGCCCCCGCGCGGGGGAACCCATAGTGGTCGATCCCGTAGAAGCTCGGGGTTTCCTCGACGCTGATGGGTATCTGACTGCTCTGACACATGGACGGGAGCCTCTCTGTGTTCCGGGGAATCTGTCGAACGGGTGGTCTATCCCGGTGACGTGAACCGAAGGACCGCCTTGGTGACGCGGCCTGAGCCCGCGTCCTCGAACGCGGTGTTGATATCGGCGAAGTCGTAGAAGGACAGCAGTCGGTCGATGGGGAACCGGTCCGCTCGATAGAGCTGGGCGAGGTCGTTGATCAGGAGCGACGAGACGGCGTCGCCCTGGATGATGCCCTGAAGCGACTGGCCGAGCGTGAGCCGGCCGGCGTCGAGCACGGCGCCCGCTCCCTCGTGGAACGCCACGAAGCCGAATCGGCCCATCGGCGCCAGGGCGCCGACCCCGGCGTCGAGGTTCTCCGGGCGTCCGCTCGTGTCGAGGACGTACTCCAGACCGCGTTCGTCGACGGCGCGGAGCGCGGCGGTCAGGTCTTCGACCCGGCCGGGGTCGACGAGGTGCGTCGCCCCGAGTTCGCGTGCCAGCCCGAGGCGGCCGGCGTCGACGTCGACGGCGACGATGGTGGTGGCACCCGCGACATGTGCCGCCATGACCGCCGCCAGGCCCACCGCTCCCACGCCGAAGACCGCGAAGGACGCTCCCGCCGGCACGGCGAGCGCCTTGAGTACGGCCCCCGCGCCCGTCTGCAGCCCGCACCCCAGCGGAGCCATGACGTCGAGGGGCAGATCGCGGGGGACCTTGACCGTGTTCCGTTGGTGCGTCAGGGCGTGGGTGGCGAACGAGGACTGGCCGAAGAAGTGACCGTGCGGCTCGGCACCGTGGGCGACGTGGAGACCGTTCGAGCCGTCCAGGCGGGCACCCGCGAAGTTGGCCGCCCAGACGTTGTCGCAGTAGGCCGCGTGCGAGGACACGCACGGCTTGCAGTGGCCGCACGAGTGGTAGGAGAGGACGACGTGGTCACCGGGCTCGACGGTGGTGACAGCGGCCCCCACGCGTTCGACGACTCCTCCTCCCTCGTGCCCCAGCACCACCGGCAGCGGCGTCGCCATTCGCTGTGCCCGCACGTGCGCGTCGGTCGCGCATATTCCGGTCGCGACCATGCGCACGAGTACCTCGTCGGACCGCGGGTCCTCGATCTCGATGTCGCGGAACGCGAAGGGCCCGTCCCGCACTTCGAGGACGGCGGCGCGCGCGGAGGTGGTCATGCGCCGTGAGCCCGCCGCGAAGCGCCGCGAGGGCCGTGGTGGCGAGGGACTGAAATCATCAACGACTCCCTGATCGGGGGGTGGGCCTCAGGAGCCCTTCAGCAGGTCCGAACCTATGTCGGCCGCCCGTGCGCGCGGATCGGTCGCCGTATCCGTCACGGCGGTGGGGCACGGTGCCGTGAGGTGCGGTGGCGTCAGTGCCGGACGCCGGTCCGGGCGGCTTGTTCGACTCGGGCGATGAGACGGCTGTTGTGGGCGGCGTGCTGGAACCCCGGGGTGTGGTGGGTGCCGTTCGTGATGTCGCGGGCCAGGCTGGCGTAGACCTCGCCGACGTTGAGGGAAGCGCCCGTCCAGATGTCGGCGGCGGTGGGTCCCGCGCCGGTGGCGACCGGGCGGTCGGGCGCGGGGAAGTCGACGCTCGACGAGAGGGTGAGGTCGCCGACCTGAACGCCCGCGGGGTGGTCGCCCGTCAGCTTCAGCCAGCCCTCCGATCCGCGTACTTCCAGACGGAAGTGGGCGTCTGGGGCGGGCACGCCCGCCAGGATCTGCACCCCGACCGGCGCCCCCGAGGAGGTCTTGGCGATGGCGTCGAGGTGATCCGGGACCTTGCGGACGGATATCGCGCCGGTGTCGACCAACTTCACCTGGGGCCACAGGAGTTCGGTGCGGGCGTCGATCCCGGTGATGTCGCCGAGAACGGCCTCGACCACATCGAGGACGTGGCCAGCGGCGATGGTGAGGAAGCCGGCTCCGGACGCCGCCTTGTCGAAGTACTCGTACGCGCTCGCCGACTCCGGGCCGTTGCCGAAGGTCGTCGCGGCGACTCGCGCCGAGAGCAGCCGCCCGAGCCGGCCCTCGGCGATGATCTCCGCCGCGCGGCGTACCGAGGGGTTGAGCCGGCCCTGGAGGCCGATCGCGGTGTGCAGTGAGCCGGCCGCCTCGGCCATCTCCTCCGTCTGCGCGACGGTCGCGCCCAGCGGCGACTCCGCGTACACGGCCTTGTCCGCCGCGAGGGCCGCCAGGACGAGTTCGCGGTGAGCCGGGACCTTCACCGCGACGGTGACGACGTCGATCGAAGGGTCACCGATGAGCGCGTAGGGGTCCGCGAACCAACGCTCGGCACCGAACGCCTCGGCAGCGGCGCGCGCGCTCTCCTCGTGCCGCGTCGCCACACCGGCCAGTTGGAGGTCGGGCTGTGCCGCCAGCGCGGGGATGTGCGACGCGCCCGCCCAACTCGCCTTCGTGTCCGCGCCGATGATGCCGACCCGGATGAGAGTGCTTGACATTGTGTGGTGTTCCGTTTCTTTTCGCTGAAGCAGGACGTGGTGTGGTGCGCGGGGCGAATCGGCGCGTGCGCGCTTCTCTCACTGGTCGACGACGGCCATGTCGGGCTCGGCATGGCGTTCGCCGGACGCCGGTGTGAGGTTGTTCAGGCGGGCGACCTGGCCCGGGGTGAGTCGGATGCCGTCGGCGGCGCTGTTCTCCTTGAGGCGGTCGACGCGTTTCGTCCCCGGAATGGGCGCGATGCCGTCTCCTTGGGCGAGCAGCCAGGCCAGAGCTACCTGCGCGGGCGTGGCCCCGACCTCGTCGGCGACCTCGCGTACCTGGTCGACGATGCGCAGGTTGCGCGTGAGGTTGCCGCCGGTGAACCGGGGGTTGGAGCGACGCCAGTCGGCGGCGTCCAAGCCGTCCAGGGTGCGGATGTCCCCGGTGAGAAAGCCGTGTCCCAGCGGTGCGTAGGGAACCAGTCCGATGCCGAGCTCACGCAGCGTGGGCAACACCTCGGTCTCCGGGTCCCGCGTCCAGAGCGAGTACTCGCTCTGGACAGCGGCCACGGGATGGACCGCGTGGGCCCGGCGGATCGTCGCCGCTGCCGCCTCCGACAGTCCGATGTGGAGGACCTTGCCCGTCTCCACCAACTCGGCCAGCGCCCCCACCGTCTCCTCGACGGGAGTGTCGGGGTCGACCCGGTGCTGGTAGTAGAGGTCGATGCGGTCGGTTCCGAGCCGCCGCAGTGAACCGTCGACGGCCGTGTGAATGTTGGCGGGGGTGCTGTCCGGGCCGGGGCGGCCGGTGTGGGAGACGAGGCCGAACTTGGTGGCGAGGACGACTTCGTCCCGGCGGCCCTTGAGCGCGCGACCCAGCAGTTCCTCGTTGACGTAAGGGCCGTACACCTCGGCGGTGTCCAGATGGGTGACACCGAGGTCGACGGCGCGACGAATGGTGCGGATCGACTCGGTTTCGTCCCGGCCGGCGCCGGTGTAGTACGCCGACATCCCCATGACACCCAGGCCGATGCGCGGGACATCGAGCCTGCCGAGCGACGTGGACCGCATCTGTTGTCCATTCCGTGTGGGGCGGGCCTCAGCACCGCCGAGCGAACTTGACGCGTCAAGTTCTACCCCTTCGAACTTGACGCGTCAACAAGTGGGTCTAGGATGTCCTCATGGCGAGGACGGCAGATGACACGAACGGCCGGCGCCGTCGGCGGCCACGGAGCGGGCCGGCATCCGAGGCGACGGCTCATGCCGACGAAGGCTCCGAATCGGGGAGGTCCACCGGTCCGGCTACCGAGACGCGATGGCTGAACGGCGACGAGCTGGCGGCGTGGCTGGCCAACTCCGCGATCATGATCAGCCTGCCGGCCGCACTGGACGCACGCATGCAGCGCGAGGCCCAGCTGACCTTCTTCGAGTACATGGTGCTCTCGGTCCTCTCCGAGCAGCCGGATCGCACCATGCAGATGAGCGCCCTGGCCGCGCGAACGGCGGCGTCACTGTCGAGGCTGTCCCATGTCGTCGGTCGGCTTGAGAAGCGCGAACTGATCACACGGCAGCGGATCCCCGGTTCCGGAAGGCGCACCGCCGCGACGCTGACCGAGGCCGGTTACGACGTAGTGGTGGCAGCGGCGCCGGGACACGTCGCCGCGGTCCGCGAGTACCTGATCGATGATCTCGGTCCTGAGGAGCTGGCGGCACTGCGCCGCATCGGCGCCTCGGTGGACGCGGCCATCAAGCGCGGGCAACCCGACGCGGGCTCCGCGGCGAGTACGGCCGGCCCCACGGCGGGCCGGGGTGTCGCACGCGCCGGGCGGGTGCCCCGGGACCGGACGCGCGTCCGGTCCCGGGGCGGCGACCCCGCCGGTCAGTCCGTCAACTCGGCGAGCGCATCGGGGGTGTAGGTGCCTCCCGGCATCCGGGTGATGACGCCGAACCGGTTGGCCGCGTTGATCAGCGCGACCAGGGAGACCAGCGCGACGGTCTGGTCGTCGTCGAAGTGCTCGCGCACGCGACGCCATGTCGCGTCGGAGACGCCCCCGTGGGAGTCGGCGATCCTGGTGCCCTCCTCGGCCAGCGCCAGCGCGGCGCGCTCGGCCTCGGTGAACACCGCCGACTCCCGCCACACCGCCACCAGATGGAGTCGGGTCGGGGTCTCCCCCGCGGCGGCGGCCTGCCTGCTGTGCAGGTCGACGCACCAGCCGCAGCCGTTGATCTGGCTGGCGCGCAGCTCCACCAACTCCTGGAGCGCGTGGGGCAGCGGCGACTCCTGGAGCGCCTGGCCGACGTGGTAGAGCCGCTTGGTGATCGTGGCGCCGACGTCGTTGGTCAGCAGGTCGATTCGGGGTTCCATGGCTGTGTCCTCTCTCCGTTGCGGCGTGCCGCCGCCCAGGGGGCGCGGCGTTCCGACGGACACGGGGTGCCGGCGCGGGCCGCCCCGTGACGTCCACGGCGGTGTGACGTGCGCCACCGGGCCCGGATGTCACAGGGCGGCGGGGGCCGGCGTCTCGTGTGCGGAGCGAACGGCGGCACGACGGGAGGACCGGGCATGGGCGAGGGCGGCGGGCCGAGGGGCGGCACGGGCGGAACGCCCGGCCCGACCGGCCGGGTGGACACGGCGACCGAGGTGTTCCTGGCCCACCGGGGGCTGCTGTTCACCGTCGCCTACGAGATGTTGGGTTCGGCCGCCGACGCGGAGGACGTGCTCCAGGAGACGTGGCTGCGGTGGGAGCGCGTCGATCTGGACGGCGTGCGCGAGCGGCGGGCCTATCTGGTGCGCGTCACCGTGCGCCAGGCGCTGATGCGGCTGCGCACGGTTCGCCGCCGGCGGGAGACCTATGTCGGGCCCTGGCTGCCGGAGCCGCTGCTGACCGCGCCCGACGTGGCCGAGGACGTGGCACTGGCGGAGAGCGTCTCGATGGCGATGCTGCTGGTGCTGGAGACGCTCGGCCCGACGGAGCGGGCGGTGTTCGTGCTGCGCGAGGTGTTCGAGGTGGACTACGGGGAGATCGCCGAGGCCGTCGGGAAGACGCCCGCGACGGTCCGTCAGATCGCGCGGCGGGCGCGGGGGCACGTCGCCGCGCGCCGACCGCGCGGCGGCGTCTCCCCCGCCGAGGCGCGCGACGCGCTCGCCGCCTTCCGGCGGGCGGTCGAGACCGGTGATCTCCAGGGGCTGCTCGACGTGTTGGCGCCCGACGTCGTGCTGCTGGGCGACGGCGGCGGAGTCGTGCCGGCGGTGCGGGCGCCCGTCGTCGGGGCGTCCAGGGTGGCGCCGTTGATCGTCACGGGCCTCGCGCGGCAGGGCGCCACCGCCTCGCTGCGGCCCGCGCAGGTCAACGGGCACCCGGCGCTGATCCTGCGGCTCGACGACGCGCTCGACACCGTGCTGGCGGCGAGCGTGGAGGGCGGCCTGATCACCGCCCTCTACGCCGTGCGCAACCCCGAGAAGCTGGCGCGGATCGGGCGGGAGACCACGGTGCACCGTTGACCGGTCGACGCCGGCCGGACCCTATCCCTGGGTGATCACCACCGTCACGGTGCGGTTGAGCGCGGTGTCGTCGAACGGGGCGTCGCGCTGGTCGGCGCTGCCGGTGGTGAACGTGGCGATCGGGCGGTCGGCGGCGTCGCTGAGTTCGCGGGCGGCGACGAGGGCGCGCCAGAGCGCGAGCACCGACCCGCCGCTGTCGGGGGCGCCGGGGACGGCCGCCGCGTGGCCGAGGATCTCGACGCGGGCGTCGGGGTCGGTGTGCGTGGCGAGCGCGGCGCCGAGGGCGGCGAGCCGTTCGGCGCCGCCGGGGGTGAGCTGGTCGGCCTCCGCGAAGACCACCTCGGTGAAGGCGACCTCGACCGCGGCCCCCTCGGCGGTCACCCGCAGCCCCTGGCCGGCGAGTTGGCGGGCCAGTTCCCTGGCGGCGGCGGCCCGTTCGGCCGCCGCCTGGGAGGCCGCGTCGGCCTCGGCCGTGGGGCCCGGGTCGCCGCCGTCACCGTCGTCGCGGTCGGGCTCGGTCGGCGCGGCGATCGGGGTCTCCCCCTCCGTTTCGGAGCCGGTGAGCAGGGTGCCGCCGACGGCGAGCGCCGCGGCGACCGCGGAGAGCGCGAGCACCCCGGCCGTGCGGGCCCGGTGGCGGCCCAGGACCGCGCGGGGGCCCCGGCCGGTGAGGCGCGCGACGCGGGCCAGGCCGGCGCGGGCGTCGGGGTCGTCGGGTCGGCGGGTCAGGACGCGCCGCCAGCACGCGGCGGCCTCGTCGAACTCGCCGCGCTGCGCGTGGAGTCGGGCGCGCAGGTCGAGCACGTCAGGGTGGTCCGCGAACGCGGGGGCGCCGTCCAGGACGCGCAGCGCTTCCTCGATGTCGCCCGCGCGGGCTGCCCTGCGCGCGCGGGACACCCGCAGAGCGACGCGGAGCGGGTCTCCGGTCGGCTCGGATGCCCGGTCGCGCGGCGGCGGGGGTTCGGTCATGGTCGCTCTCCCTCCTCACCTCGGTCGGTGGGGCCTTCGGTTCAGTTGATTCCGCCGGTCTTGCGCTCCACCTCGCCGGCGGCGCCTGGTGGGAGGAGACGGCGCAGTCGTTCGTTCACGCCGGCGAGGGCCCTGCGGTTGCCCTGGGCGATGGCCTGGCGGCCCTCCAGGATCGCGGCGTCCGCCTGGGCGCGGGAGTGCATCTGGTCGCGCATCGACTCCAGCGAGTTGAAGACGAGGAACTCCCACTGGTCGGTGCGGCGCAGCAGCTCGATCTGGAACTCCCTGGCGCGTTCGTTGAGTCGGCGCAGGTCGGCCGGCTTGGCGTCCTCGCCGAGGGCGCTGACGCGGTCGCGCAGCGACTGGAGCTCGGCGCGGTCGGAGTGGCCGCCGCCGTTGTGCTCGATGATGTCCTGGCACTGGCTGAGGAGTTCCCACAGCTCGCGTTGGAGCCCCGGCACCTCGATGGCCTCCTCGATGTCGTCGAGCTGGGCCTCCAGGTCGCGGATGCGGCGGTCGCTGTTGACGGCGGCGCCGGTGTCGACGGCGGCGGCGTCGACGTCCTTGCGGAGCTGCGGCACGGACCGCTGGTCGGTGAGGTCGTCGAGGGCGCGCTGCGCCTGCTCGGCGTGGACGTCGTCGGCCTGGTCACGGAGGTCGTTGACGCGGGCCTCCAGGTCGTGGAGGCGGTCGACCAGCTCGTCGTGCTCGGGAGCCAGCAGGTCGGAACGGTTGATCGTCGCCTCGAACTGCTGCTGGACCAGCGGGATGTCGGCGGTGACCAGCACCTCGCGGCTGCTGGCCTGGATCTCGAAGGTCACCTCCACCTCGCTCTGCGCCGGCAGCTCGATCCGCACGTCGCGCGGCCTGATCTCCAGCTGGCCGACGCGGGTGTTGCGGTCGGCGCGGGGGCGGTCGCCCTCCAGCAGCGGGATCTTGATGACGGCGTCGGGCTCGGAGTGGCGCAGCGCGATGGTGGTGCGGTAGGTCTTGGTGACCATGGTGGGCAGCGAGGTGCCCTTGCGCAGCAGCGGGTCGAACCGGCCGTCGGCCTTGCCGATGCCGAGGGTGCCGGTGAGGACGGCGTCGCCGGGGACGACGGCGGCGTGGCCGACGGAGAAGGTGTCGCCGACCAGCTTCTGCCGGTCGCCGGCCCCGTCGGTCAGCTCGACGACGAAGCGCGAGGTGGTGTCGGGGTCGATGCTGACCTCAAGGTAGAAGGCGCCGTCCGAGGTGAGCGCGGTGCGCGGGCTGCGGAACGGCAGCTTGCCGTGGGGGTTGGCGACGGTGACCGCGTAGCCGGTCCAGTCGACGTCGTCGCCGCTGGTGACCGTGCCGGAGACGGGGACGTCGGTGGTGTCCACGGTCTGCGCGGGATAGGTGAGTTCGACGGCGAACTCGCCGACGGCCGCCCGGTGCGGGGCGCGCGGCGCGCGGACGCTGCGGGCGAAGACGGCGGCGCCGCGCGCCACCACGGTGGTGGGGTCCTGGCTGTGGTCGAGGGGGATGCCGGGGCCCTCCTCGGGGTCGGCCAGCAGGGCGCGCAGCCCGGGGCTGAGGGTGGCGCCGCCGACCAGCAGCATCCGGTCGATGTCGTCGGGGCGCAGCGCGCTCTCGGCGAGCGCGTCCCGGCAGAGCCGGATGGCGCGGACGTAGAAGGGGCGCGCCAGCTTCTCCAGGGCGTTCCTGGTGAGGGTGAACTCGAACGGTTCGGTGCCGCCGTGGCCGTCGTCGAGGTCGGCGAAGATGTCGGCCGCGAGGTCGCGGGAGAGGGCGATCTTGGCGTTCTCCGCCTCGGCCTTGAGCTTGGCGAAGTTGCGCCGCCAGAGCGCGTTTCCGCGGGTGAAGTCGTTCAGTCCCAGGTCGCGTCGGACGGCCGGGGCCAGCAGGTCGTCGACGAGGGCCCAGTCGATGAGCTTGCCGCCGAGGTGCGGGTCGCCGGCGTGCTGGATGAGTTGCAGCTCGCCGTCGCGCTTGCTCATGACGGCCGCGTCGAAGGTGCCGCCGCCGAGGTCGAAGACCATCCAGTGCGCCGACTCGGAGGCGTCCCGCACGCCGTAGGCGATGGCGGCGGCGGTGGGCTCCTGCACCAGCGGGCAGTGCTCGCCGAGGCCGGCGAGTGCGGCGGCCTCGCTGGTGGCGTTGTTCTGGTTGAGGGCGAACGAGGCCGGCACGGTGATCACCGCGGCGGCCGGCTGCTCGCCGAACTCGTGGGCGACGTCCTGGCGCAGCGACTTCAGCACCTCGGCGGAGAGCTGCTCGGGGGACATGGTGACGCCGGCGCGACGGAACGCGCGGTGCGCGCCCGCGGTCCCCATCTCCTGTTTGAACTCGGCGTAGGCGTCGTCGACGTCGCTCTCGGTGCGTTCCTTGGCGCGGCGGCCGACGTGCACCACCCCGGGCTTCGGGCTCCAGACGGCGGAGGGGGTGTAGTCCCAGCCGTCGTTGTTCTTGATGACGCGCACGCCGTCCTCCTCGGCGACGGCGATGGCGCTGTTGGTCGTTCCGAGATCGATTCCGAAGTCGATGGTCTCGCGCACTGGTCTCCCCTCTCAGCTGCTCGGCGCGGTGTCGGTCGCCGTGTCGGTGGGTCCCGGCTCCGGCTCCTGGACGGGGCGGCCGACGATGACCTGGCCCATCTGGATGCGTCGGCCGCGGAAGTGGATGGTGGGCCGCACGGTCTCCAGGACCGTCTCGCGGGTGAGTCCCGGGTCCTCCTGGAAGACGAGGACCTCAAGAGAGTGGCCCGAGTCGAAGGGCAGGCCGTCGTGTTCCTGGATCTCCAGCCCGTCGTCGACCAACGCCCGGCGGATGGCGTTGACCTGGCGGCGCACCTGTCGCAGGTTGGCGCCGGTGAGCACGTCGGCCTCCTGTTCCAGCTTGCGTTCGGCGCGCCACAGGCCGATGGCGGCGCGCAGCAGCGCGTCGGTGTCGGGAGCGGTCTCGGCACTGGCGCCGCCCTCGGTGGCGGGCGCGGCGGGCGTGGCGGCGGTGGCGCGTGCGGCGAGGGCGGCGATCTCGTCGAGCAGCGCCGTGGCCCAGGCGGCCTGGTCGGGGTCGAGCGCCGGCGGCGGCACCCTGAACTCGCGCGGATGCCGCAACTGGCCGACGAGCGCGCGCAGTCGGCGGCGCGGGGCGGTGGCCATCAGCCGTTCCCCCCTCCGTGCCCGGCGGACTGCCGCTTCGCGGCTTCCCGCCGCGCCCTGCCGGCCTCGCTGAAGGTCCCGATCAGGCCGAGCGCCGTCAGGGTGCCGAGCCCGGTGAGCAGGGCCGGCACGAAGCCGGACCCGACGCCGGCGACGATCACACCGATGATGCCGAGAAGGACGACGAGGAACGCCAGGCAGCCCCAGAGCGTGTCCTGTCCCGGTGCGGCGCCGGCAGCACCGGGGGCGTCCGCCAGTGGGGCGTGGCGGCGCGCGGCGTGGCCGTGGAGTTGGCGGATGACCCGCAGGTTCTCCGCGATGGTGCCGCCCTGGTCGCTCGGCGTGACCCGTAGCGCCGTCTCGGCCAACTCGATGAGCCGGCTGGAGCGTTGGCTGCTGGCCCGCTGGTATCTGTGGTGTTCGAGGAGGGCCACCGCGAGGTTGTTCATGCCGACGGCGACAAGGTGCGACAGCTCCTCCCGGCGCCATTCGGAGACGAACGGCCAGTACGGCTCCAGCTCCTCGTAGGCGGGCTTGACCTGCTCGCGCAGCTTGTCCAGGGCGTCGGAGAAGCGCCCCTCCCTGCGGTCCTCCTCGGCGGCGCGCAGGGTGGCGTTGATGGCGCGTGAGCCCTCGTCGACGAGTCGCTCGAACCCCTCGGCGACCAGTGGGGCGAAGATCTCGTGGCGGCTGAAGTGGGCGCAGATCGCGGCGAGTTCGGCGCGGGTTTCGAGGAAGCCGACCAGTTCGTTGAGCGGGGAGACCAGCAGCGCTGGCAGCTTGTCCACGAAGTCGTCGGCGGTGAGCGCCGCCAGCCTGCGGTCCTCGGCCAGCGCGTCGACGCGGTGGCCGACATGGGTGGCGAACGAGGGGTGGGCGAGTGTCGCGGCCCAGCCGTCGGCGGCGGCGCGCCACAGTTCGCGTGCGCGTGTGGCGGTGAGCCCGGTCGCGGCGGTGGCGCCGTCCAGCGCCTCGGCGTGGGCGACCACGGCCGCGTCGTGGGCGGCGTGCAGGTCGCCGGGGCAGTCGCAGCCCAGGTCGGCGTCGCCCCAGCGCCACAGCAGCTCGTCGACCAGCCGGCGGCGGGCGTCCTGGAACTGGTCGAACGCGACCCGCACCTCCTCGACGCGGTACTCGACGGTCAGCGGGGACGCGGGGTCTCCCGGCCAGGACTTCTGCACCGCCAGCCGTGCTTCCAGCCGCTGGCGCTGCTGGCGCACCGAGCGGCCGGCCGCGTCGGCGGGAAGGCCGGTGACGGCGAAGGCGTTGTTCCGGTAGAGCCGGTTGCCGGCCAGCTCGGTGAAGCGAACGAGTTCGCCGCCTCGGTCTCGTTGTTCGTCCATCCCTGTCCCCCTCTGTTCGTCTCCGAGCCGCGCCGGTCGCGCCCCGGCGGGCGCCGTACCGTTCGCGTGGCCCCTCATGTCCGTCCGGCGTTCACATGACGACCCCGCGCCGCCAGGTCGTCAGGCGCGCCCGGTGGTGGGCGCCGAGGCCGGGGTGCTCGTCGATCAACGCCGCCAACCCGTCGGCCGCCTCCGCCAGTCGTCCCGGCTCGCGGGAGAGGCGCACCAGGGCGAGGGCCGCGCGCTCGGCAGCCGCGCCAGCCGCGTCGAGCGCCGCGCTCG
Source organism: Streptomyces sedi (assembly GCF_006335015.1). Lineage (GTDB taxonomy): Bacteria > Actinomycetota > Actinomycetes > Streptomycetales > Streptomycetaceae > Streptomyces > Streptomyces sedi. The sequence continues at coordinate 190,120 of NZ_VDGT01000005.1, forward strand.
ACGCGGCTGGCGCGGCTGGCGCGGGTGGTTCCGGGGACGCCTCGGGTGTCGGCGGCCCGGTGGGCGCGCTCAGGGCTGAGGCACGGCGCGCCACCTCGCGGGCCGAGCCGGTCCGCTCCGCCGGGTCGACGCGCAGCATGTCGCCGACCAGCCGGTCGAGTTCGGGGCCGACCTCGTCGTTGAACGCGCTGGGCGGCAGCAGCGCGCGGTGGAACCGCTCCAGCGAGAAGGAACGCACCGGGTCGCCGCCGTCGTACGGGAAGTGGTTGGTCAGCAGCAGATAGGCGATGGTGCCCAGCGCCCAGAGGTCCCCGGCGCAGGAGTAGCCGTGCCCCTGCCGCAGCACCTCGGGCGGCATGTACGCGACGGTGCCCTGGGCGCTGGCCGCCATCGTCAGCGGGTCGGTCTCCTTGGCGAGCCCGAAGTCGCTGACCTTCGCCAGCAGCCCGGACTCGTCGTAGTTGACCAGCACGTTGGCCAGCGAGAGGTCGCGGTGGACGATGGGGTGGGCCCGTTCGTGCGCGATGGCCAGCCCCTCGGCGGCCTGCCGCACCACGGCCACCACCAGGGCGACCGGCACCACTCCCCCGTGGGTCTCGATCAGCTGCTCCAGGCTGCCGCCGGCGACGTACTCCATGGTGATGTAGCCGCGTCGGCCCGCGGCGGTCTGGACGGTCCCCGCGTCGAAGACCCGGATGATGTTCGGGTGGCCGAGCGTGGAGAGGATGCGGGCCTCCTCCATCATGTCCGACGCCTCCTCCCGCGAGGCCATGTTCCGGAAGAGCTTCAACGCCTGCCAGCCGAGGAACTGGTGACGCACCCGGTAGACCTCGGCGAACGAGCCCTCGCCCAGGCCGCGGTCGACCACCAGCGCCTCGTTGATCCGCTGGCCCTGGCTGAGCAGGTTCCCCCGGCGTCGCGGCCCCACCCGACCCATCCGTGCTCCCCCCAACCGCCGTGCGGCGCTGTGTCGTTCAGTCGATGCGGTGCGCATGGCCGTCCCCGCGCGGCACCGGCCCCTGGTGGACGTAGAGCCGGTAGCCGATGGTCGGAACCGTCTCCAGCACCCGGGGGTCGCCCGGGTCGGGCTCCACGCATCTGCGTACCGCGCGCACCACTCCCGCCAGGTCCGTGCGGTCGTAGCCGCGGCCGGGCGGCCACTCCCGAGGAGGACGCCAGAGGGCGGCGATCAGTTCGTCGTGTTCGCACGTGACCGCCTCCACGCCGGGGAGCCCGGTGCCGCGCCCCGTCATGTGGCGCAGCAGTTGGTGTCCCTTGGGACGCAACCCCTCGACCAGCACCTCGCGTTCGCCCCCGGTCCGGTAGACCCTGCTGCCCACCACGTCGTAGCGGACCGCGGCGCGCTCCCGCTCCCCGTCCCAGCCGTCGGCGTGCCGGGGCGGCGCGGGGCGGGTCGCGTGCGCGTCGACATACGTCAGCCGCCAGTACAGAAGCTCCTCCTCGGAGACCATGTCGCCGAGGACCAGCAGGGTGTCCCCGTGGCGCAGCGGCTCGCGGCCCCGCAGCGCGCGGATCTCGCCCCCGGGGTCGGCGGGTTGGAGCAGCGTGCCGTTTCTGGCGTGGTCGGTGACCCACCAGTGGCCGTACTCCAGGTCGAGGATGCAGTGCAGCCTGCTGACCCAGCCCTGCGGGTCGGGCGCGAGCACGATGTCGGGCTCGTGGTGGGGCGCGGCGCGGCCTACGGTGCACTGCTCGCCCTCCAGCACGTGGATGCCGGCCCTCCCCGCGGGCGAGACCACCTTCAGCTGCGCCCTTCGCATCGCGCGCCTTCCTCCCGTCGTTCGCCCCGGTCGTCTCCCGACATTCTCGCGACCTCGCCCGACCGGGGCCATGGAAGGGAGTTGGAATCGGGATGGAGTCGCCCCCGGTCGGCAGCACGCGCGCGCGCCTTCCGGCCGCCGGAGCACCCCGACGAAGCGTCACTACCCGGTGGGAAGCCGTTCTCACCGTGGCAGCGACGTGCACGTCGTTCGGGGCGTTCACTCGCCTCTCCGCACTTCCTTCACACATGCGTGTGCACGCGGCAACGCGCGCTCCCGCCACGTCTGTTCGAGGCCCGAGTCCGGGCGCCGGAGGCTGACCGTAGCCCCGCGGGCCCGGGACCGGTCACGGTGCGGGGCCCGCGTCAGCCGTCGGGCGCGCGTCAGCCGTCGGGCGCCGGAGCGCGCCGGCAGGACGCGGACGGTGACCGACCGGTTCCACCGACCGCCGCGCGGGGGCATGACCAGGCGTCAACCTGGGGACAGTGATCAGCAGGACCGGTGAACCCCCGGCAGCGGTGAGGAGTTCCGTCATGGACCAGGTGCTGGACAACAGGCTGGACAACAGGCTGGACCGCAAGACCACACGACAGACCCGCATCCTGTTCGCGGCGACGGCCACCCTCGCCCTGGCCCTGTCCCCCGTCTTCTTCCTCTACGGGCTGCTGATCGGCGCGCTGGGCCTCGTCGGGACCGGCATCGCCACGAGGGAACGCGAGGGCCGGACGGCCCGGGTCGCGACGGTCGTCTTCGCGGGCCTGCTCGCCGGCAGCCTTCCCTACATGGTGCTCGCCGCCGTGCTCTGACCGACCACCGCCATGAACGCCCTTCGGCCCGCCCCGCCCAAGTCGGCTGGGGCGGGCCGAAGTACGAGGTCAGCGGGGGTGCGGACGGGATGCCGCCTCCCCTCGGGCGGGGGTGCGGCGTGGGAATGCGCCGCGTTCTCTGGTATCCAGGGACCTCGTGGAGACCGACTTCGATCATGAGGGCAACGGCAGGCACGAGGACCATCGAGAGCGCGGCGCCGTCGGCGGGCGCGGCAGCGAGGTGCTTCCCCGGGGCCGCGCGCCGCGCGCCACGCTGGAGCTGATCGCCGGCAAGTGGACGATGCTGGCGCTGGTGGCGCTCGCCGACGGGCGCGCGCTGCGCTTCAACGAGCTGCGGCGCCGGCTGGACGGCGTCACCCAGAAGATGCTGACCCAGACCCTGCGGGCGCTGGAACGCGAGGGCCTGGTGACCAGAACGGTCTTCCCCACCGTTCCGCCGAGGGTGGAGTACGGGCTGACCGCGCTCGGCGAGGAGATAGCGCAGCTGGTGACGCGGATAGCCGAGTGGAGCGCGAGCCGCGCCGACCAGTTGTGCGCCGCCCGCGCCACCTTCGACCGCCGCGCCCCGCACCCGCGCCCGCTCAGCGCCTGAGCGCCGGCGCTCAGGCGCTGAGCGGGGACGGCGCCTACCGTGGGCCGTGTGTACGGACGACGCCGGCGACGCTATCTGCTGCTGATGGCCGTCTGCCTGCTGCTCTTCGTCGGCGGCGGCGCGGTGGTGCGGCTGTGGTCGGTGCCGCTGGCCGTCGCCATGTGCGCGCTCGCGGCCGTGATCCCGCCCGTCGCCGCCATCGTCGCCAACCGCCGGGAGCGGGACGACCGCTGGTGGGACGAGCGGTGACCGTGCCCGCCGCTCCGCCGCGCGGGGCGCGGTCAGTCTTCCGGGCCGGGGCGGCGGAAGAGGGCGGCCCACAGGAAGGACTCGCCGAAGTGGGGCGAGTCCTCCGGCTCGTCGCGCATCCGGCGCAGCCGGACCTCGGTGAGGTCCGAGAAGACCCACCGCAGGCTCTCCTCCGAGTAGGCGAGGCCGCCGTGCAGGGAGGCGTCCCGGTAGAACGCCTCGTCAGGCAACTCCGAACCCATCCCGCCGGCGGCGAAGCAGCTCAGCGAGAGCAGCCCGCCCGGCGCCAGCAGCCGGTCGACCAGGGCCAGATAGCTGACCCTGCGGTGCGGCGGCAGATGGTGGAAGCAGCCCGAGTCGTGGATCAACGCGTAGGACCCGGCCAGGGCGGTGCCGGCGAGGGCGAACGCGTCGCCCCGGTGGAACCGCACCCCGGTGGTCCCGCGCGCCGCCGCCCGTTCCCTGGCCCAGGCGACGGCCGTCGGGGAGAGGTCGACCGCGTCCACCTCCAGGCCATGCGCCGCCAGGCAGAGCGCGTTGCGGCCCGGGCCGCAGCCGAGGTCGAGCACCCGGGAACCGGGGGCGAGGGCCCCCTCGGCCAGCAGCTCGACCAGGCTCTCGTCGGGCTTGTCGGCGAAGAACGGGACCTCGCGGGCGCGGTCGCCGTAGAAGGTGTCCCACCAGTCGGAGGCCCCCGCGGTCCAACGGTCGCCGCCCGTCGCGAAGAGACCGTCCATCAGTCTCAGCACGTCCTCCACGGTCCGGATGCTTCGCCCCTGCTCGCTCATCGCCGGCCCCTTCCTCACCTCTGACGGCCGCCCGCACCCTAGGGTCTTCCCCCCGTAGAAGACCAGCTCAGGCGGGTGGCGCGGGCGCGTGGCGCGGGCGCTCGCGCGCGTCGGGGCACGGTTCCACGGTCGGGGGTGGCGGGTGGCCCGCGTTCCCGCCGCGCCCCCGTCGGGAGGCGGGAAGGGGGCGGCACGGCGGGCGCGGGCCCCACGATTCCGACGGGATTCGCGAGGCCCGCGCGGGGAGTGGGGCGACGGGTCAGGAGGCGCGGTCGGCGGGCTCCATCAGGGCGTTGAGGTCGCCGTAGTCGAGGGCACCGGACTGGGCCTCGTAGGTGCCGGCGGTCAGCAGCTCCTCGGCGGCCCGCTCGGCCAGGGCGTAGGCGGCCTGGGCGATCCCGGAGCCGACGCTGATCCTGGCGGCGCCCGCGGCGGCCAGGGTGGCGACGTCGGGGGCTCCGGGGCCGGCCAGCACGTTGAGCGGCGCGTCCAGGCCGTCGGCCAGGGTGCGCACCAACTCGGGGTCGGTGACGCCGGGGACGAAGACGCCGTCGGCGCCGGCCGCGCGGTAGGCGCGGGCACGCTCCAGGGTCTCCTCCACCAGTGCCGTGGTCGCGCCGCGCTTGCGAAGGAAGACGTCGACGCGCGCGTTGACGAAGAGGGGAACGGCCGCCGCGTCGGCCGCGGACCTGGCGGCGGAGAGACGTTCGGCGGCCTCGTCCGTGGGGCGCAGCGCGTCGGGGCCGTCATACGCTCCGTCCTCCAGGTTGACGCCGACCGCTCCCGCGGCCAGCACCCGGGCGACCGTCTCGCCGACACCGGCGGCGTCGGCGGCGAAACCGCTCTCGATGTCGGCGGTGACCGGCACGTCGACCGCGGCGGCGACACGGGCGACGACCGCGACGGCCGCCTCGCGGCCGAGCCGGTCGCCGTCGGGGACGCCGAGGCTCCAGGCGACTCCGGAGCTGGTGGTGGCGACGGCGGCGGCGCCGGCCCGGACCGAGAGGCGGGCGCTCAGCGCGTCCCAGGCGTTCGGCAGCAGCAGCGGCTGGGCGCCGCCGTGCAGGGTGGCCAGCAGACGGGCCTTGGTGGCGAGTTCTTCGGTGGGTGGTGCGGGCACGTTCATGGGTTCAGTGAAGCAGCGCACACCATCCCGGACTGGCGGTTTTCGGACGGCAACGCCGTGGTGCACGGGCTGTGCGGCCTTTAAACCACGCGTTCGTGGGCAGCATCTCCCCCGTGGCGACGACGCAGGAGACACCTCAACCCCCGACCAGGCGCTGGCGGTTGGTCGGCCCCGGACTCGTGGTCGCGGCGACCGGCGTGGGCGCCGGGGACCTCGTCGCGACGACGGTGGCCGGCAGCCGGTACGGGTACACGCTGCTGTGGGCGGCGGTGGTCGGCTGTCTGATCAAGGTGGCGCTGGCCGAGGCGACGGGGCGCTGGCACCTGTCGACCGGGCGGACCATCCTCGACGGCTGGCGCACGATGGGCCGCTGGACCACCTGGTACTTCGGGATCTACATCGTCGTCTGGGGCTTCGTCTACGGCGCCACCGCGATGTCGGCCAGCGCGCTGCCGCTGGTGTCCCTCTTCCCCGACGGGCCCTCGCTGAAGGTCTGGGGCATCCTCAGCGGGACAGCCGGGCTGGCGTGCGTCTGGTTCAACCGCTACGCGATCGTCGAGAAGATCATGATGGTCTTCACGGGGATCATGTTCGTCGTGGTCGTCTCCCTCGCGATCCGCGTCGGCCCGGATGTCGCCGCGATGGGCGCGGGGCTGTGGCCGACGCTGCCGGACGGCTCGGTCGTCTACACGCTGGGGCTGATAGGCGGCGTCGGCGGTACGATCACGCTCGCCTCCTACGGCTACTGGGTGACGGCCAAGGGCTGGACCACCGTCCGGTGGATGCCGATGATGCGGCTGGACAACCGGGTCGCCTACGCGACCACCGGCATCTTCGTCATCGCGATGATGGTCATCGGCGCCGAGCTGCTGCACTCCGCCGAGGTCGCGCTCACCACCGGGGACCGGGGCCTGCTCGACCTGGGCGAGGTGCTGGACGAACGCTTCGGCTCCGTCACCGCCGACTTCTTCCTGATCGGCTTCTTCGCCGCCTCGTTCAGCTCGGTGATCGGCGTCTGGCACGGGGTGAGCCTGCTCTTCGCCGACTTCGTGGCGCACGCGAGGCCGACGCTGGCCGGCCCCCAGGCGCTGGCGGGCGACCGGGAGCACTCGCTGCCGTTCCGCGCCTATCTGCTGTGGCTGACCTTCCCGCCGATGGCGCTGCTCTTCCTGGACCAGCCGATCGGGCTGGTGATCACCTACGGCGTGCTGGGCTCGTTCTTCATGCCCTTCCTCGCGCTGACCCTGCTGTGGCTGCTCAACACCGGCCGGACGCCGCTGAGCTGGCGCAACGGTTGGTTGAGCAACGTGACGCTCGCCGCCTCCGGGGTCCTCTTCCTCATCCTCTGCGTGCAGCAGATCCGCGAGCTGCCCTGGTAGGGCGGGCGCGGCCGGGCGGCCGGGGCGCAGAATGGGGCCATGTCCTTTCACGTTGACTCCGAGACCGGCCGGCTGCGTCGAGTGATCCTCCACCGCCCCGGTCTCGAACTGAAGCGCCTCACTCCGACCAACAAGGACGAGTTGCTCTTCGACGACGTCCTGTGGGTCAAGCGCGCTCAGCAGGAGCACGACATCTTCGCCTCGTTGCTGAGCAGCCGGGGCGTGGAGGTGCGGCTCCTCGGCGACCTGCTGGGAGAGAGCCTGGAGATCCCGGCCGCCCGCACGCTGGTCCTGGGGCGGGTCTTCGACGAACGCGAGTACGGTCCGCTGGCAACGGACGCCCTGCGGCAGGTCTTCGAGGGGCTGTCCGGTGCCGAACTGGCGGAGGCGCTCGTCGGCGGCATGACCAAGCGCGAGTACGTGGAACGCCACCCGGTGCCCGACTCCATCCGACTGCACGTGATGGAGCTGGACGAGTTCCTGCTCCAGCCGCTGCCGAACCACCTCTTCGCCAGGGACGCCTCCGCCTGGGTCTACGACGGGGTGACGGTGAACGCGATGCGCTGGCCGGCCAGGCAACGGGAGAGCGTCCACTTCGAGGCGATCTACCGGCACCATCCGCTCTTCGCCGCCGAGGGAGACGCCTTCCACCACTGGTCCGAGCCGCACGGCGCGCACCCCTCGACCATCGAGGGCGGGGACGTGCTGGTGATCGGGCGCGGCGCGGTGCTGGTGGGGATGAGCGAACGCACCACGCCGCAGGCCGTCGAGCTGCTGGCGCGCCGGCTCTTCGCGGCGGGCTCGGCGCACACCATTGTGGCCCTGGACCTGCCGAAGCGGCGGGCCTTCATGCACCTGGACACGGTGCTGACGATGGTCGACGGCGAGACGTTCACCCAGTACGCCGGGCTCGGGATGCTCCGCTCCTACACGATCACGCCGGGCACGGGCGGCCGGGAGCTGTCGGTCACCGACAACCCGCCGGAGCACATGCACCGTGCGATCGCCGAGTCCCTGGGGCTGGGGAAGATCCGGGTACTGACCGCGACGCAGGACCTGCACGCGGCGGAACGGGAGCAGTGGGACGACGGCTGCAACGTGCTCGCCGTGGAGCCGGGCGTGGTCGTCGCCTACGAGCGAACCGTCACCTCCAACACGGAGCTGCGCCGCAACGGGGTGGAGGTGCTGGAGATCCCGGGCAGCGAACTGGGCCGGGGCCGCGGCGGCCCCCGGTGCATGAGCTGCCCGATCGAACGCGACCCCAGCGCGTAGGTCGCCGGAGCGGGCCCTGGGATGGGGGGCACGCCCCGGTGCGGGGGCTCGGCTTTCGGCGCCGGCGGGCGACTGCCCGCCGAGCCGGGAGGGCGGGTGGATGGTCGACCTCGGGCCGTGCGGGGTGACCCGCGCGGTTCCCCGCGCCCCTGCGGGGCCTCGCCAGCGCACGGGGACCCATTGCATAAGCATGAGGTTATCTGTATATGATTTCAGTCGGCCGCGCCGTCAGGGGTGCGCGGAGGAAGTGATGCGACGCGGATCGGAGCCCGCCCATGGGGATCTCACTCACCGGACGCCACCTGCGCAGGGAGCTGGATCTCAGCGCGGACGAGTTCCGGGAACTGCTCGCGCTGGCCGCGCGGTTGAAGGCCGAGCGGCGGGACGGCACCGAGCGGCCCCGGCTGGCGGGGAAGCACATCGCGCTGCTCTTCGAGAAGAGCTCCACCCGCACCCGCTGCGCCTTCGAGGTGGCAGCCGCCGACCAGGGGGCGCGGACCACCTATCTGGACCCCGCCGGCTCGCACCTCGGGTACAAGGAGTCCACCAAGGACTCCGCCCGGGTCCTCGGCCGGATGTTCGACGCCATCCAGTTCCGTGGGCATGACCAGCGCACCGTCGACGAGCTGGCCGCCTACGCGGGGGTGCCGGTCTACAACGGGCTGACCGACGCCTGGCATCCGACGCAGATGCTGGCCGACGTGCTGACCATGAGCGAGCACGGCGAACGCCCGCTGGTCGAGCAGTCCTTCGCCTACCTGGGCGACGCCCGCAACAACATGGGCAACTCCTATCTGGTCACCGGCGCCCTGCTCGGGATGGACGTGCGGATCGTCGCGCCCCGCCAGCTGTGGCCCGAGGACTCCGTGGTGGCCGACGCCCGCCGGCTGGCGGGGGAGACGGGCGCGCGGATCACGCTGACCGACTCCGTGCCGGAGGGGACGGCCGGGGTGGACTTCGTCGCCACCGACGTGTGGGTCTCGCTGGGTGAGCCTGTCGAACGCTGGGAGGAGCGCATCGCGCTGCTGAGGCCGTATGCCGTCACCGCCGAGGTGATGGCCGGCACCGGCAACCCGGGGACGCGTTTCCTCCACTGCCTTCCCGCCTTCCACGACCTGGGCACCGCGCTGGGCCGCACCCTCCACGAGCGGTACGGACTCACCTCCCTCGAAGTCACCGACGAGGTCTTCGAGTCCCCCGCCTCCGTCGTCTTCGACCAGGCGGAGAACCGCCTGCACACCATCAAGGCGCTGCTGGTCGCCACCCTGGCCTGAGCCCCGACCGCGCGCCCGCGTTAACCGGTGGCCGGAGCCATGGCCGGCTGGTTGGATCGCCGACCATGGACAACGACGTGCCCGCCGGCGGCGAACTTCCCCCGCTGACCGGCGAACTGGTCCGGCTGCGCCCCATGGAGGCGTCCGACGTGGAGAGCCTCTGGCGCTGGAACCAGGACCCCGAGGTGGTCCGCTGGCTCGACCACGAGCCCCCGCAGTCCCTGGCCAGCGCGGAGCGCCGCTTCGCCGAACGCCCGCGCAACAGCTTCGAGTCGACCCTGCTGATGATCGAGCGGCGGTCTGACCGCCGACTGATCGGCGTCACGGCGCTGCGCGACGCCAGCCCGATCGACGGCAGGGCCGAACTCGACATCTATCTCGGCGAGAAGGACTGCTGGAGCCAGGGCTATGGCTCGGACGCCCTGCGCGCGCTGTGCCGCTGGGGCTTCGACCGACTGCGGCTGCACTCGATCGCGCTGTGGGTGGTGGTGGAGAACGCCGCCGCCGTGCGCGCCTACGAGAAGGTGGGCTTCCAGCGCGACGGCCGTCACCGCGAGTGCTTCCGCGGGGCGGGCCGCTGGCACGACATGTATCTGATGAGCCTGCTGGAAGGCGAACTCCGCTGAACCGAGCGCACCACCCGCGGGCGCCCTCGGCCTCAGGCGCGGCGGTGGCCGACGCGGACGAGCGTCACCGCCACCTCCACGATGCCGACGACGACCATCACCATGCCCACCTTGTCCAGCTCGAAGACCGGCACCTCGACCCCGCCGGCGAACACCCAGAGCAACACGCCTATCAGAACCGTCACGGTGCCCTCGGTCGCGTGCCTCCCCGCCCTACTCATGGCGCCACTCCCCTTCTACGGATCGTTTGTCCCGCTCGTCGCCGGAATCCGCTCCCGAGGCCGTCTGGCCGCCGCGCCCCGGGAGCGTCCCTCACGACACCCCCACCGTAGAAGCGGCATCACTCTCCGTCATCGACCCCCGGGATGATCCGCCCCTCCATCCTTCGATGCGCACCCCGCGCGCCCGACTACATCCTTCGACGGACACGCGCCCCGCGAGGCGCACGCCGAGATGTCAACTGCCGCCCGCGTCCACCGAGATGTCGACCGTGGGCCGCAGCCGCGCCGCCGCCCGCAGCGCGGGATGCACCGGGTTCTCCTCGAACGCGGCGAGCAGCGCCCCGTCCGCCGGGCGCGACAGGGCGGGCAGCACCGTCTGCTGGTAGCCCGCGAGGAAGCGCGGCCCCCAGCGCCTGGTGCCGAGCCGGGCGGTGCGGGAACAGTTGTCGACCATGAAGGCGATGTCCCTGGCGTGCATGTAGGGCAGCAGCGAGTCGACCGCCTCGATCACCGACTCGTTGACGATCTCCGACCACGGATGACCGCGCTCGGCGAACTCGTCGACCGTGGCGACCATGGTCGCCACGAACAGCCCGGCCGTCAGCGGGTCGATCGAGGTCTCCCCCGCCGCCCTGCGGGCGTGCGCCGCCGGCGCCGCCGCCCACATCGGGGAGTCCCCGACCGGGCTCATCCCGCCCTCGGCGAGCCGCCGTTCGGCCAGCAGCACGCTCCGCACCTCGACCCCGGCGGCGACCTCGTCGTAGATCTCGGCGACCAGCGCCCGCGCCGGCCGGTAGGCGGCGGTGTAGGCGCGGTCGAACTCCTCCCGCCCGGACGGGGCGAGCCCGTCGCGCACCCCCGTGAGGCCGCCGCGCGAGATCGCGCGCGCCAGCGGCCCCGTGACGACCTCGCAGGAGCGCGTGTACGCGGTGACCGCGTCGTCCCCGGCCAGCCTGAAGTGCTGCCAGACCGCCTCGACCAGGCCGTGCACCGCTCCCAGCAGGATGGCGCGCTCCCCCACCAGGTCGGAGAGGTACTCGCTCTCCAGGGTGGTCCTGAAGGTGTAGGGCGAGCCGAGCGCGACCGACCAGCCGAGCGCCAGGTCCACCGCGCGCCCGTCCGGGTCGGCGTGCACCGCGAAGCTGCTGTTGATCCCGGCGCCCTCGGTGGTCGCGCCCTGCTCGTAGAGCCGGCGGACCGAGTTGCCCATGCCCTTGGGGCAGACGGCGATGACCGGGTGCCCGGCCGGCAACGCGCCGCCGGTCTCCGCGAGATGGGCGATCAGGAAGCCGTGCGAGAGGCCGATGACCGCGCCGGGTCGCAACGCGGCGAAGATCTCCGCGTGGTGCTCGGCCAGGGCGGCGTCGGCGATCAGCAGCAGCACCAGGTCGCTGGCCGCGACCACCTCGCGCAGCGGGCCGAGCGTGCCGTTCTCCTCGGTGAAGCCGTGCGCGCGGGCGTCGACCACCGAGGAGGAGCCGGGGCGCAGCCCGACCGTGACACGGATGTCGGTGCCGGCGAGCGAGTCCCGCAGATTGCGCGCCTGCGCGCGCCCCTGCGAGCCCCAGCCGATCACCCCGATCCGGCGCACGCCGGCGAACGCGCGGGGCAGCAGCGGGAAGAGGTGGCGCCCGCCGCGCAGCACTGTCTCCTCGCCGCCCGGCATCGACAGCGGCTCGGGAGCGAAGACGTCGGAGGTGAAGGTGTTCACGGCGAGCGCGGAGGCGCTCGTTGCGGCATTCGGGTCCATGACGGGAGTTGTAGGCTTCGGGCGCGTGTTGCGGCAAGCGCAACTCCCGCATCGGGGCGTTGCACAGACCGAAAGGCCAAGGTGAGAGGGGATGCTGGACGACGAGCGGGCGCTGCGGCTCTTCCTCCACCTGGCGAACAGCCTCAACTTCGGCCGGACAAGCCTGGACTGCCATGTCTCCCCCGCGACGCTCACCAGGACCGTGCAGCGGCTGGAGGCGCGGGTCGGCCACCGGCTGTTCGACCGCGGGCCGCACGGGGTGGCGCTCACCGCCGAGGGGCAACGGTTCCGCGCCTACGCCGGGCGCGCCGTGGAGCTGTGGCGCGACTACCGGGAGGAGCAGCCCGAACCCGCCGGGCTGAGCGGACGGTTGACGGTCTTCGCCACGGTGACCGCCTGCCAGGCGCTGCTGCCGGGGCTGCTCGGGCCGTTCCGGTCCGCGCACCCGCAGGTGGGGTTCGACCTGCGGACCGGGGACGCGGCAGCCGCTCTCGCCAGGCTGGACGAGGGTGAGGTCGACGTGGCCGTGGCCGGGGTGCCGCCCCGGCTGCCCACGACGCTGGTCAGCCGGACCGTGACCACCACCGAACTGGTCTTCGTCACCGCGCGGGACCGCCCCGACCCGACACTGACCGGCCCGTTCGTGCTGCCGCAGCGGGGGCTGGTGCGGGAGGCGGCCGACCGGTGGTTCAGGGCCGCCGGCCGCGTGCCCGAGGTGGCCGCGACGCCCGACGGCCACGAGGCGCTGCTCACGTTGGTCGCGCTGGGCTGCGGAACGGGCGTCGTACCGCGCCTGGTGCTGGAGTCCAGCGGAACGGCCGAGCGGCTGGCGACGGTGCCGGCCGAGCCCGCGCCGCCGCTCTTCCCCGTGGGCGTCTGCGTGCGCCGCGCCGACCTGCGCCGCCCGCTGGTCGCCGCGCTGTGGAGCCTCACAGGCGAGGAGCACCGGCGCGGGGCGGCCGACGCGTCGTGAAACGGGACGCGTCGGCCGCCCCGGTGAGACGCGCCGGCCAGCACGGGCACCGGCGGTCTCGGACGGCTCGAACGCTCAGAGACGGCCGGAGATCCGGGTCGGCGTGATCCGGACGGCCAGCCGCTGCTCGCCCTCGGCGGACGGGTTGAACTCCGCGTAGGGCTTGCCCGTGTACTTCCGCGACAGCTCGTCGATCAGCTCGGAGTCCGGGTCGGGAACGAGGGTCGCCGTGCCCTGGATCGCCGCGTAGGTGTACGGGTTGTCCGACGGGTTCACCATCACCGTCACGCGCGGGTCGCGCTCCAGGTTCCTCGCCTGCTGACGGGGAACCGTCGTCGAGTACACCAGCTCCTCGCCCTCGCGCTTGATCCAGACCACGACGAGGTGGGGCGACCCGTCCTCGCGGATCGTCGCCACCGTGGCGAAGACCCGGGTGTCGTCCAGGTACCGCTTCAGCTCGTCGGAGAGTGCCACTGCCATCTCGGCCGTCCTTCCAGAGGATGTGCGGGTGGTGGAGCGGGGCGACACGACGCCTTCCCACGCCCTCGTCTACAACCCGCGCCACTTTCCGACCATTCCAACCCGGCGGAAGCCCTTTCGCGCCCCCGACGGGCGGTGCGGACGACGGATTCCGCCGCGTGCGCCGTGTGCGCCGGCGTGTGCGCCAGAGGCGTGCCTCAACAGGACCGTCGACGGCCGTGACGTTTTCGGGGACTTCGGGCGCGGTGTCGGGGTCCGTGGAACGATGGCTGCCCGTGACCTCGACTTCGCACCTCGCCCACGATGCGGCCGGCGACGGCCCCGCGTTGCTGCTGCTCCACTCGACGGTCTGCGACCGACGGATGTGGGACCCGCAGTGGCGGATACTGGTCGACGCCGGGTTCCGTGTGGTGCGCTGCGACTTCCGCGGCCACGGGGACAGCCCGGCGGCCGACCGGCCCTACCGGGACGCGGAGGACGTGCGCGACCTGTTGGACGCGCTGGGGATCGCGGAGACGGCGGTGGTCGGCGCGTGCTTCGGCGGCGGGGTGGCGCTGGAGGTCGCGGCGCGCTGGCCCGACCGGGTCGGCGCGCTGGTGCTGCTGAACGCGGCGCCGCCGCTGACGGAGCGGAGCACCGCGCTCGCCGGCTTCGAGGCCAGGTCGGCGGGGCTGCTCGACTCCGGCGCGGTGGCGGAGGCGGTGGAGCTGAACGTGGCGACGTGGCTCGGCCCCGAAGCGGACGGCAACACCCGCGCCATGGTGCGGCTCATGCAACGCCACACGCTGGACGTGCGGTTGGCGGCGGAGCAGTTCCCCCGGCCGCCGGCCGACCACCGGCTGACGGGCATCAAGGCGCGCGCCCTGGCCGTCTCCGGCGGCCACGATCTGCCGGACTTCCGGGAGACGGCGGCCGAGCTGGCCAGGCTGCTGCCGCAGGCGCGCCACGAGGAACTGGACTGGGCGGGGCATCTGCCCAGCCTGGAACGGCCCGCTGTGGTGGCACGACTGCTGGTGGCCTTCCTCCGCGAGGCCGAAACCGGCGGTTGATCGCGCGGGGGCTGATCGCCGGGCGGGGTTATCGGCGGGCGGGTTATCGCCGCAGGCGATCGACGGCGGGGTGATTGGCGGCGGTGCGATCGGCGGCGGTGCGATCGGCGGCGGGTCCGCGCGCGTGGCGGTGCGGGGAGGCTGGCCAGCGCGCGGACGGGTCACGGCCCCCACCCTGCACCGCGCGGGCCCCGACCGCCGAGGACGATTCTCGCCGAGACGGAGGCGGGGGTGGTGGGTATTCGGTCAACCTCCGCGACCCTCAGCAGTGCGGCAACTACCGAATGTGAGGCTGAACGATGGGGTTTGTGGTGCGGCAAAAGGTGCTGGGAAGTCGGCCAAAACTGGGCTCTTTGGCGTGGGGCGACCACGCGCCGTCGTTGGTTCGGCGTCGTTGTCGGCCGCGGGCCGGCGCACATGCACCGCGCAGTTCCCCGCGCCCCCAGGCCCGACCGCCGTCGTTGGTTTCGCGGCGGTGTCGGCCGCGGGCCGGCGCGCATGCACCGCGCCCCCAACCCCGACCGCCGTCGTTGGTTCGGCGGGGTCAGGTGGAGAGGGCCGAGCGCATCGCCGCGATCTGGGTGGGGTCCACGCCGCAGCAGCCGCCGATGAGGTGGGCGCCGGCGGCGCGCCATGCGCGGGTGTTCTCGGGGCGCGGGGGCGCCTGCCCGTGTCGGCCCCCGTTGGGGTAGGCGACGGCCGGGCGGCCGGTGACGGAGGTCGCCGACGCCACCGCGTCGACGACCTCCCCGGGCCCGCAGCAGTTGACGCCGACCGCCGCCACCGACGGCTCGTCGGCCGCCAACGCGAAGGCCTCGGCCAGCGGTTGGCCTGCGCGGGTGCGCCCGCCCTCGGCGGTGTAGGAGAGCCAGACCGGGACCCCGGCGCCGCGCACCACCGACAGCATCGCCTCCGCCTCACGGGTGTCGGGCACGGTCTCCAGGGCCAGCAGGTCGGGGCCGCCGGCGAGTAGCGCCTCGACCCTCGGCCCGTGGAAGCGGGCCAACTCCGCGACGGTGAGGCCGTAGTCGCCCCGGTACTCGCTGCCGTCCGCCAACACCGCGCCGTAGGGCCCGACCGACGCGGCGACCAGCGCCGGGCGCAGGGTGGAAGCAGCGGCCTCGCGGGCCAGCCGCACGCTGTCGGCGAGCAGCCCGGCCGCCGCCCGCCGCCCCACGCCCCGCCGTGCGAACCCCTCGAAGGACGCCTGGTAGCTGGCGGTCAGCAGCACGTCGGCGCCGGCCCGCAGATACGCGGAGTGCGCGGTGACCAGCCGCTCCGGGGCCTCGACCAGCACCCGCGCCGTCCACAGCTCGTCGTCCAGGTCCACGCCCTGGGCGGCGAGTTGGTCGGACAGCCCGCCGTCGAGCAGCAGGGGCGGGGCCCCCGGCGCGAGCGCCGCCGCGAGGTCAAGCACCGTTCGTCCTCCGTTCCGTGCGGGGTCAGCCCGGTCGGCTCAGTCCAGCTGCGGCGCGACGTCCTCGGCGATCACCGCGAGGTGGTCCAGGTCGTCGAGGTCCAGGATCTGGAAGTAGAGCCGCTGGCAGCCCGCCTCGCGGTAGGCGGCGATCTTCTCGACCACCTCGCCCGGCGTGCCGGCCAGCCCGTTCTCGCGCAGCTCGTCGGGCTGGCGCCCGATGGCCTCGGCCCGGCGCCGCACCTCCGCCTCGTCGCGGCCGACGCAGGCCACCAGCGCGTTGGAGTAGACGAGCGACTCGGGGTCGCGTCCGGCCTCGCGCGCCGCCTCGCGGACGCGGTCGAACTGCTCGGCGCTTTCCGCGGGCGGCTGGAACGGGATGTTGAACTCGTCGGCGTAACGGGCGGCCAGCCGCGGCGTGCGCACCTTGCCCATGCCGCCGACCAGCACCGGGACGCGTTCCTGCGCCGGCTTGGGCAGCGCGGGGGAGTCGGTCAGCTGGTAGTGGGCGCCGTCGTGGGAGAAGGTCTCGCCGACCGGCGTGTTCCACAGGCCGGTGACGATGGCGAGCTGTTCCTCAAGGCGCGGGAACTTCTCCTTCGGGAACGGGATGCCGTAGGCGGTGTGCTCCTCGGCGAACCAGCCGGCGCCCAGGCCCAGTTCGACCCGGCCGCCGGACATGGCGTCGACCTGCGCGACCTGGATGGCCAGCACCCCCGGCAGCCGGAAGGTGCCGGCGGTCATCAGGGTCCCGAGGCGGATGCGGCTGGTCTCCCTCGCGAGCCCTGCGAGCGTCACCCAGGCGTCGGTCGGTCCGGGGCCCGGGTCGCCGTCGCCCATCCGCAGGTAGTGGTCGGAGCGGAAGAAAGCGTCGAAGCCCAGCTGCTCGGTGGCCCGCGCCACGGCCAGCAGCGTCTCGTAGTCGGCGCCCTGCTGCGGTTCGGTGAAGACACGAAGATCCATGCCCCCATTCTGGCCTCCCGGCCGCGCTCACACGCCGCCGGGCCGCCCCCGTTCCCGCTGGCGCCGGCCCGGGGTGAGCAGCGCGTTCTCGCCGGCCGACAGGTCCAGCGCGACGCTCTCGGCGCGGTCGTCGCGGAAAACCGCGATCCGGCCCGGTTCCAGCGCGCGGGTGAACGTGCCGGCCCCCGCGCCCAGCAGCCGCTCGGTCACCTCGGCGAACTGCCGGTCCAGCACCACCACGGTCCGCAGCCCCGCCCAGAAGGCGGAGCGGCGCGGCGGGTTGCGGGTCACGTGCAGCACGGTGCGCCAGGGGCCGACGGCGAGGGCGGCCGACGGCGGGCGGCGCAGGTCGCAGACGAGGGCGGCGGGGCCCTCGCCCGCCGAGGGCGCGGTCGGCGCGTGCCGGGGCCAGCGGCCGACGCCGTCGCCGACGGTGAGCCGTTCGCCGGCTGCCAGCGCCACCCCGCGCCACTGGTCGGGCACCCGGGTGGCGGCGGTGACGCGGGCGCCGGCGGCGAGGAGCCGCAGCGCGAAGAGCCGCCCGAAGAGCGACTCGCCGAGCACGCCCAGGCAGCCGCCCTCCGGCGTCGGCGCCGGCAGCGTCACGGGCTGTCCCGCCGTGCCGGTGCCCAGGTGCACGCCGGCGTCGACGGGGGTGAGGGCGAGCGCCAGGGAGGCGGCGGCCTCGGCCGGCCGCCAGCGGGTCGCCGGCAGCGGCGCCCACTCGGGGATGGTGCGCGGGGTGTTCATGTGGCGCTCCTGGTGGGGGCGGTGGACGCGGCCGGCGGAACGGTCTCGGAGAGCGGGGCGGCGGG
This sequence comes from Streptomyces sedi, assembly GCF_006335015.1. Classification (GTDB taxonomy): domain Bacteria; phylum Actinomycetota; class Actinomycetes; order Streptomycetales; family Streptomycetaceae; genus Streptomyces; species Streptomyces sedi. Next base: position 207,702 of record NZ_VDGT01000005.1, read on the forward strand.
GCAGGCGACCGGGAGGGTGGCCAGCAGGCCGGTGTAGGGGTCGGGGGGCGCGGCGTCCAGCACGCCGGCCGTGACGAGCCGTTCCCTTTCGGCGGCGGCGACCTGCGGGAGGGCGCTGACCAGCCGGACGGCCACCCGTGCCGTGGGCCCGTCGGGTTCCGCGGTGAGCGTGGCGCAGGCCAGCGCGCGGTCGGCGGCGCAGCCGCCCAGCAGGCTGAGCAGCCGGGTCCAGGCCGCCTGGTCGGGGACGGCCGCGGTGGCCAGGGCGTGGGTCGCGGCCTCGCCCGACCAGACGCCGGCCAGCGGCCGGCCCCGGCCGTCGGGGTCGCCGGACTCGCGGAGCAGGCCGGCGAGTTCGGCCGCGCCCAGCGGCGTGGCCGCCACCCCGCCGGCCGCCAGCCGGGCGCGCAGGCGCGCCGTGGCGGCGGCCACGGCGGCGCGCGCGCCGGCCTCCCCGCCGCCGCGCCGGCGCGCGGCGGCGGGCGCCGCCAGCGGCTCGTACCGCGTCAGCAGCACGGAACGCAGCGCGATCGGGGCGCCGCCGACGGGGAGTTGGCGGTAGGCGAGCGTCGGCTGGTAGCGGTGTCGGGCGTCCCACGGCGGGGGCGCGAACCGTTCGACGCACAACTGCACGGCCGCCGGCCGCGCCGGGTCCTCGGCGAGAAAGGCGCCGGCGAGACCGACCGGCAGCGAGGGCAGCGCGCCCGAGGGCAGCGCCAGCGCCGCCGCGTGGCCGCGCCCGTCGGCGAGCACGCCGAGCGGCGGGCCGTTGCGGTCGGCGACCTCGACGACGTCGAGCGCCGGCAGCACGGTGTGCGCCAGGCCCAACGGGTCGGCCGGCGGCGGCGGTTCGGGGACGGCGGCGAGGTCGCCGCGGCGCGGCGCGGCGAGCAGCCGCCGGTCGGCCCAGTCGCCGCCGACCCGCGCCAGCGCGCCGGCGAGCACCGCGCCGCCGCCGCCGGCCAGCGCGTACCCCCAGGGGCCCGCGAGGGCGACGCCGGTGGCGACGCAGCCGAGTCCTGCCTGGACGGCGACCAACCGGCCCCGCCAGGGCTGACGTTCGTTCCCCACCGCGTTCATCCTTCCTCCTCGGCCAGCTCGTCCTCGGCGTTCTCTTCCTCGGCCGGCTCGTCCGGCGCCCCGTCGACGCCCCGCTGTTCGCGGGCGGCGGCCTGCGGGTCGAGCACGGGGCCCGCCGGCAGCAGACCGACGTAGGCGCGCGGCACCGACGGCGCCTCGTCCGGGCGGTAGCCGAGCCGTTCCACCGCGTCGGGCGTGGCGAACGGGTAGGCGGTCCCGCTGTCGGTGACCAGGGTGAACGTGCCGCCGCTGCCGGCCGAGGTGGTGGAGCGCACCACGGCGCCCGAGCCGGGCGGCAGATAGATGGCGTCCAGCAGGCCGAGCCGTTCGCCGTCCGCGCTGGTCACCGGCGTCAGGCCGGCCGGCTCCGGCGGGGCGTCGGGCAGGTGCACCACGGCCTGCCAGGGCGCGTCGCCCGGCTGGCCGCCCGGCGGAGTGGAGACGCAGACCGGGCGGTCGCGGCCCGGCTCCTCGGCGCGGGGCAGCGCGTCGGGCCAGGCCCGGTCGCCGGGCGCCGCCTCGTCGGCGCGTGGGGCGCGGGCCGCCTCGGTCAGCCCGATGAGGTGGTCGGTGCCGGCCTCCGCGCTGAGCAGGGTGTGCAGCAGCGGCGAGACGGCGACCAGCCCCTCGGGCCTGACCAGGTAGAACTGCTGGCTGGGCCCGTCGGTCCCGGTGTGCGCCAGGTCGCCGACCAGGGCGTCGAAAGGCAGTTCGGCGGTGGGCGGCTGGCCGGCGCCCGCGCCCGGCTCCGGGATCTCGATCGCCGGGCCCTCGGGCACGGTGGCGATGATCTGGCGCGGCAGCGGCACGGCCCGCACCTGCTGGAGCCCCAGCAGGTCCCTGATGCCGGAGGCGAGCGCGAAGCGGCGGCCTTCGGCCAGCAGCCACAGCTCGCCGTCCTCGCCCTCGACCAGCACCGTCGCCCCGCGCTCGGTCTCGTCCCCGGGGGCGACTCCCGGCACCGAGACATAGAGCGCGGTGTGCGTGGGGGGCCCGCCGGTCTCGGCCGGGGTGGCGCACAACGTCCAGTCGTCGTCGGTGAGTTCGTCGGCGTCCGGCAGCGCGTCCGGCGCGCCGGGGATGCCGACGGGCAGCCCGCGCGGCGCCTCGTCCAGGGTGCGCTGCCGCACCTCGGTGAGGTCGCCGCCGCCGACCAGCAGCGCGGAGGACAGGTTGAGCGCGGGATGCACCACGCCGTCGTCGACGACGTAGCGGTCGCCACCGTCGCCGAGGACCACCGCGCCGCTGTCCGGCAGGTCGGGGCCCCGGCCGCCGCCGAGCCAGCCGGCGATGCCGAAGCCGGCCATGATCAGCACGCCGAAGGCGACGCCGCCGCCGAGCGAGCGGTTCAGCCGGCGGCGCGGGTCGAGGCGTGCCTCGTCGGCGCCGCGGATCAGCGTGGTGGTGCGGCGGCGGTTCTCGTAGGCGTAGGCGTCGGCCTGGTCGCGTGTGGTGGCCATCAGCGGGTCCGGTTCCTGGTCTGGGGACGGTCGTTGGTGGGGGGCGTGCCGCGCAGCCACTCCAGGCGCGGCGGCTTCGGCGCCGGGGGCGCGGGCGCGGTGGCGGCGCGCTCGGCCGGCGTGGGCCCGGCGCGCCAGCCCCGGCGCGCGGCGCGGCGCACCGCCGGCGCGCCCAGCAGGCCGAGGACGACGGCCAGTAGCAGCCCGCCCGTCCAGGCCAGCGCGGTCGCCGCGGTCGCGCCGAGCAGCGGCGGGTCGTCGGGGATCGGGCGGACCTGGATGTGCCCGGGGCGGGCGGCGGCCTCGTCGGAGCCCTCGGCGGCCTCGCCTTCGAGGTGGGTCAGCGCGGCGAACGGGTCGACGATCCCGGCCCCCGTGCGGGCGCCGGGGCCGCCGCCGACGGGGGTGGCGGAAGCGGTGAGCCGTTCGGCGACCTCGGCGGCGGTCAGGTCGGGGAAGCGGGAGAGCACCAGCGCGGCGGCGCCCGACACCTGGGCGGTGGCGAAGCTGGTGCCGGCCTCCACGCGGTAGCCGCCGCCGGGCGCCAGCACCGCCAACTCCTGCCCGTAGCCCGCCAGGTCGACCCACTCGCCGGCGTTGGACGACTCCAGCGGCTGGCCGTCCTCGCCGACGGCGCCCACGGTCAGCACCCCTTCGTAGGCGGCCGGGTACATCGGGGTCTCCTCGTCCGCCTCGGTGCCCTCGTTGCCCGCGGCAGCGACCACCAGCACGCCGGCCCCGACCGCGCGGGCCACGGCGTCGCGCAGCGGCTCGACGTCCACGGGGTAGGCGAAGGAGAGGTTGAGCACGTCCACCTCCGCCGCGACGGCGTCGTCGACGGCCGCCGCGAGGGTGGCGGGGGTGGCGCGGTCCACGCCGTCGGCGATGCGGACGGGGTAGACGGAGGCGCCGGGCGCGACGCCGGTCATCCGGTCGCCCTGGCCGCGCCCGGCGGCGATCACGCCGGCGACGGCGGTGCCGTGCCCGGGGCAGTCGTCCTGGACGCGCGGGGTGGTGCGGGCGAACTCGCGTTCCTCCGGCACCACGGTGAACTCGGCGCCGCGCGCCACCGCGCCCGCCAGGTCCGGGTGTTCGCCGTCGACGCCGGAGTCCAGCACGCCGACGGTGACCCCGGTGCCGTCGGCGAGGTCCCAGGACTGGCGCAGGCCGAGCTGGCCGATCAGCGGGTGGGCGCCGGCGTTGTCGGGCAGCTCCTCACCCGTGGCCCGCTGGGAGCAGTCCTGGGCGAGGGCCCGGGGCAGGGTGCCGGGCGGCGGGGCGAGCAGCGTGACGCCGACGGCGAGCAGCGGCGCCACCGTCAGCCGGCGAACGAGCGGGCGGGCGGCCATGGTTCACGCCCTCAGGTCGAGCAGCGCGGCGTAGACGTCCCAGACGGCCAGCGCCAGCGGGACGACGGACAGCAGCGCCGTCGTCTCCAGCAGGTCGAGCGCGCGTGAGGCGCGGGGGTTGCCCCGGCCCCGGCCGGCGAGCAGCCCGGTGGCGGCGGCGACCAGCGCGGTCAGCAGCGCCAGCGGCAGCGCGACGCCGAGCGGCCCGAGCGTGCGGCCGACCAGGTCGGTCAGCAGGAACGCGGCCCCGCCGGCCGCCGCGAGCAGCGCGCCCAGCAGCGGGAGCGCGGTCTGCGCGGGCTCGCGGAAGAGGCGGGCGCGCAGCAGGGTCAACGCGACCAGCACCGCGGCCAGGGTGACGGCCCACAGCGTGCCGTCGGCGAAGAGCACCAGCGTGCCGCCGAGCGCGACGAGTTGACCGCCCGTCAGCATTCCGAGCAGCAGCCGGCGCGCCCTCGCGACGCGGGCGCGCAGCTGGGCGTGGGCGAGTTGGCTGGGCAACGCGGCCAGCTCCTCGCTGGTGGCGGCCGTGTCGGGCGCCGGCATCCGGCCGACCCGCAGCGCCAGCGTGGGCCACAGGGTGGTCAGCGCCAGCGCCAGCGGGGCGACCACCGCCGCCGCCCTGGCCGGCGGCACGTCCCAGACCGCGCACAGCAGCGCGCCGGGCGCGGCCAGCGGCCCGGCGACGACCAGCGCGGTGAACGTCCCGTCGCCGCCGCCGACCAGCAGCGGGCCGAGCGCGCCCAGTACGGCCAACACGGCGCAGGCCAGCAGGAGATGGGAGGCGGTGAAGCCGTCGACCGTGCCGGCCTCGGTGCCCAGCAGCCGCACCGCGCCGAGCAGCGCGGGCGGCGCGGCGAGCGCGGCGGCGCAGGTGCCGGCGGCGACGTCGCCGAAGGCGCGGGCCAGCAGCACCCCGACGGTCAGCGCGAGCAGCGCCGTGGCCAGGCCGAGCCAGCCGGGCAGCCGGCCGGGCGCCACGGCGAGCGCGCCGGTGGCCGCCAGGGTCGCGGCGCCGGCCAGCGCGGCGCTGACCCGGCGGCTGGCCGCCGGCGGCCAGCCGCCCTCGGCGCGGTCCTCGCCGACGACCTCCACGACGTCGTCGTAGAGCGGCGCGGCGGCCTCGTCCGAGCCGTGGCCGAGGAAGAGCAGGTCGCCCTCGACGACGCCCTGCGCGGCGAGGCTCGCGGCGGCCTCCAGCCGGGTGCCGTCGGCCCGGCGCAGCGCCCAACCGCCGTGCCGCACACCGCCGTCGGGGCCGGGGTCGGCGCCGGCGTGGTGCAGCAGGGTGGGCAGCAGCCGGGCGACCGGCACGCCGGCCGGCACGGCCAGGTCGGCGCGCCCGGCCGGGCCGGCGAGTCCGATCCGGACGAACTCGGCCGACGGCACGCCGGCCGGGGACGGCGGTGCGGGCGTGGGGTGGGCTGTGGCGGCGCTCATCGGCGGGTCCCGGGTGAGGAGTCGGCGGTGGAGGTGGTGTTGCCGTCGGCCGTGTGCAACGGCGAGTCGGCGCGGACCAGTTGGACGGGCACGTTGCCGAGCCTGCGGTGCAGCAGCAGCGCGCGGCCCTTGGCGCGGCGGGCCGGCTTGACGCCCCAGATGGGCATCTCGTCCTTGGGCACGCTCAACAGGGCGGCCGGCGTGTTGAGTTCCTTGAGGCGGCCGAGGACCGGCTCGGTGACGCCGCGGGAGGCGCCGCCGGCCTGGCGGGTGACGTAGAGGTGCAGCCCGATGCCCCTGGCCTGCGGAAGGAAGTCGAGCAGCGCCTTGAGCGGGTTGCCCCGGCTGGTGGCGACCAGGTCGTAGTCGTCGACCAGCAGATAGATCTCGGGGCCCGACCACCAGGAGCGGTCCCGCAGTTGCTCGGGCGTGACGTCGGTGCCCGGCAGCCGCTTGCGCAGCCCCTCGGCGAGGCCGCCGACGACCTCCATGGACCGTTCGTGCGTCGTGGAGTAGCCGAGCAGCGAGGGCCCGTCGAACTCCCTGAGCATGGTCATCCGGTGGTCGAGCACGATCAGCTTGGCCCGCTCCGGCGGGTGGTGGGCGAGCACCTGGCGGCCGACGGCGCGCAGCAGCGAGGTCTTGCCGGTCTCGCTGTCGCCGACGACGATGAGCCCCGCCTCCTCGCCGGGCGAGAAGACGACCTGCTCCAGCCGGTTGCCCTCGACCGCGACCGTGACGCCCCGGCCGGCCCCCGCGACCTCGCCGACGGGGAACGTGGTGGGCAGCAGCCGCACCGGCCGGGCCCGGCGGCCCTCCCAGGCGGCGTCGACGCGCCGCACCAGGTCGGCGACGCCGTCGGGGAGCCCGGTGTCGGAACGGGTCGAGTCGATCCGGGGCACGGCGATCAGGAAGTGTTCCTTCTCGCGGGTGATGCCGCGTCCCGGGCGGCCCTCGGGGATGGTGCGCTGGGCCTTCCGGTCCATCTCCGAGTCCAGCGCGTCGCCGAGCTTCAACTCGACCTTGGTGCCCAGCAGGTCGCGCAGCGCCATCCGCATGTCCAGCCAGCGGTTGCCGGTGACGACCAGGTGCACGCCGTAGGTGAGCATCCGGCCGGCGAGCGCCATCAGGGTGGCCTCCAGCTCCGGGTAGCTCTGCCGCAGCACCCCCCAGCCGTCGACGACGAGGAAGACGTCGCCGTGGTCGTCGGCGATCCGCCCGGCGGCGCGCGCCTCGCGGTAGGCGGCCATGGACTCCACGCCCAGCTCGCGGAAGCGGGCCTCGCGGGTCTCCATCACCTCCAGCACCTCCGCCACGGTGCGGTTGACCACCTCGGCGTCCAACCGGCCGGCCACCCCACCGACATGGGGCAGCCCGGCGAGCGCGAAGAGGGTGCCGGAGAAGTCCAGGCAGTAGAACTGCACCTCCTCCGGGGTGTGCCGCAGCGCCAGCGAGGCGATCAGGGCGCGCACCGCCGTCGACTTGCCGCTGTGCGGCCCGCCGACCACGGCCGCGTGGCCTCCGGCGCCCGAGAGGTCCAGCGTGAGGGGGTCGCGCCGCTGGTGGAACGGCAGGTCGAGCACGCCGATCCGCGCGGTCAGCGGCGGTGAGGCCGCCGGGTCGGCGCCGAGCCCGCGCCCCGGCCGCTCGGCGAGACCGCCGTGCAGCAGGTCAAGCGGCTCGGGCCTGGCCAGCGGCTCCAGCCACACCTGGTGCGCCTGCGGGCCCTGGCCGGTCAGCTGCTCGACCATGACGCCCAGCACGGTGCTGCCCAGCTCCTCGCCGTCGCCGAACTCGTCTGCCTCCGGCTCCGGTTCGGGCTCCGGCGCCCGTTGCTCCGCTGGCACGGGCACCAGCCCGGCCGGGAACGGTCGGACGGTGGCGGCGCCGCCGAGCGAGCCCGTGCCCGCCCCGTCCTCGGTGCGGTAGGGGCCCGAGACATAGGCCGCGCGAAACCGCTTCAGGGTCGCGGTGTCCGTCCTGAGATAGCCGTGCCCCGGCGCGGACGGCAGATGGTTGGCGTCGGGCACGCCGATCGCGGTGCGGCTCTCCGCCTCGGAGAACGTGCGCAGCCCCACCCGGTACGACAGGTGCGCCTCCAGGCCGCGCAGCCGGCCCTCGTCGAGGCGTTGGGAGGCGAGCAGCAGATGCAGCCCCAACGAGCGCCCCAGCCGGCCGATCTGCACGAAGAGGTCGGCGAAGTCGGGTTTCTGGGCGAGGAGTTCGGAGAACTCGTCGACGACGATGAAGAGGCTGGGCAGCGGCGGCAGGGAGGCGCCGCGCTGCCTGGCGCGCTCGTAGTCGCGTACGGAGACCAGGTTGCCGGCGTCCCTCAGCACCTCCTGGCGGCGGTTCATCTCGCCGGAGAGCGCCTCCCGCATCCGGTCGACCAGCGTGAGGTCGTCCTCCAGGTTGGTGATCACCGCCGCGACATGCGGCAGCTCCGCCATCCCGGCGAACGTGGCGCCGCCCTTGAAGTCGACGAGCACCAGGTTGAGTTGCTCGGAGGAGTGGGTGGCGGCCATGCCGAGGACCAGGGTGCGCAGCAGCTCCGACTTGCCGGAGCCGGTGGCGCCGACCAGCAGCCCGTGCGGGCCCATGCCGTTCTGCGCCGACTCCTTGATGTCCAGCTCCAGCAGCCCGCCGTCGGCCGAGACGCCGACCGGCACCTGGAGCCGGTCGCGCATCGGACGCGGACGCCAGAGGGTGTCCAGGTCCAGCTGGCCGGGGTCGGCGATGCCCAGCAGCGCGGGCAGCGTGTTGACGGCGGTGGTCAGGTCCTCGGCGTCGGCGGCGGAGGCGGCGGCGTCCACCCGGAACCTGGCGATCCGCATCGCCAGCGCCTCGGCCTCCGCGGCCGAGAGCCCGTCGGCCGTGCCGAGGGGGTCGCGGCTCTCGCCCGCGTCGACGACCAGCGCGCCGTCCCGCTCGATCGCCAGCGCCACGCCGTGCGCCTCGGTGAGCGGCCCCGCGCGGCCCGACAGGTCCAGCACGGTGACGCCCATCATCCCGTGCGGGTCCAGCAGCGCCTCCCCGCCGGTGACCAGCCCACCGGCCACCACCACCAGCAGGTGCGGGAGTTCGGGGTCCGGCTCGGCCTCGCGCTGGAAGCGGGTGCGCCGGGTCAGCTCGGCGCCCAGCCACTCCTCCAGCACCGCCAGGCTCGGGTTGACCATCCGCAACGGCCCGACGTGGTCGAGCTCGTCCGGGTGGTGGGCGTGCGGCAGCCACTTCACCCACGCCCACTCCGGCGCCTCCACGTTCCCCGCGCAGACCACCAGCCGCAGCTCGCGCGGCGAGTGGAGGGTGACGGCGTGCGCCACCACCGCGCGCGCCAGCGCCCCGGCGCGCTCCGGCGCGTCGCCGGCGTGCAGCGACAGCGCGGCGAACCGGCGCAGCGCCACCTGCACGGGCAGCCCCGGCACCACGGCGTGGGCGTCGACGAAACGCTTCAGCGCCACGGAGCAGAGCGGGTCCAGGTCCTCGACCGGCGCCGAGTCCCCCGGCACCAGCGCGGTGGCCAGGTAACGCGGCCCGGTGCCGACCCGCACCACCCCGAAGTCCTCGTCGGTCGCCCGCCGTTCCCACAGCCTGCGGCTCTCGGCGACCGTCCACAGCGTGCCGGGCGGCGGGGAGTCCCACAGCAGCGCGGCGCGCTGCGCCTCGGCGGTGCGCCGCACCTCGGCCCTGGTGCGTTCCAGGTACCGCAGGTACTGGCGGCGGTCCTCGCGGGCCTGGCTCTTGGCCGAGCCGCGCTGCCGCAGCACCGAGCCGACGACCATGGCCAGGCAGGAGACCAGGAACATGGTGCCGACGATGTAGCCGATCGGCCCCCGCCCCATGGTCAGCATGTAGAGCACGGAGCCCAGCCCGCTGAGCGCGGGCAGCGCCGTCATCCAGACGTTGTTCTCCTCCGGCTTCGGCAGCTCGGGCGGCGCCTTGAGCACCAGCTCCTGCCCCGGCACGGCCGGCCGGGCGGCCCGCGCGGGGCGCCGGAGGACGGTGGTGGTGGGGGTGGGCGTGGTCAACGGGAGTTCCTTTCCTGGATCGGGCCGGGGCGCCGCGTGGTCAGTTGCCGAACCGGGTGGCGGAGGAGTGTTCCGAGTCCGGGCTGTAGTCCAGGGAGTCGGCCGTCGCGGCGCCGCGCGCCCCGGTGATCAGGTCGTCGATGTCGTCGGGGTCGCCGTCGCGGTAGGTGACGCCGTTGCCCGCGTCGTTGAGCGGGATGGTCGGCGAGCCGGCGCCGTTGTCCCCGGCCAGGACCTCCTCCGCCGGGATGAGGTCCAGCTGGCCGTCCGGGTGCCGCTGGTTGTGCGCGTCGATGGCGCCGCCGGTGATGGCGTGCGCCTCCAGCAGCTCGTTGACACGGTCCGCCTCGTGCGAGTAGGCGGCCTGCGCGGCCGGCTCCTGCGGCTTGTAGTCCGGGAAGAGCGTCGGCTCGATCATCCCGTAGCCGGTCGAGGCGGCGCTGGCCACCGTGCCGACCCCGCCCGGCACCATGCCGGCCACGTTGAACGCCGCCCCGATGCTGGTCTGGAGGTGCTTCTGCCGCTGCGCTGCCTGTGCGTCCTCACGGCCCTCGTACCAGTTGATGACGTCCCGCTCGCCGAACTCCATCAGCCCGGTCAGGTTGCCGATCGACTGCGCGACGGTCCGCCGGTCGCCCTCCTGGGAGAGATCGTCGGTGTAGTACTCGTAGGCCAGGTTGCGCTGGGTCTCGAAGACGCCGGTCTTGAAGTGCTCGTAGACGTTGTCGTCGGTCGCCGCCATCAGGCTGAAGACGGGGAAGCGCTGGTCCTCGTCCCAGGCGCCCTCGGCTCCCTCCAGCCCGACGATGGCGTCCAGGCGGGAGAGGGTCGCGTCCGAGACCGCGCCCTGGAGCCCGGAGGTGTCCCAGGGGTAGTGCGGCTCCATGATCCCGTCCTCCTCCCAGTCCTCGATGAGCCGCGAGGGCTCGGCGGTGAAGTGCTGGATGACGTCGTCGGCCAGCGCACGGCGCTCGCTGTCGTGCTCGCCGCCGTTCGGCAGGACGGCGCTGCGCACCAGGTCGCCCGCGCCGTCGCTGTCCGCCCACCTGGCGTTCAGCAGCTCCTCGCGGACGCCGTCGTTGCTGAGGATCTCGAACGAGGCGTCGGTGTTCTGCGCGACGTTGCTCAACAGGCCGCTGCTGCCGGTGTTCTCCAGGTAGTTCGGCACGTCGAAGTCCAGCGACTCGTGCTGGGCCTCCTCGGCGACGGCGTCGTTGTACGCGTCGGTGTTGACCTCCTCCACGGCCTCCTGGACGTCCAGGGCCGCGGTGGTCAGGTGGTGGGCGAAGTCGTTCCCCGGCGGGACGGTGGCCTGGTCCATGAGGTTGCCGAAGCCGTTGAAGTTGTTCATCACCCCACGCGCGTCGTCCAGGCTCTCCGCGTTCCGCAGGTCCGAGTCGGCGTCGTAGACGAACGCCTGGATGGACTCGGGGATGGGTGCCGGCCCCTGGATGGAGGGGTGGGCGTTGATGTCGATGCCGCCGATCTCCGGGTTCATCAGCATGTTGATGCCGTTGCCGACGGTGGCCTGGATGTCGTGGATGCGGTCCCATCGGGTGTCGAGCGCGTGCTGGTAGCCGGCGCCGGCGTCCTGGCCACCCGGCTCGCCCGGCGACATGTTGCCCAGCTCGGCGAGCGTGTCCTCGTCGACCGTGTCGTAGAACTCCTCCAGATACGCCCGTTCCTCGGGGGTGAGGTCGCGGCGGGGGGAGGTCGGGTCGTCCGGGTCGTAGACGCCGGCCCCGATGGCGGCCAGGCCGGCGGTGTGCTGGGCCAGCAGGTCGAGGTCGCGCTCGTCCTCCGGCTTGGCCATCTCGTCCTTGATCGCCTCCGCGGAGTACTCGGCCATCTCCTCGGTGTGCCACATCGAGTGCGGCCCGGCGCCGACGTCGTAGCCCAGCTCGGTCAACTCCCCCGCCCTGCTGACCATCCAGGACCGGTAGTCGTCGATCTCGGTCTCCATGTCACCGTGCAGGGTGGTGATGTCGCCGGCGGCCTTGCCGAGGTAGTGGTCGCGGATCCTGGTGAGCGCGGCCTGCGGGAAGGACCACTGGGTGAAGTGGCTGCCCTCGGCGAGGTAGACGGAGCCGGCCACGGTCACCGAGGGGGTCTCGATGAGCAGCGCGGAGGCGACGCTCTCCTCCAGCTCGGCGTACTTGTTCTGGTAGGTGGTCCTGGCGTCGGTGAGGTGTTCGTGGAAAGCCTCCTGGGCGTCCGAGCGGAGGATGCTCACCTCCTCCTCGGTGTCACTGGCCAGCTTGGTCGCCGAGTTGATGATGTCGGCGACGCTCTCGATGTCCTGGCCACCGCCCTGGAGGTCGCGGTCGGTGATGGTGATGTGCTCGTCGGCGTTGTGGTGCCCGATCCCGTCCGTGGTGGCGGAGTCCTGGGACAACTCGGAGGCGCGGGCGGCGACCTCGCTGGCGCCGCCGGCCTCGCCCGCGGCTGCCGCGAAACCGCGGGACGCCTCGGCCATCTCCTCGACGTCGATCTCCTCGGCGAAGTCGTCAGCGGTCTCCCAGGGGTCGACGCCGGCCTCCTCGGCCACGTCCTCCCTGGTGAAGTCAACGCCTGGCATGACTCTTCCTCGCTGCTCGGATTGTCGTTCGAAGGGTGGTGCGGGTGTGGTGCGGGCGCTTCGGCGCGCGCGGGACCACCGTGGCGCTCACCCACGCCCGCGGTGGCTCCCCGGCCCGGCGGCGGGCGCCCCGGCATCCGGGGCGTTCAGATGCCGTCGGCGATCCGCTGCCCCAGGACGCCCGTGACGCCCGTGGCCCCCGCGTCACCGGCGGCGGTCACGGCGGAGTTGCTGGCGGCGTCGACGTCCTCGCCGATGGCCGCCGACTGGTAGCCGGAGGCGCCGATGTCGTCCCGGCCCTCGGCGGCCCGGTTGACGCCGCGCGCCTGGGTGTCGCGGGTGCCGTTGACGGCGTTGACGAAGGTGTCGGCGCCGCCGAACGAGCCGGCGTCCGCGGAGACGGTGCGCAGATAGGCGTGCGCGCCGTCCGCCTCGTCCGAGGCCGTGTAGCTGCCCTGCCCGCCGGCCCGCAGCGACTCCGGCAGATATTCGAGTCCTTCGCTCATGCTGTCCTCCCGTGTCCCTTGGGCGGGCTATTCGCCCAACACGCCCCGGAGGGCCTGCCGTTGTCCCGTCCACACCGAGGGGTCCTCGGTGAGGTCGTCCGCCGTGACGGGCGGCCGTTCCCTCTCCGGCCGGTCGCGCCGGGCGGCGCGACCGCCGCCGGACGCCGGGGGCGCCAGCCCGTGGCGCGCGGCGGCGTCCCCGCGGGCCGCGGCGAAGGGGGCGCCCGCGCCGGGCGCGGGGCGCCTGGCCGCGCCGGGCGCCCCGGCGCGCGCGCCGGGGCGGTGCGCCGCCGCGCCCGGGGGCGGGGAGAACGGGCGCCCGCCCTGCGCCGCCTCGTGCAGCGCGAACCGGCTCGCGACGTTGGCGCGTTGCCCCAGGTGGCGCAGCGCCTGCCGGGTCAACTGCCCCTGCGCGGGGCCCGCCTGGCCGATGCTCGGCGGCATGATCCCCCCGTAGAGGCCGGCCAGCGAGGCGGTCCCCGCCCCCGGGCCGAGCACGGCCGGGCCGCCGGCGGTCGGAACGGCGCCGGGGCCGACGTTGAGCCCGGAGAGCCGGGCCGCGTACTCGGTGACCGCGCCGAACGGCTGCCCGGTGACCGGGTCGATCCAACGGCCCGCCGTCGGGTCGAACTCCCGGCCGGTCGCCGGGTCCACGAGGAAGCCGGTGGCCGGGCTCTGCACCCAGCCGGCGAAGTCGCCCCGTTCCGGCCCCAGCAGCCGCCCGTGCGGGTACTCCCCCGCGCCGACCATGCCGCCGTTGGCGGCCGGCAGCAGCGCGCCGCCGCCGGCCTCCGCCAGCCCGCCGCCGCCGAGTGCCCCGCCCCCCGGGGCGCTCGGCGCGCCGCCCGCGCCCCCGGCGCCGCCCCCCGGCGCCGGCGGCGCGTCGCCGCCCGTGACCCGCGCGAAGCTGGTGGCGAGCCGGTCGAGAACGCCCTGCGCCTCGGTGACCAGCCGCTCGCGCTCCTCGCTCTGCCGCATGGACGCGTTCACGGCCGCCATGCCCACGTCGGGCCCGGCCGGGGTCTCGGACGCCTCGGCGAACCGCTCCTCCAGCGTCAGCGCCTCCTCCGTGGCGGCGGCCGACGCGTCGCCCGCCGTCTGGAGCTGGCCGGCGATGGACATCGCCACGGCGCTGGCGCCCGAGGCCCAACTGGCCGTCTCCGCCATCCGGTCGGACAGCTCGATCAGCCCGACGCCCGGCTCGGCCGCCGCCGTCTCGGCGGCGCCCGCCAGCCGGTCGTTCTCGCCGGTGCCCGCGCCGGCCAGCGCGATCCAGGCGCCGGCCGCCGCGTACATCCGGATGTGGCGGGCGCTGTAGATGTCGCCCACGATCCCGTGGAACCTCTCGTCACTGGTCATCGCTCAGTACAACTCCCGGAACTCTCCGCCGCCGCCCTCGCCGCTGTTCATCAGCCCGTCGAAGTAGCCGACCGCCTCCTGGGCGCCGGCCAGCCGCTGCCCGGCGGCGGCGTCCGTCTCGTCGGCGATTCCGGCGGCCTCGCCCGCGCTCGACTGGATGTCGCCGACGGTGAGCCCCGCGGCCTCCAGCTCGCTCAGCATCGTGCGGGCCGCGCTCTCCAGGGCCCCCTCGGCCTCCGCACCGCCCGGCACGCTCCCGAAGAGCCCCCTGGCCGACGCGATGCCGATGAACTTCTCGCGCATCGCCCCCAGTTCGCCGCTGCCCCCGGCCGCCGACTCGGCTTCCCGCATCCCGTCCGGGTTGAGATCGACATCGCCGCCTGCCATCGCGCGCTTCCCCCTGTCCTCGTCGTTCCGGCGCGGCTAGCGACCGCCGCCCGCGGCCCTGACCATCGCGGAGCCGCCCTCGTTGCCGATGGACTGCACGTCCCGCATCGCGCGGTTCTGTCCGCTGACGCTGTCGTCGAAGCCGCCGGCCTCGCGGCGGAACTGCTCGTCGCGCTCGTTGAGCACGGAGGCGATGGAGGCGTCCACCTGCCCCTGCTCGATGAGGCTGGTCAGCTGGGTGTGCACGTCGTCCCAGATCTCCTGGTAGCGCTCCTGCTGGCCGCTGGTCGCCGACTGGATGGCGTCCAGCCCTTCGTTGCCGAAGCGGATCATGCCGTCGCCGTAACCCATGGGCGTGGTCTCCTTCGTTCGTGAGGTGGTGGTGCGGGCGGCCCCGGTCGTGGGGCGCAGGTCGGCCGGTCCGACCGGGCGTCAGATGGCCTGCGCGATGCCGGCGTCCGGGGTGACCCCGGGGGTCTGCACGCCGCCGAGGACGTGCTGGGCCTCCGCGTCGGTCTCGCGACCGGTCGTCGCGGTCAGCCCGAGGTCGCGGGAGAGCCCGTCCAACGCGCCGGCCAGCGCCTGGCCCGCGCGGCCCAGGTCCTCGTAGGTCTCCATGGCGCGGCCGGTGCCCGAGCCGTTGTAGGCGGTGGAGACGTTGGCACCGTGGCCGCCGATTCCCGTGGCGACCTCCTCCATGTCGGTGTAGGCCTGCCCGATGACGCCCATCACCCGGTCGACCTCCTCGGGCGAGAGCTTGATCTCGTCGCTCATGGCCTTCCTCCCCGTAGACGTGGTTCACAGTTGTTCGCTGACGTTCACCCCCGCAACGCGCGCCCGGCGCGAAGTGCGGGCGACCGCCCGTCACACCATGGTGGGACAGCCGATGGAAAATTGCACCAGCATCTGTGTATCAGAACTGTAGCAACGGCAAACACGTTGCTACGCGGGGCTTTTGGACGCCTCAACCGAGCGGTCGACGTCGCGTGATTCGCACTCGCAAGTGGCCGTTCTCGCGACTGTCCAGGTCCTCGATCACGGCCTTGGCGTGCATCTCCTCGATGTGTGCACTCGCTTCCTCACCGAGCCCGCGCAACGCCTGCGCCCGCCAGGTCCGCTGCTGCGCCACCACGAACGGGTCGAACGGCTGCTCCGCCGCGTGCGCCATCCCCCGGTCGCTCCAGTGGGCCGCCTCCTCGTACTCGGCGACCTCCAGGTGGAACTCGGTCAACACCCCGGCCGCCATGGTGCGGTCCCACGGCTGGGTCGCCGCCGCGTAGTTCTCCCTCAGCAGGGCCCTGGCGGTGGCGTGGTCGCCGAGGTAGAGGTGACAGCGCGCCAGGTTGTTGGTCAACGGGGTGCGGAAGTCCTCGTGCCCGCCGGCCTCCACCTCGGCCAGCGTCGCCTCCGCCAGCCCGATCGCGTCCCCCAGCCTGCCGGCCGAGCCCAGGCAGGTCACCAGGTGCAGCGTCGCCCCCAGCGCCTCCTCGACGCGTCCCAACGCGCGCAGCACCGCGATCGCCTCGCGCAGCAGCGCGACACCGCGCGCCCCCTGCCCGCGCTGCCCCCACAACCTGCCCAACTGGGCGAGCGCCACCGCCTCGGCGAACCCGTCCCCGCGCCGCCGCGCCACCGTCAGCGCCAACTCGCAGAGCCGGGCCTGCGCGCCCCCGGCCTGGCGCGTGCCGAAGTAGGTCTCCAACGCCCGCGCGCTCTCCAGCGCGAAGTCCGACAGCGGAGCGCCCCCCAGCGCCGCCCCCTCGTCGAAGCAGGGCGCCGCGAGCTGCCCCGCCAGCGCCAGCACGTCGTCCAGCACCTCGTCGGCCCAGGGCAGCGCCTCGTCGACCGAGGTGAAGGGGCGCCCGCCGGGGAAACGCGCGGCGCCCTGCCGGTACCGGGTCCGCAGGGTGCGGCTGAGCGCCATGGGCAGGCTCAGCCGGTAGAGCGAGCCGGCGTACCAGTTGGCCAACGCCGCGAGCCGGGTGCGCAGCCAGACCTGCGGCATCCGCGCGGCGTCCCGGCCGGCGGCGGCGCGCAGCAGGTCGTGCAGCGTGTAGACGCCCGGCCGCGGGCGGTCGACGATCCGCGCGTCGACCAGCCGGTCCAGCGCGTCGCCCGCCTGCCGCGCGGTGACGTCCAGCAGCGCCGCCACCGAGCCCGGCGTGTAGGAGCGGACGGCCGCCGCCCCGAGCGCGGGGAAGAGCGTGGCCGCCAGCCGTTCGTCCGGTGAGCCGCTCCGCGCCAGCTGGTCGACGCTGACCGCCAGCACGGCGCGAAGCTCCGGATAGCCGCCGCCCGCCCCCGCCGCCCGGCGCCGTTCCGCGCGCAACGCCCCGAGGAGATCGGCCACCGGCCGCCCGGGCCCGGCCGCGAGCCGGGTCCCGAGGATGCGCAGCGCGAGCGGCAACCGGCCGCAGAGCTCCGCCAGTTCGCCCCACTCCTCGGCGTCGCCGCGCCCCGGGCGCCGGCCGCCGGCCGCGCGCAGCAGCGCCACGGCCTCGCCGGGCGCGAGCGGCTCCAGGCGCAGCCGCCGCCCACCCCCCTCCCCCACCAGCCGGGCTCGCCCCGTGACCAGCGCGGCCGAGCCGCCCACGGCCGGCAGCAGCGGGGCGACCTGCGCGGCGTCCACCGCGTTGTCCAGCAGCACCAGCACGCGGCGACGGCGGATCTCGGCGTGGTAGACGGCGCCTGAGGCCTCCTCGTCCGGCATCTCCTTCCCCGGGAGGCCCATCGCCGCCAGCAGCAGCCGCCGCGCCTCGGTCGCGGTCAGCGGCGCGTTGCGCGGATCGGCGCCACGCAGGTCGACATAGAGCAGCCCGTCGGGGAAACGGTGCCCCAACTCCCGCGCCACCCGCACCGCCAGAGTCGACTTGCCGACCCCGTCGGGCCCGTCGATCAGACAGACGGCGGGCGTGGCGGACACGTCCGTCAACCAGCGCCGCAGCCGCCCCAGTTCCCCCGCGCGCGCCACGAACATCCCGGCCCCGTCGGGCAGCCCCGGCGTCGCCGCGGTGGGCGGCTCGACGGCGGTGGCCCGTTCGACCAGCCCGGCGAACGCGGCCAGTTCGTCGCCCCCGGCCTCCGGCGGCAGCGCGTCGACGCGCCACGGATGGTGCGAGACCGGCGCCTCACGCCCCTCGTCGACCGCCTCGCGCTCCAGACGCAGCTCCAGCTCGGCGCGCAGCCGCAGCGCGCGCGACCACAGCAGCCGCAGCCGCCGCCGTTCCCCGTCACGCAGCGGGCAGTCCGGCAGGCCCATCAGCGGGTTGCCCGTCCACAGCGGCAGCACCCCGGTCAGCGTGAGCAGCGCCGCCTCGGGCCGCCCGGCCGCCAGCTCCTCGGCCCTCAGCAGCCCCCCGGCGAACCGCCCCAGATCCGTCGCCTCGGGGGAGACATCCAGCAGATAGCCGCCCGGCACCGTGCGGATCGACCCCGCCGGCAACACCGCCCGCAGCCGCGCCACCTGCCGCCGTAACCGCCCGACCGCGCCCCCCGGCGGCACCCGCCCCCACAGCCGTTCGGCCAACTCCCCCGCGCACACCGGCCGCCCGGGCCCCAGCGCGAGCGCCGCCAGCGTGGCACAGGTCAACGGCGCGGTCACCGGCAGCACTTCGCCCTCGTCACCGAGTACCCGCACCAGACCGAGCAGGCGGATGTCCACGGGTACCCCCAAGAGCCACGCCACCGACCCGACCGGGCCGGCACACTCATCCCCCGTACCGTCGCTGTCCGAGGTGAGATCGTCGCACGGCTGCGAGAAGCTGAAAAGGGACCGGCCGGCTTTCCGCCACGGCCGGCGGTGGCCACGTCCCCGTCAGGGGCGCGGAGCGGCGCGAGCCCCCCGCCGGCCCCGCCCCGTCCACCCGCCCGCGGTCAGGACTCCTTCTTCGCCGGGTGCAGGATCGCCACGCACTCCATGTGGTGGGTGACCGGGAAGAGGTCGAACGCCCGCAGGAAGCGCGGGACATAGCCGGCGGCGGCGAAGTGGCGCAGGTCGCGGGCGAGGGCCGCCGGGTCGCAGGCGACATAGGCGACGCGGCGCGGGCCGAGCGCGGCCACCTGCCGCACCACCTCGCCGCCGGCGCCCGCCCGGGGCGGGTCGAGGACGACGAGGTCCGCCTCCGTGATGCCGGTCGCCGGCAGCACCTTGGCCACCGGCCCCTGCTCCACGCGCACCCTCGGGTAGCCGGACAGGTTGTGCCGCGCGTCGCGCACCGCGCGCCCGGACGCCTCGATGCCGAGCACCGCGCCCTTCTCGCCCATCCGCTGGGCCAGCGCGCCGGCGAAGAGCCCGACGCCGCAGTAGAGGTCGAGCGCCGTCTCGCCGCGCCGGGGGATCAGCCCGCGCATCACCGCGTCCACCAGCACCTCGGCGGCCTTGGTGTGGCCCTGCCAGAACCCGCCGCCGCTCACCCGCCACGTGTGGTCGTCCGCGCGCTCCCGCACGAACGCCCGCCCGTGCACCCGGTGCACCGCCGGCTCCCCGCCGCGCCCGCGCGTCGGCTCGGCCCGCATCACGGAGACCGGCCGGTCCAACTCGACGAGCGGCAGCCGCCGTTCCGGCCGGGGGGTGAGGACCACCAGCCGGTCGTGGGAACCGGTCGCCGCCGCCACGTCCACCGTGGCCATCCCCGGCCACTCGCGGCGTTCCACGCCCAGCTCGGTGACGCCCTCGGCGGCGATCAGACAGTGGTCGACCGGCTCCACCTCGTGCGAACGGTGCCGGCGCAGCCCCGCGCGCCCCTCCTCGTCGACCGCGTACTGCACCCGGGTCCGCCAGGCCGGCACCTCGCCCGCCGGGACCTTGTCGCCGGGCGCCGGCTCCACCGTGCCGTCCCAGCCCGCCTGCTCGGGCGTCAGCCCGGCCAGCTGCGCCAGCTGCTCGGTCAGCACCTCGGCCTTCAGCCGGCGCTGCGCGCCCGGCTTGGCGTGCTGCCAGTCGCAGCCCCCGCAGCGCCCGGGGCCGGAGAACGGGCAGGGCGCGGGGACCCGGTCCCGGCTCGCCTCCACCACTGTCACGGCGTCGGCACGCAGGTAACGGGAGTCCTCCCGCCCCTCGGTGACACGGGCGACGACCCGCTCGCCCGGGAGGGCGTGCCGGACGAAGAGCACCCGCCCCTCCCCGGTCCTGGCGACGCAGTGCCCGCCGTGGGCGACCGGGCCGACCTCGACCTCGTACTCCTGGCCGACCAGGGAGGCCGCCTTGCTGGAGGTTGGTTCGGTGGCCATGGTGGTGCGGCTCCAGGGGTCGGGCACTCGCTCGGGGTGCGCGGTTGAATCGGTGTCGCCGGGGGCGTCGCGGGGGAACGTGCCCCGGTGGACGGCGCCGTCGAACGGGGTTCGGCGGTGCCGCACGGAGGCGCTGTTCGGGAAACGCCGCAGCGGCCGTCAAGTCTACGGCGGCTCATGGCAGGCTTACGCCCACCGGGCCCGGCCGCGCGCGGTGACGGAAGCCGCCGGCCGGTAGCGTGGCCAGCGCGAAGGAGACCTATGCACATCGTGATCTTGGGCTGTGGCCGGGTCGGCGCGACCCTGGCGCACGAGCTGGAGGGGCGCGGGCACTCGGTCGCCGTCATCGACAAGGACCCGACGGCCTTCCGCCGGCTCGGTTCCCAGTTCGCCGGCCGCCGCGTGACCGGGCTCGGCTTCGACCGGGACACCCTGGTGGAGGCGGGCCTCCCGGAGGCCGGCGCCTTCGCCGCCGTCAGCAGCGGGGACAACTCCAACATCATCGCGGCCCGGGTCGCCCGCGAGGTCTTCGGCGTGCGCCATGTCACCGCGCGCATCTACGACTCGCGCCGGGCCGAGGTCTACGAGCGCTTCGGCATCCCCACGGTGGCCAGCGTCCGCTGGATCACCGACCAGATGGTCCGCCGGCTGCTGCCCTCGGGCGCCGAACCGCTGTGGCGCGACCCCGGCGGCGAGCTGCTGCTGTCGGAGGTGACGCTCGCCCCCGCGTGGGTGGGGCACCGGGTCAGCCGCTTCCAGGAGGCGACCGGTGTGCGGGTGGCGTTCGTGACGCGGCTGGGCGAGGCGACGCTCCCGACGGCCGGGATGGTCTTCCAGGACGGCGACCTGGTGCACGTGCTGATGTACCGGGACCGGGTCGCCGAGGTGGAGGCGGCCTGCGTGCGCGGGCCGGAGCCCCGGTGAGCGCGACCGCCGAGTCGAGGGAGAGAGAACGATGAGAGTCGTGATCGCCGGCGCCGGCGCGGTCGGCCGTTCCGTGGCCAACGAGCTGCTGGAGAACGGCCACGAGGTGCTGCTGATCGACAAGGACCCCACCAAGGTCTCCGTGGAGCGGGTCCCGTCGGCCGAGTGGCTGCTCGCCGACGCCTGCGAGATCACCAGCCTCGACGAGGCGGCGCTGGAGCGCTGCCAGGTGGTGATCGCCGCCAGCGGCGACGACAAGGTCAACCTGGTGGTCTCGCTGCTCGCCAAGACGGAGTACGGCGTGCCCCGGGTGGTGGCCAGGGTCAACCACCCGGCCAACGAGTGGCTCTTCAACGACTCGTGGGGCGTCGACGTCGCCGTCTCCACGCCCCGGCTGATGTCCGCGCTGGTCGAGGAGGCCGTGAGCGTCGGGGACCTGGTGCGGCTGCTGCGCTTCAGCCAGGGCGACGCCAACCTGGTGGAGCTGACGCTCCCGGAGGGCGCGGCCCTGGTCGGCACGCGGGTGGGGGAGGTGGCCTGGCCGCAGGAGACCGCGCTGGTCACCATCATCAGGGGCAGCCGCGTCATGGTGCCCGACCCGGACGACGCGCTGGCCCCCGGCGACGAGCTGCTCTTCGTCGCGGCTACCCATCAGGAGGAGGAGCTGGAGCGGCTGCTGACCGCCCGCCCCTGACGGCCCGGCCCCGGGCGCCCGGTCACCCCTCGGCTCTGGTGCTGGGCAACGGCCGCGCCGCAGGGTCCCCCTCGACGACGGGGGCGGTCGGCGGCTCCCCCGCGACGGACGGCTCGCCCGCTGCTGGCGGCTCCTTCGCCGCCTTCTCGGCCTCCTCCTTCGCCGCCTCCCTGGCCTCCCACTCGGCGATCACGTCGATCGGCGCGGGCGCCTTCACCAGGATGATCCACGTGAAGTAGACGGCGGTCAGGAACGGCGGGATGCCCAACGCCACACGCAGCCAGCCCAGTTGGGTCGCGTCCCCCCAGAAGTAGATGGGGAAGGTGATCGCCGACTTGGCGAGCAGGATGCCGCCCCAGACATAGCTGGACTTCACGTAGGCGCGCTTGCGGCCCGGGTTCCTCGTGCGCCAGGAGAGGTTCTCCCGGAAGATCGGGCCGAGCAGCAGCCCCAGCAGCGGCCAGCCGACCGCCGCGCTCAGCAGGTAGGCGAAACTCAGGCAGAGCGTGTAGACCATGCCCGGCAGGTAGAAGTTCTTCGCGTCGCCCGAGATCATCGCGAAGACCGCGCCGAACGCGACGCCGAAGACCCCGCTGAACGCGTGCTTGACGCTGTCCCGCCGCACGAGCCGAGCGATCGCCATCGCGGCGGAGAGACCGACCGCGCCGATCGCCGCCGGGGTGATCTCCCGGGTGATGGTGAAGATGAGGACGAAGACCAGACCGGGCACGGTGGTCTCCACCATGCCGCGCACCCCGCCGAACGCTTCGAAGAAGGCGTCCCTGGTGGCGGCCTCGTCGGGCGTCTGGTCGGCGGTCCGACGATTGTCAGGTGAGGTCACCCGGCTACTCCTGTCCACGGGCCTGAAGCTGGTATCGGGGATTGAACAGCACCGCTCGACCGTCTGTCACGGCGATCCGCCCTGAGGCGACCATCTCGCGGCCCGGCTCTATCCCCGGTATCGCCCGCCTACCCAGCCACACCACGTTCAACGAGGCGCTGCCGTCGTCCAACCGCGCCTCCAGCGCCGGCATCCCCGCCACGCTGCGCTCCCGCACCGCGCGCAGCGTGCCGGTCACGTGCACCACGGGGCGGCCGGCGGCCGTCCCTGCGCAGTCGCCGATCCGGGTGCAGGGCACGGCGGCGGGATCGGCCGCCAGGTCCTCGCCCGTCTCGCCCTCGTCGGGACGCCCCAGCAGGCGCCGCAGACGCCCGCCGCGCTTTACCGCGCGGCCTTCCGCACTCATGCCATCAGCGTAACGTGGCGCTCCGACACTCACGGCTCGAAGCGGTACCCCATGCCCGCCTCGGTGACCAGATGGCGCGGGTGCGCGGGGTCGGCCTCCAGCTTGCGGCGCAGCTGGGCCATGTAGACCCGCAGATAGTTGGTCTCCGTCAGATGCGTCGGCCCCCAGACCTCCAGCAGCAGCTGCTTGTGGCTGACGAGCTTGCCGCTGTTGCGGATCAGCACCTCCAGCAGGTGCCACTCGGTGGGGGTCAGCCGCACGTCGTGCCCGTCGCGCTGGACCTTCTTCGCCGCCAGGTCGACGGTGAAACCGCCGGTCTCCACCACCGGCTCCTGCTCGACGGCCACCGGGTCGAGCCGGCGGACCGCGGCCCGCAGCCTGGCCAGCAGCTCGTCCATCCCGAACGGCTTGGTGACGAAGTCGTCCGCGCCGGCGTCCAGCGCCTTGACCTTCTCGTCCGAGGTCTGCCGCGCGGACAGCACGATGATCGGCGTCCGCGTCCACCCCCTGACCCGCGTGATGACCTGCACCCCGTCCATGTCGGGCAGCCCCAGGTCGAGGATGATCACGTCCGGGTGACCGGCCGCGGCGACCCGCAGCGCCGTCGAACCGTCGGCGGCCGTGTCCACCTGGTAGCCGCGCGCCTTGAGGTTGATCACCAACGCGCGGAGAATCTGCGGCTCGTCATCGACCACGAGCACCCGGTGCATGGGCTGTCGTTCCTTCCGGTTCGGCCGCCGCGACGCTCGCGGTCGGCAGGGTGAGCACCATCGTCAGCCCGCCGCCGGGGGTGTCCTCGGCCTCCAGCGTGCCGTGCATGGCCTCGGTGAATCCACGGGCGACGGCCAGGCCCAGGCCGACGCCGTTCCCCCTGGGGGTGTCCCCGTGCCGCTGGAACGGCTCGAAGATCCGCCCCTTGTGGCTGGCGGGAACGCCGGGGCCACGGTCGACGACGCGCAGCTCGACCCGGTTGCCCAGCGTGCTGGCGAGCACCATCACCCGCTGCTCCTCCGGGCTGTACTTGACGGCGTTCTCCACCACGTTGGCCACCGCCCGCTCCAGCAGCCCGGGGTCGGCCGCGACGAACGGCAGCGACTCGGGGATGTCCAGCACCACGCTCTCCTCGGCGATGCCGCCGAGCGCGCCCGGCACCACCTCGTCCAGGTCTATCTCCCGGATCAGCGGCTCGACCGTGCCCGTCTGGAGCCGCGACATGTCCAGCAGGTTCCCCACCAGCTGGTCCAGCCGGTCGGCGCCCTCCTCGATGCTCTCCAGCAGGTCGGCCTCGTCCTCGGGCGACCAGGCCACGTCGTCGGAGCGGAGCGAGGAGACGCTGGCCTTGATCGCGGCCAACGGGGTCCGCAGGTCGTGTGAGACGGCGGCCAGCAGCGCGGTGCGGATGCGGTTGCCCTCGGCCAGCTTGTGGGCGCGGACCGCCTCCTCCTTCAGCCGCTGCCGGTCGAGGGTCGCCGCGGCCTGGGCGGCGAACGCGGCCAGGATCCGCCGGTCCTCGGCCGGCAGCACCCTGCCGGTCAGCGCCAGCATCGTGTGGTCCCCCACGGGCACGTCCACGTCCGCGTCGGCCGGCACCCGCGGCGGCCGGACGTCGTCCCTGACCGCGACGGAGCCGACACACGCCCAGCTGCGGTCCTCGCTGTCCTGCTGGAGCAGCGCCGCCGCGTCCATCCCGAAGGTCTCCCTCGCCCTCTCCAGCAGCGCCGCCAGCGTGTCGTCCCCGCGCAGCACGCTGCCGGCCAGCACGGTCAGCGTCTCGGACTCGGCCCGCAGCCTGGCCGCCTGCTGGGTGCGGCGCGCCGAGCGGTCCACCACGGTGGCCACCGAGGTCGCTATGGCGAAGAAGACCACGATGGCGACGATGCTGTGGCCCTCCGCGATGGTCCACTGCCGCACCGGGTTGGCGAAGAAGTAGTTCAACAGCAGCGAGCCGACCGCGGCCGAGACGAGCCCCGGCAGAAAGCCGCCGGTCAGCGCCGCCAGCACCGTGAACGACAGGCACAGCAGCACGTCGCTTGAGAACTCGGCGCCCGGCTCCGGCGCGTCCAGCATCACCGCCAGCAGCGCGGGTCCGCCGAGCCCCAGCAGCCAGCCGCTGAGCACCCGGGCGCGGCCGAGCCGCGCGCCGTGCGCCGCCGGCAGCCCCCGCCCCTTGGCCACCTCGTCGTGGGTGACCAGGTGCACGTCGAGGTCGGGCCCCGCCTCCCTGGCGACCGTCGCGCCCACCCCCGGCCCGAAGACGTACTGCCAGGACTTGCGGCGGCTGGACCCGAGCACGATCTGGTTGGCGTTGGCGGCCCTGGCGAAGTCCAGCAGGGCCGTCGGCACGTCCTCGCCGATCACGTGGTGGAAGGTGCCGCCCAGCTGGGCGACGAGGGTGCGCTGGGAGGCCAGCACCCGCGGCGAGGCGGAGCTGAGCCGGCCGGAGCGCGAGACATAAACGGCGAGGATCTCCGCGCCCGAGCTCTTCGCCGCCATCCGGGCCGCGCGCCGCAGCAGGGTGCTGCCCTCGGGCCCTCCGGTGAGCCCGACCACGATCCGCTCGCGCGCGTGCCAGGTGGACCGTATGCCGTGCTCGGTGCGGTAGCGGCGCAGGTAGTCGTCGACCCGGTCGGCGGTCCACAGCAGCGCCAGCTCGCGCAGCGCGGTCAGGTTGCCCGGTCGGAAGTAGTGCGAGAGCGCCGCGTCGATCTTGTCGGGGGCGTAGATGTTGCCGTGCGCCAGCCGGCGGCGCAGCGCCTCGGGGGTGATGTCGACCAGCTCGATCTGGCCGGCGCCGCGCACCACCTCGTCCGGGACGGTCTCGCGCTGCTCGACGCCGGTGATGGACTCCACCACGTCGCTGAGCGAGGCGAGATCCTGGATGTTGACGGTGGAGATCACGTCGATCCCGGCGGCCAGCAGCTCCTCGATGTCCTCCCAGCGCTTCTCGTGGCGGGAGCCGGGCGCGTTGGTGTGGGCCAGCTCGTCCACCAGCGCCACGGCGGGGCAGCGGCGCAGCACCGCCTCGGTGTCCATCTCGCGCACCGTGCCGTCCCCCCGGACCGGCGACAGCGGCGGCACCTGTTCGAGGCCGTCCAGCAGCGCCGCCGTGCGCGGCCTGCCGTGGTGCTCGACCACGCCGATCACCAGGTCGGTGCCTCGTTCGGCCCTCCGACGCGCCTCGGAGAGCATGGCGAAGGTCTTGCCCACCCCCGGGGCCGCTCCGAGATAGATCCGTAGTTCACCGCGGCGTGCCATGGCCCCATTGTCGTCGCTTCCCGGGGCCCTCGTTCCCCTCGTCCGTCAGCGGGAGGCGGAACGGGAGGCGGAACGCCGGCGGCGTATCACCACCAGCAGGTCGATCAGGGCGACCACGGCGAGAACCGCGCAGATCAGCGTGGCGACCCGCAGCGGGTCGGGGCCGACCGCGTCGCCCTGCTCCGCGCGCCCCCACCAGACGCCGAAGACGATCGCACCGGCCACGAAGAGCGGCGTGAAGACGGCCGACAACAGCAGCCGCAGCCGCAGCGCGCTCAGCGCGGTGACGGGCTCGGTACCGGTACGGGCGTGCCGTGCTCTGCTCATGGGCGGGCCTCCAGAAGGGGACCGCGCCCGGGTACCCGCGTCGTTCCGCCGCCACACCGCGCCACCGCCCGGAGGAACGCCTCGGCGCGGCCACCGAACGAGGGTTCGGGGGCCGCGCCGGGTGGCTCTCAGCGGACCTCGGAGATCTCCGGGCCGCGCCGCAGCTTGTCGAGACCGCCGGCGAACCGCGAGACGGGGGCCTCGTCGCCCGCGGCGGCCTGCTCCTTCTTCACGCCGTCCGGCACCATCTGGGCGTCGTCCGGGAGCTTGAGGACGATCGGGTCCCTGGGGGCCATCGGCCCCTCGCCGCGGACGACGACGGTGTCCTGGAAGATCTGCTCCAGCAGCCCAGCGGTCTTCGGCTGCACCGCGCCCTGCCCGGAGATCACCCCGCGCAGGAACCAGCGGGGGCCGTCCACGCCGACGAAGCGCACCACCTGGGTGCCCTGCTTGCCGTCGGGCAGCTTGACGGGCACCCGGGCCCGCAGCTCCCAGCCCAGCGGGCCCTCGATCTCCTCGATGGCCCCGCCCTGCCCGGTGATGCCCGCGCCGATCTCCTCGCGGACCTCGGCCCAGATGCCCTCCCGCCGGGGCGCGGCGAACGCCTGGAGCTGCACCGCGCTGTCCTTGAGCACCACCGTGGCGGCGACGATCGCGTCTCCCGCGACCTCGACCCTCAGCTCCATGCCCTGGACGCCGGGAACGAAGAGTCCGCCGAGGTCCACCCGCCCCTCGGCCGGCTTGGTCACCTCGCTCAGGTCCCAGGGCCCGTCGGGGCGGGGGGCGGGCTCCAGCCGTACCCGGCGCACCTCTTCCTCGTCCGGAGTCTCGTCGGCGGTCGCCTCGACCGCTTCCTCGGGCTTTGCGTCTCGCTTGCGACGACGTCCGAACACGTCACTGTCCTTTCCGGTCGGCGGCCCCGCCGGGACCGACCGCAGCATAGGAGTCGCCGGTGTCGGCGTGCCCGCCCGTGGAGCCGAAACCCCCGGTGGACCGCGCCGATCCCGGCAGCTCCGCGACCTCGTGGAACCGCACCGTCTCCACCCGCTGGACGACAAGCTGGCCGATGCGGTCGAACCGCTGGAACCGCACACTCTCCCGCGGGTCCAGATTGATCAGGTTGACCTTGATCTCCCCACGGTACCCGGCGTCGATCGTGCCGGGAGCGTTCACCATCGAAACCCCGCAGCGGGCGGCGAGCCCGGAGCGGGGATGCACGAACGCCGCGTACCCGTCGGGCAGGGCCAGGGAAACCCCCGTGGGCACCATCGCCCGCTCGCCGGGGGCGAGAACGAGGGCCTCGGTGGTGACCAGGTCGTACCCGGCGTCCCCGGGATGCGCCCTGGCGGGCACCGGCACCTCGGGGTCGAGTCTGCGCAGCAGCACGTCGACCGGGCGGCTCATCGCGCCACCCCCCGACGTGGCCGCGGCGACGGGGCCGCGCGGCGGGGGAAGACGGGGGAAGGGACGGGCCCGGGGCCTCGTCCGTTGGGCCTCGAAAGGGTCAGGACCGCACTCACGATGCAGACCCTACCGCCGCCGGCCGGGCCGGGAGGCGAGCCTGCCATGCTTGGGCCATGAAGGCGTATGACGAGCGACTGACGGTCCCGGCGACCTGGTGGCTGATGGCCCTGGCGGGAGTGCTGCTGCTGGGCGTGACGATGGTGCCGCTGGGCCCGGTGCCGCTGCTGACGGGGATGGCCGCGGGGGGCGCCCTGATCGGCATGGCGCTGAGCGCGTACGGCGGCGCCCGGATCCGCGTGACGGCCGGCTCGCTCGTGGCCGGGGACGCCCGCATCCCGCTGGGGGCGTTGGGCGAGGCCCGGGCGCTCGACGCCGACGAGGCGCGCGCGTGGCGCACCCATCGTGCGGATGCCCGGGCTCATATGGTGCTGCGGGCCTACATCCCCACGGCGGTCCGGGTCGAGGTGACCGATCCGGGGGACCCCACTCCCTATCTCTATCTCTCGACCCGGCGACCGGAACGTCTTGCCGCCGCGTTGGCCGCCGCCCGCCCGGACGCGGGATAACCGCCGGTCCGGGCGGGGACTCAGGCCGCGCAGTCCCGGCAGATCGGCTGGCCGTCCTTCTCGTCGGCCAGCTGGGACCTGTGGTGCACCAGGAAGCAGCTCATGCAGGTGAACTCGTCCGCCTGCCGGGGCAGCACCCTGACCGACAGCTCCTCGTTGGACAGGTCGGCGCCGGGCAGTTCGAGGCCCTCCGCCTGCTCGAACTCGTCGACGTCGACGGTGGAGGCGGACTTGTCGTTCCGCCGGGCCTTCAGCTCCTCGATGCTGTCCTCGTTGACATCGTCATCGGTCTTGCGTGGAGTGTCGTAGTCGGTTGCCATTTCGGTCTCCCCCTCCGGGTGTCTGTGATGTTCTCAGCGCACGTAACGCGCGAGGGGTCGGGATTTGTGCCCGACCTGAGGCCGAGATTTTGCCTCACATCAAGTGCTGTTACTCAATCGACACCCAACCGAACGCCTGAAGAGGTGATCATTACGGCTGCCGATCGGGCCGTGAACCGGCCAAAAGGCCCGTCCCGGCCGGTGCTCGCGCCACTAGCGCGGCGCGCATATGCGATTGATCACATCCCCTTCTTTCCCGTCTCAGGCCCTCGTCAGACCGTTGTTCGGACCGGACGTCGGCCCGGACCTCAGACCGGGATCGACACCCGCATCACGAGCCCGCCGCCCTCGCGCGGTACGGCCTGCACATAGCCGCCGTGCGCGCGGGCCACGGACCGCACGATGGACAGACCGAGACCGACGCCCTTGTCGCTTCCGGTGCGCTCGGTGCGTAGCCGCCGAAAAGGCTCAAACATGCTGTCGATCTCGTAGGCGGGCACCACCGGCCCCGTATTCTCCACCACGAGCACCGCCTGTCCCGACCTGGCCTCCGTGTCGACGCGCACCCAGCCGTCGGCCGGCTCGTTGTAGCGGATCGCGTTCTGCACGAGGTTGAGGGCGATGCGCTCCAGCAGGACCCCGTTGCCCTGGACCCAGAGCTGCTCGCGGCTGCCGTCCAGCCGGACGCCGCGGGACTGCGCCTCGCCGCGGCTCTGCTCGACGGCCCGGCCGGCGACCTCGGCGAGGTCGACGGGCTGGTGGTCGATGATCTCGTTCTCGCTGCGGGCGAGCAGCAGCAGCCCCTCGACCAGCTCCTCGCTGCGCTGGTTGGTGGACAGCAGGGTCTTCCCCAGCTGGGTCAGCTCGGGGGACGCCTCCGGGTCGGAGAGCTGCACCTCAAGCAGCGTGCGGTTGATCGCCAGCGGGGTGCGCAGCTCGTGCGAGGCGTTGGCGACGAAGCGCTGCTGGGCGGTGAACGCGCGGTCCAGCCGGTCGAGCATCTCGTCGAAGGTGTCGGCCAGCTCCTTGAACTCGTCGTCCGGGCCGTCGAGCTCGATCCTGCGGTGCAGGTCGGAGCCGGCCACCTGGCGGGCGGTGCGGGTGATCCTGCCCAGCGGGGAGAGGACCCGGCCCGCCATCACATAGCCGAAGGCGAAGGCGGCGACCGCCAGCCCCAGGAGGGCCAGCAGCGAGTTGCTCAGCAACTGGTCGAGGGCCATGGACCGCTGCACGTCGGCGCAGTTGTCCAGCCAGCGCTCGAACGCGTCGTCACTGACCTGACCGCTGATCTCCGGGCAGACGTCCGAGGTGATGCTGACCTCGGTACGGGTGACGAACTTGAACGGCGGCTGGCTCCCGTCGCTCAGCGCGCGGGCCGCCAGCAGATAGATGATCGCGAGCAGCACCACGCCCGCGACCAGGAACATCCCGCCGTAGAGCAGGGTCAGCCGGATGCGGATGGTGGGCCGGAACCAGCTGCGGTGCTGGTCCCCGTCGCCCGGGTCCCACTGCGGCTTGGGCGGGGCGACCACCCGGGGCGCGGAGCGCGGGCCGGGCGGGACGGAGGGCTTCGGGGGGAAGGAGGCCATGGGCGGGCCTCAGATCCGGTAGCCGGCGCCGGGCACCGTCGTGATCACCGGCGGGTCGCCCAGCTTGCGGCGGAGCGTCATCACGGTCACCCGCACGACGTTGGTGAACGGGTCCGTGTTCTCGTCCCAGGCCTTCTCCAGGAGCTGCTCCGCGGAGACCACGGTGCCCTCCCCCCGCATCAGCACCTCCAGGACGGCGAACTCCTTCGGCGCCAGCTGGACCGGACGCCCGCCCCGGAAGACCTCGCGGCGGTTGGGGTCCAGAACGATCCCGGAGCGCTCCAGAACGGGCGGCAGGGCGGCCGTGGCGCGCCGGCCGAGGGCCCGGACGCGGGCGATCAGCTCGGTGAAGGCGAAGGGCTTCGGCAGATAGTCGTCGGCGCCGATCTCCAGGCCCTCGACCCGGTCGCTGACGTCACCCGAAGCGGTCAACATCAGCACCCGCGTCGGATAGCCCGCCGCCACCACGTGACGGCAGACGTCGTCCCCGTGGACCAGCGGCAGGTCGCGGTCGAGCACGATCACGTCGTACTCGTTGAGGTCGACGCGCTCCAGGGCCGCCTCGCCGTCGTACACCACGTCCACGGCCATGGCCTGCCGGCGCAGGCCGGTGGCCACCGCGTCCGCGAGCAACCGCTCGTCCTCCACGACGAGTACGCGCACGTCCGTCCCTCTCTCTGCTCCCGTCGGACCTCCCGGAGCGTCCGACCACACACGGCCCCGCCGACCGTGCGCCACCATCCTGCCCGCAACCCGCGTAAGCCGGTGGTAAACGGCGTGGCCTCGGGTGACGGGACGCTCGCCGAGGAGATTCGCACGGAGCGAGAGGTTTTGCCGCCACGCGGGCCGGGGACGTAGCCCTCGCACACCCCGTGACCACCCCCGCCAAGGCGGCAAGCCACCCCCTGCGCTGCCGACCGGCCCGGGTCCGCCGTGGTCGCGACCACCCCCGGCACCTCCCCGGTGCCGCCTAGAGAGACGAGGGGGCGCACCTTGGACGCGTTCACCGCTGACCTTCTTCAGCGCATCGAGATCACCCGGTCCGATCTGCACCGCGCTCGTGAGG
Organism: Streptomyces sedi; assembly: GCF_006335015.1. Classification (GTDB taxonomy): domain Bacteria; phylum Actinomycetota; class Actinomycetes; order Streptomycetales; family Streptomycetaceae; genus Streptomyces; species Streptomyces sedi. The sequence goes on from NZ_VDGT01000005.1 coordinate 238,570, forward strand.
CAGGCGACCTGTTCACCATGGACGTTGAGCAGTCCGAGCTGGACGATCTGCGCCGGCTGGCGCAGGAGCACGGCGTCCAGGTCGCCTGACCGACCGCGGGGCGCCGACCGATCAGGTCGACGGTGGGGCGTCGGGGAGCTGTCTCCCCGGCGCCCCACCTCGTGTGTGCGCCGCCCTCAGTCGTGCCAGGCGCCCCACTCGTCGAGCAGCGGCTGGAGCGCGGCGAAGACGCCGGGACCGGCGGCCACCGCGAGGTCGCCGTCCGGCAGCCGCCCGACCCGGCCGCCGGTCAGCGCGCCGGCCTCGCGGGCGATCAGGTCACCGGCGGCCAGGTCCCAGGGCTTGAGTCCCCGTTCGAAGTACCCGTCCAGCCGGCCGCCGGCCACGTCGGCGAGGTCGACGGCCGCCGAGCCCGAACGGCGGATGTCCCGCACCCGCGGGATCAGCCGTTGGGCCAGCGCGGCCTGGGCGGCGCGGACGGTGGTCACGTAGTTGAAGCCGGTGGCGATCAGCGCCTGGTCCAGCGGGGGGCTCGGACGCACCGTCATCGGGTGCGACAGCCCGCCGGCCGCGGTGCGGTGGGCACCGCCGCCGAGGGTCGCGTGGTAGGTCTCGCCCCGCATGGGCGCCTCGACCACGGCGGCGACGGCCCTGCCGTCCACCTCGGCGGCGATGGAGACGGCCCACTGGGGCAGGCCATACAGGTAGTTGACGGTGCCGTCCAGCGGGTCGACGACCCAGCGCACACCGCTGGTGCCCGGCCGTTCGCCGTCCTCCTCGCCGAGCAGCCCGTCCCCGGGACGGCGTTCGGCGAGGAAGTCGGCGATGAGTCGTTCGGCGGCGATGTCCATCTCGGTGACGACGTCGATCGGGCTGGACTTGGTCGCCGCCACGCCGAGGTCGGCGGGGCGGCCGTCGCGCAGCAGGACGCCGGCTCTGCGGGCCGCCTCGACGGCCACCTCAAGCAGCTCGGCGACCAGCGCCGGTTCCGGCGGCGCCGGCGCGGTGGACTCGGACACGGGGCGTTCGGACACGGGGGCTCCTTGGGCGGGCGAACGGGAGGGGCGGTGGCCCCCGCGGTCAGGCGAAGGGGCTGTCGACGCCGGCCGCCGCCGGCTTGTCCACCCGGCCGGCGCAGCAGCCGACCGGGCACAGGTCGTGGCTGGCGCCGGACGCGCCCAGCGCGGGGCGCTCCGGGCCCTGGCCGCGCTCGGCCGCGGCGCGCTCCACGACCAGCTCGCGCAGCGCCGCGACAAAGCGCGGGTGGGCGCCGACGGTGGGCGCCCGGACGGCGAGCAGCCCCAACTCCTCGGCGGTGGCGAGGGCCTCGGTGTCGAGGTCGTAGCGGACCTCCATGTGGTCGGAGACGAAGCCGACCGGGACGAGGACCACGGCCCGGACGCCCTCGGCCGCCAACTCCCGCAGCCGGTCGTTGACGTCGGGCTCCAGCCAGGGGATACGGGGGGAGCCGCTGCGGGACTGATAGACCAGCTCCCACTCGCGCTCCACGCCGGTGGCCTCGGCGACCCGCTCGGCCACCACGCGGGCGGCCTCCATGTGTTGGGCGACGTAGGCGCCGCCGGAGCCGTGCCCCGGGGGCGGTCCCGAGACGTCGGCGGCCGAGTCGGGGATCGAGTGGGTGCTGAAGACCAGCCGCGCGCCGGCGCGCGCGTCGCCGGGCAGGCGCTCCAACGACTCCCGCACGCCCTCGGCGACGGTCTCCAGAAAACCGGGGTGGTTGTAGTACAGCCGCAACTTGTCCACCCGGGGCAGCTCCAGGCCCTCCTCCCGGAGGGCGAGCAGCGCCTCGGCGAGGTCCTCGCGGTACTGGCGGCAGCCCGAGTAGGAGGCGTACGCGCTGGTGACCAGCGCCAGCACCCGGCGCCTGCCGTCGGCGACCACCTGCCGCAGGGTGTCGGTCAGATAGGGCGCCCAGTTGCGGTTACCCCAGTAGACCGGCAGATCGATGCCGTGGGCCGCCAACTCGTCGCCGAGGGCGGCCAGCAGGGTCCTGTTCTGCTCGTTGATCGGGCTGACGCCGTCGAACAGGTGGTAGTGGGCGCCGACCTCGGCCAGTCGCTCGCGGGGGATGCCCCGGCCACGCGTGACGTTCTCCAGGAACGGCAGGACATCGTCGGGTCCCTCCGGGCCTCCGAAGGAGAGGAGGAGCAGGGCGTCGTAGGGCTGGGCAGCGTGCACACCTTCCATGCCCGCGATCCTGCCACCCTCCGGGGGGACTCCGGCGGCGCCCCCGGCCACCGTCGCGTCCACGCCGGGAGGATGACGATCCGTGCCGTTCGTCACCTTCCGGGCCAGTCTTTACCTTCGCTTCCCTCGTTCGACTCAAATCTCACACTGTTCACACCGGACCCACGGATACGGTCAACGAACGAGAAGGAACGTCCCGATTTGGGGGAATCCTGGAGACTTGCCACCGGAAGCCCGGCCCGTGCGGCACCCCAACTCCCCCACCGCCCGCGAAGTTCAGCAGCGTGGCACCCCACCCCCGTGGCCCCAATGGAGTAGTGTGACCACACGTGGCCCTTGGCCCGGTTTGCCCCATGCGGAGAAGTGCGCTCGCGCCGGTCACCGCACGTGGCAAAGTGGCGACTGTGCCATAACATCGGTTCCAGACCACGGCCCGACACGCCGGGCAAGTCGGCAAGGTTGTGGCAGGCTGCGCCCGGGCAGGTCACACTCGTCTGGCAGGAGCAGCGACGTACGTGACGTCGGCAGGCACCACCCGGGAGGTCCTCGTGCCCGAACTGCGTGTCGTGGCCGTGAGCAATGACGGCACACGCCTGGTGCTGAAGGCTGCAGACAACACGGAGTACACCCTCCCCATCGACGAGCGGCTGCGCGCCGCCGTGCGCAACGACCGCGCGCGGCTGGGCCAGATCGAGATCGAGGTGGAGAACCACCTCCGCCCCAGGGACATCCAGGCGCGGATACGAGCCGGCGCGACGGCCGAGGAGGTCGCGCAGTTCGCCGGCATCCCGGTGGACCGGGTGCGCCGTTTCGAGGGTCCGGTCCTGGCCGAGCGGGCCTTCATGGCCGAGCGGGCGCGCAAGACGCCGGTCCGCAGGCCGGGCGAGACGGCGGGGCCGCAGCTGGGCGAGGCGGTCGCGGAGCGGCTGATGCTGCGCGGCGCCGACAAGGACGCGGTCCGCTGGGACTCCTGGCGCAGGGACGACGGCACCTGGGAGGTGCTGCTGGTCTACCGGGTCGCCGGCGAGACCCACTCGGCGAGCTGGATGTACGACCCGCCACGCCGGCTGGTGCAGGCCGTGGACGAGGAGGCCAGGTCGCTGCTGGGCGAGACGGACGACTCGCCCGAGCCCAGCACCCCGTTCGTGCCGAGGATCGCCCGGCTCCCCCGGGAGAACGAGCGCCCCGGCGGCCGTTCCGGCCCCGAGTCGGCGTCCCGGCTGGACAACGACACGGACTCGTTGACGAGCCTGCTGGAGGCGGTGCCGAGCTTCCGGGGCGACCTCGTCGTTCCCGAGCCGCCCGCTCCCGCTGCCGACGCCGACGAGGAGCCGGAGCTGGACGAGCCCGAGGAGGAGGAGCCGCCGGCGCGCGGCCCGGCCGCAGCCGCCGGCAGCGCGGGCTCGACCTACGCGGACGTGCTGATGCCGCGTTCCGTCGGCGGCCACCGCGACCGGCTCACGGGCAACACGGACCGCCAGGCCGAGGCCGACGGGGTGCGCCCCGGTCGCCGTGCGGCGGTGCCGAGTTGGGACGAGATCGTCTTCGGCACCCGCCGCAAGAAGAAGGAGTAGGCGCGGGGCCGCTCAGCCCGGCTCGTGGCCCCTGGCCACGGGTCGGCCGGGCTGGGCGGTCCACTCGCTCCACGAGCCCGGGTAGAGCGCGGCGGGGATGCCCGCCACCTCCAGCGCCCACACCTGGTGCGCGGCCGAGATCCCGGAGCCGCAGTAGACGCCGACCTCGCGGTCCCGGGTGACGCCCAGCGCGGCGAACCGGTCACCGAGCGCGGCCGGCGAGCGCAGCAGTCCGTCGGCGTCGACGTTCTCGGTGGTGGGCGCCGAGACCGCGCCGGGGATGTGGCCGGCCACCGGGTCGATCGGCTCGACCTCGCCCCGGTACCGCTCCCCCGCCCGGGCGTCCAGCAGCACACCGCGCCTGGCCAACGCGGCGGCGCCGTCCGCGTCCAGCACCGGCAGCGCGCCGGGGGCGGGAACGAAGTCGCCCTCGTCCGGCGCCGGTTCCTCCGTGACCAGCGGCCCGTCCCAGGCGGCCAGCCCACCGTCCAGCACCCGCACGTCGCCGTGGCCGGCCCAGCGCAGCAGCCACCAGGCGCGTGCGGCGGCCCAGCCGTCGCCGCCGTCGTAGACCACCACGGGCCGGCCCGAGCTCACACCCGCGCGCCGTGCCGCGACGCCGAGGACCGCGGGGTCGGGCAGCGGATGACGCCCGGAGTCCCCGGCGGGACCCGCCAGTTCGGCTTCGAGGTCGACATAGACCGCGCCCGGCAGATGACCCGTCAGATAATCAGGGTGTCCCGGCGGGCCGCCGAGGCGCCAACGCACGTCGAGCAGCACGGGCCGGTCGGCTGGTGGGGTTCCGGGAGCGAGAAGCGCGGCGAGGTCCTGGGCCGGGATGATCGCAGTCATGGCACCCATTGTCCCCGTGCGCGGGAGAGACTCTTTCGGTGCGCGCGGGGCAGGGGTGTGGATGGGTATCGAGAAGGGAGCAGGATGACCGAGGCAGCGAGTCCCCCGGTTTCGGGGACGCACCGCTGGGTGAGTCTGATGGTCCATGACGTGTCCGTCGCTCAACGGTTCTACGGTGAGCTGTTCGGCTGGGAGTTCGACACCGGCCCCGACCAGCTGGGCCCCTACGTCAGGGCGCTGCGCGACGGCCACCCGGTGGCCGGGCTCGGGGAGTTCGCGTCCGGGGTGCGGGGCAGGCCGGTCTCCTGGCTGCCCTACATCGCCACGGGGGACGTGGACGCGACCGCCGCGACCATCAGGGAGTGCGGTGGCACGGTGGCGGTCGGTCCGATCGAGGTGGACCAGGTGGGACGGCTGGCCATCGCGGCGGACGTGAACGGGGCGGTCTTCGGCCTCTGGCAGGGCGGCCCGCGGCGCAGCGCGCCGTTCTACGGGCCGGCCGGCACCCCCGAGTGGAACGAGCTGATCACCGCCGACACGTCGACGGTCAGCAAGTTCTACAGCAACGTCCTCGGGTACGAGGCGGCGCCCGAGCCGGCCCAGCCCGAGGGCCTGGACTACCTGACGTTCCGGCTGGACGGCCGGCCGACGGCCAGCGTCCGGGGCGTCGGCGCCAGGTCGCTGCCCCGGGACCGGGGTCCGCACTGGCTGACGTACTTCTCGGTGCCGGACGTGGACGAGGCGGTGCGGGACGTCGAGCGGCTGGGCGGCCTGGCGTTGAGCGAGCCCGAGGTCTCCCCGTTCGGCCGGTGGGCCAAGGTGGCCGACCCGGAGGGCGGGATCTTCGCCGTCATCAGGCCGCCGGGCCGCTGAGCGTGGGCCGGCGCGGACTCAGCGCTGTCCGGGTACCCCTTCCGGGGGAAGCACCTCGGGCGAGAGTTGACCCGCGCCGGCCGCCGCGGCCGTGAGCCGCCTGCGGTGGTGGCGGCGGCACAGCACCTCGTAGTCCACCTCGCCCCTGGGGGCCTCCTGGCCGCCGCCCGCGACGTCGCCGACCACCACCTGGGCGCCCTCGACGACCATCCGGCCGCCCACCGTGCGGGCGTTGTGCGTGGCCCGGGCGCCGCACCAGCACAACCCCTCGACCTGAAGCACCTCGACCCGGTCGGCCAGCTCGATCAGCCGCTGTGAGCCGGGGAAGAGCCGGGTGCGGAAGTCGGTGGTGATGCCGAACGCGTAGACGTCGATGCCGAGGTCGTCCACGACCCGGGCCAACTCGTCGACCTGCTCGGGCGAGAGGAACTGCGCCTCGTCCGCGATCACGTAGTCCGCCCGACCGCCGGCCGTGAGATGGCGCACCAGATGGGCGTGGAAGTCGAACTTCTCGTCCGCCTCCGTGGCCTCGGCGACCAGGCCGAGACGGGAGGAGATCCGGCCGGCGCCGGCCCGGTCGTTGCGGGTGAAGATCAGGCCCAGGAGCCCGCGCGCGGAGCGGTTGTGCTGGATCTGCAGGGCGAGGGTGCTCTTCCCGCAGTCCATCGTGCCGGAGAAGAAGGCGAGTTCAGCCAAGGGAACGGGCTCCAGATCAGGTGCGGACTTCCAGCAGCGGTACCAGCTGCTCTGCGGGGGTCAGGGAGCCGTGCATCCCGATCAGGGCCGTCTCCCTGGGCTCGGTCTCGCTGGCGACCACGGCGGCGGCCCCCGTCATCGCCACCACCACGTCCCCGATGCGGGGGGCGACGCGGGACTCGACCGCCTGCCCCGGCGGGCCGAACCAGCCCAGGGCGACGGCCTCCTCGCGGGTGGCCACCCAGGCGTCCTCGGCCAGGACCTCGCGCCAGACGGCGTACACGTCCTCGGCGGCGCCGGGCACCGTGTACAGGTGGCGGGCGCGTCCCTCGCCGCCGAGCTGGGCCACGCCGGCGCGCAGTTCCCAGTCGTGGTCGAAGTCGAACCTGGCCTCCTCGGTGACCGGGACGTCGACCATGCCGTGGTCGGCGGTGACGTAGAGCACGGCGCGCGACGGCAGTCGCTCGGCCAGCCGCTGGGCCAGGCCGTCGACGAGGATGAGCTGGTCGCGCCACTCCTCCGAGTCGACGCCGAAGCGGTGGCCCGCCGCGTCCAGCTCCGCGTAGTACGTGTAGACCAGGGTGCGTGCGGCCTCGCCGAGCCGGGCCGCCGCCACGTCCATCCGCTCCCGCACGTCGGAACGGCCGAGGAAGGTGCCGCCGGAGAGCGCGACCCGGGTGAGCGGGGTGCGCTCGAAGTGCGGCGCGGAGACCTGGCAGGCGGCGACGCCGGCCGCGTCGGCCCCGCGGAAGAGCGTGGGGTGCGGCTGCCAGCGCCCCGGGTCGGTCCAGGGTTCCCAGCGCAGCTGGTGCATCAGGGCGCCGCTGCCCGGGTCCAGCACCCGGTAGCCGGCCAGGCCGTGCGCGCCGGGCGGCAGTCCGGTGCCCAGTGAGGCGAGCGAGGTCGCCGTGGTCGAGGGGAAGCCCGACGTGATCGGGGCGCCCTCGCCCGCGCGCGAGGTGGGCAGCAGCGAGGTGAGGAACGGGGCGAGCGGCGCGTGCGCCCGCAGCTGCTCCCAGCCGAGGCCGTCGATCAGGAAGACGCAGACCCGGTCGGCCGGCGGCAGCGCGAACGCGGGCCGGCGGCCCGGCACGTCGAGCCCGGCCAGGGCGGCCGGCAGCAGGTCGCTCAGCGCCCCCGTGCCGTACCGGGGGGCCGGCGCCAGCCGGGGGTCGAGCGGGCTCGGCGGCTCGGGCCAGCCGCCGGGAGGAGCGCCGGGCGGCCGGCCGCCGTCGTGCCGGGGGATCACCTGCCGGACACCGCGGTCGCCTCGGAGAGCGCCTGCGCGAACTCCAGCGCCTGACGGACCGTCTCCGGGCCGTCCCCGGCCTCGCTGACCCGCAGCGACAGGTCGTCGGCCGTCGTGGAGCCCGTGTAGCCGTGGTCGGCCTCGCAGTTGGGGTCGCCGCAGTTGGCCGGCTCCATGTCGATCCGGGAGACCGCGCCCCAGCCGATGGTGAGCACGACCTCGCGCGGCAGCGTGCCGGGCACGTACGACTGCGGGTCGGCGACGACCCGGCTGAGCACGACGGAGGAGATCCGGCTGAGCTTCACCGACTCGGTCGAGGTGGTGGCGTAGGGGGTCGGGGCGTTGCCGTCGGCGGGCTGCTCGTCGGTGTGGCTGACGATGAAGCGGGTGCCCGTGAGCACCAGCACCGTGGCGTGCCGGCGGACCTCGTTGCTGTCGAAGGTCGTCTCCTGGTGGACCAGGAAGGAGACGACGGGCTCCCGCCCCACGGCGGCCTCCACCGCCTCGGCGACGAGCGCTGGGTAGTAGCCGCTGCGCTCGATCGCCTCCCGCAGCCCCTGGGACGTGGTACCGGTCTTCGCCATGGCCCCCATCCTAAGGGGCGACTCCGACAGCGCAGTGGGCGCTTGACGGGGAAAAGCGCGCGCCCGGCGGGACTTGCCCGGCCGACGGGCGGCGCGCTCCGCCGCGCACCTCGGTGACCGGTCAGTAGGCGGGCAGCCGGCGCGGCCCCAGGTCGGGGCGGGGCGGCGGCGGACCGACCCGCACGGTGGCCGAGAGCACGGCCACGCCGCGCTCGGCGACGACGACCGGGTCCAACTCGACGGCGCTGACCTGCGGGTGATCATCGACAAGTCGACCCAGCCGGCCGAGCAGCTCCTCCAGCGCCCCGGTGTCGACCGGTGGGGAGCCACGCCAGCCGAAGAGGATGGGGGCCGCCCTGATCGCGCGGACCAGGCCGGCGACATCCCGGTCGGTGACGGGGAGCGACCGGTGGGCGATGTCGCCGAGCAGCTCGGAGGCGGGCCCCGCGAGGCCGAACGAGAGCACCGCGCCGAGCGTCGGGTCCACGGTGGCGCCGACGACGGTGTCCACGCCCCTGGGCGCCATTCGCTGGACGCTCGGACGACTGTGCGACGGATCGCCCAGGCGTTCGGTCAACTCGGCGTAGGCGCGGCGGAGTTCGGCCTCGGTGGCCAGGTCGAGCCGGACGGTGCCCGGCGCCGCGCTGTGGCGCGGCCTGGGCGCGGCGGCCCGCAGCGCCACCGGGTAGCCCAGCTCCTCCGCCGCCGCCACGGCGTCGGCGGCGGTGGGCGCCGGACGGCCGGGGACCAGGGCGATGCCGTAGGTGGCCAGGAGCGCGGCGGTGGCCTCGGGCGGCAGCCGCCGTTCGCCGGCCGCCCGGGCGCCGTCGGCCTCGGCGAGGAGGCGGGCGGCGGCCGGCCGGTCCAGGTCCTGGAACTCGAAGGCCCGGCCGGCCCTGGCCGCGCCGGCCAGCCACTCGGCGTGCCGCACGGCCTGCGCCAGGGCGCGGGCCGCGCGCTCGGCCGACGGGTAGGTGGGGATGCCCCTGGCGCCGATCGCGCCGGCCAGCTCGTCCAGCGCGAGCTGGGCGACCACCACCGGCTTGTCGCCGCGCGCCCGGGCGCTGGCGGCGCGCAGCGCGGTCGCCAGGTCGTCGGCGCCGAGGGTACCGGCGACGGTCGGCGCGAGCGCGACCAGCACCGCGTCGGCGCCGGGGTCGGCGAGGGCGGCGGCGACCGCCGCGCCGAACCCGGCGGCGTCCGCCGCGTCGCCCGGGCCGGTCAGCGGCAGCGGGCGGAGCCGCTGGGCGCGGCAGGCGTCGTGCGCGCTGAGGCCGACGGCCTGGGCGTTGCCCACCACGGCGACCCGGGGGCCGCCCGGCAGCGGCTGCTGCGCCAACAGCAGCCCGATGTCGACGAGTTCGACGGCGGTGTCCGCCTCGATCACCCCGGCCTGGCGCAGCAGCGCCGAGACGGTCTCCTCGGGCGCCTGGCTGGCCGGCACGATGTGGCCGAGCGGCGGCGCGCCGCCGCTGTGCCGGCCGCCGCGCACCACCACCACGGGCTTGCCGGCCCGCGCGGTGCGGCGGGCGAGACGGGTGAACTTGCGCGGGTTGCCGACGGACTCCAGATAGAGCAGCGCGACCCGGGTGCGCTCGTCGTCCTGCCAGAACTGGAGCACGTCGTTGCCCGAGACGTCCGCCCGGTTGCCGGCGGAGACGAAGGTGGACAGGCCGCCGCCGCGCGACTCCAGCTCGTCGAGGACGGCGATGCCCATCGGGGCCGACTGGGTGAACAGCCCGATCCGCCCCGCGGCCGGGAGCCGGGGCGCGTGGCTGGCGTTCAGCCGTGTCCCCGGCGCCGTGTTGATGACGCCGAACGCGTTGGGGCCGACGATCCGCATCCCGCGCGCCCTGGCCTGGCGCACCAGGGCGCGCTGCGCTGCCCGGGTGTGGCCGGCGGCCATCACCACCAGCCCCTGGACGCCGCGCTCGGCGCAGTCCTCCAGCGCGCCGGCCACCTCGGCGGCCGGCACCGCCAGCACGGCGAGGTCCACGGCGGTCGGGATCTCCCGCACCGAACGGAAGGCCGGCGCCCCGCCCAACATCCGGGTATCCGGCGGCAGCTCGCGGTTGACGGCGTAGAGCGCGCCGGTGAAGCCGCCGGAGAGCAGCCCGGCCAGCACGGTGCGTCCGGCGCCCCCGGGCCGGCGCCCGGCACCGACCACGGCGACGCTGCCGGGGGTCAGCAGCCGATGCACCGAGCGGGCCTCGGCCCGCTGCTCGCGGGCGCGCATGACGGCCAGCGACTCGGCGGTCGGCGCCAGGTCGAGGGTGAGCCGGACGGCCCCGTCGGCGAAGCTGCGCCGCTGGGAGTAGCCGGCGTCGGTGAAGACCTTGATCATCTTGCGGTTGGCGGGCAGCACCTCGGCCTCGAAGCGCCGCACCCCGCGCTCCCTGGCCACGGCCGCGATGTGCTCCAGCAGCGTGGAGGCCAGGCCGCGCCCCTGGTGGGCGTCCTCGACCAGGAAGGCGACCTCGGCGAGGTCGGCCGGCGGCGAGGCGGCGCGGCCCCGCCGGTCGATCCGGTCGTAGCGGACGGTGGCCAGGAACTCGTCCCCGACCGTGGCCGCCAGACCGACCCGGTCCACGTAGTCGTGGTGGGTGAAGCGGTGCACGTCCCGGTCGGACAGGCGCGGGTAGGGCGCGAAGAAGCGGTAGAACTTCGACTCGTCGGAGACCCGCTCGTAGAAGCTCACCAGGCGGTCGGCGTCGTCCGGCGTGATGGGCCTGATGTGCGCGGTTCCGCCGTCCCGCAGCACCACGTCGGCCTCCCACTGGGTGGGGTAGGCGGGTTGGGCGGTTGCCTCCATGGCTTCAGCGTACGGTTGGCATGGTCGCAGCGGGCGGCTCGGGACCCGACCCGCGACCGTTGGTCACCGAAGCCCGAGGAAGCCCGTGCCACGGAAGGACACACATGGTTGAGCGCCGCGTCACCATCGGTTGGCCCGAGGGGTTGCACGCCCGTCCCGCCTCGATCTTCGTGCGGGCCGCGACGGCCACCGGAGTGCCGGTGACCGTCGCGCGGGCGGACGGGACCCCGGTGAACGCCGCCTCCATGCTCGCCGTGCTCAGCCTGGGCGCCCAGGGCGGCGAGGAGATCGTGCTGTCCTCCCCCGCCGACGCCCCGGAGGCCCTGCCGGCGGCCGAGGCCGCGTTGGAACGTCTGGCGAGGCTTGTTTCCGAGGGGCTCGACGAGCTTCCCGAAACCGTCTGAGAGGAAACGCGTTCGCTGCCCGTGAATTGTCGGCGGGCGTCGCGAAAAGCGTCTCCGGGGAAACGCGCGTGCCGGGTCGCGCGCGTTTTCCGAAAGGCGCCCGTTCCTGTGTAGCGCGCCGGTGTTAAATCTGACCGCGCACGGTGTTGACGGCAGGTTTCCCGCCGCTCACCACGACCGTGTGGAACTGCCTCCGCCGCGGCGCGCTCCTGGCGAGCTGGGCGGCCGAGAGCGCCCTGGCGCGCTCGGCGTCCCCGCGCGCGATCGCGTCCACCAACGCGCCCCGCTCCTGCCACAGCGCGACCGCGCCCGCGGTGGGCTCGCCCGCGTAGAGCCAGGTGACCTTCCGCCTCAACTGCACCAGCAGCTCGGTGAGTCCCGGGCTGCCGGTGGCCTGCGCCAGCGTCTCGTGGAACCAGTCGCCCAACGACCTGAGGTCGCCTTCCTGCCCCTGCCCCGCGCGCTGCCGCCCCAGCCTGACCAGGCCGCGGAGCACCTTCAGATGGGCCTCGGTGCGCCGTTGCGCCGCCCTGGCCGCGCCCAGCGGCTCGACCAGCGCCCGCACCTCCAGCAGGTCCGCGGCCTCCCGGTCGCCCAACCGCGCCACCCGGGCGCCGGCGTGCCGACGCGAGACCACGAACCCCTCGGACTCCAGCGTGCGCAGGGCCTCGCGCACCGGCACCCGGGAGACGCCGTACCGACGCGCCAGCCGCTCCTCGGCCAGCCGGGAGCCCGGCACCAGATGCCCGGCCACGATGTCGTCCCTGATCGCGGTGCATACCGTGTGCGCTGAGAGACGCATGCAAACAACCCCCACAGCTGTGGCCGGCATTCGCCCTGTGGCATTACCGCCGGGTCGGTCAACCGAACTGTAGGGCAGAAACCAGGAATTCCGATAGCCGGCCCTGAGGATACCCACCGCCTTTCGGTCATCCGTACGGAAAGGGAGGGCAAAACGACGGAGAAGCGCGCCCGGCACCGGACGCGCTTCCCTGGTCGCCGGTGGGGCGACCGCGGCTAGGCGCCGATCACCTCGACCTCGCCGATGCCCAGCTCCCGCACCGGGTCGGCGATCTGCTTGGCGTCGCCGACCAGCACGGTCACCAGGCCGTCCGGCGGGAAGGCCCGGACGACGGCGGCGGTGGCCTCCACCGTGCCGGTCTCCGCGAGCCTCGCGTAGAGGTTGGCCTGGTAGTCGTCCGGCAGCTCCTCCTCGACCTGGTCGGCCAGCGCCCCCGCGACGGCCGACGCCGTCTCGAAGCTCAACGGCGCGACGCCGACGAGGAACTGGACGGCCGCGTCACGCTCCTCCTCGGTCAGCCCCTCGGCGGCCAGCGTGCGCAGCACCTGCCACAGGTCGGCCAGCGCAGGACCCGTGACATCGGTGGCGACCGAGCCCCTGATGCCCAGCAGCGAGAAGCCGTCACCCGCCGCGCTGGAGCGGAGCACGTGGCTGGAGGCCCGCACCCCGTACGTGTAGCCCTTCTCCTCGCGCAGCACCCTGTCCAGCCGGGAGGTCAACGTGCCGCCCAGGCAGTACACGCCCAGTCGGTGCGCCGGCCAGACCGGGTCGTGGCGGTCGGGTCCCACCCGGGCGATCAGCAGCTGCGTCTGGACCGCGTCCTGGCGGTGGACGATCAGCACGCGCGGGCTGTCCCGCACCTCGACCGGCGCCGGACGGACCGACTCGGCGGCGGCGCCGGTCCACGTGCCCAACGTCTCCTTGAGCACCGCGTCCAGGTCGATCCCGGTCAGGTCGCCGACGATCACGGCGGTGGCCGAGGCCGGCCGCAGATGGGCACGGTAGAAGTCGCGCACGGCCTTCGCGTCGATGTCCCGCACGGTCTCCGCGGTGCCCTGGCGCGGCCGGGAGAGCCTGGACTCCTCGGGGAAGAGCGCGGCGTACAGCGTCATCGCCGCGCGCCGCCCCGGGTTGGCCAGCTCGTGCGGGATCTCGTCCAGCCGGTTGGCGACCAGCCGCTCGATCTCGTGCTCCGGGAAGGCGGGGGCGCGCAGCGCGTCGGCCACCAGCCGCAGCGCGCCGGCCAGTCGGGAGGCCGGCACCTCAAGGGAGACGCGGACCCCGACGTGGTCGGCGAACGTGTCCAGGGTGGCACCGCACCGCTCCAGCTCGGCCGCGAACTCCTCGGCCGTGTGCCGGTCGGTCCCCTCCGAGAGGCCGCGCGCCATGATGGTGGCCACGCCCTCCAGGTCGCGGGGCTCGGACTCCAGCGGCGCGGTGAGGTTGATGTCGACCGCGACGACCTGCTGCCCCGGGCGGTGGGCGCGCAGCACCGTCAGCCCGTTGGGCAGGGCGCCGCGCTCCGGCGCGGGGAAGGCCCACGGCTTGGCGGCGCCGCCCGTGGGACGCGGGTGCAGGGGCATCTCGGCCCCGGCGCCCGCCGCGTTCTGGGTGGTGTCACTCACTGCCGGCCCCCTCCTCGTCGTCGGCCCCGTCCGCGGCGTTCGGCGTGGGCTCGTAGACCAACACCCCGCGGTTGTCGGGGCGCAGCCGCGCCGCGGCCACCGCCCGCACCTCGTCCGGGGTGATCGTCAGAATGCGCTGGACCGCGGTGAGCGCCAGCGTCGGGTCGCCGAACAGCACGGCGTACTTGCAGAGTTCGTCGGCCCGACCGCCGACGGTGGCGAGTCGGTCCAGCCACTCGCGCTCCAGCTGGGCCTGGGCGCGCTCCATCTCCTCGGGCGTCGGGCCCTCGGCGGCGAACCTGGCCAGCTCCTCGTCGACGGCCGCCTCGATCTCGGCGACCTCGGCCTCGCCCGAGGTCTTCACGTCCAGCCACCCCATGGAGGGCGCGCCGGCGAGCCGCAGCATCCCGAAGCCGGCGGAGACCGCCGTGCGGTCGTGGCGCACCAGCCGGTTGTAGAGCCGGGAGGACTCGCCGCCGCCGAGCGCGGTGAGCGCCAGGTCCGCGGCGTCGGCCTCCCTGGTGCCGTCCTGCGGCAGCCGGTAGACGGCCATCAACGCGCGGGCCGGCACGTCCTCGCGCACCAGCTCGCGCACCTCCTCGCCGATCACCTCGGGCAGGGCGCCGTCGCGTGGCGGGCGCTTGCCGTCGTGTCCGGGGATGCCGCCGAAGTACTTCTCGGCCCAGGCCAGCGTCTGTTCGGGGTCGATGTCCCCGACGACACTCAACACCGCGTTGTTCGGGGCGTAGTAGGTGCGGAAGAACGCCCTGGCGTCCTCCAGTGAGGCCGCGTCCAGGTCCTCCATCGAGCCGATGGGGGTGTGGTGGTAGGGATGGCCCTCGGGGAAGACCATGGAGGTCAGCTTCTCGAAGGCGGTGCCGTAGGGCACATTGTCATAACGCTGCCGGCGCTCGTTCTTGACGACGTCGCGCTGGTTCTCCATGGACTCGTCGTCCAGGGCGCTCAGCAGCGTCCCCATGCGGTCGGCTTCCAGCCACAGCGCCAGCTCCAACTGGTGCGCCGGCATGGTCTCGAAGTAGTTGGTGCGCTCGAAGCTGGTGGTGCCGTTGAGCGAACCGCCGGCGCCCTGCACCAGCTCGAAGTGCCCGTTGCCCGTGACTTGCCGCGAGCCCTGGAACATCAGATGCTCGAAGAGGTGCGCCAACCCGGTGCGGCCCTTGACCTCGTGTCGGGAGCCGACGTCGTACCAGATGCAGACGGCGGCCACCGGAGTCAGATGGTCCTCGGAGAGCACCACCCGCAGGCCGTTGGCGAGTCTGTGCTCCGTCGCGGTGAGCCCACCGACGGTATCCTCCGTGCTGGCCGTGTGGCCCATGGACATGAGGTCCCTTCGTTCGGTCGGTTGAGGTGTCTGTCACCTTATGCAAGGTGAGCCGGGGTGTGCGAAGTTCCCGGTTGTCAGCGGGGCGGTCCACAATGGTCGCCAGCAACCGACCGACCGTACGAAGGAGCACTGCCGCGATGGCCCGCAGCAGCAAGCAGTCCCCGCCTCCTGAGGAGTTCGAGGAGCGGATCCTCGACATCGATGTGGTCGATGAGATGCGGGGCTCCTTCCTGGAGTACGCGTACTCGGTGATCTACTCGCGCGCCCTGCCCGACGCGCGGGACGGTCTGAAGCCGGTGCAGCGCCGCATCCTCTACCAGATGCACGACATGGGCCTGAGGCCCGACCGTTCGTATGTGAAGTGCGCGCGAGTCGTCGGCGAGGTGATGGGCAAGCTCCATCCGCACGGCGACTCGGCGATCTACGACGCGCTGGTCCGGATGGCCCAGCAGTTCTCCATGCGGCTGCCGTTGGTCGACGGCCATGGGAACTTCGGTTCCCTGGGGAACGACGACCCGCCCGCGGCGATGCGGTACACCGAGTGTCGTTCCGCCTCGGCGGCCGGCCTGCTGGTGGCCTCGATCGACGAGGACACGGTCGACTTCACGCCGAACTACGACGGCAGCGAGCAGGAGCCGGCCACGCTGCCGGCCGCCTACCCCAACCTGCTGGTCAACGGCTCCAGCGGCATCGCCGTCGGCATGGCGACCAACATGCCCCCGCACAACCTGGGCGAGGTCGTCGCAGCCGCCCGCCACCTGATCAAGCACCCGAACGCCGACCTGGAGACGCTGCTACGCATCGTGCCGGGCCCCGACCTGCCCACCGGGGGCCAGATCGTCGGCCTCGACGGCATCAGGGACGCCTACCGGACGGGCCGCGGCACGTTCAAGATGCGCGCGACGGTCACGGTGGAGAAGGTCTCCGCGCGCCGCAGGGGCCTGATCGTCACCGAGCTGCCGTTCGCCGTCGGCCCGGAGAAGGTCATCGGCAAGATCAAGGACCTGGTCAACTCCAAGCGCCTGACCGGCATCGCCGACGTCAAGGACCTCACCGACCGGGAGAACGGCCTGCGCCTGGTCATCGAGGTGAAGAACGGCTTCAACCCCGAGGCCGTGCTGGCCCAGCTGTACAAGCTGACGCCGATGGAGGAGACCTTCGGCATCAACAACGTGGCCCTGGTGGACGGTCAGCCCCTCACCATGGGGCTGCGGGAGCTGCTCCAGGTCTATGTCGACCACCGCTTCGAGGTGGTGCGCCGGCGCAGCGAGTTCCGCCGTGGCAAGCACCGGGACCGGCTGCACCTGGTCGAGGGCCTGCTGGTGGCGCTGCTGGACATCGACGAGGTGATCCGGCTGATCAGGTCGAGCGACAACGCGGCGGCGGCCAAGGAGTCGCTGATGGGCCACTTCGAGCTGTCGGAGATCCAGACGCAGTACATCCTGGACACGCCGCTGCGCCGGTTGACCCGTTTCGACCGGATCGAGCTGGAGTCCGAGCGGGACCGGCTGCGCGGGGAGATCGAGGAGCTGACCCGGATCCTGGAGTCGGACGCCGAGCTGCGCAAGCTGGTCTCCGGCGAACTGGCGGACGTCGCCAAGAAGTTCGCCACCCCGCGCCGCACCGAGCTGGTGGAGGCGTCGGGTGCGGCCGTCGACGTGGTGCCGCTGGAGGTCTCCGACGACCCGTGCCGGGTGCTGCTCTCCTCGACGGGGCTGCTGGCCCGCACCGCCGACGGCGAGGGTTCCCTGAGCGAGACGGCCAAGCGCGGCAAGCACGACCTGGTCGTCTCCGCGGTGCAGTCCACGATCCGTGGCGAGGTGGGCGCCGTCACCTCGACGGGCCGGCTGCTGCGGATCTCGGTCGTCGACCTGCCGACGCTGCCGCCGTCCGCCTCGGCCTCCAGCCTGGCGGGCGGGGCGGGGCTGTCCGAGTTCGTCTCGCTGGAGGGAGACGAGCGGGTGATCTGCCTGACCACGCTCGACGAGTCCTCCCCCGGTCTCGCCATCGGCACCGAGCAGGGCGTGGTGAAGCGGGTGGTCCCCGACTACCCGGCGAACAAGGAGGAGTTGGAGGTCATCTCGCTGCGCGAGGGGGACCGGATCGTGGGGGCCGCCGAGTTGCAGACCGGCGAGGAGGACCTGGTCTTCATCACCGAGGAGGCCCAGCTGCTGCGGTATCCGGCGGCGCAGGTACGCCCGCAGGGGCGGCAGGCCGGCGGGATGGCCGGGGTCAAGCTGGGCGAGGGGGTGCGGGTGCTTTCCTTCACCGTGGTCGACCCGGCGCGCGACGCGGTGGTCTTCACGGTGGCTGGCGGCTCCGGGACGCTGGACGACCTGGGGACGGCGAAGCTGACGCCGTTCGACCAGTACCCGAGAAAGGGACGGGCCACGGGAGGGGTGCGCTGCCAGCGCTTCCTGAAGGGCGAGGAGCGGCTGGTCTTCGCCTGGGCCGGCGGCGCGCCGGCGCGGGCATCCGGCAGGAACGGCACGCCCGTGACGCTGCCGGAGGTCGATCCGCGCCGCGACGGCTCGGGCACCCCGCTGGCCAAGGAGGTCACGGCCCTGGCGGGGCCCGTCGGCTAGCGGTGGCCCGGCGGACGCACGGATCCGCCGGGCACGGCCTACGCCTGCCGCCCGGCGGGGTGGAGGGCCCCAGGGCCCGCCGCCCCGCCGGGATCGGGCGGCTCCTCCGTCGGCTCCTCCGTCGGCTCCGCCTCGCGCGCGAGGTAACGAGCCATCCGCACCACGCCGTCGGCGGGCGCGCCGGCGGAGGCGGGCGGGGCCACACAGCCGGCCAGCTCCTTGGTGAGCGCCTCGGCGTCGAGGCCGGAGCCGATCAGCACCAGGCTGGTGGTCTCGGGGCCCTCGGCCGGCGGCGGATCGGGGAAGAAGCGCAGGAAGCGCCCGACGGCGTGCAGGGTGTGGCGCCCGACGCCGGCCAGGTCCACGAAGCCCTTGATCCGGTAGAGGCCCTCGCGGCGGCCGTCGAGGAAGTCCATCAACCCGCCGGGATCCAGCGGGCGTTCACTGTGGAAGCTCACGCTCTCGTAACCGGCGTGCGGGTGGTCGTGGCCGAACGCGCCGTGCTCCCCGTGGTCCCCGTCCTCGCGCTGTCCTCGCGTCTCGGCCAGCAGGTCCGCGAAGGACAGCTGCCTCGGCCCCGCCTCCCGCGCCGAACGGTCGCCGCCAGGACCGTCGACGAGCAGCCCCGGGTCGACCCGCCCGTGGCGGGCGGCCACCACCGGAGCCCCGCCGGACCGCTCCCGCAACGCGGCGAGCAGCGCGGCCCGTTCCTCCGCCGGCACCAGGTCCGTCTTGTTCAGCACCACCAGGTCGGCCAGCGCCGTGTAGCGGTCCGTGGCGGGCTGCCGGGCGCGCAGCCCGTCGTGCTCGACGGCGTCCACCACCTGCACCAGCCCGCCGTAGACGATCCCCGGCTGGTCGCTGGCGAGCACCATCCGCACCAGGGTGGGCGGCTCGGCCAGGCCGCTGGCCTCGATCACGATCAGGTCGATGGCGGCGGCCGGATCGGCGAGCCTGGCCAGCGCCTCGTCCAACTCCTCGGTGTCGGTGGCGCAACAGAGGCAGCCGTTGCCGAAGGAGACCATCGAGTCCACCTGGCCCGCGACGGTCAGCGCGTCCACCGGGACGCTGCCGAAGTCGTTGACCACGGCGCCGACGCGCAGCCCGGGGGCGTTGGTCAGCAGATGGTTGAGCAACGTGGTCTTGCCCGCGCCCAGGAACCCCGCGAGCACCAGCACCGGGATCCGCCCGCCCGTCGTCACCGCCGCGACTCCCTCCGCCTCGGGTGGCGTCTTTCCCGGTCACTCTAGGCGACGCCACCGACAGCGCGCCCCGACGGCCGTTGCCCGGCCGTGGGGACGCCACGGGGCCGCCCGGCGCTGACCCGGGCGGCCGAACCGCCGGACCGGGCGGGCCCGGTCAGGTGTCGATCCGCGACCGGTCCAACGTGGCCGCCGAGGACGCGATGAACTCCCGGCGCGGCGCCACCTCGTTGCCCATCAGAAGGCTGAACGCCTCCTCGGCGGCCTCCAGGTCGCCGATGTTGATCCGCCTCAGGGTCCGCTTGCGCGGGTCCATGGTGGTCTCGGCCAGCTGGTCCGCGTCCATCTCGCCAAGGCCCTTGTAGCGCTGGATCGACTCCTTGTAGCGCACGCCGCGGCGCTCGAAGTCCAGAAGCGTCTGCCGGAGTTCGTTGTCCGAGTAGGTGTAGTGGTACTTCTCCTGCCCGCGCTTGGGGTTGGACAGCTCGATCCGGTGCAGCGGGGGCACCGCCGAGAAGACCCGGCCCTGCTCGACCATGGGCCGCATGTACCGCTGGAAGAGCGTGAGCAGCAGGCAGCGGATGTGCGCGCCGTCGACGTCCGCGTCGGCGAGGAAGATCACCCGCCCGTAGCGCGCCTGGTCGATGTCGAAGGTCCGCCCGGAACCGGCTCCTATCACCTGGATGATGGCCCCGCACTCGGCGTTCTTGAGCATGTCGGAGACGGAGGACTTCTGCACGTTGAGAATCTTGCCCCGGATCGGCAGCAGCGCCTGGAACTCGCTGTTCCTCGCGAGCTTGGCCGTGCCCAGCGCGCTGTCCCCCTCGACGATGAACAGCTCGCTGCGCTCCACCTCGTCGCTGCGGCAGTCGGCGAGCTTGGCGGGCAGCGCGGAGGACTCCAGCGCGGTCTTCCGCCGCTGGGCCTCCTTGTGCTGGCGGGCGGCGATCCGGGTCCTGGCAGCCGCGACGACCTTCTCCAGGACCGCGCGGGCCTGCTGCTTGTCGTCACGCTTCGTGGAGGTCAGGAACGCCTTCAGCTCCTTGGCCACCACCTGCGCCACGATCCGGGTGGCCGCCGAGGTACCGAGGACCTCCTTGGTCTGGCCCTCGAACTGCGGCTCGGCCAGCCGGACGGTCACGACGGCGGTGAGCCCCTCCAACGCGTCGTCCTTGGCCACGTCGTCCTCGGCCACCCGCAGCAGCTTCGCCGACCGCAGCACCTCGTTGACCGTGCCGCGCAGCGCCCGCTCGAAGCCGGCGACATGGGTTCCCCCCTTGGGGGTGGCGATGATGTTGACGAAGGACCGCACGGTCGACTCGTAACCGGTGCCCCAGCGCAGCGCGACGTCCACGTCGAGCTCGCGGCGGACCTCGGTGGGGATCATGTGGCCCCGGTCGTCCAGGACCGGCACGGTCTCCTTGAACGTTCCGGAACCACGCAGTCGCAGAACGTCACAGATCGGTCGATCGGCCGCCAGATACTCGCAGAACTCGCTGATCCCGCCGTCGTAGTGGAACACCTCCGTGGAGTGCTCCGCGCCGTCGATCCCGCGCTGGTCGCTCACCGAGATGGTCAGACCCGGCACCAGGAAGGCGGTCTGCCGGGCGCGGTTGTACAGGTTCTCCAGGGAGAGCCTGGCGTCCTTGAGGAAGATCTGGCGGTCCGCCCAGTAGCGCACCCGGGTGCCGGTGCGCGCCTTGGAGGACTTCTTCCGGCCGACGCGCAGCCCACCGGCCGGCTCGAACGGGGCGTCCGGCCCCGACTCGGTGAAGATCCCGGGGGTGCCCCGGCGGAAGCTGATGGCGTGCGTCTTCGAGCCCCGGTCGACCTCGACGTCCAGCCGCGCGGAGAGCGCGTTGACCACGGAGGCGCCCACGCCGTGCAGACCGCCGGAGGCGGCGTAGGAGCCACCGCCGAACTTCCCGCCGGCGTGCAGCTTGGTCATGACCACCTCGACGCCGGAGAGGCCCGTCTTGGGCTCCACGTCGACGGGGATGCCGCGGCCGTTGTCCCGGACCTCGACGGAGCCGTCGGCGTGCAGCAGGACCTCGATCCGGTCGCAGTGGCCGCCCAGCGCCTCGTCGACGGAGTTGTCGATGATCTCCCAGAGGCAGTGCATCAGCCCACGGCTGTCCGTGGAGCCGATGTACATGCCGGGGCGCTTGCGGACCGCTTCGAGACCCTCCAGAACCAACAGGTGACGCGCGGTGTAGTTGCCCCCTGGATCGGCCCCGGTCAGCAGTGCGGTGGACGGCACGGAGGTGTCGGCGGTCA
The DNA here is from genome assembly GCF_006335015.1 of Streptomyces sedi. Taxonomy (GTDB): domain Bacteria; phylum Actinomycetota; class Actinomycetes; order Streptomycetales; family Streptomycetaceae; genus Streptomyces; species Streptomyces sedi. The sequence goes on from NZ_VDGT01000005.1 coordinate 259,658, forward strand.
CGCGGGTTCGCTCCTCGCTGAATTCTGAGATGTGGCGGAGTACCGCTCAGAGGGTACCGAGGCCATAGGAGAGGGTTGTGCGGCTCCCCGGGAAGATCAGGGTAGCCCACAATCGTTCGTACGTTCGATCGAGCTGGGAGGGTGACGTGTACATCGTGTTTCCTTCGGGGCATGAACCCTCTAGGCTCCGGGCACGTCCTCCAGAACGAATACCGACATCCGGATACGTCGAGGTAGCCGGGAACAAAAAGACGCGACAACGCGTATTAGCAAGCGAAGACCAGCACCACAGCAATACGGCACATTCGCCGCCACCGGGCAGCGTCCGGTCACCTCGCACGGAGCCTCCGTTCGAGAAGCCGCGAGCGGGAACGTTCTCGGCCTGGTTGGATGTTGTCCCTGGTACGACAGCTCGTCGAGCTAGAGAAGAGGCGACGTGACTACTGTTCTGACCCCCGCGACCCCGCTGACCGCCGGGGACCGCTGCGACCGCTGCGGCGCCCAGGCGTACCTGCGTGTGGTCCTCCTCAGCGGCGGAGAGCTGCTCTTCTGCGCTCACCACGGCCGCAAGTTCCAGCCAGAACTCAAGAAGATCGCCGCTGAGATACAGGACGAGACGGAGAAGCTCACCGCGACGCCGGCGAGCGCTCAGGACGACGAGCGTTGACATGACGTCCTGACGTCTCCACCACACCGACGGGCTCGGTCCGGCACAGCCGGACGACGGGCGGTCGTCCCCGGCCACCTTGGGGGCGACCGCCCGTTTCCGTGCGTGCGGGCTCCGACAAGGGCTCTCGTGGGCGAGTACGGACGTGTGTGAGGGCCGGCACCCCGGGCGGGGTGCCGGCCCTCACACACGTCCGGCCCGGTGCGGCCCGGGGACGCTCAGTCCAGGTAGTCGCGCAGCACCTGGGAGCGCGACGGGTGCCGCAGCTTGGACATCGTCTTGGACTCGATCTGCCGGATCCGCTCCCGGGTGACGCCGTAGACCTTGCCGATCTCGTCCAGGGTCTTGGGCTGCCCGTCGGTCAGTCCGAAGCGCATCGAGACCACGCCGGCCTCACGCTCGCTGAGCGTGTCCAGCACGGAATGCAACTGCTCCTGCAGCAACGTGAAACTCACCGCGTCGGCGGGCACCACGGCCTCGGAGTCCTCGATCAGGTCTCCGAACTCGCTGTCCCCGTCCTCGCCGAGGGGGGTGTGCAGCGAGATCGGCTCCCGGCCGTACTTCTGGACCTCGACCACCTTCTCGGGGGTCATGTCCAGCTCCTTGGCCAGTTCCTCCGGGGTCGGCTCCCGGCCGAGGTCCTGGAGCATCTGCCGCTGCACCCGGGCCAGCTTGTTGATGACCTCGACCATGTGCACCGGGATGCGGATGGTGCGGGCCTGGTCGGCCATCGCGCGGGTGATCGCCTGCCGGATCCACCAGGTGGCGTACGTGGAGAACTTGTAGCCCTTGGTGTAGTCGAACTTCTCCACCGCGCGGATCAGGCCCAGGTTGCCCTCCTGGATCAGGTCCAGGAAGAGCATCCCGCGTCCGGTGTAGCGCTTGGCCAGGGAGACCACCAGACGGAGGTTGGCCTCCAGCAGGTGGTTCTTGGCGCGGCGGCCGTCCTCGGAGATGATCTCCAGCTCGCGCTGGAGCTTGGGCGCGATCTTGTCGGCGCTCGCCAGCTTGTCCTCGGCGAAGAGCCCCGCCTCGATCCGCTTGGCGAGCTCGACCTCCTGCTCGGCGTTGAGCAGGGGGACCTTGCCGATCTGCTTCAGGTAGTCCTTGACCGGGTCGGCGGTGGCGCCCGCGGCGGCCACCTGCTGGGCCGGAGCGTCGTCCTCGTCGTCGTCCGAGAGGACGAAGCCCTCGTTCTCCTGCTTGGCGCCGCCCTCGGGCCCCTCGGCGGGCGCACCGGCGCGGGCGGCACGCTCGGCCGGCTCGTCGGTCGCGTCCTCCTCGCCCTCCAGGAACTCGTCGACCAGCTCCTTCTTGGGCTCGTCCTTCTTGCCCGCCGTCTTCTTGGCCGGGGCCTTCTTGGCGGTGGCCTTCTTGGCCGGGGCCGCCTTCTTCGCGACGGCCTTCTTCGCGGGGGCGGCCTTCTTGTCCGGGGCCCTCCTCGCCGCCTCGGCGGCCGAGCCGTCGGCCGGGGCCTGGGACTCGGCGACCGATTCGTCGGGAGGGGCCAGCGCGGTGGCCTTCTTGACCGGGGCCGTCTTGGCGGCGACTGTCTTCGTCGCGGTGCGCTTGGCCGTCGTCTTCGCGGCGACACTCTTCCGGGTGCGCTTGGGCGCCTCGGCGGCACTCACCATCAGCGTCACGCCCTCCTCGTCGAGGATCTGGTTGAGGCTGCGCAGAACGTTCTTCCACTGGGTTGACGGGATCTGGTCAGCCTCGAAGGCCCGGCGCACATCGTCGCCGGCGATCTGCCCCTCAGCCTTTCCCCGTTCGATGAGCGCCATCACAGAATTTGACTCGGCGATCTCTGCGGGGAGAGTACGGGAAGTGCTGGCCGACACGAACAACCTCTCGGAAACTCAGGGAACGGCTTGAGCCCGCTCGCTGGAAGCGGGGCCACGACCGACGACCGGGGCGCCGACGGCTGTGGCGGTGGGTACCGCGGACGGACGCTCCGCCCGCTGCTGCCACCTCTAGGTTCATCGCGCTGCTCCCCGAAGCGTTACGCAGCTTTCACGTGTCCCGAGTCACACCGCACGCTCGACTGTAGCGGGCCGAGGCAAACGCGTCGCCGGAACCCGGCCCGGAACGGGCCCGGCGACGCACGTCTCAGCGGCCCGCCCCGACGCTCCGCGGGCGCGGACCGAGGCGTCGTTCAGTGCTCTCGGGGGGCGGGAACGACATGGTCGGCGCCCGCGGGAGCGGTCGGCGCGGCCGGCGCATCGGAGGAGAACGTGAGGAGTTGGCGCATCGCCGTCTCGGCGGCCGGCGGCTCACCGGAGCCGATCGCGTCCACGATCCGCTGGTGGAGCGCGACGGAAGCCTCGGTCGGGTGCTCGCACCCGGAGGCGGCGCCGCCGGAGACCTGGAGCGCGGAGGCCACGATGCCGGAGAGGTGCTCCAGCATCCGGTTCCCGGCGGACTGGAGGATCAGCCCGTGGAACTCGGCGTCGGCGCGTGCGAAGGTCAACGCGTCACCCTGGGCGAGGGTGTGGGTCATGATGTCCACCATGTCGCCGAGGCGCTGCCGGACTTCGTCCCCGGCGTCGGCGGCGGCGAGCCGGGCGGCGAGCGGCTCGATGGTCAGCCGCAGCTCGCACAGCTCGCGGCGCTGGTCCTCGCGCTGGGGGCCGAAGGCGCGCCACTCGATGATGTCGGGGTCGAGGAGGTTCCAGTCGCCGACGGGGCGAACCCGGGTGCCGACGTTGGGGCGGGCGCTCACCAGGCCCTTGGCCTCCAGCACGCGCAGCGACTCGCGCACGACGGTGCGGGAGACCTCGAAGCGCTGGCCGATCTCCTCGGGAACCAGCGGGCGGTCGGCGCCGAGGTCGCCGGAGACGATCATCTGACCGAGCTGCTGGACGAGTTGACCGTGCAGGCCACGGCCGCGGTTCCCGGCGGCGCGGCGGCCGACGCGCCCCATGTCGGAGTCGCCGCCGTCCCAGGCGGGGGCGTTGGTGGTGCGGGCCGAGCCGGTGGACTCGGCGTAGGAGTAGCGGTCGAACTCGCTGCGCCGTCCGGCGGGGCCGGAGTCGGCGGAGCGGGTGGCGGTCATCATGGAGTGCGCAAGGGTAGTCACGCCTCCTTTGTCGGCGGCCCCGCTGGGCACCTTGAGGTCTTTGGTGAAAAGCACACGAAAGGGTGATCGGCGACTCCCGCATAATTGACGTCTAACCGGAAGGAAATGGACCGTCCCGTGCACGCCGTATCAGCGCTTCGATCTCAGGCCGCCACCTCACACCACTGAACGCGCCCCTTCCGCACCGCTGTTCGCCAACTACCCCTTCGCGTCACCGAGTTCGGCCGCGCCCCGGCATCGGGGAGTCGGCACCGGGGGTCACCGCCGGACACGGCGCAACCCGACCAACGCGTAGCCGCAGAGCAGAGCGGCCAGGGCGAGGGCCAGCGCCCAGCCCAGGGGCTGGGCGGCCAGCCGCACCGAGGCGGTCAGCCAGCGGTCCAGCAGCGACGCGAAGGGCAGGGTGGTCAGGGCGGTGAGGCGCTCGGGCAGCCCTTCGAGTTCGCGACCGATCGGGCTGTCGGGCACCATCCGCAGCGCCGGGGCCAGCGCGAGCGGAACCGCGGCGACCGCGCCCACTCCGACCAGCGCGGAACGGAAGACCCCGGCGGCCAGCAGTCCGGCCCAGGCGCATCCCACGGAGAGCGCGGCCGTACTCTCGAACGCGGAGGGCCAGGACTCGGGGGTCGGGCCCCGCGTGCCGAGCAGCAGGGTCAGGGCCGCGGAGTTCACCGCGATCGCGGCGGCGCACAGCAGCAGCGCGGCGACGCCGCATACCGCCAACTTGCCCGCCAGCAGCGAGAGTCGGCGCGGCACCTGCCGACTGGAGTGCGCCAACGCGGGAAAGCGGAACTCCTGCCCGAAGGCCAACGCCCCCAGCACCCCCGCCGCCGCTGCCGCCGGCGGCAGCGGAAGCGGCTCGGCCCATCCGCTGAGCAGACGCTCGGGCGGCGGGGAACCGGTCCAGGCGAGAGCGACCGCGACCACCAGACCGGCGAACAGCGCCAGCGCCATGACCCACCAGGCGGTGCCGGTACCGGACCAGCGGCGCAACTCGTAGCGGAGCGGCCACCCCGGGCCCGGCGGGGGGAGCGCCGGAAGCGCCGGGGGCAGTCCGGGGCGGACGGTCACCCGGCCACCGCCCGCGAGGGCACCGGCTCCGGACTCGGGGCCCGCGCCGTCCCGGGCGGCGGGCGCGCTGGCGAGGCGCTCGCGCGCGGGAGGCGGCAGGGTGTCGACCGCCGTTCCCGTCGGGGCCCGGGACGAACCCGCCCCTGAGCCGATGACGGCGGACGCGGTGACGGCGACGGGAGCGGCGGTCCTGGGACGCGTCGTCGCCGTGCCGCCCTCAAGCTCCTCGGACGGCGCGACTTCGCCCTCCCCCGCAGGGACGGTCTCCTCCGCCCCTCCGACCTCGGTCACGGCCGAGGTGCTCGCCTCGACCCTGGGCACGAGCACCACGGTCTTCGGCTCCTGCCCCCGGTGGGCACCGCCGGCGTCGTCAGGCCGTCCGTCGGCCCGCCGCAACGGGCCGATCGGCGCGCGATCCCCGGCGTCACCGATCTCGTCGGCGAGTTGGTGGACCACGATCCGGTGCTGGTGGGCGATCTCGCCAACGGTGGCGAGGTCACTGCCGTACACCGAGAGCCGGTTGCCCGCCTCCCGCACCACCTCCACCGGGGCCGTGGCGCGCAGTCGGTGCTGGAGCACGGTGGCCAGCCTCTCGGCGTGCGGGCTGCGCACCGCCACCCTGGGACGGAGCCGGGTCCGACGGAAGTCCGCGATCCGCTGGTCGGCAACCAGCCGTCCGCCGTCCACGCTCACGACACGGTCGGCGACCCGCGCCGCCTCCATGGCGTCGGTCGCGGTCATCAGCACGGTCCCGCCCTGCTCGGCGTATCCCCTCAACAGGCCCTGCGCCCACCCCCTTTCCCTTGGTGACAGGCCGCTCTCCGGATCGTCGAGCACCAGCGTGTGCGGGTCCCCGAGCAGCGCCGCGGCCAGTCCGAGCCTGCGGTCCATGCCGCGGGAGAACCTCCCCAACCGCTGCCCCGCCAGGCCGGTGAGCCCGACCACCTCCAGCACCTCGTCGGCGCGCCCCGCCGGCACCCCGGCCGCCGCCGCCAGCATCCGAAGATGTCCCACCGCCGAGCGTCTCGGGTGTCCTGGCACGTCGCCGAGGAGCGTGCCGATCTCCCGCTGGGGCTGGGGCATTCGCGACAGCGACCGCCCCCGGAAGAGGGCCACCCCGCGCCCCGGCGCCAGTTGGAGCATCAGCCGCAGAGCCGTCGACTTGCCGGCTCCCGAAGGCCCCAACAGCACGGTGACCTCTCCGGCCCCCGCCTCGAACGTGAGGTCGTCGACGGCGAGCGGCCTGCCCCGCCGCGACGCACTGGTGAGTCCGATGGTCTGGATCATCGATTCTCCCGTTGATTGCGCATTCTGCACCATAACGGGACATAGCAGATTCACCCGGCAACCCAGCCGGACTGTCGGCCACCCACCGACGACCCCGCCCGGAACTCCCCCCGCCCCGCGCCTCCGCCGGCGGAGAACCCCGCGATCAGCCCTCGGGGCGCAGCATCGGCGGGTTCAGCGCGCTGGCGCCACCCGCCCTGAAGAGCTGCGCGGGGCGGCCCCCCTGCCGCGTGGTGGTGCCACCGACGGGCACCAGGAAACCGGGGGTCCCGGTCACCTTCCGGTGGAAGTTGCGCGGGTCCAGAGACACACCCCAGACCGCCTCGTAGACCCTGCGCAACTCACCGACCGTGAACTCGGGTGGACAGAAGGCCGCGGCTAGGGACGAGTACTCGATCTTCGATCGCGCGCGCTCGACCCCGTCGGCCAGGATGCGCGCGTGATCGAATGCCAGCCCCTCGTCCGTCCCGCCGCCGGCGCCGCCCAACAGCTCGCTGGCGGACCGCCACTGGGCGCTGCCGGCGTCCCCGCCGGCGGTGGGTGACGGGAGATCAGGCGCCAGGACCAGGTGGGCCACGCTGACGACCCGCATTCTGGGATCGCGCCCCGGCTCGCCATAGGTGGCCAACTGCTCCAGATGCGCCCCCGCGTGCCAACTCCCCGCGTCCTGCGTCCGGAGCCCGGTCTCCTCAGCCAGCTCACGGGCGGCGGCGGACTCCAGATCCTCGTCAGCCCGCACAAAGCCACCAGGAAGAGCCCACTGCCCCCGATAAGGGTCCTCACCACGTCGCACCAGAAGCGCGCAGAGCGCGTGACGCCTGACGGTGAGCACGACCAGATCGACGGTGACGGCGAACGACGGATACTCCGACGGGTCGTAGGGCATGTCGTGATCATAGGGGCCCCACCAGGCTCACTGGGCCCGATGCGCGGACCACTGCCTTCGCAGGCTGGCGCGCAGGGGCTCGGGGTCGATCTCCTCGTTGCACGCCTGGTACAGCAGGCGCGCGAAAACGTACTCGGGGTCCAGCTCCAGCGCCCTGGCCAGGGCGACCCTGGCGCTCACGTCGTCGCCCGTCGACCACGACACCCAGCCGGCCAGCGTGAGCGGTGCGGCGGCGTGCGTCTCGAACGTCCCGACGCAGCGCCGGGACAGCGCCCGCCACAGCCGCAGCGCGGTCTGGGCGTCCGGGCCCTCCATCCACCCGGCGGCGATGTCCCTGGTGAGCCGGTCCTGAAGTCCGAGGACCAGCCGGGCGGCCTCGGAAGAGGTGAGCAGCGCGTCGTCCCTGGCGTCGGCCGCCGCCGGCTCGGGGTCCCTCGGGGCGGGCACCCGGCGGAAGCGGTGGAGCAGGCTGTCGACCAGGTCCACCATCTCGTCCCTGACGACGTCCTGTTCGGTGCGCGGGCCGACCATGCGGGGCGCCAGGCCGGCGACCGCCTCGTCGAACCCGCGTTCCTGCTGGACGGCCACCTCGCCGTCCAGGGGGACGAGGCGGCGGCGCATCTCCTTGAGCGAGCCGCGCACCCGGACACCGGCGAAGGCCGCGGCCGCCGCCATCGGCGAACGACCGACACGCGGCAGGAGGCTCAGCCGCTCGCCCTCGGCGCGGCCGTCGGGGGCCGAGTAGGAGAGGTAGCGCTCCTGGGAGACGTAGAGCGCCTCGTAGACCGGGACGTCGAGCTCGCCGCAGGCGGTGCGCACCAGCTGGGCCAGCGGGCGGAGACGCTCGGCGGTCTCCGCGGGGTCGGCGCCCTCCGGCGGGTCCTGGCTGAGGTAGAGCACCGCCGCGTCCGGGCGGGCCCCGTGTGCCGAGCTGGCCTCCACCAGGCAGGCCGCCAACTGCCTGGCGGTCTCCGGCCAGTTCGCCGTGTCGGACGGGATGCCGGTCCTGATGCGGCCACCGAGCCTGCCCTGGGGGCCGTGCAGCCCGAGGATGACGATCGAGTCGTCCGGGTGGTAGCCGAGCAGATAGGGCAGCGCGTCGGCCAGGTCGGCGGGGCCGCTGAGGGTGACCCGATTGTCGGTGACGGTCAGTGGCGAGAGGGATTCGCTGTGTTGAGTCATGAGTGCAGACTGCCTTCTCCCGCCGACATCGTGCGTTTTTTTGTCCACAGATCAGCGCGTCCATCACACAAGTCATTTGTATGCCTGGTTTATCCACAAGGGCCATTCGCCAAGTCGGCGGTCATCCGCTTGCATGGAGGCTATGTCCGACCAGACGACGGGACCCACCCCGTCCGCAGAGAACGCCCCCCGGGACGAGCTGCGCGCCGCCGCAGACGCGGTGCTCGCCCGGCTGATCGGTGACGAGACGGGAGCGGCACGGCTCCGCCCCGACCAGTGGCGGGCCATCGAGGCGCTGGTCGCCGAGCGCCGCCGGGCGCTGGTGGTGCAGCGCACCGGCTGGGGCAAGTCCGCCGTCTACTTCGTGGCGACCGCCCTGCTGCGGGAGAGGGGCGCGGGACCCACCGTGATCGTCTCCCCCCTGCTCGCCCTGATGCGCAACCAGGTCGCCGCCGCCGCACGCGCCGGTGTCCGGGCCCGCACGATCAACTCGGCCAACCAGGAGGAGTGGGAGACCGTCCGCGAGGAGATCGCGACCGGCGCGGTCGACGTCCTGTTGGTCTCCCCCGAGCGTCTCAACAACCCGGACTTCAGGGACGGAGTGCTTCCCCAGCTCGCCGCGACCGCCGGCCTGCTCGTGGTGGACGAGGCGCACTGCATCTCCGACTGGGGCCACGACTTCCGGCCCGACTACCGACGACTGCGCACCATGCTCGGTGAGCTTCCCGCCGGCGTCCCCGTGTTGGCCACCACGGCGACGGCCAACGCCCGGGTCACCTCCGATGTCGCCGAGCAGCTGGGCACCGGCGCCTCCTCGGACGGCGCGCTGGTGCTGCGCGGGCCGCTCGACCGCACCAGCCTGCGGCTCTCCGTCCTCAGGTTGCCCGACGCGGCACACCGGCTGGCCTGGCTCGACGAGCACCTGGAGCGGTTCCCCGGCTCAGGCATCATCTACGCGTTGACCGTCGCCGCGGCCGAGGAGGTCGCCGCCCACCTCTCGGCGCGGGGCCACCAGGTGACCGCCTACACGGGCCGCACCGAGCCGGCGGAGCGCGCCGCCGCCGAGGACGACCTCCTGGCCAACCGGGTCAAGGCCCTGGTCGCCACCTCCGCCCTCGGCATGGGCTTCGACAAACCGGACCTCGGATTCGTCATCCATCTCGGCTCCCCGTCCTCCCCGATCGCCTACTACCAGCAGGTCGGCCGCGCGGGACGAGGGGTGGAGCACGCCGAGGTGCTGCTGCTGCCCGGCCCCGAGGACGAGGCGATCTGGCGGTACTTCGGCTCCCTCGCGTTCCCGCCCGAGGAGCAGGTGCGCCATACGCTCGCCGTGCTGGCGGCGGCCGACCGCCCGCTCTCCCTCCCGGCGCTGGAGGCCAGGGTCGAGCTGCGCCGCACACGGCTGGAGACGATGCTCAAGGTGTTGGACGTGGATGGCGCGGTCCGCCGCGAGCGTGGCGGCTGGACCGCCACGGGCGCGCCCTGGCGCTACGACGCCGAGCGCTACGCCTGGGTGGCGCGTCAGCGCGAGATCGAGCAGGAGGCCATGCGGGAGTACGCGGCCACCGGCGGCTGCCGGATGGAGCTGCTGCGCCGCACCCTCGACGACGAGCAGGCAGAGCCCTGCGGTCGCTGCGACAACTGCACCGACGTGGGCTTCGACGCCCAGGTCTCCCCCGACGGGCTGAAGGCGGCCAAGGGCGAGCTGGCCCGTCCGGGCGTGGCGGTGGAGCCGCGGAAGATGTGGCCGACCGGGCTGCCCGCGGCGGGGGTCGACCTCAAGGGGCGCATCCCCGTGGGAGAGCAGGCCTCGGTGGGGCGGGCCCTGGGCCGGCTCTCCGACATCGGCTGGGGCGACCGGCTGCGCCCGTTGCTGAGCCCCGAGGCCATGGACGGCGCCCTGCCGGTGGACGTGCTGGACGCCGTGGTGACGGTGCTGACCGACTGGGCGCGGGGGCCGGGCGGTTGGGCCTCGGGTGCGCCGGACGCACCGCATCGGCCGGTTGGTGTGGTTTCCGTGGCCTCCAGGAGCCGGCCCCGGCTGGTCGCCTCCCTCGCGGAGGGCATCGCGCACGTCGGGAGGATGCCCCTGCTGGGCTCGGTGCGCCCCACCCGACTCGACCGTCCGCCCGGCCCGAGCAACAGCGCGCGGCGGGTCCACGCCCTGCACGACACGCTGGAGTTGGGGCCGGAGCTGGCGGAGGCCGTGAAGACCCACCCCGGCCCTCTGCTGCTGGTGGACGACTTCACCGACTCAGGCTGGACGCTGGCGCTCGCCGCGCGGCTGCTGCGGGCGGCGGGCGCCGAGCAGGTGCTGCCGCTGGTGTTGGCGGTGAGGGGATGAGCGCCGGGGCGCCGGCGGGACGCCGTCAGAAGATGCCGAGTTGGCCGCTGTCCTCCAGCGACTCCTCGGCCAGAGCGTCCCGGTGGGAGGGAAGTCTCAGATGACGCCAGCGCGGCAGTGCGTCCAGGTAGGCCCAGGAGAGTCGATGGTGCTCGGTCGGCCCCAGCTCCGCGAGGGCCGCCCGGTGCGTGGGCGAGGGGTAGCCGGCGTTCGTCTCGAAGCCGTAGGTCGGGTGGGCGTCCGCCAGTTCGGCCACCAGGGCGTCGCGGTACACCTTCGCGATCACCGAAGCAGCCGCCACGCAGACGCACGACTGGTCACCTTTGATCACGGTGCGTACCTGCCACGGCGGCCCGAGGTAGTCGTGCTTGCCGTCCAGGATGACCGCGTCCGGTCGCTCCGGCAGCGCCTCCAGGGCCCGGGTCGCCGCCAGCCGCAGGGCGGCCGTCATACCGAGTTGGTCGATCTCACGAGGGGAGGCGTGTCCCAGCGCGTGCTGGGTGACCCACCCGTGCAGGACCTCGGCAAGTGCCGTGCGCCTGACGGGAGTCAACAGCTTGGAGTCCGTCAGCCCCTCTGGCGGCCGGCGCAGGCCCGTGACGGCGGCGCAGACGGTGACCGGCCCGGCCCACGCCCCCCTGCCCACCTCGTCGACACCGGCGACGAGTCGGGCGCCGGTCGTGGCGCGAATCGAGCGTTCGACGCGATGGGTCGGCGGTTGGTAGACCATGGCGGCGTCCACCCTACGCACACCAGCCGTGGAAGGGACGCTCGGGTGTGTGCCAGCGCTCGAAGGGCCGATCGAGGTGATAACGCCCGTCCGAGCCCAACACGAGCTGACGGGTCTCCCCGTTGCCCGGGTTGGACAGCGACTCGAACTCGGCGACGGTCCAGTGCAGCCAGCGCATGCAGAAGAGCCTCATGGTCAGCCCGTGGGTCAACAGCAGCACGTTGGGCGGATGGTCCGGCTCGTCGAAGCTGCGCCACAGACTCTCCAGGAAGGCGCCCACCCGGTCGTAGACATCCGCGCCCGACTCGCCCTGGGCGAAGCGGTAGAAGAAGTGCCCGTAGGCGTCCCTGGCCCGCTTCTGCCGTTCCACATCCGCGCGGTCCTGCCAGTTGCCCCAGTCCTGTTCCCGGAGCCTCGGCTCCTCCCTCGCCCTCGTCCGCGTCGGATCGAGGGCCAACGCCCGGAAGGTCTGATGCGTACGTCGATAAGGGGACACGTAGGCGGAGACACTCTCGTCGCCGATGGTCTCGCGCAGCTGCTCCCCCGCTGCCTCGGCCTGGCGCTGGCCCTTCTCCGTCAGCTCCAGCGCGTGGTCGGGCGTGTGCTGGTACACGGAGTCGTCGTGGTTCCCCTGCGACTCTCCGTGTCGCATGAGGATGATGCGCCGGGGCTGTGGCATGGCGCTCAGCCTAGTTCGCGGGGACGGCGGGCGCCGACTCGCACGCCGCCGAGGCGGCGCGGATCACACCGTCCAGGACGGTTCCATGTCGATCACGTCACCCGTGATGTCGGCGATGTCGGCCCCGGTCTGCGCGCGCAGCGCCAGCCGCTCCACGCGTTCCGTGCGGTACTTGGCCCGTTCGGCTGCCGACTTCCACATGGACAGCACGAGGAACTCGCTCTCCGACTCGGCCTGGGCGAAGACCCCGCGGAGCATCCCGGGCGAGCCGGCCATCGCGGGGTTCCAGACCTTCTCCTGCATCAGCGCGAAGTGCTCGGCCCGCTCCTCGTGGACCCGGGTGTGGGCGACGCGCAGCAGGTCGGCGTCGTGGAAGCGGGGCTCGAAACCCATCTTCACGTCGAACCGGTACTCGAAGAGCCGCACACTGGCGTCCTGGAAGCTGCCCTGCTGGGTGGCCGCGAGCCGATCGTGCGAGCGGGCCATGAAGGAGTCGTAGAGCGCGCGGCTCTCCCAGAAGCTGAAGAGGTGGACCACCCCCGGCTCGGCGCGGCTCCATCCCCCGCCCTGCGCCCGAAACCCGGGCTCGCCGAGCAGCCCGGCCCACTTCCGCTGCCCGCGATCAAAGCCGACCCGGTCAACCACGGCACAACGAATCCACTTGACCAGCACCGCGCCATCGTACGGCCAACCGTCACCGAGAACGCAGGGGTTCCAGGATCACGGTCGCCGGCGCCTCCGAGCCGGCGACAGCCAGGCGCGACGCGGGTACACCGGGTGTCCGGGGGCAACTCCCGCCCGCGGCAACGGCCTTCCGGCCCCGTCCGGCCGCCTGGAGCCGGCGGCGAGGGGTCGGGCGGGCGCACCGGCGCGGGCGGGACCGCCCTGGCTCATCCTCGACCCACGGTGAGCGGGCGGCGGTTAGCCGCCCCGGTCACAGGTGAGAATGGCTGTGCCGGGAGGCCACGCCGTCGCCGGCGCGGCTTCGCCACCCGCACGGAAGGGATGTCCGGTGAGCCCGTTCAGCAAAGGGATCGAGACGGCCGAGGTCACGCTCCGCTGGGACCCCAGCCCCGCCGACGCCCCACCCCACGACCTCGACCTGATCGCCGCGACCTTCGGTGCCGACGCGCCCCAGGGACCGCCCGTCTATCTGGTGCACTTCGACAGCAGGGCCCCGGACGGCACCATCACCCTGACCCGGGACAGCGAGACCGGCCAGGGCTTCGGCAGCGACGAGGTACTGAAGCTCGAACTCGACAGGCTCGCCGACAGCTTCACGAGGGTGGTCGTGGGCGTCGCCATCCAACAGCGCCACGGACGCCGCACCTTCCGGGAGATCGCCCAACCGCTCGTGAGGATCAACGAGGGGCACACCGCGCTGGCGGAGGAGGACCTGTCCACCGCGGCCCCGGAAGCCACGGCGGCCACGGTGGCCCACTTCGCTCGCGACGACTCGGGGAACTGGCGCTTCCAGCGGGGTGTGCGCGGCTTCGACACCGACCCCGACCAGTTCTCGACGGCGATGGGCACCGACTGACGGGCCCACCGCCCGCCGAGGGGAGACAGACCGACGGGGAGGGTGCCGACCCCTCGGCCGACACCCTCCCCGGTACCGCTCGGTCCCCCGTCGCCGTCCGACGCCTCACCCCACGGCGGCGGGGGCCGGGGCCGGCCTCAGCTGCAACCGCTGGTGGAGCCGCAGCCCTCGCACAGGTAGCAGCTGCCGGCACGGCGCATCTTGGTGCCGCAGGAGAGACAGAGCGGGGCGTCCGCGTTCAACCCCAACTGCATCTCGGCCAACTCGGTCGAGCTGTGCGCCTCGCGAGGCGCGGGCCGCTCCTCGGCCACCGGAATCTCCTCAGCCGCACGCGGCACCGACGCCGACGAGACCTGGCGGGGTGCCGACTGGGAGAGCCCCTCCACGTCCAACTCCTCGTCGCCGGGCTCGTAGGAGCCGGTCTCCAGGTGGCGCTGCCGCTCGGTCGCGGTGTGGATGCCCAGCGCGGAACGCGTCTCGAACGGCAGGAAGTCCAGTGCCAGCCGGCGGAAGATGTAGTCCACGATGGACTGCGCCATCCGCACGTCCTGGTCGTCCGTCATGCCGGCCGGCTCGAAGCGCATGTTGGTGAACTTCGAGACATAGGTCTCCAGCGGCACCCCGTACTGAAGGCCGACCGAGACCGCGATGGAGAACGCGTCCATCATTCCGGCCAGGGTCGAGCCCTGCTTCGACATCTTCAGGAAGACTTCGCCGAGGCCGTCGTCCGGGTAGGAGTTGGCCGTCATGTAGCCCTCGGCGCCGCCCACCGTGAAGGAGGTGGTGATCCCCGGGCGCCCCTTGGGCAGCCGGCGCCGCACGGGCCGGTACTCGACGACGCGCTCCGGCTCGACCGGCTGCTCGCCCTTCTCCGCGTCCTTGGTCTTGGCGGAGAGCGGCTGCCCGACCTTGCTGTTCTCCACGTAGACCGCCAGGGCCTTGACCCCGAGCTTCCAGCCCTGGTGGTAGATCTCCGCCACGTCGTCGACGGTGCTGCTGCTGGGCATGTTGACCGTCTTGGAGATGGCGCCGCTGAGGAACGGCTGGGCGGCTGCCATCATCCGCACGTGCCCCATCGGGGCGATGGACCGCTCCCCCATCGCGCAGTCGAAGACCTCGTAGTGCTCGGGCCGCAGCCCGGGCGCGTCGACGACGTTCCCGTGTTCGGCGATGTGGGCGACGATCGCCTCGACCTGCTCCGGCTGGTAGCCGAGGCGCTTGAGCGCCTTGGGCACCGTGTTGTTGACGATCTGCATCGAGCCGCCACCGACGAGCTTCTTGTACTTCACCAGCGCCAGGTCCGGCTCGACCCCGGTGGTGTCGCAGTCCATCATCAGCCCGATGGTGCCGGTCGGCGCCAGCACGGACGCCTGCGCGTTGCGGAAGCCGTGCTTGTCGCCGAGTCGGACGACGTCCCGCCAGGCGGCGGTGGCCGCGGCCCACACCGGCGTGTCGAGGTCGTCGGTGCGCTGGGCGGCGTCGTTGGCGTCGGCGTGCTGACGCATGACGCGCTTGTGGGCGTCCGCGTTGCGCGCGTAGCCCTCGTACGGACCGACGACCGACGCCAGTTCGGCCGAGCGCCGGTAGGAGGTGCCGGTCATCAGCGACGTGATCGCGCCCGCGAGGGCCCGCCCGCCGTCCGAGTCATAGGCGTGGCCGGTGGCCATCAGCAGCGCGCCCAGGTTGGCGTAGCCGATGCCCAACTGGCGGAAGGCGCGGGTGGTCTCGCCGATCTTCTCCGTGGGGAAGTCCGCGAAGCTGATCGAGATGTCCATCGCGGTGATGACCAGCTCCACCACCTTGGCGAAGCGCTCGGCGTCGAAGGACTGGTTGCCCTCGTCGTCGTCGGAGAGGAACTTCATCAGGTTCAACGAGGCGAGGTTGCACGAGGAGTTGTCCAGGTGCATGTACTCACTGCACGGGTTGGACGCGGTGATCCGGCCCGACTCGGGCGAGGTGTGCCACCGGTTGATGACGTCGTCGTACTGGATACCGGGGTCGGCGCAGGCGTGGGCCGCCTCGGCCATCTTCCGGAAGAGCTTCTGCGCGTCGACGTGCTCGATGATCTCGCCCGAGATCCGGCCGCGCAGCCCGAAGGACTCGCCGGCCTCGACCGCGCGCATGAACTCGTCGTTCACCCGGACCGAGTTGTTCGCGTTCTGGTACTGCACGGAGGTGATGTCGTCGCCTCCGAGGTCCATGTCGAAGCCCGCGTCGCGCAGGGCGCGGATCTTCTCCTCCTCCTTGACCTTGGTCTCGATGAACGCCTCGACGTCCGGGTGGTCCACGTCCAGCACCACCATCTTGGCCGCCCGGCGGGTGGCACCGCCGGACTTGATGGTCCCCGCGGAGGCGTCGGCGCCACGCATGAACGAGACCGGGCCGGACGCGTTGCCGCCCGAGGAGAGCAGCTCCTTGGAGGAACGGATGCGGGACAGGTTCAGCCCGGCGCCCGAGCCGCCCTTGAAGATCATCCCCTCTTCCTTGTACCAGTCGAGGATCGACTCCATGGAGTCGTCGACGGAGAGGATGAAGCAGGCGCTGACCTGCTGCGGCTGGGTCGTGCCCACGTTGAACCAGACCGGCGAGTTGAAGCTGAAGACCTGGTGCAGCAGCGCATAGGTCAGCTCGTGCTCGAAGATCTCGGCATCGGCGGGGGAGGCGAAGTAGCCGAACTTCTCGCCCGCCGCACGGTAGGTGCGCACCACGCGGTCGATCAGCTGCTTCAGGCCGGTCTCGCGCTGCGGCGTGCCGACCGCGCCGCGGAAGTACTTGCTGGTGACGATGTTGACCGCGTTCACCGACCAGAAGTCGGGGAACTCGACGCCACGCTGCTCGAAGTTGATCGAACCGTCGCGCCAGTTGGTCATGACGACGTCACGACGCTCCCAGACCACCTCGTCGTATGGATGAATCCCCGCGGTGGTGTGGACGCGTTCGACCCGCAGCCCCTTGGTGCTCTTGCCGCCCTTGGCGCGTGAGCCTCGTGCCGGGCCGCTCGTCGTCTCAGTCATTCCGCCTCCCTGTTCGGGCATGACGCCCTGCTGTGTCCGGCCTGAACCGGAACACCCGTGCTGTTCTGAACTGTCGGCCGGCGCGCGGCGATGCGCTCCGGTCAGGTCTTGTCCGCGACGCCGCCCTCGGCGTCCTCGGGTTGCCGCTGGGGCGCGGGCCCTCCGGGGGCCGTGTCGCGCAGCTCGGCGATGGCGGACTCGAAGTCCTCCAGCGACTCGAACGCCCGGTAGACGGACGCGAATCGGAGATAGGCGACCAGGTCGAGCTCGCGGAGCGGCCCGAGTATCGCCAGGCCCACGTCGTGGGTGGACAGCTCCGCGCTGCCGGTGGCGCGCACGGCTTCCTCGACCCGCTGGCCGAGCAGCGCCAGCGCGTCCTCGGTGACGGGACGGCCCTGACACGCCTTGCGCACGCCGGAGATCACCTTGTTCCGGCTGAACGGCTCGGTGACGCCGCTGCGCTTGATCACCATCAGTGAGGCGGTCTCGACCGTGGTGAAGCGGCGGGAGCAGCTCGGACACTGGCGTCGGCGACGGATCAACGTCCCGTCGTCGGCGGTACGGCTGTCCACGACGCGGCTGTCGGAGTGGCGGCAGAAGGGACAGTGCATGGCCTTCTCCCCTCTCCCTCGTGGTGACTCACGGTAGCCGAGCGCGGTGTCCCGGCATGACGGCAGCACTCGGCCCGACCGCCGGAGCGGACCCGTCGAGGCACTGCCAAGCATAAGCGATTCCTTCGGACAGCGAAGACCCGGGACCACAATTTGTGGGACGGCGGGACACACTTCACCACTAGATCTGGTGGTGAGCTGTCAACATCATCCGTGCGCGTGTCGCGCCGGGGGCGCCGTCGGGGCACCGCGGGGGCGAGGCGTGAAAGCCGGACCGAGGCGGTCGCCGCAGGGGAGGTTATCGCACGACCCGGTTACCGTTCGCACCCGGGACCGGATAGCGTGGAGGATCAATACACCCCGGACATGGCCCCAGGCATTCAATCGCGAAATTTTCACTCGAACGTGTGTTTGGCGCAACCTTTCGATACCAACTACCGTTGTCTGACTAGGGAGTACCACCTGAGAAGGGGCCTGCATGACCACCGCAGCAGACGACGCCATCACCGCCGCTGAGCGCCGCCAGGACCGGATGGGCGCCCCGGCCGCCGGACGGGCGATGCCCGGCAGGCCGCCGGGGATCAGGGCCGACAGCTCGGGACTCACCGACCGCCAACGCCGCGTGATCGAGGTGATCCGCGACTCGGTGCAGCGTCGCGGCTACCCTCCGTCGATGCGAGAGATCGGCCAGGCCGTGGGGCTCTCCAGCACCTCCTCCGTGGCCCACCAGCTGATGGCCCTGGAGCGCAAGGGCTTCCTCCGCCGCGACCCGCACCGCCCCCGCGCCTACGAGGTGCGCGGCGCGGAGGCGCCCGCGCCCCCCGCCACAGACACCGCCGGCAAGCCCGCCGCCTCCTATGTGCCCCTCGTCGGCCGGATCGCCGCCGGCGGCCCGATCCTCGCCGAGGAGTCGGTGGAGGACGTCTTTCCCCTCCCCCGTCAACTGGTCGGCGACGGCGAGCTGTTCGTCCTGAAGGTCGTCGGGGACTCGATGATCGAGGCCGCGATCTGCGACGGTGACTGGGTGACGGTCCGCCGCCAGCCGGTCGCGGAGAACGGCGACATCGTCGCCGCCATGCTGGACGGCGAGGCCACGGTCAAGCGCTTCAAGCGCGAGGACGGCCAGATCTGGCTGCTCCCGCACAACGCCGCCTACCAGCCGATCCCCGGGGACGAGGCCACCATCCTCGGCAAGGTGGTCGCGGTGATGCGGCGGGTCTGACGCCCCTCCGTCCGCCCCCTCGGTCCGCCCCCTCCTTCGAGGGGGCGCTTCACGAACCAGGCACTTCACGAGCCATGCGCTCCACGGGCCATCGGATGGCTCGTGGAGCTTCCCCTACGCGTCAGGCCCCTCGGGGCCCGTCCTCAGGAGTCGCTCGCCGACGCGGCGGCGTCCAGCGCGGACGCGTCGATCGCCGCCAGGGAGCGGCGCACCTGGTTCCGGTCCGTCGTGTACCAGAAGTCGGGCATCGAGGCCCGCAGAAAGCTCCCGTACCTGGCCTTCTCCAGCCGGGGATCGAGCACGGCGACGACCCCCTTGTCCCCGCTGGAGCGCACCAGTCGCCCGGCTCCCTGCGCCATCAGCAGCGCGGCGTGGGTCGCGGCCACCGCCATGAAGCCGTTCCCCCCGTTCTCCTCGACCGCCTTCTGGCGGGCGCTGACCAGCGGGTCGTCGGGCCGGGGGAAGGGCACCCTGTCCATCACGACCAACTGGCAGCTCGGGCCCGGCACATCGACTCCCTGCCAGAGCGACAGCGTCCCGAAGAGGCAGGTGGCCGGGTCCTCAGCGAACGCCTTGATCAGCTCGCCCAGGGTCTCCTCCCCTTGGAGCAGGATCGGCAGATCGAGCCGGCCGCGCAGCTCCTGCGCGGCGGCCTGCGCACCGCGCATCGAGGAGAAGAGCCCGAGTGTCCGCCCGCCCGCGGCCTCCACCAGCTCGGCCAGCTCGTCGAGCATGTCGCCCCTGCTGCCCTCCCGCCCGGGCGGCGAGAGGTGCTTGGCGACATAGAGGATGCCCTGCTTGCGGTAGTCGAACGGCGAGCCGACGTCGAGCCCCTGCCACACCGGCAGCTCCTCGCCGCGCTCCCCCTCGGGCGCCAGCCCCAGGGAGGCCCCCACCCCGTTGAAGTCGCCGCCGAGCTTGAGCGTGGCCGAGGTCAGCACCACCGAGCGGTCCGTGAAGAGCTTCTCCCTCAGCAGCCCCGACACCGACAGCGGCGCCACCCGCAGCGAGGCGCCGAAACGGTCGTGTCGTTCGCACCAGATCACGTCGAACTCCGAGCCCTGGCAGAGCCGTTCGGCGACCGACTGCACGCTCTCCGCCGAGGCGAGCGCCTGCTTGCGCACGGCGTCCTCGTCCGTCACCGAGGAGTCCTTGGTGGCCCCCAGCGCCGTGATCACCGCGCGGGACGCGTCCCGCAGCGCCGCCACCGCGTAGCCCAGATCCTCCGGCAGCGTCTCCCACCGCCCGGGCAGGGCCAGCTCCATCAGCCGCTCGAAGCTCTCCGCCGCCGTCTGGAGCTGGTCGGCCACCTTCTCGTCGACCAGCTTGGCCGCGCGGCGGACCGCGCGGTTCACCCCGGCGGGGGTCAGCTCGCCGGTGGCGACCCCCGTCACGCGTGAGACCAGCTCGTGCGCCTCGTCGACGATCAGCACCTCGTGCCCCGGGAGCACGGGGGCGCCCTCGATCGCGTCGATGGCCAGCAGCGCGTGGTTGGTGACGATCACCTCGGCGACCTTCGCCCGCTCCCTCGCGGCCTCGGCGAAGCACTCCATGCCGTAGACGCATCTGCTGGCCCCCAGGCACTCACGCGAGGAGACCGAGACCTGCGACCACGCGCGGTCCGAGACGCCGGGCGAGAGGTCGTCGCGGTCGCCCGACTCCGTCTCGTCCGCCCAGTCCCGCAGCCTCAGCAGGTCCTTGCCGAGCCGGCTGGTCGGGCCGCCCGTCGCCTGGGCGGCCTCCAGCGGGTCGAAGAGGCCCTGCTCGTCGTCGCTGGGCACGCCCTCGTGGAGCCGGTGCAGACACAGGTAGTTCGACCGGCCCTTGAGCGTGGCGAACTCGGGCCGCCGCCGCAGCAACGGCCGCAGCGCCTCGACCGTGCGCGGCAGGTCCCGCTCGACCAGCTGCCGCTGGAGCGCCAGGGTCGCCGTGGCGACGACCACCCGGTCTCCGCCGGCGATGGCCGGCACCAGATACCCCAGCGACTTGCCGGTCCCCGTGCCCGCCTGGATCAGCAGGTGCGAACCGTCCTCGACCGCGTCGGCCACGGCCTGGGCCATGGCCACCTGACCAGGCCGTTCGGAGCCGCCCACGGCGACGACGGCGGCGTGCAACAACTCGGTGAGGGAGGGCTTCCCGGATGTGCCAGTCATAGGGCCCCACACCCTACGCGGGGCCACTGACAACGCGCCTGCCACGGGGCGTCCCTCAGCCAGGATTGAGCGGGTTGGCGACGGTG
Organism: Streptomyces sedi; assembly: GCF_006335015.1. GTDB lineage: Bacteria > Actinomycetota > Actinomycetes > Streptomycetales > Streptomycetaceae > Streptomyces > Streptomyces sedi. Next base: position 280,209 of record NZ_VDGT01000005.1, read on the forward strand.
CCCAACACGGCGGCGTGCGGCCGGGTCGACCGGTCACGGTAGCCGTCGAGCTGGAGTCGGTTGCGGTTGAGGCAGAGGCGCTGGATCCTCGGGACCAGCAGGTCGAAGGTCTCGAACCGCTGCTTGAGCTCGGGGAAACGCTGCTGGTAGGCGAGGATCTCGGCGCGCACGAGCGTCCAGAAGTCGACCTCGGGCACGCGCAGCCGCTCCTCGCACAGCGGCGCCAGGAAGCGGAAGACACCGACGAACAGCCCCGAGTGGATGAACTGGGTGAGGAACGAGGGCGGCTCGGTCAGCAGCACCTCCCGCACCTCGATCGGCATTCCCTCGAACTCGGGCAGCGGTTCGGCGCTCACGTTGACGTCGTCGACGAAGTCCTTGACCGCCAGCCGCACCGGGATGTCCCGCTCGTCGAAGACCACCAGCGCGTTCTCCCCGTGCGGCGAGAAGACCGTGCCGTAGCGGTACAGGAAGTGCAGCAGCGGCGGGAGCAGCGCGGCGAACAGGCGGCGCAGCCACTCCTGCGGCTCAAGGCCGGAGCGCCGCACCAGCTCGACGGTGAAGGAGTGCCCCCGTTCGTCCGTGCTGAGCAGGGAGGCGAGGGTCCGGGCACGTTCGTTCGGCTCCAGAAAGGAATCGATCGGTTCCCGCCAGATACAGCCCAGAAGCTCCCGGTACTGATACGGAACGCCGGCCAACCGGTCGTAGAGCGGATGTTCCACGGTCACCGAGGCGGTCTCCCCCAGCAGGATCACCCGGGTCTCCTCGGCGAGAAAGGGGTCGGCGTCCCGCAGCCCGAGCACCCAGGCGGTGACGGCCGGGGCGGCGAGGGTGCGCTCGGTGGGCAGGCCGCGCCACACCAGGGTGTTCAGGATCGACAGCGGCAGCTTGACCGAACGGCCCCGGGGACGGCTGACGTTGAGAAACGTGCGGATCGACTGCTGCGGCAGCCGCAGGTCGCCGTCGCTCGGCAGCGGCACCAGCAGCCCGGCCGCGATCTGCGGCGCGTAGAGCGTGGCTATGCTCTCGTCCCACTGCCAGGGGTGGATCGGCAGCCACAGGTACTCCTCCGGCGGCAGCCCCCTCTCGGCGAGGGTGCGGGCGAAGGACTCGCGGGTGGCCTCGGAGAGCTCCTCGGCGTAGAGCGCCCGCTCGTCGGCCACCGCGCCCGTTCCCCGGTAGGTCGCCAGCGAACGGTGGACGGCCAGCCACGGCAGGGCGCTCGGGGTGCGCGCCTCGGGGGCCCAACGGCGGGTGTCGCTGGCGGAGAATCCCAGCCGGCCCTTGTTGGCGACCAGCCACGGATGTCCGGTCTGGCGGCCCTCCAGGCCCGCGTGGTCCAGCTCCACCAGCCGCTCGACGGGCAGCCGCTCGGCGGCGAGGGTGGCGTCGGCGCTGAGGGTGGCGGTCAGTTCGCGGATCAGATGGCCGGTGGTATCGCCGGAGAGCCCGAGGACCCTGTCGTGGGCCCTGGCGACGAACTCCAGTGGGTCGGCGTCCGGCGTGATCGAGGCAGGATCGATTCGCCAGTGGCCGTAGGCGCCCCGTCGGGCACGGAACCGGTAGGTCAACTCCTCGTTGACGGGCAGCTCGTAGCGGCCCGGCTGCCCGTGCTCGGCGTACGGGGTGATGATCCCCTCGTACGCGAACTCGGCGAGCATCTTGGCGAACAGCTCACGCGAGGCGCGCTCCCAGCGCCGGCCCCCGGACCGCCCGGGGTCGACCGGCGGGGCCGCGGGGTCGGTGGTGGGGCCGGTACTCGGGCCCGGGGTGGGGTCTGTGCTCGATATGGACAACGGTCGCTCCCTTGGTGAGGCCGGCGGGCCGGTCGGTGGTCGGATGGTGCGGTGTGCGGTGTGCGGTGGTGTCGAGGGGAGGGCACCGGTCGGGCCCGTGCCGGGGGAGGCGACGCGGGCCCGACCGGCCCTCAGCGCCGCCTGACCAGCAGGGCGGCACGCTTGTCCGGCAGTCGCAGCTCCGCCGTCTTGCGGAAGCCGGCCGCGCGGAAGGCCGCCAGGGAGGCCACGTTCCGCACGTCGGGCTCGGCGACCACCCGCGTGGCGCGTGGAGCCCGCTCCAGCACGGCGTCCGCCACCGCGCGCAGCAGCACCGAGCCGAGGCCGCGTCCCCGGTCCGCCGCGAAGCCGATCGCGAGGTGGAGGCCCATGTCGTGCGGCAGGGCCGGGTAGTGGGCGGCGAGCGGGTCGAGGTCGGCCCGGTAGACCTCCCAGTAGCTCATCGGGCGGCCGTCCAGCAGCCCCAGGCACGGCAGGCTGTGGCCGCCGGGCACCAGCTGCCGGCGCAACTGCTCGGCGGTCCGCTCGACCGGCCCTGCCAGCTGCCAGAAGGCGTCCACAGCCGGGTCGTTCATCCAGTCGCTGAGCAGCGGGAGATCACGCTCGGGGTCCACGGGCCGCAGCAGGAACGACCCGGCGACCGTCGGGCGCGCCGGCCGGTCCGCGAGTCCGGCCAACGGCTCGACCAGCGCCGTCGGCGACCCGTCGGGGGGCGATGTCGAAGGGGTGGTCACGCTCCGGCTCCTTCCGTCGCTTCTCGGTTCTCGGCCCGCCGGGCCGCGCGCGCCGGCGCGGGCGTCCGCGACGGCGGCCAGGCGGTCTCAGCGCGCGGCCAGGGGGTCGGCCAGGGGGTTGGCCAGGGCGACATAGACCGACTGGCCGTCGACCGGCCCTGTCAGCTCGTCCATGCCGCGCAGGCGGGTCAGCAGGTTCGCCTTGCAGCGCAGGGTGCCTGCCGTCAACAGGTGGGAGACCAGCGGCGAGACCGGGCCGTCCGTCCGCCCCGCCTCCTCGGCGAGGAAGGCCCGGACGACCGCGAGCAACGCCGCCTCGTCGGCCAGCCCCTGCGCGCCCAGGGCACCGATCAGGCCGAGGACGTTGTTGATCCCCAGGTAGTAGGCGAAGCGCTCGTCGGTCACCGCGTCCGGCACAAAGGTGTCCGAACGGTCGCCGAGCCCCGGCGACCTGTGCCGGAGCGCGGCCCGCCGGGACTCGCGGAAGTAGTAGCCCTGGTTGTCCCGGTAACGGCCGCCGACCGGCCAGCCCTCGGCGTCGAGCAGGACCAGCGTGTTCTGCTGGTGGGCCTCCAGGGCGATGCCCGCGTGCGCGTCGAGCCAGAGCACCGGGCGCACCACCGCGCGCAGATAGCGCCCCAGCCACTCCTCGGCGACCGCCGCCCGGCCGGCCCCCGTGCGCTCGGCCAGCCCGCGCAGCACCTCGGCGAGGCGCGAGGAGAGCGCGGCGCCCGGCCGGCCGGGCCAGGGGCGCTGCGCGGTGAGCGCGGCCAGGCAGAGCACGTCGTCCTCGGGACCGAACGGGCTCTGCCGCAGCAGCGTGTCCATTCCCGGGATAGGCCGCCCCGCCAGGTCGTCGACGGCGAGCCAGGCAGGGTCCCGCACGATGTCGAAGCCGGGGCCGCAGGCGGCGCGCAGCTCGGCGGCGAGGCCGCCCTCCAGCAGGCGGTGCACCTCGACGCCCCGGTGGAGCTCCTTGCGGAGGTTCTCCCGGCGGGAGTTGGTGATCCACAGGCCGAGGGAGAGCTTCAACATCATCTCGGCGTCCGGGCGCAGCACCGTGCGGACCGAGGAGGTCGGGTGCCACGGCGGGCCGTGCTCGCCCAGGTCGTGGAGGAGCCCTCCGGCGAACAGCTCGGCGACGGCCGGGCGGTGCGCCACGTCCCTTGCCTGCCAGGGGTGGAGCGGCAGCGGTACGGTGCCCGGCGGCAGGGGCAGCGGCGCGCCGGCCACCCTGGCGGCCAGCGTCTCGGCCGGGACCTCGCCGCCCTCCTCGCGCCAGGCGGAGTCCGAGGCGAGCACCGCGCGGTCGACGGCCAACCAGTGCAGCCGGAAGGAGCCACGCAGCTCGGGCGAGCAACGGGCGGCCTCCCGGCCTGCGATGCCCTCCAGGCTCTTGGGGTTGGGGTGGAGCGGATGGCCGAGGAGCACCGACTGCTCGGCGTCGAGGAAGGCGTGCCCGTGCCTGGCCGGGCCGGGATCGGCCCGGCGGTGGGCCAGGAAGAGCGCCGTCCTGCGCTGGGAGTCGGCGACCCGCCCGACCAGCGCCGCGGTCTCCCCGTCAGCCCGGCCGCCGGCGGCGCTCGCCGCCTCGCGGCCGAGCAGCGCGGCCAGGGTCACCGCGTCCAGCGGCGGGGCGCCGACCGGGGCCGTCGCCAACTCGGGCACCCCGAAGCGGTGCCAGCCGGTCGCCGACCAGTGACGCACCGGGACACGCAGCGCGGCGCCCGAGGACGGCAGCGGCAAGGCGAGCACACCGCCCGCCGGCCGGGCCACGCCCGTCTCCCTGACCCAGCAGCGCAGCAGGCCCTCGCACGCGGCGGCGTCGGCCGCGACCTCCGGGTCGGGGTGCGTCAACGGGTCGACACCGGCCGGCCGTTCGTCCGAGGCGGCCGACGGGTCGGCCGGAGAGCCGTGGGAGGCGGAGGGGCGGTGGGGATGGTCGTCCGGCGCGTGCCGGGACTGGCGGGGCACCGAGCGCTCGGCGAGCCCGGCGGAGAACGCGGAAACGGGCGAAACAGGGGAATTCGGGGAAACGGGGGAAACCGAGGGGGCCGCCTCCTGCTGTGCGCCGTGGTCGGGGCGGGGGCGTGCGTTCATCGGGGTGCGGCGCGGCGGCACCCGGGTCAACCGAGCGAGCGCGCCTCCCTCCTTCGTGCGAATTCTCGGGCCTCGTCGGGCAGTTGATCTGATGCGGTGACGTACCACCATCCGTAGTAACGACCGACTGCCTCTCGGATCACGGGCGGTCATCGGGTTTCTTGTCCGAAAGCCCTCCGGCAAGCGCGGGGAACCAGGGACCCGGTCATCGCCGTCAAGATGGGCACCGGCATAGTTGGGGAGCGCCTGATCCGTCGGGCGAACCTGTCCAGCCCATGCGAAGAACCACTGCTTCAGGGGGATTGACCCATGTCACCGATACGCCGACGGGCATCGCGTCGCCGCATCGCGCTGGCGACGACGGGGATGGCCGTATGCCTCGCGTTGACCGCTACCGCGTGCAATGACGACGACTCGGGCGACAACGCGCAGCCCAGCGAGGAGGCGTCGCCCGAGGGGGGCGACGAGCTCCAGGACGTGCTCGACAACCTCCCCTTCGACCTCGACCTGGACGCCTGGGTCGACGGCGGCTGGGAGGACTGGGACCAGGACACCTGGCTGCGTGAGATCGGTGACTTCGTCAACCCGATCATCGAGGGCCTCTGGGACACCGACCGGATGGGCGAGGCCGAGGACCCCGACCAGTCGATCGACGACGGTCAGATCGACGAGGACGCCAACGCACCCGACGGCGACGACCCGATGGACGACCGCGGTGTCACCGACATGGAGCCGACGCCCATCGAGGCCGAGGCGGTCCCCACGCCCTACACGGAGAACGGCGCGCCGATAGGCAAGGTCTTCTTCGACAGCCCCGAGGGCCCGATGGTCTGCTCCGGCACCGTGGTCAAGGACCCGGCCCGTCCCGGCCAGTCCAACCTGGTGGCCACCGCCGGCCACTGCGTCCACGCCGGCGTGGGCGGCGGCTGGTACCGCAACCTGAGCTTCGTCCCGGCCTACAACAACGACGGCCTGTCGGCGATGGAGGCGGAGAACGAGGCCAACGCGGGCTCCGTCCACCCGTACGGCATCTACTGGGCCACCTACGTCTCGACGACCCAGTACTGGCTGGAGAACGGCACCACCACCGGTGGCGAGGGCGCCCACGGCGACTTCGCTGTCATGTCCGTCGAGCCCGAGGACGGCAGCGGTCGTTCGTTGGAGGAGACGGTCGGCTCCGCCGTCGACATCAACTTCGACGCCCCGGCGGTCTCGGGCCTCGGTGACACCACCCTCTACGGCTTCCCCGCCGCCGAGCCCTACGACGGCGCGCTGATGTACCGGTGCACCGACACCCCCGGCCGGCTGACGATCGACCCGACGATGCCCGTGCTGTACTGGGCCGGCTGCACCATGACCGGCGGTTCGTCCGGCGGCCCGTGGCTGCGGGCGGGTGACGGCGGCGAGGCCGAGCTGGTCTCGGTCAACTCGATCGGCCCGCTGGAGAGCACCTGGCTCGCGGGACCGCGTCTCGACACGGAGGCCCAGGAGGTCTTCGACAGCGTCAGCGGTTACGAGGGTTAGCCACTCCGGACACCACGACACCGCCCGAGGGGCCGGCGGCGCGAGAGCGTCGCCGGCCCCTCGGCCGTTCCGTGTGGGGGGCGTCCGCCCGGACGCCCCCGGCTCAGGCGCGGGCGGTGGCGAGCGGGCCGCGGCGGGTGTCGCCGCCCGGGACCGGCTCGGAGGGGTCGGCGCCGAGGGCGACCACGCGGTTGTCGGCGTCGACATGGACGACGGAGGGCCGCAGGGCGCGGGCCTCGGCGTCGTCGACCTGGGCGTAGCTGATCAGGATCACCAGGTCACCGGGCTTGACCAGGTGCGCGGCGGCGCCGTTGATCCCGATGACGCCGGAGCCGCGGCGGCCCTCGATGACATAGGTCTCCAGGCGGTTGCCGTTGTCGATGTCGACGATGTGGACCTGCTCGCCGGGAAGCAGGTCGGCGGCATCCATCAGGTCGGCGTCTATGGTCACCGAACCCACGTAGTGCAGGTCGGCCTCCGTCACCGTGGCTCGGTGGATCTTCGACTTGAACATGGTTCGCAGCATCGCGGTACTCCAGGAGCTCGGCTCCCTGCCTGCGTTTTCGCAGGTCAAGGGCAGTTTCCATACCATACAACAAGCGCTGTCCGCGGCGGTGTTCCCGGGGCTGGCCCCGCTCCCCCACCGGCCCGCGGACCACGCCAGACTACGCGCGGCCCCGCGACGGCCCTCCGGGGGTGCCGGCCACGCACGCGCGACGGGCCGGAGGGCCCGCCCCGCGAAGCGTCTCGCGGGTCGGGGCCCTCCGGCCCGTCGTGAAAGAAGACCCCGGTGGTCAGGGCCTGGTGGCGGGGGCGAACCGCTCCAACGAGGCCCCCAGCTCCGGGTGCACCCTCGCCCTGAGCAGGGTGCCCTCGCCGGTGTGCTCCTCGGAGAGCACCTCGCCCTCCTCGTGCACCCGGGAGACCAGCGCGCCCTCGGTGTAGGGCACCAGCGCCTCCAACTCGACCGAGGGATGCGGCAACCGCTCCTCGATGAGGGCCAGCAGCTCGTCCATCCCCAGCCCGCTGTGGGCGGAGACCGCGATCGCCTGGCGCTCGGTGCGCAGCAGCCGCTGGAGGATCACCTCGTCGGCGATGTCCGCCTTGTTGACCACGACGATCTCCGGCACGTCCCGCGCGCCCACGTCGTTGATCACCTCACGGACGGCGGCCAACTGCTCCTCCGGCACCGGGTGCGAACCGTCCACCACGTGCAGGATCAGGTCCGCGTCGCCGACCTCCTCCATCGTGGAGCGGAACGCCTCGACCAGGTGGTGCGGCAGGTGACGCACGAAGCCCACCGTGTCGGCCAGGGTGTAGGAACGTCCCCCCGGGGTCTCGGCCTTGCGGACCGTCGGGTCGAGGGTGGCGAACAGCGCGTTCTCCACCAGGACGCCCGCTCCGGTGAGGCGGTTGAGCAGCGAGGACTTCCCCGCGTTGGTGTAGCCGGCGATGGCGACCGAGGGGACCTCGCGGCGGTGGCGCTCGCGCCGCTTGACGTCGCGCCCGACCTTCATCTGGGCGATCTCGCGACGCATCTTCGCCATCTTCTCGCGGATGCGCCGACGGTCCGTCTCGATCTTGGTCTCACCGGGACCGCGGGTCGCCATCCCGCCGCCACCGCCGCCGCCCATCTGCCGGGAGAGCGACTGCCCCCAGCCGCGCAGCCGGGGCAGCATGTACTGCATCTGGGCAAGCGCCACCTGCGCCTTGCCCTCACGGGACTTGGCGTGCTGGGCGAAGATGTCGAGGATCAGAGCGGTGCGGTCCACCACCTTGACCTTGACGACGTCCTCCAGGTGGATCAGCTGCCCGGGGCTCAGCTCGCCGTCGCAGACCACCGTGTCGGCAGCCGTCTCGACGACCAGGTCGCGCAGCTCCTGGGCCTTGCCCGAGCCGATGTAGGTGGCGGGATCCGGCCGGTCGCGGCGCTGGATCACGCCGTCGAGGACCATGGCGCCCGCCGTCTCGGCGAGTGCGGCGAGCTCGGCCAGCGAGTTGTCCGCGTCCTGGGCCGAGCCGGAGGTCCAGACGCCGACCAGCACCACGCGCTCCAGGCGCAGCTGTCGGTACTCGACCTCGGTGACGTCCTCCAGCTCGGTGGAGAGGCCGGCGACCCGCCGCAGCGCGGCGCGCTCCTCCCGCTCGAACTGCTCGCCGTCCCGGTCGTCGGTGAACTCGTTCCAGGCGACGTCCTCATCCATCAGGGCGTCGGCCCGGCGGTTCGCCGTGGAGTGGCGCTGGGTGTCCTGAGGAAGGGAAGGGAAGGTCAATGCGATCCTTAGGTTCGACTGGTCAGCCACACGATGGGGCCACCGCGAGGGCCGCCGCACGCATGGGCTGGGGAACTGGGCCTGTTCGGCAAACGCCCGGGCCGCCGGGATGATTCCCGGTCGAGGCCCCCGGCACGCCGGGGCTCCTCCGCCATGGTGGCACGACGGCGGCCCCCCGGCACCGGATTAACGGCCCGACGCCCGGCCCGCAACGCGGCCGGCACGCCGGCTCACGGATGCAGTCGGACCGCGCGCGAGACGTCATACACGCCGGGTACCCGGCGCATGGCCCGCATCAACCTCGGCAGCCCCGACGCGTCCGGCAGCCGCAGCGTGTAGGTGTGGCGGACCCGCTGCTGGCGCGGCGGCTCCACCTCGGCATGGACCACGGCCGCGCCGTGCAGGGCCAGGGCCTCGGTGAGGTCGGCCAGCAGCTCGGGCCGCCCCAGCGCCTCCGCCTGGAGGGTGACCCGGCAGCCGCCGGAGGCGGAGAGCCACCGGACGGCCAGCGCCGCGCGCCCGCCGTCGACCATCTCCACGGCCGTCGGACACTCCTGCCGGTGCACGGTCACGGCGCCGCCCCGCACCGCGAAGCCACAGGCGGCGTCCGGCGGAACGGGCGTGCAGCAGCGCGCCAACCGCACCTGCGCGCGGGGCGCGCCCGGCACGAGCGCCGCCTCCTCCTCGCCCGCCGGCGCGCCCTCGTGCGCCGGCGGCTCCGGCTCGGGCGCGGGGGGCCTGGCCTCCTCGCCGCGCTCGCTCTCCGGCCGCGCGCCCCCGGTCTTGAGCCAGGAGCGGATCGCGACCCTGGCCGCCGGGGTCGTCGCGTGCTCCAGCCACTCGGGCGAGGGGCCCGAGCCCCCCTCACCGGCGAGCAGCAGCTGAACGGTGTCCCCGTCGCGGAGCACGGTGCGCAGGTTCGCCAGCCGGCCGTTGACCCGGGCGCCCATGCAGGAGTGGGCCGCCGCGCCGTGTCGGGCGTAGGCCGCGTCCACGCAGGTGGCGCCGACCGGCAGCTGCAGCGGGCCGTCCTCGGAGGCGCCGGCGAAGACGGTGATCTCGCGGTCCCTGGCCAGCTCCTCGCGCAGCTCGGTCCAGAAGGTGTCGGAGTCCGTCGCCTGCTCCTGCCACTTCAGCAGCCGGGAGAGCCAGCCGGGACGCGTCGGGTCCCCCACGCGTTCCGGCTCCTCAGGACCCGCCTCCGCCTCGGCGGAGCGGTGCGGGTCGCCGAGGGCGATCACGCCGTTCTCCGCGACGCGGTGCATGGCGTGGGTGCGGACCAGCACCTCGGCGACGTCGCCCGCCGGGGTGGCGAAGGCCGTGTGCAGGGACTGGTACAGGTTGAACTTGGGGGCGGCGACGAAGTCCTTGAACTCCGAGACCACCGGGGTGAGACAGGTGTGCAGCTCGCCGAGGACCGCGTAGCAGTCGGCGTTCTCCCCGACCAGGATCAGCAGCCGCCCGTGGTCCCAGGGGCCCAGCTCCCCGCGTTTGAGCCGGGCGCGGTGCACGGAGAAGAGGTGGCGGGGCCGGATCTGGACCTCGGCCGCGATGCCGGCCTCCCGCAGGACGCCCCGCACCAGCGAGGCGGCCTCGGTGAGCGGGTCGGGCTGCCCGTGGTGCGCGAGCACCAGCTCCCTGGCCGCGCGGTGCTCCTCGGGGTGGAGGACGGCGAAGACCAGGTCCTCCAGCTCGGTCTTGACCGTGTGCACCCCGAGCCGCTCGGCCAGCGGGATCAGCACGTCCCTGGTCACCCGCGCGATCCGCGCCTGCTTCTCGGGCCGCATCACGCCGAGGGTGCGCATGTTGTGCAGCCGGTCGGCGAGCTTGATCGACATGACGCGGACGTCGCTGCCGGTGGCCACCAGCATCTTGCGGAACGTCTCGGACTCGGCCGCGGCGCCGTACTCGACCTTCTCCAGCTTGGTGACGCCGTCCACCAGATGGCCGACCTCGTCCCCGAAGTCGGCCCGCACCTGCTCCAGGGTCACCTCGGTGTCCTCGACGGTGTCGTGCAGCAGCGAGGCGGTCAACGTGGTGGTCTCCGCGCCGAGTTCGGCGAGGATCAGGGTGACCGCCAGCGGGTGGGTGATGTAGGGCTCACCGCTCTTGCGGGTCTGGCCGCGGTGCGCCTCCTCGGCGATCTGGTAGGCGCGGCGCAGCAGGTCTATGTCGGCGCCGGGGTGGTGGCCACGGTGTGCCTTGGCCAGATGCTCGATGGCGTCGGGGAGCGAGTGGCGGTCCGAGCCGAAGACCGCCGCGCGGCCGAGCTGACGGAGCTTCACGCGGCGATGGCCCCGGCGTGTGGGCGTCGTGCCGCTCGGGGTGGTCGCCTCTGCCGTCATGTGGGGGCACCTCCGCGGTCGGGTGGACCGGACCGCGGCTCATGTCCGGTGGTCCCGTTGACCCGGGACAGTCCCGCAGCGGCGCCGGTGCTTGATGCTACCGAGCCCACCACGCGCGACGGACCGGGAGGGGTCCCGATCGCCGGGGATCACCCATTCAGGTGACGTATGTTCTGGCGAAGCTGGCCGAAAGAGACTGCTCAGAGGCTGAGGAATGACGTTTCGTCGCCCGAGGGCGTGCCCCGGGGCGCGTCGAACGCGTCCCGGGGCGGCGAACATCAGTCCTCACCCGCCAACAACCCCGGGGCAAGCGTGCCTTCGGCCACGATCACGGCCGGGCCCGTCATGCTCACGGTGCCGTCGACCCCTTCCTCGATCTCCAGCCGACCGCCGGGAACGTCCACCGTGTAGGCCACCGGCCGGCCGTCCACGACCGGGTCCCGGCCGTCCCTGCGGGCGGCGGCCACCATCACGGCGCAGGCCCCGGTGCCGCACGAGCGGGTCTCCCCCGAGCCGCGCTCGTGGACGCGGAGCGCCACGTGGCGCTCGCCCCGGTCCACGACGAACTCCACGTTGGTGCCGTGCGGGTAGGCCGAGGCGGGGCGCACCAGCGGCGCCTCGCGCAGCCCCCCGGCGTGGGCGAGGTCGTCGACGAACGCGACCGCGTGCGGGTTGCCCATGTCCACGTGGTGGGCCGGCCAGTCGCGGGCCCCGACGGCGACGGTCACCGAGGGGGCGGCGCCGTCCGGGAGGCGCGCGGTTCCCATCGTCACGGTGACGGGGCCCCGCTCCGGGTCCCGCGCGTCGAACCGCGCCCGGCGCTGGCCGGCCCGGGTGACGACGGTGACCTCGGCGGCGTCCACCAGACCGGCGTGGCGCAGATAACGGGCGAAGACCCGCAGCCCGTTGCCGCACATCTCGGCGACGCCGCCGTCGGCGTTGCGGTAGTCCATGAACCACTCGGCCCCCTCGGCCCGTCCGGCCGCCTCGGGGTGGACGGCCGCGCGCACCACGCGCAGCACGCCGTCGGCGCCGACGCCCGCCCGGCGGTCGCAGAGCCGGGCCACGTCGGCGGCCGTCAGGTCGAGCCGGCCGTCGTGGTCGGGGATGATGACGAAGTCGTTCTCGGTGCCGTGTCCCTTGAGGAACGGCACGCGCCGCGCTGGGGTACCCACCCGTCGATCGTAGTCGGGGGCCGGATCACCGCAGGCCGGCCACCCGCCAGAAGGCCAGGGCGAGGGCGGCGGAGAGCGCCAGGGCGTAGAGCACGAGCAGCCGCCAGTCCGGGCGGCGGCCCGAGCCGCGCGGCGGCACTCCGGGCCAGGTGTAGCCGACGCGGCGGGCGGCCATCATGCCCCACCCGGCGGCCGACGAGCCGATCAGCAGGCCGAGCATCGCGACCACGGCCCCGGCCTCGTCGAAGGCGAAGGCCAGGGGGAAGGCGAACATCAGCGAGCCGAGCAGGCTCAGCAGCACGATGGGCGCGATCAGCGTGAGGCGCAGCCTGCGCGGCGGTCGCAGCTCGCCGTAGGACTCGGCGCGCTCGGCCTCGTCCTCGGGGCCGAGGGAGTCGTCGTCGTGGGGCAGCGTCTCGTCGGGGAGCGGGGAACTCCCGCGCAGCCCCTCGGCCTCGTCCGAGCCGTCGAACCCCGCCCCGAGCGCCTCGGCGGGGCGCGGCACCGAGGGGGTCGCGGACGGTGCGGAATCGTTTGCCCGTTCGGTGGTGCCGCTGGTCTCGCGAGGGCTGGCCTCCATCGCCACGCGCCCTCCCCACTCCACGGTTCCCGGTCGTAGCATCGGGCTCGATGATGGCACGCTCAACGCCCACTCCCGGGCCCTGGGAGCGTCCCGATGCCATCACGTGATCAGGATGTGACCGCCCGTTCGACGGGGCGCGGGAGGGACGTCCCGGGCCCGCATGATCATCGCGCCGCACGGGCCTCGAAGGCCGCCGCCCGCGGTCTCCGGGCGGCGTTCCTCCGTCCGGGCGCACCCCGGGTCGCGGGGCGTCCCCCCGGGCGGTCACCGAACGTCAGAACCCGGCGGGGGCGGGGGCGTTCAGCGGTCGACCTTCCGTTCGACGAGCTGCCAGGCGCGGTCCGCGAGTGTGCTCCCCGCTCCGGCGCCGGCGTCGAGCCAGTGGATCCTCGGGTCCCTGCGGAACCACCGGTCCTGCCGGCGGGCGAAGCGGCGGGTGGCCCGCGTCGTCTCCTCCCGGGCGGCGGCCTCGTCGTACGTCCCGTCGAGGGCGGCCAGCACCTGCTGGTAGCCGAGCGCGCGGGAGGCGGTCCGCCCGTCGCGGAGCCCGACGGCCTCCAGCCGACGCACCTCGTCGACGAGGCCGGCGGCCCACATCGTCTCGACGCGCCGCGCGATCCGGTCGTCCAGCTCCGGCCTCGGCACCCCGACGCCGAGATACAGCGTCGGGTAGTGGGCGCGGTCCTCGTCGGGGGCCGGCAGCTGGGCGGTGAACGGGCGGCCGGTGATCTCGATGATCTCCAGGGCGCGCACGACGCGGCGGCCGTTGCTGGGCAGGATCGCCTCCGCGGCCGGCGGGTCCAGCGCGGCGAGCCTGGCGTGCAGCGCGCCGCTGCCGACCCGCGCCAGCTCCTCCTCCAGCGCGGCGCGGGCGCCTGGGTGGGTGCCGGGGAAGGAGAGGGCGTCCAGCGCGCCCCGCACGTAGAGCCCGGAGCCGCCGACCACCACGGGCGTGCGGCCGAGGAGCAGCAGCCGGTCGATCTCCGCCCTGGCCAGGCGCTGGTACTCGGCGACGCTGGCGGTGACCGTGACGTCGAGGACGTCGAGGAGGTGGTGCGGCACGCCGCCGCGTTCGGCCACGGTGAGCTTGGCCGTACCGACGTCCATGCCCCGGTAGAGCTGCATGGAGTCGGCGTTGATCACCTCGCCGCCGAGCCGGCCGGCGAGCGCCACGGCGAGGTCGGACTTGCCGGCCGCCGTGGGGCCGACGACGGCGATGACGCGGGGGGAGGGAGGGGCGGCGTGCACGCGTCCAGTCTCCCAGAACGCCGCCGGGCGCCCGTCGGGTGGGAGCGGGGGTCAGGACCAGGTGGCGACGAGGTAGGCCACGCCGTACGGGGCCTCGTCGTACAGGAGGTGCCCCGCGAGGCCGGCGCGCTCGGCGGCGCCGGCGAGCAGCTGCCAGGCGGGGCGTCCCGCGACGTGCAGCTGGCGGGCCAGGACCGGGTCGAGGCCGGCCAGGGCGGCGGTGTCCGCGCGGGCGAGGGCGTCGGCCACGGCGCGGTCGAACGGTTCGGCGCGGTCGTCGAAGGCGCCGGGCGCCTTGGCGGTCCGGCAGGCGCTGCCGTCGCCCAGCACCAGCAGGGCCAGTCGTTCCTCGCCCGCGCCGAGTTGGCGGCCGGCCTCCAGGCAGTCGGCGGCCTTCGCGTCCTGGGGCAGGGCGCGGGCGGCGACGGGCGCGGCGCGCCAGTGGGTGCGTTCCAGCAGCCAGGCGCCGACGGTGAGCGAGGGCGGCAGGGGGCGCGCGCCCGGCTCGCCCGCGCCCAGGGTCACGTCGAGCGCCACCCCGAAGCCGCGGAGCGACCCCCGGCTGCCGGCGGCGAACTCCCCGCTCTCGGCCGCGGTGGCCGGCCCGACCACCAGCAGCCGGTCGGGGCGCGCCGCGGCCAGCACCGCGAGGGCGTCGTCACAGGCGGACCGGGCCCGGTCCAGCTCCCCGGCGGCGCCGGAGGCGACCTCGGGGACGAGCAGGGGCGGGCAGGGGCATACCGCGGCGGCGACGAGCATGATCGAAAGCCTACGGCCTGACCGGCGCCTCCCGTGGGCGCGGAGCCGGCCCGGCCGGCGGGTGGTTAGTGGCCGACGCCGCAGCCGCCGACGGGCTCCGTCGGCTGGGGCGGTGCCCCGACCGTCGGCAGGCCGAGCAGCACGCCGCCCGAACCGGCCGGCTCGGGCTGGGCGTTGCGCCGCTCCCAGGCGTCGCCGGCGCGGCTGCGCCGGACCTGGAGGGGCTCGCCCTCGGCCAGCAGGTGGTGCGGGGCCGCGTAGGTGACCTCGACGGTGACCAGGTCGCCGGGGCGGACGGGCTCCTCGGGGCGGGTGAAGTGGACCAGCCGGTTGTCCGGGGCGCGGCCGGAGAGCCGGCGGGTCGCGCCGTCCTTGCGGCCCTCGCCCTCCGCGACCAGCACCTCGACGGTCCTGCCGACCTGGCGCCTGTTCTCCGCCCAGGAGATCTCCTCCTGGAGGGCGACCAGCCGCTCGTAGCGCTCCTGGACGACCTCCTTGGGGATCTGCCCCGGCATCTCGGCGGCCGGGGTGCCCGGCCGCTTGGAGTACTGGAAGGTGAACGCCTGGGCGAAGCGCGCCTCCCGCACCACGTGCAGGGTCTCCTGGAAGTCCTCCTCGGTCTCGCCGGGGAAGCCCACGATGATGTCGGTGGTCAGCGCCGCCTCGGGGATGGACTCCCTGACCTTGTCGACGATGCCCAGATACCGGTCCTGGCGGTAGGAGCGGCGCATGGCCTTCAGCACCCGGGAGGAGCCGGACTGGAGCGGCATGTGCAGCTGCGGCATCACGTGGGGCGTGGTCGCCATCGCCTCGATCACGTCGTCGGTGAAGTCCCTGGGGTGGGGCGAGGTGAAGCGGACCCGCTCCAGTCCCTCGACGTTGCCGCAGGCGCGCAGCAGCTTGGAGAACGCCTGGCGGTCGCCGATGTCGGAGCCGTAGGCGTTGACGTTCTGGCCGAGCAGGGTGATCTCGATGACGCCCTCGGCGACCAGCGCCTCCACCTCGGCGAGGATGTCGCCGGGGCGCCGGTCCTTCTCCTTGCCGCGCAGGGCGGGCACGATGCAGAAGGTGCAGGTGTTGTTGCAGCCGACGGAGATCGCGACCCAGGCCGCGTAGGCGCTGTCCCTGCGGGTCGGGAGGGTGGAGGGGAACGCCTCCAGCGACTCGGCGATCTCCACCTGTGCCTCGCGCTCGACCCTGGCGCGCTCCAGCAGCACCGGCAGGCTGCCGACGTTGTGCGTGCCGAAGACGACGTCGACCCAGGGGGCGCGGCGGGTGATGGTGTCCCGGTCCTTCTGGGCCAGGCAGCCGCCGACGGCGATCTGCATCCCGGGGCGGGCGGCCTTCTTCGGCGCGAGCTGGCCGAGGTTGCCGTAGAGGCGGTTGTCCGCGTTCTCCCGGACGGCGCAGGTGTTGAACACCACGATGTCGGCGACCTCGTCGTGCTCCCCCGCCGGCACGTAGCCGGCGTCCTCCAGGAGCCCGGCCATGCGTTCCGAGTCGTGGACGTTCATCTGGCAACCGAACGTCCGGACCTGGTAGGTGCGCGTCTGGGCCGTGGCGGGAGTTGGCATGGGAAGGACTCAATCCACATCGATCAGAGGGCGGCAAGCTGGCCGCTGCCAAGTCTACGGTCCGCTGATAGTTTGCTCGGGTGGCTTCCGGAGGACCCGTATGGCGGCGGTTGGCGCCGCGTTCGACGCGCGGTCGGCGGCTGCTGGTCGCGACGGGTGTGGCCCTGGCGCTGGCGCTGATCGCCGTGTTGGCGCGCCCGCTGGTCGAGGGGGACGGGAAGCCGTCGGGCCGGGTGACGTTGAGCACCGGGGTGGCCAAGGGCGTCTACGCGCGCTACGGGGACCTGCTGCACGGTCAGTTGGCGAACGACGTGCCCGGTCTCGACGTGGAGCTGCGGGGCAGCGAGGGCTCGGTGGAGAACATCGAACGCCTGCTGGCCGGTGAGGCGGACTTCGCCATCGCCACGGCCGACTCGATCGCGGACTACCAGCAGCGGGGCGGCGAGGGCGCCGAGCGGCTACGGGCCTGCGCCCGGCTGTACGACGACTACATGCATCTGGTGGTGCCCGACGGCTCGCCGGTGCGGCGGACCGCGGACCTCGCGGGGTTGCGGGTCGGTGTCGGCGAGGACCAGTCGGGCGTGCAGCTGGTGACCAGGGAGCTGCTGGCGGCGGCCGGCCTGGACATGGAGCGGGACCTGACGGCGGTCAGGAAGGGCATCGACAACATGCCGACGATGCTGGAGGCGGGCCGGTTGGACGCCTTCTTCTGGTCGGGCGGGCTGCCGACCTCGGCCGTCGAGCAGCTGGCCGCGCGGACGAAGATCCGGATCGTGCCGTTGGACGACCTGCTGCCCGCGCTGACCGGGCGCGACGAGGCGGGCGGGGCGACGGCCCACTACCGGGCGGCGGTGATGCCTCCGGACGCCTACGAGGAGATCCCGGGGTCCGAGGGCATCGACACGTTGGCGGTGGCCAACCTGCTGATCACCACGGAGGACGCGGACGACAGGCTGGTCGAGGAGATCACCCGCTCGGTGATCAACGGGCGGGACAGCATCGCCGACGTGGTGCACGCGGCGCAGCGCGTGGACCTGCGGACGGCGATCTACACGCAGCCGCTGGATCTGCACCCCGGGGCGCGCGACTACTACCGTTCCGTCAAGTCCTGACCTCTCGCTTTCACTTGGGGATCGGCGACGGGCCGCGCCGGTTCCGGACCCTTTCTTTCCGCTCTTTTCCGTTTGATTCTGTTCTCGCGGGTTCAGCACTTACCGGGGACCGCACTTCAGAACGGCTTCAGAACGGCGAAGGAGTCACCTTCATGCACGACGACCGTGACCTTGTCGAGCAGCGGCTGCGCCGGGTGCTCGACGAGCGGATCAGGCCGGCGGTGTACGGCGCCGCGGTGCCGTTGGAACTGGAACGTTGGGACGCCCCCGGGGAGCCCGTCCCGGTGGCCGAGGCGCTGGCCGCCGCCTACCGGCCGGCGCGGGTCGGCGAGCGGTGGGGGCCGGCGTGGGGCACCAGCTGGTTCCGGCTGACCGGCCGGGTGCCGGCCGAGTGGGCGGGGTCGCGGGTCGAGGCCAGGGTCGACCTGGGCTTCGACCGGCAGCTGCCCGGGTTCCAGTGCGAGGGGCTGGTCCACCTCCCGGACGGCACCGCGGTCAAGGGCGTCCATCCGCACAACGACTGGGTGTCGGTGGCGCGTGCGGCGGAGGGCGGCGAGGAGGTCGAGCTGCTGGTCGAGGCGGCGGCCAACCCGATCCTGGTGGAGGCGCGCCCCACCGAGCTGGGCGACCGGCTGACCGTCGACGACGAGCCGCTGTACCGGATCGTCCGCGCCGAACTGGCGGTCTTCGAGGCCGAGGTCTGGGAGCTGGTGCGGGATCTGGAGGTCATCGGCTCGCTGATGGCCGAGCTGGCCGTGGACGACGCCCGCCGCTACGGACTGGTGCGGGCGGTGGAGAACGCGCTGGACGCGGTGGACCTCACGGATGTCGCGGGCAGCGCGCCGGCGGCGCGCGCGGCGCTCGCCGAGGTGCTCTCCGCGCCGGCGCACGCGTCCGCGCACCGGCTGAGCGCCGTGGGGCACGCGCACATCGACTCCGCCTGGCTGTGGCCGCTGCGGGAGACCGTGCGCAAGGTCTCCCGCACCACCGCCAACGTGGTGGCGCTGCTGGAGGACTCCGACGAGCTGGTCTTCGCGATGTCGCAGGCGCAGCAGCTGGCCTGGATCAAGGAGCACCGCCCCGAGCTGTTCGAGCGGGTGCGGCGGCGGATCGCCGAGGGCGGCTTCGTGCCGGTCGGCGGCATGTGGGTGGAGTCGGACACCAACATGGTCGGCGGGGAGGCCATGGCGCGGCAGTTCGTCCACGGGAAGCGGTTCTTCCTGGACGAGTTCGGGATCGAGACGGAGGAGGTGTGGCTGCCCGACTCCTTCGGCTACACCGCCGCGCTGCCGCAGCTGGTCAGGCTCTCGGGCTCGAAGTGGTTCCTGACCCAGAAGATCTCCTGGAGCCGGACCAACCCGTTCCCCCACCACACCTTCTGGTGGGAGGGCATCGACGGCACCCGGGTCTTCACCCACTTCCCGCCGGTCGACACCTACAACTCGGACCTCACCGGCGGCGAGCTGGCGCACGCCGCGCGGAACTACCGGGAGAAGGGGCGCGGCAGCCGTTCCCTGGTGCCGTTCGGCTTCGGCGACGGCGGCGGCGGGCCCACCCGCGAGATGCTGGGCCGGGCGCGGCGGGTCCGCGACCTGGAGGGCTCGCCCCGGGTCGAGATCGAGCCGCCGGCCGCGTTCTTCGCCAAGGCGCACGAGGAGTACCCGGACGCGCCGGTCTGGGTCGGCGAGCTGTATCTGGAGCTGCACCGGGGCACCTACACCTCGCAGGCCAAGACCAAGCAGGGCAACCGGCACAGCGAGTCGCTGCTGCGGGAGGCCGAGCTGTGGGCGGCCACGGCGGCGGTGCGGGTGCCCGGGTACGCCTACCCGTACGAGGAGTTGGACCGGATCTGGAAGACGGTGCTGCTGCACCAGTTCCACGACATCCTGCCGGGTTCCTCGATCGCCTGGGTGCACCGGGAGGCCAGGGAGACCTACGCGCGGCTGCGCGAGGAGCTGCTGGCGCTGGTGGACGCGGCGCAGCGGGCGCTGGCCGGCCCGGGCGCCGGGACCGTGGTCTTCAACGCGGCGCCGCACGAGCGCTCCGGGGTGCCGGGCGGTGGCGCGCGCCGGCGGCCGGTGGGCGGCGCCTCGGCCGTCGGGGTCGAGGAGCGGCCGGACGGCGGGTTCACGCTGGACAACGGGCTGCTGCGGGTCGAGGTCGACGGCCGTGGCCTGGTGGTCTCCGCGGTGGACCGGGACAGCGGCCGGGAGGCGGTGGCCCCCGGCCTGGCGGGCAACCTGCTCCAGCTGCACCCGGACTTCCCGAACGCGTGGGACGCCTGGGACCTGGACGAGTTCTACCGCAACCGGGTGCGTGACCTGGTGGAGGTCGAGTCGCTGGAACGGGTCGACGCGGACGGCACCGCGGGCGAGGGGGCGGCGACGGTGCGCGTCACCCGCGCGTTCGGCGCCTCCCGGGTGGTGCAGCTGATCGTGCTGCGCCCCGGCGCGCGCTCGGTGGAGTTCGACACCACCGTGGACTGGCGGGAGAGCGAGCAGGTGTTGAAGGCCGCCTTCCCCCTGGATGTGAAGGCCGACCAGTCGGCGTCCGAGACGCAGTTCGGGCACGTCTTCCGCCCCACCCACACCAACACCTCGTGGGAGGCGGCCAAGTTCGAGATCTGCGCGCACCGCTGGGTGCACGTGGGCGAGCCGGGGTACGGGGCCGCCGTGGTCAACGACTCGACCTACGGGCACGACGTGACCAGGGACGTGCGCGAGGACGGCGGGCAGACCACCACCGTGCGGCTGTCGCTGCTGCGTGCCCCGCGCTACCCGGACCCGGAGACCGACCAGGGCGAGCACCGGCTGCGCTTCGGTCTGGTGCCGGGCGCCGAGCTGGGCGACGCGGTGCGCGAGGGCCACCGGATCAACCTGCCGGAGCGCGCGGTGCCGGGCGACGCCGAGGTGGCGCCGCTGGTCGGGGTGGTCGAGTCGGCGGGCGCGGGGAGCATCGTGGTCTCCGCCGTGAAGCTGGCCGACGACCGCACCGGCGACCTGGTGGTGCGGCTCTACGAGTCCGGCGGCCGGCGGGCCTCCGGCGAGCTGCGCGTCGACGCCGAGGTGGCGGAGGTCGGCATCACGGACCTGCTGGAACGCCCGCTGGCGGACGAGCCGGCTCTTGAGGTGAAGGAGGGGCGCGTACCGATCACGTTGCGCCCCTTCCAGATCCTCACGCTGCGTCTGGCGCGCCGGGCTTGAGGGAGACGTAGGAGGCGGGGAGCGTGGCGGGCTCCGGCTGGTGCCGGGGCACCGTCACGATCACCCGCAGACCCGTCGGCCGGTTGTGGGCGTAGGCGATCTCCGCCCCGCCGGCCGCCAGCAGGGCACCGACGATGGACAGGCCGAGCCCCGACCCCGAGACGTTCTGGTGGCGGTGGCTGCGCCAGAAGCGGGAGCCGACCCGTTCCAGCTCGTCGTCGGCGACGCCCGGCCCGCTGTCCGCGACCTCGATGACGACGCTGTCGCCCTCGGGGGTCACGGACAGCTCCACCACCCCGCCCTCGGGCGTGAACTTCAGCGCGTTGTCGACCACCGCGTCCAGCGCGCTGGAGAGCCCGACCGGGTCGGCCCACCCGGTCACCGCCGTGGGCCCGGCGAGCCGCACCTCCACCCCGTCCCGGTCGGCGACCAGCCGCCAGGCACCCGCCCGCTCGGCGAGCAGCGCGGCGACGTCGACCACCCGCGGATCGGCCGTGGTGTGCTCGGCCAGGGCCAGGTCCAGCAGCCCGTCCAACACCTGGGCGAGCCGCTTGCCCTCGGCGCGCACGGAGGCGAACTCCTCGTTGCCCTCGGGCAGTTCCAGCCCCAGCAGGTCGATGCGGAGCAGCAGCGCGGAGAGCGGGTTGCGCAGCTGGTGGGAGGCGTCGGCGACGAAGGCGCGCTGCTGTTCCAGCACGTCCTCCACGTGATCGGCCATCTCGTTGAAGGAGACCGCGAGCCGCCGCAGCTCCGGCGGGCCGCCGGCCGGCGCCACCCGCGCGGTGAGCCGCCCGGTCGCGATGTGGTGCGTCGCCCGGTCCAGCACCCGCACCGGGCGCAGCACCCAACGCGTCAGCTGGAACGCCGCCACCACCGCCAGCAGCAGCGCCGCCGCCTCCCCCAGCAGGATCCCCAGCCAGCCGGAGAGGATCCGGGAGCGCAGCGGACCGGTCGGCGACTCGGTCACCACCACGGCGATCACGTCGCCGTCCCGGATCACCGGCGAGGCCACCACCAGCGTGCGGTCCTCGTCCCACGGCCATACCTGGGAGGGCCCCTGACTGCGGCGCCCGGCCAGCGCCTCGGCGAACTCCGGTCCCGTCCTGCCGCCCGGCACCCCCCATCCGTCGGGCGAGGCCGCCACCGCCTCGGCGTCGCGGTCGAAGACCCCCGCGCTGATGCCGTAGACCTCCTGGTAGCGGCCCAGCTCCTCGGTGAGCGCGTTCAGCGACTCCCGGTGGGTGGCGTCCGGCGGCCCCGAGACGAACTGCGCGAGCGAGGCGAAGCGCGCGGTGTCGTCGATCCGGTCGACGACCACCCGCTGCTGCTCACTCCTCGCCTGGCTCGCCGCCAGCGGAACGCCCAGCGCGAGCAGCACCCCCATCAACAACACGATCAACAGTGGAAGCAGCCGAGAACGCACCGAAGTCTTCCTGTCGCAGAACCATCAAACCGTCGCCTTGCCGTCGCACGGCGACCGCCGGCGAGAGGCCGCCCTCCCGGGGCCGCCCGTTCAGAGCCCCGGCAACGCCAGCCGGTAGCCGACTCCCCTGACCGTCTCCACCAGCCCGGGCCGGCGCAACTTCGAACGCAGCGAGGCGATGTGCACCTCCAGGGTGCGCCCGGTCCCCTCCCAGCTGGTCTGCCACACGTCGCTGATGATCTGCTCGCGCCGGAAGACCACCCCTGGCCGCTGGGCCAACAGCGCCAGCAGGTCGAACTCCTTGCGGGTCAGCACGACCCGCTCGCCGTCCACCTCGACCCTGCGGGTCGCCAGCTCCACCACCATCGGCCCCAGCGTCAGTACCTCGGCCGGCTCCTCCTCGGGGGCGGCCGGCTCCTCGACGGTGCGCCGGCTCACCGCGTGGATGCGGGCCAGCAGCTCGCCCGTGTCGTACGGCTTGACCACGTAGTCGTCCGCGCCCAGGTTCAGCCCGTGGATGCGGGAGCGCACGTCCGACCTGGCGGTCACCATGATCACCGGAGTGGAGGTGAGGCGACGGATGCGGCCGCAGACCTCGAAGCCGTCCACGTCGGGCAGGCCCAGGTCCAGCAGGACGACGCCGAAGCCACCGGACCGGAGCTCGGCGAGCGCCTCCTCGCCGGTGCGGACGCGCACGGCGGTGAAGCCGTGCCGGTTCAGGACCGCCACCAGGGCGGCGGCGACGTGTTCGTCGTCCTCGACCAACAGCAGGCGCAACCCGTGCTCCCTTCCCCGCTCGGTGCTCCCGGCCGTCGACCCGGCCGTTCCGCCGCACGCCTGCCCCGGAAACGGATTCCGAAGCAGCGCTACGAGAACGATTGAAGCAGGAGAACGCCCCGCGCAGACGTCTCGGAGGAACAACGTCACCGGGTGCGGAACAGAGCCCCACAGACGGTTACTGCCCGTAGAGGGAAGCAACGCGATCGTTATGCTCAATTTCCGCTCAGATCTGCTGACGCTGCGTTGTACAGCTGGCTAGGGTCCCTGCAACCGACGAGGATGGAGCCACTCCACGATGAGCGATGCGCCGCTGACCAAGGACCCCGCGGAGTCCGCGCCCCTGGCGGAGGACCTGGTCGTCCTGGAGAGCGTGGACAAGCACTTCGGTGCCCTGCACGTGCTCCAGGACATCAACCTGACCATCAAGCGCGGTGAGGTCGTCGTCGTGATCGGCCCCTCGGGCTCCGGCAAGTCCACGCTCTGCCGAGCGATCAACCGCCTGGAGACCATCGACGGCGGCTCCATCACGATCGACGAGAAGCCCCTGCCCGAGGAGGGTCGGGAGCTGGCCCGCCTCCGTGCGGATGTCGGCATGGTCTTCCAGTCCTTCAATCTCTTCGCCCACAAGACCGTGCTCCAGAACGTGACCCTGGGGCCCGTCAAGGTCCGTGGGATCTCGAAGGAGGAGGCGGAGACCAAGGCGAGGGGCCTGCTGGACCGGGTCGGGGTCGGCAACCAGGCCGACAAGTACCCGGCGCAGCTCTCCGGCGGCCAGCAGCAGCGTGTGGCCATCGCCCGCGCGCTGGCCATGGAGCCGAAGGTGATGCTCTTCGACGAGCCCACCTCGGCCCTGGACCCGGAGATGATCAACGAGGTTCTGGAGGTCATGCAGCAGCTCGCCAGGGAGGGCATGACGATGGTCGTGGTCACCCACGAGATGGGCTTCGCCCGTTCCGCCGCGAACCGCGTGGTCTTCATGGCCGACGGCCGGATCGTCGAAGAGGCCGAGCCGCACCAGTTCTTCGACAACCCGCGCAGCGACCGTGCCAAGGACTTCCTCTCGAAGATCCTCCAGCACTGAGAACCCCGCCCGAGAGGCGACCACACCCCCACTGACATGACGCACCCTCCTCGACTCTAAGGAACACGCACCATGAGACTTCGCAAGGCCAGTGCCCTCGCCGCCGGCGTGCTCGCCCTCTCCCTCGCCGCGACCGCCTGCGGCGGCGGCGGTGACGACGACAAGATCAGCGTCGGCATCAAGTACGACCAGCCGGGCCTTGGCCTCAAGACCCCCGACGGCGACTTCGTCGGCTTCGACGTCGACGTGGCGACCTATATCGCCGGCGAGCTGGGGTACGAGCCGGACCAGATCGACTTCGTCGAGTCGCCCAGTGGCGACCGCGAGACGATGCTGGACCGGGGCGACGTCGACTTCATCGTGGCCAGCTACTCCATCACCGACGAGCGCAAGGAGCAGGTGGACTTCGCCGGCCCCTACTTCGTCGCCCACCAGGACCTGCTGATCCGCGACGGCGAGAGCGTGCCCAACGAGGAGGCCATCGCCGACCTCACGCTGTGCTCCGTCGGTGGCTCGACCTCGGCCGCCAACCTGGCCGAGCAGTACCCGGGCGCCGGCCTGGAGGAGCTGGGCACCTACTCCGAGTGTCTGACCGGCCTGGAGAACGAGACCGTGGACGCGCTGACCACGGACGACTCCATCCTCGCCGGCTACGCCGCGCAGGAGCAGAACCAGGGCAAGTTCACGCTGGCCGGCCTCTCGCTGAGCGACGAGTACTACGGCGTGGGCATCCCCAAGGGCGAGACCGAGCGGCGGGACGACATCAACGCGGCGATCACCAAGATGGTCGACGACGGCGCCTGGCAGGAGGCCGTGGACGAGCACTTCGGTCCGGCCGGCCACGAGGTGGAGCCGGCTCCGGAGCTCACCGAGACCAGCTGACCCCACGAAACTCCGGTAACGCGGTGGCGTGCCGTCGCTGCGGCGGCACGCCACACCCTTTTCCCATCCTCTAGGCGAGACTGAGAGATTCCGTGTTCGATTTCCTTGATCTCGAGCAGTACGACCTCTTCGGGGCGTTCTGGACCACGGTGCAGCTCACCGTTTACTCCGCGATCGGATCACTGATCTGGGGCACGCTGTTGGCCGCGATGCGGGTCAGCCCCGTGCCGATCATGCGGGCCTTCGGCACGGCCTACGTGAACCTCCTGCGGAACACGCCCCTCACGCTGGTCATCGTCGCCTGCTCCCAGGGCCTCTATTTCACGATGGGGGTGTCCATGGGGGCGAGCGGCTCCGAGAACATCGCGTTCCGGCTTGCCGTGCTCGGCTTCATCGTCTACACCTCGACCTTCGTCTGCGAGGCCCTGCGCTCCGGCATCAACACCGTGCCGGTGGGCCAGGCCGAGGCGGCGAGAGCGCTCGGGCTCAACTTCAGCCAGGTGCTGCGCCTCGTGGTGCTGCCCCAGGCATTCCGCGCGGTGGTCGCCCCGCTGGCGAACGTGCTGATCGCCCTGACCAAGAACACCACAGTGGCCGCGACCATCGGCGTCGCCGAAGCAGCCCTGTTGATGCGCGACATGATCGAACGGGAAGCGCAACTCATCCCGATCGCCGCCGTGTTCGCCTTTGGATTCATTGTTCTCACCCTCCCGACCGGTCTGCTTCTCGGCTGGGTGAGCAAGCGAGTGGCGGTGAAGCGATGAGCAAGGCAGCATCCGTTCTCTATGACGCGCCGGGACCGCGCGCCAAACAACGCAACATCTTCATCACCATCGGCTTCGTCGCCGTGCTGGCCGCGCTGGCCTACTGGATCCTGTCGGAGCTGGGCGACAAGAACCAGCTGGCGGCCGAGAAGTGGGACCCGTTCTTCACCGACTCCCGGGTGTGGACCACCTATCTGCTGCCCGGTCTCCAGGAGACCATGACGGCCGCCGCGCTCTCCCTGGTGATCGCGCTGCCGCTGGGTGCCGTGCTCGGCATCGCCCGGATGTCCGACCACTGGTGGATCAGGCGTCCCGCCGACATCGTGGTCGAGTTCTTCCGGGCCATCCCGGTGCTGATCCTGATGGTCTTCGCCAACCAGGCGTACGCCGAGTGGTCGACGATCGACCGCGAGATGCGGCCGATGTACGCGGTGATCACCGGCCTGGTGCTCTACAACGCGTCCGTGTTGGCCGAGATCGTGCGGGCCGGCGTGCTCTCCCTGCCGCGCGGCCAGACCGACGCGGCGAACGCCATCGGGATGCGCAAGGGCCAGACCATGGTCCATGTGCTGCTGCCGCAGGCGGTCACGGCGATGCTGCCGGCGATCGTCAGCCAGCTGGTGGTCATCGTCAAGGACACCGCGCTGGGTGGCGCCCTGCTCGGCTACGGCGAACTGATCAGCAACACCCGTCTGGTGGCCGGCAACTACAGCAACACCATCGCCGCCTACACCGTGGCAGCCGCGATCTTCATCGCGGTGAACTTCCTGCTCACCTATCTCGCGGGCTGGCTTGAGGCCCGCATCCGCCAGGGAAGGCGCGGCACCGGAGCGGTGCTCTCGTCCGACCTGGCCGAGGAGACGCAGGCGGGCGGCGCCGGCATCGCGGCCCCGACGCTCGACAAGGGCGCCGGGCTTCCCGACGGCACCGACCGGCCGGCGGCGCAGGGCGGCACGGCCGCCGGCGGAGACGGCCGAACCGGCGGCGCCGGTGGGCGAGAACCAGACGATCCGGACCACGTTTCGTAGTGGTGCGCAACCGGCCCGAACCGGGGCCGACTTGACGGTAGCGACGGCGCTGGGTTCCATACGTGCTGTGCTGCCCGTGATCATCGTTGGCGCGGGCCCTACAGGGCTCGCGCTGGCGCTTGCCCTGGCCGGGCACGACGTGCCGTCCGTCGTGTTGGACGGTTCCGACGGTCCGCCCGCCGCCCGCCCGGCCAGAAGCGTGGTCCTGGCGCCCGACGTGGCGCGGTGGGCGGCGCTGCCGGGGGCCCACCGGGAGAGCGCCGTCTGGAGCGGCTGGCGCACCGTGCGACGGGGGCGCACCGCCGAACACCTCACCTTCGGGGCGGCCCGGGCGCCCCGTCACCTTCCGCAGCACGTGCTGGAGGCGACGCTGCGGGACGCGGTCGCGCGTCACGAGCTGGTGCGGCTGGCCCGCGGCCACCGGCTGGCCGACTTCGAACAGCGCGGCGCCGACGTGCTGGCGCACAGCGTGCTCCGGCCGACGGACGGGCGCCGTGAGGAGGCGAGGCAGTGGCGCGGCGGCTTTCTCGTCGGCTGCGACGGGGCCCGCTCGACCGTGCGCAAGCTGCTGGGCGTGCCGTTCCCCGGCCGCACGGCCGTGGAACGCTACGCCGTCGCCGCCCTGCGCGCCCCGCTCCCCTGGCCGGGCGAGGCCGCCTTGCACCGGGGGCCGCGGACGGGCGAGGTGACGCTGCGGCCACTCACCGGGGAACGCTGGCGGCTGGACTGGCCGTTGCCGCCCGACGAGGGGCTGGTGACGCCGGAGGCGCTGATGAGCCGGGTCGAGGCCACGCTGGCGGAGCTGCGGGCGACGGGCGACGGCGGCGAACCCGCCGACCGGGCCGAGGGGGCCGCGCCGGACTACCAGCTCCTGGACACCGGCGTGCACGTCTGTCACCAGCGGCTGGCCCGCGCCTGGCGGGTGGACCGCGCCTTCCTCGCGGGGGACGCCGCCCATCTGCTGGGTGCCCTGGGGACCCAGCAGGTGACGGAGGGGCTCCGGGACGCCGAGAACCTGGCCTGGCGGCTGGCCATAGCCAGCCGTCTGGGGGCCAATGACGCCCTGCTGGACGGCTACCAGCAGGAGCGTCGGGGTGCCGTCGGACGACGGCTGCGGGGCGTCGACCAGGCGCTGCCGCTGGTGCGTGGGCGCGGCGGGCTGGCCGGCCGGCTGCCGGGGCGCGGCCGGGGACGGCTGGCCCTGTTGAGCGACGGACACCTGGGGCGCGGCACGCTGGGCGAGGCGCCCGTCTACGGCGGCGCGTCGACGAGGCGCGGCGCGGCGGACGACACCGCGACGCCCCGGGTGGGCGCGCCGGTCGGCGACGTGCCGGTGACCGCGCTGGACGGGACACGGTCGCGGCTGCGCGACCGTCTCGGCGGGCCGCTGCTGCTGGTGCTGACCGCGCCGGGCGCCCGGGTCTGGGACGCCCGACACTGGCTGTCGGCGGGGCTGATGCCCGAGCTGGCGGCGTTCGCCGAGACCCTCGACGTGCCGACCGAGCTGCTGGTCACCGAGGAGTACCCGGGCGCGGGCGCGCACACCGTCCTGCTGGTGCGCCCGGACGGCCATCTCGCCGCCTGGCTCCCCGGCGCCCACACCGGCGCCCTCCGCGAGGCCGTCCGCCTCCTGCGCGGCACGACGGCCGTCACCCCGGCCGAGCCCAACGGCGCTCCCTGACCGACGGGGTCGCGGGCCGCGCGCACGTGAGCCGAGCGGCTTGGTGTCCGCGCGACGCGGCGCCTCGGCCGGTCCGGACGCTCAGCCCCGCGTCGCCCGGGAAGCTCCCGCTCCCCGGGGCACCCGCGATGTCCGGGAAGTCCGAGAGGGCTCAGGGGGTATCGGGCGCATAGTCCTCCCACTCCTCCGTCGACTGGCCCTCCCGCTCCAGCGCCTCGCGGACCACCCGCAGGGCCAGCCCCTCGGCGTACCCCTTGCGGGCCAGCATCCCGACCAGGCGCCGCATCCGCTTGGGTGTCGGCAGGCCGCGCGTGGCCGGGAGGCGGCGGGCGACCAGGGCCCTGGCCGTCTCCTCCTCGTCCTCCGGCTCCAGCCGGGAGACCGCCTCGTCGACCACGGCGGGAGCCACCCCCTTGGTGCGCAGCTCCCGGGCCAGCGCCCGGCGGGCCAGCCCCCGTCCGTGGTGGCGGGACTCCACCCACGCCTCGGCGAAGAGGGCGTCGTCGATCATCCCGACCTCCTCGAAGCGGTCGAGCACCTCCGCGGCGGCCTCCTCCGGGATCTCCCTGCGCCGCAACGCGTCCGCCAACTGCCGTCGGGTGCGCGGCGTCCCGGCCAGCAGCGCCAGGCAGATACCGCGCGCCCGCGTCACCGGATCGCCGCCGCCCGACGGCCCGGCCGAACGGCCCTCCCCCGAGCGGGGAGGGGCCTCGGCGGCCGGACCATCCGCGCGCGCCGGCGAGGCTTCGGGCCAGTCGCTGCGCCGGGTCATCCGTCAGCCCTTGGCGGCGACGGCCTTGGCGGCCTTGGGTGCCTTGGCCGAGGCGGCCGACTTCGCGGCGGCCGTGGCCTGCGCCGGCGGACCGGCCGGCGACTCGGCCCCGTCCTTGGCCGCCCCGTCCTTGGCGGGCTCGCCGCCCTCGGGCGTCGGAGGCTTCGGGCCGATGCCCAGCTTCTCCTTGATCTTCTTCTCGACCTCGTTGGCCAGGTCCGGGTTGTCCCGCAGGAAGTTCCGCGCGTTCTCCTTGCCCTGGCCCAGCTGGTCGCCGCCGTAGGTGTACCAGGCACCGGACTTGCGGATGAAGCCGTGCTCCACGCCCATGTCGATCAGGCCGCCCTCACGGCTGATGCCCGTGCCGTAGAGGATGTCGAACTCGGCCTGCTTGAACGGCGGCGCCACCTTGTTCTTGACGACCTTGACGCGGGTGCGGTTGCCCACCGCGTCGGTGCCGTCCTTGAGGGTCTCGATGCGCCGGATGTCCAGCCGCACCGAGGCGTAGAACTTCAACGCCCGGCCGCCCGAGGTCGTCTCGGGGGAGCCGAACATCACGCCGACCTTCTCCCGGAGCTGGTTGATGAAGATCGCCGTGGTCTTGGCCTGGTTGAGCGCGCCCGTGATCTTCCGCAGGGCCTGGCTCATCAGCCGGGCCTGGAGGCCGACGTGGGAGTCGCCCATCTCGCCCTCGATCTCCGCCCTGGGCACCAGGGCGGCCACCGAGTCGATGACGATCAGGTCGAGGGCGCCGGAGCGGATCAGCATGTCCGTGATCTCCAGGGCCTGTTCGCCGTTGTCCGGCTGGGAGAGGATCAGCTGGTCCACGTCGACGCCGAGCCGCTTGGCGTACTCGGGATCGAGGGCGTGCTCGGCGTCCACGAAGGCGACGGTGCCGCCGGCCTTCTGCGCGTTCGCCACCGCGTGGAGGGTGAGCGTGGTCTTGCCCGAGGACTCGGGCCCGTAGACCTCGACCACCCGGCCGCGGGGCAACCCGCCGACGCCCAGGGCCACATCCAGCGCCGTGGAGCCGGTGGGGATGATCTCGATCGGCTCCTCGGGCCGCTCGCCCAGCCGCATCACCGCGCCCTTGCCGAACTGCCGCTCAATCTGTGCGAGTGCGGCGTCGAGCGCCTTCTCGCGGTCCGTACCTGCCATGGGTGCCACCCGGTCCGTCTGATTCGATCGCTTCACAACCACGGACGCTAGCGCCCGCCACTGACAATCGACGCGTGCACAGGGCTCGCAGCGACCAGGACGCCGTTTCCGCAACCCTCATAAGAATAGCTGTTCGATTTTCGTGTCAAGCGGGGCCCCTCGCCACCCGGTTGGGAAAAGCACAGGTCAACGCCATCAACGCAGGTGGCGAGGTACCTCGTTCGCCACGCAGACGGCGCGCCAGACGTCCTTGGCGCCCCAACCCGCGTCCAGCGCCTCGTAAACGGTACGGCCGCCCAACTCGGACATCACGTGATCCCTGGCGAAGGAGTCCGCGTAGGTCTCGCCGAAGTGCTCCGCCATCCGTTCCCAGAAATCCGTCAGCCGCATGGGGCCAGTATCCCCGGCCGCCCGGCACGCACACGGTCGGCCGTGGCGCGCTCACCCGCCCAGCGCCCGGCAACCGGCGGTGACCAGCACCGCGGAGCCGACCACCAGCAGAAAGGGCGCGCGCAGCAGCAGCGCGGCCCCGGCCGCCGCCAGCCCCGCCAGCCTGGCGTCGACGACCACGGCGCCGTCCCCTCCGTCGAGCGTCTGGAGCGCGGTCAACGCGGCCAGCAGCGCCACCGGGAGGAGCGCGGCGAGCCGGCGCACCAGGGGGCGTTCCATGGAAGCGGGCGGCGCCAGGAGTCCGAGCAGTTTGGCCAGGTAGCAGCCGACCGCGGTCAGTCCGATGGCGATCCAGGTGGTCACGGGACCATCCCCTCCCCGCTCCCGCCGGCGTCGGCCGGCCCGGCGACCGTGTCCCGGCCGCGCCGCCCGGCGAACAGCAGCACCAGCGGCGCGGCGAGCGCCGCCACCAGCACCGGGACCCCGGTCGGCAGCAGCGGCAGGCAGGCCAGCCCGAGCAGCACGGCGAGGACGGCGGTGGCCCGTTCGGCGGTGGAGCGGAGCATCGGCGCGAGCAGCGCGAGAAAGACGGCGGGCGAGGCGGCGTCGAGGCCCCAGGCGTTGGGGTCGCCGATCGAGCCGGCGCCCAGCGCGCCCAGCAGCGTGGTCAGGTTCCAGCAGACGAAGAGCGTGGTGCCGCTGACCGCGAACCCGAGCCTGGCCAGCGGCCTGTTCGGCTGGGCGAGCGTGACGGCCGTGGTCTCGTCGATCACCCAGTGCGCGACCAGCGGGCGCGTCCGGCGGGACGGGTTCAGCACGGAGGAGAGCCGCAGGCCGTAGAAGGAGTTGCGCACCCCGAGGAAGAACGCGCCGGCGGCGGCCGTGTACGGGTTGCCGCCGCCGGCCAGCGCGCCCACCAGCGCGAACTGGGAGGCGCCGGTGAAGACCAGCAGGCTGAGCACGCACGCCTGGGCGGCGCTGAGCCCGCCGGAGACGGCCGTGACGCCGAAGGCGAAGCCGGAGAGGCCCACCGCCAACCCGACGCCGAGGGAGTCACGGAGTGTCGCCGCGCGGGCGTCTCCGGTCGGTGGATCGCTGAGATCGGTTGACTTTTCCATCACTGCAAAACCGTAAGCGGTCGATCGAAGATCAATCTCGTTCATTTCTCGCACACAGACGTGCATTCGCGAGGGCGTGGCCCGCATTTCCGCGGCATTCCCCGCTTCCCCGGCACGGCCGCTGCATCTCACTGTCAGTGGCGAGGTGCACGATGGGGCACATGAGCGGCAGCAAGAACACCACCGGCGGCGCACCGGGCGCGGGGCCGGTGCTCGACGGTTTCTCCCCGGCCACCAGCGCCTGGTTCCGGCACGCCTTCCAGGCGCCGACGGCGGCGCAGGAGGGCGCCTGGCGGGCGATCGCCGAGGAGTCCGACGCCCTGGTGGTCGCGCCGACCGGCTCGGGGAAGACGCTGGCCGCCTTCCTCGCCTCCCTCGACCGGCTGGCCGCCGAGCCGCCGCCGGCCGAGCCGCTGCGGCGGTGCCGGGTGCTCTACGTCTCCCCGCTCAAGGCCCTCGCGGTGGACGTGGAGCGCAACCTCCGCTCCCCCCTGACCGGCATCCGCCAGGAGTCGGTCCGCCTCGGGCTGCCCGAGCCCGACATCCGCGTCGGCATCCGCACCGGTGACACCCCGGCGGCCGACCGCAGGGCCATGGCCAGGCGCCCGCCGGACATCCTGATCACCACCCCCGAGTCGCTCTTCCTCGTGCTGACCTCCTCGGCCAGGGAGGCGCTCGCCGGCGTCGAGACCGTGATCCTCGACGAGGTGCACGCGGTCGCCGGCACCAAGCGCGGCGCCCATCTGGCGCTGACGCTGGAGCGGTTGGACGCCCTGCTGGCCCGCCCGGCGCGGCGGATCGGGCTCTCGGCGACGGTCCGCCCGGTGGACGAGGTGGCGCGCTTCCTCTCCCCTCAGCGCAAGGCCACCGTCGTGCAGCCGCCCTCGGGCAAGGAGTTCCAGCTGTCGGTGGTCGTCCCGGTGCCCGACCTCGGCGAGTTGGGCGGCTCCCCGGCGCCCGACACGGGGGCGGGAGAGGACCGCCCCTCGATCTGGCCCTCGGTGGAGGAGCGGATCGTCGACCTGGTCCAGGCCCACCGCTCGACGATCGTCTTCGTCAACTCCCGCCGCCTCGCGGAGCGCCTGTGCAACCGGATGAACGAGATCGCCCACGAGCGCGCCACCGGGGAGAGCCTGCCGGCCGACCACGGGCCCGCCGAGCTGATGGGGGGCTCGGGCGCCGGCTCCGGGGCGCCCGCCGCGCTGGCCAGAGCGCACCACGGCTCGGTCGCCAAGGAGCAGCGCGCCCAGATCGAGGAGGACCTCAAGGCCGGCCGGCTGCCGGCCGTGGTCGCCACCTCCAGCCTGGAGCTGGGCATCGACATGGGCTCCGTCGACCTCGTCGTCCAGGTCGAGTCGCCGCCCTCGGTCGCCTCGGGACTCCAGCGGGTCGGCCGCGCCGGCCACCAGGTGGGCGCGGTCTCCGCCGGGGTCGTCTTCCCCAAGTACCGGGGCGACCTGGTGCAGTCGGCCGTGGTCACCGAGCGGATGCGGCAGGGGGCGATCGAGGCGTTGCGGGTCCCGGCCAACCCGCTGGACGTGCTGGCCCAGCAGATCGTGGCGATCACGGCCATGGACAGCTGGGACGTGGAGGAGCTGCTGGCCCTGGTCCGCCGGGCGGCCCCGTTCGCCGCGCTGCCGGAGTCGGCGTACCAGTCGGTCCTGGACATGCTGGCCGGGCGCTACCCCTCGGACGCCTTCGCCGAGTTGCGGCCCCGGCTGGTGTGGGACCGGGTCGCCGGCACCGTCACCGGCCGTCCGGGCGCGCAGCGCCTCGCCGTCACCTCCGGAGGCACCATCCCGGACCGCGGGCTCTTCGGGGTCTTCCTCGCCGGCTCCGACCCGCGGCGCGGCGGCGGCCGGGTCGGTGAGCTGGACGAGGAGATGGTCTACGAGTCCCGGGTCGGCGACGTCTTCACCCTCGGCACCACCTCCTGGCGGATCGAGGACATCACGAGGGACCGGGTGCTGGTCTCCCCCGCCCCCGGTGTTCCCGGCCGGCTGCCCTTCTGGAAGGGCGACCAGCTCGGCAGGCCGCTGGAGTTGGGCCGTGCGCTGGGCGCGTTTCTGCGGGAGATCGGCGCACTGGACGAGGAGGCGGCACGGCGGCGCCTGGCGGAGGCGGGGCTGGACACCTGGGCGGTGGACAACGTCCTCGCCTACCTCACCGAGCAGCGCGAGGCCTGCGGTCATGTCCCCGACGACCGCACCATCGTGGTGGAGCGCTTCCGCGACGAGCTGGGCGACTGGCGCGTGGTGGTGCACTCCCCCTTCGGCGCGCAGGTGCACGCGCCCTGGGCGCTGGCGCTGGGCGCCCGGCTCACCGAGCGGCTGGGCATGGACGCACAGGTGCTGCACGCCGACGACGGGATCGTGCTGCGGCTGCCGGACGCCGACCCGTTCGCCCTCGACGACGCGGACGACCCCGGCCCGCTGGACGCGGCACTCGACGACGGGCAGGCCCCGGTCGGCGCCGGCGACGTGCTCTTCCCGCCCGGCGAGGTGGACGAGATGGTCACCGAGCAGGTGGGCGGTTCGGCGCTCTTCGCCGCCCGCTTCCGCGAGTGCGCCGCCCGCGCCCTGCTGCTGCCCCGCCGCGACCCCGGCCGCCGCACCCCGCTGTGGCAGCAACGCCAGCGCGCTTCACAACTGCTGTCGGTCGCGAGCGAGTTCGGTTCCTTCCCGATCGTGCTTGAGGCGGTCAGGGAGTGCCTCCAGGACGTCTTCGACGTGCCCGGGCTCGCCGAGCTGATGCGGGACATCGAGGGCCGCAGGGTGCGACTGGTCGAGGTCACCACGCAGGCCCCCTCCCCCTTCGCCCGCTCGCTGCTCTTCGGCTATGTCGCCCAGTACCTCTACGAGGGCGACTCCCCACTCGCCGAACGCCGCGCCGCGGCCCTGTCGTTGGACTCCCGACTGCTGGCCGAGCTGCTGGGCCGGGCCGAGCTGCGGGAGCTGCTGGACCCCGAGGTGCTGGCCGTGCTGGAGCGGGAGCTGGGCTGGCTGACCGAGGAGCGCCGGGTCAGGGACGCGGAGGGCGTCGCCGACCTGCTGCGGGTGTTGGGCCCGCTGACGGAGGAGGAGTTGGCCGAACGCGGCGCGCGCCCCGAGTGGGCGGCCGAGCTGGGAGCGGCCCGCAGGGCCCTGCCCGTGCGGATCGCGGGCACCGCGCACTGGGCGGCCGTCGAGGACGCCGGCCGGCTGCGGGACGCCCTGGGCACCGCGCTGCCGGTGGGCGTGCCCGAGGCGTTCACGGAGCCGGTGGCCGACCCGCTGGGCGACCTGCTCGCCCGGCATGCCCGCACCCACGGTCCCTTCACCTCGGCGCGGGTCGCGACCAGGTTCGGCCTCGGCACCGCCGTGGCGGACGGCGCGCTGCACCGGATGGCGGCCGAGGGGCGCCTGGTGCGGGGCGAGTTCCGCCCGGGCGCCAGCGGGCAGGAGTGGTGCGACCCGACGGTGCTGCGGCGGCTGCGCCGACGCTCGCTGGCCGCCCTGCGCCAGGAGGTGGAGCCGGTCGCGCCCCGCGCGCTGGCGGCGTTCCTGCCGCGCTGGCAGCACGTCGGCCCGTCCGTCGGCAGGGGCGAGCTGCGGGGCGTGGACGGTCTGCTGCGCGCCGTCGAGCAGTTGCAGGGCGCCGCCGTGCCGGCCTCCGCGCTGGAGCGCCTGGTGCTGCCGGCCCGCGTGTCGGGCTACGCGCCGCAGCTGCTCGACGAGTTGACGGCCTCCGGCGAGGTGGTGTGGGCCGGCGCCGGCGCGCTGCCCGGCAAGGACGGCTGGATCTCGCTGTTCCCCGCCGACGCGGCGCCGCTGCTCTTGCCGCCTCCGCTCCCGCTGGAGCTGGGCGGGACACACCGCGCCGTGCTGGACGCCCTCGCCGGCGGCTACGGGCTGTTCTTCCGGCAGATCGCCGACCAGGTGGCGGCGGCCGGAATCGAGGACGGCGAGACCGCACTGGCCGAGGCGGTATGGGAGTTGGCCTGGTCGGGCCGGCTGACCAACGACACCCTCGGCCCGTTGCGCGCGCTGCTGGGTTCCGGCCGCACCGCCGGCTCCACGGCACACCGCGCCCGCCGCGCCACCCCGCGTGGCCGCTACGGCGCGCTCGCCGTCGGCTCCGGCGGCGCCGTCCGCCCGGCGGCCTCGCGCAACGGCCCGCCGACGGTCGCCGGCCGCTGGTCCCTGCTTCCCGAGCCGGTGAGCGACCCCACGGTCCGCGCCCACGCGCTGGCCCGCACCCTGCTCGACCGGCACGGGGTCGTCACCAGGGGCGCCGTGATGACGGAGGGCGTCGCCGGCGGATTCTCGGCGGTCTACCGGGTGTTGTCCGTCTTCGAGGAGAACGGCCAGGCCAGGCGCGGCTATGTGGTGGAGGGCCTGGGCGCCGCCCAGTTCGCGATGGACGGCGCGGTGGACCGGCTGCGCGCCGTCGGCTCGGCCGCCGAGCGCCCGGCCGGCGGCAGCGGCGGCCCCCGCGTCGCGCTGCTGGCCGCCGCCGACCCGGCGAACGCCTACGGCGCCGCCCTGCCCTGGCCCGAGGCGCCGGAGGGCGCCCGGCACAAGCCGGGCCGCAAGGCCGGGGCGCTGGTGGTGCTGGTCGACGGCGTTCTCACGCTGTATGTCGAGCGCGGTGGCCGCACCCTGCTGGCCTGGCCGCCAGGTGAGGGGCAGGCGGACGGCGAGGAGTGGGCCGAGGGGGCGCTGCGCCCGGCGACCGAGGCCCTGGCCCAGGCCGTGCGCGCCGGCGCTCTGGGCACGCTCACGGTGGAGCGGGTCAACGGCCGGCAGGCGCTCGCGGACGCGTCATGGGTCGGCCTGCTGGAAGGCGCGGGCTTCCACGCGACGCCGCGCGGTCTGCGGCTGCGCCCGTGAGAGGTGTGGGGAGGAGCTGGCAAGCGCGTCCGGACGCGCGAACGGCCGGGCGCGCCAGGCGCACTCCGGCCGGAGGCGTGCCGCCCGGTCAGGCGGCGACCACGTCGACGGCCTCGGCCGGAGCCTTGATCGTGACGCGGTCTTCGGGACGGTGGGTGACGGGGGACACACGCACCGGGTTGAGCATCGGACGCATCGGGGGCACCGTGTCACTCGCGGCGGACTGGGCCAGCTCGGCGAGGGACAGCTCGTCGCTGACCTCACGCATCAGCTCCGACATCCGCAGCTCCAGTGCGTCGCAGATGGCGGCCAGCAGCTCGGAGGAAGCCTCCTTCTGTCCCCGCTCCACCTCGGAGAGGTACCCGAGGGAGACGCGGGCGGAAGAGGACACTTCGCGCAGGGTGCGGCCCTGATGTTGGCGCTGCCGACGCAGCACGTCACCCAACAGGCGACGGAGCAGGATCATCGGTGGCTCCCTCCTCGGACCGTTGGCCTCGCTAGCTTCATGCCCCACCGTACCGCTTCGGACTCCCCCCGCGCGGGGAGCGATGTCTTGTTCACTCAGGGCTGCAAACATCCATCCTCTCCGTTCTGTTCCGTATCCTGGCCCGGGCCCCGGCCCGGGTCCCGGTCCTTTCGGAAGTCCGCGTGCAGCAGCTCGTTCCGCAGCAGCGCGAGCACGGCCCGCACGCTCTCCGCGCGGATCGCGGCCCGATCACCGCGGAGACTCAGCCGCTGAGCCACGACTCCCCCCTTCCCCGGCGCCGAAACCGCGACGTGCACCGTGCCCACCGGCGCCCCGTCCTGCGGCTCCGGCCCCGCGACGCCGGTGGTCGCCACGCCCCAGTCCGCGCCCAGCAGCCGCCGGGCGCCGACGGCGAGCTGGCGGGCCACCTCCGCGTCCACCGCGCCCCGCTCGTCGAGGAGCGCGCCGCTGACCCCCAGCACCTCGCGCTTGACCTCGGAGGCGTAGGCGGTGACCGAGCCCCGGAACGCCCGGGAGGCCCCCGGGACGTCGGTGAGCGCCGCCGCCACCAGCCCGCCGGTCAGTGACTCGGCGACGGCCAGCGTCTGGCCGCGTCCCACCAGTATGCCCAGCACCTGTGACACCACGGGCGGCTCGTACGCCGCCTTTCCGCCATTACCGCCCATCGGTCCGCTCCCTCGCCAGCCCCCGACGTCGCAGGACCACAGCCTGCCGGACGTAG
Organism: Streptomyces sedi; assembly: GCF_006335015.1. GTDB lineage: Bacteria > Actinomycetota > Actinomycetes > Streptomycetales > Streptomycetaceae > Streptomyces > Streptomyces sedi. The sequence continues at coordinate 317,791 of NZ_VDGT01000005.1, forward strand.
TCGAGCCCGGTCGCCACCGTCAACACGACGGCCAACGCCATCACCCACCAGCGGAGCGTGGCCAGCGGACCCGTCAGGGCGAGTATGTACATCCCGACGGCGATGCCCTGGGCCAGCGTCTTGAGCTTGCCGCCCCGGCTGGCCGGAATCACCCCGTGCCTGATCACCCAGAACCGCATCAGGGTGATCCCCAACTCCCGGACCAGTATGGTCGCCGTCACCCACCACGGCAGGTCGCCGAGGAGCGAGAGGCAGACCAACGCGGCCCCCATGATCGCCTTGTCGGCGATCGGGTCGGCGATCTTGCCGAAGTCCGTGACCAGGTTGTGGCGCCTGGCCAGCTCACCGTCGAACAGGTCGGTGATCATGGCGATCGAGAACGCCGCCCAGGCCAACGAACGCCAGGCCGGGTCGTGCCCGCCGTCGGCGAACATCAGCAGGACGAAGCCCGGGACCAGCAGCAGCCGGACCATGGTCAGGATGTTGGCGATGTTCCACAGACCGGGCGCTGCGGCACGCGCGCGGTCAGCCGTCCTGCCGCCCCCGGCGGCCGAGGCCGGCGTGGATGTCACCTTCCCGCCTCCGCGACGCCGGGGTCGGACACCGGCGCGATCTCGGCGAACAGGTCCACGCCCTGCGATCCCACGACCCTGGCGGGCACCAGGTCGCCGACGGCCGGCGCCCGGTCGCCCTTGGCGACCAGCAGCACCTGGCCGTCCGTCTCGGGCGCCTGGTGCGCGCCGCGCCCCACGGCCACCACGTCGCCGGGCGCGCCCGTGACATCGGTCTCGTCGTCGACGCCCACCGACTCGACCAGCACCAGCGTCTCCTCGCCCAGCCGCTCCTCGGCGCGCTGCGCGATCAGCTCGTCGGCCAGCTCGGAGACCCGCGCCAGCCGCTCGGCGACCACCTCGGGCGCCACCTTGTCCTCGTAGCCCGCGGCCTCGGTACCGTCCTCGTCCGAGTAGCCGAAGACCCCTATGGCGTCCAGCCGCGCCCCGGTGAGGAAGCGTTCCAGCTCGGCGAGGTCGGCCTCGGACTCCCCGGGGAAACCGACGATGAAGTTGGAGCGCACGCCGGCGTGCGGGGCCTTGTCCCTGATGCCGGCCAGCAACTCCAGGAAGCGGTCGGTGTCGCCGAACCTGCGCATCGCGCGCAGCACCCCGGGAGCCGAGTGCTGGAACGAGAGGTCGAAGTAGGGCGCGACCTTCTCCGTGCCGGTCAGCACGTCGATCAGCCCGGGCCGCATCTCGGCCGGCTGGAGGTAGCTCACCCTGATCCGCTCCAGCCCGTCCACCTCGGCCAGCTCCGCCAGCAGCGTCTCCAGCAGCCTGATGTCGCCCAGGTCCTTGCCGTAGGAGGTGTTGTTCTCGGAGACCAGCATGATCTCCCGCACCCCCTGCTCGGCCAGCCAGCGCGCCTCGTTCAGCACGTCGGAGGGGCGGCGGGAGATGAACGAGCCGCGGAAGGACGGGATGGCGCAGAACGTGCAGCGGCGGTCGCAGCCGGAGGCCAGCTTCACGGAGGCCACCGGGCTGCTGTCCAGCCGCCGCCGCAGCGGCGCGCGCGGCCCCGAGGCCGGGGCGAGGCCGTCGGGCAGGTCGCTGATCGCGCCGTGGCCCGGCAGGGCGACCTCGGTGCCCTGGCGCTCGGCCGGGCTGATCGGCAGCAGCTTGCGCCGGTCGCGCGGCACGTGCGGGGCGTGGGTGCCGCCGGAGAGGATGGTGTTGAGCCGTTCGGAGATGTCCGCGTAGTCGTCGAAGCCGAGGACACCGTCCGCCTCGGGCAGCGCCTCGGCGAGATCCTTGCCGTAGCGCTCCGCCATGCAGCCGACCGCGACGACGGCCTGGGTTCGGCCGCCGCCGTCCTTCAGCTCGTTGGCCTCCAGCAGGGCGTCGACGGAGTCCTTCTTGGCGGCGTCCACGAAGCCGCAGGTGTTGACGACGGCGACCTGGGCGTCGGCCGCGTCGTCGACCAGGTCCCAGCCGTCGGCGGCCAGCCGGCCGGCCAGCTCTTCGGAATCCACCTCGTTACGGGCGCATCCAAGGGTGACGAGGGCGACGGTGCGGCGTTCGGACATGCCAACAAGCCTACTTCGTTCCCGGCGGGCCGCCCGTCGCGGGCCGCCCGTCGGGGCCGCCCGCTCAGCCCTCCTCCGGGTCTCCCACGGTGTAGCTGAGGCGCTGGACCTGGCCGGGCTCGAAAACGTCCTCGATCTCGCTGCCGTTCACGTGCAGCTTGACGGCGCCCGCGTTGCCCAGCACCAGGTCGATCCGCTCGTCGTCGGTGAAGGTCTCCGAGGCGCCGTCCTCCAGGTTGCCCTCGAAGAGGACGCCGCCGCTGCTGTCCTTGACCGAGATCCAGCTGGTGCCCTCCATGCTGACCCGGATCGTCACCTTGTCCGCCGGTACACCGGCGACGGCGGACTCCGTCGGGGCCTCGGGCTCGGTCGGGTCGGGGCCCTGGCGCTCGGGTCCGTCACCGCCGGGGGAGTCCGCGCCCGGGGTCTCGGTGCGCTCCGCGACGGAACCGCCGCCGCCCCCCTCGTCCTCACCCGCGGAGAAGAACGTGAAGCCCACGAAGCCGATCACGACGACTATGGCCGCGACCATCGCCGCCGTCCAGTTGGGGCGGCGCGGCTCGGGGCGGATGCGCTCGGCCTCGAAGAGCGGCCCGGTGGGCAGCGACTCGTCGTGGTGGCCGTGCTGCGCGTTGTACAGCTCGATCAGCTCGGCGGGCTCCAGCCCGACGGCCCGCGCCAGGGTCCTGACGTGCCCGCGCGCGTAGACGTCGCCGCCGCAGCGCGAGAAGTCGTCCGCCTCGATGGCCCGCACGATCGGAATACGCACCCGGGTGGCCGAACTGACCTCGTCCACGGTCAGCTTCGCGTCGATGCGCGCCTGCTGGAGGGTACGACCGACAGAAGGCCGGTCCTTGGCTTTCTCGTTGCCGTGGGACACGGGGGCGCCTTTCGAGCGTGAAGCCGCGTGCTGTGCTTATCAGTCTAGGGGGGTCCGAAAAGGAACGGGCAACCGGGCGGGCGCATTCTGTCCGCCAACGGGATGGCGTTCCCCGGCCGCTCCCCCACGAGGAGCGGCCCCGGGTGGGCGCCCTCCGTGAAGTCGGCCCCTAGGCTGCTACTCCCCACGAATCAGCGTGAGCACACCATCGAGTTCGTCCGGCTTGATGAGCACGTCCCTGGCCTTCGAACCCTCGCTCGGCCCGACCACCCCGCGCGACTCCATCAGGTCCATCAGCCGGCCGGCCTTGGCGAAGCCGACCCGCAGCTTGCGCTGGAGCATGGAGGTCGAGCCGAACTGTGTGGAGACCACCAGCTCGGCGGCCTGGCACAGCAGGTCGAGGTCGTCGCCGATCTCCTCGTCGATCTGCTTCTTCTGCTTCGTCCCCGTCGTCACGTCGTCGCGGAAGGTCGGCGCCATCTGCGCCTTGCAGTGCTCGACGACCTGGGCGACCTCCTCCTCCGTGACGAAGGCGCCCTGCATCCGCGTCGGCTTGTTCGCGCCCATCGGCAGGAAGAGGGCGTCGCCCTTGCCGATCAGCTTCTCCGCGCCCTGCTGGTCGAGGATGACGCGGCTGTCCGCCAGCGAGGAGGTCGCGAACGCCAGCCGCGAGGGCACGTTGGCCTTGATCAGACCGGTGACCACGTCCACGCTCGGCCGCTGGGTCGCCAGCACCAGGTGGATGCCGGCGGCCCTGGCGAGCTGGGTGATGCGCACGATGGCGTCCTCGACGTCGCGCGGCGCCACCATCATCAGGTCGGCCAGCTCGTCGACGATCACCAACAGGTACGGGTACGGCGCCAGTTCGCGCTCGCTGCCCTCGGGAACCTTCGCCTTCCCCGCGCGCACCGCCGCGTTGAAGTCGTCGATGTGGCGGTAGCCGTACGCCGCCAGGTCGTCGTACCGCAGGTCCATCTCGCGCACCACCCACTGGAGCGCCTCGGCGGCCCGCTTGGGGTTGGTGATGATCGGGGTGATCAGGTGCGGGATGCCCTCGTAGGCGGTCAGCTCCACCCGCTTGGGGTCGACCAGGACCAGCCGCACCTCCTCCGGGGTCGACCGCATCATGATGGAGGTGATCAGGCAGTTGACGCAGGACGACTTGCCGGAGCCGGTGGCGCCGGCCACCAGCATGTGCGGCATCCGCGCCAGGTCGGCCATCACATAGCCGCCCTCGACGTCCTTGCCGAGCCCGACCAGCAGCGGGCGCCCGTCGCCCATGGCGTCGGTGGTGCGCAGCACGTCCCCGAGGTTGACCATCTCGCGGTCGCTGTTGGGGATCTCGATGCCGACGGCCGACTTCCCCGGGATCGGGCTGATGATCCGCACGTCCGGGCTGGCCACCGCGTACGCGATGTTCTTGGTCAGCGCGGTGATCTTCTCCACCTTGACGGCGGGGCCCAGCGACACCTCGTAACGGGTGACCGTCGGCCCCCGTGTGAAGCCGGTGACCCGGGCGTCGACCTTGAACTCCGTGAAGACCGTGCTCAGCGACTCCACCACCGCGTCGTTGGCCGCGCTGCGGGTCCGGCCGGGACCGCCCCTGCTCAGCAGCTCGACGGAGGGCAGCGAGTAGCTGACGTCGCCCGCCAGTCGCAGTTGTTCGGCGCGCGGCGGCAGCGGCTCGCTGGGGGCCGGCGCCGGCTTGGTCAGATCGGGCACCCCGCCCGTCGCCCCGTGCGCGGCGGGCTCCTCGGCGTCCGGCGGCGTCGCCCCCGTGGCCTTGCGCCGTTCCCCCGCCGAAATCCGGCTGCTGATGTCCGCGACCGAGGGCGAGGGCGGCACCCCGTGCAGCACCGCTCCGTCCAGCGCGGCGGCGGCCTCCGCCGCCACGTCCACCGGGTCGGAACCGGAACGGCGCGCGCCCCGGCGCTTGCGGCGCGACTCCGGCGCGCGCTTCTCGGCGCGCTCCCCGCTGAGTCCCGAGGCGGGCGCGCCCTGCCCCACCGACCAGTCCGTCTCGTCCGGCTCCGGCGCGTCGTCCCACTCGTCCGGGTCCTGCCGCCGCCGGCCGCGCGAGGCGCGCTCCACCGGCCGGTCGTCGATCCCGTCGTGCGAGGCCCGCTCCGACGGCTCCCACACCCCCAGCCTCGTCAGCCCCTGCCCCAGCCTGCGGGGGATCGCGTTGACCGGCGTCGCCGTGACCACCAGCAAGCCGAAGACGGTCAACAGCGTCAACAAGGCCATCGCCAGCGGCTCGCCCATCGCCAGGATCAGAGGGCGGGAGGCGGCCCACCCGATGTGGCCCCCCGTGTCCCGCAACGCCTGGGCGCCCTCGCTGCGCCCCGGGGCGCCGGTGAAGACGTGGACCAGCCCCAGCACTCCGATGAGCAGGGCCGTCAGACCGATGACGATCCGGCCGTTGGCGTCCTCCCGCTCGGGGTGGATGAACAGCCGCACGGCGACGAAGCCGAGCAGCACGGGGAAGACCAGGTCGAGCCGGCCGAGCGCCCCGGTGATCAGCATGGTGACCAGGTCGCCGACGGGCCCCTGGAGGTTGGACCAGGTACCGGCCGCCGCGACCAGGGCCAGGCCGAGCAGCAGCAGCGCCACGCCGTCCTTGCGGTGCGCGGGGTCCAGGCCCTTGGCGCCGCGCCCTATCCCGCGCAGCACGTGGCCCAGCGGACGCGCCAGCCCGAGCCACGTGCGGCGCACGACACGCAGCGCGAGGTTTCTGGACGGCGCCGGCTTCGGGGGCGGCTTTCTCGCCGACGCCTTCTTGGCGGCGGACTTCTTCGCCGGCGCCTTCTTGGCTGGCGCCGGCTTCCGGGCGCCGCGCGCGCCGGCGGAACCCTTGCCGGAGGTGGATGGGGCCATGGGGGTGAGGCTACCGGGGTCTGGCAGCCGGGGCACGGAACACGTGCCCCGAACGCCCACCGACCTCGGCGAACGGCCGGTCGGGACCGGCCGACACCGCGTCAACCCTGGTGCGACTCCACCGACTTGGGCTCGGCCGACCCCGGCTGCAACGCGTCCAGCGCCCTCCGCAGCCCGAACAGCTTGCGCTCCAGGTGGGCGGCCGTCGAGACCGCGGCGCCACCGCCCGACTCGGCCAACTCCTTGGACAGCGCCTCCGCCTGCTCCTCGGCGGCGGCCAACCGCGCCGACAGCTCGGGCAGCAGCCCGCCCGCGCCCCGGTCGCCCTCGCCCTGCGCGTGGCCGGCGTCCAACTCCCGGCGCAGCAGCACCGCCTGCTCGTGGAGCTGCACGTTCTTCATGTGGAGGTCGACGAAGACCGAGACCTTGGCACGCAGCACCCACGGGTCGAACGGCTTCGAGATGTAGTCGACGGCACCCGCCGCATAGCCTCGGAACGTGTGGTGGGGACCGTGGTTGATCGCCGTGAGAAAGATGATGGGAATATCGCGGGTGCGCTCGCGGCGCTTGATGTGGGCCGCGGTCTCGAAGCCGTCCATCCCCGGCATCTGGACATCCAGCAGGATGACCGCGAAGTCCTCTGTGAGCAGCGCCTTGAGCGCTTCCTCCCCTGACGACGCCCGGACCAGTGTCTGATCGAGCGCTGAAAGGATCGCCTCCAGCGCAAGCAGATTCTCGGGCCGGTCATCGACCAGGAGGATCTTGGCCTTCTGCACCATGGCCCGTCCTCCTCGCCCCTGCGGCGCCCCGGGGCGCCGCCGTCGTGGACGGCACCCTCACGCCGTCCGGTCCTGTGCCGGACATGTTGACATCACCGCCGGCGCTGGTGCCAGCAGACCCCGGTTGTCGCCCCAAACGTGCGACAACGTCGGGAACCCCCGCGACTCACACGAGAGGCTGACAACGCTCCGGCTGCGACCTCGACCGTACCGGCAGTACTCGTTCGCCCGTCCAGCACTCCACGCTCAGACCAACGGGTGATTGGCGCATCGCGCTGCGTCACGATAGCACGCCCCCGAAAGCCCCTGCGAGCTGAACTGCGCGCAACGGGAAAACGGTTGCTCACCCCGGATGGTTCCACATCCGGGGTGAGCGTGACAGATCATTCCCCGCCGCCGTCGTTGACCCACAGCGCCATCACCGAGAAGAGCTCGGCGACATCCACCGGCTTGGTCACGTGCGCCGAGGCCCCGGCCCGGATGGTCTTGTCCCGGTCGCCCTTCATCGCCTTCGCCGTCAACGCGATGATCGGCAGCTTGGCGAACTGGGGCATCTTGCGGATCGCCTCGGTCGTGGCGTAGCCGTCCATCTCCGGCATCATGATGTCCATCAGGACCAGCATCACGTCCTCGTTGGACTCCAGGACCTCGATGCCCTCCCGCCCGTTCTCCGCGTAGAGCACCACGATGCCGCTGCCCTCCAGCACGCTGGTCAGCGCGAAGACGTTCCGCACGTCGTCGTCGACGATCAGCACCTTCCGGCCCTGGAACTCCCTGCGGTAGTCCCTCGGTTCCGCCAGGGCCGGCACCACCTCACCGGTCACCTCGGCCACCGGCTCGTCCTCGGCCGCCGCGTCGGGCTCCTCGCGGTCCCGGTCGCGGTGACGCCTGGTCAGCGACTCCGCCGCCTCCTCGGCCGCCGCCGACGCCCGCCGGCGCTGCGCCTCCGCGTCACCGACCGCGCCGGGCGCGGCGGGAAGCGCGTCGTTCGCGCCCTCCCCCGCCCCCGGCTCGTCCTCCGGCGCCGCCAACAGGGCCTTGATGCGGTTCTCCGGCCGCGGCGGCAGCGCCCGCGCGCCCTCCGAAGCGCCCTGCCCCGGCGTCAACTGCCCGTAGCCGGGCGGCGGCAGCTCCGCCGGCTGCAACGGCAGGAAGAGCGTGAACGTGGACCCCCGGCCCGGCTCGCTCGCCGCGTGGATCTCCCCGCCGAGCAGCCGAGCGATCTCCCGGCTGATCGACAGCCCCAGACCCGTGCCGCCGTACTTGCGGCTGGTCGTGCCGTCCGCCTGCTTGAACGCCTCGAAGATCACGGCCATCTTGCTGGCCGCGATACCGATCCCGGTGTCCGAGACGGCGAACGCGATCAGCTGCGCGTCCGCCGACAGCACCGAGCCGTTCTCCAGCATCTGCTCCCTGATCGAGTCCGGCACCTCACCGCCCGCCGGCCTGATCACCAGCTCCACCGCGCCGGTCTCGGTGAACTTCACCGCGTTCGACAGCAGGTTCCGCAGCACCTGGAGCAGCCGCTGCTCGTCCGTGTTCAGCGTGGACGGCAGCTCCGGCGAGACCCGCACCGAGAACTCCAGGCTCTTCTCCGCCGTCAGCGGCCGGAACGACGCCTCGATGTAGTCCACCAGCTGCACCAGCGCGATCCTGGTCGGGCTGACGTCCATCTTGCCCGCCTCGACCTTCGACAGGTCCAGGATGTCGTTGATCAGCTGCAACAGGTCCGAACCCGCGCCGTGGATCGTCTCCGCGAACTCCACCTGCTTCGGCGAAAGGTTGCCCTCCGCGTTGTCCGCCAGCAGCTTGGCCAGGATCAGCAGCGAGTTCAGCGGGGTCCGCAGCTCGTGCGACATGTTCGCCAGGAACTCCGACTTGTACCGCATCGAGACCGCCAACTGCTCGGCGCGCTCCTGGAGTCCGCGCCTGGCCTCCTCGATCTCCGAGTTCTTCACCTCGATGTTGCGGTTGGTCTCCGCGAGCAGGTCCGCCTTGTGCTTCAGCTCCGCGTTGGACTCCTGGAGCGCCTTCCGCTGCCGCTCCAGCTCGCCCGAGCGTTCCTGGAGCTGCTCCGCCAGCTCCTGCGACTGCTCCAACAGCATCTCGGTCCTGGTGTTGACGCTGATGGTGTTGACGCTCGTCGCGATCATCTCCGCCATCTGGCTCAGGAAGTCGCGCTCGATCTGGGTGAACGGCTTGAACGACGCCAGCTCCAGCACGCCCAGCACCCGGCTCTCGAAGAGCACCGGCAGCACGATCCCGTTCACCGGAGGCGCCTCGCCCAGCCCCGAGGAGATCTTCAGATAACCGGGCGGCGTCGGCCCGACCTCGATCGGGCGACGCTCCTCCGCGGCCGTGCCGATCAACGACTCCCCCGGCCGGAAGGACATCGCCTGGCTGCCCGCCGCGTACCCGTAGGACCCGATCATCCGCAGCTCGTAGGCGCCGCCCTCCCCCGGGCCGGCGACCACGTCCCGGTCCCCGTCGGCCGGAACGGCCAGGAAGAACGCCCCGTGCTGCGCCGTGACCGCCGGCGCCAGCTCGCTCATGATCAGCCGCGCCACGTCCTTCAGGTCCCGCCGCCCCTGCATCAGCGCCGAGATCCGGGCCAGGTTGCTCTTCAGCCAGTCCTGCTCCTTGTTGGCCAGCGTGGCCTCGCGCAGGTTGCTGATCATGGTGTTGACGTTCTCCTGGACCACCAGGATCTCGCCCGCCGCGTCGGTGTCGATCCGCACGCTGTGATCGCCCCTGGTCACGAACGTCGCGACCCGGGCGATGCCCCGCACCTGACGGGTCAGATTGCCCGCCATCTCGTTCACCGAGTCGGTCAGGTCCTTCCAGGTACCGGCCACTCCCGGCACCCGCGCCTGACCGCCCAACTGCCCCTCGGTACCCACCTCGCGGGCGACCTTGGTCACCTGGTCGGCGAAGACCGACAGCTGCTCCACCATCGTGTTGAGGGTGTCCTTCAGCTCCAGGATCTCGCCCCGGGCGTCGATGTCGATCTTCCTGGTCAGGTCGCCCTTGGCGATCGCCGTGGTGACCTGCGTGATGTTGCGCACCTGACCGGTCAGGTTGGACGCCATCGAGTTGACCGACTCCGTCAGGTCCTTCCACGTGCCGGAGACCCCCGGCACCTTCGCCTGACCGCCCAGCCTGCCGTCCGTGCCCACCTCGCGGGCCACCCGCGTCACCTCGGCGGCGAACGACGACAGCGTCGTCACCATCCGGTTGACCGTGTCGGCGAGCTGCGCCACCTCGCCACTGGCCTGCACGGTGACCTTCTTGGACAGGTCGCCGTTGGCCACCGCCGTCGCGACCTCGGAGATGTTCCGCACCTGACTGGTCAGGTTGCGGGCCATCAGGTTGACGTTGTTCGTCAGGTCCTTCCACGTCCCCGACACCCCGCGCACCTGCGCCTGGCCGCCCAACTGCCCCTCGGTGCCCACCTCGCGGGCCACCCGCGAGACCTGCTCGGCGAACGAGGACAACTGGTCCACCATGGTGTTCACGGTGGTCACCAGCTCCAGGATCTCGCCCCTGGCGTCCACCGTGATCTTCTTCGTCAGGTCACCCCGGGCGACCGCGGTGGTCACCTCCGCGATGTTCCGCACCTGCGACGTCAGGTTGTTGGCCATGCTGTTGACGGACTGCGTCAGGTCCTTCCACGTCCCCGACACCCCGTCCACCCGCGCCTGGCCGCCCAACCGGCCCTCGGTGCCCACCTCGACGGCCACCCTCGTGACCTGCTCGGCGAAGGACGACAGCTGGTCGACCATCGTGTTCAGCGTGTCCTTCAGCTCCAGGATCTCGCCCTGGGCATCCACCGTGATCTTCTGCGACAGGTCGCCGCGGGCGACCGCCGTCGCGACCCCCGCGATGTTCCGCACCTGGTCCGTCAGGTTCGACGCCATCCCGTTGACGGAGTCGGTCAGGTCGCGCCACACACCGGCCACGCCCGGCACCTGGGCCTGACCACCGAGCCTGCCCTCCGTGCCCACGTCCCGCGAGACCCGGGTCACCTGGTCGGCGAAGAGCGACAACTGGTCCACCATGCGGTTGACCGTGTTCTTCAGTTCGAGGATCTCGCCCCTGGCGTCCACCTCGATCTTCTGCGACAGGTCGCCCCGCGCCACGGCGGTGGTCACCTGCGCGATGTTCCGCACCTGGTCCGTCAGGTTGTCAGCCATCTGGTTGACGGAGTTGGTCAGGTCCTTCCACGTCCCCGACACCCCGTCCACCTGGGCCTGGCCACCCAGCCTGCCCTCGATGCCGACCTCGGTGGAGACCCGCGTCACCTGCTCGGCGAACGAGGAGAGCTGGTCCACCATGCGGTTCACGGTGTTCTTCAGCTCCAGCATCTCGCCGGAGACATCCACCGTCACCTTCTGCGACAGGTCACCGTTCGCGACCGCCGTCGTCACCTGCGCGATGTTGCGGACCTGACCGGTGAGGTTGCGGAACGCCGTGTTGACGGAGTCCGTCAGGTCCTTCCAGGCTCCCGCCACCCCCAGCACCGACGCCTGCCCGCCCAGCGCGCCCTCGTCGCCGATCTCCCGGGCCACCCGCGTGACCTGCGACTGGAACGACGACAGCTGGTCCACCATCGTGTTCACGGTGTTCTTCAGCTCCAGCATCTCGCCGGAGACATCCACCGTCACCTTCTGCGACAGGTCACCGTTCGCCACGGCCGTCGTCACCTGCGCGATGTCCCGCACCTGATCCGTCAGGTTGCGGAACGCCATGTTGACCGAGTCGGTCAGATCCTTCCAACGCCCCGAGACGCCCGGCACCTTCGCCTGGCTGCCCAACGTGCCCTGCGTGCCGATCTGCACGGCCGCCGCCGTCACCTCGTCGGCGAAGCCGCGCAGCGTCTCCGTCATCCCGTTGATGGTCTCCGCGAGCTGGGCCACCTCGCCCCGCGCGTTCACCATCACCCGCTGCGCCAGGTCGCCGTCGGCCACCGCGGTCGTCACCCGGGCGATCTCCCGGACCTGGTCCGTCAGGTTGCCCGCCATCAGGTTCACCGAGTCGGTCAGGTCCTTCCAGACCCCCGAGACCCCGTCCACCCGCGCCTGGCCACCCAGCTGCCCCTCGGTGCCCACCTCGCGGGCCACCCGCGTGACCTCGGACTGGAACGAGGACAGCTGGTCGACCATCGTGTTGACGGTGTTCTTCAACTCCAGCATCTCGCCGGCCACATGAACCGTGACCTTGCGCCCCAGGTCACCGTCGGCCACCGCCTTGGTCACCACCGAGATGTCCCGCACCTGCGCCGTCAGCCGCGACGCCATGGTGTTGACGGACTCGGTCAGGTCCTTCCAGGTGCCGGAGACCCCCGGCACCCGCGCCTGCCCGCCCAGCTTGCCCTCGGTGCCCACCTCGCTGGCGACCCGCGTCACCTCGTCGGTGAACTCCGACAGCTGGTCGACCAGCCCGTTGACCGTCCGCCCCACCTTCAGGAACTCGCCCCGCAGCGGCCGGCCGACCCCCGAGTCCGACTGGGCGCGCAGATCCATCCGCTGCTCCAGGTCGCCCTCGGCCACCGCCGTCAGCACCCGGCCCACCTCGGAGACCGGCCGCCCCAGGTCCTCGACCAGGTCGTTGGCGTCGTCGATCGCCTTGGCCCAGGCGCCCTCGCACAGCCCGGTCTCCATCCGCTCCGAGAGCTTCCCCTCCCGGCCGACCACCCGACGCACCCGCGTCAGCTGCCCGGTGAGCTGGAGCCCACGGTCGGCGACCTCGTTGTAGACCGCGGCGATCTCGGCCATCGGGCCCTCGCCGGCGACCGTCAGGCGCTTGCGCAGATGACCGTCCCGCATCGACTCCAGAGCCGAGAGCAGTCGGTTCAGCGCCGCGGCGTCCACCTCGACGGTGGCACCCGGCCGGGGCTTCACCGCCCGGCCTCGCCGCTGGCCTCGCGACACTGCTCCGTCAGACACCACTGTGTCCCTCCCACGGGGGTCGATCATCTCGCCCTGCACTGCACATCGGGCCCTCCCAGTGTTTCACTCCGGAAGGACCGGGCGATAACAGTTCGGCAGCATCGCATACCACCGATTTCCCGGTCAGGGGGAATTCGGTGGACGCACCGTCCGCCAAGCCGCCGGACGTCAGTAACCTGGGCACCCGAGCAGCCCACGGCACCGGAGTGTGCCGAGAACGACCATTGGGGGAGTGACGTGATCACCGCGCGCGCTGCGGCCACCTTCGAGCCGGTAGGACGCTCGGTCGCGACCGCGCGGGGCTTCGTCCGCGACACCCTTCAGGGTTGGGGCCTCGCCGAGCTCATCGAGGACGCCGTCGTCCTGACCAGCGAGCTGGTCACCAACGCGGTGGTGCACGCCGGCACCTCCGCCGAGGTCCGCTGTCTCCGCGACGAACAGGGCGTCCGCGTCGAGGTCGTCGACCGCCACCCGGAGCGCGGGCTGCCGCTCGCCGAGGTCTCCCGGGGCCGCGTCGACCTCAACAGCGAGGGCGGCCGGGGCCTGATGCTCTGCGCCGCGCTCGCCGACCGCTGGGGCGTCGACTACACGACCACCGACAAGTGCGTGTGGTTCCGCCTCGACCAGCAGACCACCGCCGTCGGCACCCGCACCGCGGGGCCGATCCTCCCCGCCGACCTGTTGCCGGAGACCGACGCCCGAGTCCGTGTCGCCGTCGTCGAGGTCGACCGGGTCGACGCCATCACCAGCTGGAACGACGACGCGCGGCAGCTCTTCGGCTACACGGCCGAGCAGGTCGTCGGCAAGCCGCTCGCCGACCTCGCCGCCTGGCCGCAGACCCCGGGCACCGGCACCGGCATCGCCGAGGCGCTGCTCCTCTCCCGCTGGGAGGGCAGCTACGGCGTCCGCGACTCCCAGGGCCGCACCGTCCCCGTCTACGCCTGCCACCTGCGCATCCGCGACGCCCACGGGGAGCCTTCCACGGTCTGTCTGATCGTCCGCGACCACGAGCGCGCGATCCTCCAGAGCCCGGTCCGGCTGCCTTCACACGGCGCCAACGGGGGCGAGTCACGCGACCGCACCGGCGACTCGCTCGACGCGCTCATCGGCTCTCCCCCGCCGGACGACCTCGACGGCCTGCTCCAGCGGACCGTCGAACGCGCCCGCGACATGCTCGACGGCGACGCCGCCTTCCTGCTGCTCGCCACCGACGACGAGACGGAGCTTGAGGTCCGCGCGACCACCGGGCTGCCCTCGGCACGCCAGCGCTTCGCACGCGTCCCCGTGGAGACCGGCAGCGGGCGCTACGGATCCGCCCGGATGCCCTCGGTCCACCCGGACCTGGCGCACACCCCGGGCGCCGTGCCGCTGCTGTCCGGAACGGGGATGCACGCGGTCGTCACGGTCCCGCTGAAGGTCGAGGGCCGGCTCACCGGCTCCCTCGGCGTCGCGTCCGAGACCCCCGAGCGCTTCAGCAACGAGGAGGCGCTCCGCCTCCAGTTCGCCGCCGACCGCATCGCGCTGGCCGTCGAGTCCGCCAGGCTCACCGAGTTGGAACGGCTGCGCAGGGGCTCGCTCGCCTTCCTCGTGGAGGCGTCCGAGCTGCTCGCCGGAACGCTGGACCGCAACCAGACGCTGGCGCTGATGGCCCAGATGACCGTCCCGACCCTGGCGACCTGGTGCGCCGTCTACACGATCCCCGAGCCGGGCTCGGAGCCCGTGCTCTCCTATGTGCTGCACGAGGACGAGGAGCGGATCGACGGCATCAAGGCCCTGTTGGAGCGCGTCGACGCGCCCGCGCCGGATCTCGCGCTGGGCGTGCGCCCCTGGAACGCGCCCTCGGACGCGGCGCGCAACACCGCGCTGCGCACCTCGCTGCGCAGCCTCGCGCTCGGTGGGCGCCCGCCGTCGGATACCCCGGGCACCAGCCTGACCACGGCCCAGGCCGTGGGTGGTGAGACGGTGGTGCTGCCACTCGTCGCACGGAATCGCGTGATCGGGCTGCTGGCCCTCGGCAAGCCGACGGACGAGCGGTTCCGTCAGGACATTCTGGAGCTGGCCGAGGACCTCTCCCGCCGGGCCGCCCTCGCGCTGGACAACGCCCGGCTCTACAGCGAGCGGACGGCGATCAGCCAGTCCCTGCAACGCAGCCTGCTGCCCCCGGAGTTGCCGGCGATCGACAACGTCGAGGTGGAGGTCATCTACCGCGCGGCCGGCGAGGGCAACGAGGTCGGCGGAGACTTCTACGACCTGTTCCCGATCCGCGAGGGCGTCTACGGCTTCGCCATCGGCGATGTCTGCGGCACGGGTCCCGAGGCCGCGGCCGTGACGGGGCTCGCGCGGCACGCGCTGCGGCTGCTGGCCCGCGAGGGCCTGGGCGGCCCCGCGGTGCTGGAGCGGCTCAACGCGGCGATCCTGGAGGAGGGGCCGCGGGCGCGCTTTCTCACCCTGCTGTACGGGGAGTTGTGGCCCCAGCCCTCGGGCGGCGCGCTGCTGAAGATGGTCTGCGCGGGCCACCCGCTGCCGATGCGCCTGGCCCCCGACGGCACGGTGGAGTCCGCCGCGAGCCCCCAGCCGCTGCTCGGCGTGATGGACGATCTGGAGCTCTTCGAGCAGACGGCGACGCTGGACCCGGGCGACGTGCTGCTGTGTGTCACGGACGGCGTCACCGAACGCCGGGAGGGCACCCGCATGTTGGGCGACGACGGCCTGGCGGACGTGCTCAGCAACTGCACGGGCCTCACCGCGGGCGCGGTCGCCGCGCGGGTGCTGCGAGCGGTGGAACGCTTCGCCTCCGACGCCCCGTCGGACGACATGGCCATTCTGACGTTGCGTATCCCCGAGTAGGGGGAGAGCGGGCAAACGCGAAAGGGCCGGACCACGTGGTGGTCCGGCCCTTGTGCACTGTCGAGCATCGTCTGTATCTGGTGTGCGTCATTCGCCCTGACACACAAAAACCCCCGCCGAAGTGGCGAGGGTTTTACTGAGAAGCTGTGAGCCCCAAAACGGAATCGAACCGTTGACCTTCTCCTTACCATGGAGACGCTCTGCCGACTGAGCTATTGGGGCGTTATGTCCGGCGGCGTCCTACTCTCCCACACGGTCCCCCATGCAGTACCATCGGCGCTGAAGAGCTTAGCTTCCGGGTTCGGAATGTAACCGGGCGTTTCCTCTCCGCCATGACCACCGGAACCCTAAAA